>CAVYRP010000005.1:0-229259 GCA_963770945.1 uncultured Bacteroidota bacterium | reverse complement strand
CGGTCGGAGAGATAGGCCGAGAACGTCGTCTCGTGGCGCTGGGCGTCCGTCCCCGCGCTCGTGTACGTCCACATCCGGGCGCGCGCGCCGTCGACGAGTTCGCCAATCGATCCGGCAAACGGCCGCCGCCGCGCGAGGCACCGCCCGAGATGTCCGCCCCGAACTGCAGGGCGTGCGTGACGCCGCCGGGCGGTGGCGTCGCGGGGGCGGCGCGCAGCCCGGCCGACCACCGGCGATCGCTCCAATCGCCCGACGCGGCGAGCAGCGGCGCCGGGCCGTCGGTCAGCCGTTCGATCACCAGGGGCGTGCCCGTCAGCAGGCTCGCGCTGCGGGTGCTCGTTCGCTGCGAATACGCGCCAAACAGCCGCCAGAGCAATCCCTGCTCGACGCGCTGCCAGGTCGACTGCAGGTGGGTGAAGGTCTGCTCGTCGATGGCGGTCGACGGCGCCGCCAGCGGCGCTGACAGGGCGGGGACGAACGGCGCCTGCGTCCGCTGGAACCAGGCGACGGTGTGAATCTCATCCCTGGGGTTGAGCGCGAGCACCACGTTCGCAAATACCGAGGCTGCCCGTCCGCTGGCCTGCGTAACCCCGGCCCGTTCGACCTGCGAGGCATCGTTCCACTCGACCGCGGTGACCAGACCGAGCCGGCCCGGCACCAGCGGGCCGCTGCCCAGAAAGCTGACATGCCGCCAGTCGGTCAACGTGGAGATGGCGGGCGCGGGCGCTCCGGCGGACGGCCCCGCCACCAGGCCGGATCCCGCAAGCGAGGCATCCACCACGCGCGTCCACGCCGTGGTGGGCTGCATGGGCTCGAGCGAGACACCCAGGCCGGGCGCACTGAAGCCGGCCGGCATGAAGGCGGTCGAGACGCTCACGCGCTCCCACAATGGGAGCGTCGGGAACAGGAACGGCGCCCCGCTGCCATCGGGCGCGGTGATGTTCACGTCGCCGACGCGGTACTGCGTCTGGGTCCACGAGTTCAGGAACGCGCCGACGCGTCCGGCGCGCCCCATATTCAGGCCGCCGCCGTAGAACCAATCGCTGATCACATTGGGATTCGCGACCGTCTCGAGCGCAGCGAGAAGAGGTTGTTGCTGGCCGGCAGGTCGCGCAGCATCTGCAGCGAGAGGGTGGTTTCGGACGTGGTGTGGTGTTCGGGCGGTGCCGGGGTCTGCGCCAGGGCCGGCGCCGGAGCGGCGAACTCGGCGGCGATGAGCACGGCGGCCAGCGCGGGCAGCGCCCTGCGGCGTCTCCACATGAGAGGCGGCACCGTGAGGCACAGCAGGACGACGAGCACGTGCGAGACCCACGTGAGCGGCTCGTTCACGACCGCCTGCGGAGCCGGCAGGCTCGTGCCATCGTAGCGAAGGACAGGGTTCAGGTACATCACCATGTTGGGGGTGCGGATGAGCGGTGCGGATGTAGGTGTCGTCCGGCTTGATGGAATACGTCGCCTGCATGACCTGATCGGATGTCTGCAGCACGGTACCGTCCTGCCCGATGAACACGTAGGTGGCGGGCACGCCCGAGGAGGATACCGTCAGCTCCGACTCGTGCACGCGCACGGCGGCGAGCGCGGCGTCGGCCGTCTTGCCCACCAGCGAGATCGCGTACACCCAGGCCGACCTTCAGCGCGGCGATGATGTCCGGATCGCTGGCCGACGGCGCGTCGATCATGTTCCAGGCGATAGCCAGCCGCCGGACGTTCGTGAGATCGTGGATGTCGTCGTTGGCGAGCGCCCAGATCGGATGACCGCTCGACAGCGCCGCATCCCACAAGTCCTCGAACCCGAACGGTCCGTTGATCACCTCCATCAGGTGATAACCCGTCAGGCGGTGCAGATCGCCTTCGCTGTAGGCGGTTCCCCGGATGGTTGATCGCGACGAGCGCCGACGTCGAGGCGACGCGGTTGAGGATGTACTGCTTCTGGTTGATCCAGGTCCACAGCGGGAAGTCGAGCCACTCGACCCGTTCAGCGCCGATGGCCAGCTGGTGTTCCTTGCTGATGTTGTAGCCGTGCTCGTACAACGGCATCGTCGGCACGCCGTGCTGCGCGGCGATCCAGTGATAGTCCGACACACCGGCGACCGAGTAGCCGCGCTGCCGGTACGCCGCCACCACTTCGTCGTCGGTATGCGTGCCGTTGGTGAGGCCGCTCCACGCGTGCCCGTGCGCGTGCAGGTTGGCCCGCTGCCACGATCCGGCGAGGTGCGCGTACGGATTCCAGAGCGCCGGGCCGCCGAAGGTGCGCGGGGAAGGAAACCGGTAAACTGGCGCGAGCGCGTAAGGAATGGCGACGGCGAGGAACACGATCGCCGCGGCGCGTTTGAGAATGAGCACCCGCGCGGAATTCTAACAGATGGAATGGACCGTCAGTACCGCTGAGCAGGGCCTGAGGCTCGATAAGTTTCTCGCGGACCCGGAACGCCTGGGGTCGCGGAGGCGCGCGTCGGTGGCCCTCGATCGTGGCAAGGTCTTCGTCAACGCCGTCGAGGCCCCCAAAGACGCCGCGTCGACGCGTCTTGCCGCGGGTGATCTCATCCGCGTCTGGATGGACCGTCCCGGCAGCGCGCGCGCACGCGGGCGCGGTCCGAGACAGTCGGGCGATCTCCGCATCGTCTACGAAGACGATGTGCTCATCGTGCTCGACAAGCCGGCAGGCCTGCTGGCCGTCCCGCTGGAGCGGCGCGGCGGGGCGCCGTCGATCTACGACCAGGTGGTGGAGCATCTGCGTCCCCACGGCAAGCGCCGGCCGCTCGTCGTTCACCGGATCGATCGCGACACGTCGGGGCTGGTGGTGTTCGCCAAGGAGGCGTCCGCGCAAGGCCGTCTGAAGGGGCAGTTCAAGCGCCATGCGGTCGAGCGTGTCTACTGGGCCGTCGTGTACGGCCGGCCCGAGCCGTCCGCCGGCACGTGGCGGGACCGGCTCGTCTGGGACGAGCGGGTGCCGATCCAGAAAGAGACGCACCCGCGCGATCCCAAGGGCATGGACGCCGTGAGCCACTACCGCGTGCTCGAATCGTTCGGCGCCGCCTCGCTGGTCGAGGTCCGCCTGGAAACCGGCAAGCGCAACCAGATCAGGATTCAGGCCCGCCTGCGCGGCCATACGCTCGTGGGGGAGCGGCGGTGCAGGTACGGCCCCGACGAGCTCCGGCCGATTTCGTTCGAACGGCAGGCCCTTCACGCCTACCGGCTCGCCTTCGAGCATCCGGCGAGCGGCGAACTCCTGCGGTTCGAAGCGCCCGTTCCTCCGGACCTCACCGATCTTCTGGCGCGGCTCAGGGCGTAGGGTGGCATACTCGACGTAACAGCAGGAGACTGGGGAGAGAGCGACGATGTCGAAGATGCGAACACTTGCTGCAGGCGTCTGCACCACCCTTGCGTTGTGCGTGCTGCTGACCGCCGACGAACGACCCCTCGCGGTCGAGCCCGTGGCCTCGCCCGCGGGCGCCAACAGCTCGGCGCCGCAGCTCACAGTCGAAGGCGACCGCGCGAGCCTCAGCTGGATCGAACGGTCCGGCAAGCAGTCCGCCCTCAAGTTCGCCGAGCGGACCGCGACCGGCTGGTCCGAGGCGCGCGTGGTCGTATCGAGCGATCACCGATGGTCAACTCCGCCGACGTGCCGTCGGTGCGCGCGCTGCCCGACGGCACGCTGGCCGCGCACTGGATGGAGGAGAACTGGCCGATCCCGAGGCATACGATCCCAGGCTCGCCTGGTCGGCCGACGGACGTACCTGGTCGCCGCCGGTCGCGCCGAATCGCGACAAGTCGATCGCGCAGCACGGGTTCGCCTCCCTGTTTCCGACGGCCGGCGGCGGCCTGGGCCTCGTCTGGCTGGACGGCCGGGCGACGCACGGCGAGGAAGGCGACATGCAGCTGCGCGCGGCGATGTACGACAGCGCGCACAAGCGCAGCCGTCCGACATGATGATCCACGCCGCGCTCGCCAGCGTCGCCGCCCGACGGCCGTCGCGCTGGCCGCCGACGGTCCCGGCGGCGATCCGCAACCGCAGCGCCGGCGAAATCCGGGACATCTACGTCACTCGTCTGGCCGCCGGCCGCTGGACGATGCCCGTGCCCGTCCACCGCGACAACTCTCAAGATCGAAGGCTGTCCCGTGAACGGTCCCGCCATCGCGGCCCGCGGCAAGGACGTCGTCGTCGCCTGGTTCACCGCACCGAACGAGATGAACCGGTCATACCTGGCGTTTTCGCACGATGGCGGCAAGACGTTCGGCGCGCCGGCGCGAGCTGACGACAAGGAGTCGCTCGGCCGGGTGGTCGTGGCGCTCGAGGCGAGCGGAGCCGCGATCGTCGGGTGGGTGGAGTCGGCCGCGCAGACGCCGCAGTTCCAGATCCGGCGCGTCCAGCCGAACGGCGTGCGCTCGGCGGCTGTCACGGTGGCGAATCAGTCCGGCACGCGCTATCCGCGGGATGGCCCTGGTGCGCGACGAAGTCGTGCTGGCGTGGACCGAGAGCGAGCAGGAGTCCTCACGCGTGAAGACGGCGCGCGCCCGCCTCGGCAACTGACCGTCCGCGCTACGGCTTGACGCCGGACAGGCTCGCGAGGACTTTGAACACGGTGGCGAAGTCCTCGACCAGCCCCATGGCGCGTGCCGCCGTCAGGTATTCGTTCGCCACCGCGGTGGTCGGCAGCGGGACGTCCACCTGCCGGCCGAGCTCCAGCGCCAGCATCATGTCCTTCTGCATCATGTTGACGTTGAACCACGCCTCCGCGGGCATCTCCAGCACGAACGGACCGCGGTAGACGACCATCGGCGACGCAATGGCGCTGTGCGTCAGCACGTCGACGGCGGTCGCGCGCGAAATCCCGCTCTTCTCGGCGAGCAGCACGCCTTCGGAGAAGGCGAGCATCTGGACGCAGAGGCTCAGGTTGCTCGCGATTTCTTCATCACGAGCGCGAGGCCGTTGTCGCCGACGTGCGTCACCTTCGGGCCGACGTCGTCCAGAATCGGCTTGATTTCGTCGAACGTGGCTGTGGTTCCGCCGACCATGACCGAGAGCTTGCCCTGCTGCAGCGTGACGATGCTGCCGGAGACCGGGGCATCGACCATGTCGGCGCCCTTCTCGCGGACCCTGGCGGCCAGCGCCTTGCTCGACCGCCGGGCTGACCGTGCTCATGTCGATGATCACTTTGCCCGGCGCGAGGCCGGCGAGCAGGCCGTCGGGGCCGTTGGCCACGGCTTCGAGGGACGCCGAGTTGGTCACCATCACGAACACGAAATCGGCGGCCTGGCAGACGGCCTTCGGCGTCTCGCCGAAGGTGATGCCCTTCCTGATCAGCCAGTCCGCCTTCGACTTCGGCGCCGGTTGTAGCCGGTGACCTGTGCGGTCCTTTCGCCATCAGTCGGTCCGGCGCCAATTCCTGGGTGGTCCATCGCCCCGAGACCCGGACGTAGCCGAGATTCGCCGATATGCCTGAGTAACTCCCGGAGGGTTACACTGTAAGCCGCGACCTTTCACCGAAGACGCCGGATCCCTCGGCCGGCCCGCACGCGTCCAACTACGCGATCACAAGACGATGTCGAAGACGACCGATCGATGACCCTGCCGACGACGATCACCGACTCGTTGCCCCGGCCCGCGTGGTACGTCGAGAAACTCGGCCAGCGCCCGTTCCGCGACGCCATCGCCGACGCGCGCTTCCGCGAACAGTACACCACGCCGTCGGAACCTTCATCCGCGATCAAGGAAGCGCGCGGGCCTCGACTCGCCACCGACGGCGACCGCGGTTCGACAGCGACGTGGCAATAATAGCGGCAATCATTGTCGATGCGGATGCAAATCCGAGGCTTCCTAAGAAAACGGTGCAGAGGAAAACCGTACCTGAACGGATGATAAAGGCCGGAAAAGCGATTACATACAATAAAGTAACTGCTGAAGAAAGAACAAGCGTTAAACTGCAATTGAATATCAACTTACCAAAATATACTGCAGAAGGTGAAGCAACAAGCTGAAGCACCAGCGTTGTTCCCCGTTCTTCTTCGCTTACAAATATTCTGGATAACCCGGACATTGCAGAAAATAAAATAACAATCCAGAACATTGCAGACAGTATCTCAGGATTCAATTCACTGTCCCCGAGTGCGATTACGAGAGCCGCAACCGATGTTACAATAAACATTAAAAGCGCATTTAGTGCATATCGTACGCGTAATTCCGAACGCACATCTTTAACTGCCACCGCCCATATGCATAAGAGAGAATTCATATTTAGTGTTCAGATGAATAAAGCCGATGACTCATTTAGTTCTCATTTATTCTAAATGGATTTCCTGATCACACAAGCCCGCTTCATTTTTTTTATTAGTAGCAATTATCAGAACACCCTTTCTTTTCTGCAGACTTACTATCTTCCGTACGAATTCAATCCCTTCATCATCCATATTACTTGTCGGCTCATCAAGAATCAATACAGCAGGTTCATGTAAAAGTGCGAAAGCATATTTCAACCGCTGTTTCATTCCGGAAGAAAAAGTATCTATAAAATCATCCCTGCGCTCCCACAAACCGGCAAGGCTGAGCACTTCTTTCATCCTGCTTTCACTTTCCCGTGCCGTTGTACGAATACGGGAAAGAATTTGAAGGTTCTCCAGCGCTGTGAACTCGCCATAAAAATTTAAATAGGGCGATACAAATCCGATACAATGCTTGAATGCTTCTATGTCGATGCTTTTATTATTCAATGTATAGGCAATCGAACCTTGCGTAGTACTCATCAGGCCGGCGATAATTTTTGAAAGAGTGGATTTGCCTGCGCCGTTCTTTCCGGTGATTGCCAGCGATGAGGATGATGAGAGCAGGAATGATATGTTCCGGAATATATTACGGTGATTAAAACTCTTAGCGATCCCGGATGCTGTAATAGAAACATGGTTCATCGAATGACCGCTACCTTCCAGCGATATTCGCTATTTTTTGTTTTTGCAATAACAAAATAGATGCCGGATGAAAGACACGATTTTAACTCCGACGATTGTAAAATGATGACTCTATTAGGACCCGCAATTGAAACAGGCAGCGGTTTCGAATATGCTAGGCTTAAAGATGAGCTATAGATATACACATCCGCAGTCTTTGCAGAATTATCCTGAATCGGAAGAAGAAGCCTTTGTGAATCTGTCAACCGGAATGGATTAGGGGACGCATTTGAACTGACAGCAAATCGCACGGGATTGACGACGGTGTCGCGGCGTACGCCTTGAGAAAATGAAGAATACCAAAGAGATGTGTCTGCAACAATAACCTTAGCCGTTAATCCATTGTTGAATTCTTGATACGGGAGTGACGGGACATTGGAAGAGAATTTGATATCCACTCTTCTCGTTAAACCGTCTTTTTGTTCTGCTGCATCGATTTCCACATTACTGATCATTACTGTAATTGTGTCGGATGGTAAATCGAATTCAAACATAGAAGAGGAAAGCGGGTACACATCACCGCCTACAGAATCTGGAAAGTTATGATATGTTTTTTGTTGAAAAGGCCGAAACCGGGGATAATGGTTTCCTTCAGAATAATACTTCGCTGTATCACTGCGATCTGATGTAAAATAGTTCCAAAAAGTAAATTCCGAAAATGCAGATTTTAAATCCGATCCGTAATTCACCAGCGCAGTATTTGTACTCTTAAAAAATGACAATGTTTTCATTCCATCCCAGACATTGCGCATTATATCCTGATTAAACCGCTTTGCAAGATAATGCGCCAGGATGCATCGCTCATAACCGCCGTGAAAAGAATCATAATAATTGAACGAAATTCCGTTTGAAAAAAAGTCAAAATATTCCTGTAGATAATTATAATAGTCATTTACATCGGTATAGACGACATCTTCCATCCATGTTGATGTTAATTCATGGACATATAACTCGTCATCATGAAAACCATAGGAACCGACCTGAATCACATGATGGAATTCATGTGCGGCCGTCACTTTTAATGCGTTCATCCCTTTCGTACGTAATCCGCTGAAATCATTGTGCAGTTCTATGAAACACGGATATCGAGGGGCAGAACCGTCAGAATTCAATGGAGGGATATTTTGATCCCAAAAAGTGGATCCGTATGTACCTGGAGAATAATTGCGCATGTCGGAAACGAATATCCTGTAATGCGTTTCACCGGACTCAAAAGGCGGTTCATCATACATTAGCTGTCCGATTTCAATCTGATAGACATCATTGAATATTTTTCCCAGTGAATCGATATACTCCTCTGCCGTATTTGAGATCCTTTGATTCGAAGCATCTAAAAGCGCCGGCTCGTTAGCACCGGTAGTGTCATAGTAAATATGAAACTTGCCGATAAATCGATCCTTTTGATATGGCGGAGCCGCCATAAGCGCCATAATTTCTATTTTTTGGAGTGCTGTAAAATTACTCCATTGATTATGCAATGCGGCATTGATTCCAAAACCGCATTTGCCGCCGGCAGGTTCAGTCGAAAACGCTCTCTGTTTTGATGGATTCTTCAGTGAACGGTAGTGTTGAAGCAATTGTTCATTACTCATTTTTTGAGAAATGTACATATCTTGCGCCTGGGCCCGATTAGACACAGTAAAAAGAAACGGAATAACTATAGAACTGATGAAAGCACAATAAGGAATTCTCATATGACAGCGCCGCCATGAATTATTCATCCGGCAATCCTTTGGATCTTCATCGTTCACCTGTCTCAATTTGCGGAGTCAGGAGTTTTCCATTGATCAATTTCAAAAATCCTCTCCTGGGCAGCGTTACCGCTAGGTCTTTTATACCGTCGGCATCAATATCGGTAACGACAAACCGGCTTAATCCTTTTTCAACAAATAGTATTTCTTTCCTGCTAAAGCTGCAATCGCCTTCATTACGGAGCCAAAACACGCATCCGAGACGCTGGGACCCGACAACAATATCCAAAAGGCCGTCGCCGTCCACGTCGACTATTTGAACCTCGGAACGATCCGACACCGAAAGACTGTCGGCAATATTTTGAGGATCATTGAAATAGCCCTCTCCTTTTCCGCCGGCCACCGAAAAACTTCCATCCGGTATTCCATGAATAAGCAAATCCGGAAACCCGTCGCGGTCAAAATCAGCGAGCCAGATGAATACTTGTTTTGCTGCGGTAAGTGATAATTCTTTTGAAATGAAACGCTGTTTCATCGAGTATACAGAATCACCGAAAGCAATTCCCAGTCCCACTTTTGAGGTTTCACCGGCCCGATAGATATATACAATATCCTTGATTCCATCGCTGTTGAGATCGGCAGTTGAAGCTCCCAATAAATAGTCCGGCAGCGAAAGACGAAATGAACGTTCGATGAATGTGATCGGACCAAGCTGTTCATAGAAACTGAGAGAGTTTCCTTCAGCGACCTTTTTTATTCCATGTAACAAATTCTGCCTGGTGCCGGTTATTCCGGGTTACATCTACAATTTGGGCATCGCCTTCGTTGCCGATGAATGCATTCGATACCGAATTGTTGGCGGAATCAATTACTAAATATGATATCTGATTCGACTGTGGAAAAGAAAGTATGAACCGCAAAGTTGTATCCGTAGACGAATGAAATGCAATATGTTTCGGTTTCTCAGTCAACGAATAAAAGATGGGTCCGGACGGAGCAGAATTATTTTGCCCGTAATAAAGCGACAGAGATTTACTTTGTACATTAAGAAGTGCAATATCGGAAACACCATCCTGATTAAAATCATCTGTAACTATTTCTTCCGGACCAACACCGGTACTTACCAGAAGTGAATCTGAAAAGCCATTCTGATTTTCAGTATTTTTAAATACGATAAACTGCGCGGCACCCCGATCAAATACAATACAATCATTCGGATTTCCCGATTGAGAAGATGCGACAATAACTTTCTGCGGATCACTGCCGCAAGCATACTCGACACACTCCGAAAAAGCCTCTCCGTCATTATTGAGAGCGACCTGCAAAGATGCAGGATTAACGGTAAAAACGATATCATTTAAATTATCATTGTTAATATCGGCAAGACCAAAATCGGTGATACGCCCATCGACCGCGATACGGTTCTTAAGCTGAAAATCGCCGTAATCATTCCCTTCCCAGATTTGGAATCCGGACGGTTTCGTCATTTTCAGAACTAAATCCAGCGAGTGCCCACGAACAATTGAAGTTGCGGCAAGCATATCAACCTCTCCCTGCACAGGAAAAACGCTTTGATCGATAAATCTTCCTTTCCCCACGCCATAAAGTACATGAAGCTCGCTTTTCACCCAATCCCATATTATTATATCAATCAGGTTATCGTTATTCATATGGGCAAAATCAGCTGCACCAATCGCATTGTCCTCGGCAATGATTTTCCCTAACGTAAAACGCCCTTTCCCGTTTCCTGTAAGAGGGAGAATGCCGGGAGTATTGTGTGCGTACAGCAATATATCGAGACGTTTGTCATTATTATAATCACCTATCAATATTCGTTCGGGTTCGAATGGGAGTTTTATTTTATCCCCGATCAGAAGAGTATCGCGCAGCATGTTAAGCACGAGATGCAATCATTCGCTCTTGTCTATTCAAAAGTAAAAGATCAGGCGAACCGTCATTATTGAAATCCGCTACAGACGAGATCATCAAACTCGATTGCTGTACGTCTCAAATTATAATCGACTGTGGACAGGGTAGAATTAAAAGTTGCCAGAAGAATTTCATTCCGATGGGCCGACCATGCAGCCAATATCGCTGCATTCTGAAGAGGGGTTGAAACCGACTGAACACTTATCAAATTTTGCAGGCAGCGGAAAGGTTCGTACTTCACCGAATGCAGATTCATGTGTCTGAGCAGAGACTGTACGAATAGCAAGCAAAAAAATAATACGACGTAGAACTGAATAACAGCGAATAGCGCTGTCGCCGGGAGTGCCTACAGTACTCGGACGTCTTGTGTTTCCACGAAATAATAATCAACCTCACTATCGATGCGATAACCTCGACTGTCTGCGCCGCGCTGCATCACGGTAACGCCGTTTTTCAGCACTCGTCACCGGTCTTACGGGATGAGCAGGGACAGGCTTGCCTTCGTCGTCGATTGCAACAAATGTAAGATATGCAGTATTCGTATGCTGCCGTTCGCCGGTCAATGGATTTTCTTTTGTCACACGCACTCCTACTTCGAGTGATGTGCGAAAAACCCTGTTCACCGAAGCCTGCAATATTACGACTTCACCCTGCTTCACCGGATGATGGAAGTGCAGGCCGTCCACAGATGCCGTTACACACACCCGATTCGTATGCCGTGATGCGGCAATAGCGGCAGCGATATCCATCCAATGCATCAATCGTCCGCCGAGAAGATTTCCCAGACGATTTGTATCATTTGGAATGACCAATTCCGTCATCTCCACCTGTGATGCCTTGACCGGTTTACTGCTCAGTTGCTGCATCTTAACTTCCCGATTGGGGTGACTTGTTTGCTTGTATCTTTGATCGGATCAAGCTTTTTTTGTTTCTGTGCTTTCTCTTCAACGATTTTTGCTTCGAATCTCGGCACTAATCTGTTCGGCATCCGATTTCATAGGAGCTTGTCGGATATTTTGCAAGAAACTTATCCACTGCTTCTTTAGCATCGGCATACTTCTTTCTATTCGTCAACGCTTCAACTTTCTTGAGCAATGCCGGTTCAGCATATTGGGTATCGTGATACTTTTCCAGAACAAGATCGAAATAGTACGTTGCCGCTTTGTAATATTCCATATGCATGTATGTCATACCGCTTTCATAATCTTTTTTTGCCAGTTTTGTATTTAACTCGACAATTCTCTTTTCTGCCAACGGTGCCAGTGTATCTGCGGGATGATATTCCAGAAATGCCTGGTATTCATCAATTGCTTTCCGCGAGTAATCTTGATCCAAATAAGATTCCGGTGAGAGTTCGAAGAAACAGGTTGCACGCGCAAAACGTGAACGAGAAACAAATATACTGTAAGGCATATTACGGATCAGAATATCATACTCAAAAGCTGCGAGAATATATTCCTCGCGCAAGTACCGGCACTCCGCCATATAGAACTGTGCAGAATCCGCGACCTTGCTTCCCTGATATTGAAGCGACACGACTTTGAATTCTTCGATGGCTGCCAGATAATCTTCATCCTTAAATGCATTCATCCCGATTCTATACCGATCTTCAGCGCTTAATTGTTTTGTTGCATCATCAGAACCGCATCCTGAAAACGAAGCTGAGAAGAGAAAAAGTAAGAATAAATATTTGAAACTTTAATGAGATACTGGTGCAATAGATGTTTCGACAAAGTAACCTCGCTCTGTATGAGTAATAGTGATTGTTGATAATGTTTGAATTCGATCCATCAATTTCTTTATATCATCCGCGTTTAAATCGGTTGTGGGTTGAAATCCGGGACGAAATGGGATCAATTCTATAGACGATATTCTTTTTTGTTCGTTCCTCTTTTCAAATCCGACCAATGCTGCAAACGAGCGCTGTGTCCAGAACTCGCTGCGGCTGGTTGAATACAGCATTCCCAAGCGAGTGAAACATCAAGCATCCATGATACATTTCAATTCCCTGCGGCACATGCGGGTGATGTCCGAATACAACATCAGCGCCAAAATCTGCAAGGAGCTTAATTTCCCTCTCAGCGGATTTTCCTAAAACATCTTGATATTCATCGCCTCCATGATAACTTATAAGAACGAAGTCGACGCTTGCTTTCAGGGCGCCAATTTCCCGCTCCGCTCGTGCAGAATCAAAGACGGAAATCAATCCGCTCCTGGTTCCACGGATAAAATTCACAGTCTGTGTATATGCAAGAATGCCGAATTTAATGTTGCTGCGTTCGATTATAACAGGAATAAATTCTTTACCGGAATCTGCAGCCGTTCCTGTAAAGCAGATACTGTCCTGATTTAAAAACTTGATTGTCTCCCGAATTCCCTTTATACCGTAATCAAATGCATGATTGTTCGCAGTTGAAACGACTGTTATTCCGGCACGCCGCAAGGTTGCTGCTGCATCCGGGGGTGCGCAAAAAACGACATTTGACTTCGGGCTCTGTGTCTCGCCATTTTGATCTGTTACAGGACATTCCAGATTCGCCATAACAATTTCGGCCCGTTTCAAAACGCCGCCAAACTTTTCAAACGGATAATCCATTTTGCCTTTTAAAATTTCCTGTCCTACTTTGCGTCCAAGATTCACATCGCCCAATGCAAGCAAAGACACGGAAGTAAGAGAATCCGAAGTCTGTGCAAATGCTTGAAAGCCGAGCAGCAGAACCGCTGCAAGTGTATTGATTGCCGATACCGGTTTCAACTTCGCACCGTAAATAATAAAAAAATAATAAGAACAGCACCGCTTAAAATAATCAAGGGCGTCAGCAGCCGCTGTATCAAACTTTCCTCTTCGTCCGCCTGCAGAACGGGCATTTGAACGGATGGAAATATCTGCGCTTTGTCTTTTCCTTCGCGTTGAAAAGTACCAAGTAAATAGACTTTACGTTCCACTCCTAATATTGTCTTGTACTTCGAGCGAGGTAATAATACTCCGTTCAGAATATTTTTCACCCACTGCTCTGACTTTGATTTCATGTACCAAGTAGAAATACATGAAGCGTCTGTTCCTGATGTCTTTCCTGTACTTAATACCGATGCATAGCTCCGTTTCTGAAGCGTTTCGATAAATGCATTCTCTGCTAACGATCGCTGCCCTTCGCCTTCCACCCAAAGAGCAACCTGACTTTTTAGATCCAGTTTAGCACTGATCGATAACTTCATCGGCAATACTATGCAATTGCAGCCTGAATCACAGATGTACTGGCTACTCCGATGGAATCATCTGCATTAGATACTAGAAATTATCCCGAAGAAAAGACAATCAGAAATACGAACTCGATATGAACCAGGCAATGTGTCAATTGGAACCTTTCAACGATTTCCGCCCATTGCAATCTGCTCAAGGCGTGCAATTCGTTCTTCAGTCGGCGGGTGAGTAGAAAACAATTTCGTTATTCCTCCGCCGAACAATGGATTGACGATAAACATATGTGCCGTTGCATGTACCGGCATTCGTCATCGGAATTTGTTCGACACCGCTTTCAAGTTTTCGCAATGCATTAGCAAGGCTCAACGGCCGCTGACTGATCTGTGCTCCGCCTTCGTCTGCGGCAAATTCCCGCGAACGTGGAAATAGCAAACTGGATTAACATCGCTGCTACCGGAGCCAGAACGATAAGAAGAATCTGGCCTAACGGATTGGAACCCTCTCGGTCACGGCTTCCGCCGCCGAATATCGAAGCATACATAGCCATCCGTGCAACAAATGTTATTGTCCCTGCCATCGAAGCGACAAGCGTGGCGATAAGAATGTCCCTGTGTTTTACATGCGCAAGTTCGTGAGCAATAACACCCTCTAATTCGTCCTCCGAAAGCAAACGAAGAATTCCTTCTGTTGCCGCAACCACAGCATGCTCCGGATTCCTTCCGGTTGCGAATGCATTAGGCGTATCGCCCGGAACGATGTATACTTTAGGCATCGGCAATTGCGCCTGTGATGCAAGCCTGCGTACAATACCGAATAATTTCGGGGCATCTGCTTCCGTTGCTTCTTTCGCATGATAGCTCATTAAAACAATCTTGCTGGAAAACCAGTACATTCCAAAATTCATAAGCAGTGAAAAAATAAAGGCCATCCATAGGCCCTGTTCTCCGCCCAGCCAATCCCCGATGAACAGCAAGACACCCATCATCAAAGCCATCAACAGAACCGTTTTTAATGTATTTGTCATTTTTCGTTCTCCTTAATACTATTATTAACTCTATAACATAGAAATTTACGAAAAAGTGCACGGAGTATCAACAATGGTAAACCGAGAAGAATTACGATGAATCGCTAAAATGTGCCGGAAATATGGAATGCCTGCCGGTTTTCGTTTCAATCGGCAGCGGATCGTTTCTATAATATTTTAACAATATTGATAAAGCAACCTGCAGAAATCTTCCGATACGCCGCACCTGCCTGGAATTTAGTCCGGTCGAGAATAGTCTTCATTTATGAAACTATCGGTGCGGCCGATAAATAAATTAATGCAAGTAAGATTCCCATAACCGCTTCGATATGACTGCCTGCGATGGCGCAGCCCCGGATTTCATTACTTAAGAGGAATAGTATCCGATTCTGAAAAATACCGGTTAAGATACATGAACAGTATTCGGAAGTTCGTCTATATCGTTTGCTTTCCTGCGGGAAAAATTGAGAAAGCACGACGCTGGCTTCCTGAATACCATGGATTATTCCCTGTTGAAAATTCTTTTTCGAAAAATGCGAAGACATGTCTTCTGCAATTTTATCCCAGGTAGATTCTTTCACTTTGGTATGGATCCCTGCATCCGCAAAGATATAGAATTTTTTTTCTTCCACCAGGAGAAAGATCAGGACGCCCGTTTTATCCCGGGTCTTTGCCATTCCAAGTTTAATGAACTCTCGCCGTGCTATCTCTTCGATGTTAAGCTTTTTTTCCCGCCAGCGGCGTTTCTGCCGAATGCTGACGCGAATTTCTCCGGCTGTTGTCTTTTCCGCCTCACCGATAGCTGATACGATGGCAGCAAGATCTTCTTTCGTTAATAAGTTTTTTATGAGGTTTCCCATACGGCACACTTCGCTACGATAAGTCAATCATCTTTATGTCTCTTATATACTTCACTGTTTTATCTTCTTTAAGATTCCGGAGTTTTTCCAATTTAGCCTGCATCCGTGTAACATTATCTTTTATAAGTTTGAGATACTTTGCAGCTTTTTCCGGTATTTCTTTTTCTTCAATCGAATCAATAATACGGCTCATTTCATCCAGCGGTTCATTGATCTTATTTGAAATATTCACAACAATTTCCTGCATCGCTTCCAGGCGTTTCTTTTTGATCTCCAATTTCGAAAGTTCCTGTCTGATCCGCCCTTTTTCAACAATCCTGAGAAGCGATTGAGGAAAGACATGGCTTCCTATGTCTTTCTTAAGCAGGTAATCCTTCACGCCCATCCGCATAACTTCAACTGCCAGATTCACATCTTCGCTTGTTGAAAGAAACACGTTGGGAATATCGTGCTTTAATTCCTTCAGCTTGCTGTTGAATTCTACATTGCTCATTCCCGGGAGATTATCTTCAGTAACAATAATATCTACCGGCGGCTGCTTGGCAAGATACTCCAATGCTTTTTCTCCGCTCTGCATCCAAATAACTTCGAATTGAGCGCCCTCATGCTTTGCGAGATAATTACTTATTAAATCCGCATCGCTCTCAAGCTCATTTACATACAATACTCTAATCGGTTTAGTACTCATCGTAACTCACTATATATGGCTTTTAATGAATCACCAGCTGCCGGAGGCACCGCCTCCGCCCGACATTCCGCCGCCGCCGCTGAATCCTCCGCCTCCCGAACTGCCGCCGCCAAAACCTCCGAAGGATCCGCCTCCATATCCCCAGCCGGAAAAATAGTCGTGTCCGTTTGAACCTATGACAGAACGCCGGCGCGATGTCATCATGGGCAGCAGGACAAATATCCCGAACATCAAAATCATAAATACCAACCCGGCAGAAATTGCGGGAGCTTTATCGCCTTTGGCATCTGCTTGATACTCCCCTCTTGTAACCCGGATAATTGCATCGACACCGGTTACAATACCTCCGAAATAATTGTCTGCTCTAAAGTTCGGCAGAATTTCATTGCGGATAATCTGCGATGATATTGCATCCGTTAGAACGCCTTCGAGGCCGTACCCTACTTCGATCCTTACCTTACGATCCTGTTTGGCAATTAAAAGCAATACACCGTTGTCCTTTTTCGCCTGGCCGATTTTGTTCATTGCAAAGGTCTTATTGGCATATTCTTCTATGCTTTCTCCCTCGAGAGAATTAATCATAAGTACAACGACCTGCGTTGAGGAAGTATCTTCATAGCTTTTGAGTTCCTGATCTACTTTTTGCCATTCCTGATAGCTCAGAGTATTAGTAAAATCTGTTACACGTTGATCAAGTTTTGGAAAATTTGTGTCTGCAGTTACGGCATATGCACAAATAACAAGCATAACAAATAAAAAATTAAACTTTAAATTTTTCATAATTACTCTCGGAACCGAACTTATAAAAATTCTCCCTGAACACTTACCATTCGCAAAAAATTTCTCTGCGTGGAAGGACCGTTTCAGTCTGTTATTTCCTTCGATATATTACCCGTAAATAAAGCTCGTTATTGAAAAATAATGAGCACTCCTAAAGATGTAACATTTAATTATTAATGAAAACAAAAATCTAATCCGATTATCTTACCTTGATTTTTTTTTCTTCAATACAAGGATTCCAACGGCAATTATTAAAATCGCTGCAACAATAACAACTATTAATATTGTTATATTATTGTCTCTGTTTAACTGGTAATTACCTGCCGCCGCCCGGACTATCGCATCGACGCCGGTCACAATACCCCCGAAATAATTTTCTGATTTAAGGTACGGCAGAATTTCATTGCGGATAATCTGTGAAGATACAGCGCCGGTTAGAGTGCCTTCGAGGCCGCGTCCTGCTTCAATCCTTACTTTATGATCCTGTTTTACAATCAAAAGCAATGCACCATTATCCTTTTTAGCCTGGCCGATTTTGTTAATTGCAAAAGTTTTTTGGGCAAATTCCTCTATGCTCACTCCCTCAAGAGAATTTACCATCAGGACAACAACCTGAGTTGAAGCGGTATCCTCGTAGCTTTTCAGAAGACGATCCACTTCCTGCCACTCCTGGAAACTGAGCGTGTTTGTAAAATCGTTCACGCGCTGCTTGAGTTCCGGAAGTTGTGTTTCCGCCGCAGCAAATGACATGCACATCACGGTAAAAAGTGCAAGAATGACCCAGCGTAAGTTTTTCATAGTTTTCCTCAGAACTTGACCTGCGGAGCCTTATCAGCGCCCGCAGCAGATTGAAAGTATTGCGCTTCACGGAATCCGCCGAAGCTCGCGATTATATTTGAAGGGAACTGGAGAATCTTGGTATTATATTCCTTGGCTGTTTCGTTGAACCTGCGCCGCTCGACGGCTATTCGATTCTCGGTGCCTTCCAATTGCGATTGAAGCTCTAAAAAGTTTTGGTTGGATTTCAGTTCGGGATACTTTTCAACGACAACCATCAACCTTGATAATGCCGAGCTCAAGCCATCCTGTGCCTGTTGAAATTTCTGAAACGCCTGCGGATTATTCAGCGCTTCCGGTGTTAACTTCATTTGACCGACACTCGCACGTGCTTCCGTAACACCGATCAATACTTCTTTTTCCTGCTTCGCAAATCCTTTGACCGTTTCCACTAAATTCGGTACTAAATCAAAACGGCGCTGGTATTGGTTCTCCACCTGACTCCATGCACTCTTCACGCCCTGGTCCTTGGAAACGATATCATTATAGATGCCGGTAACCCATCCTGCAACTAGAAGAACGATTAAAATCAATCCGCCAATGATCGACAGTGCAATAATCCATCCTTTACTCATATTGTGCTCCTAAAAATTAATAAGAAATTGTTTTCGTAAATACTTGTGATCGTTTCTGTAAACTTTGAATCATTCGATTTGCCGCGCTGCTATCGGCCGCTTCCGGCTGCCAATTGCGAATAGAAACCGGGATCGCCTGCACTTCCATCGTATCTTTATCAAACCGAACTTTCAATACAGCCGTTTCGCTGTTAACGCATCTTGAATTTCCGCCAAACACAAAATTGCCCAAAGAGTATGCAGTTATTTTTCCGCGATACTGCTCAATTCCCTGCAATACATGCGGATGATGGCCGACAATTAAATCGCCGCCGGCTTCGATCATCCTGTGTGCAAGAACAATCTGACTGCTGTCCGGTTCTATTTCCAATTCTTCACCCCAATGAAGATTGATAACGACATAATCAACCTGAGGTTTAAGTCTTTTAATATCCTCGAGAATCAGCCATTGACTGCGCGATGTCGTACCCGGCCGCGTTTTCGAAGCGATGAATTCTCTCGAACCGCCGTATCCCAGAAAACCGATTCTGATATTATTTATATCGAGAATAACCGGTTTTCGTGCTTCTGCAAGATTTCGTCCGATGCCCGTATGACGAATCCCGGCTGAATCCAGCCGCCTGATTGTTTCCAGAATTCCTTCTATACCGAAATCCGCCGCATGGTTATTTGCACAATTGACAATTGAAATTCCGGCACTGTGCAGCTGAGAAAGGTATTCCGGTTTCATTTTAAAGACGAATTCCTTATCCATACTGTCAACAGACCGCGTAACAGCATTTTCCAGATTGACCATCATTAAATCGTACTTACCGATAGTTTTCCAGCGGGCGAAAACATCGATGGGCCTGTGTTTCGAAGCATACTCGAAATTTGCAGCAAGATTGAAGTCACCGGTAAAGATGATTATCGCACTGCTGTCAGGTTTTTGCTGAGGCCATAGGAATCCGGGAAAAAGACAAAGAACAAATGCTCGTCTGAATAAATTCATATTTGTTATAATTGATCCGCCCGCAACAGATCGAGCTTATAGTTGACCGTATGGTAGCAAAACTTCAAAACAAAAACAACTCTTTCATTTATCAAAAAATAAGCACGAAATAACTCGTGTAGAAAAGAAAAAGGCAGGTAAAAGATATTTATTATTAGGAAATTTTAAGCAATTCATGGAATAGAATATGTAGATTTATCTTCTATTCCGGCAAATTATATTCGATGGAAATATTGCTCACCGGCTCATATAACTCATAGACTCATAGACTTATACGACTTTTTTTGGCGAATTTAATTTGCCCATTTGGGCGAGGTGACCTCACCTCTGCTATTTACTCTTTGCCCCATTTCGGTGAGGTGACCTCACCCCGCTACTTATCTGCTCAGCTACTCGACTGCTCATTGGCTCGTAGGCTCATAGGCTCATCGGCTCAACTACTTCAGCATCAGCATTTTTTTTACAAATGTGTGCTGTTTATTCTGCTCGTCTTTGGCGATAAGACGATAAATATACATACCGCTGGCATACCGGCTTGCATCGAATGTTTTCTGGTAATATCCCGGCTCCTGCTGTTCATTTATCAGGTTCGCTACTTCCCTGCCGATTATGTCATATATTTTCAGATTTACATTACTGATTGCCGGCAACTGATAACTTATTACCGTTGTCGGATTAAACGGATTCGGATAATTCTGGAACAGCTCATACGTCCTTGGCGGAGCTATTATTACCTTTATGTCCTTCGTCCATTTCTGTCCGGTTTTATCGGTAATAGTAAAGCTTAATGTCTGCTCTTTGTTCACCTGTGCTGATTTATCAACTAAGAATATAAATGAAGCTTTCTGTTCTTCTTTAGCATTTATGCTCGCAATTGTTGCTGATTTCTCCGTGAATTTTAATCCTGCAATCGTACTCGTTAACTCTACTTTTACCTGATTCGCCGTCAATGCAGAGCTATTGGCCACTGATAGCTCGATTATGTTTCCTTCAGATGCACTAATCCCTGCAGGAAAAGGAATCTCGTAAACATTCCCTTCCACAGCCGGAGAGCTTTGACGGGCAGTCTGGGCAGCACATAAACTTGTGCAAAGGATTATGATTATTAAATATCGCATTTTTTTACCTCCTGTTTCATATTCCGTTTTTACTGGTAGTCGAAACCTTTAGGTTTCGGTTTTAACTTCTCTCCTCCCCTTACAGGGGAGGGCGGGGTGGGGTCATCCTTTCTATTGCTTGTTTTCCAACGAAGACTGAAGTCTTCGACTACCCTTTCCTTTTTTCGGATTAAAAGGGAACCTCGCCCATACGCAAGGATTTGATAAATCAAACCCCTACGTCTATTTACTCTTCACTGTTTACTCTTCACTATTCACTATTTGCCATTCACTATTTACTTCTCACTTATCACTACTGTATCACAAACTCCACTACACTATTTGTCGACAAATTCTGCTGCTTATCATTTTGTTTTGTTCCGTATTTTGCACGGAATGACAGATTCAGCGGCAGTAATTCCTTGGTAATTTCTCCGTTTACGGTAAGGCCTATCACTCTCCAAGCACCTGAGTAATAACTAACTGTTGCTCCATCGATCAATTCGTTCTGTGAGTTTTTTGCTCGAATCGTGCATAAAACTGTCGAGAAACCGACGATGTTATTCGTTGTTATGTCCTGCTGTTTGTCTATCGATGCATATTCGTATGTCATTCTGAAAGAGTAATTGTTGGGTAAGAGTTCTTTGTTCGTTGTGCCGTTGTTCGTGGTTCCGAATGCCCGCCATGCACCTGAGTAATACTGCACCGTTCCCTGATCGATCAGAGTGCCCTGACTATTCTGTAACTGCACAGCAGCATTTACAGTCTGGAAAATTACAGTTGGATTTGTGCTGAGATCCTGCTGTTTATCCTTGCTCGCATATTCGTATGTCATTCTGAAAGAGTAATTGTTGGGTAAGAGTTCTTTGTTCGTTGTGCCGTTGTTCGTGGTTCCGAATGCCCGCCATGCACCTGAGTAATACTGCACAGTTCCTTGATCTATTAAATTCCCCTGACTGTTCTGTAATTGTACGCTTGCATTAACAGTCTGGAAAACGACAATAGAATTTGTACCGATGTCTTGTTGTTTGTCTTTGCTCGCATAAGCATAAGTCATTCTAAACGAGTAATTGTTGGGTAAGAGTTCTTTATTCGCTGTGCCGTTGTTCGTGGTTCCGAATGCCCGCCATGCACCTGAGTAATACTGCACGGTTCCTTGATCTATCAAAGTGCCCTGACTATTCTGCAATTGCACGGCTGCATTTACTGTCTGGAAAATTACAGTTGGATTTGTATTGAGGTCTTGCTGTTTATCCTTGCTCGCATAAGCATAAGTCATTCTAAACGAGTAATTGTTGGGTAAGAGTTCTTTATTCGTTGTGCCGTTGTTCGTGGTTCCGAATGTCCGCCACGCTCCTGCATAATACTGAACTGTACCAGTATCTATTAAAACACCATTACTGTTTTGAAGTTGTATTTGTGCATTGACAGTCTGGAATGCTACCGTATCACTTCCAACGGCGACATTGGATTTTGTTTGTGTTCCATATTCGTATGTCATTCTTAAGCTGAGAGTTGTTTTTGTCGTGTTGACAAAAAATGTTCCGTCGCTATTATTGACTGCGTCTTTCCAGCTATTATCATAATATTGCAAGTGTCCCGCCAGTGAGTTTTGTGCCGGCACTGTTGATAAGCTTTACATTGCAGCCTGCTACCGGCGCTATTGGTAATTGTGCAAGTAAATACTCAGTATTAAAACGGATAAGTGCATAGGCTTCGCTTGTAATATTATTCGTGCTGTCTATATTAGCATCTTGCAGCACTTGATTTAAAGTTGCACGTATTGATGTAATATTATTTTGCTGTAGGCTTGTTTTTGCAGAGTTAAAGTAGCCAAGATATTTATCTGAAGTTGTTTGATCTTTTATCCATTCCAATGAACGTGACTGTGTAGTGTAGCTTGTAAGTGTATCAAGAAAATTTAGTGGAACGAAAGGATTTGGAGGATAGGAAGGAGCAACAGTTTTATTACTAAACGAATTTTTAAAAATGTTTTCATTAACATCTCTCTCTAAAACAGATGTATCGGAAATAGAATAGTTAATGAATGAAAAAGGCGCTTGTGCATAATAGTTCGATATACTCGGTAATCCATTAGTAGAATTAACTATGAGAGAGTCCATAGACTGACCTTTTTCTAATACGTTCTTATTGAAAGCAATAAAACTTGATAACGATGGATTTTCTTTATGTATATACTTCCATCCAAATGGAGTTATACAAAGGCAGAGTTAATTAAATCTCTGATAAATAAATATTTTATAGATTGTACACTTATTGAATTATTTGATAGTGCATATCTATATTCAAGTATATCGACATGTTTTGTAACATTAACATTTAAGGACGCAGTTAAATTATTTGCTACTGTCGTTTTTTTTTCTGAGACATCTGAACCTGGAATGTATTTACTACCATTCCAAATAAATGGAGATTCTTTCATAGAAATTTGAACACCTTGTTGATTATATACTGGTCTTTCAGTAACTAGTTCATATATTCCATCGCCATTGACATCTTTTAAAATACAGAAAGAATTCATTGTTGTTCGACCTTCGTTATCAACATCATTTATTATCCATCCTCGAGTACCGTCCCAGCTAAAAATCCACATGTCTGAATCTGTATTATTTGCGCTTTGTTTCCAGCTTGTTACTATTTCGACATAACCGTCACTATTAATGTCAAATATTGCTTCAAAATCCCCAAAAGAATATTCGCCATATAAAGAATCAGACATCCACAAAATTGAATTATTTTTAAAAATTCCAATAGAATATTTTTCATGATATTCTTTACCTGTTTGAGCGATAAACAAGTAACATCCTTTTAGTGTTCCATATGGATCTCTAACTTTTTCAAAGTTATATCTTTGTGTTTGAGAAATGCTATCAATCCCAAATATTTTTTCAGCTAACTCATATCGACCATTAGGATAGGATAAAAGCAATGCTTCAATCTGAGATTCCACTTGCCCGCTACTTTGCGACCAAGTAGAAGTAACAAAAAATAAACCAATAACAATTACAATGATTGTATATTTCATATTAATGTCCTTTAGGCGATATCAGATTTTACTTATTTAAATTTGGATAATAATTGTTACGCACATTTAATATATCTTGTCCATAAGAATTTTCATATTCTCTTCCATTGTAAAGGTTCAATGCCCTTCTTATTGTTGCTTCATATCCATCTATCCAATTGCCATCTTTGTCAGGTGAATTTTCTAAAGCTAATATTATTTTGCTTGCAAGAAACGGAATTGCACAGTCAAAATTCAATTGTGTTAAATTCAAATATTCCGGTAAATGATTATTACAAGTTCCATCCTTTGTATCCTCGTCATAACCTCTATCGCAAGCAGTAGCATAAAGTATTTGTAAAAAACCATAGGAAGCCGCAATCCGTGTTTGTGCAGGTACATCCATTTGATATTTATTCTTTATCCATTTATTTGCAACTGCTCTTGCATCATCAACGGAATTCGTTATTTCCGATATTGCTTCTAAGAACGCACTTTCCCAACCTATAACGGCATCTCGATACCATATAAAATCACCATTTATTCTTCTTCCATTATACGTGCCGCTTGATGCCGATGTATTCGACCATGTAGAATTATTATAAAAACGATCCCATATAGTTGTGTATTCACCATGTGGATATATGGGTTTTGCATTTATATGATCTTGCCAAGGAATTGGCGGATCACCTTCATACTGTGGATCCAATGTAATTTTATATCTTGATTGTTTAAAATATCCTCTTTTTTGTTCATATGAATCTACAAATGGTTCCCAACGATACGCAGGCTTGAAATTACTCTCACATTGTATTTGAGCCTTAATAATTTGAGGAAAAATTCCATTTTCTCCGGCATATTTTATTATCCATTCATCAAGCCATAGATCTTCACCTAACACATCTTTTACCTTAGTTTTCCGCACCTCATCTGTTAAATTCGGATCCCCAAGGACATCAGGTTTCTTCACCTCAATCAGCATGTGACCATTTCGATCTGAAGTTGTTGCTGTTAATCGCACTGTGTATTTATTTGCATCACCCTTCCAATAACGACCTACTAAACGGATAATATCCGGTTTTAAAGAAGACGATCCATTTTCATCCAATTTTTCATCATAATATACACCAAGATTGTCTCCGTGTAATTTTTCAACCGTAAAATGAACACCTGAGAGTCTCGGCTCGTGCTTATCACCAATTTTCTTTAATGGGATAATAAGAAGTTTCTTTTTATGTTCAGGTGAATTTATTGGATCTTCTACAGCTTGGAAATATATTGTCTCCCCCAACAGAATTTCCTGCGGTGGATTAATTCCCATTACCCACTCAGTTACCACAATTGCATTATCCGTCTCCCCATCCATTATCGAAGCTTTAATTTCTTTTTTTGAATATGATAACGGCAAAATATTTTTACTCTTATCATTTACAAGTATTCGGCCTATTTTCCTCTTCTTCGGCTGTTTAGACATGGCTTGTAATTTCTTTGCGGCGGTCCTATTAATTTCTCTTTTTTGTGTGCCAAAACTCAATGTAATTTTGCCATCCTTTTTACTCAAGGTTTGTTTGCTTTGATTTAAAAGCGATATCTTTGTTTGAACCTTTATTTCTGTTTGGCCATCCGGCACTGTTGTTATTGAACTCGCCGCTCCCCCTCCTCCAATATAAAATGCTTTAAGCCGAAACGTTAAATTCACAACACTATCCGGCTCCTCTTTATTCGCAGCAAGCCTTACACCCATACCTCTTCTATTATTAGAAGGAATATGTTCAACAATATTCGAACCCTGATCTTCATAGATCAGTTCAACAAACCTGGATGTCTCTTCTGTAAGCTCAACTGAAAATTCAAATTTATAATCATATCCAAGAGGTGAGAACAAGCTGTCGCTGCCGCAAGGTACAATATCTACGTCTAATGTATCCCCGTAATATATGGTCTCTGAAGTACTCCATAGTTCCAGATGATCAACCGGCTTAGCCGCATATTCTACCCATATTGCGGCATCTTGAAAATCATAATCGTTCCAACTCTCAAATCCTATTCCTCCGCTCATGTAGTCCGATTGCCCGCCGCATTGCTTCATCCCGCTCAATTCGAATTTCAAAATCATTCCTTCAGCGTAAGGCCCGATAAGGACCGTATCTCCTTGATGGCTTCGTATATCGGTGACTAATACATGCGACATCGTATCTATTACTGAAAGCGTTCCGTTTACATTCGGCAAAACATTCCCGATAATAACCCTATACATTCCGCTGTCCGGTAAATAAAATTCTGGCTGTGGATCTGAATAAATAATCGGCGAGCCAATTGCTCCGCTATCACGTGATATCCAATGCATCGGAAACACTTGTCCCAAGGAATCACCGAATGATTCGAATATCATTCGACCGTTTCCTATTCCATATGAATTTGGGTAATCCGTAAAAAGATCATATCTGGGACTGTTATAAGGCGAGGCATAGAATCCTTCATCGGGATGTGATAGATAATAATAGCGAAACCGTATTGGTTCCCACGGTTTTACTGTTAAGAAGATACGATCTATCGGATAATAACCCCACTTTGTTGAATCCGTCAAAAAATGACTTGGATCACGCTCTGCCCAGTAATAAGCATTCTCCTTGTCATTTGTTATATTTTTCCTGACTAAAAGCATACTTATTCCATTCTATATATTCTCCATTATCTTCAAACCAGTTGTCATTGTCAAAGGGAAATACTTGAATAGCATTTCCTAAAGGACCAAATACATAAAGCCGATTAGACGAAGGATAGAATGTAACATTATTTAAATATTTAAGATCATACGCCAAACCTATAACTCCGCCAATTCGCGGAACAAAAATTTGATCGTGATAGATATCATCATACGATTCAACAAATCCACCTCCGCCATCTATCGCAAAATCACTCAGATTCAACGCAGGCAGTGTAAAATTATCTGAACCGCCACTTACTATCGATAATGCGATTTTACCCGGCGAAATCTCTACCCGCTACTTAATCTTAACCTGCCCGGTAAGTTCAGCACAACAAAAATAATAATTGCTAAAAGGAAAAATGGACGGATAAATTTGGTGGTAATCATTTAACCCCCTCTGCAAAATTGTAAGTTATTATATTATTGCCGCGCCCCGTAAGTATCATTTGGCGCTGTTACGGCAAAAAGAAATACAATAGAAAGTAGAATAATTCAGATTGCATGTCAAGTGGAAAAAAGATGCTTTCTATTAGATAAGTCTAAGAAATGAAAGGATATCAAAACTTCCGGATAACCAATCCTTTGCATATGCAATGACTTGTGAGTACTTTACAGGTGAACAATAGAACAGGAAATTTAATTATGCGGATATACCTTCGGTCGAAAATTCATAAGGCAACTATTACCGAAGCAAACCTCCATTATGTCGGCTCCGTTACTATCGACGAATGCCTGATGAAACTTGCCGGCATCGGCGAGTACGAGAAAGTCCTGATAGTCGATAATACAAACGGCAGCCGTCTCGAGACCTACGTTATAAAAGGGAAAAAGAATTCAGGCGTTATCGGGATAAACGGTGCAGCGGCTCATCTTGTGCACAAAGGCGATGAAGTTATAATAATGTCGTTCCAGATATCCGACCGGCCCAAGAAACCGGTTAACATCCTCGTCGACAAAAAGAATCGTTTCGTAAAACATCTGATTGAAAAATCAGGAATGCATATAATGGACGAGTGCTAAATGCTGTCAAGCTTCGACAGTCAGGTTTTAGATATTTACCGGTTTACATATCGCGCTAAAAACCAATAACGATCTTTTCTAAGACACCCGGATACTTTAAGTAATTTTAATCGAAACATTACCCTGCAACTTTTCGATTAGAGTAATGCGGACATCAGCTATTCATTACTTTTAGGAATTCTTTATTCGTCTTGGTGCCTCTCATTTTATCGAGAAGGAGTTCCATTGCCTCGCTGGGTTCCAGGTCGCTCATAAACTTGCGGAGAATCCATACGCGGTTCAAATCGTCGGGTTCGAGCAGCATTTCTTCTTTGCGCGTTCCGGAGCGGTTCACATTGATAGCCGGGAAAATACGCTTGTCGCTCAATCCGCGGTCGAGGACAATTTCCATATTTCCCGTACCTTTAAACTCTTCAAAGATAACTTCATCCATTCGGCTGCCGGTTTCTACCAGCGCCGTGGCAATGATCGTCAGGCTTCCGCCTTCTTCAATATTTCGGGCAGCTCCGAAGAACCGTTTCGGCCTGTGCAGCGCATTGGCATCGACACCGCCGGAGAGTATCTTTCCGCTGTGCGGTACTACGGTGTTATGCGCACGGGCAAGACGCGTGATGCTGTCCAGCAGGATAATAACGTCTTTTTTCGATTCAACCAATCTTTTTGCTTTTTCCAGCACCATATCGGCCACCTGAACGTGACGCTCGGGCGGTTCGTCAAATGTGGAACTGACAACTTCGGCGCTTACGGAACGTTCCATATCCGTCACTTCTTCAGGACGTTCGTCGATAAGCAGCACGATTAACTTCGCTTCCGGATGATTTCTTGTAATACTGTTGGCCATCTTTTGCAATAGGATGGTTTTTCCGGCTTTAGGCGGCGATACGATCATACCGCGCTGGCCTTTCCCGACCGGTGCAAGAAGATCGAGAATACGCATAGCATATTCACCGGGAATAGTTTCCAGTTTGATCCGTGAAGACGGATACATCGGCGTAAGATTCTCGAACAGGACACGCTCGCGGATCAGATCCGGGTGGTCATCGTTCACTGCCTCGACACGCAAGAGCGCAAAAAACCTCTCACCCTCTTTAGGAGGGCGGACCTGGCCGTTTACAGTATCGCCCGTACGCAAACCGAATTTCTTAATTTGCGACGGCGATACATAAATATCATCCGGCGACGGAAGATAGTTGTAATCGACAGAACGAAGAAACCCGTACCCGTCGGGCAGCACTTCAAGCACACCCTTGCTGAATCCCAGCCCGTCTTTCTGGGTTTGTGCTTCAAGAATTTTAAAAATTAGGTCCTGCTTGCGAAGATCGCTGTAACCTGTGATGTTGAGTTCTTTGGCAATCGCATTTAGTTCGGCGATCTTTTTGGATTTTAATTCAGTGATATCCATTGGCATGGAAAATATACCTATGATAGTGAAAGAAGAGGATTAATGATTTTTAAAGACATCGTCAAGTATCAGACAATTTTCTCAAGATAAATAATTGGAATGGAACGAAATAATTTTTTTGAAGTAACCCTGGTCGGATGAACCGGAAAAAACTTATTTATAAACTTCATTAGTAGTATACACGATTATTGATTGATTGTCAAGTATTTTTCCTTTTTCAGAAAAGCAACCGCCTCACCCACCACAAAATGCGATCCGGTAATAAGCACCGGGATGCCGTCGTGTTTTCGAAGAACTTCTTTAAAACCGCTTATAACGTTTGTAAATTCTTCTGCGGGTATTTTTAATCTGCGAAGTTCTTTTGCCAGCTCTGCCGCACTGCGGGACCGGTCTGTTTTCGCTTCCACAGCAAAGACTGTTTTTGCAGGCGCTTTAAATAATTTCACAATCTGCTTGTAGTCTTTATCCTGCATCAAACCGAATACAATGTAAATTTTTCCTAAATTCAACCGCCGGAGCGAAAGGCACAGAGCGCGAATTGCATCCGGATTATGTCCGACATCGGCAAGTATAAGAGGATTTTTCCGGACGATCGACAATCGGCCATCTAATCCGGAATATTTACGGATATTTCCCAATCCTTTTCGAATAGACTGCTCGCTGATTTTAAAATCGCTGCATCTGATAACCGTCTCTATAGTATTCAATGCAATAGATGCATTCATCGCCTGATGCTCGCCTATGAGCGATACATGCACATTCTCTTTCCTTTTCCCTGCTGCGAGAAAATCGAATACAACGCCTTGAAGAGAAAAATGCTTAATATGAATTTGCCCGGGTTGAACCCGGATCAATTGTGACTTTTTTTGATTGCAGATATTTTGCAGAATGCGGACAGCGCTTTTCGACTTTACTCCGGTGACGCAGGGAATTCCTTTCTTGATAATGCCTCCCTTTTCGAAGGCAATATCCGTTATTTTCGAACCAAGAATATGCGTATGTTCCAACCCGATTGTTGTAATAACTGAAACTATCGGCCGAATTACATTTGTTGCATCCAGCCGACCTCCCAGGCCGGTTTCAATGATTGCGATATCGACTTTTGATTCTGCAAAATGCTTGAATGCTGCCGCCGTCACCGCTTCGAAAAAAGTAGAATTGTTTCTTTCAACTTCCGGCCGGATAATCAGATATAAGCCGCGCTGCCGTACGCGATGGAATAGGCTTGCCGTCGATTCTGATACGTTCATTGAAACTCACAAGGTGTGGAGATGTGAACAAACCTGTTTTATAACCCGCAGCCGTAAAGATTGCCGCGATCATCGATGCAGTAGATCCCTTACCGTTCGTTCCAGCAATGTGAATGGAAGGAAACTGCTTTTCGGGATTATCGAGGAAGCGGAGGAGCGATTTGATTCCCTGCAAACCAAATTTCATTCCGAACTTCTGGAGATTGAAAAGGAATTCGATTGATTCAGTGTATGTCAACTTAGTACCGAAAATGGAAAGAGTAAAATAATTTTGTCAGAAAGATTACAGCCAGGATTGAAGAACCGAAAACTTCACATCTGCATCCAGAGCTCCGACTAATGTACCGATATCTGAAATTCCATGCTTTTCGGCATAGATTATCATGTTATCGGCGATCTTCATAGAAATTGACGGATCAACAAAGTTCATCGTGCCGATTTGTACTGCCGCCGCCCCTGCCAATAAAAATTCAAATGCATCTTCAGCGCTTGCAATTCCGCCGATCCCAAAAATCGGGATTTTTACAGACTTGGCGACTTCATATACTTTTGCTAATGCAACGGGTTTGATGGCAGGACCGGAAAGGCCGCCGGTAACCGTGGAAAGTTTCGGTTTTCGAGTCTTGATATCTATTGCCATCCCGATGAGAGTGTTTATTACGGAAACCGCATCGGCGCCTTCCGTTTCGACAGCACGGGCAAATTCGGAAATATGCGTCACATTCGGCGTTAATTTTATTATCAGCGCTTTATTTGTCAGTTTGCGGAGACTTGCCGTAATTTTTCCCGTCATCGAACAATCGGTACCGAAGTTCAATCCGCCCTCCTTCACATTCGGGCATGATACGTTAATTTCATAGGCGGCAATTCCATTCTGATCTTCAAGCAGCTTTAAAACATCACAATATTCCTGAAGAGAACTTGCGGCAATATTTGCAATTATCTTTGTATCAAGCGTGCGGAGGAAAGGCAGTTTTTGTTCGATAAATGAATGAACTCCGATATTTGCAAGTCCGATGGAATTCAGCATGCCGCCGGCTGTTTCAACAATACGCTGCGGCGGATTTCCGGCACGAGGTTTCAGCGAAAGCGATTTTGTAAAAATACCTCCGATCCGGCTTACGTCTGCTAATGTACGGACTTCATCTCCATATCCGAATGTACCTGATGCAACAAAAATCCGGTTTTTATATTCAACTCCGCGAAGAGTGAACGATGTCTTAACTTTATTTTTATCGGATGAAGCCATTACAGATTAATTTCCGTTGTGAGAAAAACCGGCCCGTCTTTGCAGACTAGGGCATATTTCGGTCCATCGCCGGTGCGTTCCACAGGACATCCCTGACAAATTCCGACTCCGCATGCCATATGTCCTTCTAACGATACTTCGCAGCAAATATTTTTAATTTTTGCCAGTTCCGTAAGAGCCTTAAGCATAGCAGCCGGACCACAGGCGAATATCTTAATCTTCCCGAGATCCGTCCGATTCACAAAGGACTCAAGTAATTGAACGACGGTTCCATGAAATCCCTTGCTGCCGTCATCTGTTGCTAAATGAATATTCTGCAGATCTGAAGTAAAAATTTGTCCGGCATTTCTAAATCCGACAAATGTCTCAATCCGCTTGCCTTGCTTGATTAAATCTCCTGTAAGAAATGGAAAAGGCGCCATACCGATTCCGCCGGCGGCAATAAGTGCCGTGTCGTACCCGGCATCGACACGAAAAGGCCGGCCAAGCGGGCCCAGAACATCTATCAATTCACCTGGCTGTTTTCGGGAAAGAAGTTTTGTGCCTGTTCCAATGGCACTAAATAGCAGCTCAATATTATTACCGTCGACGCGGGCTATGCTGAAGGGCCTTCTTAATAGAGGGCCTTCGCCCGTTCCGGCAGCAAGAACATTAACGAACTGGCCCGGCCGCGCTGAAGCGGCAATTTCCGCAGAAATAAAACGAAGGAGAAAAGTCTTTGCAGCGACTTCACTGCAGGATTTTACCTCGCATAATTGTTTTACCGCCCCGTTTGACATTTCCTCTTTTGCAGTCATTAGCTTATAATTTAATCATTTCTTTCCGGAGACAACAGTATCTTTTACAGTATCCGGAACATTTGGAACTTTTTTGTCCGCAGGAACGGAATTTATTCCTGACGAGTCTTTTTTTGTTGTTTCCATGCCGGACGTATCAATCCCTGCTGAATCTGACCGGGACGTATCGGATTTTACAAATTTACTTCTGTCGATTTTTTCCCTATTAATTTTTGTCGTGTCTATCTTGACAGGATTAATTTTTGTTGAATCCGCCGGTGCGTTTTTAGTGCCCGGTTTATCCGGTTTTGTTTCATTAACCTTTGCCGTATCTCGTTTCAAGTCATCATTTGTCATGATTGCGTTCAATCGCTTCGCAGCTTCGATCGCATATTTCGATCCTTTATAATTTTTTACAACAAGATCATACTGCGCCTTAACGTTCTCCGGTTTCTCATGATTATTTTCAAGAATCCATCCTATTGCGTATTCACTTTTAGCAGCTAATGGTGATCCGCGGTATAATTGTGCGATACTGCGGAATGTTTTAATTGCATTGTCGTACTGTTTTTTATCAATCTGTTTCTCAGCCTGATCATAATAAATAGCCGCTGTATCTGCCTTTATCACGGTGCTTTCTTTTCCAAGCAGCCTCCGGGCTTCCCTCGCATAGATAGTTTCGGGGAAATCGCGATCTAGCCGCAGGTAATATTCTTCAGGTGTACCGCTTTTTTCATCGGTATTCTTCCTGGAAAGTTCTGCAAGGATGTAAAGGATGCGCGGGCTTCTAAGGGAATTATAAGACAGGGCAATGGATTTCTCATACCAGAATAAAGCGGAATCAGGCAATGACAATTCCATATGGAAGATATCACCCAGATCCTGCGCGGAAATAGATTTAATTACGTTCAGCGAGTCTGCAATTTTTGAGGAAAAAAGAAAAATATTTTTCTGTATTGAATCGGCAATAAATTTCAGCACAGCCAGTGAATCGGGTCCGACACCCGAATTTTGAGTTGAAGCGCGTGTGACCGCAGATTGCGCTGAATCCAGCAGCGAACGAAATGACTTCAGCGTTTCGAATAGAGGCTTCATCGGATGCGGTGCAACCGTCTCAACTTTATGTTTCGTACTATCTGAAACCGATGAAAGAGAATCGGCAGCAGGAAAGGCTGAACGAGAAGGAATCCGCCCTGTTCTGCGCCCGGTTGTATTGATTACTTGCGCAATATTTGTATCTTCCTCAGGTTTCTCTGTTAGGAGCGAATCTGTTTTTGATAATTCAGCGTTGAGAGTATCTTTAATTGTTTCCTTTGTCGTATCCGTAAGAGCAAATAAAAGGCTGTCGGCATTTTCCAATTCCTTCCATGCATCAAAATACCTTGCAAGGGCATTATATTTAAGACGCCCGTCAGCCGCAAATCCGGGTGATGCAGCCGACATCACTTCTTTGTAGTATTTCAATGCCAGCCGATAATCACCAATTTCTTTTTCATATATTACTCCAAGCTGATATGCAGAACGCCTGGCATATTCCGAATTTGCATATGTTGTGTCGATATTGATATATTCGTCTATCGCTTCGTTTCTCTTTCCGCTTGCAGCATAAATATTTGCCCTTTCAAAGAGAAGATCCGGCAAATACGTTTGATACCTGAAATTCTCAATCAGCTCATCGACAAGGGGCAATGCTTTTACATATTCATTTGTCTTCCTGTATGCAACTGAGGCCTGCCGTGCGCTGTAATAGTTCGAAAAAGGATCGGATGTATAATTTCTAACTTTTAAAAATGCCTCTGCTGCCTTGCCGTACAGCTCCTCGGAAAAATAAATACTTCCAAGATTCATCTGTGCTTCGGCTTTCATATCGTCATCGTCCGATAGTGCTATTTCTTTTTCAAACTCCACGACTGCTTTATCGATTTGCTTTTGCTGAAGATAGATTTTGCCGAGGATCCTGCGCGCTTGAATTTCGCTCTCGACATCACCGCTTGCCTTTGCGGCGGCAATCACCGACTCGCAAATGCGTATACCGGCATCGGTTTTTTTTAATTTTTCTTCCGTTTGAGCATACCAGATCTGTGTTTCCAGAACCAGCGGACTGTTAGGATACTGGGTCAACAGCTCCGAAAATTTTCGTTCTGCTTTAAGGTAGTCCGCCTGATAATAAAAAGATTTTCCGATGAGCATAAGAGCATCGTCTACCAATGTGCTTGTAGAATGAAAAGCAAGGATGTTTGAACATTTATCTATAACTTTTGCAAATTTATCTTTTGTACCGGCTGGAATTTGGATATTTACTGCAGCTAAAGTATCCTGGCTGCGGTTCTTTAGGTCGTTTTCTTTGACTTCATCTTCTGCTTCATCGAATAACCACTTTGCGTTATAATATCCGTTGAAATATGATACAGAATTTTCATATCCCTGTGAAATCGCTTGTCCTACGGGTCTAAGAATAAAACATCCGTTAAAAAGAGATGCGATTACAAAACAGACACTACTGAGGATAAGCAGGATATACAGTGTGTGTTTCATTGATACTCCTAATATATCAAATGACTGATTATGTTTCAAGTTGCTGTGAAAATCTGCCGATTTTATATTATCGCAGCTTTCTGAAGCAATGCTGTCTTTAATACAGAGTTGCTTGTTTAAATCAGCAGAACATTAGCAAAGAGTCATTCAGTCCTGAGATAAATTAGGGATCAAGATACCTGTAAATTTCCGCCTTGCGGCCGGAGTATTATTTCTTCCACCATAAGTGACGGTGGTTGTATAGAAATATCGTATAATATATCAGCAACTTGTTCAGGAGTCAACATTTGATTCCCGTATTTTTCAAGCTGCTGCGGGCGCCAGATGAGAGTAGATACTGCGCCGGGGTAAACATTAACAATATTAATCCCTTGCCGGCGTATTTCGGAACGCAAAACATTCATCATCGCTTCAACACCGGCTTTAGATGCTGCATATGCGGCCGATTTCGTGAAGACTTCCTTTACGATGAACGATATAATGTTCATTACCAATCCGCTTCTGTTTTGAAGCATAGCCGGTAAGGCTGCTTTTGTTGCAAGAAATGTTCCGCGAAGATTCGTATTAACAATATGATCGAATTCTTCCGTTGATGTCTCTAAAAAATCTTTAAAATATGTGACGCCGGCATTATTAATAAGTATATCTATATTACCATGCTTTTCCAGAATTTTCTTCATGCTTTCGGATACAGAGACCTCGTTTTGTACATCGCATGGTATTAGACTGCATATGCCGTTGGAACTAGAAACCTGCCGCTGCAATTCGTTTAATTTCTCCACTGTTCTGGCACTTGCAGCGATAATGTCGCCATGCGAAGCGAACTTAATTGCGAGGGCTTTTCCGATTCCCGTACTTGCGCCGGTAATCCATATAACACGCGGTTTTTTCGTTTCCATCGCTTGTTATGGCTGCCTGCCGATAAGCGTGAGGAATTCGCTTCTTGTCTTTTGATCATTTCGGAACGTACCCAGCATCGCACTGGTTGTCGCGACAGAATTCAATTTCTCAACACCGCGCATAATCATGCAGAGATGCTGGGCTTCCATAACGACGGCAACTCCCAGCGGGTTTATATACTTAAACAGCGTATCTGCAATCTGCTGCGTTAATCGTTCCTGGACCTGTAGCCGCCGCGCAAAGACTTCAACAATCCGCGGCATCTTGCTCAAACCGATGATACGTCCGTTGGGAATATACGCAATATGACATTTTCCAAAAAACGGCACCAGGTGATGCTCGCACAACGAGAAGAAATCGATGTCTTTGACAATTACCATTTCGCTGTATTTTTCCTCAAAGACGGCGCCATTCATGACTTCTTCAATATTTTGTTTATACCCTTTTGTCAGAAATTCGTACATTCGCGCAACTCGATCCGGAGTTTTACGGAGTCCCTCACGCTGCGGATCTTCGCCGAGTTCGGTAAGAAAATCGTTAATAATTGCTTCTTTTCGACCTTTATTTTCAGTGGTCATTCTTCACCTCGATACTCTACCATATTATTCTCTGTCTCATGCAGCCGGATTGCAGAGAGCTTTGCCTCGCTGATTTTCATTTTCCAGTACCTGCCAGAATGCACGCACAATGTTTTCCGCGGTTGGAATTTTATCGTTCAGGAAATCGACATCATAGTTCAGATGCTTATGATCGACTTTCGAAATAATTTCTTTCCGGATAACTGCTTTTAAGTTTTTTAATGTCCATTACATATCCCGATTCGTTTTTCATATCGCCTGCAACGGTCACTTCAAGAACAAAATTATGACCATGCCCGTTCGGATTGGCGCATTTATCGAACAATTCAATGTTCTGTTCCTCGGTTAAATCGGAGTTCCATAGTCGGTGCGAAGCGCTGAAAACTTCTCTCCGTGTAATATACATCTTCGGCATGATTTACTTTACCTCTTTCAAAACGTTCAGGACCTCGTCTGCATGACCTTCCACTTTTACCCGATGAAAGATATGCCGGACAATTCCTTTTTCATCAATCACAACAGTAGTGCGGTCTACACCGAAACACTTGTTGCCGTACATTGTTTTCTTTTTCCATACTCCGTACGCCTTAATGACACTCCTCTCCTCATCGCTGAGAAGCGGAAATGTCAATGCATTCTTTTGAGCAAACTTTGCATGCGAGTCTGTGCTGTCCGGGCTTATACCAACTACAATTGCACCGCTCTTTTTCATCGCCCCTCGCTTTTTTTCAAAAGAACGGGCTTCTTCCGTACATCCGGACGTGTTGTCTTTCGGATAAAAATACAGGACCAATTTTCTGCCTTCAAAATCTTTTAAGCCGACCTTTTTTCCATCGCCCGACATCAAATTGAAGTCAGGGGCTTTTCTTCCTATTTTAAGCATAGCTTTTCCTTGTATATAGAATATGAATAATCTCGTTGAAATTCAAAAGAGATTTTAAATGATTTTTATTTCAATGCTTGCTCTATGGCATTATAATCCGGTTCTACACCCGGATTTTCAGAAATCCATACATACTTTACAATACCACTTGCGTCGATTATAAATACTGCACGTTTTGAAGCGGTGTAACCTGTCAATCCGGCAAAGTCTTCATGCACGCCGCAGTATTCATTGATCACTTTGCGGGAATAATCGCTCAAGAGCGGAAACTGCAGATTATTCTGTGCAGCGAACGCATAATTCGCGAACGATGCATCTACACTAATACCTATGACCTGCGCATTGAGCCTGTTAAATTTTTCCATGGTATCACGGAATGTACACATTTCTTTTGTACACACTCCCGTGAATGCACCGGGATAGAATGCAAGCACAACTGTCTTTCCGCGAAACTCGGACAACGACCGGGATTTCCTTTCCGTATCGAATAATGTGAACTCCGGTGCTTTATTTCCAACTTTAACTGCCATGTTGATATCCTCCATTTTTTTTATTGTAAGATTAAAGATAAGAACACAAAATCACAACCGAAGGTTTCATAAATCTTTGAATTCTTTGACCTTTATCCGTATATTATAGTTACAGAGACTAAACTCGGAAGGGTGCGAGAGTGGCTGCCTGCCCGCCGTCTTTGTGGCGGGAATCGGCCGGTCTTGTCCCGAATATCAAAAGGATATTCGGGATGGCTTCGCCAAAAACCGGAGTAGTTGCAAGGCTATCGAGGGTTCTCCCGAAGGGACTCTCCGAAGGAGCACTATGTGGCTTCTGCCGAAGGGATTCCTACTGAAGGAGGAATCCCTCCATCAGTTAGCAAAAAAGTTCTTTATATTTTATATCATGGAAGGGTGCGAGAGTGGTTGAATCGACCGGTCTCGAAAACCGGAATAGTCGCAAGGCTATCGAGGGTTCGAATCCCTCCCCTTCCGCATTGCAGTTATACAACAGGTGTCAGTTTTTTGTTCTTTGGATTTTAATCAATAGATTAGGATATTAAATCAACTGGAGAGATGCAAGAGTGGTTGAATTGGCTACCCTGGAAAGGTAGTGTATCCGTAAGGGTACCGTGGGTTCGAATCCCACTCTCTCCGCAACACAAAGAAAGAGTACCGTGGGTTCTCCCTCAAAAAAACATAGTTTTTTTGAGGGATCTGCCAAAGGCATGGCTTCGCCACCTTTGGGAGAATCCCACTCTCTCCGCCAAATAGATTTTCGATTGAATTTATTAACACCACTCATAGTTTAGCGCGTAAATATATTGTTTTAATTCACACAACTCATTATTTGACTTCAGCTTCATAGATCAAGATAGATCCTTTGTTATTCCCAAACTCTTTCAATATCTTTAATAAAAATCAAGGAGACTAAAATTAAAACTGCAAGAATATTCCTATTATGCCTTCCTGTATTTTTGATAGGAACGGGCAATCAATTATATGGACAAAATCAGCCTGCACTAAAAGAAGTATTCAAAAATGATTTTCTTATTGGGGCTGCTCTAAACGACAATATAGTCTCCGGCAAAGATCAGGAAGCTTCTGAAATAGTCCAAAAACATTTCAATACAATAACTCCCGAAAATGTTATGAAATGGCAGCCGATCCATCCTGAACAAGGAAAATATAATTTTGAAGCGGCTGACAGGTTCGTCGATTATGGCATTAAACACAAAATGTTCGTAGTGGGGCATGCTCTTATCTGGCATTGGCAGATCCCTCAAGAAGTTTTCACAGACAGTTCCGGAAAACTTTTAGATAGGCAGTCGATGCTCGAACGTATGAAAGACCACATATTTACAGTCGTGGGCCGCTACAAAGGAAAAGTAAAAGGATGGGATGTCGTCAACGAAGCACTCGATGATAGCGGAAATATTAGCAAGACAAAATGGGCCGAGACTATCGGAGAAGATTTTATAGAAAAAGCTTTCGAATTCGCACATGAAGCCGACCCGAATGCAGAATTATATTATAACGACTTCCTGATAGACAGGCCCGCAAAACGAGACGGGACACTAAGGCTTGTCAAGAGGCTGCAGTCCAAAGGTTTGAGAATTGACGGTGTAGGACTCCAATGGCATTGCGGACTCGATTATCCTGTGCGCAGCGAATTTAGTGCATTTGTGGATTCAATTTCTGCGCTGGGCTTAAAAATAATGATCACCGAGCTGGATGTGGATATTTTACCGAGTGCCTCCGATTACAGGGGAGCTGATATCGGCAAGAACGCAAAACTAAAAAAAGAATTGAATCCATTTACAGATGGATTGCCTGATGAAAAACAGAAACAGCTTGCCGATCGATATGCTGAATTATTTTCTATGCTGCTCGACAAACCGGGAAAAATTTCCAGAGTCACCCTTTGGGGAGTTAATGACGGCGCCTCATGGCTAAACAATTGGCCCATTAGCGGGAGAACTAATTATCCCCTGCTATTCGATAGAAACTATAAACCCAAACCCGCCTTCTTCTCTGTAGCTGAAACCGGGAAAAAGAATAAATGAATTTATTTATATAGAACTGCCGAGATATTGAAAGACTTGCTCTATTACGGAATATAATTGAATCATCATACCTTATAGAGCAAGATTAATATTCAAACATTCTTCCAAGAAAATATCATTTAATCAATCCCTCGTTTCCATTGTCATTCTTCCAATACTTTTTTCTCTATAGCAGATTATTTGCCGATGATGGATATGATTTATGGCTGAAGTATCAGAAAATTGAAGATCAGGCACTATTAGAAAAAAATCAGCAGACGATTTCCTCTATCCTTATCTACGGCAAATCAAAAACCTGCCGGATCATTCAAAAAGAACTGAGCACAAGCCTCTCTCAAATAATAGCAAGACCCGTCCCCGTTATAAAGACAATAAAAACAGGCACTATTGGTACACACTTTCGTGTGCATCATTCACACGCGGCCTCCGGCTGAAATCTGGGTAACCATGCCTTCGGCAGAAATATGTTATCAAAAGGTTGAGTTCGGATCCGGCAAATAAATAACGATTATACTTTAGGATGTACTAATCGGACATACCATGAACATCGCCTTGCCTTGGCTATGTAAACTTCTGTCGATTTCGCGGGCAATTGTAAAAGATGGCTTGATAAACCATTTCCATATCAGCCTCTATGCGGGCTTTCGTAGGGGCGCAACAAAAATGGTCACACGCTCTGCGTGTGTTTGTAATGAGCCTCCGGTTTACCCCGATCTATCGGGGCTACCCGGACAATTAAGAAACCAAAAGTCAATCGTCATTCCGGCAAGCTTGTGGCCGGAATCCAGGTCAAGAATCCCTAAATTCTGGATTCCCTGCCTACGTGCCGTAGGCACTACGGCGGGCAGGCCGATAAAAGCATTCGGGAATGACAACTTAAAGAATAAAATTAGAATTACAATTAACATCCCTCATCTTGGCTCTGAAAACTTCTAACGGTTTCGCGGACACAATAAAAGAATGATTCAAATTGCCTCACGTTTAGTATCATAAATTCTGATCAATAGCCCGGTATTACGTATAAAATAAATCCCGACATCACAAACAGCAGAATAAATGAACCTAAAGCATCACGCGTTATTGATTGCAGATTAATCGAATATTTGTTAATTTTCAATTTCAAAAAACTACTTCAAAAAGGTTTTTTCCGATTATATCCAAGCGAAGGAGAAACGTATGTCTTGTAAAAGTATTTGCAGTGCTTTATTTATCATGACTGTAATATTGTTCGCATGTGCTTACGGCGATAATAACGTCCTGACCAATCCGGGTTTTGAAAGAGGAAAAAGCAGCTGGTTCGACCGGACATGTGCAATCGAACTTGTTTCGTCGCCTGTTCACAGCGGTACCGGAGCCATCAAGGTCATTAAGAGATTAATGAATTGGCAGGGAGTGAAACAATCGATATTCGGCAAAGTAATTGAAGGAAGAGTATATAAAATATCCGGCTGGGTACGACTTGACAGTGCAAAGTGCGATACAGTCGCTTTATCCGTTGAACAACAGGACGACGGAGGCACACAGTATATCGGTGTAGCACGTGCAGCGGTAACCGACAGCGCATGGGTTTATATTTCCGGTGATTTTACTTTAAAAATAACCGGCACTTTGGCTGTACTGGACATGTATTTTGAAGGTCCCATGCCCGGCGTAAATTTTTATGTCGACGATGCAAGCGTATTCGGCCCCGAAGTCGATGCTCCTGTGGTAATTCCTGCCAATCCAAAAGGAAAAGGTGTGATCGACGTCAGCACACGTCATCAGGTTATTGAAGGTTTCGGAGCATCAGGCTCCTGGTGCACAAATAATTTAGTAACGCATCAGAAGAAAGCCGAATTGTATAATCTGCTCTTTAAGGAACTCGGCCTCGATATCTTCCGTATCGGCAACTATTACGATATAGATTCACTCGCCTTCAATGAGGAGATGGAAATAGCAAAATGCGGTGAAGCTGCTCTTAAACGGGATTTAAAAATAATGATATCTTCATGGTCACCTCCCCCCTATTTGAAGAATAACAATCAAATAATCGGCGGAACATTGAAAAAGAAAAATGGAAAATATGTTTACGATGAATTTGCGCAGTGGTGGAGCAGCAGCATCGCCGCATGTTCGCAGAAAGACGTGAAGGTCGACTATATAAACATACAGAATGAAACCGACTACGAAGCTCCATGGAATTCATGCGTCTTTACTCCTTCAGAATCTGTCGACACCAATATTGCCGCCTATGACAAAGCTTTCGAAGCGGTCTGGCAAAAGTTGAATGCCGATATGGGGCCAAACATGCCCAAGATGCTTGCTCCCGAAACATCAAGTTTAGGCAATGCTAAAAGATATATTCAATATTTGGAAGGCCAGTCTCATTTTTACGGATATGCTACACATCTGTATGATTGCAGCGGATGCGGATCTGCTCCCGACAGGTTCATCCCAAGCATGAGCAGTTTTAATAATTTTGTCATGCAGCGCGCCAGGAAGCCCGTATTCCAAACAGAGTTTGAAGACGGGGCCGGCACATGGGCGAATGCAATCAACACAGCGCTCGTGATGCACAATTCTTTAACTATAACAAACGCAGCGGCTTACCTGTACTGGGATCTTATTCTGGGGACCGGGGACTGCCTTAGTCAGTATGGACGACTCGGCTACATACACGATCAAACCGACATATTACACTTTCAAGAATTATTCCGCATTCATTGATGCCGACTGGCAGCGTGTTGAAGCATCGACCGATAATACCGGTTTAAGGATTTCTGCATATATCAGTCCGGATAATAAAAAACTGACAGCGGTAATTATCAACACGACAGACAGTACAAATATTGCTTTTAAATTGTCTGTTAAAGATTTTACTATTGCTAAAGGAGAGATTTATCGTTCGAGTGCAAAAGAGAATTGCGCGCTTATCGGCAGTTATAACGGGAAAGCCGGGTTGAAAATTCCTGCAAACTCGGTTACGACTTTATCCCTGATTGCAAAAAAGAAATAAGAACACACAAAGCGTAAAACAGAAAAGCCGGATCGTTGTTGATTCGGCTTTTTTATTTTCCATGATACAACCTTGTCAAGGTTGAGAACCTTGACAAGGTTTTGATAGAGAACTTTATATCGCCGCTTTCTTTTGGCGAAAAGAAAGCGGCAGAAAGAAACGCTTGCGAAATCGAATAATGTAATCTCAAGGTGGAGTTCGGATACGGAATATAAACAGCACTGTTTTTAGTATATACTAATCGGATATAATATTCATTCCCTCGCCTTGGCTATGTAAACTTCAATCGATTTCGCGGGCTAGTGTAAAAGATGAATTAATAAATAATTTCCTTATCAGCCTATTGGAGGGCTTTCGTAGGGGCACATTATATTGTGCCCAGACAGATAAGGTTTAATAAAAAAAATTGCCATTCCCGCGTGATTTTAGCGGGAATCCAGGATTAGATCGTATCAAGTGACTTGTAATAAAACTCATCGCCGTTTTCTTTGACTACGTAATTTCACCACCCCTATATCCCCTCCTCAAACGAGGAGGGGGACGTTCCAATGATTTTTATCGGAACAGGGGTGGTGATTTTGTTTTTCTTCATGCAACGGATCAATATCTATCGATTTCGCGGGCAATTGTAAAAGATGGCTTGATAAACCATTTCCATATCAGCCTCTATGCGGGCTTTCGTAGGGACACAATATATTGTGTCCTGACAAATAAGACTTTCACGAACCGGTAACTTTTCGAAAGTTTCTGAAGCATAATCTCTGAGAACTTTCGGAAAGTAATATTTCCACCATCCCTTGATTTTAAACGCAAGAACAGACATATTCCCGTAGCGTCATGTGAGAAAATAAATACCATATCTTTTTTCAATTTCCATCCGCCTTCGTGGCGGGCAGGTCAGGCGGAGTTTCGAATGGGAAAGGGAAAATCGTTTAGTCTCAATTTTTGCAAAATTATAGACAAAGTCTTTCTTATCACATGTTAGGCGGTTACACGGAAATGATCTTAAAGAATATGAATAATCTACAATTCTTGGCTTTCGGAGGTACTCCGATCAATAATTGCTGACTAATATTGCGCTTGCGTGCATCGACAATGGTTTGCTCAGGATTTACACTCGACGGAAAGAGCTAATTGGATGCTAGATCTTCGGCTACTACTTAGTTAAAGCACATATACGGTCCATACTTAATCTTGTGGGAAACCGTTTGGAGGGAGATGATAGAACTGCAAAATATCGCCTGCAGTTAAATACAGATTGTATATACAGCAATTCGGCTATATTTCTGAGGATCCAAAACGTCAATTACGCAGCATTGTTTCATTGTTTGCATTTACGATATAGCGACGACAGAAATAGCTTTGTGCGATTCAGGTTCTATTGCAACTAGTGCTGGATAATTAAAATTATATGGTGTCTTCAAAACCGCATTGTAGAATACAATCCATTTTGGTTTCGCACCTCTTCCGGGCTTTAGGAGATTTGAATAATGATCGGTATAACGGACTATTTACATCTTTCGTGAATACCTTACTGACATGTATGGCTATGGAGCGGCTCTTCTGCTGATTCTTTCTCCAGACTTCCTCAGGTTGGTAGGCTCCTGGAGTCAACTGACCGATAAGATGAAGATAAACAATCAAAAATAGTCGGTGCTAGCGGCTCGATTTAAGTTCTCCCAATTATCATAATAGACGAAAACAGGCGCAAAGTCTATCTGAAGCATGATAATGTATGATAGTGCAAAAGTAATCGCGAATGGTTTACTTACGCTTTTGGAGAATGGCTTCAAAAAAGAATGTTGTATCTCTTCAAAACAAGTAACAAGCACAATCAAAAACTACGTTGATTCTTTTGTGTGCCTAACCAAGCGCACCGCCCGCCTTCGCGGCGGACAAGCGGCAGGCAGAGCGGCACAGTGGCGCTATACGCCATAGCACGGAATATAATAGTGTGAGCCGGTTGTGAGGACGTTATAATGATCGGAATCTCAAAAATGCGTATCACAATTATTTGTCTTTGGTTAATTTTTGTATGTGGCTGTGTAAACAAGGAAATCGTTCAACCAGAGTATTTAGTCTGTGATTCTACAAAGGAGTGTACTCGTTACAACTAATTCCGGGAAATGGATTCGTTTGTATTCTAACAATTATCGTATTGTGCGAATTGATTCTGCAAAATATATAAGTGGCAAAGGTGCGGTAATCAAAGACAACGGTCAGAGTATTTCCACTCCATACGTCAAGTATTTCCACTCCATTCGTTGGCCAAATAGCTTTTTCTGAAATAGTTCAGATCGAGACGAGAGAAAAATCACCTTTCTATTATTCAGGCTATTTCATTTTTGCTGGTGCAGCAGCATTCATTCTTTTTATCTGCTTTGCTTTTCAATGGTCATGGGATTGGGGGATAAATATCACAACCGACTATCCAACACATCCCCGCTAATCCCGTAAAAAACACGGGACGCAAAAAACGCGAAACAGCGGTTCCGCTGCACAGGGATTCCGCCCAATAGGCGGGATTCTGGAAAGCGGAACAAGCAGCTCACATGGCTAACCTGCCTGCCGGCAGGCAGGTGGTGGATTTAGGTTTTTATTATTAACTTTTCAGCACATAGTTGGTTGTGGATTATTTAATTTGGTTATCAGTAATAGCTATAAATAATTTGCGGAAAGATACGATGAAGATCACGCTCGGCCTTTTTCATCTTGTATGCGGCATAGTCCTTTTTATTGCTGGCCTTGTCGTGTTAAAAGATAATTGGCAGACTCCTTCTTTTTTTCTTCTAAGTTCTGGTATGATTGGGATGTCTATCGGTGCAGGTTTGTTTTTAAAACAAAGGTGGGTGCAATGGCTTATTTGTGTACTGATGATTTGTGCTACATTCAGTACAATTATTATCTTAGCAGGATCTGTGTTGTTACCGGAAACGTTTGCCGGAATTGTAATTCTTATTTATAGTGTTTTCATGCTGGTGGAAGTATTGTCATGGATTCAAGTGCGCCGCCTAACTAGCGGCTCCCCGTCAAAAATCACGGGGTTTCACACAAAGCGTTCAACAAGCTGAACCCGACTTCACCGGGGCAGGCGGGATGAGCGCCCGCACTAAAAGATAAAGCATGACGGGCAAGTTGCGTTAGACGGTGTTATTTTACTAAAACAAATTAGGAGTATATCTATGAAATACTTCATTCTTACGTGCTCAATATTCATTATATCTTGTTCTGCACAAAAAAGCATATTATCGGATTATAACGCGGAAGGATTCAATATCACAAGTCTAAAAGGATCAAGCATCCGATTGTACGTAAATCCTATCATCGATGTCGGCGAGTTCGGGAAACCATTCGAAAATGAATATACATCAAATAGTTTTTTCCCTTCTATTCTCACCAATAAACTTGAAGAAAAGCTCAGCAGATTTTCAAAGATTTACATTGATTCAATCGCTAACATGGATGCCCTTTTCTTGAACCAATCGATTTCAGACAAAAACAGCAGTAAGGTTAAAGGTTTATTTGAGCAAATGAATGAAAATTACCTGCTTGGAATAAAACGAGTAGTTATCTCTAAAAAAGTCGATCAAAATCCTCAAACACCCGTAACTAATACGTCTGTTAGCACACCAAGGAACAGATCGACGGTTGAAAGCAGCACTAATAAAGATTATAAAGTGGATGATTGCGTGATTAAAATTGCTGCTGTAGTATGGTCAGTAAAAGAAAAGAAAATAGTTGCTGAATTTACTTCTATAGGATATTCTAAAATATTCCTATTAATGTACGGCAGGGCGATTAATGAAGCATTAGAAAATTCGGTATCTAATTTAGTCAATTATATAGAAGAAAATAACGAATAATAACACGCCTTAGCAAGGTTCCCCGGATAATAAAAATCGGAATAAACTAATATGAAATAAAATGGGACAATCAAATGGAAAGAAGATATTTTATTAAAACTGCTGCAGTGGGATCTGCATGTACTCTTGCGGGCGCTGCTTTATCGGAAACTGCTGCGGTTCAGACAAAACCTGCAATCAAATGCAAGATCACCGTGCTAAAGCGTACGCTGAATGAAGAATGGAATAGGGAATATTGAAGCTGTCGGATACATGGCAAAACATGGAATTAAGAATGGATAGGAATAATTAAATATCGGAGTACCATTCAATTTTCAAATACCGCAGTTCTATATTTAGAATTGATTGCTGCAAATTCTTTATTTGATTTAACACTGCTATCTTTTGGCGAAAAGTGATACCATCAACTTATCAGATCAATTTTATACACAAGGGCTGAATACACAGATAAAAATGTTATTTTAAAATCATCGAAGACTCTTAATAGCAAACAGAACAAATTCGCCAATAGGAGGAAAAATATGAGAAAAATTGTATTCGCATTATTTACTCTATTAATTTTGCATTCTTCCCTATCATCAAATCCCGTCGATAATACTCCGATCATAAAATTTTCGGAGTTAGTTTTCGACGGAAATAATAACTGGACGATGGAGATATCATTTCCGTTCGGATACAGCAGCAATATTGACAGTGTTGTTTTTTGTGTATCTAATCAAAAAGCAAAACTTGCACATTCATATCCTGACAAGCATGAACAAATCGCTCTTATTACTTCAGATAGTCTTACTACCCCATTATTTATTGACCGGGAGGGAGATAAAATTGTTATTTGCACGTATTCTAAAATTATAATTGATTCAACAACGATTATCAGGCAAGATTCAATAATATTTGGAGATAAAACAGGGGCAACAGTCGGACAACCAATCTCTGATTATTCCATATTAAGAAAATCCTGGAGATATTCTGCCATTACTTTTACCATTGATTGTCTTACCAAACATCCTTCTCTCGGCGCCTTAAATGATACAATTGGATTGAGTGCAACATTAAAAGGATATATTTATGATGCAGACGGAAAAGTTGTAACAGAACGTAAAAAAATTGGAGTAGGAGGTATTCCCTACTTTGTATTGGAAACTCCGCTTTCAATTGATTCTACCGGAGAATATAAAACACAAATATTTCCAACTTTGTGCTCACCAACAAAATTAATCGTACGATTTGAAAATTGGACAGACTGGAAAGACTATGTGGAAATAGAACCATTTGAATTGACTAATATCCATCCCGATACCGTTGTTATACAGAATATACATCTTAAGGACAATCGATATGTTACTTCAGTTAACACAGAATCATCTATTCCAAACGATGAACTGAAATTAATAAACTATCCGAATCCATTTAATCTGTCCACAAATTTCTTTGTAAAAATTCCAGACAGATTGCGGGGAAAACCTGGAAACATCGATATTTTTAATTCAATCGGACAATTAATAAGAATTATTGAAATTAAAGACGGCATAACAGCATCTTGGGACGGCAAAGATGCCGATAATACGATAATGCCTTCCGGTGTTTATTTCTACAAACTGACCATAAATACTCATGTAATTAAGACAGGCTCAATGGTTCTTCTCAAATAACATGGAAAAAGTAATGTACCTGATGATTTTTTTCTGGTCGCTTGCATCCGGTCAAAGAGCAGACTTTTTCAAGGAAGATATTACGTTTCGACTCAATGGCGTTTATATGGATGTAGAAGGCTACTATTGGTTTGTAAATAATTCGCCAATAACCGTCAACAGCGATATTTATTATCCCTTTCCCAATTATTCGGGCGAAAAAATAGATTCAATTCGTCTTTATAATATTTCCGAGGGAAAAAATACATATTATAAATTTGACGATATTCATGGGATTTCTTTCAACTTATTTATTGCACCTAAAGATACTGTAGTATTTCAAATTGGCTACAGACAGAATATAATCGGAGACAGTGTTACGTACTTCTAAGAACTACTAAATGGTGGGGTAAACCGTTAAATCATGCGGAATATAAATTACTGGTGCCGGATTCTATGATTATAAAAAAATTCAGTTATCCTCCTGTTAAATCATATAAAATACAAGGCGAGAAAATATATTACTGGGAAATGAATAATTTTATGCCGGAACGTAATATGGTTTTCTTTTTTTAATTTACGACACAGCAGGATTGTTCAAATGCCATATAAACTGATAATAGCATTTTTTGGAATTTGCATTTTGTCTTCGTGTTCTAATCAGAAGAATGAACAGGGACAAAAGGCCGATTCTATCGAGACAGCAGTTACAAATTCTCTCAGGCGGCAGAAGCTGAGTCAATTCAACGATTCCCTCTATTTTATCTTTGAAAAATCTCCGGGAGAATTGATCCGCACATTCGGGAACCCAAAGAAAAGTGAAAGCAGGTTATTTACAAATATTCACAATGGAGAAATCGACACAATCTACCATTTAGATTTCGACAGCGTTTCGGTTATCTTGTACTATGCCAGCACCCAAAAAAGATATTTTGTGGGAAGTGTCGAAGTACGAAAAAATTCACTCCTTGATATATTAGGATTCTATCTGGGCATTCATGATACAACGGTTATGAACGCAATCGGATTATCGGACGGATCTGAGATAGATTCAACAGGAACAAATATTTTTACATACAGAATGGGCGGAATCGCCGAATCATATACACAATTTTATTTCAGAGGCTCAAAATTAACTCGGGTAATATATCTGCCTTATCTTGATTAGAATTGTTTTTCAACAGGTTTAGAAATTTTATTGACGCTTGCGGTAAAAAGCAATCACCAAATAAACGGAATTCCATATGACTAATCCTCCTATTCTTACCCGAATGCATCTTGAAAAAGCTCTCACACCCGAATATCTGCGGATCCTGGCTGTAATCAGGATTGCATTAATGCTCGGTGTTACATTCTTCCTGCTTGTGGTTTGCTTTATTTATTCCATCCGCACTCCCGACAGTATATACAACCCGGATCCGGATATTTTGGATATTCTCTCTACTGTCCATGCTGTCTTTGCGATCTCTTCGGTAGGAGCAGCATTTTTTATTTCCCGGCATATGCTTCGCAAGGAACGCCTCATAGGACAGGAGCCGGATAACCTTGCGTCTCAAGCTCTCGGTTTGTACCGTATCAGCAGCTTGCTGCTTATCGTACCTATAGAGGGAGCAGCATTTTTCGGAATTGCTATATGTTTGAATGGTGTGATGAATGGAACGATGGCTCTTTATCCGATTTACTGGTTGAATGCTCTAACCACCGGGCTATTAATTCTTATCGGTTATGCAACATTTCCTACAAGAGAAAGAGTTCTGGCGACTATGGAGGCGGCATTCATACAGTAGCCGGAAATCAGAGATATTAACGAAGACATATATCTTTATTTCATGAACCAGAATACAGACAGGTTTTTTCTTATTCTGGATTTCCGACAAAAACATTCGGAAATGACTGAGGAGAAAGAAGTAACATCGTCCCCGCATATGCGGGAATAAGGTCAAGTATTTCTCGATTATAGATTCGCCATTTGTTTATTTGATGTATCCAAACAGCAAATAGAAATCAGGAACGAACTCAGGAATCTAAAACAAGCATAACGCAACATTTTATAGTATTATTTCGTAAAAGAAGTCATATCTTAGGCATATAGATCCGATATAACCATATAAGGAGTGCTTCAATGGAAAAACATATTACACTTGTAGGAATTTTAAATATCGTGTACCGTGCAATCGCAATCATTGGAGCGATTGTGCTGTTCTTAATTTCATATGGTTTCAGCTTTATAATGAGAATAATCTCGCGTTTCGACCATACCGACATGCAGGAAGTTACGCCGGAAGTCTTCTGTTTTATTCAAACGATTCTCACTATCATCGGGATTCTCATTTTAATATTTGCCGTTGCAGGAATCATCGGATCTATCGGTGTACTCAAGAGAAAAGAATGGGGACGGATTACACTGCTTATCGTATCATTCTTCAGCCTGCTCAGTATTCCCCTTGGGACTATACTAGGAGTCTATAGTATTTGGGTTCTTCTAAACGACGAGACAATCCGGCTCTTTAATCCGGTTAACGATACTTCAATCAAGAATATATAGAATATCCCTGCATGAAAATTATTGCGCTTGAAAAAGAAGTTCCCGGCATAACCGACGAGCATGTTCACTCCTGAAATCCTTCGCACGGAAGCTGCGCGGGCATGGGAATTGTATCAATCAGGAATGATTCGTGAGCTATATTTCCGCCGCGATCGTCAGGAGGCAGTGCTGATACTTGAATGCAAGGATGCAGGCGAAGCACAATCGGTGCTTGCAACGCTGCCGTTAGTCAAAGCAGGCCTGATTAAATTTGAGATCATACCGTTAACAGCGTATCCGGGATTTTCCAGGCTTTTTGAAAATCAGAAATAAGTCTTTTTTACGGATAAGTATGAGACTTTGGAGCATTCATCCGGGTTACCTTGATTCAAAAGGCCTCGTCGCGCTCTGGCGTGAAGCTCTGCTTGCAAAGAAAGTCCTTTCCCAAAAAACTAAAGGTTACATCCACCATCCGCAGCTTGACAGATTCAAACGGCAAAGAAATCCTATCACAGCAATAAATGCATATTTAACCGCAGTGTATGATGAATCATTCAAAAGAGGATTTTCGTTTGACCGGCGGAAAATTGGACTGCGCAGTACACAAACCCGTATAGAAGTGACCGATGGACAGCTCCATTATGAGCTATGTCATTTAAAGAAAAAACTCTGGAAGCGTGATCGAAAGAAATATTTTGAAATTAAAAACATACCGGCACCGAAGTCACATCCCCTGTTTCGAGTTGTCAAAGGAAAAATAGAAGATTGGGAAAAACTACACCGAGTTGATTTAAAAAGCGACAGCAATACTAAGAAGCAGCAAGTATAAAACCGTTCTTTTTTGCAGCTCTGATATTCATCGGCACAACATATTATCAGATTAGAGAGATAATCGATAAACCGATTAATAAATCAAAAGAAATTCAGCTTCAATCTACTCACGCAGATATTGCTTCACAACTGTTGTTTTTTTTCTAAAATACTTCCGGATATAAATTCTTTGCACACTCCGGACATAGGCCATGGCTGAGCGTTGCATCGGAATGTTCCAGCAGATATTTTTCCAATTGGTTCCAGTACCCTTTATCATCTCGAATTTTTTTGCAGGAAGAACAGATTGGAATTAAGCCGCTAAGTTTTTTTACTTTGGCCAGCGCATCCTGGAGTTCATCGATCAGTTTTTCCCTTTCAATTTCTGCGTGTTTACGTTCCTGTATGAGTCGCCATTCGCGTAAAGTGCGCTCCACTGCATGAGGCATCGAGTCGAATGCTTCCGGAGATTTTACTACATAGTCCATTGCTCCCGATTTGAGTGCCTGGACTGCCAATTCTTCTCCGCCATGCGATGTAAGTATGACGATAGGAAAAAGATCTTTATAATTCGGCACTAAAATCACGCCCTGTCCGTCCGGTAAACCGTTATCGACTAAAGCGATATTTGGCGTATGGCTTTCAATTTCTGCTTTTGCCTCCTTCAAATTTCGAGTAACTATTACGGAATACTCCTCGATCGAGTCGGCGAACGCGCGACAGATCAACTCCGCATGGCCGGATTCATCTTCAACAAGCAAGACGCGCCGGCCGGAATCAACTTCGGACATCCCCACCATCCTTTCTTTTTTTTACCATGGACGTTTATTCCATGCCAGCCAGTAATATCCAAGATCGCGTAAAAGACGCGAGAAATTATCAAAATTGACCGGCTTGGTCACATAGCTGTTTGCATGGTATTCATACGCCTGGGCTAAATCTTTCTCAGCATCGGATGTCGTCAGCACGACAACCGGAATAGACTGCAGTGTTAAATCACGTTTAATTTGTTTAAGTACTTCCAAACCATCGATACGGGGCAGCCGCAAATCCAGTAAGATGAGATCCGGGCGCGGAAATTTCTTATTATCGGAAAACGCGCCTCGCCGGTATACATAATCCAGCGCTGCTTCACCGTCTTCGACATGGTTAATATGGTTGGCAACTTGAAATTCCTCCAGATTACGCTTCACAAGTTCAGCGTGATCCGGATTATCTTCCACCAGTAATATTGTCATTGGCCTGCCAATCATTTTTCATATTCCTTTCTTAATTGAGTGATTAGATGAAAGTGTAAAACAAAATGTTGAACCAAAACCTTTGCCCTGTGATTCGACCCATACTTTTCCGCCATGAATTTCCACGATACGGCGCACGAGAGCTAATCCGATTCCGGTACCCTGCGTGCCGGTATCGAGCTTGTTAAATAATCCGAACACCGTTTGGTGATAACTCGGATCCACACCGATACCATTATCCTGGACATAGATTACCTGTTCTTCTTGATCTTTGCGTGTTCCAATTACGATACGCGGACTCGGCTGATTTCCCATAAACTTGACCGCATTTTCTATTAAATTTTGGAGTACCTGCGCCAGACGCCGTTGATCGCCGTAGATCATCGGCAAATCCGTTTTAATTTCCACTTCCACTTTATGTTCTGCAATTGTTCCGGCAAGCAGTCCTATAACTTCCTGGGCCAGTTCAACCAGATTTACATCCGACGGCGGATTCATAATGCGCCCGATTCGGGAAAGCTCCAGAAGATTTCCAAGAAGCCCTCCCATTTTATCGGCTGCATCGGCAATCCTCTTCAGATCACTTTCCAATCGCTGGTGACGGCCGGCGATCACGTCGTGCAGCAATGCACCTGCAAATCCTTTGATGGTAATCAGCGGACTTTTCAAGTCGTGCGATACCGTATATGTAAAACGTTCCAACTCCGCGTTCTTATCCTGCAATTCCTTTTGCTTCTGTATGCGATCGGTAATGTCTTCAAATACTGTCGCAAAAGTGCCTTTCTTTGGTGAAATAACACCGATACGGAAGTGTCTTTCCAACGGTAAAAAATATGTTTCGAACATATACGGCACTCCGGTACGCGCAACGCGTTCGTATTCTTCAAAGTACGGCGGTGTCTCCATACCGTAGAGAACGCTTGCCAGCAATCCTTTTGATTTCTTTTGGAGCAGGCCGGTGTGCTTTTCATAGGAAGGATTGATATCCAGGATGCGATAATCGACCGCTTTGCCGTTTTCATCGTAAATCATTTCATGTAATGCGACCCCTTCAGTCAAATTCTCAAACAGGGTACGGAATTTATTTTCGCTCTCACCAAGATTGGTTAATAGTTTTTCGCGCTCCTGCTGCAGCAATTTCCATTCAGTGATATCGCGGGCAAATATGCAGACCGATTGTTTCCCGCCGAATGTCACCGCATTTGCCGAAATAACAACATCGATAATAGAGCCGTCTTTTTTTCGGAATCGCCACTCGTCCGAGATTGATTGATGATTTGCAATAATAGCTTCTATGTTTTTTTTTAATTTCCTCAAAAGGCGCGGCGACTATTCTTTCAAGCGGGAGCAAATGTGACTCTTCCTGTGAATATCCCAGCATTTTTTGAAAAGCGTGATTTGAATTTATGACGTGCAGCGACTCGGGATCGGTAATATATATCGCATCGGCAGACTGCTCCACAACCGCACGAAAACGCTCTTCACTCTGACGCACTGCCTCTTCCGCTTGTTTGCGTTTTGTAATATCCCTGCTTATACCTGCGATACCGATTATTCTGTTGTGTTCGTCTCTAATTGGAACTTTTGTCGTAAGATGCCAATTGATTTTCCCTGTCTTCGAATCTATAACTTCTTCTTCACGGTTAAGCAGCGGTTCTCCTGTGTCGACAATGCTCTGTTCATCGGCAGCGAACCGTCTCGCAAACTCTTCGGGGAAAAAGTCATAAACAGTCTTGCCGGAAGTTTCTTCTTGTTTTGATAAACCCAGCGACTGTAAATGAACCACATTATTGATGATATAACGGCCTATACTATCTTTAACGTATACTTTATCGGGTATATTATCGATCAGTGTACGGAGAAGATTCCGTTCCCTTGCAATCATTTCTCTTGTTCTCTTACGCAGCAGGTCTGCTATCTTGTGCCTGCCCGCATCGGCATCCAGATCGACGCCGAAAAGAAGCGAACTAATTCTCAGTTCGCTGAATTTTCCCGTCACCCAGCCGATGAGAACAGCAATAACGATGCTGAAGATAATAAATACAGATTCCAGGTAACCGTTCTGAAGAGTAAATCCATGCAAAAAGAAATTTATAAGACCCACAATCAATCCCGCAAACATTCCAACCCTTGCTCCTAACGCCCATGCCGACAGAACCACCGGAATCAGGACTATAACGCCTCCGGATTCACCCATATAATCATGCATATGAGAAAACGTGAGGATATATAGAAGGATCATTACGGCCGATAGAACAATTAATGTTACCTGCAGAGCAGAGCCGTGAAAATATTTCCCTTTTTTAATTATTTCCGTCATTCTTTAGAATCCAATTCACTTTATCCCTCATCTTACCGCCAAGCCGCAATCGATCATGACAATTGCTTCGCCGCTTTTATTGTATTTTTCAGGAGCATGGCAATAGTCATAAGGCCGACGCCGCCGGGAACCGGAGTGATTGCTTTTGCAATTTTCGATGCCGATTCAAAATGTACATCGCCGACTATACGATATCCTTTCTTCATCGATGGATCCTCAACGCGATTGATTCCGACATCGATGACGACAACTCCTTCTTTCAACATTGCACCGGTAATGAATTCCGGTTTGCCGATAGCAGCTATGAGAATATCGGCAGACTTTATATAGGATTTAATATCGGAAGCGCCCGTATGTGCAACAGTGACAACGGCATTTGCACCTGCTTGTTTCTGAAGAAGAATGTTCGCAATCGGTTTGCCGACAATATTACTCCGGCCGACAACAACGACATGCTTCCCTGCCGGATCATTTCCGCTGCGAATAAGCAGTTCCTGTATCCCCGCCGGCGTACATGATTTGAAGGTGTCCTGGCCGATCACCAGTTTTCCGATGTTCATAGGATGGAATCCATCGACATCTTTTCGGGGATCAATTGCCCGGATAACTTCATCCTCGCTGATATGTTTTGGAAGCGGCAGCTGAACAAGCAGTCCGTGTATTTTCGGATCAGCGTTGAATTCGGCAATTTTTTTGAGCAGCACATATTCCGGCGTATCTGCCGGCATTCGTTCTGTAACCGAATAGATGCCCGCTTCTTCGCACGCTTTTCCTTTTGACCGGACATACGATTGGGAAGCCGGATTTTCACCTACAAGAATAAATGCCAAACCCGGAATAATCCCTTTTGTCAAGCGCATTTGGACAACTTCTTGTTTTACCTCAAGTTTGATATCTTCCGCTATTTTCTTTCCGTCTATGATATCAGCCATTATAATTTCTCCGCTTCCATTTCTCGTGTAAAGCCTTTACTTATGCATTTATTTTAATTTATCTTTTTCGTGTTATTACAGTCTATAGTAACAAACGGTACTCTCATGTCAAACCCCAGATCACTTTCGGCCAGACTATTAATTTTGTCTTCAATACAGCCGAATATTCCGTCATGAAAATCCGGAGGTATAATTTCCTTCCAAGCTCCCATAAACGCCAGCTTAATAAAAAAATGATTCAGCATCGACGTGCCGTCCGAAAAATGATAAGTAAATTCATCTTCATCAATTGTATGAATCAGAAAACCCATTGCGCTCAATAACTCTTTAAACTCCGAAAGCGGTCTGCGCTTGGAATAGATATGATCGCTAATTTTTCCTTCATACTCCTGCAGTCCGCGTTCCTTTAGCACATCACGAAATACATCGTAAAATTTTTCAAATGTTGCCTCCGTATTGAATGTAAAAACAAACTGTGCGGACATTTTAGAGACACGGCTGCATTCTGCAAGTACTTTGGCCAAATCCTGAACATTGTTCAAACCGTTATTTGAGACAATCAGATCAAAAGAATTGTTTTCAAACGGCATTGTTTCGGCAACGCCTTCCGTCAGCTCGACATTCCGTATATCAGCATATTTGAGCTTTAGCATAGTTCGCTCTATTGCGGTTTTCGACGGATCTATGCCGTAGACTTTCGAAGAAGGGCCGAGACGCATTGCAAGTTCCACAAGCGGAAATCCTGTCCCGGAACCGATATCGAGCGCCTTTATATTTTTTTTATATACTACTTTGTCTAATAATTTTATTCCAAATGGAGCAGACCAGAAAGGCAACTCATCGACAACAGATATACAGGCTGGATCGTTAAGATTGTATTGAGCTCGCAAATACTGTTTCATTGTGTATGTTTCATAGACCGAATTCTATTTCCACGCGAACTAAGATTACTGAAAACCCGGGAAAATCACTTGTTCAATCTTCGTTGCTTTCCCTGTCTCGGAATCAACCTGGATATAGACAGCGCACATTCGCACATCATGTTCAGCTATTTCGAACTTAAACGGTGTCTGGAACATGAACCGGCGAATGGCTATTTCCTTTTTCATCCCGATGACCGAGTCGTAAGGCCCGCTCATACCTACATCCGTGATGTAAGCAGTGCCATTCGGAAGAATCCGTGCATCGGATGTCGGGATATGCGTATGCGTACCGACTAACGCGCTTACACGCCCGTCAAGATGCCATGCGAGCGCCATTTTCTCTGCTGTTGCTTCAGCGTGCATATCGATTAGTACTACTTTTGTATCATTCAGGACTCTGCTCAATGCCCAATCGGCCGCCTTGAATGGATCGTCGATAGTTTGCATATATGTACGTCCCTGCAGATTTATGACACCGATGCGACCCTTCTCTTTTAAATCGTAGATAATAAAACCGTTTCCGGGATTCTCTTTGGGATAATTCAACGGACGTAAAATGTTTCGTTCTTTTGAAAGAAGCGATTTAGCCTGCCACCGGTCCCATAAATGATTACCGGTAGTAATAACATGAACTCCTAATTCAAACAACGTTTTCGCATCCGCCTCATCAATCCCTTTCCCTTCAGTAACGTTTTCTCCGTTGACGACACAGAAATCGATTTCGTACTTTTGAATATATTGTTTCAGTAAGGAAGAGACAAGACTCATCCCGGGCTTACCGTTAATATCACCGATAAAGAAAATGTTCAGCAATTTCGCCACTAAAACCTCGCTCTTTTGTACTGCTCATCCGGCATGTAATGCAATATACAAAAAATGCCGGCGGATGGAAAGCGGATCAAATCAATCCTAATACATGGTCATATACTCGCTTCGTCTTTTCGCCCACCTTTTTCCAGATAAATTCTTTTCTGATGCGTTCACGAAGGCCGGGGTCTTTATCTTTCTCTATCGCCGATTGAATTCCCTTTGCTATGTCAGGCACGGAAACCGGATTAACATAAACGGCATCATCACCGAAATAATCTTTAGTCCCGCCAAACGGTGTGATAACGATTTTTGCACCGGCAAGCGCCGCCTCCAGTGCAGCAATACCCGGTGTTTCGAACTGTGAAGGCAGGACAAATACATCGCAGGCACTGTATGCTGAAGCCAGCAGCATGGAATCATGCGGCAGTGTATCGATAATCAACAAGCGCGGATTTCGTCCGGCGCGTTCCAGACAGGCCTTTCCATAAGGCGTATCCTCTATTCGTCCGATAATTGCTGCGTCACAATTTATTTGCTCCAAAGCTTCAATGAGACGCAGAACATTCTTGCGTCCCGGACCGATATGGCCGACGTTGAGAATAAAGTTCTTAATCCCGTACTCTCGCTCAAAAAGTTCCGGTTTCGCGTGTGCAAAGCGCTCCTCTACGCCATTCGGCACGACGGTTATCTTTTGCGGAGAAATGCGAAAAGCTTCTTCAAATAAACGCGCTTCATCTGTCGTATTCGGCAGAAGGGCTTCCGCCCAATGGCACATTTCCCCTATCAAACCGTAATCCGTCCAGAAACCGCGGAAAAAACGGCTGATAAATTCATCCGCAGTAATGATGCTGCGTGCAAATTTTGCAGAATGACGTGTAAAAAAAACAGGTGAAATTACTATAGGAAGACTATGAGCTCTAAATGCACGGGCTAAATGATAAGTTGCCATATTTGCAGTGAAGATATGTACTAAGTCAAAATCATCAGGTTGAAATTCATGCCATGCATCGAATAATACGACCTCAACACCAAGATTCTCTAACGCATTTTTAGTTTGAACAGCCTGCGTAAGGACGCCGCCGCGCATAACTGCTGCCGCTTGATTTGATGCAAACAAAACACGCATAATATTCCTCTATGTTTTTTTCCGTCTTATAAAATTTGCTGCGGCATCAAAACCGCGAACAAGATGGATGCGATAATTTAGCCGCCGCTCGCGTAGATAATCATCGGGCATCACCCAGGGTGCCGGTATTGAACTCCAGTGAATCGTCTCCATCACTATTTGTTTAGATGTCGGGACAATAGCTTCGGTTCCGTCCGGCCGTGTAATGCGTACATACAATGACCGGTCATGCTGAACTCCGCGCAAATATACATTTCCTTTTGTAAATCGAAATTCCGGGATGGATGCCGTCCGCGTTTTCCACCATCGCGCGTACTCAGACATCGTCTTGATAGGAACATGATTGTGATGTATTTCATGGAACATCCAATCCAGTACCGCATGATGTCCGTCTTTTGGATGATGATAAAAGATCATCGGCTCCCGCGTTGCAAGCCGCCGTTGAATCACATCTCTAAAATAATTTATCATGCTTGCGTCGTCATAACTATGCCGTTTCAAACTGCCGATGCAAATCGGGTGAATCGGGACCTGGAGCGTACCTTCTCCGTGTTGGAGCCGGGACATAACCGGCAAATCGTCATAATCATAAGAAAACTCCGATGAATATTCAAAACCGCACTCAGCAATTGCACGGCCAAGTTCTTCGTTCCAGAAGCCGTACGGTGCTGCAAATCCTTTAGTTTCAAGCTTGGCTAGACGCACCACAGCCTGCGCCTTTTGAATATTCTGAATATTTCGCTCATAATCCGGAAATGTCTGATGTTCGTAGCAATGTACACCGATCTCCTGTTTATGCATTTCCTTAAATAATTTCATCGACATTTCCTGACTCTTTACATCGACGAACCATGTCGCCGAAATGCCGTTCCTGTGAATCATGGAAGAAAGTTCTTCTATTTGCTCATTTGTTCCAAAGTCCGTATCAATACGAAAGCAGAAAACGGATCGTGCTCCTCCGGGAAAGTGCCACAGATGCACATAAGGCAGTTTACGTTGATGATGGAGGAATTCAAGACAGCAGGAAACAAGTTCACGTATTTTACCTTTTGAAACAAGCGAGACCGTTTCAAACGGCAGCCGGTACACAGGCGAGTAAAAAGATTTGACAGTTGTACGGCGATCAAAAACTAAGGAAGCCGGGTCAAACGGAAGCGCGATAACAAGGTCTTTCGAACGTGTTCCGATGTAAGCACCTAAACTGCCCCGGTTCGATTTTAAATCATTGGCATTCCATGCAAGTTGACATTTTGTATGCACATCGATGATCCCGACCGAACGGAATATCGAATCATCTGCAGGATAGAAATAATCGACATTCATTGACAAAGCAGTTTTCTGACGTATCCGGGCATGCACTTTAGCTGAACAAAGCACTGCTCCGCCGAGTGCAAGATATTGACGCAGCATTTCTGATTCGCGGTCGTTAATATCATCGCTCGCTACCGCGACGCTGAATTCATCCGGAAGCAGTGTGTTCGTGACAACGACATGAGAAACGCCGATTTGCTGCAGCAGCAGCTTCCATCCGTTCTCTCGACCCAATATCCCGATTTTTAGATGCATTAGAATCTCGCTATGAATGTCTTTACATCATTCCATACAACCGCTCGAAGGAGGATTAAAAAAAAGCTATAACACCCGGCACCCGCAAGAAGCGCCCAGAGGAAACCATACTGCACGACATAGGCCACGACGACAGCCATAAATACAACGGAGAGAACAACGCGCAATATTTTTTCCGGCGGCGAGAGCGGCACTAAGAAACGCATTGTACGATCCATCAATACAACACTTAAACCTTCGGCTGCAACGACGCCTAAGGCCGCACCAATTGGACCGAAATAAAACGCTCCGGCGCTTACAGCTATAAAGTACGCGAGCGCAGTGATTACCATGATTTTCCCGTAAGATTTTTCATCGCCCGCACCAATCAATCCGGATGTAAATACCGTATGAATCATCGTCAGGAAGAAAAACCAGATAAATACCTGCAATACAGGAGCAGACATATCGTATTCAGATCCAAAGACTATTTTAATCATATCATCTGCAATCAACATTCCGCCAACCGCAACTGGCAGGCCGATAATAACAATCCATCGCAGCGTATCGCGCAGCAATTCCCGGAATTTTTCAGGCGATTCATGAAACTTACGCGCTGAAGCCGGCAACAACAGTAAGATAAGAATACGGTCGCCCATCATAAGTGTGTACACCAATTTACTCGCCGCGCTGTACACACCAACATCGGAAGATGTTTTTAATATTCCGAGCGCTATTATCGGATAATTTACCATAAGAGTCGATAAGATTATCCCGATTGCAAGCGGGGCAGACTGTTTGAATAATTGCAGCGATGGTTTAAGGCGAATACGAAAATCATGGAATTTTTTTCGGAATTGAATATAAAGAAGCGCCGATGCACCGCATTCCCCGCATATACTTCCGACAGCGACCCATAAGATATCTGCGGTGGTTCTCACGAAGATAAGAACGACGGTAAGATAGACGAATGCTTGTGTCAATCTCGCTGCGCTGACAATTCCCATCGTTTCTTTTCCCTGAAAGAACCAATCGACGAAGAAGATTTGAGGGAGAAGCGCCGATAAAAAGAGAATAATCAACCATACAATTGTCGTATTCTGAACTCCCGCTATTACAATAAGAATAATAACAGCGACGACGAAAATAGTAGAGACCAATCTGCTGCCGATTACCTGTCCTACTATTTCGAGCGAAGATCCTTGAGCAACTTTTTTTGTCCCTATCGTCGGGAAACCGGCTGCACTTAGAACCATTCCATATGCCAGCACGGCAAATCCGAGATTTATTGCTCCGAAATCTTCTTTCCCAAGCACTCGGGCCAGGTACGCTACGGCTACAAAACCTAACAGCCGGCGTCCTATGTCCGCAGAAAAAAGTGAGAGAAAATTTTGAGAAAGTCGTTTCATCGAGGCAAAAGTTCAATTACCTGTTTCAGCTTTTTTTCGCGCGTTTCTTTATCAAATCGTGATGCAATCCGTTCGCGCGCAGCAATAAAATCTCTTTCCGGAAGCTGCATTGCCTGCGACAGAGCTAAGGTAAGAGCGCCCGCATCGGGAGGAACACATATTCCAATACCTCCAAGAACTGATTTTGTTGCACCGACATCTGTGGCAACAGGAATACATCCGCAGAGCATCGCTTCACAAAGGACATTCGGCATTCCCTCCTGCCGTGACGGCTGGCAATACACTTTTGCCCGCTGGTAATAAGGCAGTAAAAGCATTCGATCCATAGAAGAAAGCAGCTCAACATTGGGAGGAGAATCGAATATTTCGATAATTTTTTTAGTCAAACCAATCACGGTGAACGGGATATGCGGCAGTGAACGAGCAGCTTCGAACAATATATCGATTCCTTTGACTCGAAACCGCAGTTCATCGTCGACATATGCCACAGTTAAAACACCGGCAGCCTTCTTTGTTTCAGGCATTCTCCAGAAATCGATATCATATCCGGTCGGTAAAATTTCAATATTATCTCCACTATACCGTGCAAGAAGGCGGGCTTTTTCTGCAAGACTTTTATCTACAGCCAATATTTTATTTGCATGTCTAATCGCATATCCTACCAGCAAAGCTTTCCAGGGAACAAGCCAGACGCCGTAATTCAGCTTTTCATCTTTAGCAACATCTACACCGCCTATAACAATTACAGAACTTTTACCTAGAATGTGCATTAATGCAACCGCAACAGATGCGTACGTAGAGGCAAACCAGCAAAAAGCGATATCCGATTTGAAACAAAGAAAAACGATTTTAAAAATATGAGAAACGCCGGAACCAATCTGAACTTTTATTCTGAAGAATTTCTTTAAAGTTGCCAAATCATCTTGAATAAAAGGTGTAAAAAGTGTTGAAAGAAAAGCTATTCTCAATGAACTCTGTGTTTGCATTTGAGATGTTTCATCCGGAATGGCAAATTTCATTTACTCGTCTACCTGCACCTCAAACTTAACAATCCTGTAACCTTTAAACGTATCGCGTACCCCGAAACCGACGCCTATAAACACGAAGATCATTCCTAAAAGAAATGCGCCGAGGATCATATATCGAAGCTGCAGAACCATTACAAAATAATCTATTCCTATACACAGCGATGTTGCAACGAAAAGTCCGATTGCAAGGAGATAACAGAACACAGAGTTACGAATCAATCGGGCGCGGCTGAGAAGATCGGCCACCTGTCGTGCGACACTTTCCATTCGATGGCGTTCCATCGGAGAAAATTCCCGCTGCGATGCGTTAATTATCAGCCTGCGTTTTTCTTCCGTTAATGCACGGATACGATTGAGAACGCTTGTAAATTTATTGCTGATGCCGAGCAGAAGAAGGCCGCAGGCGCTGATCATAACACCGGGTGCAAGAATCAGCTGAATGACCTGGATGACGGAGGAACTCTCTGAAAGATTGGAATTCATAAATTTCACCCTCGGATTTTTTTAACATCCGTTATATATAACTTCACCCATGATAAACGGTTTCTCGTTCTTCATCTCCAGTACGGAAATGGTTTTATCTGCACTTTTACGGTCGACAATCAGAATTAATCCTACCCCGAGATTGAAAGTGCGGCGCATATCCTTTTCAGGAACATCGCCGGTACGTTGAATAAGGTCAAAAATAGCCGGGCGATCCCATGAATCCCAGTCCACATTTAATCTTAATTTTTTCGGGACTACACGCATCGTGTTGCCTTCGATACCGCCGCCGGTAATATGGGATAAGTCCATGAATGTTTCGCCCGACAGAATGCTGAAGCAGAGGATAAATAGACGGCTGGTAGGACCGATGAACAGCAAGCAGCGCATCGCCGACTGTTTTATTCAGTTCATCAACGTAGGTATGCAATGTAAACTTATTCAGCAAAGCCTGCCTGGCAAGAGAGTATCCGTTTGTATGCAGTCCGGTCGACGGTAAACCGATAAGAACATCGCCTTTTGATACTTTCTTTCCGTTCAATACTTTGGTTTCATCGACAACACCGACAATAGTACCGGCAATGTCGTAATCGTTCGCTTCATACATTCCGGGCATTTCCGCCGTCTCGCCTCCGATGAGCGCGCATCCATTTTCTTTGCATGCTTTTACAAATCCAAGAATGACCCGCTCTGCTACGGCCGGCGAGAGTTTTCCCGCGGCATAGTAATCCAGGAAAAATAACGGTTTCGCGCCGCACACAAGGATATCATTCACACAATGATTCACCAGGTCCTGTCCGACGGTATCGTGACGGTTCATTGCAATCGCAATTTTCAATTTCGTGCCTACTCCATCAACGCTCGAAACGAGAATCGGTTTTTTAATACCTTTAAAATCAGCGCGGTAAAATCCGCCGAACATACCGATATCGGCAAGGACATTTCTGTTAAATGTTGAACGAATAGGTTTTTTGATACGGCTGACGAGGTTTTCGCCCGCCTCGATATCAACGCCGGATTCTTTATATGTAGCCATGTGAGATCAATCGTATTAGTTATTGGATTGCAACAAGATAGCTGATTTTTTTACTTTGAACAAGAACAGAAAGAGACATGCCGTAAAAAATAAGGAATAAGTTCAGTTGCCATTTTTCTGAAAATTCCATGAAATATCCTTAACAGAGGTAATCAGCTGAAAAGTTCAATAACACACATAAAACAACGGATAGCTATCAGCCTTCTTTTATGACATCTTCTATTTCACTTCTCGCCTTCGATCTGCATCAGCATTCGAATAACTGTTTATATGATAGCGATTGGAACCAATATAATAAAGACCCTGTTTTACAATAAACGGGAATATTCGCAATCATCGGATAAGATAAAGCATACCCATTCAGAAAACGAAGATATGGCTGTAATAATTAATTACCTTTTTAGCAGTAATTATATCCTCTATTTTCAAAAATTTTTCGCGATGGCTGTTAAACCAGGTCAGAACTCCAGACTGACGCAGGTGTATTCTAAAAATTTCGGTAGACTATGAAAGTTTTTTACGTTTTATTCGCAATGGTATTTTTAGGAATTCTCAATATTTCCTGTTCTTCGAGTAAAAAAGAAATTCACAGGGAACAAACCAATGCCGTGAATACTCTTGTAATGCCGGCAGCACAAAAGAAAACGGCAGTTAAAGATACGATACCTTCAACAGTATTACCGTACTTTGCTTCAGCCGCGGATGATACTGTAACAGGCTCACTTTACGTTATCGGGAACGAGCCGTTCACAACTCTTATGCTTTCTGTTACCCCGGACATGAATTATCTTATAGACGCCGATTCATCCTTGAAATCCCGACTCTGGCATTTGCAGGGCAAGCGTGTCGGTGTGATCGGTACGAAAAATTCCAACCCGATGGGAAAAATAATACATGTTTCATCATTTCACGCAGTCCAATAGATCAAAAAGGACATTATTATATGAAATTTTTAATTACAACTTGTTTAATCTCTCTAGTATTATTTTATACTGTCACAGCACAGCCGGTATCAGGGTCGATTATCAATAACCAACTGAAACAATCGGAAACAGTTCTAAAAATCTATCCGATACCCGGTTCTCATTTACTGGAACAAGAATGGCAGAAAACCGAACCGCGTCTTAAGGCATATATAAAAGCACGCGCCGACAAAGGTGCTATTCAGAATTTGAAAAAAACTTCAGCATGGGGTTTTACGGTTGGGCAGGCACACAATTGGTGGGCAACAAATCAGAATCCATCCGATCCGGCGTATAACACAGAGTACCAAGTTGCCTCACACTGCCGTGCTGTAGGAAACAATTGTTACATCTTTGTGGAAGATTTGTTATGGACAAATGCGACTGTCGATCAAGCTGCAGTGGAGTCCATACTCACCGCATTTGAGATAAGAACACCTGCCGATCCATCCCATGGCATCTTCCAGCTGGATACGATGTATTTCGGCGATCCGCCGGATGTGGATGCGGATCCAAGAATTATCATTCTCATTCTGGATATTAAGGACGGCTTCGCGGGTACCGGCGGATATACCGCCGGATATTTCTATAAAATAAACGAATATTCCGATGCAGACGTACAGGCAGTCCTCGGATCAAGCCGTCATTCAAACGATGCAGAAATATATTATGTCGATGCAAACCCGGCGAACTTAAAAACCTTATTCGGGATCAGGAGCGCCGCTTCAACTACAGCACATGAATTCCAGCATATGATCCATTGGAATTACGACGACAAAGAAATAGCCTTTGTCAATGAAGGTATGTCAGAGTCGGCCAGCAAGCTTTGCGGATACGATCTACGAAGTCCGTCTCTATATTATGCCAATACGAACGTAAATTTTCTCAGCTGGGATATATCCGGCGATGTACTGCAGGATTATTCCCGTGCAGCACTTTTTTCTTGGTACTTAATTGAGCAATTCGGAAGTTCACTGACAAAACAAATTGTGCATAGCCCGCTCGTTGGTATTGCCGGTTATAACGACGCTTTTCAAAATCTCGGATCAACACTGCGTTTTGAAGATATGATAAAAAATTTTACTCTTGCATCAGTTATAAATGATAAGAATATCGATCCGAAATACGGATTTACCGTTTCAATCCCGATGAAGCCGGCCGCTGTTACGTACTATTCACCTAATGTTTCCATTGTAACAGACACCGTAAAACCATATGGGACGCGCTTTGTGGAGTTTTCCGGCGGACAGTCATTGTCAGTAAATGTGAACAGCAGCGGTTCACTGGAAGTAATGGCAATTGCCGCCGGTAATTCAGGCATTCGTACGGATAATATCACACTTGGTTCAACATATTCATTAAACGATTTCGGGATTAACTATTCAACTGTTACGCTAACAGTTATAAATCCGACAAATACGGAAACAATTTTTACTTATTCAGCATCCGGTTCTGTCGGAAATGTATTGGAATTAAAATACGACTTAACCGAACCTAACGATTACCTGATTGAAGCGGCAGGTGATACCGTATGCGTGTGGTTTTCCGGTGTTCCCGGAGGGAGACTTGATTCGGTGCGAGTGGCGCTTCAAAGAGCCGGAACAATGACTGGCGGAATTTGGACATACACCGGAAGTGCACGACCCTCACCGCTAGGCACACCGCTGGCTGTGCCGATAACGGCAGCGGTTGCTCAAACTCCGGGTATTCCCTATCCCGTGCCGTGGCCGAATTGGGGCACTATCGATTTAAGAGCAAATAATATTGATGCGAGCAATGCGTTTGCGGTTGCTTTTATTGATGAAGGCAATCATACCACGGAACCTCGTGTTATGGTTACAGAATCTCATATACCGGATGAGATTACCAGCCTTACGTATTCTACAACATCATCCGGCGGTCCCAATTGGTATTATTTTACTTCTAATGCTGCCGGTGATTCTGTTTATACCTATCTAATCCGGGCATACGTGAGTTCTTACACAACGGGAGTAAAACAGAATGCCGAATTGACTCCCGCCTCTTTTACACTGGAGCAAAACTTTCCTAATCCATTTAATCCATCTACCACTATCAGGTTTCAAATGCCATCCAAGGGATTTGTAACTTTAAAGGTTTACGATATAATCGGAAGGGAAGTAATTACTCTGGTAAACGGGTTCAAGGAAGCCGGAATGCATGAAGTAAAGTTTAATGCATCCAGTCTGCCGAGCGGTGTCTATCTTTATCGAATCAATTCGGGTACATTTACTCAAACTAGGAAACTCGTATTTATTAAATAAATCCTCAGAATCCTCCAAAGAAAGCCCTTGATGCCGAAATGCAAAAGGGCTTTCGTGTTTAATGATTCCAGGGCCTCCCGAAGATTTTTAACTCGGAATCGCTGCAACAACTCAGCCTAAAACCAGAGTAAAGCCGTAAATAAGGTTATGCTGGTTTTTACAGCAAAATCTTTATAGAATGAAAACACGTACAGTAATAATCCGGGAAATAAATGTTCTATGAAAGCATTGAGTTTCTTTTTCATAATAATATTATTAGGAACGCTCAATATTTCTTGTTCACCAAGTAAAAAAGAAATTGACAGCGTACAAAACGAGGCCGGGAAAATACCGGTATTAAAAGCAGCTCAAAAGAAGACAGCAGAAAAAGATACAATATTTTCACCGTTATCTTCTATGGCATCGGCTAAGAACGACACTATGACCGGAACACTGTATGTTGCCGGAAACGAGCCATTTACGAAGTTAGCACTTTATATTTCTTCAGACACGGTGTTCTATGTGGAAGCCGATTCTTCCTTAAAATCCCAGCTCTGGCAGCTGCAAGGCAAACGTGTCAGAGTTATTGGAATGATAAAATCCAGTCCGATGGGAACTGAAATAAATGTTTCTTCATTTCACACCGTTCCATAATTCGCAGGGTTATAATTTCATGAAAATTTCATTTTACATTTTTCTTATTACTCTCATATTATTCTGGACCGGAGCGGCACAGCAGATGCCGGGCTCGACAACCGATGATCAACCGAAAAGGCCGAACTCCGTTTCAAAAAGCTTTCCAATATCAGGTTCCCATTTACTGCGGGAGAAATGGCGGGAAACCGAACCGCTTCTCAAGTCATATATTAAAGCACATGCCGGTGAATTAACCGCTCATAAATTGAAGAAAACTTCGATATGGAATTTTACAGTCGGTCAAACGCGTAACTGGTGGGCAACCAACCTCGATGAGTCCAGCCCAAACTATTATGAAGAGTATCAAACACCATCGACTTGCCGGGCTGTAGGAAATAATTGTTATATATTTGTCGAGGACTCATTATGGACAAACGGGAGTATCAACCAGGCGGTTGTAGATTCCATTCGAACTGCTTTTGAATTAAAAACACCTGCCGATGCATCCAGAGGTATCTTTCAACTGGATACGATGTATTTCGGCAATCCGCCCGACATAGACAACGATCCGAAAATTATTATTCTTATTCTTGATATTAAAGACAGCTATAAAGGCACCGGCGGATACATCGCCGGATATTTTTATGCACAGAATGAATACCCCGAAGCTGTAATCCATAAAATCGGGACAAATTCACATTCCAACGAAGCCGAGATTTATTATATCGATGCAAATCCGGCAAATCTAAAAACATCATACGGGATTACTTCCGCTTCTTCGACTACAGCACATGAATTTCAGCATATGATCTTCTGGAACTACAGCCATATAAACGACATTGATAAACTTACATTTATCGATGAAGGCATGTCCGAGTCGGCCAGCAAGCTGTGCGGATTCAAGCTTGAGAGCCCGTCTCTTTACTATTCTAATACGAATGTGGACTTTCTCTCCTGGAACATTACCGGCGATGCACTGCGGGATTATTCCCGCGCCGCGCTCTTTTCTTGGTACTTGATCGAACAATTCGGCAATTCGCTCACAAAATCGATCGTTCAGAATTCATACGATTCGATTGCTTGTTATGACAAAGCATTCCAAACATCAGGATCGACTTTACGTTTTATCGATGTATTAAAGAATTTTGCTCTGGCAGCGGAAATCAATAATACCGCATACGATCCGAAATATGGATTCACCGTCCCAATCTCAATAAAACCAGCGGCAGTCACTTATTATTTTCCTATTGTATCTGCTGTAACTGATACCTTGAAACCGTACGGAACGCGATATATAAAATTCGTCGGTGGGCAGTCACTATCCTTGGATATTAATAGCAGCAGGACAATCGAAGTGAAAGCGATTGCTGTCAGCCCTGCCAGGATAAAAGTGGAAAATGTTATTCCAGGTACGACTTATACGTCAAACAATCCTGGTGAAAACTATTCAAGCGTTGTGTTTGCAATAACCAATTTATCAGCTACAGAAACAGTTTTAACATATTCAGCAACAGGTACCGGCGGCAATGCAGTAGAATTGAAATATGATTTCACCGAACCGACCGGATATCTGCCCGGTACGTCGGGTGATACAGTTTGCGTATGGTTTAATGGTGTCACAAACGGGAAAATTGATTCTGTACGTGTAGCTCTTCGAAGACCCGGAACAATGATGGGCGGTATTTGGGAGTATACAGGTGCAACGCGGCCGTCACCTTTAGGCAAACAACTGGCATCGATTGCTGCTATAACTGTTCAACCGGCTCCGACTTACCCATATCCTGTTCCATGGCCAGACTGGGCGGTTATAGATCTAAGAGCTATGAATATAGACGCAAGTAAATCATTTGCTGTTGCTTTTGTTAATCAAGGCGATGGGGCTGCGATGCCGCGAGTAATGATAACAGAATCTCCGGTGCCGAGCGAAACTACCAGCCTGACATATTTATCAGATGAAGCAGGGTGGTTTTACCTCACTTCCAACACGGCCGGTGATTCTGTTTACACCTATCTTATAAGGGCATATGTGAGTATTGATACAACGGGAGGAAAACCGGACACCATATCAACTCCGTCTTCCTACGTACTGGAACAAAACTATCCCAATCCATTCAATTCATACACAAATATCAGGTTTAAAATACCGTCGGACGGACATGTAAAGCTGAAGATTTATGATATAATCGGTCGTGAAGTAATTACGCTGGTAGATGGATTCCAGAAAGCCGGAATACATTACATGAAGCTTGAGGCATCCGACCTGTCGAGCGGTGTCTATTTTTATCGAATCATTTCCGGCACATTTACAGCAACCAAGAAACTATTACTGATTAAATAAATCCGCGAAATCTGTCAAAGAAAGTCCTTTTTCAAAAATACGCAGGGACTTCTGTATTGCCATTCTTCCATGGCTTCATTATATTAAATTTCATTTATTTTAGAGAATAAATATGAAATCCGTAACATTAACCGGTTCCACCGAGACGATTCCAATTCAAAAAATCATCTGTCTCGGACAGAATTATGCCGAGCATGCGAAAGAATTGAATTTTGATGTACCGGATTCGCCGGTTCTTTTTCTTAAACCGGCAAGTGCAGTCATCCATCAAGGCGAACAAATTATTATTCCCGCAATATCTCACGATGTTCACCATGAAGTAGAATTAACCGTATTGATCGGCAAAACCGGAAAGAACATTTCGCGCGAATCTGCATTACAATATGTGGCAGGTTATGGTGTCGGGCTCGATATGACCATGCGCGATATTCAATTTGAAGCCAAGAAAAAAGGCCTCCCGTGGTCGCTCGCAAAAGGATTTGATACTGCCGCACCGCTTTCCGAATTTATTTCACCGGATCTGACCGGTGATCCGGGATCTCTCAGTATTCAATTGAAAATTAACGGCAAAATCAGACAATCTTCCAGTACCGGTAAATTAGTATTCCCTGTCGATACGATTATATCATACATCTCTCAGTTCATGACATTTGAACGCGGAGATATCATTTTTACCGGTACGCCGGAGGGAGTCTCCCGTATTGATCATGGCGATAAATTAGAAGCTGTCTTGCAGCATGCAGACGGGCATGTTTTAACATCGTTATCTGTCAGTGTTCAGTAGCGGCACATAAAAAATTTATTCGGATTTTTATAAACGCTAATGCCAGAAATAGAACAGACAATTGATAATCGGCTCTCTCCAACCCGCATAGCTAAAATCATTACCATAGCGATCCCAAAAGGCGGTGTCGGAAAAACAACTACAGCAGTAAATCTCGCTGCAAGTCTCGCGGTCATGGAAAAGCGCGTGCTTTTGATCGATACGGATCCGTTTGGAGCATGCAGTATGTCGCTTGGATTCACGCCGGAAAAGACAAAAGGCGGACTGTATGAAGTGTTCAGTTTTATCCATTCTATGTCGCAGGTCATTCACCGGACGGAACTTGCATACCTGGATTTCATTCCGACCAACATTACATCGCAGCAGGCGGAAGACCGTATCATGCGTTTATCGGAAAATCGAACGCTGCTGAAGAATATTCTTCGCACAATTATACCGCACTATGATTATGTCATCATCGACACGCCGCCGTCCCTGCGCGGGCTCACTACAAACGCTCTTTCATGTTCCGATTCCGTGCTCATACCGATTAAGTCGGGACATTTTTCACTCGAAGGCATCGAGAAGCTCTTTAAATACTTCGAATGGATTCATGAAGTAGCAAATAAAGGCCTGCAGATCGAAGGCATTCTTCAAACGATGTATGAACCGCATACAAAAGTCACGGAAATTACGGACCGTGAATTACAATTGCGATTCCGCAAATATCTTCTTAAAACAATCATTCCGAAAAATACGCAGCTTACGGAAGCATCCTTTTACGGCAAGCCGGCGGTGCTTTTTAATGCCTCTTCAAAAGGAACAATGGCATATCTGGAACTCGCGCGCGAGTTAATCGATAAACATAAAGAAACAACTCAGCCGCAGAATCAGCTTCCAACGCAGATACAATCAGCTTAAATTTAAATCGCCGCCGTAAATCCCTTGACAAAACACCTGAAAGGGAATATATTTAAACGGCATAACGAGCCGGATCAAACAGGAGGTATTTATGAAAAGGCGTATATTACTGTTTGTGTGCATCACTGCTGCTCTGTCTGCCTGCAATGATAAACCGACCGATACAAATAATACAACAACTCCATCATTTTCTTATGAAACTGGCAAGTGTGTCTCCCATGGGCTTCCTAAGGGAACGGCGTTAGATTCCATCTTTACATATTCCTTTCATGAAAAACTTACAATGGATTTTTCGGTTTGGGCTAATTGCTGCCCTGATTCCGGCCGTTTCATCCCCGGATATGAGATAAGAACGGATACAATATTTATCACAGTAACGGATACTGCACAAGCTTTGTGTCATTGTATTTGCCCATATATGATTCACATCGAACTGGCGAATTTAAATTTGAATCGGTATGTTGTGCGCTGCCGCACTGGAGACGGCCGGAATTTCGACGATCCCATTCATCTTGTTACCGTTATGCGCATTATGTAACCATATAAAAAATATCACGGCAAGAAAATTTAAAAAATGAAAACGGCCTTTATTTTATTCTCGATTTTTTCATTTACTTTTTTTGCGCCCGGACAGGAACTGCAGACACTCCGGTTACAAGACACTGCCGCGGGTAAACCGTTAAATTTTAATGCAGAATATTTAACCGGCACACCTTCATTGTCTCTTCCTTTATCGCTTAGGATCATTACTGATAATGACCCATATTACCCCGACTTGAAGTCGATTCTTTCCCTGCAATCCGGCTCATGGAAAATGCAGCCGAATCTCGATTTGTCATCTATCTGGAAACGGGAAACGGCAAAGCAAGAAGAATATAAAACACTGCGGACAATTATGCAGTCGATTCAAGCCGGTGGAGTTGCATATTTAACATACCTGCATTTCAAAAAGTACAGGATTTAAATAAAATCAAATCATTTTTTCTGCATTAATGAGATAAGCCGCAGACTGCTCAGCCAGTTTTTTTATTTTTGCTTTGTCTTCAAGCGCTTGCTTTTCCATCAGGTTAAAGATATATTGGAACACATTTTTTTGGAGACGGAATTATGGTAAAGGTACTCGATATCAAACAGAACTTCCTCGGTATAGAAAAACAATATTCCACGTTTGAGAATTCAAAGATCGTGATATTGCCCGTTCCTTACGAACACACAGTAAGTTACGGCGGCGGAACCAAGAAAGGCCCGGATGCAATACTGAAAGCATCGCACTATGTCGAATTTTTCGACGAGGAAACAAAACGCGAAATTTACAAGGAACACGGGATCGCCACGCTTCCCCCGCTTGATCTTGATAAGAAAAAAAATGAAGCGGCCCTGCAGCTTATTTACGACACCGTTCTTCCGTTGGTCGAACGACAAAAATTTGTCGTGGCGCTCGGAGGCGAACACACGATCTCTTCCGCCGTCATTGCGGCACATGCAAAATATTATCCCAATCTCTCAGTCCTTCATTTCGATGCACACTCCGACCTCCGTCCTGAGTATAACGGAAATAAATACAGCCATGCTTCGGTAATGGCGCGTGTGTGCGAATTTCTAGATCCGAATCGGCTGGTACAAGCAGGCATCCGGGCGCAGTGCAAAGAGGAAGCTGAGTTCATCCGCGACCACGGCATTCATACATTTTACGCACACGAAATACGACAGGGCGGCTACACTAAAATCTTGAAATACTGGGACGATTTCATAGTAGAGAAACTAACGGACGACGTGTACATTTCATTCGATGTCGATGTATTCGATCCGTCTATTATGCCGGCAACGGGAACCCCGGAACCAAACGGCCTCTTCTGGAATGAAGTGATGCAATGTATCCGAAGAGTCTCACGCAGACAGCATATTGTCGGTTTCGATGTAGTCGAACTGGCGCCGATCAAACTGCTGCCCTATGCCGATGTGACAGCGGCAAAAGTGGTTTCCAAAATTCTGAATTACGCCTTATAGAATGGAACAAGCCTTTCGAAAAACTAGAGCGCTCCGCAGTTGCGGAACTGGATAAAATTCTCGGTGTCCCGTTTAAGGTACTCGATGACGGATTTGTGCGTGTAGTCGATTATATGGGAAACGATTCCTCTATTGTACAGGCAGCACGCGTATCGTACGGCAAAGGCACAAAAAAACTCCGCGAAGATGAAACGCTGATCCGCTACCTGCTCCGTCATCATCACACGACGCCGTTTGAGATGTGTGAAATCAAAATGCACATGCGCGTCCCGATGGATTGCTGGCGCCAATGGATCCGGCACCGCACTGCAAGTGTCAACGAATATTCCACCCGCTATTCTATTGCCATCGATGCGGCTCAGAAAACAAAATCGGACGAATGGCGGACACAGGGAACGACCAACCGGCAAGGAAGCGACGGATTTCTCACAGCCGAACAGGGAGTGCATTTCTCTGCGCAGGAATCGGAACTGCAGGAACTTACACGGAAGGTGTATAACGAACGCATTGCTGCCGGAATTGCTCGTGAACAGGCACGCAAGGATTTAACGCTCAGCACGTATACCGAAGCTTACTGGAAAATCGATCTTCACAATCTTCTTCATTTTCTTGCACTCCGAATGGAAGCGCACGCACAGTACGAAATTCGTACCTATGCGGCAGCGATCGGCAACGAGATTGTCAGCAAGTGGTGCCCGATTGTATGGAAAGCATTTCAGGATTATCTCTTCGGACGGTATAGAACTTTCCAAAGCAGGAAATCGCAATCATCTCACGCGTGCAAGCAGGCGATAACGTCGGCGCGCGTGCAATCGCAGAAGAATACGGACTTGTTCCTCCCGCGGGACAGGAGATGAAGCGCAACATCGAACGGGAAGAAATCGAAGCGAAAATGAAACTCCTTGGCATACGCCCGCCATGGATTAAGGATTAACCTGCTCCTGCAATAAGGAGGCCGGCCATGAAACTCATTATCATTGCTGCAATAGCCCGCAACCGCGTCATCGGTAAAAACGGAAAACTCCCCTGGCATATACCGGAAGACCTGGCACGATTCAAACAGCTTACTACCGGCCACACAGTCATTATGGGACGCAAGACATACGATTCTCTCGACGGTCCGCTTCCCAATCGAACCATGGTCGTTATCACTTCCAGCGCCATTAACGGCGTTAAATCTTATCCTTCCCTTGAATATGCATTACAGGCATTGAAAAATGAACAAGAAGTATTTGTGATCGGCGGAGGAAGAGTATTTGCAGACGCACTTAAATTTGCCGACGAATTACGTTTAACTCTGGTCGATAGAGATGTTGAAGGAGATACATATTTCCCGCCGTACCAGGAATTTCTCCGCAGCCATTTTCAACTCGTACAGGAACAACGCTTTGCAGGATTTTGCTTTCTGGATTACAAAAGGAAGAAGTAGGGACACACGGCTATATGTCCATTGTTTTCACATGCTGTGTCGTTGAGGGTTTTCTTCATCCATCTGCCAATTCGAAGGATTATTAAAAATATATTGTCTGATGTTACTTAAATCTTTTTCATTACGAATTACGTGATCATAAAATCCACCTTGCCAGACTGGTGAGTAAGGAGTATTTCGCGTTTCAATTATTCGTTTTGTTGTGATCGATTTAAATCCGGCAATGAATGAACCTAATGATCGCGGTTTCCTTTGTAGGGACGCACGGCCGTGCGTCCCTACGGTAATATTCTTTTTTGTTTTTGGCTCTTCCTTAATAACAATATTTCCACTAAGTAAGCGTTTTATTCTCTTATGGCTGGTAAGTAACCCATTGATGTCTCATTGACACACCCCCTTAGAAAATTGACACGAATAAATTCGTGTCATTATTAAGTCTACGCTCCTCTCAAGAGGGGACTTATGAGTTCAAGAAGAAAAAAGCAAAAACGATGGCGCCGAGAATAATCCGGTACCATCCGAAAGGTTTAAAATCCCGCCTGCTGATAAATTTCATGAATCCTGCAATGACAAGAAGTGCGACAATAAAAGAAACAACAAATCCGACGGCAAGCACGATTTCTTCTTCCAGAGTCATCGTAAATCCCGTCTTATACAATGAATAAACAGATGCAGCAAATAATGTAGGAATAGCAAGGAAAAATGAAAATTCCGCTGCCACTAACCTTGAACATCCCAGCAGCATAGCCCCGATAATTGTCGCTGCCGAGCGCGAAGTGCCGGGAATCATTGCAAGACACTGAATCAAACCGATCAGCAAAACGGTTTTATAATCCAGCGACGCTATCGTTGAAATTTTTTCATGCCGTTTACGGTTTTCTAAAATAATCAATACAATCCCTCCGGCAACAAGTGCTCCGGCTACGATCAAAGGATTGAATAACGACTCCTGGATCTGCTTCGCAAACATTGCGCCGATTACCAGGGCAGGAATTACACCGACGATAGATTTTTTCCACAGGTCGGCAGTCTGACTTTGCAGGTATGAACCGTTCACTTTTTTGAATACAAACAACCGTTTCCAAAAGTACACAACTACAGAGAGAATCGCTCCAAGCTGTATGACGATATCGAACATTTTTGTGAATTGTTCATCGAATGTTATGAACTGGTTAACTAGTATCAAATGTCCCGTTGAAGAAATAGGAAGAAATTCCGTTATACCTTCGACAATTCCCAAAATTATTGCTTTGATTATATCGTTCATTCGAATAATTCTTTCAAAAGAGAATACTTTACCCTGTTAAAAATCCCAATTTGATTACAAAACAGAATATCAAATCCGGTTAAGAATTGATAAATCGTTCAATGGATACCCCTGGCCGCGCTTCCATCAATAAGCAGATTTACTCCATTAACATAACTCGCCTGCTCTGACGCAAGGAATGCAATGACATTGCCGATTTCTTCCGGTTTACCGAGCCTGGAAGCAGGAATCGCGCCCGCAGTATCTTTTAAATATTGCTCCACGGAAATATTTTTCTTTGCCGCCTGTGAAGCTGCAAGCTCTTCCTGACGCTTAGTCAGGATATGACCGGGACACACAGTGTTTACCGTAATATTCTTATTCGCATATTGATTCGCAAGAACTTTAGTGAGGCCGAGAATTCCGGGACGAATTGCTGAAGACAGCAGCAGTTCGTTAATCGGCTGTTTTGCGGCAATCGATGTGATAGTGATAATTCTTCCCCACTGCTGCCGGATCATCATCGGAAGTACGGCGCGGGTAAGCCGGACCATGCTCATAAGTGTAAGATCATGTCCTTTGAGCCAGTCTTCATCGGTCAAAGTAAGAATATCGCCGACGGGCGGTCCGCCTGCATTATTGACAAGGATATGAACTGTTCCAAATCGCTGCCTGGTTTCAGAAACCAGACTTTCTATATCTTCCGGTTTGGCGACATCGGCTGCGAACGGAATAACGGCAGCGCCCGTAGATTTCTGAATTTCATCGGCTGTTTCGGTAATTTCTTTTTTCCGGCGCGAACAGATTACGACGGTTGCGCCCTCCTGGGCCAGCGCCATTGCAGACGCTTTGCCGAGTCCCTGGCTCGCAGCGGCAACAATCGCTATTTTATTCTTCAGTTTTAAATCCATTAATTACTCCGGGGAGATCATTGCCGTCAAACCGAGACGTATCATCTTTATTGCAATAGCCGCCATAAAGAGAGCCGCAACTTTTGCGAATGCTTTCGATCCCGCTTCTCCCATGATCCGTATAATGAGATTGGAATTTCGAAAGATCAGCCATACGAGAAAAAGATTTGTCAGCAGCGCGACGACTGCGGCGAAATAACCGTATGCATCTACTACAATCAGGAGTGTTGTAAGCACGGCAGGGCCGATGATAAGCGGGATACCGATAGGAACGACGCCGACGGTTGTCTGCGGTTTCCGGTTTTCCTCGCTGGAAAAAACAAGGTCCACAATAGCAAGAACCAAAAGAACAATGCCGCCGCCGACGCGGAAATCATTTTCCGTGATTCCAAGAAAATTAAAAATCAGCCTGCCCCCGAAGAGGAATATTAATGAAACGGCAAGCGCTGTCAGTGTTGCGTCTGTGATAAGCTTTTTCTTCTCCAGAGGATTCAACTTACCTGTAAGCGAAAGAAAGATCGGCACAAGTCCCAGTACATCGATGGCAACGAATAGCGGGATAAATGAGAGAATGAATGTTGTTAAATCGTAAAGGCATAGAGTTTTAGCTAATAGTAATACAATGCAATAAAATATTTAAGGGGCGATGTAATTCATTACTTCTTAATTATGGAAGCTTGATGCCCTTCTCTTCCAGCTTCTTGCTTACAATAGCAAGAATTTCTACTTTGGTCAGATGTGTACGAACTCCCGCTGCATGAATAGCCTGCAATAGTGTTCCGCGCCTTTCGCTTAACCAACCCCACAGACAATAGCCAAGACGATTATTATCGTTGGGCTCTTGAGCGGGAATTTCCGCGGCGATGCTGTAGGCCATTTTTTCAAGAGTATCTGCCGAATATTCTATAACGGATGATGGTTGTTTTGTTGTCATATGTATTATCAAATATTGTAATTATAAATTGAATACTTTGAATATAGAAAGTTTTCAAAGAAAAGACAAAGATAGACAAGAGGCAATAACATTTGAAAGCACTCCACTTCCCTGCCTGACGGTATATCCTCCGCAGGAGTGCAGGCAGGCGTTCTCATTGAGAATTGGATACTTATGTGCTTTTAAGCAATTCAAAGTTATGGATTAAAACTATATATAGTTATTACGTGATCTCAAATCAAGGGAAAAAGCATACCAACCCCTTTTCCCTTGCTCATGAGAGAGGAAATACTCTAGTTTTTTCCGGATAGTAAGGAGCGCGGTTTGAAGATTTTAAACCTGGAAAAGAATAACCAAATTATTATGAAATTATTACATTCATTTTACTTTACTATTTTTTTTAATGCACTTTTAACAATTACCATTGTTACATCATCATGCTGTTCGGCGGGACCTCGAAATTTTTTTACCCGCGCTAAAACTGCTTCCTGAACCTCTTTTGCTGAAAGATGCCTTTTCGTTTTCAATATATTTATTATTGCATCTTCGCCTAACTGCTGCTTCTTCTCGTTCATTGCTTCCGTAATTCCATCCGTATAGAAAGAGGAAAAAAGCATCCCGCGAAATAGGTATACGTACTTCTTCAATAGTATTTTCGAACATCGGGCCGCGCTCCAATCCCAGTCCGATTCCGCCGCCTTCAAGAAAACGGATGTTCCCATTTTTACTATAGAGGGCTTTATTATGGCCTGCACGGCAGATACGGACTTCCATCTTCTTCAAATCAAACAGCGCAAGAATCATTGTTATAAATGATTTGCGATCAAGCCCTTCAAAAATCCGCCTATTGATGTTGATAAGCATCTCCTTCGGTGTTTTGTACATATGAGCAGCGAGCTGCACCATTCCCTGGATTTTCGACGTATATAACGCAGCAGACATTCCCTTGCCTGAAACATCTGCAACAACTGCAAGAATTTTTTTCGGATTCAGCCTGACAAAATCGTAGTAATCTCCGCCGACACTCAATGCAGGAACCGATACACCGGAAATATCCAAGCCGGAGATCTCGGGACTCGCTTTCGGGAACAAACCCTGTTGAATTTTCCGCGCCAAATCCAGCTCTTCTTTAATACGCCCCTGTTCGAGCTCGGATTTATGCAGCCGGGAATTCTCGATGGCAATCGCAGCCTGTCCTGCAACTGTCGCCAGTAAATTGACATCCTCCTGTGAATATATTTTTCCGGACATTTTCGGCCCGACATTTATAAAACCAACCAAACGATCCTGCAGAAACATCGGCACAGACAACACAACTCCGGCGCGAAGAAGTTTTTGTTTCTCCTCGCTATTAATCTCTGTAGCATCATACTCATCGTCAAGAAGATGGAGATCGATCGGTTTATGAGTTTTCTGCAAGAGTGCCATCAAGGTGTTTTTACCGCTTCCGAACATACAGTCAGATTGGTCTACATTATGCGCGGCTATTTTACATCCTTCTTTTTCTCCGCAAATATAGACCGATAGTTTTTCGATGTGCATGGTAGAAGAAAGACGCGAAACAATTGAATCCAGAATATGTTTCATCTCCATCAAACGGGGAAGTTCCTGCGTAAATTCCAGCAACGCCCGCTGATAATCATACCGTTCATGGAAAAAAAACCGATCTATTACATTCTGCATTCTCTGTTTGACAGGATCGAAGACAAAAGCAATTACTACCAACGATACAACGATAAGCAGTTGATTTTCCTGTTCTCCAAAAAGATAGTTGACAAGCGAACCGATGCCATATACGGATACCAAATAAATCGCAGCCAAAGAAGCCGTTACTGTTCCGTAAATCAGACTGCGCCGAATCACGACATCTACATCCATTAATCTATGCCGAAAGATTGCATAACCAAAAAACATAGGTGTTATCACAAGCAGCATAAGCGGAAAGAGGACAGTTGGATTAAGAAATGCCGCAACGGGATCTATTGTTTGGACTAATAGTCCATAAATAAAAAGAATCAAACTAATTGCTACACCGATAAGAATCGGACGAAGCTGAACACGCCGGTTTTTAGGGATGAAGCTATAATAGCTGTGAATAAAAATTCCAAAACCCGTAAAGAAAAAAACATATCGCGAAATTAGTACAACGATCAACCACGGCATATTTGCATTCATTTTTACAAGCATGAAAGTCGCTATTACAATACAGATACTTACAATATGTAATACTATAATGAGTATAGTACTATTATATCCTTTTCTTTTAACGGGGAAAAAGAGGAAGAATCTAACAAAAAGAGGTAGTGCAAATATTGTAGCAAGAATAAGTCCCAAACCAAGAATCCAGACCTGCCATAACGGGTATAATTAGCGGATTAAGATTTACAAATGTGAGGCCAAAAAAGAGCATCAAAAAGATACTGTAACGTGCAAACATCTGCTGTACTTTTCCTTGCGGCCTCATGATCACGACAACATACCCTACAAGCAGAAATCCTAGGCCAAAGAGAAACTGTGAAAGAAAAAGGATGTTAATCAATTTGCAAATTAGTATCTGCTTGTCAAATTGTTTACCGTCCCGCTCAACTGTGTAAGTAACATACGAACCGACTTTTTTATCGATTAATATCTGGGCTTCGATAAAATCCTTGAAGTTCTTTCCATCAATTTTTACCAAAACATCTCCGTCCTTCAAGCCCGCCTGGTCCGCAACCCCCCCGCTGATGATTTCGGTTATAAGCAGCCGCGATTCACCTTTTACGACCCATCGGCATTGATCGTTTCCGGAAACCCGCTCAATCATTTGTGTTGAAAAATTCAAAAGGCAGATACCCAGAGCAATTGCGGCAGAAAGCGTATAGACGATTCTAATGGATCTTGCTGATAGATGAGCAAGCGTATATATGATTCTTTTAGATATTACCGATAGATGAGAAAATGGATTTTTCATTGCTGATCCCGAATTAAGTCCATCAATACCTGCTTTAGATAGATACGATACATTCGAGGGACAAGTTTCTCCTGATAATACAGGAAATATAGGGTCTGTGAAAAATATATATCCGATTCATTAAATTAATTTCTCACAATTCCAAAAATCGGATAACCGATGCTGAAGTAGGCTGTAATTGGCCCAAAGCTCACCAAACGGTCTACGAAATTAAAACTGCGGCCAAGTGAAAACTCCGCCGGGCCGATAGGCGTATCCAATCCGATCGTTACTCCGACACCATGTTCAAAATCCTTCAGCCGCATTTCCATGGTTCTTGCCCATATAGAGCCGAAATCATAACGTGCTTTAAAATAAGTATCAAAATAAAGTTCGAACGGGAGTTTGTACTGATATTCCAAACTCGCTTCAAATAATTGCCGGCCGCGTGCATTATCTTCCCGGAATCCGAAGAAATTCTGCTGTCCGCCGAGCGAAAATTGTTCGCTGATCGGCAGGGTTTCATCCGTAACACCGATTATTAGCCGGGGATGAATTACATGGTTTTTATAAAACATATTATACGCATCGTAAGAAAAATACATTTTCGTGAATCCAGGCGCATCAACCAGTTTCAACAATGCGGATTCATAAAAAAAATCGATGACAATTCCATCGGTCGGATACGGTAATTTATCCTGAGTGTCCACACTTGTACCAAATCTGACAGATGAAATATTGTATTCCAGATGATTGATTTTATCATTGAAAATGTCGTCGACATTGATTTTTTCCAGCCGTCCTTCTATAGTGACGCTGCCAAGCCTTTCGAGTTGAGCGCCAAAGCTCACCAGACCGCCCTTGCGGTGCTCTTCATACTCTCCTGTGCGGATACGTTCAAACCGGCGCGGATTGCTTACCGGTCCGTCTTCATAAAAATTTATATCGCGGGAAATTGAATATCCCTTCAGATTAATAGTCAGATATGTATTGAAAATGCGCGTTGCCTTTATCTCGCCGACATAGCTTAGATTTCGTGTGCCTCCGCCGATCAGCAATCCGGCTTCTGCTCCAGCGCCAAATAAATTCTCATTGCGTATTTCGACGGACGGCTGAATATTACGTTCGTTATCTACCCGGAGACCGAAGCGTATTAATTCCGTATTGCGTTCGCGCGCATGAATTGTCGTAACATTGAACTGGCCGCTGTCTCCCTCTTGATGCACGGAAAGATGCATTTGCTCGAAAAGGCTCGTCCCGTATAGATTCGTCATTCCTTGCGAGATCTTTGAGAGAGTCAATATATCGTTCTCATGCCAGGGCAGCTCGCGCCTGATAACCCAGTCGCGTGTCTTTTTAGTGCCGTTAATATCAGTGCGGGAAACAACACCCTCATCTAAATAGATTAAAATTTCATTTGCCGTTGTATCAAATTGCACGTCTGCAATACGGGTAAGCGGGTAACCGGACGATCGATACTTCGCAAGAAGTTGTTCGAAACCAAATGTAATTCGTTTAACATTTATGTGCTTCCCGTATAACGGCCGGAACACCGAAATAAGCGTATCAATAGGAAAAATTGTACTTCCTAAAATGCGTACACTATTCAAAACAGGATTAGGTGAAATGACAATTTTTATATTTGTAGAATCTCTCTGCTGTTCAACTATTTCCTCCGCGGCAGCATAACTGCCTTCCTCATATATATCATTTATAAGAATCTGCAGATCGGCCTTCGTTACCCAGCCCTGCTTCTCAATTAACCGAAGGTTGTCCCTGCACTCAGACGATGGTTCGCTTGTCCAGGAAAATCGGGGCCGTTCGTATCGTATTGCACCGTCTGTCTGATATTTTTTTAGCGTAGCTTCCTTTATAAGCTTCTTGAAAACAGGAAGCGATTCTTCGGCAGCGATTTCACCGGCAGCAATTAAAGAATCAAGATCTGTAAAATCAGAAGCTAAATGGTCGCCCATTTTCGGTGTAATAACAATATTCGCTTTCGCACGTGCCAGCCTGGTCGACTCTTGCATCATAATGGTCGTAATTTGATCAACAATTTCCCACGGAGCATTCAATTCGCTTTTTGGCCTGAGCGGACTTACCATATCAACCGCTGCAACAATATCTGCATTAAGCGCGATCGCTACATCGACAGGAAGATTGTCTACTAAACCGCCGTCAAGAAGCTGCATGGAATCTCGCGGAACACTGCTGAACAACAGCGGTACGGATAAACTTGCGCGGAGTGCAGTCGTCATATCGCCTCCGTCAAGGATAATGCGTTTTCCTGTCACAAGATCCGTAGCAACAGCTCTGAATTTTGATACGAAGATCATCAAAGCTTGGTCCGGGTTTGTAGAGAGCTTGAATTGTGAGGATGTTGAGATAGTTGGTCAGCCGCTGACCTGAGGAGAACGCTTCCGGAATTACCGGCGATAATCCTTCAAATCGAAGCACGAGTACACTTTTATTACGCGTAATTTTTTGATCCAAAAACATATCCCGCCGCCGCGCTTCATCATTATAACTGAGTAAGTCATCCCAATTTGTCGTATCGACTATGCTTTGAAGCTGGTCAGTCGAATATCCCATTGCATATAAACCGCCGATAACGCTGCCCATACTTGTGCCTACGATAAGATCAACAGGGATGCAATTGCGTTCTAGTACACGCAGCACACCGATAGAAGCTAAACCGCGTGCACCGCCTCCGCTTAACACAACGGCAATGCGCGGCCGCTGAACAGATCGGTAAGGGAGCAATTTGGAATTAGCGGATTTACCTTCGACAAATTCGGGGCGAATTATCGTGACATTGCCCTGCTGCTGAACGGCGCTTTGAGCGCAAATCGGAGCCGGTATCGTCAATAAAAAAATAAGAATTATAATAGAAATTCGTTGGGACACTGATATATTTCTCGGATTAATTTATAAAACGGTACCGAAAAATGCGTCTAATTGCAACGGAACTTTTCCGGAAAAAGGGGAAATAAAACCAACATATAAGAACAGGCGCTAAGAAGGTAGTTTTGTCTATTATTTTGATGCCCGGATAATTCTTGCCGGAAGGTGTATCAATGCTGCGAGAAATTCAAACAGTCCATCCACAGTTATGCCGATAATGCGAAATGGCAGCAATATAAGCCAAACAATCGGATACATTATGAGTGCCAGCAGTGCCAGAGGCCAGCAGAAGAAGAAAAGAATCAGCCAAAGAATAAATGTTGTCATAATCTATCTCCATAATTACTTTATTTACGATAATAATGAAGAATAAGTTGCAAGGAATAAAAGATATATATGTAAAATCGGTATTATGTTGTGAATCCATAAACACTTTGGATTTTTCATTTGCCCATGCTATTTTACAGCAAATGCGATACAGCATTCCGGGAACATATTTCTTCCTAATTTCATCGTTTGCTTGAGCAGAAAAAAGACAGTATATTTTTTGCAATGAAGTATAATCTTCCAGGAACAACCGAACCGTTGTGGCAAAAATAATCGTCGTAGCAAATCAAAAGGGCGGTGTTGGTAAAACCACTACTGCCATCAACCTTGCAGCTTCGCTTGCAGCGGCCGAGAAGCGTACATTATTAATCGATAATGATCCGCAGGCAAATGCTACAAGCGGCGTCGGTTCCACGAGCATCGATGGAAAGACCATTTACGAAGTGATTGTCGGAGAAGTGGAAGCGGCAGCGGCAATCCAGCCGACGCAAATGCCGTATCTTTCCATTCTTCCATCGCATATTAATCTTGTCGGTGCTGAAATCGAAATGGTAGGGATGGAGAACCGGGAACGGCTTCTAACTACGGCTCTTCAGCCGATAAACGACAGGTTCGATTTCATCGTTGTCGATTGTCCGCCTTCGCTCGGATTGCTTACATTGAATGCACTGACTGCCGCAGATTCTGTTTTAATTCCGGTTCAATGCGAATACTTCGCGCTGGAAGGACTCGGCCAGTTATTCAGTACTATCAATATGGTCAAGAAGACATTGAACCCCAGCCTCGATATCGAAGGAGTCCTTTTGACAATGTTCGATTCACGGCTCAGGCTTTCGAATCAAATCGTCGATGAAGTAAAAAAGTACTTCGGCAATAAAGTATTTACTACGATAGTTTCGCGAAATATCCGATTGAGTGAAGCGCCGAGTTTCGGCAAGCCGATTATTCTTTATGATGCGATATGCATAGGTACACGTAATTACATGGAACTGGCAAAAGAAGTACTGAAGAACAATAAATTCTTTGCAATCGAACCGCTGCTCCATCATGAATCCGCGGGCAGGATATTATAACGTATGGTTGATCAAAAAAAATCCGTTCTTGGGCGCGGATTAAACGCGCTCATTCCGAAAAATGCGCGTGTGGAAGTAAACGTTCGGGATGGTTCTGTCGGCCGTGATACCGGCGAAACCGGCATCATCGCCAATATCGATATTGCTAAAATTCAGCCGAATCCATTCCAGCCGCGCACAGATTTCGACCAGGCATCTCTTACTGAGCTTACAAAATCCATTCAGGAAAAAGGCATCGTTCAACCGATTACTGTGCGCCGAATTGACGGCGGATACCAGCTCATTTCGGGCGAACGGCGTCTGCGTGCTGTTCAGGCAGCGCATTTACGGCATATTCCCGCATATATCATTGCCGTTGCAAACGATGAAGACATGCTGGAACTCGCACTCATCGAAAACATTCAGCGCGAGTATTTGAATCCTATGGAAATTGCCAACGCCTACCAGCGCCTGATGGACGAATGCCATATCAATCAGGAAGATATCGCGAAACGTGTCGGCAAGGACCGCAGCACGGTCACAAACTTTATTCGTCTTTTGAAGCTTCCGGGAAAAATTCAGGAGGGATTGCGTAAAGAAAAAATTTCTATGGGTCACGCACGCGCGCTCATTTCTATCCCGAATGAACGGATGCAATTGCGGTTGTTTGAAAAAATAACGGATAACGGATTATCGGTACGCAAAGTAGAGGATATTGTCCGTGCAGCGCAGCAGCCGAAAAAGAAATCCGGAACACATAAAGAAGGCACAGGCTCGCAGGCAGGCATTCAGAACTTAGAAGCAAAGCTGCGCCAGGCATTGGGCACAAAAGTAAAAGTCAGAACAAAAGGGCAAGGACGCGGCGAGATAATCGTTGAATACTATTCTCTCGATGATTTCGACCGCCTGATGGATTTATTCACAGGAAAATAGTATGGCCGACATTAAAAAAATCCTAACACAAAAAGCCCCGGCTCCTATCGGGCCTTACAGCCAGGCAATCCTTGTCGACGGTAAATTTCTTTACACTGCCGGACAGGGGCCGATGGACCCCGTAAGCGGAAAAATTACCGAAGGCGGCATTAAGGAACAAACGCGGCAGGTGATGAAAAATATCGAAGCTATTCTCATTGCAGGCGGAGCTTCGATGGCATCGGTCGTAAAGACGACGGTCTTCTTAAAAGACATGAACGAGTTCACAGCAATGAATGAAGTTTATGCAGAATTTCTGGGAGCCGCAGCGCCGGCCCGCAGTACCGTGGAAGCAGCCCGGCTCCCCCGCGATATTCGCGTTGAAATAGAAGCCATTGCTGTCGTTGAAAAATAACGAGCACCGGCAGACCTGTTGATGAGAAACCGATTATTTAAATTTTTGTGTATTGCAGGTTTCACTCTTTTTATTGCATTATCGACAAACAATTCTGATGCTCAAATAAAAGTCAGTTCCGCACTCATCAAACCCGATTCGACAGAAGTACTTTCCACTTCTCAAGACACACTGCAATATGAATTCAGCAGCATGAGACTATCCGATGAGAAGAACGCAAAATCAGGCAACCTGGCAATGTTATTCTCTGCGATTTTACCGGGTTCAGGGCAGATTTATGCTCATCGGTACTATACTATCCCGTTGATTTGGGGATTTGGGTATTACTTTTTTAGTAAATATAAAAACGCCGATGACAATTACGGGAAGTATAAAGCTCTTTATTCTCAATCGTTAACAGATACAACTCTGACGTCTTTTCAGTCGAGCTACAAAGGGCTGCGTGAAGACTGGCATAATTTCAGGGATGAAATGGGAGTCTATCTTGTTCTCACGTACATCCTGAATATTATAGATGCATACGTCGGAGCAACGTTGTATGATTTTAGTGTTTCCGATGAACTCGGCGGCAGCGCTAATCTCCGATTTCAGATTCCACTTCGTTAACGTAAAATATCCTGCAAAGCTTTTTCCAGATTCGGATATCGAAATTTAAAACCGGAGTTGAGCAGTTTCTGCGGAATAATTCTCTGGCTATAGAGTATAAGTCCCGCCATTTCTCCCAGCATTAATCGCAGGGCAAAACCCGGTACACGCAGCCATGAAGGACGCCCTATGACCGATCCAAGGGCGCTGCAGAATTCGCGCATACGTATTGATTCCGGCGCTGAAAGATTAACGGGCCCCTCAATTTGTTCATGTTCCATTGCAAAAAGAATTGCATCGATTTCATCCTGCACATGAATCCAGGGAAACCATTGCCTGCCGTTGCCTAACGGCCCGCCGACAAACATTTTAAAAGGAAGAAGAAACTTCCGCAGCGCTCCTTCATTCTTATCTAAAATAATTCCGGTCCGGAGCAGAACGACACGGACATTATGCTTCTGAATTTTTTGCGCCTCCTTCTCCCATTGACCACAGACACCCGCAAGAAACCCGGCTCCATTGGGATATGTTTCCGTTACTTCATCCTCCGGCACGTGGCCGTAGTAACCGACAGCCGATGCATTCAATAATACCGACGGACGATGCTGTGCTTGTTCAATTGCCTGAACAATAGCCCGTGTGGATTCAATTCGGCTCGAAAGAATTTTCTGTTTCTGCTTGGACGACCACCGTTTTGATGCGATCGATTCTCCGGCAAGATTGATCACTGCATCCTTCCCGTTAATAATACCGGCAAGAGAACCGATAGATTTCGTATCCCAAAATTCCACATTAATAAAAGGAAAACTTTTTTGGATTCTCGCCGGATCACGTGAAAGCAATGTTACATTATGTTTCGCCCGAAGGAGCGCTTCGATAAGTTTTCTTCCAATGAAACCGCTGCCGCCGGCTATGACAACTTGCATGATATAATCCTTTGCACCGTCCAACAAACACTCTGCAAAGCTAAGAAATAATAGAGAAGGTTCCAAAGAACGGTAGATTACCTCAAATCCCTCACCTTGCTCTTCTGAACAATTTCAGCTATCTTGCATTAGTTGAAGGAGTAAAGAGCGGCTCAGATCCGGTATCCCTCTTTACTCTTTGTTGTTTTGGATTAAAACACGGAATTATGGAAAATACCCGCAATTTTTGCATCATCGCTCACATCGACCACGGCAAATCCACGCTTGCCGATCGTTTGCTGGAATATACCGGCACAGTTGCAACCCGCGATATAACTAAACAAATGCTCGACGATATGGACCTTGAGCAGGAACGCGGCATAACTATAAAGCTGCATGCAATCCAGATCAAGTACCAGGCCCACGACAAAAAGAACTACACATTAAATCTCATCGACACACCGGGGCATGTGGATTTCACCTACGAAGTCTCACGTTCGCTTGCCGCATGCGAAGGCGCAATTCTGGTAGTAGATGCAACACAGGGTGTGGAAGCACAAACCATTTCTAACCTCTATCTTGCCATCGACGCCGGACTTGAAATTGTTCCGTTCATCAATAAGATAGATCTGCCGAGCGCTAAGACCATGATCGACACCGTGAAGAAACAGGTGATCGATCTTATCGGGTGCAAAGAAGAAGAAATTCTAATGGGCAGTGCAAAATCCGGAATGGGAACGGAAGAAGTGCTCGAGGCCATCGTCTACGCGCATATCCGCACCGAAAGGCGATCCGAACGCACCGCTGAAAGCGCTGATCTTCGATTCCGTGTTCGATGAGTATCGCGGAGCAATTGCCTACATTCGCGTTATGGAAGGAACGATCCGCGAGAAAGATAAAATCCGGTTCTTCTCAAACGGGAAAGAATTTCAGGCGGAAGATGTCGGTATTCTTGAGATGCAAAAGAAACGGATCGGTTCGCTTTCTGCAGGCGACGTCGGATATATAATTGCAAATGTCAAAGATGTGCACGACACAAAAGTCGGCGACACGATTACACTCGTAGATAATCCCGCTGCGGAACCGCTTCCGGGTTACAAAGAAGCCAAACCGATGGTCTTCAGCGGAATGTATCCATCCAACAGCGACGACTTTGGCGAACTGCGCGATGCGCTCGATAAATTGAAATTAAACGACTCTTCACTTATCTTCGAACCTGAATCCTCTGTTGCGCTGGGCTTCGGATTCCGCGCCGGATTTCTCGGACTTCTCCATATGGAAATTGTCCGTGAACGATTGGAGCGCGAATATAATCAGCATCTTATTAATACGGTACCAAACGTCGAGTACCGCGTTACAAAAACAAACAAAGAAGTTCTCTTCGTCGATAATCCCGCACTGATGCCGGATGCCGGCAAAATTGAGATGGTGGAAGAACCGTTCGTAAAGGCACAAATCATCACACCGACAGAATATATCGGCAATATTATGAAGCTCTGCATGGACCGCCGCGGTATTCATCGTAACACCACCTATATCAGCCCGGAGCGTGCCGATGTCTGTTTTGAACTGCCTTTATCTGAAATTATCTTCGATTTCTACGATAAATTGAAGTCTCTCTCGCGCGGTTACGCTTCCCTGGACTATGATTTTCTTGAATACCGCGAATCCGACCTTGTAAAATTGGATGTTTTATTAAACGGAGAGCCGGTTGACGCACTTTCCACCATTATTCACCGGGTGAAATCGGCTGAGTGGGGACGCAAGCTTTGCAGGAAACTTCGGGAGCTCATTCCTCGTCAAATGTTTGAGGTGGCAATACAGGCCGCAATCGGCAGTAAGGTGATCGCGCGTGAATCGCTAAGCGCTATTCGCAAGAATGTGCTGGCAAAATGCTACGGCGGCGATATCTCACGAAAAAGAAAACTGCTGGAGAAACAAAAAGAAGGCAAACGACGGATGAAACGAGTGGGCAGTGTAGAAGTGCCGCAGGAAGCATTCCTTGCCGTGCTGTCATTGGAAGAATAAGATTGAGAGTTTAGAAGTATTGAGATAATTAAGATTAAGAGATAAATAATTTTCTTTATAATTGGAAATAATTATGAGCAGCGATAAAAAACAAAAAAAAGAAGAACAGCCTGAACCGCAGACATTCAAAGAAAAGACGATTGCATTTCTTAAAGAAACCGGAATAGTATTAGGCCTTTTTCTTCTTATCAATAACTTCGTTGTTGCATCTTTTCTTGTTCCGACCGGATCGATGGAAAATGAAGTAATGACCGGCGAGCTGCTTTTCGTCAATAAATTTATTTACGGCGGAACATCGCCGCGTAATATTCCTTTCACTAATGTACGTTTACCATGGTTTCGTATACCCGCATTCCGGGATGTGAGACGAGGCGACGTTATAGTATTTATCTTCCCCGGCATGCGCGATGAAGTCGAGCCGGTGGATTTTACCTTTTACCTCAAACGCTGTGTCGGATTACCCGGCGATACAATCCAAATTCGCGAGCGGGTCTTATCTGTAAACGGACAAATGCTGCCGCTGCCCCGCAATGTCAGATTCGACCGCAGCTGGTCAATACCTGCAAACGAATACGACGACCGCATCTTCCCTGCGGGCTCAAACGGGAACGAAGATAACTTCGGCCCGCTTGTCATACCAAAACAAGGAACCGTGATTCCGTTAACCCTGCAGAATTTTTCCGCCTGGCAAATATTCATCAAGCGCGAAGGACATACGGCTGAAACTGCCGCCGGAACAATCCTGATCGATGGAAAACCTGCAACATCATACACCGTACAGCGCGATTATCTCTTCGGAATGGGTGATCACCGGGACAACAGTCTTGACGGCCGCTACTGGGGATTTATTCCGAAAGAAAATATTGTCGGAACACCGATGGTTGTTTACTGGTCGTGGAATTCCGATCTCCCGATCTACGATATTTTCGGCAGACTTGCATCGGTGCGCTGGGGCCGTATCGGTTCACTTATCAAATAGAATGCAGGAGCAATCTGTTAATAGTAAATACCCGGATCGATCTGCTGATACAAAGCTGGAAGAGAAGAACCATGCATCAGCGTTAATTGAATACGGCAAGACGATCCTGATTACGGTATTTGCGGCTCTCCTCTTAAAAATATTTGTGCTCGATGCGTATCGCATTCCGTCGGCTTCGATGGAACAGACGCTCCAAAAAGGCGATTTTCTTTTAGTTAACAAACTCGCTTACGGCCTGCATACACCGCGCCGCCTGCCGTTTGTTGCAGGAACTATACCTTCATTCAAGCTTTCTCTTTTTCAAAACATCCGCCGCGGAGATGTTATCGTGTTCGAATTTCCAGGCGGCAGAGATGAAATTAAAAGTCCGGAAAATGTTCATTATATCAAACGCTGTATGGGATTGCCGGGTGATACGCTGGAAATTCATTCCGGCCTTGTCTATGTAAATAAAATCTTCATTCCCTTTCCACCTCAAGGAATTCAACCCGGCCATCCTGACGAAAATCCGTATCAACAGAATGCTGAAATATTTCCTAAGGGCTCTGCTTTCAGCAATACCGACTACGGGCCTATTGTCGTCCCTAAGCAGGATGATATTTTAAAACTTGAACCGGCAGCCATCTCTCAATGGCGTACATTGATAGAACGCGAAGGACATACAGTTCAGACCGCAGAAAATATGATTTTAATTGACGGAGCAGCAGCCTCGGAATATCATGTCCGTAAAAATTATTATTTTGTCCTCGGTGACAATCGCGACAATAGTATGGACAGCCGCTATTGGGGTTTTGTACCGGATGATCAGGTAATCGGTGAAGCTTTAATTGTATACTGGTCATGGGACACGGAAGTCTCAGTATCAAATATACCGGATAAATTATCATCCATTCGATGGAACAGGATTGGAACATTGATAAGATGAAAGTTAATGATTTGGTGATTTAATGATTTAGTGATTGAAAAGTTTGGACGGAAAAAACGTGAAATGGCTTCACTCTACATTCATATTCCTTTCTGCGAACATAAATGCATCTACTGCGATTTTTACTCCATTGTGCCGGTAGAATTACACCCGGGAGACCGCTCCCTGAAAAAGCGCTTTCTTTCCGCACTTAAAGCGGAGATCGAGCATCGGGCGGAAGATCAGCGTTTTCATGAACCCTATGAGACAATTTTCTTCGGAGGCGGAACACCTTCTCTTCTTCATCCGTCTGAGATTGAAGAGATACTCAATTTGCTGACATCCCGGTTTACAATTCAGACGAATGCGGAGATCACACTAGAAACAAATCCGGGAACAGTTGATAAAAATAAACTGCGGGCATTCCGATCTGCCGGTATTAACCGAATCAGCATGGGAATTCAATCATTCCACGATGAAGACCTGAAATTTCTAACGCGTATTCATACTGCATCCGAAGGGAAACAGTGCATAAAGGATTGTACCGCAGCAGGATTTGATAATGTCAGCTTCGATCTTATCTTCTCGCTTCCTAACCAGACCATGGAAAAATGGAAATCAAATCTTGAACAAGCAGTCGAACTTCAACCCGGTCATATTTCATGCTACAGTCTTATAATAGAACCGGGCACGCCGCTCTTTAGTATGGTTCAATCAAATCAGGTGTCACCTATCGATTCCGAACGCGATGCCGATTTATACGAATTCACTATCGATTTTCTTACTTCTCATGGATACGAACAATACGAAGTATCGAACTTCGCCGGATCCGCCGGTGCGGACAAGCCGAATTTCAAATGCCGTCATAATCTCAATTACTGGAATCACTCCAACTATCTCGGTTTCGGCCCATCGGCGCATTCATTCTGGACTAATGAACGCTGGTGGAACGTATCTGATCTTACGGCCTACATGAATAAAATAGACAGTCGCACACTCCCGCTTGGGGGCGGAGAGCATCTTACCAAAGCTCAATTAATGGAAGAATCGATTTTCCTCGGTTTAAGAAGCGAGGGAATCGACCTTAACAAATTTCAGAGAGAGTTTTCACATGATATTTCAGCAGAAAATAGATTCGTCATTTCTGAATTGATTCAACAAAAGAACGCAGTGATGGAGAACGGACGAATCCGGCTGACTGCAAAGGGATATGTACTATGTGATGAAATTTGTCAGAAGTTCCGCTGAATCGTTCAATATTCCTTGAAGTTCAATCCTTTTCCTCATACATTAATTGAAAATTTTAATACGGTAAAATCCTAAAAACGATGGAACATAAAAACCTTAATCGTCTTATTGCATTAATAGTTTTTTTTGTACCTCTGGCGGTGTATATTAAAACACTTTCACCTACCGTCGTGTTCTGGGATGTAGGCGAATTCTGTGCTGCGGCATTCTCATTGCAGGTGCCGCATCCGCCCGGTGCGCCGCTTTTTCTGCTTCTAGCACGCATTTCATCGATGATTCCGTTTGCCTCAGATATTGCTGTCCGGATGCACTTTCTTTCCGCTCTTGGATCCGCCATTGCATGCGGACTGCTTTATCTTGTTATCGTCGATTTGATAGTTTTGTGGAAAGGTATTCCGGCCACTTTTTTTGATCGCGTTGCAACATATGGTCCGGGAGTCATCGGTGCATTTTCGCTTGCATTCAGCATAACCTTCTGGTTTAGCGCAGTCGAAGCAGAAGTTTACGGGCTTAGTATGACATTTATCGGACTGATTATTCTTCTCGGACTTCGCTGGTACGAGCGCGCTGATAAAGACGGGGGCGACCGTTATATACTTCTAATTGCTTACATCGCGGGCATTTCTGTCGGTGTGCACCTGCTGTCGGTGCTTGCCTTGTTCCCTGTAATGCTGTTGTGGTATTTTCGTAACAATAAATTCGAGTGGAAATCCTTCATCAAGTTCGGTATCGGTGCTTTGATCATTTTCTTTATTATCTATCCGGGCGTTGTTACAGTTCTTCCATCGCTTCTCGATGGTGAAGCCGGCGGAACAAGAAACGAGATTATTACTTTCATACCAATCGCTCTTATTATTGGTGCAGCCTGCGGCATATATTATTCAGTCCGGAAAAAGAAGCGATTGTTGAATGTTGCACTGCTTTCGTTTTTATTCATTGTACTCGGTTATTCAACTTACACGATGGTCTATATTCGAGCAAATGCCCACCCGCCGATGAACGAAAACGATCCGAGCACGCTTGGAAGGCTTGTTTCGTATTTAAATCGAGAACAGTACGGAAATGCTCCGATTATTGATCGCCGCTGGGATTCCGATCCCCAAAAGAAATATTATCATCGGAATTACACAAACGATTTGGACTATATGTGGCGATACCAAATCAAACATATGTACCTTCGATATCTCGGATGGAACTATATAGGTTCGAAAGGCGATTTCAGGAATGCCGGTGTGGACTGGAATCAATACTATATGATTCCATTCCTGCTGGGCTTATTGGGTGCATATTATCAATGGCGCAAACAGCCGTATTTCTGCTTCACCTTGATCGTTACATTTATTATTATGGGCGTAGTACTTGCGCTCTACCAGAACCAGCAGGAACCGCAGCCGCGCGAACGCGATTATTTTTATGTGGGTTCATTTTTTGTTTTTTCAATCTGGATCGCTTACGGCATACTAGCACTTATTGATATCGCCAAACAGAATATTTCGGCACAGCGAACAGGCCAGATCGCTGGATACGGCATAATTGCACTGGCATTTATATTTGTGCCTCTGAAGATGTTCTCTTCCAATTTTCATCAGGCGAACCGAAGTGGAAATTATGTCGCATGGGACTATTCTTACAACATGCTCCAGAGCTGCGAAAAGGATGCAATTCTAATCACTAACGGCGATAACGATACATTTCCCCTCTGGTATTTACAGGATGTCGAAGGTATACGGCGCGATATTCGTATCGTAAATTTAAGTTTGGCGAATACACCCTGGTACATCAGACAATTGAAACATGAAACACCATACGGCTCAAAACCGGTGCCTATCTCAGTTTCGGATGCAGAGATTGATAATATCCGGGCTGTGCTATTCGAGCCGCGATGGATGGAGTTACCCGTTGGCCCTGATGTTATTCGAAAATTTTCTATCGAGGGGAATCTCGATATATCATTGCTAGACACTTCCATTATTAGAAGTAATGTAATACGATTTATAATGCCCAATACAATTCAGGACGGAAATATCAAGGCGATACGTGCCCAGGATATTATGGTGTATGATATTATCATGACTAATCGCTGGCAAAGGCCTATCTATTATGGATTAACCGTATCGGACGATTGCAAGATCGGCCTGCGCGATTATATGCAATTAACGGGACTGACATTTAGACTGGTTCCTTTCAAGTCACGCAGCTATTGGTCAAATTTAAACGAAACGGCTGTGCATCAGAATATTTTTAACGAAGTCAAACAATTTTCCAAAGAACCGAAATATGGATTCCGATGGCGTGGATTTCAAGATAGCACAACATACTACGATGAAGACACACGCCGGCTGCTCACATTAAATTACAGAAACATATTTATTTCCTATGCGATGTATTGCGCTCAAATCAAGAATAAACCGCAAGAAGCAGCGGCAATTCTAGATCGAATGGAACAAGTTCTGCCTCAACGTTCCATTCCCATGGATTATCGTCTAAAACATGACATGGCTTCACTCTATATTATGGCAGGTAATAGAGATCGGAGTAATCGGCTGCTAAACGAGATTATACGGGAACTCAAAGATGTTATCAGCCGTCCAGTAACCGAACAATTATCGCAATATAATCCGTACATTATTTTATTTTATTGTTATAATGAATTGGACATGTACAAGGAAGCTGAGGATGTTTTACCGCTAATCAAATCGGCCTATCCAAAAGAACACAATATCGATCAGATACTCGAACAACTGCGATATCAAATTCAGATGAAACAGGCAAACGCTGTAGCAGCACGGAAGCAGCAGTAAAAAAACCTATAAAATATCGTATCAGTTAGCATAATGTAAAGAAACTGACGTCTTAATAAGGAGAATCATGAAGCAAAAAACCGCACTCGTTATCGGTATAACCGGTCAAGATGGCTCGTATCTCACGGAATTACTTGTAGCTAAAAACTATCAAGTAGTGGGAATGATGCGCAAAACTTCCGCTGTGCCGAATTCGCACATAGCACATCTTGCAAATAAAATCCACATTGCATACGGCGATCTGCTCGATACGTTTTCCATTGCAGAAACCATTCGGTCTTACCAGCCGGATGAAATATACAACCTGGCAGCTCAATCTTACCCCGGTGAATCCTGGCGGCTTGCCATCGAGACAGCGGAAATCACGGGCATCGGCGCTCATCGTGTCTATGAAGCAGTTCGGTATGTAAAACCGGATTGCCGCATTTACCAGGCTTCTTCATCGGAAATGTTCGGAACGCCGACGATAGTTCCGCAGAATGAACAAACACCGTTTGCACCGGTAAATCCATACGGCGCTGCCAAACTATATGCGCATACTATGGCGCAGATCTACAATACGAGTTATAAACTCTTCATAGCTTGTGGAATTCTATTCAATCACGAAAGTCCCCGGCGCGGGATACATTTCCTGACGCAAAAGGTCGCATATGGAGCAGCGTGTATAAAACTCGGCATATTTAATTCCCCCGACCTCAACGAACAAGGCGAACCGATCGTTAAAGATGGAAAAATCGCACTCGGCAATTTAGATGCAAAACGCGACTGGGGTTTTGCAGGCGATTATGTGGAAGCTATGTGGATGATGCTTCAGCATGAAAAACCGGATACTTATATCATCGGTACAGGAGAAGTTCGTACCGTGCGGCAATTGTGCGAAACGGCATTCAATAGCGTCGGTATAGACTGGCAGAAATATGTGGTGGTCGATCCGCGGTTCATCCGTCTGACGGAGACCGGAACTACCGTTGCAGATACTTCGAAAGCAAATAACAATGCTGGGCTGGTCGCCGCGAACATCGTTTTCAGATTTGGTGAAGATGATGGTCGATCATCAAATAGAACAGTTGAAGAATAAAAAAAGATAGTCGTATTGCTCTAATCTTGGATTATTTTAAAAACCCTCGTCCCATTTATCCCCTCCCTGCTATGCGGCAGGCAGGCTCGTGGTGGAGAGAATTTTTGTGTTATATATGCAAGAAGGAGCGGTGGATTGCGGTCTTTTTTTTCCAGGCGGATTGAATAAAATATTTTTGTTACAGTGGAAATAGAAGAAATAGATAGATATACTACATCGGCATATGAAAATTCTTCTTCTAAATTGGCAGGATATTAAGAATCCGTAAGGCGGCGGTGCAGAAGTATATCTCCATCAAATATTTCAGCGGATAGCCGCACAAGGACATCAAATCACGCTTTTCTGCTCGCAATTTCACGGTGCCCCCGCTGAAGAAGAGATCGACGGCTTACATATCGTGAGAAAAGGAAATCGCAGCCTTTTTAACTATGTTGTTCCGGTCGAATATACAAAACGTTTCCGGCGTGAGCGATACGATATCGTTATAGACGACATCAACAAAATTCCATTTTATACACCGCTGTATGTACGGGAACCGCTGCTGGGAATGGTGATGCACTTGTTCGGTAATGCCATTTTTAAGGAAGCCTCTGCCCCGGCAGCGGCGTACGTCTATGGTGCAGAGCGGCTTGCTCTTAAAGTCTACCGGAAAACTCCGCTCGTTGCAATTTCCGAAAGCACACGAAAAGAACTGCTTTCGCACGGTTTCCGCAAGGAGAATATTTTTCTTGTTCCCTGCGCGGTAAACCATTCAGCATACCGGCAGATTCAGGGCATACAACAAACCGAGCCGTTGATAGGATATGTGGGAAGAATAAAAAAATATAAAAGCGTCGATCATTTACTGCATGCCTTTGCAATAGTGCTGAAAGAAATGCCTGAAATTAAACTTACCGTCATTGGGGAAGGCGACGGTAAACCGGGATTCCAAAGATTAGCGCAAGATCTTCATATAGATCATGCAACTACCTTTACCGGATTTCTTCCCGTGGAAGAAAAAGTACGGTTATTGAATCAAATGCAGATAGTCGTAAATACATCTGCAAAAGAAGGATGGGGCTTGACAGTCACGGAAGCAAATGCATGCGGAGTACCCGCAGTTGCAAGCGATGTCCCGGGACTGCGTGATGCCGTAATCGATGGTGAAACCGGATTACTCTACGAATACGGAAACATCGAACAGCTTGCCGAAAAAATTCTTCTTCTTCTTCGCGACGAACATCTTCGTACACGATTGGCAGCCGGCGCGCTTTCCTATTCACATTCTCTTACGTGGGATGCTTCTGCGAAGATTATGTTAAATGTCATAGAACAAATCGTTGCCCGGGGAAAATAACTTTTTCTCTCCTCATCAAACGGAATCCTCTTAATTTTTTCCATTGCTTGCAGCTAACGTTGATTTATTTCTTCGCATATTTTAACATTGTAATTTTCATAACTCCTTTTTCAATAGGCGTATATTCCATCTCCATTTATCGGCGATTTTTAAAACTTTTTCGAATCACAGGAACTTCATTTTAAATTCCGGCGTTCATATTTTATAAAAGAGTTTAACGTTTGCGTAAATACGGTAAAACGAGGCGTTTCTTTCTAACGAAAGTAAATCCCGCCGGCAGAACAAGATGCATAGATCTATATTTAATTGGATTACAATCGCAGGTTAATAAAATGGCAAAACATAACAGCAGCCGGTCGACAGAAATTGTAATCAATCGCATTTTTGAAGCACCGCAGAAATCTGTATGGAATGCATGGACAAATCCTGAATACTTGATGAAATGGTGGGGACCGAAATATTACACATCACCGGTGTGCAAGATAGATCTTCACGCAGGCGGCAGCTATCTCTTCTGTTTGCGTTCACCAAAAGGAGAGGAATTCTGGAGCACAGGAACATATAAAAAAATAATTCCCATTCAACGAATTGTCTGCACAGATAGTTTTGCCGATAAGGACGGAAATATTATTCGGGCATCTGCGCTAGGATTTCAGAACGAATGGCCTCTTGAACTTTTAATGACGATAACATTCCAAGAACTTGACGGCAAAACAAAAATGAAATTAAAACACACCGGCTTCCCGACAGGAGAGGCAACAAAATTGGCCGAGGTCGGATGGAATGAATCCTTTGATAAACTCGATTTAATTCTGAGCAGAGAGAGTGAATTCAACATGAAAAATGTAAGGCCGCTGCTTCAGACAGCTTCTATTGATTTACTTGCCAGAACAGAAAAGAATATCCAGGCTCCCGCCGCTCAAGTATGGAGTGCCCTTGTGAATCCCGAATTGATCAAACAATATATGTTCGGTACAAATGTAATTTCTCAATGGACAACCGGAAGCCCTATCGTCTGGAGAGGAAAATGGCAGGGAAAACAATTCGAAGATAAAGGTACTATTCTGGATATAAAAGAGAAGGAAATGATCAAGTACAGCCATTTCAGCCCGTTATCAGGCCAGCCCGACATCCCGGAGAATTATCACACCGTGACGATCGAACTTTCGAATGCAGGAAAGATAACCAATGTTAAGCTGACTCAGGACAATAATACAACCAGCCAGGCTCGTGAACATTCAGAAAAACTATGGAGTCAGATGCTGGATAATTTGAAGAACCTTCTGGAAAAATAATAATTCTTCATCAGCGTTGTTTCATTTAGCTTTTCCCCGGCAGACAGCGCATAGTCCAGAAGCCGCAATTCAAAATTTAAAATCGAACATTCCCTTCAGAAATTTCTCCCAAAGATTTTTCACCTGGTTATTCGAAATATTTCCGGCTATCGCCGGATTATTTATTTTAATTTATACTTTTTAAAAGTTTAAATTTTCTGATATGAATAACTTATAATTCTGAGCCCTGTTTTACAGGACGAAGGATCTGACAATACAAGGGTGAAAGGAAAAGTAAGATTCTTCAGCCGCTGTGCGGCTTCAGAATGACAAATAAACATTAGAAGAATATGAAGACATATTATGTCTATATCATTACGAATAAACCAAAAGGTGTTCTTTATACAGGCATTACAAATGACATCGAGCGGCGAATGTATGAGCATAAACATAAAGTGAATAATGGTTTTGCCAGCAATACAACTGTACGTACCTTGTCTATTACGAAGAGACTGATGATGTTATATTAGCGATTGCAAGAGAGAAGCAAATTAAAGGATGGCTGCGGTCAAAGAAAATTGCGCTGATAGAGTCAGAGAATCCGGAATGGAAAGATTTATCTGAAAAGTGGTTTGATTAGCCCTTGTCATCCTGAGCCCTGTTTTATCAGGACGAAGGATCAGACAACAATAGGACAAAAAGGAAAGAAGATTCTTCGCCCGCTTCGCAGTCTCAGAATGACAAAAGGGTAAGAAACGTCGGCCTGCCTGACGCAGGCAGGGCTTCAGAATGACAAACAAATTTTGAGTTTACCTAAATGTTATGTAGTTTAATTTGATACCCTATACATCACTCTCTGAAAGACTAAATTGAAAAATACAATAACTTTTATTTTCGCAATTTTCATTTACTCAACACTATTGCACGCTCAGACTACGGGTGTGTCTCTCCATTCCATCTCCAATTACAATCAATGGAAATGGAACAGTATTGTTATGCAGAATGAATTTATAACTATTGCAACGGTGCCTGCCATAGGCGGCCGTGTAATGCAATACGATTTGGGCAGTCTGCCGTCTATTTTTATAAACTCATCTGAAATTGGAGAAACTTACACGCCACAGAACGACGGGATTAATCGCAACTTTGGAGGCTATAAAACCTGGCCTTCTCCTCAATACAACTGGCCCAAAAACGGCTGGCCTCCGCCGCCAACACTTGATTACGGGAATTACACTTTTGAAGCAGATTCCCTATCATACGATTCAGTTTCCGTGCTTGTTACCAGTCCGGTTGAAAAATGGATCGCAGCAGGAAATTCGGTTTGAACGCAGAGCTACAATCTATCCGGGCTCCAGCCGTGTTAAAATGGAACAGACAATGATTAACACTGGAACAAGTACTGCTAATTGGGGCATGTGGTCTATTATCCAGTCAATCGTTAATCATCCAGGTCAAACCGATTATGAAAACTTTTGGTCCTATTTCCCGATCAATCCTAACAGTGTTTATGGAAAAAGCGGAGTGCTCCTCGAAGATTCTAGCAAGGCATGGAAGGGCGAAATAGCACCCGGTGTCTATGGTGTTCAATTTTATCCCACCGATCCTCTTACGGTAAAAAAGTATTTGCAGATTCACACAAGGGCTGGATCGCTTATGCTGTTATTTCCGATACTGTCGTCTTTGCCAGAACCTTTGAAATTTTCGAAGGTGCCCATTATCCGGACAGTGCACGAATTACGGTGTATGTAAGCAATAGCAACTCCTGCATATATGGAAGTTGAAGTTAAATCCCCGCTCGTCGATCTTGCTCCGGGAGGCGGAAGATATACATTCACAGAGAATTGGTGGACAGCCAGAGTCCGGGCTCCGATTCTGGACGTAAATTCAATTGGTGCAATCGCCACTCGATTATCGTACAATTCATCATCAAATATTCTATCCGGAATCTATGGCATTTTCCACAAAGGCACCGCAAGAGTAAAATTTCTGGATGAAAACAAGCAGGTTCTTTCTGAAGGGAACCAGATTACTGTTTCACCGCTGGCCGAAGTTAAACTTGAGGAAGCCATAATAATTCCGAGCGGCGCGAAGTTGGTTGAAGTCCAGGTCCGCAATGAAAAGGGGGATATGATCGGTGTTGTCGATAGCGCTGATATTTCGCAGCTTCAATCCGGAATCAATTATAATCCTTCAACACTTCCGTCGGAGTATAATCTTTCGCACAATTATCCCAATCCATTCAATCCGGCAACTACAATAGACATCAGTATACCGTTAAGAGGCCACGTTTCGCTGAAAGTTTACGATCTGCTTGGCAGACAGGTGGCAGAACTTATAAATCAGACACTGGTTCCGGGCACATATAAGACCTCATTCGACGGCTCCGGCCTGACAAGCGGAATTTATTTCTGCTGTCTTGAGGCCGGAAAATTCAAAGCGACGCAAAAACTTGTTTTGCTGAAATAGTATCATTTGATACTAACCAAAAAATAGCTGAGAGACTGCAGCAGCAATGAAGTTATTTTCGTTCTTGAAAAACGTAAGACATCGGTGCTGCTGCAAACTCAGGCAGCAGAATTTCCAAAATGTCCTTTTAAAAATTCCGCACAATCTTCCGGTGATGAGGCCCTGAAAATATATTTAGTGCAATCACCGACGCCTTCCCAGAGTAATTCTTCCCGCATCGTTTCAACAACGCCGCTCCAGAAATTCCCGATAGTCACGATCGGTTTTTCCGTCAGAAGTCTTTTATTAATAAATTCCCACACAGCGGCAAGTTCAAGCAGCGTGCCGGTCCCTCCTTTAAGCACGACGTATGCATCGCCTAATTCAATAAGTTTCAGCATTCGTTCGACAAGCGTCGATAGAAATATTTCTTCATCGATCCAGTGGTTTACATTTTTCTTGAAATTATTTTTAAATGTAACGCCGATCGTTTTACCGCCTGCATCCTTTGCTCCCCGTGCAGATGCTTCCATTGTACCCGTATACCCGCCGTTGCAGACAGTGAACCCGCTGAATGCAAGATTTTTTCCGACTTCGTAGGCAAGCCGGAATTCTTCATCACCTTCGCAGGGGCGCGAACTGCCGAAAACCGTTACGATTCTTTTTGCATTTATCATTATTCATCCCATCAAATGCCCGTCTTCCCAATCAATCCAGAAAGACCCAATTTACACCAACTCGAATATTTCTGCCCGGCATCGGATAGATCGGAGAAAAGATATACGATGCATTCAGCATATTCTGCCATGAAAACGACAGATGGGCATCGCCGATTTTTAGAATCATAAACAAATCGAGTGTAGTCGAACGTCCCAGAAAAACCGAATAGTACTGGTTATATGAAAGTGTTTGCGGATTAAACTGCATGCTCTGCTGCCGATCACAGAACCGTGAACGCACGCCGAATTTTGCATCGAGCTTATCTTTAAAGAATGTGCTGCGATAGCTCAACTCTCCGGAAATAATAAGATCCGGAATTAAAGTCCTCAATGTATCGGCTTCTTTGTAGTTTGTTAACGTCAAAACGCCCAATGCTTCGAATTTATGAAAGCGAAAAATTATGTTTCCGCTGACACCCTGTATCCTAACTTTCTGAACATTGGAAATACTGACAGCAGGAGAACCTCCCGCCGTCACAGCAGGCCGGGAAACGATTGCATGGTCTATATTCCGCTTAAAACCTTCAAGGCCGATTTCAAAAATCGATCCCGCCCGAAGAGTAAATCCGCCGCGCAAAAACGCATGCTGCTCTTTCCGGATTTCGCCCAGGCGAAGGAATGACGAATCATTCCAATATCTTTCTTGAAACGTCGGGTTTCTATCGAACCACGAAATATCGGCGGTTAGTGTAAGCCAATCCGCAATTACAGATTTCACTCCCGCGCCGGTACTCAATGAACTTTCTCCATCGAGTGAAGTTGAACGCACAGAGACAGACGGTATAAAAACGTCCGTCAACCGCATCTCTGCCCGTAAAAAAAGAGATTGCTCGGATTCCAGATGCGATGAGAGCACTCTAGTGGAATCACTCTTGCGTCGTTCCCACGATCCGCCGATTGTACATTGCACTAAATTCAATTCTATTTGCTGCCGAAGATCCATACCCCAAAAAGACGACCGAGTAAAATCATCTATCCGACTAACGGACGGATAATAATATTCGCGTTCCGATGCAGTATGATATATATTCACCTGTGTTGTGGAAGAGGAATCTGAAAAAATACGGGCGATAGCACTTAAAGTGACGTCCTGGCGCGACCGCTTGTCCCATGAATAATAACTGACAACCCTCGCACCTGCCTCATCGAGAGCCGTTGAGTAAGTTCTGTCTACACCCCAGTTTAATCCATTCTCCGCTTTTGTATAAAAATCCGTGAGTGAAATGTTCAATCTGTCGGAAACATTATATCTTAACCGTGCGCGGACATTCCACGCATCCAGATCTGCATTAGAAAAACGCCCGGTGGAGACCTGTCTCGTGAAACCGATCATAAGATTTAGACCACGGGCGACATTCTGTGTAAAAAGTCCGTCAGTTAATAAAGTCCCTTTTGGATCCTGTATAAAACGGAGTTTTGTCAGCGGATGAACACTGTTGTAGGAACGCGATACGAAGTTTAGCACAGTGCCGGCTTTATTAGATAAAGCCGATATTGAAGCGGCGCCGGAAATAATTTCTGTGTTATCAATAAAATCGAGCGGTAAGTCTGAAAAATTATATGTACCGGTCACAGGATCGTTCATCGGCCGGCCATCTAGAAGAATTCCTATACCTCTTCCATCTATCCCAAAGGCATTAAGCTGTGCCCATTTTCCTGCTTCACCCAAATCGCGGTAAAAGAATCCCGGCAATTTCCACATGAGATCGCCAATTACTTTTGCATCACTCCATAAAAATTGTTTCTGATGCAATATGCTGGCCGAATCGATATTATCGGTGATTTGACCCATACCGGGAAGAAACCGGATTCGAACCGAATCAATAACCGTTGTATCCCGGGAAACAAAACCTGTTGAATCTGCTGATTTATTAAAATCCGGAACAACAGGCGCGATTTTATCTCCTTGTGCTTTGGCTCTGATCGCGGCAGTATCGATAGAAATTTGTTTTATTCTTCTTTCAATACGATCCTGAGGATAGACAATGGCAAAAACCTGAAAAATCAAAAAAGCTGTAATGTAGGGGATGGATTTCAAAGCGCAGCCAGCCGGAGATTAACGGCCCGGCTTAAATGTCGGTGCCGTAATGGATGTCTGGTAATTTTTCGGAAACGAGTCAAGTGCATCGATAGCTTCCTTTTCATTCTCAAAAAAACCGAAAATAGAAGAACCGCTTCCACTCATCAATGCAAACACTGCTCCGCTCTCTTTTAGTTTTTCTTTAATGCGGCCAATTTCCGGATAGAATTTGATAGTAGTTTCCTCAAAATCATTCTGTACAAGCGAGGCAATTTTTTTAGGATTTGATATTTGCTTGGCGATTTTCGTCCGCAATTCGGTTAATTTTCCATCACGCTGAAGTTTTAGATGACTATATGCCCACTCGGTAGAAATATTGATCAACGGTGTGACGACTGCAATCCAAAACGGCAGGTCTAAAGAAAAGTGTTCCAGAATTTCACCGCGTCCGCTGGCGTATGCGTTTCCACCTTCAATGAAGAACGGAACATCCGATCCTATTTGTCCTGCAATGGTACGAAGCTGGTTGTTGGACAGCCGTAACTTCCACAGTTCGTTCAAACCGCGAAGAACTGCCGCTGCATCGCTGCTGCCGCCGCCTAATCCCGCTCCGACAGGTATATTTTTACGGAGCTGAATTATCGCTCCTTCCTTCACTTTGCGTTCTTTTTTAAGAATATTCGCGGCTTTCAAACAGAGATTGGTTTCGTCGACTGGGACAAGAATGGAATCGGCATTCATCTCCATCGTCTTATACGGTTCCAAATCAATCTCATCAAACAGATTGATCTCATGGAAAATCGTCTCGAGATCGTGATAACCATCCGACCGCTTTCCGAGAATATATAGACCAATATTGATTTTTGCGTATGCTTGGAGCGTCATAATATACCTAACCGAATTAAAAATAAGGCAATTAGGTGGTATATGCAAGGATTTGTATAAAATGAGTTTCTTTGATTGTTCAGCCATTTTTTCGTATGTTTTCCAAAAGAAACACATCAGCGGCACTATGAATACCCCTGAAACGAAAACCATATCGGTCGGCACAATTCAAATCGGCGGAAATCATCCGTTGGTGCTCATTGCCGGTCCTTGTGTCGTTGAGAATCGCGAAATGATCCTCCGGACTGCGAAGACTATATTTTCGATTGCAGAACGGCAGCAGATGCCTTTCATTTTCAAGTCTTCCTATAAAAAAGCAAACCGCACAAGCGGTAATTCGTTCACAACTATCGGCGATGATAAAGCATTACAAATTCTTGAAGAAGTGAAGCGGGAATTCCATATACAGGTCCTAACAGACATCCATTCACCTGCCGAGGCCCGGATTGCCGCCGAAGTCGTCGATGTGCTGCAGATACCGGCGTTCCTTTGCCGGCAAACGGATTTGCTCGAAGCGGCCGGTAGAACAGGCAAAACTGTAAATATCAAGAAGGGCCAATTCGTTGCACCTGACGACATGCATCTTGCAGCCGAGAAGATTGCAGCAACGGGTAATAACAAGATTCTTCTTACCGAACGAGGTACGACATTCGGTTATCACAACCTTGTAGTGGATATGCGCTCTCTTTCCATAATGCGAAAGACAGGATATCCGGTAGTACTGGATGCCACACACTCCGTGCAGCTGCCCGGCGGTGAAAAAAATCAAAGCGGAGGCCAGCCGGAATTTATTTTCCCGATCGCACGCGCCGGAGTCGCTGCAGGATGCGATGCGCTCTTCATCGAGACACATCCGAATCCGGCTCAAGCGCTGAGTGATTCCGCCAGCCAGTTAAAATTGGAATTGCTGGAGGAGCTGGTTCAGCAAGTGAAAGCAATCGACAATGCCGTTAAGAAGCTGCAGGATTAAATCTTATGCCGCGTAAACAATCAATCAAATCCAGACTTCATAAAATCAGGCTGCTTCTCCTCGATGTCGACGGTGTAATGACCGACGGCGGAATTTATTTATCCGACTCCGGGGACGAATTTAAAAAATTCAATATACATGACGGTTACGGAATTAGAAAATTCCGGCGTGCCGGTTACAAAGTCGGAATTATTACCGGGCGCATTTCGAAAATTGTTACGAAGCGTGCGGATGAATTAGGCATTACGGAAGTTCACCAGAACCTTGAGAATAAATTGGAAGCGTACGATCGCATAAAAGCAAAATGGAAACTCTCCGACGAAGAGATTGCATATATCGGCGATGACGAATTTGATCTTCCCGTACTCGAGCGTGTCGGTTTTTCTGCTGCCCCGTCAGACGCAGTCCCCGGTGTTAAAAAGCGGGTCCACTATATTTGCACGCTCAGCGGCGGAAACGGCGCTGTAAGGGAAGTGATCGATTTAATTTTACAAAATTAAAAATTGCTGAAATAACTATGAACGCTGATGCTACTATCCAAAAGGGGAAAGAAATTATCCGTATCGAAGCGGAGGCAATTGCAGCTCTTGAATCGCATATTAACGGTAACTTTGCCGCATCGATCGATTTGATCTTCAACGCAAAGGGTCGCGTAGTTCTTACCGGCATGGGAAAATCGGGCATTATTGCACGCAAGATAGCCGCAACTATGAATTCCACCGGAACACCTTCGGCTTTTATGCATCCTTCCGATGCTGTACATGGCGATTTAGGAATGGTAACACCCGATGATATTGTAATATGCATATCGAAAAGCGGCGACACTGCAGAACTTCGCCAGCTTCTGCCCAGATTTCGCCAGATCGGGGTTAAAGTGATTGCAATGGTCGGTAATTTGAATTCGCCGCTGGGCAAGCAGAGCGATCTCGTTCTGGATACGAGCGTAAAAGAGGAAGCATGCCCGTACGATCTTGCGCCTACCTCTTCTACGACAGCCGCACTGGCGATGGGTGATGCGCTCGCTATCACACTCCTGCAAAAGCGTAATTTCACAAAAGAAGATTTTGCAGCTTTTCATCCGGGCGGCAACCTCGGCAAGCAATTGCTTTTAAAGGTCGATGCGATGATGATTACAGGCAGCGATATACCGGTAGTGAATGAAAATGTGTCCGTATCCGACGCCATTGTAGAAATCAGCTCCAAACGACTGGGTGCTACATGCGTCGTAAATAATGCCGGTATTCTTTGCGGTATGCTTACGGACGGCGACCTTCGCCGTCTTCTGCAGAAAAGAATCGATATTTCCAATCTTACGGCCGGACAGGTGATGACGCAGAATCCTAAAACCATAAGTCAGAATATGCTTGCTGCTCAGGCTTTAGAGGTTATGGAATCCTTTAAAATTACCCAGCTTGTTGTCGTAAACACGAATCATCACCCGGTAGGAATTCTCCATCTTCATAGTCTGGTAGAGGCCGGACTGCGTGGAGACTCTTCTACATGAAATTATTCTGTATCTGGATCTCGCTGCTTTGTGCTGCCTTAATCATGCTTACCGGTTGTGAGGAAAAAATTAAACCATCTGTAATTTCCACCATCGACAGCCGGACACTCCCGCAGCAGGAAAGCTGGAACAGCACTATAACCGTATCCGATTCCGGGCGCGTTACTGCGATTATTTTTGCCGGGTACATACGTGTATTCGAATCGGACCAAAAAACTTATTTAAGTCAGGGAGTCAGAGTACGCTTTTTTAATATGCATGGCATTCAGACTTCCGTACTGACAAGCGACGAAGGAACCGTCGATGAAATGACCAACAATTTGGAAGCCCGCAAGAATGTAATGGTTGTTTCAAGCGATTCATCGCGTATGAAAACCGAACAACTGTTTTGGGACAACAATCGCCAGCTCATATATACTCCTGCATATGTTCAAATCACAACTATAAAAGACAGGCTGCAGGGGCATGGATTTGAATCAGATCAAAGTTTAAAAAATTACCGCATTTTCCGCGTTACAGGCCAATCGCAAACAGAATAGAAACTATGCGGAACCGACTGACATATCTATTTCTAATCATCCTTCCTGTGTTCATTTGCCGCTTAACTGCTCAACAAAGCAACATCATTGATCTACGGCATGCGGACATACTGAAAGGAAAGGATGTTAACGGCGAAGAAGTCCGCGAGCTTATCGGCAATGTTCATTTCGTTCAATTTCCGGCTAGCGGCGGACTGGTAAAAGTCTGGTGCGACCGGGCGCTTCGGTATATTGTGCAAAACAAGATTGAGTTATATGGAAATGTAAAAGTGATTCGCGACAGCGTCACAATCCGGTCGAACGAAGGTATCTATTACGGCGATCTTCGGATGATGGAAGGGCAAAAAGGCGTGGAATTAGAACGCGGCAAATCCCTTCTCACGGCAGTAAATGCAAGATATTTTATCGATGAAAAACGTACTCTTTTCTGGGATAATGTCGTACTTACCGATACGTCGTCAGTCATTACATGTAATACAATGCATTATTTTGAAGCTGATGCCCGCTCGATTGCAACCGGCAGCGTGCATTTATTCGAAAAAGCCAACGCAGTCAATATCTACGGCGATTCACTCGTTCATCTTGAACAGCAAAAATTTACTCTGATAATGAAAGAGCCGCGGTTAGTAAGAATCGATACATCTTCCGCCGGGATTATCGACACGATGGTTGTGGAAAGCAGAATCATGCAGTCGTTTCAAGACACGACAGAGCGATTTGTCGCCATCGACAGTGTCCGTATGGTGAGGAGCGATATGTCATCACGGTGCGGTATGGCAACGTATTATACGCAAAAGGACATAATCTCGCTTCAGATCCAGCCTGTCATCTGGAGCGGAGAAAATCAAATCTCCGGTGATTCTATACGCGTCGTGATGGAGAATAAAAAGCTGAGAAATCTCCGGGTCAAGAACCGCGCAATGGCAATCTCGCGTGCCGATACAACGATTTCAAATCGATATGATCAATTGACGGGCCGGGAGTTGACAATGTACTTTCGTGCTGATAAATTGGAACAAGTTGATGTTCAAAGAAATGCAACAAGTCTTTATTATTTGTTCGACAATAATGAACCGAACGGTGTAAATAAATCAAGCGGCGATCGCATTATCATCGATTTTATCGCCGGGAAAGCGGACCGCATAAAAGTCATCGGTGGTGTGCAGGGGCAATATTTTCCGGAGAAAATGATTTTAAATCACGAAGATAATTATAATCTTGATGGTTTCCGCCTTTTCGTAAACCGTCCAATGCGTCAGGGAATAAGAATAGTCAGCAAATAAAATGGCAAAACGAATAAAACAATCTGCTTTACATGCATCGCATGCTGTTTCGCCGGCACAATCGGATCTGAAAGCAAAGCGTTCTAAGAAAAAACTTTTAAATCCCTCCATCCGTCAATTATCTCCTGCAGGTGAAGTATCTGCCGATACACAAATGGCGCTTCGTTCAGACGGCCTGGTAAAACGTTATAAGAAACGTACGGTTGTCGATCGTGTTGGAGTACAGGTACAGCGAGGAGAAATTGTAGGGCTGCTAGGTCCCAACGGCGCGGGTAAAACAACAACATTTTACATGATCGTCGGAATGATACGTCCGAACGAAGGCAGTGTGTTTATTAACAACGAGGAAATCACAAAGGTACCAATGTACCAGAGAGCTCGGATGGGAATCGGATACCTGCCTCAAGAAGCTTCGGTATTTCGCCGTTTGTCGGTACGGGACAACATACTGGCGGTTCTGCAGACCACAACGCTTACGAGAAAAGAGCAGGAAGATAAGTGCAGCCGGTTGATGGAAGAATTCGGATTAACACATCTTTCAAAAAACCTCGGATACGTCCTTTCAGGCGGCGAGCGGAGAAGAACGGAAATTGCCCGCGCATTGGCATTGGATCCTAAATTTTTTCTGCTGGATGAACCGTTTGCAGGAATCGATCCAATCGCTGTCGAAGACATAATGCAGATCGTCAAGAAACTCAAAGAAAAGAACATTGGTGTACTTATTACAGATCATAATGTTCACGAAACGCTTTCGATTACCGACCGGTCATATCTGCTGTTCGAGGGAAAGATTCTGAAATCCGGCACGGCGGAATATCTCGCTAATGATCCCGAAGCAAAGAAGCTGTACCTGGGTGAGAATTTCAAATTGGATAGATATGAATAGCAGACAAATCGATTATTTGTAAGCCTGATAGTCGACAAGCAGTAAGTCTGCCGCAGAAGATCACTAAACCGAAAACCACTAAATTTATAGATTGCCATGATAGTAGTTTTAGAACCCGGTATCGCTGAAAAGCAAATAGAAGAAATTATTCGTGTCCTGCGCGACCATAAATTCGACATCCATCGTTCTACCGGTGTGCAGCATACAGTCTTAGGCGCTATCGGCGTCCATCCTGAATTTGATCACAGGCAAATCGAACTGCTGCCCGGTGTTGCCGAAGTTTTGCGTGTTACGGAACCGTTCAAACTCGCCAGCCGTGCTTTCAAACGCGAAGGTTCAGTATTTGATGTCGGCGGTGTAAAGATCGGCGGCAGGGAAATTATCGTTATGGCAGGGCCATGTTCGATAGAGAATGAAGATCAGATATTTACAATTGCAAAGCATGTAAAAGAATCGGGTGCGAAAATTTTACGCGGCGGTGCATTCAAACCCCGAACATCGCCTTACTCCTTTCAGGGATTGGGTGAAGACGGATTGAAACTGATACGCGCTGCGGCGGACGAATATCAACTAAAAGTCATAACCGAAGTGATGGATAAAAGCCAGATCGATCTTGTTGAAAAGTATTCCGATATTTTACAGGTCGGTGCACGGAATATGCAGAATTATATTTTTCTGAAAGACCTCGGCAGAACGTCGAAACCGGTGATGCTCAAACGCGGACTTGCTGCAACAATCGATGAATGGCTGATGTCTGCCGAATATATACTGTCCAGCGGCAATGAACAAGTCATCCTGTGTGAACGCGGCATCCGGACTTTTGAAACCGCCACACGCAACACGATGGATATCAGCGCTATTCCGGTAATAAAGAAAAAAAGCCACCTGCCAATATTTGCCGATCCGTCGCATGGAATTGGCATTCGAGATAAGGTAATTCCCATGGCGCGCGCATCTGTCGCAGCCGGAGCGGACGGCATTATTGTCGAAGTACATCATGATCCCGATCATGCTTTATCCGACGGTGCACAATCGCTTTATCCGGATCAATTTTCACAAATGATGAAAGAAGTCCGCATCATCGCTCAAGCTATCGAACGCTCTATTGCATGAGTAATAAAATGAAACTACAGGAACAGCTTCCTTTTCAACATATCACCATAATCGGCGTCGGGCTTATCGGCGGATCGCTTGCGCTTGCGATTAAACAGCGATATCCTTCCGTCATAATTACCGGCATAGATAAACCGCAAGTACTCAAGCGGGCTTTAATTTGCCGTGCAATCGATTCGGCGGGTAAATCGATCCGGCAGGCAGTTCGTTCGGCGGATCTTGTTATTCTTGCCGCACCGGTCTCGAGTATTGCAAAGATATTGCCTATTGTGGCAAAAAATTGTTCACGGAAAACAATCGTAACCGACACCGGCAGCGTAAAGCAATTGTTAGTGAAAAATGCACAGCGGCTTTTTCCCGGCGGCAACTTTATCGGCGGACATCCTATGGCCGGTTCCGAATTTTCCGGTATCGATGCGGCCCATCCCCTGCTATTCCAGAATGCTCTATATATTCTTACTCCGGCACCTTCAACAAAGAAACAATCACTGAAGTTGCTGGCAGATTTTTTTTCTTCGCTCGATGCACGTATTTTTGTCATTGACCCCTCGACGCATGACAGTGTCGTTGCAGCGGTCAGCCACCTGCCGCAGCTTGCTGCTGTTGCACTGATGAATTCCGTAGGCAGGCATCATCCGGACGCTCCAAATCATCTGGCATTTGCCGCCGGCGGCTTCCGCGATATGACGCGTATCGCATCGAGCCCTTTTGGAATGTGGAAAGATATTCTTTCTGCCAATCGAAAAGAAATCAACAAAGCCCTGCTTATTTACATCAAACAGCTGAAAAAAATCGCATCTATGGTGAATTCAGCTCCGGCACGGTTGTCAGGAGAATTCAAAACATCGCGTACACTGCGGTCACGTATTCCGCGTTCGATGAAAGGATACCTTACTCCGCTTGTCGAACTTGTGGTTTTCCTTGAGGACAGACCGGGTGAACTTGCACGCCTCGCTTCATCGCTGGCAAACCGTAGTATTAATATTAAAGATATGGAATTGCTTAAAGTGCGCGAAGGACGCGGCGGGACATTCCGGCTGTCGTTCGAAAACCGCATTGTCGCTGCAGACGCCGCGCATGCGCTTCAGGCTGCAGGATTCGATGTCAGCGGCAAGCGGTAAGCAAAGTCACCCGAGATATTTAAGCCTGAGCTAAAAAACCCTTCCTATTTTTTATCCGTTCCCGAAGATGAATCCTTCGGTTGCTTTGTCTCTGTCTTTGACTGAGTCTTTGATTGGGTTTTTGCTTCAGGTTTTAAATCCGGTTTTGATTCCGGTTTCTGTTCAGATTTCTGCCCGGATTTCGGCTCCGCCTTCGATTCAGTTTTCGATTCTGGTTTCTTGCTTTGGGATGACGCAGAGGAGCTTGTCTTCTTATAATCAGTTTGATAAAAACCGCTGCCTTTAAACAGCAATCCCACCCCGCTCGACATCAGTCGTTTTAACGACGGCTCTGCACATTTTGGGCAGATAACCAGTTTTTCTGCGGACATTGATTGAAATTCTTCGAACTCATATCCGCATGATTTACAGCGATACTCATACGTCGGCATATTACCTATATTTCTTTCTGCATAATTACAAAAACTTGTGCCGCTTAAAAAAAAGCGGTTGTATATAATAATATACTTTCGATTTACCAAGATTTCAATTAGATTCTTCAGAACCATTTCTGGAACTATATAAAGACGAACATTGTTCAATATTCGACCACAAACATTCAAAAAGGAGACTGTCAATGCTAAGTAAATCATTACAAGAGGCAATAAACGAACAAATCAATCTCGAGCTTTATTCTGCCTATATCTACCTTTCAATGGCGGCGCATTTTGAGGGGGAAAATCTCGGCGGATTCGCAAATTGGATGCGCGTACAATACCAGGAGGAAACCGGGCACGCAATGAAATTTTTTAAATATGTATACGACCGCGGCGGTAAAGTGGTCTTGAAAGCTATTGCGCAGCCGGCTGCGAAATTCAAGGCACCTCTGGATGTTTTCCAAATTGTTTTGGAACACGAACAAAAAGTCACGGCCTCAATTAACAAGCTTTATGAACTTGCTGTAAAAGAAAAAGATTATGCATCGCAGACATTTTTGCAATGGTACATCAACGAGCAGGTTGAAGAAGAAAAGAACGCATTAGATATCATAAATATGCTGGAAATGATCGGCACCACACCGATCAGTTTGATGATGGCCGATAAGCAATTAGGCGCGCGAAAAGCCGGATAGATAGCCTTAGGGGCGAGGTCGCCTCGCCCCTACTTCATAAATGCCAACCAATCTTTAACGATACCTCTTCCGATAAATTTTATTCCCCACCTTTATATCCCCGTCTCGTCCCGGTTTTACATATTGAAACGGACGTGCATTTTACTATTCCGTAAATATTACATTATTATTTATTGATTTAAACCTATTATTCAACCTCAGGCTCGTTTTCATCCGGTTCTACTCCTGTAATTGCTTCATAAATACGGGTTGGTACAGGTGGGCACCCTTTTATAAAAATACCATTTTCTTTATTGTTTCTCGTACAATTGCCGACAAATACAGTTCCCTCTTTTGCATTTTTTACGCCTTTACCTATTGCTATATGAAACCTCCCATCATCCAGTAAATAAGGTGTCATTTCATCTTTAAAGCGCCTTAAAAATAAAAAAAGAGTTGACAAGCAGACTGCAAGCCTCTTCTTCATAAACCTTTACCTTTTGAAATTTTACTGAAATATCTTTTGGTGGTTGTTTATAAGGAACTATGAATTTTTGATAATCACAGGAAACACAGAATATGATAAAGGATCGAAAGAAAAATTATTTCTTTCCAAAACCAATCTTAAATGAACCACTGACGAAGGATCGATGCCCATTAAAATACATCCGAAAACATCCGCACCTATAGGATGTCTGGAGGCTACAGCGAAATCCGATTTAATGATATCTCCACCGGAAGGGCCAAGACCTTCCATTCCGACATAGCCGTCGATGACAGTAAGTCGGGCAGCAAAATCGCTGCTAATTCGGAAATAGCAGAATCCAACGTTTTCTCGGGGTAATTTGTATTTTGATATTCAAGCTGATTAAATCTCACTTTTTCATGCTTGTATAAACATCCTTTTAAATCTTTAATGCCCAGTGTAACAACGGTATGCATATGGGTCTTAGTCACAGGTACTGAAACAAGAATATCATATTCATAAACAGCCTGACAAACTTTTGTTTCATATACAACTCTCGGATCCGGTATCTTTTTTTTTACCGGAGGTTTTGCATCCATATCGATCAACTCAATGCCATATTTATTGGCAATCTCTACGATACCTCCTTTTTCAAAAGCCTCAAAAGCATCATTTCCGACAAGCGGACTCTCTCCTATTGCAACTTTTGATGCCCCTGCTTTTTTCAAGATTTTTATTAAAGCTGCCAATGCTAACGGATGTGTATTATACCCATGTTCGGGTTTAGCCATCCTTCCCAAATTGGGCTTTAGTAAAATGCTTCTATTTTGCGCAAAGTATAAATCAATTGGCTTTAATGCGTTGATCACATTCTTAAAAGGCCCGTGCTTACCGCAACACCTACAACCGGTCCTTCATCAATGGGCTGTATATATTTTATTCTCTCTCTGGTGCCATAATATATAGTGTATGAAAAATCCGATGGTGTCCCTATAATATTTCTATCGGATGCTTTTGCAGACTTTTCGCTTAGCCAGACCTTAGAATGTAATCCGGTTAAGAGGGAGCCTGCCCCACGTTCTTTCGCGGGGCTCATTCGCGCTTGCCCCGATTTATCGGGGTCAGTTTAACAGCCGTAACATTGTATAGGCTGGCTTGTTCCTAAGGGACCACTTCGGGGATACGCCGGTTAGACGTTGTTTTGATGATATTATTTTTACCCGTATTATTTTACGAGCACATGGTAAAAACACGAGCAATAATCAACTTCTTTATGGTTGACTCGCTCGTTTATTCATGTGTTCTATGGCAATTTCAAGAATCTCTTTAGATGAAAAAGGTTTTACAACGTATGCATCAGCACCAAGTTTTATTGCCCTGTCTATGTCCGATTTATATGATTTCCCCGATATAATAATAATGGCAGTATGCCGCAAATTTGAATTAGAACGAAGCATTTTGCAAACTTCAAATCCTTGAAGTCCTTCCATCATAATATCGAGAATGATAATATTAGGAGGGTCCATGAACGCTAGGTGCACTCCTTCATTGCCTTCGCTGGCAAAGGATACATTAAAACCTTCATGCTCGAAAGCACTTTTGACAATAAGTCGAATTGTAGGGCTATCATCAATAATTAACACTTTTTGTTTTGGTGCAGTTGTATCCATTAATATATTTCCGTTCTTATTTGATTTGAATTCTATTATGCTAAGTAGATCCTTCTATGATAACGCTTCAATTTTAGATAATGTTATCAAAACACGAACGCCGTTTAACGATGCATATGATGCGCCAATAAATACTCTCAAAATATACATAACAAAGCGAGTTCATGCCGAAAAGTTTATTATTAAGAATCGAAACCTCTTCTCGGCTCGATGTTCTTTTCCAGGGGAACACCTGATCAGCAGGTAACAGGGTTAAGAATATATGTTAATAAAGCTGCAAAAACTCCACCAACCATAAAACAGATCATTGCAACTATCCAAAATGCATATGATGCTTTGCCGGAAACATCGTCTGCTGCCAAAATCTAGATACGAAAAAAGGTACAACAAATAGTCAAGTTTTCACGCCGCAAAATACCTTCTATTCGATACCGAAACTTGGTTGAGACAATACCTATCTTAAAACCATGTTTCTTCAATTTGGAAATCGCCGGTGGAACAGTTTTATAAAGAATCGTGCTTACTGCCATCACTTCATCAGCACGTTGTGTAAAAAACCGTGCAAATTCTTTGCTTTTTTCGATATTTTCACGGCTTGAAAGTTTCACCAAAGTATCAGTGAGCGATAAACCGATTGTTTGACAAATATCTTCGTATAACGCGGCCTGCAAGCCAAGATTTGTTAACGCAAAATTGATGCACTCCATTGCCCCCATGGAAGAGTCGGCCAATGTATAATCAAAATCAAAAATGATTGTCTTATATTTATGATTCATACTTGATTAATATATGGTATGCACACCCCCCTTCCAAGATATTTCAATTCAGATCGGACAACCTTGACAGGGTCAGAAAAAACCGTTTTACTTTTTGGCGAATCGGTTTAGGTTTGTTATATATTCCCGTAAAAGAACTACATGCTTGAAATCTTCGCAAGCAGCGACTTGCTGAGAGAAATAATTTCTTTCGGTAGTTTATCCTGAAGACTTATGAAGAGTTCCTCCTGAAGCTGAATTTCTTTTTTCCATAATTCAGGGTCTATATTCATTATTTCTTCAAATTGTTTTTTTGAAAATTCCAATCCATTCCAGTCTATATCTTCATACTGGGGCATACGGCCAAGCGGACCTTCAATTCCGCTTATCTGTCCATTGGCACAATCAAAAATCCATTTCAATACGCGCATATTTTCGCCGAATCCCGGCCACAAGAAATTACCATTATCATCAACACGGAACCAATTGACTGCAAAAATTTGCGGTTGATGTTTAATACGTTTCCCCATATCGAGCCAGTGACTGAAATAATCGGCCATATGATATCCGCAAAATGGAAGCATGGCAAACGGATCGCGGCGCACTTGACCTACTTCACCGGCTGCAGCAGCAGTCGTCTCAGAGCCGAGCGTAGCTGCAAGATATACACCGCGCTGCCAATCTCTGGATTGACACACTAACGGCATTGTATTACTTCGGCGTCCGCCAAAAATAAATGCTTCAATCGGGACACCGTTCGGATTTTCCCATTCAGGATCAATAGAAGGGCACTGATATGCCGGAGTTGTAAAGCGGGCATTTGGATGCGCTGCTTTGCGCCCGCAGTCGGGTGTCCATGGTTGTCCCGTCCAATCAATCAATTGAGGCGGAGGTGTTTTCGTCATTCCTTCCCACCACACATCGCCATCCGGTGTAAGCGCGACATTAGTAAAAATAGAATTACTTTTTAATTGTCGCCATTGCGTTCGGATTTGATTTTTCAGAAGTGCCCGGAGCAACTCCAAAATATCCGTTCTCAGGATTAATGCCATAAAGCCGGCCGTCTTTACCCGGTTTAATCCATGCGATATCATCGCCGACAGTAGTTACTTTCCAACCTTTAAAAGAATCCGGCGGAATAAGCATCGCAAGATTTGTTTTACCGCAGGCACTCGGGAATGCACCTGCTATGTATGTTTTCTTACCTTCCGGAGATTCGAGTCCCATAATGAGCATATGCTCAGCCAGCCAGCCTTGTTCATGCGCCATCGTAGAAGCGATCCGCAGTGCAAAACATTTTTTTCCAAGCAGGGCGTTGCCGCCGTACCCGCTTCCGAAAGACCAGATTGCATGTTCTTCGGGATAATGGACAATATATTTTTGCGAGTTGCAGGGCCAGGGCACATCTTTCTGTCCAGGTTTTAATGGCGCTCCAACAGAATGCACACAGGGAACAAATTCACCCTGAGTACCCAATACATCCCAAACAGCTTTTCCCATCCGCGTCATAATGCGCATGTTAACGACAACATATGCTGAATCGGTTAATTCAATGCCGATTTGCGCAATATGAGATCCGAGCGGTCCCATGCTAAACGGGATAACATACATAGTTCGTCCCTGCATACAGCCGTCGAACAACTTATTTAGAGTTGTTTTCATCTCTTTCGGATCGACCCAGTTATTCGTCGGGCCTGCATCACTTTTATTTTCACTGCAAATAAATGTACGGCCTTCCACGCGTGCCACATCGCTTACATCCGATCTGACCAGGTAGCTGTTTGGACGTTTTGTTTCATTTAATTTTATGAATGATCCGGATTTCACAAGCTGCTGAAACATAGTATCATTTTCAGTTTGAGAACCGTCACACCAGTACACAGTATCCGGTTTTGTCAACGCAACAATTTCTTCTATCCATGAAATTGCTTTTTCATTTTTGATATACGCCGGAACATTCATAACATATTCATCCATTTATTAATCGTTCACTAAGTGAACAAAAGTTTGTCTTTAAAGGTTTCCTACCAATCGCGGACAACCTTACGATTGCCAATTTGTATTTCCCGCGGTGCATTTGGATCTAATGCCCATTTTAACCGCGCTAACCCATCTGCAATTTCACTTGCAGCTCCCGCATAACTTATGCGTAAGTGGCCTTCCGCGCCGAAATCTTTACCCGGAATTGTAACAACAAGCGCCTTCTTTAATAGGAATTCCGCCAAAGCCATAGAATCTTTATTGAGAGCGCTGAAATCCGGGAGGCAATAAAATGCGCCTTCCGGCATGGCCACTTTCACTCCGGGAATCGACCGTAGTTCTTTTATTACCGTATCTCGGTTTGTCTGTATTTCCGCAACGAGTTCATCGACACAACTCTGATCGCCTGTGAGTGCGGCTTCTCCGGCGACCTGACAGACTGGAGAATTGCATGTAGTCGATTGGCTTTGAATACTCTTAATTACTTGTACAAGTTTACGGTTTCCAATAATCCAGCCGATTCTAAATCCGGTCATTCCGTATGTTTTCGAAAGTCCGTTGATAACGACAACATTCGTCGATTCAATATCTTTCTTTGTAAAATTATATACAGGGGCAATCTTCTTTGCCGTCGAAAATAAGTTTATGATAAATATCGTCCATGAAAAGATAGATGTTTTTCTTTTCGCAGAGGTCTACAATTTGCTCTACGAGTTCATCGGGAAAAATCGCTCCGGAAGGATTATTCGGGCTGTTCACAATTATAGCCCGCGTCGAGGGAGTTATCCCCTTTTCAATTTCGGAAATTGTCGGATAAAACCCGCCGTCCGCAGGTGTTAATATAACCGGAACTCCGTTCATCATTCTCACCATCTCCGGATAACTTACCCAGTACGGAGCGAGAATAATAACCTGATCTCCCGGATTGATTAATGCATAAAGCAAATTAAATAATGAATGCTTGGCGCCATCAGAGACTATGACATTCGCAGGATCTATGATTTTCCCGTAGTTTTTTTCAGTGTAGTTAACGATAGCTTTTTTCAGTGAAGGTATCCCGTCGGTGGGCGCATACTTCACTTCTCCAGAGTTCAATTTCTCGATAGCACTCACAATCGCGCTATGAGGAGCCTTGTTTTTGGGTTCGCCAATTCCTAAGTGCACAACAGCCTCGCCTTGTGCACGCAGTTTAACAGCTTCGGCATTGAGCTTCACCGTGGGTGATTCAACAATTGATGCTGCCAGTCTGCTGATTTCCATAGAAATTACTCCTGATGATAAAATTACTGAATGACTGAAGAATGCAAGAAATATTGAGGATTGACTTAAATTCCTAAAACTTACTTACTCATTCTATTAATAAGTTACATGTTTTTTTGAAAGATTCAATAGGCGGCGAAATGTCAGATTCCATGACGAGAAAAAATGATTGAGTTTGTATGTCAAGGAATTCTTCCGTATTTTTTATGAATTGATCAACAAGAAATAATTCTTGACTATGAGAGCAATCATCCCGGTCGCAGGTGTCGGAAGCAGACTTCGCCCGCACACATTTACAGTGCCAAAAGTGCTGTTGAACGTTGCCGGAAAACCGATTATCGGACATATTCTGGATAAAGTAATTGAAGCCGGCTTTAGCGAAGCCACTATTATCATCGGATATCTCGGTGAGATGATAAAAAAATATGTATTGGCAAATTATCAAATTAAAATTGACTTTATTGAACAGGAAGAGCGTCTTGGTTTAGGTCATGCCATTTATATCTCAAGGCATACCTTTGCGAGCGGTCCTATTCTGATAATTTTAGGCGATACAATCTTTGATGTTGACTTAAAATCGATGATTCGGAACGAATATACGCAAATCGGCGTTAAACCTGTAGATGATCCACAGCGATTCGGCGTCGCTGAAATAACAGGCGGCCGGATAACAAAGCTTGTGGAAAAACCGGAATCACCGAAAAGTAACCTTGCCATCGTCGGGCTGTATTATATCACGCAGCCGAAGCTTCTGGTAGACTGCCTGGAAAAAATGATTCAAAACGACATTCGGACAAAAGGCGAGTTTCAATTGACCGATGCACTACAGATGATGATCGAACAAAATGAAAAAATGAAGGCCTTTTCGGTTGAAGGCTGGTTTGACTGCGGCAGACCGGAGACTTTGCTTTCCACAAACCGGTATCTTCTGGAACGTCAGCCTATTCCAAAGCCGATGAAAGACGTTCTGATTCAGCCGCCCGCATTTATTTCACAAAAAGCAAAAGTTACAAATGCAATTATCGGACCAAATGCTACAATTGCTGAAGATGCTACAGTAGAGAATACGATCGTCCGTAACTCCATTATTAGCGAGGGAGCAACAGTACTCAATGCACTCATTGAAGATTCCATTATCGGCAGCAATGCTGTCATTCGTGGAAATTATAATCGAATCAATATCGGCAATTCATCTGAATTGGAATTTCACTGATCAGCACACTGCTGCAATCCGGCTGAAAAATTTTATTTACAAATCATCAACATAGTATGGAGAAACAATGAGAAATTTATTTACTTCGGAATCAGTATCCGAAGGACATCCCGATAAAGTCTGCGACCAAATTTCTGATGCAGTACTTGACGCGCTGATTAGACAAGATAAAACATCGCGCGTAGCATGCGAAACATTTGTAACTACCGGCATGGTACTTGTCGGAGGAGAAATCACAACTGAAGGATATATCGAAGTCCAGGAGATAGTCCGTGATGTGGTTCGTGATATCGGTTATACAAAAGCCGGAGTCGGGTTTGATGCCGATTCGTGTTCGGTTCTCTCATCAATCCATTCTCAATCGCCCGATATTGCTCAAGGAGTGGATACCGGCGGCGCAGGCGACCAGGGAATGATGTTTGGTTATGCCTCTTCGGAAACTCCCGAATTAATGCCCGCACCGATTATGTACGCGCACAAGCTGGTGTTTCAACTTGCCTCCGTCAGGAAGAAGCAGCCGAACCTCATGCCATATCTCCGTCCCGATTCAAAATCTCAGGTCACAGTCGAATACGACGGCAGCGGGAAACCAATCCGGGTCGATACCGTTGTAGTTTCTACCCAGCATGATCCCAATGTGACACAGAAAAAGATTAAGGAAGATATTATCGAGATCATCATACGCAATGTCATTCCCTCTGCAATGCTTGACAATAAAACACGCTATTTTGTCAATCCGACAGGGAGATTTGAAGTTGGCGGTCCTCACGGCGACAGTGGTTTAACAGGGCGAAAAATTGTGGTCGATACATACGGCGGACGCGCGCCGCATGGCGGCGGGGCATTTTCCGGAAAAGATCCGACGAAAGTAGACCGCAGTGCGGCCTACGCAGCACGGCATCTGGCGAAAAATATTGTCGCTGCAAAGCTTGCCACTGAATGTCAAATACAGGTTGCATATGCAATCGGCGTAGTGGAACCTGTGTCCATTCAAATCAATACATTCGGCACCGGCATTATGCCGGATGCAAAGCTCTCGGATTTTGTATTAAAGGAAATAGATCTCACACCTCGCGGAATTATCAAACGTCTCGATTTGCGGCGCCCGATATACCGCAAAACTTCAAATTACGGCCACTTCGGCCGGAATGAAAAAGATTTTACATGGGAAAAATTAGATTTAGTGAAAACACTTCAGAAAGCCGATAAATAGAAATTACACATCACTTAATTATATTAAAGACAAAAGAAAATATGAACTACAAACCAAATAAATACAAAGTAAAAGATCTTTCACTTGCTAAAGCCGGCAAACTCCGCATCGAATGGGCAGAATCACGTATGCCCGTACTTATGGCACTGCAGGAGAAATACAGCAAGACAAAACCTTTTAAAGGCTACAAAATTGCCGGATGCCTGCATGTTACAAAAGAGACAGCCGTACTTGTAAAAACATTCGTCAAGGCGGGTGCCGAAGTGAGCTGGAGCGGCTGCAATCCGCTTTCAACGCAGGATGATGTCGCGGCTGCCCTTGCAGAAGAAGGCGTAAGTATTTTCGCGTGGCATGGAATGAACGTCAAAGAATTCTACTGGTGCATCGAAGAAACATTGAAATTCAAGCCGAATCTTACACTCGATGACGGCGCCGATCTTATTTTCACCGTTCATAATAAACATAAAGAATTAATGCCGACTGTTATCGGAGGTACGGAAGAAACAACTACCGGCGTTCATCGTTTAAGAGCGATGGCAAACGATGGTGCACTTCACTATCCGGTTATTGCTGTTAATGATGCGGAAACAAAGTGGGATTTCGATAATGTGTACGGAACAGGACAATCGACGCTTGACGGCATTCTTCGGGCAACAAGCGTTCTCCTGGCCGGAAAGAATATTGTAGTAGCAGGATTCGGACATTGCGGTAAAGGTGTTGCGATGCGGGCAAAAGGGCTTGGTGCAAATGTCATTATCACTGAAGTCAAACCGACGGCAGCGCTGAAAGCGACACTTGAAGGATTTCGTGTAATGAAAATGGACGACGCCGCAAAAATTGGCGATATCTTTATCACGGCAACAGGAGTAAAAGACATTATCGTGAAAAGACATTTCAGACTCTTGAAGGACGGCGCGATCGTCTGCAACACGGGTCATTATGATTGCGAGATTAACATTCCCGACCTCGAGAAACTTTCTAAAAGTTCCCGTGAAGTCCGGAAGGACAATGAAGAATATACATTAAAGAACGGCAAACGCATCTTTTTACTTGCTAAAGGCCGGCTGGTAAATCTTGCTGCCGCCGAAGGACATCCTTCAGAAGTAATGGATATGTCATTTGCCAACCAGTTTATGTCGCAGCTCCGACTGGTAGAACTTCATAAGAAGGGTAAGCGGCTGGAAAATAAAGTATACGATATTCCGGCGGAACAGGATCAGGAAATCGCAGGCTTGAAGCTCTCGACTATGGGTTATAAGATCGATAAACTCACAGAGGAGCAAGCAGCATATATCGACGATTATTCAGCAGGGACATAAAGTCTTTTACACTGTTTTTCCTAATTATATCAAGTCGGAAGAGGCATCCCATAAATAACAGGATGCCTTTTTTATTATAGGAATCCGCTAAATATATCAAGTGGTTTAAAAAAAATATTTTGACTTCGAGAAAAAGATAATTACGTTATATCGTATAGTGGATGGTATTTGAATCGGCATTGATATACTTTATTTGAGAGGAATTAAATATGGCTAAGAATTCAGCATCATACAAATTCGAAAAGCGGAAGAAGGAAATTGCCCGTCAGAAAAAACAAGAGGTAAAAAGACAAAAACATTTAGAGAAAAAACAGGAGAACCCGGATAATAATCCGCTGATCTCGCCGGACGGTATTCCTATCACGCCTCTTGAGGAAATCGACGCTGATCTTCACATCGACGACGATGATCCGCTTATCTAATTGTTGTTTTTCTTTATTTTGGCCGGCATGATGCGCCGGTCTTTTTTTTATAAGGTCCGGCTTTATATACGTGTATTCTATTCCCATCCGTTTTGAATCCTTTCCCGCATGCCCGCATCCAATTGTTTACTAGAGTGATTCACCCGTTTGTTAAATAAGAATCAGCAAAATAATTTGATATGAAAACCAAGAGAAAAGATTCGATCTTGCATTGTTCAAAAATTCTCAAGCACATTCAGGCAGAACTTGATACAAAGTCAAATTTACCGGCCTATCGGCAAATACAAAAGCACCTGCAAAATTGTCCGAATTGTATGTGCTGCTTGGATAGTCTCAAAAAGGTTGTGTATCTTTACAGATATTTCTCTGATTATCATCCCGGCAAGGAATTGCACGAAAAATTATGGGCAGCCGTAAAATGGGAAATGCAGCTAAGATAATTCTACAGCATAGAAGATGGAAATAGGAAACACTGAGCAGAATAGACTTTCCTTTTCCAGAAAATTGGTTTTCGGTTTGTCTGGAGTCTTATTCTTTTTAATATTCGCAGGATTAGCCTCCGGCAAGATGCTTTTAGCGGGATTAATAATTGCTTTATTCCTTGGCGTTACAAATTTTGGACGCCAATGTCCCCTGCTTCTCTCATTGAGGAGTCATATTAATCGTATGAAAACGAAAGACAAAATACTAAACATAAAGGAATAATTCGGATATGACGAAAGAAATATACCTCAAGCAAATTAAGAGCAATACATTTACCGCTAAAGCAAATTCCAATCATTGGGTAATTATGGATACAAAAAATGAGGCTGGCGGAAACGAAGCCGGATCTACTCCAAAAGAACTCATGCTCATGGCGCTTGCCGGATGTACGTCGATGGATGTAATTCCGATTTTAAAAAAGAAACGCTCTCCCGTCACTGCCTACGAATGCAATGTTAAAGGAATAGAGCGGGAAGAACATCCGAAGATATTTACAGAAATTCATATCGAATATGTTTTTTATGGAGACGGAATCAAGACAGAAGACGTGGAACGTGCAATCGAATTATCCAGGACGAAGTACTGCTCGGTTTCTGCACAATTGGCTGCAAGTGCAAAAATCACTCATTCTTATCGTATTGAACCGGCAGCAAAAGCAATCGAATAGCTTATCTGGAGTTTTTATAAAATACGTGCCATTTGTTTGTAAAAGAAACGTGCTATATGGTCGGCAATAATATAAATTCAAGAAATAAAGCAGGAATCACAAGCGATATGCATTATAGCTCAGTTGAGAACGGGATTGAAAGATAAAACGGTCAAGTTTTTCCTCCTAAAACAGTAAAGCGTTGGCAGCCAACCTTTTATAAACTCGAAATAACTCCGGGAAATTCCGGATTTTTTTATTTACATTTGCTCCACTATGTTTATCAACATATCCATACCCATAGGTTTTTGAAGAAAAGCGTCTACTTTGGCGTTCGCAATTTCTGCCGGTGAGTGCAAAGCAGCAAAAGCTGTCATCATAATCACCGGGAATTGAGGATTCTTTTCTTTCACACGTTTGGTAAACTCAAGCCCATTCATTTGCGGCATTTCTAAATCAACAATGGCAAGATTGACAGGATTACGATCCATGAGCGCAAGCGCTTCAAGGCCATTCGATGCTTCTGAAACGCAGTACCCAAGATATCCGAATATTTCCCGAATTAATTCTCGGAAAGGAGCATTATCCTCCACAATGAGAATATGAGACCCACTTTTCATAAATATCGGCCTTTCGATTCATTAAAATAGTATCATGCAAAAGGAATGCAAGAAATTTAAGCTCCTATTTCCTGTAAAAAAAGCCAAACATATACACTCACAACTTTGAATTTCTACAAAGCTTCCTTATCTTATAACTGTTTGGTATATATTTAATAAAAGAAAATCTTCGGAGAGAATATAATGGCTTCTTCATTGGATCAACTATGTATTAATACAATTCGCACGCTTTCTATCGACGGCGTTCAAAAGGCAAAATCAGGCCATCCCGGCATGCCGATGGGGCTTGCCCCGGCAGCATATGTCCTTTGGACAAAACACTTAAACCACAATCCGGAAAATATGCACTGGCAAAACCGCGACCGGTTTGTCCTTTCAGGCGGACATGGATCCATGCTGATTTACAGCCTGCTTCATCTTACCGGATACAACCTTCCGCTTGAAGAATTGATGAAATTCCGCCAACTCGGAAGCAAAACGCCCGGTCATCCGGAATTTGGGCATACCGACGGTGTCGAAGTCACTACAGGCCCGCTCGGACAGGGATTTACCAACGGTATAGGAATGGCAATTGCACAAAAGTATCTTGCCGCACATTACAACAAACCGGGATTGAAAATTGTCGATTACACTATATATGCAACCTTAGGCGACGGTGATTTGATGGAAGGCATTACATCGGAAGCAGCCTCGCTTGCCGGACATCTTAAGTTAGGCAATCTTGTCTATATATACGACGACAATCATATCAGTATCGACGGTCCGACTGAATTGGCATTTACCGAAGACCGCGCAAAAAGATTCGAATCGTACGGCTGGCAGGTGTTAAAAGTAAAAGACGGCAACGATATAAAAGCAATAGATACTGCGATTCGCCGTGCGAAGAAAGAAACCGGACGGCCATCCATCATCATGATACGGACACATATCGGTTACGGCAGTCCGAACAAACACGATACGGCTGAAGTACATGGTTCGCCGCTTGGTGAAGAAGAAGTGAAGCTTACTAAAAAAGCATACGGCTGGGATCCTGAAAAGCAGTTCTATATTCCTGAAAAAGCGTTGAAACAATTCCGTAAATCGGTTATAACTGGACGGAAAAAAGAAGCAAAGTGGAAAACCAAGTTTGCTGAATATAAAAAGAAGTATCCGGAATTAGCAGCAGAACTTGAAAACATCCGAAATGGCAATTTCGGCGAAGAATGGAAAAAAGCACTGCCAAAATTCACGGACGCAATGGCAACCCGCGATGCTTCTGGAAAAATATTGAACGCAATAGCCCCGTTTCTTCCCTCCATGATCGGTGGTTCCGCTGATCTCGCCCCGTCCAATAATACGTATGTTAAAAGCATGGGTGAATTTCAGGCAAAAAACTACGGCGGACGTTACATGCGCTATGGTGTTCGAGAACACGCAATGGGTGCAATCATGAATGGAATGGCAGTCACCGACGGCATAATTCCTTACGGCGGAACATTCTTTGTCTTCTCGGATTATATGCGTCCCGCTATTCGACTGGCATGTATTATGGGAATTAGGCCGATTTATGTCTTCACTCATGACAGCATCGGAGTTGGGGAAGACGGTCCGACGCATGAACCTGTGGAACAGCTCGCCGCGCTTCGCTGCATACCAAATATGATTTCCATTCGTCCGGCCGATGCAAACGAGACGGTTGCTGCCTGGAGGTTTGCTATTGAACACAAAAACGGCCCGGTTGCATTATTACTGACACGGCAAAAGCTGCCGACTCTCGATAGAGTGAAATATTCCTCAGCCGATAATCTCGTTAAAGGAGCATATATACTTATCGAGAACTCCTCTACTCCTGATCTTATACTTATCGGAACTGGTTCTGAAGTTCAACTCGCACTCGGCGCATATGATAAATTAATTCAAGAAGGCAAAAAAGTGCGTGTTGTCAGCATGCCGTCATGGGAATTATTCGAACGGCAGTCGAAAGAATACCGTAACTTCATTTTTCCGCCAAATATAAAAAGACGCATTGCTGTTGAAGCTCTTATCACCATGGGCTGGGAAAAATACGTCGGAGATAGCGGAATAATTATCGGTATGAATTCGTTCGGTACTTCAGCCCCTGTGGATGTGATTTTCAAGCATTTCGGATTCACGGTAGAGAACGTTTTGTCAAAAGCGAAGGAGATTCTATAACTTTTTTCAACCCTATCTTCGTCCCCCTATTAGCAAGGGGGACGAAGATAGCAGATAAAATTACATGTCTTTTAAAACACAGAAAAACTAATCACGTTTTATTCATACTTCCGAATACGCTGCATCTGTAATAAATACCCAGCAATATCACGAAGGTCCTTTTGGAGATTCCTCTTCAACCGGTTTCAGGGACTTTTTCTTCTCTATCTTCGATTTCATATCTGCGTTATACTGCTTATGATACTTTCCAAAAGGAATCGCTAATAATATTTTTTCATTTGCCTGCCTTGCGATGGGAACATAATCTGTTACAGCAGTCGTAATGGCGGTCGTAATAACTTGTGCGAGCAATCCTGCCCAACCGCCTGTGTTGCCTGAGTTGCCGGAAGTATTTATAGTAACCGCATCATCATAGAACCAGATAGCATCACCTGTGTGAGTGGATTTCAATTCGTATGCTACCTTCACTGTGACACTTCCGGAAGTAATCATATATGATGTATTCCATTGAAGAATTGTCAGATATAAGACTGCGTCCGCACCAAAAAATTCGCGAAACTTCTGAGGCGGTACTGAAAGCATAGTCTCCGTATCGTATAATCCTTCCTGCTGCAGGACATCATTCACAACTTCCATTGGATATACATAATACCCGCTTTGTGTGAGCGGTTCAGCAATCGTTGTCGAATAATATTCCTTTGCTTCGGCCGAGGTCGATTTATTTATCGGCGGAAGAACAACGATGGTTTGAGGGTGATCTTTATACATTTCCGGGGCAAACTCTTCCTTAGTGACATACGTTCCGCATCCGACGAAGGAAAGCGATATAAGGATAAAAGCAATCTTTTTCATTTTTTACCCCGCGAATATTCGTTTTTAAGACGTTGAATAAATACTACAGATTCCGGAAACGCTTTTTCTTCTTTTGCTAAATATTCCATGCCTTCAGATTCTCTACCTTCTTTCAGCAAAATGTAGCCGTACTCTGCATAAACACCCGGCGGTACCAGCTTCTTTTTTTCCGGCGCGTTCTTCATAATTTCTAAAAGCGCTGATTTATGAACCGTAAGTGTCGTATCACCGGGATTCTTTTTGTAATCATACAGTGTAGAAGAATAATCCCCCCAATAAAAAGGCGCTGACGACGGTTGGCATCCCAACAGCACGAGGAATGCCATGCTTAATATAAGCAGCATTTTATTCATGGCACTTCTATCTCCATTGTTGTTTGATTATCTATAATTATGGTTCGGTTTACAATGATTTCATCATTTCGGATTACTTGAACCGTATGTTTCCCCGTTTTCACCTGGTAAACCGGATTCATTCTGTCATATTGAAAGGGTATGCCTTCGTCAATTTTAAGAATAATTTGTGCAGTGTTGCCGGTGAATCTAATAAATCCTTTCTCCGATTTCTGCACAATTCCTTCATTATATCCACCGCATGCAATAAAAAGCAATGAAAACAGAGCCGTTACAAATATTTTTTTCATATAAATTTCCCTTTTATTATTTCTCTTGAATATAGTATTCTGCAAAATTCGTGGTCGGTATTTCGCCGGATTCTTTCGAGCACACAGAAAGTTCGTTTGTAACATCGCCCGGAATAAGTGACCGCACTTTCAGTCTTCCGACTTCTTTACCCGGCAGCTCAATTGCAATTCCGGTTTGGGGGTTATTGATTTTTTGGCCGCGTTTATAAACAATAAACACATCGTCTTCTTTTATTCCTTGAAGTTTTCCGCCTGCTATGAGAAAATTATTTTCTTCGAACGAAAGAACATATGACCTCCACGGTTTTTCAAGGAGACTTTCTGAAATATTGTTGACAAGTTTTGCGATTGCGGCCGAGATGACCTTATCGTTTAGCGTTGCATCATAATCCGCTGTTGTGCCGGCACCAAGAACGGTTTCGGCTTCCGAGAATGCCTCGCCGGACCCTTCCTCAGAATAAACGACCTGACTTGTGCGAACATCCACCAGACGCACGCTTACTTTTGCATATGCTGTCTGTTTCTTCGACCTGCTGAACAACCCGACATCACTGGTCGTTTTTCTGCCAAATTCCGTAATAGAACCGAGAATTAAATAATCCGCCGGGATATGAAGTTCGTCCAACTTTGCCATTTCTTTCTCTTTATTCAAACGGGAAAGATCAACTCGCTCCAGTAAAATGAATTTCTCGGTAGCTGCAAGCTTTGCCGAGAAGATATCCATTGCTTGTTTGCCCAGCCGATCATCGTTCTGATCATAGAAAAATCCCTGGCCATATTTTGTTTCATTAGAGAAGCGCGCTATAGCGACTTTACGTTTAAGAAAATGCTCCTGTTTTTCCGCAATAGTCCTGCTTACTTGCGGTGTATTCTCAGGAACAACTCTAACCTCCGGCGGCCTGACTGATGAACATGAACAAAGAAATATTGTAAGAGTAATTATTATTAGTATTTTGCCTGTAGTCATCATATTCCTCCTTTTGCATATTAATATATTCATAGGGATACGTTATGGTCGATTCACCAATTATTAGATCTATCAAATAAGAATCGCTTGCTAAAATGGTAACCAGTTTTCAATGCAATCGCAAGTCTGTTGTTTTCTTTCATTTTTACTAAGATTTCTGTAATTTGGCGGCATTAAATTAGATCATGTTGAGCTGTCAACCGTCTCATGCGGACGTGATTTTCAAACATATCGGATTCACCGCAGAAAAGATCATATCGAAAGAGAAAAAGATTCTACAATTTTATATTCAATCTCCCTAAAGTTCCATTTATATATAGGTTAATAAAGGACATAGGATGGTAAACGTCGTAAATAATCCTCTTGCAATAAACAGATTTGTCTTATTGTTTATTTTTCTTTTTCCCATGATTACGGTTTTCGCCGAAAATCAGGGCCAAAGAGAGCGTCCTGGATATCTGATGCATTCCGATAATAAATACGTGGACACTAATGAGCTTTCACAGGTTGAACTTGATGGCGTCTCAAAGAGCAGTTTATATTTTCAGTTCAATACAAGCGGACTTTTTTCTTCTCTTTCTGATTGGAAAAATCAACTTCATATGAGCGACGGGACACACCCGTCCTCGAACAATATCGTGTTTGGAGCCGAAGGCGGCTGTGTGCTTAATGAATTCCTTCAGATCGGCGTCGGATATGAGTTTTTCTTTACAACAAAAGTTGCGACAAATGAAACATCCGGGTGATCAGGTAAACAGTACGTTCTTTTATGGATCCCTTAAGGCGAGTACAGCCCTCGAATCAATTCCTAAGTTATTTCTTTTTGGCGGTGTAGATATCGGATCCATCAAAGCGACCGAGGTAATTGAGAATTACAATTTTGACAGAGTCGGAACAACAAGCGCTTACCGCTTGACGGCTGGTGCGCAATACTATTTAATAGACAATTGGTCTATTATGGCCGGGATGGGATATCTGTTCGGCAAAGTAAAGACCGTGACTGTCGACGGCCAAACCTTGCCTGATTTCTCGTTGGACTTGTCCGGTTTCACAATTCGTTTCGCAGTCAATTATCATTTTCCATTGTGATAAAAAAATATTCCGGCAGAAATTTGACAGCATACATACTGGAATCAATTATCGTTCATTATAGAACACTATGATCAATTCACTCTCTGATTGTCCCGCTCACAGCAGCGCATTCAAAAGACGCCGCGCTCTCAACTGGCTCCCGCTTGGACTCACATATGCATTTCTGTATATGGCACGCTACAATCTTACGGTATCGAAAAATGCTCTCGGCAGTTTGATGACGAAAGAAGACTTCGGGATAATATTTGCAGTCGGTACCTGGGTATATGCGGTTTCATTCCTCATTAACGGCCCGTTGACAGATAAAATCGGAGGCAAGAAAGCAATACTTATCGGTGCTGCAGGATCCGCTCTTATGAATATCGCAATGGGTGTTGTTGTCTATGGCATCCTCGCGCTTGGATGGACAATTGATCTGACTGTATCCTTTTGTATCACGTATGGTCTTAATATGTATTTTCAAAGTTATGGGGCAGTATCTATTGTCAAGGTGAATTCCGCATGGTTTCATGTGCGTGAACGCGGAACATTCGGCGGCATCTTTGGTATCTTGATTTCGCTCGGCCTCTACTTCGCATTCGATTGGAGCCAGTACATCGTAAATTTCACAGAATCAATGAATCCGGAGAGTCCGCATTACTGGCTGGTATTTTTTATTCCCGCGGGAATTCTTTTGTTCTGGTTTCTTCTTGATATTTTCATTTTGCGCGATTATCCGCATCAGGCTGGATTTCAAGATTTCGATACCGGCGACGCTTCATCCGGTGAGACCGAAGATCTCATAGGAATTAAAGAGGTATTGGTTCGTATCTTTACAAATCCAATTATTATTACAATCGGACTTATTGAATTTTGTACCGGTGTGCTGCGTAACGGAGTAATGCATTGGTTCCCGATTTTTGCCAAAGAACAAATCAATGCTATACCGATGTATGCCGCCGATTGGAATTTCTGGCTGAACAATTGGGGATTAATACTTGCAGTTGCAGGTGCTGGCGGCGGTATGCTTGCCGGCTGGATGTCCGATCATCTCTTCGGATCACGGCGTGCTCCGGTAGCAGGTATTCTCTATTTCGGATTGCTCCTTGCTGCAATCGGAATGACATTTACACTCTGGGGCAAGTCCATGGATATTCGGTATCATGGCTGCAACCGTCTCAATTTTTGTTATCGGAACGCATGGAATGCTCAGCGGTACGGCAACAATGGATTTCGGCGGAAAACGTGCGGCTGCAACTGCGGTAGGATTGATCGATGGACTTGTTTATCTCGGCACAGGCGTGCAATCGCTGTCGCTCGGTTATATTACCACACGCGACTGGCAATTCTGGCCTATCTTTCTGATTCCGTTTGCCGTAATCGGCATATTGTTGACATTAAAAATCTGGAATGCAATTCCTAATCGGAAGTAGAATCCCCGCCTGAACGGATGGCGGGCAGGCGGTCATCGACAGGATTCCATCTTACATATGTCTGATGATCGCCTGCCTGCCGTCAGCAGGGATTCTACCTAATGACCAGATTTTATTTAAAGCACGTTCGAGTTCTTCGCGGAGTAATTTCTGATCGTTTGTTTTTTCCGGCATATTTTCAAACACTGCGTATGGAATTTTAAATCCTTTTACTTCGATGAAATTCGGATCTTTTGCTTCCAGTTTCTCCCAATCATTCGTTTTATAATAGAATTCCATTTTTTCATCCGGCAGCGAATGATAGAGAATGGAATCCTCCTGGCCCGGTTTGCGCCCGCTTACGGTTTCTTCGCAATGATTCCTCATATGGCACTTTAATATAAAGAAGCGAAGCTTTCTGAAGCATTTCATCTGAAAGGAATGTTAATGCATGATGAATACCATCGTCGCCGCCGCGTGCAAATTCCACCAGTGCCGTTTTCTTTTGATGATATGCAGGATCTTTTAGTATTTTCTTTTTGTAATCCAGCGCTAACCGATCCATATAAAGATCCCAGATATATTGGTCTTTAAACCAATATTTTTCATCACTCCAGACACGCGGTTTTCCAAATCGTGTCATAAGATCATCCAGTTCAAATGTCTCCCATACATAGAGAAAATCATCAAGCTCTTCAAAATTCGCAATATGAAATATTTTCAAACGTACAGCCGGATCGCATTTCTTAAGAAAGTCGATGACTTCTGATTTTCCTGCTGCAGGCCTGCCGGTAATTATTAAAACGGGAATATGTTCAATCATATCTTTTTTCCCTTGCTGACTATTTCAATTTGATGAATTCGGTGTTCGACATACGATTGAATCTCTTTCATCCTGATTAATTTATTTTCGACGACAGAAAAGACCGTTAAGTCAGTCGATGTAATATTTGAAATTTCTATCCCCAGATACTTTTTCGCTTCACCGATCATATAATCGCTGGCGGCGCCGATATATATTTTGTTTTCATCCAATGGCCTGCCGTTGACAAGGAAACTTCTGAATTCAATGCTGCCATCGGATTTTTTCATCCACTCGCAGTTGATTCCTGATGTTTGAATATTAGGATGTTCGTTTATATAATATTCCACAATAGATCCGTATCTGCCTGCCGGTCAATTCAAATTTCATCAATATATTTCGAAATGGAAGAATCTCAAATAAATCGCGTTTCGTAATGGATCCGGCGGGCATATTTTTCCGAATTCCGGAAGTATTCATAAATCCGACATCCGCTCCGGCGGCTTCACGCTGTGCATCTGCAATAAAATTGCCCATTGCGTTCTCATCTACGGCTGTTGGTCCAATCATTTTTCAATTCGGCTAATACTACCGCGTAATCATGATCAATTTCGTTTTTCATGGAATCTATGAACATCGACAACGGAGTCGGCTTTCTTTCCGAATTATACCATAGAGGCAGTAAAGAGCCGTTATACCAGACGACATGACGGTTTTCAACTTTTATATCGAGAATTCCAAGGTCTTCACAATTTGAACCGGCCTGCACAATGATTACATTATTTATAATTTTGGGTTGCGTCAATTTTGTATGTGAATGACCGCCGACAATAACATTAAGCTGCGGCACGTTCACAGCAAGGACAGAATCATAGTCAACACCTACATGTGTGAGTGCAATCAACAAATCTGTCTGCGATTGCAGTTGTTCTGCAAGCCTCTTCACTGTCTCGACGAATGGAAGAATCTTTATACCTTTGCTGCTGTTCTTGCTTACGAGATCATAAAATTCGTTCGACATCGCTCCGATAACGCCGATCTTCAAGCCGTTCTTTTCAATTATAACATATTCTTTATTATTCACCGGAAATTTATCAAGCGTATCAAGAATATTCGCTGAAACAGTCGGGAAATTTGCGATGGTTGCCAACTTATGAAGATTCTCTGGTGAATAATCAAATTCATGATTGCCGGGAGTCCATGCATCGAATCCGATGTAATTCATCATAGCAAACAGATTGCCGCCTTTTGCACCGGCATAGGAATATTCCGTTATCGGATTTCCCGTCATTACATCGCCGGCATTTAGCACTAATGTTGCCGGCTTAACATGCCTAATGCTGTCAACAGCAAAGGAAAGTTCATTAAATCCGCCAATTAAGGGTTTAGGCTTTCCTTTTATCCAAAATGCTTCATGTGGAAGAAAACTACCATGCATATCGTTTGTATGAAGGATGGTTAAAGTTTTCGGCTGTGCGAAAAGAATAAGAGAGATAGAACTTATCCATAAGCTTGCACAAAAGAATCTAAAATAATATCGCAAAGATGTGTTCATATAGTTCCTCTTTAGGAAATACAATAGTATAACAACAAAAGATACAGAGAAAAAATTCATTATGGAAGACTTGAGAAACCTTCCGAAGGTTCTCATAAGAATTTGTTGTGCGCTTCGCGTACATCGCTATTAAGCTTCCAGCCCTTCGGAAGGTTGATTATTGGTTGGAATATCATGATACGAAAGCTAAAGCTTTCGACTACCAGGGGCACGTGTTATGGTAGTCGCGGGCTTCAGACCGCGCGATGAGGAATACACGACATATCATGACTGCTTACAACTAACGGATTGATACACGAACAAATGATTGCAGTACTAAAGGAACCTGGAAAATAATAACCTTGTCAAGGTTTTAAACCTTGACAAGGTTAATTGCCTTGACACGAAAGCTGAAGCTTTCGATTACAGCATTCGACTGCCAATGAAAAGGGCGAATCTATCGACTCGCCCTTATGAGAAAAAACCGCAATGAAACTGTGTTATTTCCCGTTACCGTTTCCCTGACCGAGTTTACCGGAGAAATACGCGTCATAAGCACTCATGTCAAAATGACCATGGCCGCTCAAGTTGAAGAGAATAACTTTCTTCGTTCCTTCAATCTTTGCTTTCTTGGCTTCTTCAATTGCGGATTTGATAGCGTGCGAAGATTCGGGTGCCGGAATAATACCTTCCGTCTGAGCAAACAGTACACCTGCTTCAAAGACCTCTATTTGATCATATGCCTGAGCTTCAATCAATTTTTCATGATACAACTTGCTGACGATCGGAGACATCCCATGATATCTCAGTCCACCGGCATGAATTGAAGGCGGAATAAAATCATGGCCGAGTGTATACATTTTAACCATGGGAGCCATACCGGCAACATCGCCTAAATCGTACCGGTACTCGCCTTTTGTGAGCGATGGACAAGATTTCGGTTCGACTGCAATTGCCCGTACTTTTTTACCGGCAAGTTTTTCTTTGATAAATGGCAGTGCTATGCCGCCGAAATTCGAACCGCCGCCGACACAACCGATAACGATATCAGGATAAACACCAGCTTTTTCCATTTGTTTCTGTGATTCCAATCCGATAATTGTCTGATGCAGCAGGACATGGTTTAAAACACTGCCAAGGGAGTATTTCGTATCATCACGTCCAACTGCATCTTCTACCGCTTCACTGATTGCCAGGCCAAGACTGCCGGTTGCATTGGGATTTTTTGCCAGAGCATCGCGTCCGGCTTTTGTTTCATTACTCGGACTTGCCACTACATCCGCGCCCCACGTATGAATCATCGAGCGGCGATACGGTTTCTGTTCATAGCTTACCCTTACCATGTACACTTTGCATTTCAAACCAAACATTTTACATGCCAGCGATAATGCACTTCCCCATTGTCCTGCTCCTGTTTCCGTTGCAATACGTTTCACACCTTCCTGTTTATTAAAATATGCTTGTGCAAGTGCCGTATTGAGTTTATGACTTCCGGCCGGACTTACACCTTCATACTTATAATAGATCTGTGCAGGTGTACCCAGCGCTTTTTCCAGATCAAGAGCCCGAATAAGCGGGGAAGGCCGAAAAGTTGCATATGCATTTCGAACTTCTTCCGGAATTTCAATGAACCGTTCGGCGCTTACTTCCTGCTTAATTAATTCCATGGGGAAGATTGGCGCTAAATCCTGCGGGCCAATCGGCTGCTGGGTTGCGGGATGAAGCGGCGGATCCAGCGGTGTGGGTAAATCAGCTGCAATATTATAATAGTGAGTTGGGATTTCCTGCTCTTCGAGCATGAATTTACGCGGCATAACGACCTCCATTTGAATATTTGTAAGAATTATTTGAGTGAACCAAACTTTTGAACGGAGGTTCCCACGATTATCCAAATCGGCATGATACGAAAAAAGGCAGGAACGCTCACGTCCGCGTTTCCACCTTATTTGGGTAATCAGTGTTAATGAGCTACCTCAGCGGAAGCGCGGACTTTATCCATCGCCACCACCAAGCCTGTTGCTTGCTAAAATATCGTAACTCATAATTCATTCTAATAACAGGTTACCTGTTTTTTAAAAAAAAGTCAACAGCGTAAATCTCTTTCCTATAATTTTCTTGGCACCTCTTCACAGAGTTCCAGCAGCACGCCGCTTGCGGATTTTGGATGAAGAAAAGCAATATTTAAATCCTCTGCTCCTTGGCGGGGCTGCTGATCGATAAGTTGGATTCCATTTCTTTCTGCTTCCATGAGAGTTACGGCAAGATTTTGCACTGCAAGGGCAATATGGTGTAGTCCTTCTCCTTTTTTCTCAATGAATTTCCCAATCGGGCCCGCCGGATCGGTCGATTCCAATAATTCAATTTTTGTCTGACCAATTTTAAAAAACGCCGTCCGAACTTTTTGATCGCGAATTTCTTCTATTTTATAGCAAGACACACCAAGAATACGTTCGTATATCTGAATTGATTCCCGAAGGTTTTTAACGGCTATACCGATATGCTCGATATGGGAAGCGGTCATATGATTTATTCCTCAATAGATTGCTAAAATCAAAGTGAACTGTGCTCTCGATATTCACCAAAGACCGAACGAAGCGTGTTGCATATTTCTCCGACACTAGCATACGATCTTACTGCATGCAGTATAAAAGGCATTAAGTTGCCTGTCCCCTCTGCCGCCTTTTTTAAATCCGCCAGGTTTGCTTGCACTGCAGCCTGATTTCGTTCCGCACGTACTTTGCATAGGAATTGGACTTGTTTATTTTGTACTGTAATATCTGTCTTTAATAATTCTTCCGGTACCCCCTCTTCAATACGGTATTTATTCACGCCGACAATTATGCGTTCTCCATTTTCTATCATTTTTGTCGATCGATAGGATGCCTTTTGAATTTCACTCTGGGGATACCCGCATTCGATTGCCGGGATCATCCCGCCTATCTTATCGATCTTTTGGATATATTCCGCCGCCTCAGCCTCGATAAGATCAGTCATTGCTTCAACATAATAGGAACCGGCAAGCGGATCAACTGTTTCGGTGATACCGCTTTCATAAGCGACAATTTGTTGAGTGCGAAGAGCGATACGGACAGAGTCCTCTGTCGGAAGCATTAGCGCCTCATCGCGTGAATTTGTGTGCAGACTTTGAGTACCGCCGAGTACAGCGGCCAACGTTTGAATCGTTACACGTACAATATTGTTGTCCGGCTGCTGTGCCGTAAGAGTGGAACCTGCCGTCTGCGTATGAAAGCGCATCATCAACGATTTTGCTTTCTTTGCTTTAAATCGTTCTTTCATTATTTTCGCCCAGAGACGGCGGGCAGCACGAAACTTTGCGGCCTCTTCAAACAAATCGTTGTGAGCATTGAAAAAGAAAGAAAGCCGGCCGGCAAAGTCATCCACATCCAGGCCGGCATCGATTGCAGCCTGCACATACTCGATACCGTCTGCCAGAGTGAATCCAACTTCCTGCGCCGCTGTCGAACCGGCTTCGCGTATATGATACCCGGAAATCGAAATTGAATTCCACTTAGGCAATTCAGTGCTGCAATAACGAAATATATCTGTAATGAGCCGTAAAGACTGCTTTGGCGGAAAAATATATGTTCCGCGTGCAATGTATTCTTTAAGAATGTCATTTTGCACCGTGCCGCTGATCATTTCTTTTGCAGCCCCCTGTTTCTCGGCAACTGCAATATACATTGCCAGCAATACAGCCGCAGGTGAGTTAATAGTCATAGATGTTGAAACTTTATCCAACGGAATCCGGTCAAATAGAATTTCCATATCTGCCAGAGTATCGATGGCTACACCGACTTTACCGACCTCGCCGTCGGCAAGTTTATCATCGCTATCGTAACCAATCTGGGTCGGCAGATCAAATGCAACGGATAATCCGGTCTGTCCTTGTTCGAGTAAATAGCGGTACCGTTCATTCGATTCACAAGCGGTGCTAAATCCCGCATATTGCCGCATCGTCCATAAGCGGCTGCGGTACATTGCAGGCTGAATACCGCGTGTAAAAGGATATTGTCCGGGAAAACCTATCTTTTCTTTGTAATTATCTTTTGATAAATCCGAAGGCATGTATAACGGTTTTACGGGAGAAAAGGAATTTGAAATAAATTCTTTTGCCCTTTCCGGAGACTTTTCGACTGACTTCCCGTATATATCTTCCATCCACTGTTCATATTCACTTTGTAGAATATCACGCTGCATTTCGACAGACATACTCAATCCTTTTTTATTCATTTATTACAATTTACCAAATTCAATATAATCCCTTCATATTATATACAAATATGCCAAGAAAATCTTTGAGAATAACCGCCAATCCGGTTACTGCCGAATAATGAAAAAAACTCGGCACAGCTGATCAACAATTATGAAGCAATCAGGACTTGATATTACGCTAATTATTTTGTATTATTGAATAGGGATTCATTTAAAGGAATGATTTAATGAGAAAACGAGAAGGCAATAAAGAAAAAGCGATACTGGAAGCCGCAATAAAAATCTTTGCTCAACGAGGATATCACAAAGCGAAAATTTCTTCTATTGCCGACCAAGCAGGGATAGCAACAGGCAGCGTCTATCTGTACTTTGAGAATAAAGAAGCTATTTTACTTACAATTTTCAATAGACTTTGGTTAGGATTAACGGATAATCTGAGGAGTATTGTCAAACAAACCGATATCAATCCTTCCGAAAAGCTCGATTTAGTGATAGATCAATTCTTTCACAATTTCATCGCAAATCCGTCTCTCGCATCCGTGTTTGTTAATGAACAATATCATCTCATAAAAGACAAAAGGGGCAACGTTGTAAAACATTATAATGATTTTCTTGATCTCGCGGAAGAAATTATTCGCGAAGGAGTACAGAAGAAAGTATTCAATCCGGAAGTTGACATAAAACTTTTTCGTCATTTTATTACAGGCGGACTGCGAAGCGTGCTGAGTCACTGGTCGCAGCATTCGTATTCTTTACCTTTACAGCGAGTCCAGCAAAACGTAAAGTTCTTCATCAAACACGGTCTTCTTTGAATTTCAATCCGACTTCTAATCGAATTTCCATCCGTTATCTAATAAATATCATTAAAATAGTCATTGATTTTTCAGGAATTTTCAAGTAATTTAATAAATTCTGAGTTTAATCGCAGGTTTAACAGATACCTGTATAACACAATATCTTTACTGATAACCAATCTATTCACATTATAGGATGTACAATGAACACATTGCGTAATTTATTTGCTCATTCAACAAAGACGACACGCCGCAATTATCTTATTGCGATGATGATTTTCTTTGTCGCTGCGTATGTATTTATGCCATACACAGGCTTTACTCAAAGCACCGAACCAACCGTTGCTCATGAGTCATTTCAACCATTCGCTCTCTTCAGCGATGCAAAATATACGAACATCGAAGTAACAGCATTAATGATTGTTCTCGGCATCGCAATTGCCGGTTTGCTCTATGCTCTCTTGCTTGTTAAGCAAGTACGTAAAGCCAGCCAGGGCACAAAGAAAATGCAGGAAATTGCATCCGCTGTCCGGGAAGGCTCAAACGCCTATCTCGCAGCGCAGTTTAAAAAGATAGGTCCATTAATCCTAATTATTACCGTCATTCTTTATCTCACATATACGGGAACAATTGATGCTTTCCGTTGGGGACGAGCAGGTGCATTCCTCATTGGTTCGATTTTTAGTTTCCTCGTTGGATTTGTCGGTATGCGCCTTGCCACACAGGGAAACCTTCGTGTTGCAGCGGCTGCAAAACGCAGTTATGGCGAAGCACTTCAGCTTGGCTATCGCACAGGAACTATCACAGGTATGTTGACAGACGGCCTTGGGCTTGCTCGGCGGCACGACAATCTTCTTGATCTTTGGTGAACAAGCATACGAAGCCCTTTTAGGATTCGGTTTTGGCGGAACATTGATCGCATTGTTTATGCGCGTTGGCGGCGGTATCTACACGAAAGCTGCAGATGTCGGTGCTGATCTTGTCGGTAAAATTGAAAAAGATATTCCTGAAGATGATCCGCGCAACGCAGCAACGATTGCCGATAACGTCGGTGATAACGTTGGCGACTGTGCCGGTATGGCAGCAGATATTTTCGAAAGTTATGAAGTCACTATTGTTGCCGCCATGATTCTTGGTATGGCAAGCTTCGGACACAAGGGCGTAATTTTCCCGCTGCTCGTTCGCGGTATCGGCGTTCTTGGCTCCATCATCAGCACATATACTGTAAAAGCCGGCGCCAATGATACTTCGGACACTGCTTTAAAGAGCGTCCATCGCGGATTCTGGATCGGTTCTATCATCAGTATTGTTGGATTTGTCGGTCTCGGATTAGGCTATTTACGATTCGAAGAAGGTTATTTTAATGCAGCAAAACTTGCAGAATTCAAAAATTTAGGTTACTGGGCGGTCGATCCTGCTAACCTGCCATGGTTTGCAAACTTTGGTATTTCCGGATCTGGATATGCGGCCTGCTATCACCTGTTTGATCGGCATCTTTCTTAGCAGTTGCATTAAACAAGGTCACAAGCTATTACACTCACACCAGTCATGCTCCGGTAAAGAGTTTGGCAAAAGCCTGCACTACCGGACATGCTACAAATATTATTCAAGGATTTGCAGTCGGTTATGAAAGCACCGTTGCAGCAGTTCTCGTTATTGCAGCAGCAATTTTGCTTTCTGTTCTGACCTATGCCGGTACACCTCCGATCTTCATAGCATACGGTGTTGCAATGACAGGTATCGGTATGTTAACGCTAACCGGCAATACAATTTCGATGGATGTATTCGGACCAGTAGCGGATAATGCGAATGGCATCGGCGAAATGGGTTATGACAAAGCTGAGATGGAAAAAGAACAGCCGGGCAGTTACAAACGCGCCCGTCAGGTTCTTGCAGATCTCGATGCAGTCGGTAACACTACGAAAGCCGAAACAAAAGGTATAGCCATCGGCTCTGCAGTTATCGCCGCCGTGTCGTTATTCTCCAGCTTCATCGCCGTCATCGCAGTTGGCAGTGAAGAAAAAATCAACCTGATGAACGTATGGACAATATCTGACTGAAGCCGGAAAAATAACAGTTGCCGAGCCTATCGTATTCATCGGATTTCTTACTTGGCGGTGCAGTACCATTCCTCTTTAGCGGTATGCTAATTCGGGCCGTGGGTCGTGCAGCATCCTGGATTGTGAAAGAATGCCGCATACAATTCCACGATCCCGAAATTTGGAAAGGCACAAAAAAACCGGATTACGGCCGGGTTGTTAATATCTGCACTCAAACTGCTCAGAAGGAACTCATCGGTCCGGGTATTCTCGGAATCGTAACTCCTATTCTGGTCGGTTTCTTACTTGGACCTTACGCTTTAGGCGGATTTCTTAGCCGGCACAATTCTTGTCGGTCAATTGCTTGCTGTGTTCATGGCAAATGCAGGCGGTGCATGGGATAATGCTAAGAAGATGATCGAAGACGGCATATACGGCGGCAAAGGTTCCGAAGCTCATAAAGCTGCAGTTACCGGAGATACCGTTGGCGATCCATTGAAAGATACAGCAGGTCCGGCAATAAATCCATTGATCAAGGTTATGAATATGGTCAGCTTGCTGACGCTTGGTTTGACTCTTCAATATAATATTATCGCACCTCGAGTTGCCGCCGACTTTGTCGGTACAGCGCGGATTATTGGTGTTATCGTCATTCTGATTGCAGCAGCCGCTATAGGCTGGGCAGTCTATCAAAGCAAAAAAGAATCCGATGATCTTGTACCGGAAGAAATAAAGTAACATCCGATTCTTAAGTCATTAGGAAGGCCCGATTGAGCAATCAGTTGGGCTTTTCCTTTTTTATTCCTATCATACAATATATGGGCAACCAAATACCTGTAAATCAAAAGGAAGAATCCGGAGAACAATTCCGTGATCTCTCCGCCTATCTTCAGGCAGCGCGTGAAGAAGAGCGAAGAAGTATTGCCCGCGAAATCCACGACGAGCTCGGCCAAGCGCTCACAACAATAAAATTAGAGCTTGCCCTGCTCCGTGAAGAAGTTCTCCAGGATGTAACAGCTGCAAACAAACGAATTCAATCTCTCAAAGACTGGCGTAGATGAAACGATTCATGCTGTCAAACACATAATTACAAAATTGCGCCCGGGCTTGCTGGACGATCTCGGCCTTAGCTGCCGCAATAGAATGGCAGGCAAAAGATTTTCAGCAGCATACGGGCATTGTGTGCGAAGTTCATTCCGAACCGGAAGAAATGAATATCAACTCCTGAAATTTCGACAGCGATGTTCCGAATTTTTCAGGAGACACTGACAAACATCACACGTCATTCCGGAGCAACGCGAGTGAAAGTCGATCTTATTCAAACCGACAATGTGTTGAGATTACAGGTACACGACAACGGGCGAGGCATCACCGCAGAAGAAATAAATGATCCAAAATCATTTGGCCTGATTGGAATCCGTGAACGCGCACAATACTGGCACGGTACAGTTGAGATTAACGGAAAACCGGAAACAGGAACAACTATAATTGTACAGTTTCCGATGCCGTCTGAGGGATAACAATGATTCGCATTCTCATTGTTGACGACCATGTAATGTTTCGCGAAGGACTAAAGCAAATCCTTGCGAAGCATTCCGATATGAGTGTCGTAGATGAAGCAGGAAGCGGCCAGGAAGCGATGGAAAAAGTTCTTCGGCATAAGCTCGATGTTGTTCTATTGGATATTTCTCTTCCCGGAAGAAGCGGCCCGGAATTACTCAGCGAAATAAAAAAGAATAAACCGGAATTGGCGGTGCTGGTTCTAAGCATGCATCCGGAAGATCAATATGCCATACGAATGATGAAAGCAGGTGCATTGGGATATATAACCAAAGAAAGTGCTCCGGAAGAACTAATTTCAGCAATCAGAAAAGTCTCCACCGGAAGCCGATATATAAGTTCAAAACTTGCGGAAGAAATGGCCGTTGCACTCAGCATACAATACGCCAAAAGCTTCCGCATCAGACACTATCCAACCGGGAGTTTCAGGTTATGCGAATGCTTGCCTCCGGAAAATCCCTGAAAGAAATAGCCGATGAAATGATTATCAGCGAAAAAACAGTCACGACCTACAGAGCCCGAATTTTAGAAAAGATGAGCCTGCACAACAATGTAGAACTGACTCTATATGCGATCGAGCACAAACTGCTTCCCTGGTATTTTTCAGTACGAGATCAGAATTGATCGAACCGAGAATAATTTTTTTAATTCAGAAACTTGACAAGTCCTTTCAAGTATTGTATATTATTATAGTGATAGTAAAAAAACTATCGCACGGATTAGAAGAACAATATAATCCGAAATATGCCTCTTATAAAGAAAGGCTGAGGGATCAGGCCCGTTGAAGCCTTAGCAACCGGTTTCAGTGAACAACGGAATGCTGGTGCTAAATCCTGCCCGCGACATTGAGGTCGTCGAGGGATAGATAAGAGAAGATGCTCACGAGCCTCTTCAGGAAATCTTCCCGATGAGGCTTTTTCGTTTTATATACATTGCAAATAAGGAGAGCGTTTTTTGACGCAATCAATAAAACATCATTTCGAAACTCTTCAGCTGGACGCCGGCCGGTATGCCTATAATACGGCACGATTAAACGGTATTCAGGAATGCGGCAATATTTACAGACGGACCATGTAATCCGAAAGCTGCGGTAATTGAAGAAGATTTCAGCGCATTGGCTGCATCATCGGTTTATGAAGCACAGTTCCTTGTCTCAAATATTAAGGATTTCTTATGAGTGTCATACTGCCTAATGAATATAAACATCGAAGCAAGCTTGAACAACGCGGTGTTATTTGCATTTCTGAAGAAGAAGCAAACCGTGCCGACATTCGTCCTTTACGTGTCGGAGTTCTAAATATTATGCCGAAAGGAGAATGGTACGAACCGCTGCTTCTTTATCCGTTAAGCCGCACTATTATTCAAGTTGAGCCGGTTTGGATCCGTCTTCATTCACATACATATAAAAGCACAGACCAGAATCACCTTGAGCTTTATTACGACTACTTTGAAAATGCTATATCGAAATCTCCTCTCGACGGCCTCATTCTCACTGGTGCCCCGGTGGAAGAAATGAAATATGAAGATGTCAATTACTGGGATGAAATCACCAGCATCCTGACTTTCGCAAGACAAAATATCACCTCGACATTCGGCATTTGTTGGGGAGGATTAGCTCTTGCAAAATTATTGGAAATTGAAAAAGAAATATATAAACAAAAGCTCTTCGGCGTATTTGAAACGCGAAATCTTGAACGATCCCATCCCATTACCGGTGATTTAGACGATGTTTTTTGGTGTGTACAAAGCCGGCATTCAGGAATTTCCGACAGTGATCTTGAAACAGCGCGTGCGAACGGACTTGTTAATCTTCTTGCTCATTCTAAAAACGGCGGATATACAATTTTTGAAAGCACCGACCATCGTTTCCTAATGCACCTAGGACATCCGGAGTACGAAGCACAGAGATTAGTAGAAGAATATAAAAGAGATGCTGCACTTGGACGAACAGATGTCCTCCCTCCGTCAAATCTAGATATCGATAACCCTGTAAACCGCTGGCGCAGTCACGGCCTGGAATTCTTTGCACAATGGGTGCGATTTGTCTACGAACCAATAAGATGGGGAAGAGAGTAAGGCACTGAAACGCGTTCAGAATATCTTCATTTTATAGAATAGAATGGATTTAATCGGATAATTACTCCGTCACACCTGAAATATTTTCTCTATCGTTTTCCCGCAGCATACCTCCTGTTAATATACATCTAAAGGGTTAAAATCGACCTTTTCCTACCCCTTGTTTTAGTGTTTTACATTTCTACAATCAACTTTTTCTTACAATCGTTTTTTTTTCTTTAGATCGACAACTTCGTCGTTTTTTGCCGGTTTTAGGCATTTTTCTCAGAACTCAATTTGTGGAATCATGTTTGAGGTATTTGTCACTAAATGAAAAAGAAACAAAACCAAAGAAGAAAGAGGTAATAGAGATGAAAAAACGACCATTTTACTTACAACGTATTTGGAGTATCATCCTTTGCGTAGGCATATTTGCCTCCCAAGCACTTAGCTTATCATACTATGTCTCTTCTGCGGGCAGCGATGCAAACAGCGGCACATCGACGTCTTCTCCATGGAAGAGTATTTCCAAAGTAAATTCTTTCACATTTACATCCGGTGATGCAATTTACTTTCGTGGCGGAGATACATTCTCCGGTCAAATAAATATTAATCAATCAAATATCACACTCGGTTCCTACGATTCCGGGAATAAACCTGTAATCACGGGAGCCGTTCAGCTTTCAGGCTGGACAGTCTATAGCGGTTCGATCTATGTGGCACAGGCATCATCGCTTGTAAAGAATCTGTTCGCTAACGGTGTACAGATGACACTTGCCCGGTATCCAAATTCAGGTTTCATATATATTACATCGAAATCAAGCAGCACGACATTTTCAGCATCGGGAGTAACTCAATCGAGCGGATATTGGAACGGAGCGAACTGCAGGCTCAGAACAAATGCCTGGACATATGAATCGCCGACGGTATCCACACAAAACGGAACAACAATAGTTCTTGCATCTGCTCCTTATTTTATTGATACTTTTACTGAGGGTTGGGGTTTCTATTTAGACAATAAACTTGCCGCACTGGATGTCGCCGGTGAATGGTATTGTGATCCTGCAAGCAATAAAGTGTATTTCTATGCTCCAAACGGTGTTAATCCGAACAACCTGACTGTCACCGGCAGCACTCTTGATTATGGAGTCAACAGTTCCAGTAATTACATCACTGTCAGGGATTTGGAGTTTCATTATCAAAGCAAAGCAGGATTGAGTTTTTCAGGAAGTAACATCAGCCTTCTTTCCAATACAGTCTATGGCGGGTTAGCAGATGGAATTGATTTAAGAGGAACAAATTGTACTGTCAATAGCAACATTATTCAAAATGTAAACGGTAACGGTATTCATTTATTCTATTCTGCAAAAGATGGAACAATTACGAACAATACGATAAAGAGTATCGGACTGGTAAGAGGATATCAGAGTCCTGCGTCGGCTTACGGCATTTTATCGGAAGGTACTTATGCGACCATAGGCAGCAATTACATCGACAGCGTAGGATATGACGGTATCTATGCATTTTCTCACGATCTTGTTGAGAAGAACATTATAAAGAACACGATGGTCACTATGTCCGATGGCGGCGCAATTTACACTGGTTCCGGCAGCTCATACGTAACAATCCAAAACAATTTTATCTCGGATGTGTATGGAAATAACGAAGCCACGGGTCTTTGGGGCGGCTCTTATCAGTCATGGTCAACCGCAGTGGGTATCTACCTGGATGGCGGCAGTAACAACGCTATTGCCAGAAATAATACAATTATAAGGGCTAAATCTATTGCTTTATTTGTGAATTACAGTACTAGCAACCATACGGTTACCAACAATACTGCTTATGACTGTGCTTCGAACACCGGAGGATATTTCCTCTTCCTTGCCTTGAACACATCGTTAAATGACGGAGGCCACTCCATTACGAATAACATATTCTATCCGGCTTCCAGTAATCAGAAATTGGTACAGATTCAGGATTTCTCCTCGGTAGTTCATTCGCCGGGAATTCTAGACAATAATTATTTTCTAAATCCACACGGCAATGCTAATCCATTTGAAACTCAGCTTAATAAGTCTAATGGATGGTGGATAGATATGTACACATTTACAGGATGGAAGTCCCTGACGGGCATGGAAGCAAACTCTAAATACATTATTCCGGAATCCAATAAACGGGATACCATTATTTTTAACAGCACGGCAAATCCCATTACGGTAAATCTGCCCCCGTTTCTTTACTACGACCTTGACAATAACAGCGTCGCTGGATCTTTCACTCTTGCTCCTTTTGCTTCAAAAGTACTCATTCGGGATAATGTGAGCACAGGCGCAGCGACAACAACAGTCAATCCGGCTTCTTTATCGTTCGGTAATATTGCTGTAAATGCATCAAGTGAGCAGACATACACTCTTGCTGGTTCAAACCTTACGCCTGCTAGTGGGAATATAACAATCACGGCTCCGTCAACTGCTTATCAGGTTTCCTTGACAACAGGATCAGGGTTCGCTTCTACGCTGAATGTCCCGTATACAGGCAGTACATTATCTTCAAAAACAATCTATGTAAGATTTACTCCTACAGCTGCGCAAAGCTATACCGGTAATATTGCGAGCACGGGCGGCGGCGCAACTGCAAAAAATTTATCGGTGACCGGAACAGGCACATCTGCATCAACGGCGATACTGACGGTAAATCCGACATCCTTATCATTTGGAAATATTGCCATCAATACAAATTCGAATGAACTGACTTATACATTAACAGGATCGAACCTTTCTCCTGCAGCAGATTCACTTACAATTACAGCACCAATCGGATTTACTATATCCACTGTGAGCGGCTCAGGTTTTACTTCGTCAAAACGAATAGCCTATACAAATGGAACGCTTTCAGCTAAAACAATATATGTCAGGCTTTCTCCGACGGAAGTATCGGGTTACGGTATAAACATTGCGAATTCAGGCGGCGGTGCTACGACAAAGAATGTCGGAGTGACGGGAATGGGTATTTCTCCAGCTACACCTGCTCTTGTTGTAAACCAGGCATCTTTATCCTTTGGAAATGTTGTCATCAATACACCTTCGAGTGAGCAGTCATATACACTGACAGGTTCAAATTTATCTCCTGCAAGCGGAAACGTTGCTATCACTGCGCCGGCGGGTTATCAGGTATCTGTTACGAGCGGATCCGGATTCAGTTCTTCGATGAATGTCGCTTATTCAGGCGGTACATTACCTTCAACTGCAATCTTTGCAAAGTTCACTCCGACTGCTGCACAAAGCTATGCCGGTGATATTACGAGTGCAGGCGGAGGCACAACAAAAAATGTATCTGTGACCGGAACAGGCACCTCTGCACCAACACCTTTACTGACCGCAGCTCCGACTTCTTTAACATTTGAAGATGTTATTGCCAACGCAGTATCAAACGAGCAGTCATATATATTAGCAGGATCGAACTTATCTCCTGCAAGCGGAAGTGTTACTATCACTGCGCCGGCGGGTTATCAAGTGTCTGTCACGAGCGGAACCGGATTTAGTTCTTCGCTGGATATCTCGTATACAGGCGGTGTATTAGCTTCAGAAACAATCTATATAAGATTTGCTCCGACGGCTGCACAAAGCTATACCTGCAATATCACGAGTTCATGCAGCGGCGCAACGACAAAAAATGTTTCGGTAACCGGAACAGGTATCTCTGCACCGACACCAACACTGACGGTTAATCCGACTTCTTTATCATTTGGAAATGTTGTTGTCAGCACTATATCAAGCGAGCAAGCATATACATTAACAGGATCGAACCTTTCTCCTGCAGCAGATTCACTTACAATTACAGCACCAATCGGATTTACTATATCCACTGTAAGCGGCTCAGGTTTTACTTCGTCAAAACGAATAGCATATACAAATGGAACGCTTTCAGCTAAAACAATATATGTCAGGCTTTCTCCGACGGAAGTATCGGGTTACGGTATAAACATTGCGAATTCAGGCGGCGGTGCAGCAATAAAAAATGTCGCGGTGACCGGAATGGGTATTTCTGCAACTACACCCATGCTTTCTGTCAACCCGACATCTTTATCTTTTGGAAATGTAATCATCAATACACCTTCGAGTGAACAGACACATACATTGACAGGATTAAATTTATCTCCTGCAAGCGGAAACGTTACTATAACTGCGCCAGCGGGTTATCAGGTATCCGTTACGAGCGGATCCGGATTCAGTTCTTCACTGAATGTCGCTTATTCAGGCGGTACATTACCTTCAACAACAATTTATGTAAAGTTCACTCCGACTGCTGCACAAAGCTATACCGGTGATATTACGAGCGCAGGCGGTGGTACGACAAAAAATGTATCTGTGAGCGGCAGCGGAATAAATAATCCTTCACCGGTTATCACTGTCAATTCAGGATCAATCTCATTTAGTAATGTTCGCATAAATACAATTTCAAGCGAAATGACATATACAATTCAAGGATCATATTTGTCTCCTGAAAGCGGAAATATCACTATCACGCCGCCGTCGGGATATCAAGTATCCGCTGTAAGTGGTTCCGGATTTAGTTCAACGCTAAATGTTCCCTATACATCAGGTACACTATCTTCGACAATAATCTATGTAAGATTCTCTCCGACTGCTATACAGAATTATTCGGGCAGTATTACGAATGCAGGAGGAGCAGCAACACAGAATGTAGCAGTTACAGGAACAGGCATCTCAACTGCATCGGCTGCACTTACGGTAAATGTGTCTTCTTTATCGTTTGGCAATGTTGTCGTTAACACGGCATCGCGCGAGTTGACTTATACTTTGACAGGATTAAATTTAACTCCTTCAAGTGACTCACTTACAATTATAGCACCGCCGGGATTTACGATATCGACTGTAAGCGGTTCAGGTTTTGCATCGTCAAAAAGGATAGCATACATAAATGGAACACTTCAGCCTATCCCGAAAATAATCTATGTAAGGTTCTCTCCGACAGCAGTGCAGTCATACTCGGATTCAATTACCAACAGCGGAGGAAATGCAGGATCAATGACCGTACGCGTGAGTGGAAGCGGAATAACGAACTTACCTGCACCTACCGGAACTTTCGTCGCATCAGCTGATATTCTCCCGTCAAGCGGAGGTTATGTGACTCTCACATGGACATCTGCCAATGCTTCCCAAGCTTCAATAAATAACGGCATCAGAACAGTTGCTATGAGCGGATCTATCACAAGATATATAAGATCTACGACTCGTTTTATTTTAACGTTGTCTAATATCAATGGAACTGTTTCATACGCAAAAACCATCACTGTGCGGCCGCGGAAACTGACTAAAAACTTGGCGCTCAATATGCCGAGTTCCGCTTCAAGTATTGAACTATCAGGATCCGAGCCAAACAAAGCAAATGACGGTATTGCAACAACCAGCTGGAGTTCTGCATTTGTAGACAATCAATGGTGGCAGGTAGATCTTCAAAAAATAACAACTATCGAAGATATTTCTCTTGTATGGGATGAATCGTTCGCTTCTGAATTTACGATAAGTACATCTATAGACGGTTTGATATTTAATGATGTGGCTACCGGATATGCCTGCGGCTTAGATGATACCACGCGTTTGAATTTTGACCCCATCAATACACGATATATACGTTTGACCGGCGTCCAGCGCGGTACTGAATTGGGTATTTCAGTTTTCGAATTCGGCGCTTTTGCATCATTAGAATCATTATCTACACCTGTGGATCCGACTCCGCAGACACCTAATAGTTTCACGCTGGAACAAAATTATCCTAATCCGTTCAATCCTTCTACAACAATTGGCTATCAAATAAGCAGGACGGCTGAAGTACGACTAGTTGTTTACGACGTCTTAGGCAAGGAAATCACGACACTCGTTAATCAAGTACAGAATGCAGGACATCATACCGTGACCTTTAACGCAAACAATCTTGCCAGTGGAATATATTATGCCAGGCTGGTTGCTGAAGGAAGCGTACAAATCAAGAAAATGATGTTGATAAAATAAACCCTCGCTAATAATTGGAATTATACGGAAGGATCTTATCCTTCAATTAACTTCCTTCCGTATTCCAATCCCTTTACAAATGCCACAATGTTAAGCTTTTCCGTCCCCTTAGGGACGGAGACTTTAACAGCTTCTCCCATAGCATGTTCGTTTATAACCCTTGTTATTGCAGTCGTAAATCCCATCATTACAATATTCATCACCATACGTTTACCCAGTTCCTCGGCAAAACGTGTCGCGGGAATCGAATAGTGTTTGATATCGGTTCGGAGATTATGCGGTGTGACCATTTCTTCTTCTGTGATAAGAGTTCCGCCGGGAACAAGCTCGCCGGAAAATTTTACATATGCCTCTTGAGACATCAGCACCATAAGATTAGGGGCAGTGATATACGGATAGGCGATGGATTCATCCGAGACAATAAGCTGAGCGCTGGTAGAACTCCCTCGTGCTTCCGGCCCGAATGCCTGTATCATCGTGGCAAATTTATTATCATATATAGAAGCAGCACGGCCGATGATATAGCCGCTTAGAATAACACCCTGCCCTCCGAGACCGCCGATTTTAATCTCCGTTCTGGGCATCGATGAATTCTTTCATTTCGTTGGAGGGCATATACTGATCGCCGATATTCTTTTGAAAATGTTTGTGCATTGCTTCGTGATAAACCGGCCGCTCAATATCGACAAATTTTCCTACGGTTATCTTACCCTGGAAATCGAGGGTTACCGTTTTTGTTTCTGCTCCATTTTTTATCTCGCTCTGGTCCCGGAAATAAATCATCTGATCGAGACCGTCGCCGAGTTTATTGCGCCGGCTGTAAAGCGTAGGACACGATGCGAGAATTTCGATAAACGAAAATCCTTTTTTCAATAAAGCTTCCTTGACCGATTTTACTATGTGACGGGTATGAAAAGTAGTCCACCGTGCTACATATACTGCCCCGCAGGACTCGGCAAGAAACGGCAGGTTAAATGAAGGTTCGAAGTTACCATGCGGCATTGTCGATGCTGTAGCGGAAACAGGCGTTGTCGGAGCAACTTGTCCGCCGGTCATTCCATAAATCATATTGTTGACCAGGATGACCGTTAAATCGACATTACGGCGAGCGGCATGAATAAAATGATTGCCTCCGATAGCGACCAAATCACCGTCGCCGCTGTAGACAACGACTTTCAATTCAGGATTTGCCAGCTTCAGTCCCGTTGCAAAAGGAATGGCTCGGCCATGCGTCGTGTGAAACGAATCCAATTTGATGTAACCGGCAACGCGTCCCGTACAGCCGATACCGGAGACAATTGCAACTTTGTCTAAATCCAGTCCGCTGGATTGCAAACCGCGAACAAAACAATTGACAGTGCTGCCTATTCCGCACCCCGGACACCAGATATGCGGAATGCGATCCATTCGTAATAAATCCTCTATTGGATTCGGGGGAACGACATTGTCAATTGTATATAATGCATCTTCTCCCATTAGTTAACCTTTCATCATACGCTGGATTGCTGAATAAATTTCTTTCGGATTGTGGACTGTACCGCCGGCATGCGGAACATGTCCGACTTTTGCTCTGCCGCCGGCAAGTCGTTCAACTTCATAAACCATTTGTCCGAGATTAAGTTCAGGAACAACAAACGCTTTTACCTTGGATGCCAGCTCTCGAATCCGCTTTTCCGGAAACGGCCAGGCGGTAATTAAACGCAGGTGGCCGATAAGCATACCTTCTTTTCTCGCTTGCTCAATAGCGGGAATTGCAGTACGCGATGTAATACCGTAAGTTATTACTACAATTTCCGCGCCTTCAACACCATCTTCCCGATACTCAATAATTTTATCCGCATTGACGCGAAGCTTGTCCACTAACCGGGTTACAAGTTTAGCCTGTGTCGCTGCCGTCATACTGGGATAACCCTTCTCATCATGCGTTAAACCGGTTACATGTATCTTATATCCTTCGCCGGCTTTCACCATCGGCGGAACAAGATCTTTCTCCGGTTGGAATAAAAGCAGTTCATTTTTCGGGCCATGATAGTAGCGGCGTTTAAAAACTTGAATTTCATTCGGCGGAGGTATGATTACTCGTTCGATCATATGACCGACGCACTCATCCATCATTAATAAAACGGGTACGCGAAATTGTTCCGCGAGATTAAAAGCTTTGATCGTAAAATCGAAACATTCCTGTGGTGAATTCGGGCACAATGCAATAATACCGTAATCGCCATGCGAACCCCAGCGCGCCTGCATCATATCTCCTTGTGCCGGCATTGTCGGCAAACCCGTTGATGGACCTGCGCGCTGAACATCGACAAAAACACAGGGAGTTTCTGTCATCGCGGCATAGCCGATGTGCTCCATCATCAACGAGAAACCCGGACCCGACGTGACGGTCATTGCTTTCTTCCCCGCCCACACCGCACCTTGTATTGCAATGGACGAAGCAAGTTCATCTTCCATCTGAATAAACACTCCGCCGACAAACGGGAAACGTTCCGCTATACGCTCTACAATTTCCGTAGACGGTGTAATCGGATACCCTGCAACAAACCGGCATCCTGCTGCAATTGCACCTTCACTGCAGGCATGGTCGCCATCGATGAAGTGTGCCCCCGTTAATACTCCTGATTCATCCTGCACGCTATTTATCTTTCTTCTTCATAAAACCATAGATGGAAAAGTCCGGACAGACCATTCCGCAAATATTGCATCCTGTGCAATCATCCTTCCGTACAAGCACCGGGGGATGATATCCTTTTGAGTTATACTGGCCGGAAAATTCCAAACACTTAGCCGGACAAAATTCGACACAGAATCCGCATCCCTTGCACCGTTCGTCTATAATTATAACGGTGCCTTTTACTTTTTTTACCGCCATTTCAGCCAATCTTTTCTCCTACTCCTGTATTAATAGATCCGCTGTATGTTTCAACAGATTCTGACCGCCCCAAGTTCCATGACCGGGAACTACAGTTTTAACTGCCGGGAATTTTTTCATTAACGCTTGAATTGATTGGGGCCATTCATTGAGATCAGCTTCCGTGATATTACCGAGATCGGAGAATTCTTCAGCTTTTACAAGACATCCTCCAAAAAGAATTTTTCGTTCGGGAATCCAGACAACGCTGTTATCAATCGTATGTCCCGCACCGGGATAAAAAAGCTCAAGAGTTTCATGTCCGATAACAAATGTGGTATCTGCAGCTGATACCTGCTCCGGAATTTCGAAGCCGAGCTCTTTTGCTTTCTGACAAGTAAGTTTGAAACCGATTACTTTAATTCCTTTTTTATGGAGTGTATTTATACCCCCGATTCTGTCTGCATGCGCATGAGTAATAATTGCGACAACAACGTCCTGATCGAATCGCATCTTTGCTGAATCAAGCAACTCAACTGTCAGCGAATCGTCCCAGGGAGTGTCGATCAGTATTAATCCGGCTTGTGTCCGGATAATCAGTCCGTTGGACGGTATAATGACCTGATTAATAATTTTGTAAGCCGTGTGTACCCAGACAGAATCTTCGATCTTCGAAAGAGTTACCGCTGAACGAGCCTGTCCAAAAATATATACCGGAAGGAATAAAAAGAGCAATATATATTTAATACACCTTATCAATTCAATCAAGGAAGTGTACAAACAAGCCGTCACGCAGTTTGGGCTCGAACCACGTGGATTTCGGCGGCATGACCTTGCCGTCATCGGCGATAGCCATCAGCTCATCGAGAGAGGTGGGATACATGCTGAAAGCAATCTTCATTTCACCGGATTTCACCCGCCGTTCCAATTCACCTAAACCTCGTATACCGCCGACAAAATCGATTCGTTTGTCCGTTCTGGGATCTTTAATTCCAAGAATCGGATCGAGAAGATGATCCTGCAAAACAGAAACATCAAGCCGCTGTACCGGATCGATAATATCACGTAACGCAGGCCCGGCAGTGAGCGTATACCACACGCCGTCAAGATACATACCGAAGTCGTCTTTTTTCGCCGGCTTCACGGGAACGGAAGATTGAATAAAACTGAATTTCGGCTTTAGCTTCGAAAGAAATTCTTCTTTCGTCAACCCGTTTAAATCTTTGACGACACGGTTATAATCCATAATTCTAAGCTGACTTGACGGAAAATATACTGCGAGATAGAAATTATATTCCTCATCGCCGCGGTGGCGGGAATTTGCTTTTGCGCGTTCTCTGCCGACAGTTGCGGCTGCTGCCGAGCGATGATGCCCGTCCGCAATATATAAGTTCGGGATTGTCCGGAAAATTGAAGTAATCTTTTCAATCGTCGTTATATCGTTGATCACCCAGCTTTGGTGCCGGATACCATCACCTGCGACATGATCATTTTCCGGCGGTCGGCTTGTTATCCTTGAGACAAGAGCATTAATTTCTGCGTTATCACGGTAGGTGAGAAAGACCGGTCCGGAATGGGCATTTGTTATGTTCACATGCCGGCAGCGGTCTTCTTCCTTGTCCTTGCGCGTATATTCATGTTTCTTAATAATTTCCTTCCAGTACTCTTCCACTGAAGCACAGCCGACAAGGCCGTACTGGATACGATTTCCCATAGTCTGCGCATAGACGTACAGCGATGGTGTCGAATCTTCAACCAGTATTCCTTTGGAAATCAGACTCTGAAGATTCTCTTTCCCTTTTTCATAAACCTGCCGGTCATGAATATCGATTTTAGGATCGAGATCGACTTCCGGCTTACCGACATGTAAAAAAGATAAAGGATGTCCCTTTACCTCTTCACGTGCTTCATCGGAGTTGAGTACATCGTTACGGTCGTGCAGCGACTTCACCGGCAAATTCCGGTTTCGGCCGAAATGCTTTAAACGGTCGGATTGTTGACATATACCTCTATAATTTATTATCAGTGTATTTAAGCGCTGAGTGCCTTCAATACTTTTTCCGCAATCTCGATGCCGATTCGTTCCTGAGCTTCGATGGTCTGCCCGCCGACATGCGGCGAAACACTCACACGCGGATGGTTGATCAGTGCTTTTTGAGCATCAGTCGGCGGTTCATTCATGAACACATCCAATCCTGCTGCAGCAACCTTACCCGAGTTCAATGCTTCCAATAAAGCGGTTTCATCTACAACACCGCCGCGAGCACAGTTAACGATGACAACTCCCTTTTTCATCATATCAAATTCTTTCTTCCCGATCACCGGCCCTTCTTTTTTATTTAACGGAAGGTGAAGTGTAATGAAATCGGCTTTTGCAAGTACTGCTTCCTTCGTTGTCATTTCAACTTTAAAATCAGCCGGAGTGACAATCGGATCATATGCTATTACATTCATTCCAAATGCTAATCCACGGCGTGCGGTTTCTTTTCCGATGTTGCCGAAACCAAGAACACCGAGATTCTTTTTAAAAAGTTCTATGCCTTCTCCATATTCTTTCTTCGGCCATTTGCCCTGCCGCATTTCCATCGAACTGACATTCAGGAAGCGGGACACGGCCAGCATATGTGCAAAGGCGAGTTCTGCTACAGAAACAGAAGATGCACCGGGCGTATTCAGGACTTTGATTCCCTTTTCTTTTGCGGCAACTTGATCGACATTATCCAGTCCGACGCCGCCGCGGGCGATCACTTTGAGTTTCTTTCCGGCTTCTATCACTTCTTTTGTCACTTTTGTCGCGGAACGAACTATTATACATTCATATTGGTCGATCTTTTTCAATAGTTCTTCAGGCGTCAATTTTAACTTATCTACTTGATGTCCTGCATCTGCAAGGATCTTAGCGCCTGCGGAAGTAATACCATCACTAACGAGAATCTTCATAGGATACTCCTTAAGATAACAGTAAGAATTATAGTTGATTATCCTGTCTAACCACCGATTGCCGTGGTCTAACGGGCAAACCGGATAGGAAATTTTACAGTTTTAGTATTATGAGTATACCAAAAAATATTCTAACCAGCAACCATACAAATAATATTTTCTATTAACTTTTACCGTCGCCGCCGATTTATTACATCCCAGGACTGCGCCGTTTCAATGAGGCGGTTTAATTTCAGCACCGCAGCAATTCGCTTTGTTCTCACTTACCTGAGAGAATTCTCTTCCTTTGAGAGTTTATTTCTGAAAAAGAATATAGACTATGAATAAGAAATTTATTATTATGTTTAATAACTGTTTCACCCACCGAATGTATTTGATTACATATTAGAAAGGATCAAAACGATGGCACGTGCACACAATTTCTTTGCTGGACCGGCAGTTCTTCCTCTTTCCGTCCTTGAAGAGACGCGGGACGCTGTAATTGATTTTGCCGGACTTGGCGTTTCAATAATGGAAATCAGCCACCGCGATAAAGCGTTTGATAAAGTAGTAGCAGAAGCACAAGCAGATGCTCTTGCTCTTATGGGGCTTTCGGCAGATGAATATGCCGTTGTATTTCTCGGCGGCGGCGCAAGCATGCAATTTGCCATGGTACCTATGAATTTTCTCCAGAAGAAAGCCGATTATGTCAATACCGGCGAATGGGCATCGAAAGCAATAAAAGAAGCGAAACTTCTTGGAGAAGTAACCGAAGTTGCATCTTCAAAAGCTACGAACTTCAATCAACTGCCGAAGAACATCAAATATTCCGGTGATGCGGATTATGTTCACATCACAACGAACAACACGATCTTCGGGACAGCAGTGGAAAACCGATCCGGATGTCGGGAATGTTCCGCTTATTGCTGATATGTCTTCCGATATGCTCGGCATGAAACGAAATTTCAAAAAATACAATCTCATTTATGCCGGTGCACAAAAGAATCTCGGCCCTGCCGGTGTTGTAATGGTCGTTATTAAAAAAGCATGGATGGAAGCAAAAGCAAAACAAAATGTCCCATCTATGTTAAAATATAAAACACATGTAGATGCCGGCTCGATGTACAATACGCCGCCATGCCTGCCGGTCTTTGTCGTCGGCAGAACACTGAAATGGATTATTAAAGAAGGCGGACTGGAAGCTATCCAGGCGCGTAATCAGAAGAAAGCAAAGCTTATTTATGATATCTTCGATGCACATCCGGAATTCTATAAAGGCTCTGTAGTCAATAAAGAAGACCGGTCGTTGATGAACGTCACATGGAATTTACCGACGCCTGAGCTGGAAGAGAAGTTTATCGCCGAAGCAAAACCTAAGAAGATGCTCGGACTTAAAGGACACCGTTCGGTCGGCGGCATGCGCGCTTCAATTTACAACGCCTGCCCGATGGAATCGGTTGAACTTCTGGCCAAGCATATGGAAGAATTCTACAAGGCAAATAAAGGATAGGACAATATCCTGTATTTGAAGTAAGAAACACTGTATCGTTTGAAAATTGTGCGGGAGTCCGATAATAAGGATATCCCGCACAACAGTTTTATATTGACCAAGAGATGAAACTCAAATTTAATAACGGTTTAAAATTTCTCGCTCTTTTCGAAGCAGCGAAAGGAATGATAGTTCTTATCGTCGGCGCAGGAATACTGGCACTCATCCATCAAAATGTTCAGTACGAAGCTATGGATATTGTTCAATTCTTCCATCTCAATCCGGCCCGGCACTATCCGGAAATATTTCTTAAAACATTATCCGATTTCAACAACGCTGATCTCTGGTTCCTGAGTGTTTCGGCAATCCTCTATGTTATCATCAGGATGGCAGAAGCATATGGGTTATGGCATAACCGAGAGTGGGCGATATGGTTTGCAGTTGCTTCTGGCGCTCTTTTTCTACCGATAGAAATTTTTGAATTGTACGAACGTATTACAATCCCAAGGCTCCTTATCTTCCTGTTGAACATTGCTTTAATCCTCTACCTTTCCCGTCATTTAAAGCAAAGCCGCTTTCAAAAGCAGCATTGAAAACGAAGTCACCGCTGCTTTTAAAAACCGACAAGAAATGTAGTGACCACTTATCCAAAAAACATATTCTCTCTTGAAGCGAAAATCGATTTTTCAAATCATCTAATTATGCGGCATTAAAGTTTTTCTGTGTAATTTCATGATAGAGAAACAACAGACCGCAAGTGAGCAGCAGTGCCGCCACACCTCCTAAAAAGGTTATCTCGAATTCGAACACTTCAAAAATGATATTTCCGTCAGGCGTTTTATACAGAGAAAACACTGCAAGAAGATTATTGACAAAATGTGCGGCAATTGCCGGCAGCAGGCTTTTACTTCGATAAAAGAAGTATCCAAACAAACAGCCTAGAAGCGAAAGGGATATTAAATTGATCGGCTGCATGTGATATAATCCGAAAACTATTCCTGCAATTATCAGGCTTTTCATGCCTAACGTACGTTCCAGTGTACGTTGAAAATATCCTCTAAAAAGCACTTCTTCACATAATGCAGGAGTAATACAAACAACGACAACCAGCCACAACAGTTCTTCAATACTGTATGAAGTAAATATTTGTGCATTTATTTGCGCCAAAAAATCCGGCACGTTCAACATCTTCGTTAAAAAATCGCTTATTCCGCCGCTGACTGGAATAAAACAAACGATAGCTGCGACGGCGACACCCAGCTCGAGGAACGAGACACTGGAAACGCGAACATATGATAATATTTTTGTTGTATGCCAGCGTTTAATAATCCAGAGTATCGGCACCAGCATGAAAAGAAATTGCGAAATGAAAACAGAAATGCGCATAGGGCTTTTCAACACTGTCATGGTATGAGTGAGGCGTCCTAGAAAATCTTCTCCCCTGCTTGCCCGCAGTTCACCTATTCCATTAAAAAAAACAAAGACAGCAGTAAGAAATCCTTGCGCATAGGCATATAAAACACCGATAATCAATAGTCCGATACAAGCAGCGGCAGTAATGCTCCGGTGCGCCTTTTCCCATGACCCATCAAACTCCTGCGGCGGTTTTGTATCCGTTAATTGCTCGGCAATGGTTTCCATCAGAGACTTGTTAAATCAATCGGCTCTGATGAATTGTCCAGACTAATAACCGGCTGCTGTTTAATTGTCGCACCCAAATTTTCGCGCGCACGCAGGTCGTAATACATCACCACAGTGAAAACCGGAGTAATCAGTAAGGAGAGTAATGCACTGATGCCGCTTCCGATGGCAATTCCGGGCCCGGCCGATTTCTGCAGTTCTGCAAGTGATTGAGGATCTATATTGCCGCCGGTTTTGCCGAGAAGGGTAAAATATTCTTTATAGAAATCCCACATACTTCCAAAAGTAATCGGCAGTGAAATTATGGCAATAACAAACTGTGAAAGTATGGTAAGCAGTATCAGAATACCGAATGTCCTCCACCAATAACCGCCGATTAACTGCCAGCTCTTGCGCAGCGATTCAATAACCGTGAGATCATCCACTGCGACCGCTGTAAGTGCAAAATACCATTTTATCATGACATAGAATAGAAATGGAAGAAGGGCAATTACAGCAATAACAGTAATTATACCCATTAGTATTTTTGACACTACACCGAGAATAGCAATGATAATACCTGCTAAAATCGCAGCGCCGAAAAGGGCGGCATATTTCAATAACCCCTGACCGATGCCATGCAAGCATTTTATGCTGAATGTTTCGTTCAGTGCATCGGTAAATGTTATCGGTTCAGATTGGAGTTCTTGACTGACAATGATGCTGACGGCAATCTCCGCTATAAGAATGCCGATAACAAAGATAATTGTAGCTACTCCAAAGAATACTAACGGCCAAGAATCGAAATGATCATATCCAATCCGGCTTCGGTTTGGCCTTGAAGTATCGAACCCTGCGTGTCTGCAAGAGATGAATAGAAATCATCGGCAGCTATCGCCATAATAATAACCGGTAATAAAAGAATAACCGAGGTGATAAGAATATTCCGGAAAAAAGTTTTCCCGATCATGGAAAACGTTTTTTCAAAAATATCTCCCAATGCGAGAGGCCCAAACGGTGCATTTATCATGTGCTTCCTCTTCAATTATATGAATGATTACCGTTGTTTTTTAATACTACAATGTTCTATACAAATTCCTATCATTTCTTTCAACATGAGTTTTCAAATCAGGCGGTATCTGTGCTTCTTGTGATATAACGTACGAATGCATAGACGCAGAATCAAGGGTTTCCCTGTGAAATAACGGCAATTGATTTTAGAAAATATTCCCGTACCTTTTGCCGTAATATTAATTTCAGCCAAATCTAACGAGGTGCCTTATGGATAAAGAACTTATATCCGGCGGAAAAAAGAAGAGTTTGAAACCGGAGACTCTGATGATGGGATACGGATACAAACCCGAATGGTCGGAAGGCGCCGTTAAATGTCCTATTTTTCAGACCTCTACCTTCGTTTTCGAAAACGCCAGAGACGGCAAGGAGTTTTTTGAAGTGGCGCATGGAGTAAGAGAGCCGGGCAAGCAAGGCGCAGGCCTCATCTACAGCCGGATAAATAATCCGGATCTCGAAATTCTTGAAGACCGATTGACACTCTGGGATGGCGCGGAATCTTGTGCCGCATTTGCAAGCGGAATGGCGGCAATTACGACCACCGTAATGGAATTCGTTCAACCGGGCGATTTTATAATTACCAGTAAGCCCATTTACGGCGGCACGGACAGTCTGCTTGAACATATCATTACAAAATTCAATGTCAAAGCGATTGATTTCGGGGCAAAGCACACGAAAGAACAGATTATTCAAATGGTGGACAAGGCAAACGCCCGGGGCAAAATTGCAATGATCTACCTTGAAACTCCGGCAAATCCCACCAACGACCTGATTGATCTGCAAATGTGTGTTGAACTCGCGAACCTGCTATCCACTCCCCAGCGGAAAGTACTTACCATCGTCGATAACACTTATCTGGGTCCTGTTTTTCAGCATCCCTTAAAACACGGAATTGATCTCGTTATATATTCCGCGACAAAGTACATCGGGGGACACAGCGATGTTGTAGCCGGTGCATGTCTCGGATCAAAAGAATTAGTTACGCGCGTACGCCGGATGCGGAATATTTTCGGATCGATGTCCGACCCGTGGACAACATGGCTTCTGATGCGAAGCCTCGAAACACTCAAGATGCGTATGGAAACGTCGACTTCGAATGCAAAAAAAGTAGCAGAGTTTCTCGATAAACATCCGAAAGTAAAAAAAACATATTACCCGGGATTATTAAAGGAATCCGATTCGCAATATGCAATATATAAAAAACAATGCCTCGCACCTGGTGCAATGATCAGTTTTGAAGTGAATGGCGACGAAGCAGCTGCATTCCGCGTGCTTGATTCTCTTAAAATGATACGGCTTGCCGTGAGTCTCGGCGGAACAGAATCGCTCGCCGAACATCCCGCAGCAATGACACACTCAGGTAGTCGAGCCGGCGAAGAGAAAGGAAATCGGAATTACAGACAACCTGATTCGCCTGTCTGTCGGAGTGGAAGCGGCAGAAGATATTATCTGGGATCTGGATCAAGCGTTATCACAGATTTGATTTCGATTTGTAGGGACGTTCAATTGAACGTCCCTACCTACGTACGATGAAAAAAGCAATCATATGAATCTCGAAAAATATTTTACTCCGTTTCGGAACAATATTGTCGGTATCCGGCAAACATTTCAATCACCTTACGGCCGGAAGAAAATTCTTTATGCAGACTGGACTGCCAGCGGAAGATTATACAAACCTATCGAACAAAAACTCTTAAAGGAATTCGGCCCGTTTGTCGGCAACACGCACACAGAAACAAATATAACCGGCACGCGCATGACACAGGCATACCGGCATGCACATGAAATAATCAAACGGCATGTTAACGCCGGGCCTAAGGATGCATTGCTGTATGTCGGATTTGGCATGACTGCAGCATTGGTAAAATTCCAGCGGATGCTCGGATTGAAATATCCGGATCAATTGGATCAATTTTTATCCCTTCCTCCTGAACACAAACCCGTGGTATTTATTACACATATGGAACATCATTCAAACCATACATCCTGGTATGAGACAATTGCCGATGTCTGCGTCATTCCGCCGACACGGGAAGGACTTGTAGATCTTGGTGCTTTGCAAAAATCACTTCAGACCTACAAGGATCGTCCGCTAAAGATAGGTTCTTTTACTGCATGTTCGAATGTAACAGGCATTGAAACACCATATCATCAGCTGGCAAAAATTATGCACGAGCATCATGGAATTTGCTTTATCGATTTTGCTGCATCTGCACCATACGTCCATATCAACATGCATCCCGCAGATCCGATGGAACGGCTGGATGCAGTCTTTTTTTCTCCTCATAAATTTTTGGGAGGCCCGGGTTCGTCTGGAATTATGGTCTTTGATTCCGAATTATATCACCTCAAATCTCCGGACCAACCTGGAGGAGGAACCGTGCTATGGACAAATCCGTGGGGAAAATACAAGTATAAACCCGATATTGAGGAACGCGAAGACGGCGGCACACCCGGCTTTCTGCAGGCGATTCGAGCAGCGCTTGCTGTGGGATTAAAAGAACAGATGGGCGTTCAGCAAATGATGAAACGTGAAAAAGAACTGGTGCCGGTACTTTTGAACGAAATGCGGACTATTCCCGGCCTTCATATTCTTGCAGATAACATAACACAGCGGCTTGGGATCGTATCGTTTTTCTTCGATGATATTCATTATAATCTTGCCGTAAGAATTCTCAATGACCGCTTTGGAATCCAGGCAAGAGGCGGATGTGATTGCGCCGGTACATACGGGCACTACCTTCTGCATGTCGACTCACGGCATTCAGATGAAATAACATGTCGTATTGATCAAGGAGATTTATCGACAAAACCCGGATGGGTACGATTATCTCTCCATCCAACTGCCACCGACGATGAGATAGAATATATTCTCAAAGCTTTGAGTGCTTTGCATAACAATATAGATGTATGGAAAAAAGATTACAGATACGACGAACACACGAATGAATTCCTGCATAAAAAATATTCAGAGTCCGGCCGGAATATAATACAGCAGTGGTTTAAATTGTGATAGAGCAAATGAGCCAATGAGTCGATGAGTCTATGAGTAGTTAAGTCAAAGAGCAAACCTGTCTCGGTAGTTTACCCCTTTTGTGTTTTCCCCTTGGTAAGGGGAAAGGGTTAGGTCAATCAATTTTTACATTTTCGTGCTTTATTCGTCCCCCTTATAGGGGGACTATAGGGGGTTGATTCATTTTGTGTTTTCCCCTTTCCTGTAGCCGACGTCGTCCTGTCCGCCATGCTTCATCTTTGGGTGGATGACGTCGGATTTCTGCCAACCGCGATCATCAATCGCGTCTACAATTCTCCCTGTATATATCCAATGTTTTTTGCGCGTAGTATGCGTCCCGTGCCTTTTACGGGATAAACGGGACGTGGTTTTTACCCGACACGCAGTCTGGCGGGCCAGCCCGACACGCAGTCTGGCGGGCCAACCCGACACGCAGTCTGGCGGGTATCACATCCTCCTCCACAAGGGGGAAAGGTTAGCTCATTTATATGCGTGTTATTTCTTTTTAATAGGGGGTCGAACATATATAATTTTTCAATTCTTCACTATGAGACTTCGATTTGCGATGCTATACCGCCTTCCTTCTGTTTTGATTTAATAAGGTCTATGCTTTTATACAGTGCCAGGATTTCAAAAAGTTCAGCCGGCACCTGCATAATAAATCCCATAAACGATAACACAACCGTAAGAAAGAAACATCCTGCCAGTATTTCAAAACCACCGGCATAGGCGGCCACCGCACCTATTGATTTCCTAAGCCGCCATAATGATATCCCGTAAATTATTCCGATACATCCAAAGACGACCGCCTCAGATCCTAAAATATATTGCCGTTCTATCGAATCATAAAATATTGACGCAATATCATAGCCGATGATCAATATATTGCCGAATATGAGTATGAAGGAAATAATTCTGAGCAAATAATTTTTGAACAAACCTCCCAGCAATATGAATCCGCGCTGAAAGAATATATAAGTAACTAAAGCAGATATTTTTATTGCGACATAGACTTGTGTACTATAGATAAATTGGTCGTCTTTGAATCTGAATATTTCTGCCGCGCTTTCAAAGAATCCAACCAAGAAAAACAATATTCCAAAAATCCATGCAAGATTGAGCTGCTTTATAATAACATCAGCCGGTGTGTTCATATCCACATCGAGAAAGAGATATTGTTTGAACCTACCTGCCGTTGATTGGAAAATAGTATTATCGTCTTCCGCTATCGTGCTAAGATCATAATCGAGCGCAGCAAGAATAGTCTTGATAGTGTAGCTTCTCGGTGTCACTTCTCCGGTTTCGATCCTTTGAAGCGTTCTTACGCTGATATTGCATTTTTCCACAAGCTCTTCTTGAGTGAATCCTTTTGCTTTCCTCAGCTCTGAAATTTTTTTTCCTAGATCCGGTTGTTTCATAACAATGACCTCCTTTTATTGTCCCTCGCAATTTACTTATTGAATAAGTGATTGTCCAAGACATTTGAGGGAATTTTACCCGTCATTCACCCGACATTTCAAAAATATTTGAATTCTTGATTGCAGCTATGAATCGATAAGCAGAGGAGCAGATGAGACAATGAGTCTATGAGCCTATGAGTAGTTGAGTAGATGAGCCATTGAGCCGAATAGTCTATAAGTCTATGAGTCGATAAGTAGTTTAGAAAAAGAGACGATAAGTATATAAAAAGACGGGCAAATATTAAACGATTTTACCCTATGGTATGTGAAAATAGCGGTAGAATTAATCCCAAAAAATATTGCTCTGCACTATTTATCGATCGATAAATAATAGATTATGAACTCCCGGCGGAGCCATCACAACTATATTCTTTTCATTTTGTATGATCGGCAAGTCGATCGTCACACTGTCGAGTATCATGACACCGGCTCGTCTGCTCAACGTAAGTGCGCATCGCGCGGGCGATGAGTATGTCACTTCCAGGCTATCTCCATTTCGCCGGCATCTCAGAAGTTCATCTGAAATAGAAACCAATCGAATCGGGGACGCCTGAATGGCAGTTGTGTCGTGTCTATCGCTAAAACTCAGTCTATGTTTCCCTTTCGGAATCAAAACGCCTTCTTCACTGTAACACATCCATGATTTGCCGTCCAGCAAGAAGCCGTCATTCATTTTCACTGAGGTGAGTGTCACGGTGTAGGGAGTGTTTATGAGCAAGTCCCGGCCGTCCGTATGAATTTCAGCCCGCGCTGCCATGGCAAATGGAAGTAACTTCCAGTCGTGACTGAAGACAGTAGACTCGGAATAAAAGCATACCCGGAAACTTTGATCAGCCGCTTTTTCCCAAAGCTGATAAATTTCCGAGCCGGTCTGTTGAGCGACCGAGTAGCCGCTCTGATCGGGCGGATGCACGGGCACAACATTGATATCGATGATGAATGGACGATCTCCGAGATACCGGCGGTAGGTTTTTCCTATTTCGCTATACCGTTCAGGTGGTTTCGTCCACTCCGTGTAAGGGTCTTCTACCTCCAGTGTGAGATTATACTTTTTCACCAGCTCAAGCGTGCTGTGAATATCAAAACCCAATAGCTGTTCGAATTCAGGGTGTCGTGAATTATCAGCGATGGTGAGGATAATTTCCCAATTGCGTTTTCGCGCTATGTTGAGACTGTCGAAGGCATGGACAATTCGGCTCAACAAATTATTGTTCACATCGATCCGGTATCGATAAAAAGTGTTGAGTGAAACGGAATCCTTTTTCCAATAATGCTGACCGGTCGTATCGAACAATTCGATTTGATCAAAGCCGTGAAGTTTTTTGAAATCGGCACGTAGGGCCGGGGTGAAGCCGGTAAAGAATTCAGGATGAAGAGGTCCTTTTAGAGCTTCCGATCCGACTCCGGTTATCGAGAACTCTGCGATGTCGATGCCATCCCAATCGTTTTCAAGGAGCAGCGAAAAATCAGCCATGGCGGTTTGAAAACAGAGCGGATTCTGGAAGTCCATCAGATACAGGAAATCCAGATGCGCATCCTGAAGCAGTGCATTTTTTTGACGCCATTCGGGATGGAGATCCCAGAACTTCTTTCCAACGTAAGGCCATTCGAGCCAGGCGTAGACAAGGATTCCATTCTGATGCGCAGCTTTGATCAGCCGTGTGTAATCGTAAGGTGTCTGGGCATAAAAATACCATGCCGCCGCATGAATTGCACGGATACCGGATTGCCGCCATTGTTTAGCCAATGTATCAATCGAAATATTATACCGGTAGCCCGGATCGAAGTAGGCATCTGCTCCCTGTCGTCTAAAGGGAGGATATTTGTGCAGAACATGAACGATGAAGTATGGAAGATTAATAAAACGCGCGAAACCTTTTGCTGAAATGGGATCAAAGAGAGGTGCGAAAAACAGGCACTCGCCCTTACCAAAACGCTTTGTGACGGCCAGCGGATATTTTCGCTCACCGCCTGAAACAAGAAGATTCATTTCTTGATCGGAGAAATTTTTAATCCAGGCAACACGTTGAGTGTCCGGCCAGTGGGATTCAAGTTCAGGCAGTATATGGTCTTCAATATCCGACACTTGTACAGGCTTTCCCAGTTGTATGCCCATTGCCAGTGAGAGGCCGCTTTCTCCATCAGTAATCAGTGTGAGGCCAAGCGACATACTTTTAATTATTGCCTTTATATTTTTCGCGGGAAGCAAGCGCGCGGACGCGTGAGGTATAATGAGTAAAGTATTCGACCCGCGGAGATGTTTTGTTAGATTGCCGGGAGCTCTGCGAATAGGCTTGAAACCGGAACTCTCCAGAGTAGTAAAGAAACTCTCCTGGTCGATCGCATCTTCGTTGAGAGCATTCGAATTCCACAGGATTACAGTTTCCAATGCGCCTTCGGTAAATTTTTGGGAATAAGCTGTGTTATTAAAATAGAGGACTAATAGATAAAAGAATAAAATCGTCCCTATCCATTTAAACCAATTGTATTGATTTTTTTTATGAAGTGAAGGATTTTCGGCCATTACATCCATATCATACTCGCTGATGGACTGAGTAAAATGTGTGAAGGTATTTGCAGACAATAATTTGCATCCCCTTTGTTTGTTGTTTTAAATGTATAAGATAATAGATGGGAATCCAATGTGAGCAGCAATGAATTTCCATACTAAGGTTTTTTGGAATCCAATTTTAGAATTGTTCAGTCATTCTTCAAATTGAAGATTACTCGCCGGATCTATGTACTAATAAGAAAACGATGCGCCAACCGCACGGTCAAGCTCATACTTGCTGATAACATATCGATAGAGCGCCTGCAAGCTCATCAACCTGGCAGAGGATTCTGCCGTCTCTGCATCCAGAAGATCAAGATTAGTGATAGAACCCGTCTCGTAACGTGTTCGTGCGATGGCAACCGCCTCATGTGCCTGCCGAAGCTGAACATCTGAAATTTGCACCTTCGACCATGATGCCTGAACATCAGCCGCAGCCTGTTCAACATCCGATCGAATTTGCCGTTCGACATCCTGAGTGTGCGCCTGCTCCGATTCTATTGCCGCCTGCGCTTCTTCTTCCTGATGGCTTACCCGGCCGCCGTCAAAAACAGGAATTTGCGCTTGTGCTCCCCACATCCAGTTGCCCCGCATGGGATATATGTTCGGTTCATATCCGTTCTTAAATCCATAGGCGCCGACTACTTTTAAGGAAGGCATGTTCCCCCGCGAACTTGCATTCTTTTGGAGCTTTGCCGATTCTTCAGCATCGCGCGCAAGCTTTAATTCGGCGCGCTGGTTCAATGCAATCTGCTGGAGAGAATCCATATTGAGCGGCAATTGTGTTTGTTGAAACGACCCTCGAATCATCAGGGGCAAATTCGTTGAAAGATTCAGAAGCTGACGAAACACGGATTCTTGTTTCTGAAGCGAATTCTGAATTTCTACACGTTGATTTTGTGATGAAGCGACACGTACTTGCGTTGTCAGTACATCGAAATTCGTCGCGCTTCCCGCCGTTACCCTCTTTTGCGTAACTGAAATATGCTGCGTGAGCGCTTCAATTTGCTCATCCTGGACCTGCATACTCTTTTGCAGCAAAATTAGTGAATAGAATGTACGAATGGTTTGCAGAGCTAAATTGGTTTTCGTCAATTCTATTGCATCGCGTGATGCCTGCACTCTCGATTGGCTCAGGTCGACCGCGGCACTCGTCTTCCCGAAATCAAACACCGTGTATTTTCCGGAAATGTGCGCATCATAATTGTCCTCCGGCGCCAATACTAAATTTTGACCTCCGAAAAAAAATGCCGGCACCGGACCGATGTGAGCATACACGGCATCTGTCGATATCTCCGGATATTGATAACTCGAAGCCTGCGACGTTCGCGCTTCTGCTGCACGAATATTTGCCCGCGCCTGTCCAAGAACCGGATGTGTTTGCAGGACTCTTTGAACCGCCTGTTCGACTGTTATCGAATCCTGCCCTGCGGCGACACCGCCGGTAATAAAAACTGCTAATAATACAATTTTAATTCTATTCATGTTTCTTCATCCTTGTATAACTTTATTTCTTTAATAACCGATGCTATGCACAGTAGAAACAGCGCCTACCAAAGTTAAATCGTCATGCCCAGCCGGAGGCATGAGAATATCACACGTGTAAGCGTGTGTCCTTTTTTTTGAGCGGGCATCCATCTTTCTGGATTCCCTCTAAAAACGTGAGGGAATGACAGTCTTTTTTTCCTCTTTGCGTAACATAAGTGAATCACTAATGTTATGTAACCTTATAAACTATCATAATCGAATATTCTTTTGCACTTTAGTCCACCACCCCTGTTCCGATAGACAGCATCGAAACTCCCCTCCTCGCATGAGGAGGGGATTAAGGGGTGGTCTTAAGTGCTTTTAATAATTATCCTCGCAGTTCTGCATAAAGTATTTATTCCATTGCCGATACATGTACGGATTTATTTTGCTTTTTTACACGAAGGAACAAAATGGGAACAACCGCAGCAATAGTGATAATCGATGCTATTAAAAAGTCGTCGGCAACTGCCTGGATAAATGCCTGATTGGAAATGTGCGATTGAATAAGAGCATTGGCACGCATCGCTGCAAGAGATTGATTTCCGCCGACTGCGTTCATACTAAAACGCGACAAATGCTGGGCGACCTGGCGAAATGCATCCGATTGCTGATTCACAGCCTCACCGTATGCTGCCATATGATAAATGGTACGGCGCAGCAGTAATGTGCTCATAAATGCAATACCGAAGCTCCCGCCTATTTGCCGAATGACATTAAACAATCCGGATGCCTGGCCGATTTTGTCCCGGGGGACATTGGAAAGCGCCGCCATTGAAAGAGGCGTGAACATCAATCCCATGGCAAATCCGCGGATGTAAAGCGCCAGCATAATCTGATGTGATTCTGAATATAAAGACAATGAACTGTTGAGGAAAAGACTGAACGCCAACAGTATAATACCGATAGCTGCAGGAACTCTTGGATTTACCTTATCCGACAGATAGCCGGAAATGGGAGCAGTAATCGCCTGAAGGATGCCGACAGGCAAAAATAACGAGCCTGCCTGAAATGCCGTATATCCCATCGATAATTGGAGATACAGTGGCAGCAAAAATGTGCTGCCGAACATTCCGAAACCGAAAATGAAGAGAACACTGTTTGCCATGGTAAAATTAAAATCTTTGAACAACCGCAAATCGATAAGCGGATGTTCAATGGTAAATTCCGTCACTAAGAAAACAATAAACGCGAATGCCGATATAATAAAACATGAGATGATAAACGGAGAAGTCCACCCTCCGGTATTCCATGCAGCATTGCCGTCCGTCAGCGCCAGCAGCAGCGCGCAAAGAAATGTTGCCATCGATACAAAACCAATCACATCGAATGACCGCGAGTGCTCCGTTTTGTATTCGCGCTGAATGACCGCCGTTGCAAACAAACCGATTATGCCGACCGGTACATTCACGTTGAAAATTGCGTTCCAATTAATATTATCAATGAGGTACCCGCCTATCATTGGGCCGAGCGATACGGAAGCCGCTGCTGAAATAGCCCAGAACCCGAGCGCAACTCCGCGCTGCTGCGGAGGAAATTCGCGGGTCACGATCGCCATGCCGGTCGGCATTATCAATCCCGCACCGCATGCCTGAACGACTCTGAAAATGATAAGCATATTTTCATTCCACGCCTGCCCGCAGAGAAATGAACCAAGCGTAAACAATGACAATGCCAAAAAATATGTTCTCTTGTATCCGAAGTGATCTGCGATCCATCCCGAGGTTGGAAGCATAACAGCAAATACCAGCATGTATGCGGTAATCACCCATTCGGCTTTATCGACGGATATTCCGAACGAAGCCATTATTTTCGACAAGGAAACATCCACGATCGTGGCATCGAGCACAGCCATAAAGGTGCCGATCATTATATTCGCCAGAACCCACCACCGGTACGAGGTATGTTCATGGTGAAGCGACGGTACACGATTTGTAAACCCTCGTTTCAAACGCTGTGTTATGCCTGAAAACATAGTCAACGGATCCTTACCTTAACTTCAACCGACATGCCGGGCAGCAAATTGATATTTTGAGGACGGCTGCCGTCTGTTCGTTCGATAGAGATCTTTATCGGGACTCTTTGTGTCACTTTCGTAAAATTCCCTGAGGCGTTATTAGGGGGAATTAAAGAAAATTGCGATGCCGTGTTGGAACCGAGGCGTATAATAGTACCCGATAAATTTTATATCCGGATAGGAATCGACTTTTATTTCCACTTTATCACCGAGACGTAAATTAGACAGGCTCGTCTCTTCCAGATTTGCAGTCACCCAAACGTCTTTCATATTGTTAATCGCAAAAATAGATTGGCCGGGCTGTACGATATCGCCCGATAGAACCCAGCGCTTGGAAACAACGCCTGTCATCGGTGATGTGATCACGGTGTTCGTCAATTGTGTTTGGATCACGCCAAGCTGTGCCTGCGCGGCCGCCGTCTGTGCAATAGCAATATTAAGACGCGCTTTGGCGGATTCCAATTCGCTTTGTGCATGGTCGTATTGTTCTTTTGGAATAACGCTCTGGTTAAATTGCGTCGTTGCCCGTTCATAATCCATCCGGGCTTTCTCCATATTGACTTTTGCAAGCGATATATTTTCCCGGGCAAATACGAGCGAGGCTTTCGCCTGTGCTTCCTGTGCACGCAAGTCGCTGTCATCCAGCCTCACCAGAATTTGTCCCTGCTTGACCGAATCTCCTTCGTCGGCTGTAAGCTGATCTATTCTTCCGAGTATTTTTGCACTGACAGAGACCCTGTCGGCATCGATATATGCATCGTCCGTCGAGACAAAGTCTCGCAGAGTTATATAATACCGCCACGCAAAAATGGCAATCGTCAGCACGACAAGAAACAGCGGTATAACGATTTTTACATTTCTGTAAAGAGGCACCGATTCAATCGGCGCAGCATCGTTTCCATTTGCGTCGGGTAATGGAGGTTTTTGTTTCATAAATTTGTCATCTTGCTGTGGCATGAAAGAACATCCTTTCGTTGTATTAATGTTTTGATTTTTTGCATACACCATGTAGAATGGTATTTACAAAAAGTAAAGTTTCCTGTTTAAATAACTCACGGTCTGATTCACTTATTGCCTGCTGATCATAACCCCTAAAGAACCGCAGATGAAGTCCCTGCAGAACGTGCAGGATCATGGATGCAATTTTTTTGGGTTCTTCAAGATGAAACTCTCCCGATTTCCTGCCTTCCTGAAGGATTTGTGTCACATATTGAAGTTCGTGCTCAACGAATGTCTTGAATAATTCATTGAAGATCGGCCTGACATCGTGCCACGCCTGCCGGTGAATCTGACTGAGATTGCTGAGCCGTTCGGTCAGCTTCATCCGGAGCTGAACATATTCAACCATCTTATTGCCTGCCGAACCATTATGCGCAAGGACTTCTTTTGCCCGGGCGAGAAATTCTTCCTGCTCATGCTGAACCACTGACCGGAAAATTGCTTCTTTTGTAGGGAAGTAATAATAGAGAGAAGCTTTTGCCATGCCGATGTCCTCGGCAATCTCGTCCATGGTCACTTTCGAGTAACTATGCGCGGCAAACCGGCGCTGCGCCGCCTGCAAAATGAGTTCCTCCTTGTCCCTCGAAAGCTTATTTTCCATAGTTGACCTTTCGACTAATTAAGTTAAACAGTCGAAAGATACGGAAAGTTCCGGTTAAATTCTTAGTGGGGATAGATGATGTTCTGCAGGCGGAGCCCTGAGAATGATGCCCCGCTTTGCGGGGCAACTTATTCCAAATCTAAGCATCCTTTGCTACGAATAGATTATATATTGCTTCGCGATACGGGCCTTAACTTAATTGGCGGGTATCACGTCCTCTTCTGCACGGATTTGATGAATCAAATCCCTACGAGGATTTTCCCCTTGCGCTATTTTGTCAAGCCCGCAGCCGGATTATTCATGAATGGCCGTTTGAACATTGAGAATGGAAGCAGCCGTTAGTTCTTTAAGCGGGAATTCAAAACAATAGATTCCTGCTTCTACGGGAGTGCTAAATCACCCCGCTTCTTTTAGATCTAAGTTGGGATAGTATATATTGAAATATCGGTAAATCGTTCGAATAGAGGGTGTAACCTCTTCGCAACAGGAAATATTTGCGATTATTTTGGACTTGTCACCGTTACTTGATAAGTATCATCTGCACGCACAGTGGTTCGCCAGGCAGTAATGTCGATTTCATCCCATTCTTGACTCACAGCTAATAAAACTGTTGCAAGGTGAATGGCTTGTTTTCCCGTCAATTTAATACCAACGGTCTTGAGATCAGCGATAGATTTAGTTCGATCACTATTTTCAACTGGATAAATACGCTGGCAGCGAATGTTACCATTGATTGATATGCCTGACGAATATTTTCGAGTTTTTTCTTCTCTACTCATTTTCTCACCTTGATATTTTATTCACTCTAACCTATTAATTTTTATCACCCAAAAAGGATGTTAGCAAATCAGATCATTAGCGATTGACAACCTCTAAAACACACAACAATAATAGTTCTATACTAGTTTATCTTCCATTTCCTTAACAACAGTGTGTGGAATTCTTGGTAATCCTACTCGAGAGGCATAGTTTGCATATCCTTGCTGTAAATAATTAACATGTGGCGATATTAATCGCCTAATTCTTTTATCTTTTATTACTGCATATGACTCTCTCGTCATCAATTTATATTTTACTCGGAAAAAATTTTCATCATCTATTCCAAATATGCAGAAATCTATGATTTTTTGAGTAATGCCATATTTTTTCGTGTATCTCCCTTTCCAATCATACTTTTTTTTAATTTTTTCGCATTCAAGCAAATATACATCAATCGCTTCCACAGATTGAGACCGATTGACAGTATCACATTCCGGTCTAATATTTATATAATGCTTCCCGCCATATTTAAAAATATCCCCTGGTCGTAAATCATTCTCCGATATATTATGATTCTCAATATACATTGTTTCTGCAATTACTTTTTTAATATCTGCAATATTTATTTTTGATTTACCACTTTTTATATTTTTCTTATTTAGTACATGTGTGTTAATTCGACTAATAATCATTCTATTAATTGCATCATAAATGTTAGCACTTTCATCGATCTTATCCGTTTCATATGTTTGCCAAAGTATCTTTGGCCACATTGGATTTTTCTCATATAGACTCCAGAAGGATTTATTTTTTGCATTATAAAATGAGCTATCCCATGTTTTTAAGGTATATATAGATGGATTTTTTTCAATCCATTTATTAATTATTCGAAATAACTGTCCTCGATTGAGAACATTATTTTTCCTTTTGATAAGAATAAAATTTCTATTTGAGTTAGAATCATACAAAGTTGCATCATGTGTCTGAATTTGCTGAATAATGTCTTCAGGAGCCAACGCACTTAAAATAATCACTGGTGCAAAACAATATTTTTTCAACGCACGTAAAAAAGAAACATTACTTGCTGTGTTTACATTTTCAAGAGATGTAATATTAGGATCAGGATTGATCAGGTTCCAATCCATTACAATAAAAGAAATATCAGACATATTATCTAAAAATTTTTGAGCTTCGGTCGTATTTGAACAGCCCCAATACGGAATCTTGTAGGATTCTATAATCTTAGCTATTTGATTAATTTTGTCGCCGCTGCCTTCAACTCCAAATTTTTCATCTATAATTAACGCCAAACCCTTATGTTTAATTTGAGACATCTATTCCCCTCTCCCTTTTTTATCAAAAGATAAAATAAAATTAGCGCCTGATAATATTTTATTCTTCTCACCGGAAATATATTTTATAGTATAATCTTTTCTACCAAGTAATTGCTTTGTTATATATAGACCCATTCCCCTACCATCAACGCCTTTTGTTGTAAAAAAAGGTTCAAATATATAATTAACATCATCTTCATCGATTCCAGGACCGTTGTCAGCAAAAATGACTTTTTTGTCTCTACCGTTTATAAGAATTAATATTTCTTTTGATGGAATATCTACTGTATTTAACCAATAGATTGCGTTGTCGACTAAATTAATAAATACTTGAAGCAAAATAGATTCATGACAATCTAATTTAAACAATGGTCCTTCCTGTTTGATGATAAAACTTATTTTATTAGTAGATATTAGTCCCCCGTAGTATTTTCTGACATTCTGAATAACTTTTTTAATTTCAATGGAATGCTCGCTGCGTTTAAATGATCTGAATATTGGCTGTATTCCTGTAATGATAGTATATATAAAATCAATGCCATCACGAATGCTATTAATGATTTCGAGCACATTACTTGTGTTATTTTTATCAGACTTAAGGATCTTTATTGCAGCAATCACTTCTTCTTGTATTCGCGTCATCATTAAAACAGTATCATGTGAAGTGGATTCAACTGACAAACCAACTGACGCTAAATCTTCAGTTAATTTAAGTCTATCCCACAAGACACCTCTTTCATATCTATACTCTTTAATTACCTTTTTTGAAAGCTGAAGTGATTTATTATCACCTTTCTTTATTAAATATTTAATTAGCTCGTTTAATTGCTTTTCGGTTTCAGATTCCTTTTCAAATCTTAAGAATCCCTTATGCTCATTAATAATTTTGTACTTATTGAATTCTTTTTTTAAATACCCTAAAATACTTAAAATCATATATTTGAAGTCTTCAAAAGAATTGCCAATCTCTATCAGACCTTCACGATTAGTTTTATCTCTTAAATATGGGTTATTATGTCTGGTAATTCCTATATAACCCACAATCTGATCGTTGCTTAGATAGTCTCCGGCCCTTCCTGTGCCTCTCAAGACATCAACACCCAACCAATCATCTGATCGATCACCGTAAGGATATACACGGACACCATCTCTATATAAATAAACCCTATGGTCTTTTACAAATTTGTTATCATCATTTTCTAAATAGTACCTCGTGTCTACGGATGCATTCAAATCAAAAATATAGAATTCAAAATCGAATGGGCCACATTCTGGCTTTCGAATAATATTCCCCTTCTTATCGCAATAATGCTTCCTAAAATCTCTATTTTCTTTTAGTCTCTGAATTGAAAGGGTTATTTCTTTTCCATTTAGCAAAAAAGAGATGTTTTCCTTCTCCGGTGTGTAACGACCTTGACTAACTCTTATTGGTGCCCTACTAAATAAACTTGACAACTTCTTATCACTACTGTTAACAATAATATTGTTGTTTACATACACCTCACAAAAGAAACTATCTTTTTCTTCAGTCTTGACAAATGAAAAATTCAATTTCTTTATATCGTCAACAATTTCTTGTACTTTAGTAATAGTCCAATTTTCTTTAATATTTGAAATTCTTAAAATAGTACCATGTGGTGGTCTTTTTTTCTTTTTTCCTTCTACAGTAATATCTTTTTCGATTATTTCTTGAGGTTTTTCTCTTCTCTCATAACTATATCTCATTTGATCTAAAAAAAGGGATTCTTCATTTTTGTTTTTATCAAGGTCTTTTAATCCTAATAACTCTTTATCATATTTAAAAAAGTTACTTTTTAACGATATTTCTTCATGTGGTGGTTTGTTAGAACGAGTTATGATTTCAATTGTTCCACCAATTTTCAGTGTTGCATATCTTCCTATTCCTTTTTCACCCTGAATAATTCTTTTTTTTATCTTTGTTTTATCTTTCATTTTTTCTTTTAACAAGTACTTATATGGTGAAGCTGGATTCATCCAGGCTGTTTCAAGAATGTCAAAGGACATTCCCTCTCCCTCATCTTCAATTTCAATCGATGAATCTTTAGTTTTAATTAGCTCATTACCTTTTTCTTCAAAATTATTAAATCGGATTTGCACCCATTCTGAATCTGCATCATATGCATTCTTAATTAATTCCATAAGTGCAATCTTCTCGTTTTTTATAAGTTGATCACCAATCATGGAAAGTATTCGTGCGTATGGTCGGGGAGTTAACTCACCTTTTGTGGGCAGAGATTTATTCATTATTATTTATTTCTCGCAATAATGATATATTCTTCGGGATAGACCAATTTTTTATTTCTATTATTCTTTGTAGTGAATCTTCCGGTAGTCTTATCTCTAATAGTGGGTATCAATTTCATTGGGATTTTTCTTTTAATAATCGTACTCACCTTAAATCCTAATTCTATCAAGTATTCGACAAATACTTCAGCTGTCTTAATTTTTATGTCATACAAGGAAGTATCACCGATGACTAAGCAAACCTTGCCATTTCTTTTCAATATTCGTTTCATTTCTTTGGCAACTTGATACATATCGGTAAAATAATTTGCTACTTCGCGCGCCATTCTTTTGTCTTTATTCTTTAGCATGTCAACAACATTTTGTGCTATAGGACTCTTTACACTCTCGGCTTTATTATTCGAATAAAAAGTCCCAATAAATTTTCGCCTAAATGGAACAATATCGGAGATATATTCAAACCAATATCCCGTTAATTGATGTATATCGGCATATTCATATGAAGTAACATACGGTGGTGATGTTATGATAACATTTATAGAATTGGCTTTTAATTTCGTTCTCCTTGCGTCACCATTTATTATTTTACTTTCAGTTAAGAAAGAGTCTTTTTTTTCTAATTCCGAATAAAACTCGTTGTTTTTTTTCAACATCTGTTTCACTTGCTGTCGAAAAGCAACAAATGGATCTAAAGGTTTCTTATCTGGATCAACTTGTGGTTTTGTGCTCGATTGAAGCCATTTCGAACTTGTTTTTAAAATATTTGAAAGCGCGCAGAGGAAAAATATCCTTAATTTTTTCTCTCTGATACTAAGAATCGAAGAATAAAGAAAAGCAATTTTGTGTTTCTCTCTTTTTCTAAACCAATAATCTATTCGCTCATGTTTAACCACAACAAGATTTTTATTATATCGGTATGTACAAATACAATCGTTAAGTTCGTCAAATTGCCTTTCTATTTTTTTACTATCTAAGGGTGTGGTTTTTGCTTTGGTAATTATTTGCGTAATAGGATTAATATCAATTCCTATCGATTTTCTACCATGAAGCTTCGATTCAACGAGTGTGGTTCCACAACCCGCAAAGACATCAGCAATTACATCGGATCTGTTTGTATAGTTGATAATAAGTTTTTTGACAAGATGCGGAATGAACTTGGCTGGGTAGCGATGATATCCATGCGTGAATCGGTCTGTAGAACGATGTTCTTCAAACGACCATTTCGGATCAATTTTGACCCTGGAAAATCGTTCACTTACCGAGAGAGAATGCATAATTTATATAATATACTCGATAAAAAGTAGGTAATCGCGCTAAAACTAATATTAAAAATCTTCTTTAAACTTGGCGATATTTGAGGGCATGCTCAAACCCCCAACACGCTTCTCGATAAAATAGTAGGGAGTTAATATGTGGAAAGCAAGGAAAAAAGTCTATGAGTCTATGAGCCATTGAGTAGTTGAGTAAAAGAGGCGATGAGGAGATAAGTAGTTGAGTCTATGAGTGATTGAGTCTGTTAGCAGTTGAGAAGAAAAGCCTGTGAGCCATTGAGTCGAATAATCGGAGTTATCGCTTTGTTTTATATTGAGACTTGGTTTCTTTTACCCGGAAACCGATTTCCTTCCTGGGCTGTTCTGGAGGCGTCATTAATTGACGTAATGCTTGAACAATGGCTTTAAGTTCTCCATCGTGCGATTGAATTTTCTGTTCAAGTTCCGCTAATTTATGCGCCAAATCCTTATGCAAAACAAGCGTTTCACGCAGACGAATGAATGCACGAACCACATAGACGCTCATTGCGATCGCACGAGGACTTTTTAAAATATTTGCAGCCATTAATACCCCATGCTCGGTAAACACATATGGAAGGAATCGAATATTCCGTTTTGATGCGGTCACAAATTGTGACCGGATATCCCGCTGACCGTTTAGGGCTGATATATCTTCCTGGGTCAGTTGAAATACAAAATCAACTGGAAATCTGTCTTTGTTCCGCTTCACTGCCTGATTCAAAACCTTCGTTTTGACACCATACATGGCGCTTAAGTCGCTGTCAAGGATTACTCTCATTCCTCGTATGAAGAGAATATGTTCTTCAATCGGTTTAGAATATTTGTAGCGTATTTTGCTCATACTACTTCATCTTTCTATGTCACATGTGGCACTCATTGTTGCATTTTCTTTTTGTACAAAGGTACAATTGGTTTTCCGATGCAATCATCCGGCGGACGTAAAGTTTCAAACTCGAGCAGATCTAATGCTTTATATTCCTCCTCTGTGAGTGAGCATTCTTTACGGCGTAATATTCGCTGAGCTTCTAACTCGTACCACAACGCTTCATCTGTATTGAATGCATCGACAAGTTTTTGGGTATACCATTGCTGCTGAAAAAGATTACAATACTTTATAATTATTTTACTTCGATTAACGATTAATTGATTCAGCGCGTGAGTAAATTGTACTTCATCTTGGTGAGAAATGCAAGGTAGGTCTATGAGTCGATGAGTCTTTGAGTCGATGAGTTGTTGAGCCATTGAGCAGATGAGCAGATGAGTCTTTGAGTCTATGAGTAGTTGAGTAAAAGGGCCGACCCGTCATAAAGAAGGCGGGCAGGTGAGATAATGAGAAATTGAGTAAACGAGATAAAGGAAGTTAAGATCCAATCCTGCCTGCAAAGTTCCCAACTAATACACCAGCACTAACTGCCAAGAAACATTGTGAAAAATACTTCCGGGAACTTAAGAAGTTTTCTTGGGGTTACATGAATACGATATAAAGTATTTTAAGCTTGAAGTTACTTTGCATGAAAATTAAATTACAACATTCATTTCAGCGAAAGGTTTTCTTATGGAAAAAAAGATCATAGCAGTGGTCGGTGCAACGGGAGCACAAGGGGGCGGCCTGGTCCGCGCGATTCTAAAAGACCCGCAAGGAGGATTCGGCGTTCGTGCAATTACAAGGGACGTCAACTCTGACAAAGCTAAAGCGCTGGCAGCATTGGGAGCCGAGGTTGTAGCCGGTGATGTCGATGATATTTCGAGCCTCAAAAGGGCTTTCAAAGGGGCGTACGGAGTATATTGCGTGACTTTTTTCTGGGCACATTTCTCGCCGGAAAAAGAAATTGCCGAAGCAACTGCAATGGCTCACGCCGCAAAGGAAGCCGGAGTGAAGCACGCTATCTGGTCCACGTTCGAAGATACCCGCAAGTGGATACCGCTCAGCGACAACCGCATGCCGACTCTGATGGGTAAATATAAAGTTGCACACTTCGATGCAAAGAGTGAAGCCAACCATGTCTTTACCGACCTGGGTGTTCCAACAACGTTTCTGCTCACGTCATTTTATTGGGAGAACTTCATATACCTCGGCGCAGGCCCTAAAAAAGGCCCGGACGGCAAACTGGCCCTCACGATGCCTATGGACGATAAAAAGCTGCCGTCGATGTCTTCAGAAGACATCGGTAAGTGCGCCTATGGAATTTTTAAAAATGGCAGCGAGTATATCGGAAAAACCGTCGGCATTGCCGGCGAGCATTTAACCGGATTCCAAATGGCATCTGCACTCACCAAGGCGCTCGGCCAGGAGGTGAAGTACAATAATGTTTCGCCCGATGTCTATCGCAGCTTCGGTTTTCCAGGTGCGGAGGATATGGGGAATATGTTCCAGTTCAAACGCGACTTTCAGCAGGTTTACTGCGGCGCACGCAGCGTCGAGTTCTCCCGGAAATTGAATCCTGCACTTCAAACATTTGAAACCTGGTTGAAAACGAACGCGAGCCGCATTCCTCTGGAATAGAGCGAGACTTCGTTGATTCGAAAAGATGTTGAGAAATTGAGATTGTGAGACGGTAAGTCTGTGAGCCAATGAGCAGATAAGTCGATGAGTCTATGAGTAGATGGGAGCGTTGAGCTGATGAGTCAGTGAAATCGAAAAACTTCCGAAGTTTATCTGCGTTCAAACATACGAAAACTTCGGAAGTTTATTCAAAGCACAGTACGAATCTACAGATGTTTACACTATGGTATCGATCGGACTACCGTTAATTTACGTAAATCCATAGCCGGGAATCTTTTTCGAAATCGCGGACATAAAGCACACCGCCTTGCTCAAGTACGGATTCGATCTTTTCCATATCATCATCGAGATCTTTCGATCCGATCATCGCCAGTAACATGACAACCGCTTCAATCGATTTCACTCGTATTTTGGAAATCTCCGGCTCGCGTCCGCTGTCGGAGCTTTCAATAATAAGACGGTTGTTCATCTCGGAACTTTCTTTCATTTTCTGATCGAATTTTCCGCCGTACACTTTCGTCTCGCCGTTTCCTGTGCTGTCCTTTATTTGCATGACGGATCCGTCCCGGTATGCTTGCAGGAGTGTCTCGTACTTTATTTTCACACCGTTGATATCGAAGTCTCCTCCCATGTCAGCGAGAACCTTTACAAGGGAGTATGAAACAGCGATCTTTTGAACCTGTGCACCGTCTTTTGACTCGACGATCCAAACACATTTTGTTTGCGCTGCAGCCTGATTGACCATTAGAAGCCATCAGAAGAATGCCTGAAAGCATGAGAATTTTGTGTCTCATTGAGATACCTCCTTTTTAACCCAATTTGTCTTTTATGTGGTTAACCGAAGATCTGAACACTTAAAAGCTTACGATGCCTACGGGAGAAAAGTTTCAACTGATGAGGAGATGAGTCTGTGAGCCTGTGAGCCTGTGAGTCTGCGAGTCTATGAGTAGTTGAGTAGATGAGAAATTGAGATAATAAGATTATGAGACTATGAGTCTGTGAGTCTATGAGTTCGTGAGCCGTCGACTTGCTTACTTGTACAATAAAAAACCGCCATCAAAACAAAACCTCGCTCCCAAGCTCTGCTTGGGAGTGTAGTTCCTAAGCTCTGCTTTCTTGATCTTTACCATTCCATATCGACATTTCCATATAAACCTCGCTCCCAAGCTCTGCTTGGGAGTGTAGATCCCAAGCTCTGCTTGGAAGTGTAATTCCTAAACTTTGTTTTCTTGATCTTTACCATTCCATATCGATACTTACCAATCCTTCCTTTCCCTCATAATTCTGTGCGCTCGAGCAACGCCATTGACCCGGTTCTTCAATATACCCGCGTCGAACAGGATTGTTATGTATGTATTCCAGCTTTTGATGCATCATTTCATCTGTCGTTATCTCCTCAGGATGACTCCCTTCCTGCCATACCTGATACTCGCTCTCTGTTTTATGTATTAATTTATTTTGTTTTAACTTCTTGAGCATATCTATATTCTTTCGTTCCTTAAAGTAATCAATAATAGCGCGCGCAGTATAGGATTTAAATGATTGTACAGTCTTCCTCAGTTCATCGCTCTGAACTATACAATGAAGATGATTTTCCATGATAACGTATGCATAGAGTTTCGCTTTTTTCTCTTCCCGGATATACCTCAGTGATCCAAGAATAATATCTGCCACTTCTCGATTGGTAAATATCGGCAGCCAATCCACAATTGTCATTGTTAGAAAATGCGGATATTCAGTATTATATATCTTATATCGACTGCGTCCCATCAGGGTCTTCTTGTTATTAGAAGCTGAGCTTCAACTCGGCGCGTTCCCAAACAGAGTTTGGGAACGAGGATAGTAACTCAGCGGGAATAATATCCGCGTTCTTATTGAAATCCGGCTAATGCCGGATAACATCACACGCTCAAACAAAGCTTGGGAACGAGACATTCCAATACATTATGATTGCTTTACTTCGATTAACGTATAATTGATTAGCGCGTGAATAAATTGTACTTCATCTTGGCGAGAAATGCAAGGAAAGTAATGGAGGAGTGGAACAGATAAGCCGATGAGTCGATGAGTCTTTGAGTAGTTGAGTAAAAGATCCGACCCGCCGCAAAGAAGGCGGGCAGGTGAGTCTGTGAGTTGAAGAGTGTAAAACAAAAACCGCCATCAAAACAAATGATGACGGTCTTCGATTTAAAGGAACAGAATAATTTATTCCGCTGCCAGCACAATTGCTGCGAACGAATCTGCTTTTAAGCATGCTCCGCCGACAAGTGCGCCGTCGATATCCGGCTGGTGCAGTAATTCTTTTGCATTGTCCGGCTTCACACTGCCGCCGTATTGGATAACGACTTTCTCCGCTGTTGCAGAGCTGTATAATTTTCCGAGAAGAGTGCGAATAAGTTTATGAACATCCTGTGCCTGCTGCGGTGTCGCAACTTTCCCGGTACCGATTGCCCAGACCGGTTCGTATGCAATAATAGAATTTTCTACATCGGAAGCAGGAATACCCTGCAAACATCCTGTGACTTGAGTTGTAACAACCAGGTTCGTGATGTTCTTTTCACGCTCCTGCAGCGTTTCGCCTACACAAATAATCGGAATCAATCCGGATGAAAACGCTTTCTTTGCTTTTTTGTTGATAAATTCATCAGACTCTTTAAAATACTGGCGGCGTTCGGAATGGCCAAGAATGACGTATTTGCATCCGACCGATTTAAGCATTGTCGGCGAAACTTCAGCCGTGAAAGCACCTTCGTCTTCGGGATACATGTTCTGAGCACCAAGTTCAATTGGTGATCCCTTTAGCAGTTCCTTCGCGAGTGCAAGTGAAATAAACGGCGGACAGACAATGGCTTTCACACCTTTCGGCAATGCTGCAAGCTTTGATTTCAGGCCGTTGATGAGTTCTGCCGACTCGTTCAGGTCTTTGTTCATTTTCCAGTTACCAGCGATTATTTTATTTCGCATTGTTATCCTTTGTTTAAGTCTATGAGTAGTTAGTCGATAAGTCTTTGAGTTGTTATTTCTTAATTGCTTTTTTCAATCCATGCAGCATCGCAATGATTTCATTTGTTTTAGAAGATAGCGATTCACAATTATTTATATCAATGTACTTATTTCGGAATGCAATATCTATACAAGCTAAGCACTCAAATCCAGAACGAATAGAAATATCCAAGAACCTTGCATATTCCAATTTTGAAGTATTACCGGCTCCCTCAGCAATATTTAAGACAATTGAATCTGCTGCTCTTCGCCATTGAGAAATTAAACCGAAAATTTCTTCTCTGGGAAGTTTTCGAGCTGTTTGACGAATTACACAAGTATAATCAAGAGCCTTCTCATAAACATGCAGATTTTTAAAACGATTCATCTTTTTCCCTCCCTCAGTGATAGATATATTGGCTTATATCCTCATACACTCACAGATTCATAGACTCACAGACTCAACAACTCATAGACTTATAGACTCAAAGACTCATAGACTTATACACTCATCGGCTCATTTTTTTCCGCAGTAACTCATTCACCACTTTCGGATTTGCTTTTCCTTTCATTGCTTTCATTGTTTGTCCGACAAAGAAGCCGAAGACCTGTTCTTTCCCGCTTTTGTACTGCTCGACCTGACCCTGGTTATTTGCGAGAATTTCATCTATTACCTTTTCAATGGCAGATTCGTCGCTTACCTGCATTAAACCTTTCTTTTCCACGATCGTTTTAGGCGATTCCTTTGTTTTCAGCATTTCTTCAAAAACATCTTTGGCAATCTTTCCGCTTATCGTTCCGTCGACAATCAAATCGATCATCGCGGATAAATTATCAGGCGAAATCGGAAAGTCGGACACCGAGATATGCTGATCGTTCACAACCCGCAGAACATCCACCATTGTCCAGTTGCTCGCAAGCTTGTAAGTCTCTTCATTTTTTTTATTGAGATTTGTAACGACACCTTCAAAGTAATCGGCCAGCTCCCGTTCGGCTGTAAGAATATTGGCATCGTACTTCGGCAGTTTGAATTCACTGATATAACGATCCCGGCGCACCGTCGGGAACTCAGGCAGCGCTGCTTTAACGGAATCGATCCATTCCTGACCCACTAACACAGGCACAAGATCGGGATCCGGAAAATATCGGTAATCATGCGCTTCTTCCTTTGAACGCATCGGGATGCAGATTCCTTTGCCGGAATCCCATAATAATGTCTGCTGGATAATCGTCTCGCCGTTTTCAAGCGCTTCTATTTGTTTCTCTATTTCATACTCCAGTGCTTTTTCGACAAACCGGAACGAATTCAAATTTTTAATTTCTCTTTTTGTTCCGAGTTTTACCTCGCCCCTTTTTCGTACCGAGATATTCGCATCGCACCGCAGACTTCCCTCTTCCATATTGCCGTCGCAGATTCCGAGATATGTAACAAGCTGCCGGATTTTATTGAGATATTGATATGCCTCGTACGGGGACCGCATGTCCGGCTCACTGACGATTTCGATGAGCGGGACGCCGCAGCGGTTCACATCCACCAGCGTATCAATATCCTGATCGTGAATGGATTTCCCTGCATCTTCTTCCATATGAATACGCGTTATACCGAGACGTTTTGACGAACCGTCGTTCAGTTCAATATCGATCCATCCGCTCACGCAGATAGGTTCTTCATACTGCGAGATCTGATATCCTTTCGGCAGATCGGGATAAAAATAATTCTTCCGGGCAAAGATGGATTTCGGCGCAATTGTACAATTCGTTGCCAATCCCATCTTCATGATATATTCCACATGCATCTTATTCATTACCGGCAGCACTCCGGGCATTCCAAGACAGATGGGACATACATTCGAGTTCGGTTCGTTTCCGAATTTCGTCGAGCATCCGCAGAATGTCTTCGACTTGGTTAAGAGCTGTGCGTGAACTTCAAGGCCGATTACCGGTTCGTATTTTTCGTTATATGGACATAGAGATAAGATTATGAGTAATATTGAGATATATGAGAATTCATACTGAGTACTGACAACTGACTACTGATAACTGTTTTTCTGATAACTGATCACTGAAAACTGACCACTGACTACTGACAACTGACAACTTTTATCACACCACAATTGCTTTTGTAACTTTTTCAGCTGCATCTTCTAAATTGCGGGCGACCATGAATTTCAATCCGGAGTTCTGCAGAATATCGGCAGCCAGTTCCGCATTCGTTCCGGCGAGACGAACGATAATCGGGATCTGTACATCGACATTCTTTGCTGCTTCAACCACGCCTGTCGCAACGCGGTCGCATCGCACAATTCCGCCGAAAATGTTGATAAGAATCGCTTTTATATTTTCATCTTTGAGGATGATTTTAAATCCGGCTTCCACTGTCTGCGCATTTGCCCCGCCGCCGACATCGAGAAAATTCGCCGGCATACCGCCCGCCAGTTTTATCATATCCATCGTTGCCATTGCGAGTCCGGCGCCATTCACCATGCAGCCGACATTTCCGTTAAGCTTGATGTAATTAAGATTAGACGCCGATGCTTCGACTTCCAGCGGATCCTCTTCATCGATATCGCGCAGATCTTCATATTCCGGATGCCGGAATAGCGCATTATCATCGAAGTTGATCTTTGCATCGAGGGCAACTACATGCCCTTCCTGAGTTATCACGAGCGGATTGATTTCCGCCAGAGATGCATCGGATGCTTCATACGCTTTATAGAGAGCCATTAAGAATTTTACACCGTTCTTAAGCGCATCGTCTTTTAAATTGAGCCGGATGCACAGCGAACGTGCTTGAAACAGCCGCAATCCGACTGCCGGATCCACTTCTTCTTTTAAAATTTTTTCCGGCGTTTCGGCGGCAACTTTTTCAATTTCCATTCCGCCTTCAGTGGAGACCATCACGACATTTCGCGCGCGCTGCCGGTCGAGAGTTATTCCGACATATAACTCGCGTGCAATATTCATTCCCTGTTCGACAAGCAGCCGCCGTACGATGCGTCCTTCCGGGCCGGTCTGATGCGTGATAAGACGCATGCCGAGTATTTCGCCTGCACGCTCGCGGACTTCTTCGAGACTTCGTGCAATTTTCACACCGCCGCCCTTGCCGCGGCCGCCGGCATGAATCTGTGCCTTCACCACCCACACGCTGCCGCCGATTTTTTCAGCTGCTTTCACTGCTTCATCGATTGTAAATGCAACATGGCCCTGCGGGACAGCTACTCCGTATTTTTTAAGAATTTCTTTTCCCTGGTATTCATGAATTTTCATGATAATATCCTTTGAAAGATATGCCTATGGATCAGACCGCGCATAATCCATGCCGATATCCGTCTGCGACGAACGCCATTCCTCTAATTCTTTTACCGAATCAAGATATTCCGGAATTGGTACAAATACCTTTGCCGGCTTATTAATATTGCTGCGTGAAACCGGCGAATCGCCGCCGCCGCCCCATATATAACCGATTGAATTAAAATTCTGTAATTGCACTTTATGTCCCTGCGACTCCAACACCGACCGAATCATTTCAGCTTCAGTTATATCTGTCGTACAAACAACTTCCGCCCAATCCTGCTCGACTTTTACTTCCTCGTGCAGGGAACAAAAAGTGCGTCCATCCACTTCTCCGCCGCATTCTTCGCAGCATACTTTATGACAAATAATACAGACACCGCCGGCTTTGTTTTGCGGATGTTCATCGCAATAGACTTCGGCCTCTTTAATATATATTGTGCCGCAATGCGGACAGAAATCGCTGTCGTCTGTAATCTCCCCTCCGCAATAATGGCACTTGATCAGTTCAGACATTTATAATTTCCGATTGTCGATCTTCGATATAATAATCACCAAATCTGAAATCTCATAATCTTCAAATCTTATTTGATCTTCTCCGACAATAATTTTGCCTGCATAAATTGCAGCAGATAATCACGGCCGCCCGCTTTTGAATCCGTACCGCTCATGTTAAATCCGCCGAATGGATGGACACCGACAAAGGCTCCTGTAATTTTTCGATTCACATAAAAATTACCGACGTGAAATACTTCTTTCGCTTTTTCAATTTTCTTTCTGTTCTTTGTCCATACACCGCCGGTCAACCCAAACTCCGTATTGTTTGCTATTTCAAGCGCCTGGTCAAAATCTTTAGCTTTTATAACGGCAAGCACCGGTCCGAAAATTTCTTCCTGTGCGATTGTTGCCATCGGATTAACTACGGCAATCACGGTCGGTTGTATGAAATATCCGTCTCCTGCCGCTTTGGCTCCGCCGCAAATCAAATACCCGCCTTCTTCTATCCCTTTCTTAATATAAGAAAGAATCTTTTCTTCAGAACTTCTGTTCACAACCGGACCCATATAGTTAGCCGGATTATCCGAAACACCGACTGTAATTTTCCCGACTTTAGCTTTCAAAATTTCGATAAATTTGTCGTACACTTTTTCCATTACGATTACCCGCGAAGCTGCCGAACATTTCTGACCCTGGAAACCAAACGCAGACGCTACCACTGCCTGTGCCGCCGCATCGAGATCCGTTTGATCGTCGATTATGATGGAATCTTTTCCGCCCATTTCAGCTACAACACGCTTCAGCCATTTTTGTCCGGGCTGTACTTTCGATGCCAGCTCGTTTATACGGATTCCGACTTCCTTCGAGCCGGTGAAAGATACAAAACGGGTCTTCGGATGGCCGACAAGAATATCACCGACCGACGAACCGGAACCTGCTATAAAATTGATGACACCTGCCGGCAAACCCGCTTCACGCATCAAATTGAAAAACATCCAGCCGTTCAACGGAGAATCGCTGGAGGGTTTCAACACAACCGTATTGCCCGCAACGATTGCAGCGGAAGTCATGCCGGCGAGAATCGCCAGAGCAAAATTCCATGGCGGGATCACAACACCGACACCGAGCGGAATATACCTCAGCTCATTTTTCTCACCCGGAATTTTTGTAATCGGCTGACGTGCTGCAAAGCGCAGCATTTCGCGTGCATAAAATTCGAGAAAATCTATCGCCTCAGAAGTATCTGCATCCGCCTCCGGCCAGGTCTTGCCGACTTCATAGATCAGTACCGCACTGAATTCATGCTTTCTCTGCCGCATCAGCTTCGCAGCTTTAAAAAGATATTCAGCACGTTTTTTGGGATCCACACATTTCCATTCTTTGAACTTGACAGTAGCGGTTTCAACGGCTTTATTTGCCAGGTCCGGATTTGCCTTCGAGAAAACACCGACAACTTGATCGGGATGAGAAGGATTGAATGATATTAATTTTTCTTCAGTATGAATTTCTTCACTGCCGATAAAAAGCGGATACTCTCTTCCTAAAATCGCTTTTACATTTTTGAGCGCACTTTCCATTGCTTTCCGATTAACAGGCCTGGAAAAGTCGGTCAGCGGCTCATTTTTAAAAGGTTTAATTGGCATAGTATACTCCGGTTATATGGAACTTATAACAATAACTGAACATATAACGTTTCGTCGCATATTCTCATAAACTCATATACTCATAGACTCATAGACTTTCTTTAACTTAGTGATTTTTTGGAAAAATTGCAGGTAATGAAAGCCCGATTTCTCTCTTCCATGCACTAAGCATAAATCAGGCTTATTCGGATAACAGCCCGTGATTATCTATAAAAATCTATAATTTATACCAAATCTAATTTCAGGGAATTGATACGAACTATTTTCGGAATTAGAGAGCGAGTAACGATCCTGATGTTGTTCTGAGTACGCATAACTCACACTGAAGTTAACGTTATTTTCAATAAAGAATCTGAAAGAAACACCGGCACTATATTGTGCGTTTCTCATAAATTCGTTTTCATCTGCACTTTGATAAAGATTTGTTGTACGAGACGACAGAACCGGATATTGTTGCATCGATCCGCTCGCCGATTTGATAAATTCCGGCAATCTGATATCTATAATCAATTTTCCTTTGATAGTCTATACGCGGAACTTCCAGAGAAAAACTTGAATTCACCTGAAGATTCGTTGTGAGCGGATATCCATAGTCAAGCGACAATGAAATAAAATCATGAAAATTCCAGAAATAGTTCGAAGAATAACCAATGGTACCCGATCGATCTGCAGCGTCGATTTCTTCTGTATATCTGCGTTGAACGCCTATTTTTGCCCTCCATCCAAACAGCCGCGGTTCAATTTGTTCGGAGAGGACTTCTACTGCTCTCAGAACTGAATATGCTGTAGTCGCATTTTCCTTAAGCACACCCATCTTCTGCAATCGGTTAAAGATTTCTTCCATAAAGTACTTTATATATCTATCCTGACTGTACGAATATTCAATTTCTTTTGCGAAAACCTCGACAATCAGGATAATTTCATCTTTTGTCAGAGATCGAACAAGTACGCTGTCTTCCGCAAGCTTATCCAAAATACGCAGCACAGCAAAGACCGCTGAGCCATCGCGCAGCTTTCCATATCCGATACCGCCGCCTATAGATACATTCCAGGAATTATTTTTTGTATAGGATGAATCATATCTATCAATACCGTCGGAGTATGCAATATTATAATTGTCAGTGTTTTGATCGAAGTAATAATTTCCCGATCCCTCTGCAAACCAGAACCAAGTATCAGGAACCAGATAATTCGAATATCGAATATCCGGTATTATACTTGCACTATAATTTTTCCGTAATTGCGTTGACCGGTAATACGGGGTTGGATTTGAATGGTTTCCGTCAGTGCTTTGATAAGTCAGCATACCAGAAATCCGCGCGCCGATTTCAAGCGAATTGTTCTCGTTGTATTTTGCAAATTCATAATCTAAAGACGATTGGAATTGTGAATACTTTGTTAAATTTGAAGAACTATTTTGAAGCGCTCCAAAGGAATAGTCGGTAATTCTATTATCTGTTCTGGACCATCCTCCGGATAGACTGCCCGTCAACCTTTGATATTTTGTCTCCGGTATACGGAAGTCCCGGATAGATACATCCTGTGCTAAAAGTATCACCGGTAAGATAGACAGGGCGACGACAAGGAAAAGATTGAAATAAAAAGATTTATTTTTAAGGCACAGAATCATTGAACTCATAATCATCCCTATTATATTGGTTTTGTACAGCGATGAAATCGATCTTAACTTGACAATATTTGTGCCGCAAAGCAACATCCAAAAACTTATATTTCAGATTTTTTCCACCTTTTTGCCGCGGTTTCCGAATCTTTAACCGCAGAGAAAAGCTGACACACATCCCGTAAAAAGGGAACGATATATAAACAACGGATATACCGATAAACAATGAAAATATTTTCATCTTCTTTCTCCCTTAAAACGGAAGGAACAGCAGGCATTTGAAATAAAGTTTTATTATATTAACCTTATCGTTAAGGTAAAGGTGATGTTTAAAATCGGCGAAATAGCAAAGCAGGCAGGGGTTACAACTCGTACACTTCGGTATTATGAACAGCTAGGTCTGTTCGTCCCCTCAAACGTCAGTGCAAACGGATATCGTTACTACAACGATGATACGCTGATTGTAATTACCCGTATCCGCGATTTACAGCGGGTGGGCTTATCGCTTGAAGAAATCAAGGAAGTCATCGGATTATATTTCCATCAAAAGAGAAAAGTAGAAGCAAAAGAAAAAACATTGAATTACCTGCAAACTCATCTGGACGATATTGAAAGCAAGATCATGCTTCTCAATGGTGTGAAACAGGAATTAAAAGAGCAGATAAAATCTACTCGAAGTCGTTTAGTACAATTAAAAGAGAAAGGCCGAAAAAACGGTGGATTTAAAAATTAAAGATATAGCGCATTTGCTTGTAAAATCGGAAAAAGATGTTTTGAAACTTGTGAAAGCAAACGATATCCCTCACAGTGTAATTCAGGACAGGGTCGTTTTTAATAAAGACAAAGTGATTGAATGGGCATTAGGCAGAAACGTGCCCTTGAATATTTCCGGCAATGCACATTTTGAAGAATATCAGATTAAAAGCCTGCTTCCCCTGCTTAACAAACAATCGTTTATTTACAATTGTTCTTTTACGGAAGAACTATATATAGAGCAAATGATACAGCTTGTGTCATTCGATAAATCCATCGACCGCAATGTTGTTGTACAGCTTTTAAAAAGCCGGGAACAAATGATGTCTACTGCTATCGGCCATGGCATAAGTCTGCCTCATCCCCGCATACCGCTGGTAATCGGGCGCGATAAACCGCTTATTCATTTTTTCTTTCCTAATGCATTTCTGAACCTGCATGCATTAGACGGAAAACCTGTGCATACGCTGATCCTTATTATTTCGCAGACAACAAAGCAGCATCTTAGTTTATTGGCACATTTAAGCCATCTTCTGTCCAAAAAAGAAATGCGACAAGCGATGAAAACACGGCAGCCGTACACAGACCTTCTTGCGCTGATAAAATCGACAGAAAAACCGGCACAACAATGATGGGTTATTTTATTATTAACTGCAAAGGATGTATTTTATAACGTTTATTTTTTAAACCAACAGCAGAATGACGGAATACTTATTTCTTATCGGATGCAGTCTATTTATTATCGGGGCAATTGCTTCGCTTTTGGTCAGGCCGGTCAAACATGCAATTTCCCTATTTATCGTAATAAATGTTCTGGCGCTGGCGGCCAATCTAATTTTTGCGCTTAAACGATTGATCGAATTGCCTTCCGTTGCCGGACTATTTCCGGTTTTCTCAGGATATGCATCATTGTTCCGGGCCGACGGCCTTGCTCTTTTCTTCCTATTGATAATAACAACGGTTGCCATACCGACAGTCATTTCCATTTATTCATATTTGCAGCATTATCTTCATAAAGAAGCATCGGTCCGCACCTTCCTTGTTTCCTTCTCGCTTCTTCTTCTTTCGACACAGCTGCTTGTGTTTGCAAATCACAGCATCCTGTTTCTTATTTGCTGGGAATTAATGACCTTGATGGCTTACCTGGGGATGCTGCTGGATAAAGAAAAGGAGGAAGTGCAAAAAGGAAGTTTTATTTTTTTCACAGCGACACACCTGGCGACATTTTTCCTGTACATTTTTTTCTTTCTATTACATAACCATTTCGGCAGCTGGTTTTTTAACGATTTTCACCTCACATCCGATGCGGGAACAATATTTTTTCTCGTGTGCGGATTCGGATTTATAGGCTTCGGAATTAAAGCAGGATTTATGCCCCTGCACTTCTGGCTTCCATGGGCACATCCTATCGCACCGACAGCACTCAGCGCGTTCCTCTCCGGCGTTATTATTAAAACCGGAATTTACGGAATCTTCCGGATAATTGAGTTTTGCTCGCCGCTTCCGGTATGGATGGGTTTAGTAATTCTAGCGGTAAGTGTTTTTAGCGCGATATTCGGTGTCTGGTATGCTCTTGCACAGCATGATATTAAAAAATTACTTGCCTATCATTCCATCGAAAATATCGGGATCATCGGTATCGGCATCGGACTCGGCGTGCTGGGCGTTTCGTATTCTGTTCAACCGCTGGTTTGGCTGGGATTCGGCGGTGCATTATTTCATACATTTAATCATGCAATTTTTAAATCGTTATTATTCCTTGGTTCGGGAGTGATATGTCATAATTATCAAACGCGGGATATTGAAAAGATGGGCGGCATCGTCCATCGCGCTTCATGGTTTGTCGGACTCTTCCTGATCGGTTCGATTGCTATCAGCGGTATTCCGCCGCTCAACGGTTTTATGTCCGAATTTTTAATTTTTAAAGGATTTTTTAATGCTGCGGCCGCACTGGGAAAATACTATCCTCTATTGATGCTCCTTCTTGCAGTCGGACTGGCGCTCGTCGGCGGACTTGCATTAGCGTGCTTTACAAAAATAAACAGCATTATGTTTCTCGGTACAGAACGAAGTCCGCTTCAATCATTTAAGGTCTCAAAAACGGAGTATACTGCATTGGGAATGCTGGCATTTCTTTGCATCCTATTCGGGATATTACCGCAGTCCGTGCTTGGAATAATTTCTTCCGTTATCACATTCAACCATAACGGAATGACTATTCATCCCTACACGATGTTTACGCGCTGGGAGTTCCTTACCGTAATATTTGTCGGCGTATTATTGACAATCGTATGCCTGATTGTGTGGAAAAAATTCAATACACGGCAGCGTATTTCTCAGGCCTGGGGATGCGGATACACATCGCCAACGCCGCGGATGCAGTATACTGCTTCATCCTATGCCGATGAAATCAACAGTATTGCATCTCATATGCTTCACATTAAAAAACATGTGTCCGCACCTAAAACAATATTTCCGCAAACATCTCGTCTTATTTCTCATACCGAAGATTTTTCGGAAAGGCAGTTTGTTGCGCCTGTGTACATCTTTATCGTAAATAAAATTAACTCGTTTGAATTATTAAGCAGGACCGATATTCGTTTTTACATTACCCTTATGTTAATCATTGCAATCATTTACAGCATAATAGCGATAGTATGGCCGTAAAAATTCTTCAGGGATTACTTCCCTTCCTTTTAATACTTGGTGTATCGCCGCTCCTTGTCGGGCTTATCAATAAGCAAAAGGCGCTGCTTACAGGCCGTGCCGGCGCACCAATCTGGCAGCCGTACTATGAACTTCTTCGCCTTAGCCGCAAAGAAACAATTTACGCAACGACAGCATCGTTCATAAGCCGGCTTGCACCTGTCGTTTCATTTTCCGCAATTCTTATTGCAGGATTTATGCTGCCCATCGGATATATACGGCCGTTATTAAGCTTCAACGGAGATATTATTGTATTCGCTTACCTGCTGGGGCTCGCCCGATTTTTCCAAATTATAGGTGCCATGGATATCGGCAGCTCCTTTGAGGGAATGGGAGCAGCACGGGAAGCGACGTTTGCTGTATTTGCCGAACCGATCTATTTTTTCACTATCGGCAGTTTAGCATTCGTCAGCGGTTACACATCTTTATATGAAGTGTATCTTTCTATTCATTTAGACAACCCGTCTTCGCTCGTTTTTATTATCGTGAGTTCCATATCAGCATTCTTTCTAATGGTGACCGAGTGTTCGCGTATGCCGATCGATGATCCGACGACGCATCTGGAATTGACGATGATACACGAAGTGATGATCCTCGATAACTCCGGCATCGATTTATTCCTATACCAATACTCAAGTTATATTAAAATCATGATTTACGGGATTTATGAAGTATTATTTTTTAATCCTTTTAGTTTACAGAATCAATTGCTGGGATTTTCTTTGTTTGCAGTTATTCTGCTTCTGCTGTCTACAGTTATTGCATGGGTGGAAACCATGATTGCCAGATTAAAGATGAAAAGTATTCCGCAATATTTGTTGTTTGCGACGGCAATTGGCATCTTGAATTTACTCATCTATACGTTTGCCCGATAATAATTATGAGATACGCATGGAAAATGTTCTAAGTATTTTGTTTTGTCTTACGCTCCTGTATTTAGTAATAACATCCCGGCTTAAAACATATGTCGGTATTTTAAGAGCACAAGGAATATTACTGTCGGCGATTATGATTTTCCCGTTTATTCGCCATTTATCTGTACATATCCTAATTATTCCTTTGATGTCCCTTATCGTAAAAGCGATAATCATTCCCCGCTTTATCAATAAAATTATTATTGATCTCGATGTAAAACGCATTGTCGAGTCGAGCATACAACCGTTTAATTTTTTATTGCTGAGTGTCGCATCGATGTCGATAATTTTTGTTGTATCTCATGTTCTTTCCGGATATACGCCTATTGAACCTATCCCGTTTGCATCGGCGTTTTCAGCTATTATCATAGGTATCTTACTCATCATATTCAGAAAAGTACTAATCGTTCATGTGGTCGGGTTTCTTATTATAGAGAACGGCATTTTCCTTTTTGGTACATCTATAGCAGCAGAAATGCCTACTATAATCGAACTGGGATCGATGCTTGATATCTTTGTCGTCGTTTTCCTTATGGGTATCGCAATCAATAAAATCAGTTCAACATTCGCTAATCAAGAAGTGACCGTTCTAGGGAGGTTAAAGGACTGATGAACATGCTTCTTGTTTTAGTAGTACTTCCGATTATCAGTTCCGGCATTTGTTACTTTGTTCATGTTCGAAAGGCTCAGTATGTCATTTCGTTGCTTGTCGCCGTTTCACATCTCGCATGTTCCTATTTGGTTTTCGCCGGAATATACATTCCGGCCGAGAATGATCTCTTTCGCTTTGATGCATTGAGCAGGCTGTTCCTGCTTATTCTCTCACATGTCTATTTCTGGGTTGTGCTTGTTTCCTATTCATATCTGAACCGTCCACTCGTCGTAAAAGAAGAGAAAAGTAAAAACCGATTTTTTGTCTTGTTAAACATTTACCTGCTCACAAACACTCTTGCATTGATCAGTAATCACCTGGGAGTATTTTGGGTGGCAACTGAAATGACGACACTGAGTGTTGCTCCTCTGATCTACTATTATCGAGATAAAGAATCGCTTGAGGCAATGTGGAAATACCTTTTTTTGGTTTCAATCGGTATCGCTTTTGCCTTTATAGGTTTTCTATTTCTTGCACTTTCCGCCGGTAAAACGGTACTGGAAGGTCATCAATTATTAGTGACTTCATTTACTCAGTATGCGACACAACTCAATCCGATCTGGTTGAAAGCAAGTTTCATTTTCGTGTTTGTCGGTTTGAGTACAAAAATCGGTATTGCGCCGATGCATACAGGCGATATTGATGCGACCAGTAATTCTCCAAGTCCTGTAGCAGCTCTAATGTCAGGATCGCTGCGGGGAACAGCTCTTTTGGGTGTTCTACGTGTATATCAAATTATGGTTCCGACTGCAACGGCCGGTTTTGCACGCACTATAATGATCATAGGAGGCATTTTTTCCCTCTTTGTCGCATGTGTGTTCATGTTCAGAGTAACCAATTATAAGCGGATGATCGCATATTCCAGCGTTGAACATCTCGGATTGATTACACTCGGCATTGGAACCGGGGGCATTGCATTTGCCGGCGCAATGCTTCATTCGGTATTTAATTCACTTACAAAAGTTGTCCTATTCCTGAATGCCGGAAATATTCACAGAGCATTTCGGTCGCGTGAAGTAAACTCTGTATGGAATGTCCTGCAGGCAATGCCATGGACCGGCTGGCTTTTTCTTTTCGGATTTTTTGCCGTCGTCGCGATGCCGCCGTTCGGCATTTTCTTCAGCGAGTTAATGATTTTTCAGGGATTACTGGCAAAGCCGTTTCTGCTGGCCGCTGTGATATTTTTCCTTTTCTTTATTTTTGTAGGGATGAGTAAGACGGTTTTTCACATGTTGTATACGGCTCCTCCCGCCGGACAGGCGATAGAAATTGAAGATAAGTTTGAAATATCACACTTAGCTTCATTGATATTACTTGTTTTATTAGTAGTGCTCGGACTTTCTATGCCGTCGCAGTTATATACTCTTGTATTACAAATTTCAAAGGACTTCGGAATACTGTTATGACTCCATTATCGGTCCGGAACCAGCAGACTTTCGCTATCGGTGATATTCCGATTCTTTCAATAAAAGAATTTGAAGACTCTATTAACGAGGAATTACTCGCACAGGCAAGGATGATCGGTTTGTTCGGATTAGAAACCACCGAATCCGCAGCAACGGTCGTTGCAGTAATGGGCCATCCGTTAAATTCCGTTATTCATCTTCTCGGTACGACATTTTCTTCTGTGAACAATCGATATCGCAGTTTTGCGGATGTCTACCCGCAAACGCACTACTTTGAATGCGAACTTGCAGAGAACAATCATATAATTCCCGAAGGACATCCATGGCTTCGACCTGTACGCAAACAAACGGCTATACTCGGACAGCAGTCATATTTACCTTACAAAATGGAAGGCGAAGAAGTTCATGAAGTTGCCGTCGGACCAATTCATGCTGGTGTCATAGAACCGGGACATTTTCGCTTCCAGTGCCATGGTGAGTTGGTGTACCATCTTGAAATCATACTTGGATACCAGCATCGCGGAGTTGAAAAATTAATGCTAAAAGCTTCTCCGTCGCAGCGAAGTATTTTATGTGAATCAATAACCGGCGACACGGTAATAGGCCATTCCATGGCATATGCACTCGCGGCGGAAGCATTGTCAAATACTTCCATCGGACTTAGAGCTCAGGTATTTCGCTCCATTGCTGAAGAGCTTGAGCGTATCGCTATGCATCTTTCCGGACTCGGCGGAATCGCCAATGATGTCGGGTATGCCATCGGTTCGGCATCATATGGAAGATTGCGAACACTGGTAATCAACGGCACCGCGCTTTTATGCGGTTCGCGTTTCGGAAGAGGATTTATTGTACCGGGCGGGCTTCTATTTGATCCGGCCGAAAATGCAATAGAAGCGCTCAAGAGAAATTTAAATACGGTGCAGCAAGATGTTCATGCCATCAATGAGGTGATGTTCAACTCCTCAAGTGTTCTTGGGCGCTTTGACCATACTGGAATCGTAGAAAAAAACTGGGCTCAATCAATAGGTATGGTCGGGCCTGCAGCTCGTGCAAGCGGCCTCGATGCAGATACAAGAAGCCAATTTCCTTATGGAGCATATAAATACACTAATCTTCCGCTTATTACACTTTCTTCGTGCGATGTATTTGCCCGGGCACGTATGCGGTCTCTGGAAATCGATGAGTCGCTGCGTTTTATTTTCGACCAATTGGAAAATATACCATCGGGTTCTGTACAAAGCGAAACGAATGCTATCCTACCGAACAACGGAGTTGTTTCTCTTACGGAAGGATGGAGAGGCGAAATTGCACATTGTGCATTTACCGATTCTAAGGGAGAATTAAAACAATATAAGATCAAAGATCCGTCATTTCACAACTGGTACGGATTAGGCCTGGCTTTACGAAATGAAGCTATCTCCGATTTTCCGCTTTGCAACAAGAGTTTCGATTTATCTTACTCAGGGCATGATCTATAGTAAGGAGCTTTAAGAGTTTATGATTGAAAGTATTCAATTACGAATATTACAGGGCGACCCGATCATTCATGATATTCATCGTGCAGTGCTGCCTCCGCTTTTTAGGGGAATGCCCGGCCTCCATCCGGAAAAATGTACCGAAGGATGCAATAAATGCGCAAAAGTCTGTCCGACGGATGCCATTCAGCTTTCTCCGCTGCGAATAGATCTTGGCTTATGTGTTTTTTGCCCGGCATGCGAAATAGCCTGCACGGAAAAAGCTGTTCATTTTACCAATGAATATCACATTTCATGCAGTTCACGAAATCAACTTATAGCTGCAGGAGAACAAGATCATATAACTCCCGAAATTGCATCGGAAAAAATTAGAAATTATTTCGGAAGGTCATTAAAGCTGAGGCAAATTTCTGCCGGCGGATGCAACGGATGCGAATTGGAATTAAATGCAGCAAGTAATGTTAATTTCGATATGGGACGGTTCGGAATCGAATTCGTTGCTTCTCCCAGACACGCCGATGGCGTGGTGATTACCGGTCCGATTACAAAAACTATGGCAGAGGCGGTTGCTCTCTGTTATGAAGCGGTTCCTTTTCCAAAAATTATCATACTTACGGGTGCTTGTGCAATCAGCGGAGGAATATTCAAGGCCTCTCCGGAAATCGACAGAACATTTCTCACATCGCACGATATCGATTTATTCATTCCGGGATGCCCGCCGCACCCTCTTACGTTTATTACGGGAATTCTCGATTGGCTCGGCCGGAAAGTGTAATTCATCGAGTTCCGGAATTTCTCATAACAACGAATTGAATTTTCGATAAATGATACGCCGGGCAATAATTTTCACCCCCATTCTGATTTTTTTTCTGCAGCATGAAGCGCTTGCACAACCGTTCACAAATCCCATTGAGGGAGACAGTACCGAACTTGCCGCCAATCCGAACATCCGGGCAGGATGGTTTCATCGATTTTTATTCGGTTCCCTCTGGCGAGATGTCTGGACTACACCTGTACGGGTGAAAGTTCTCCATCGGGATTGGTCAAATAATAAGGAATATTCTTTCACCTCGCTCGAGCAGGATTCGGCTGTGTCGATCCCGACTGAACTTGCAGAGCTGCTTCCGAGAAATATTGCAGCAGATCAGGCCGGCATATTGAATCCCTATACCCCGCTTATCGTCAATCCCATACTCGATGCTGTGGATATACCTTATCGAGAATTACATCTTATCGCATTCGATACAAACAATCCCGATAGTTCAAGCTCGCAGAGAAATAAAAAAATCGGGTTTCTTAAGGGACAATGGCATAAAATCGGTTTGACTCAGCTTGATTCGCTCCCGCCCGTATTCATAAACACGTCAGCTATGCTGGATGCGATAGAAAACGACAACCTTGCGTCTATTGACGAAATTCAATATTTAAAAGCCCGGCTTATTGATATAATGTTAGGTAATTGGAATCGGACATCAGATCAATGGAATTGGATATGCACCCGTCGTGACGAACGAAATATCTACGAACCGGTTCCTCTCAATTATCAGCATGCTTTTTCACGGTTGAACGGGCTTCTTCCTATAATCGCAGATATTGCTCTTCCACAATTAGAGACATTCAGCGGGAATATCTCCAGTGTCGATAATCTCACGCTCACAGGACGATCTCTTGATCGAAGAATTCTTATTTCTTTTACCGGACAAAAATGGGACTCGCTGGCACGCTGGATTCAATTCCGGATCTCCGATTCGGTTCTGATAAAAGCACTCGAACAGTTTCCCTCTTCTTTATCTGAAAAAGAAGGAGCCGCACTGATTCATCTTCTAAAATCGAGACGGGCACAATTACAGAAAGCGGCTGAAGAATTCTACAGGTTATTATCAACAAACGTGGAGATACACGGCAGCAGCAAAGCAGAAATTGTTGAAGTGCACCGGATAGGACAGCATGTAGTTTCTATAACCATATTTGACCGCAGAGATACTGTCAGGACACAAATTTTTAAAAGGATGTTTTATGACGATTACACCGATGAAATTCGCATCCTGCTGTTTGGCGGCGGCGATATTATCACGCTTGAAGGCGAAGAAAGCGGTACAATTAAAATAATAATCGACGGCGGGGACGGAAAAAACGATCTCATAAATAATACAAGAAGCAGGAATCTATTTCCTTCATTAAGCTTACTTTCGGCGCATGGCACAATTTATTATACGAGTGATCCGGATTTCGTTACAACAAGAAATAGTAATATTAAAATTATATACAATCGGCCGGAGAGTGCAGCTGAAATACGAAGCAAAACTGTTCATCTTTCATATCGCGATTGGGGAAGCGAATGGAGTTTTAGTCCGTGGTTCGATATAAATCCTGATGACGGCCTTTTCATAGGCGGGGGGCCGGTGTATACGAAATATGAATACCGTATGAAACCTTACGCTCAACAATTGAGTGTGCGTGCCGGATTTGCTACGCGAACGAGGAAGTACCGTTTGGATGCATCCGGAGAATTCAGGGATTGGTTCAGCGGAGTCCGTGCATATTTACAGTTTCACGCATCACAGCTCGATTTTTCGAATTTTTTCGGCCTCGGTAATGAAACTAAATATAATCAATCCCTCGATGAAGCAGGTTTTTATAATGTAGACCAGAGACAGGTATTTTTTCATGCTGCGCTCGATTTTCCGCTTGCAGCAAATATCACTGCTGCCGGAAGCGGCACCTTGAAACTAATCGATAATAATCCCCGGCAGCAAACTTTATTGGACACATTAAAGCTTCCTTACTATAATAGAAGCCTTACTTTTCTAAAAATTGGCACTCAAATACGGATGGATACCCGGGACAATAAGAAAATTCCTGTGCATGGAATATTCAGCATAGCCGAAATTTCTTACTTCCCGAATTTAACAAACAACGAGCATTCGTTTTATAAACTGCGAGGCGAACTTCGGACTTATTTAACCTTCGAAAGCATGTCATTTATGACAATTGCATGCCGGGCAATCGGCGAAAAGCTGTGGGGCGAATATCCATTTTTTGAATCGGCATTTCTCGGCGGGAACGAATCACTTCGCGGATTCGAGCGCCAGCGTTTTTCCGGCGACGCTTCTATCCTTGGCAGCGTGGAGATCCGTTCACAATTAACACAGATTCCATTCATCGTTCCATTACGGTCCGGTATTTCTGCATTTGCGGAAACAGGCCGTGTATTCTTTGCCGGTGAACATTCCAACCGCTGGCACAATACTATCGGCGGAGGCGTGTGGATTTCATTTATTAAACCTGAATATACTGCCAATTTGACCCTCGCTCATTCCGAGGATAAAATCGCATTTTATGCGACAATGGGATTTATGTTTTGACCATTCTTATCCATTGATTATATTGAATCAATGATAATACAGCATTACAATATAAAGAATTGCAAAAAGAAAAAGCGAGACAAGATATTCTTACGGCCATTCAATAACTCTCTGAATCGGAACTTGTGCCATCAACAACTTCAATAAACATGAATAACGCACAACCTATCGGTGTATTTGATTCCGGCATTGGCGGTATGACTGTCGTGCGCGCATTAACACAGCACTTGCCGCATGAAAATATTGTGTACTTTGGCGATACTGCACGCGTTCCGTATGGTCCAAAATCACCGCAGGTCGTTCGCGAATACGCGTTGCAAGATACCGATGTCCTGCTTCAGCACGATGTGAAACTCATTGTCATTGCATGCAATACAGTTTCTGCAGTTGCACTCGATATCGTTCAGAAACGGGCAAAGATACCGGTGGTTGGTGTGATCCTTCCGGGAGCAGAAGCGGCTGTCCGGGCTTCAAAAAAGAAACGGATTGGCATTATTGGAACCCTCGGCACAATTTTTAGCAATGCCTATACAAACGCCATTCGACAGCTTGATCCAGCTATCAAAGTATTCGGACAACCCTGTCCGCTTTTTGTCCCTCTTGCCGAAGAAGGCTGGACCGATCATAAAGCGACAGAATTGATCGCTAAAGAATATTTGTTTCCTTTAACTCTTGAGAAAATTGATACGCTCGTGCTTGGATGCACACATTATCCTATCCTGCGAAAAGTCATCGATAAAGTGTTGCACAATGACGTTACCCTTATTGATTCCGGTGAAGCCACCGCCGCGACTGTGAAAAAAATGCTGACAGAGCTGCATTTAGAAAATACCAGCAGCCTGAAACCCAACTTACAGTTTTTCGTCAGCGATGTACCGCATAAGTTTGCAGAAATAGGCGAACGATTTCTTGGCACAACACTCGGTAAAGTGCATCGTGTTGAAGGATTCTTGAGTTAAGATGTATAAATCTTTTCATCGTCTCATGATTAAAAGTAACCGATAGAATTTTGAATTCAAGACAGAGAATATGTATTGATAATCTCTCATCCGACCGATCTTTGTACATTCATAATTGATCTATCTATCGAATTATTTTAGCTTTGAACTGTTAGACGAGGCATCTCATGGACAATGTATCCATTCTTCCGGCAAATAGCATTGGAAGAAATTTTATCCCAAAAGAATTTATTCCAATCGGCAAAGACGAATATTGCCATCGCAATACACAAATCCCATGGCCGCAAAACCGGTGGCGCCATCTGCGAGCAGATGAAGTGGAGCTGCTTGTTCAAAACAGCAATACATCCGACAATTGGGATGAAGTTCTTGTTACTGATCCATTCGATCCACAAGAATCAAGAATACAGCTTTTTTCGGTCTTGTCCGGATTGGACGTATTCAGAATGTGATTCTCGAACATCATGATCTGCAGGTACCGGTAGGGATCACGAACAGCACCATCATTGCCTGTGACATCGGAGATAACGCGGCTATTCATCATGTACGGTATCTGGCACATTACATCATCGGCGACCGATGTATGCTGCTCAACATCGACGAAATGCATACGACCAACCATGCTAAATTCGGCAACGGCATTATTAAAGAGGGCGAATCCGAAGACGTCCGCGTATGGCTTGAACTGATGAATGAAACCGGATGCCGCCGCGTACTGCCATTCGACGGTATTATTCCTGCAGATGCCTATCTCTGGGCAAAGTACCGGGACGACATTGCATTACAAAATAAATTAATTGTCCATAACACAAAAAAGTTTTGACAACCGTCGTGGATTTTATGGTTCCATTGAGAATCAATGCGTAATTAAGAACTCCGGAATTCTGAAAGATGTGAAAGTCGGTTCTCATTGCTATATCAAAGGCGCTAACAAACTCAAGAATCTCACCATTCACTCATCCGAAGCCGAACCAACACAAATTGGAGAAGGTGTTGAACTCGTGAACGGCATCATTGGTTATGGATGTCACATCTTTTATGGTTCCAAAGCAGTTCGATTCATTCTGGGAAACAACTCCAATCTCAAATACGGAGCAAGACTGATCCATTCTTTCCTCGGAGACAACTCGACAATTTCATGCTGCGAAGTACTGAACAATCTCATTTTTCCGGCACACGAACAACATCATAACAATTCGTTTTTAATTGCTTCTGTTGTGCTGGGACAAAGCAACATGGCTGCAGGTGCAACAATCGGTTCCAATCATAACAGCCGAGCCAACGATAACGAAGTTCAAGCCGGCCGCGGATTCTGGCCGGGATTATGCTCCAGTATCAAGCATTCCTGCCGATTTGCATCATTTGTACTGCTCTCAAAAGCAGATTATCCGGCAGAGATGGATATTCCGCTTGCCTTTCTCTCTGCTGAACAACAACACAGCCAAAGACGAACTTGAAGTGCTGCCGGCATTTTGGTGGTTATACAATATGTACGCACTTGCACGAAATACATGGAAATTCCAAAACCGCGATAAGCGAAAAAATAAAATTCAGAATATTGAATTCGATTCGTTAGCACCGGATACGATTGAAGAAATATTTCATGCCCGCCAGCTTTTGGAAATCTGGACAGCAAAAGCCAAGCTTCGTCAACAGGGATCTTCGATCGACAAACGATGAAAAAGAACTTATACGGATTGGGACGGGAACTCCTTTCCGGATCAGAAAAAGAAATTAGCCGGTTTGACAGTTCTCGGCGAAAACATGGAAAAGTCGGATCGGAAAATTGTTATTCTCAAAACATACAAATCTTATCATGCATATGCGGATATGATCCATTATTATGCCGTAAAGAATCTGCTTGGATTTCTGAAAACAAATCCGAAAGATACTTTTGAGAGCATGTGTAAAAAACTTAAGAATAACCGTACAAATGCATGGGTTAATCTCGGAGGACAATTGATTCCGGAAAAGGATGTGGATCAGATCCGTGCGGACATTGGATCAGGAAAGCTTGCCGGATGGAAAGAAATTCACGATCGATACAATACATTGTGGCAAGCAGTATCCTCTTGAGAAACAAAAACATGCCTTTGCTTCCCTGTGTGCATTGCTTGGGACGAATGATCTGTCGCGCGAACAATGGAATGCTGCGCTTGATCGAGCAGTGACGATACAAGAATTCATTCGTGATCAGGTCTACATTTCCAGGAAAAAAGATTATGACAATACATTTCGTCAGAATACGTACCGAAATACGGCAGAAATGACCGCTGCTATCGGCACAATTGAAGACAATGCTTTTATAAAGCAAGTACGGAGTGAAACAGAGGAGTTCAAAAAGCTGCCGTGAGATCAAATTGAGAGAGTGAGCATCATCGCTGGAACACTAATACCTGATCTGCTCATCAGAAGAAATAGACATGGCGATCATAAGACCAGTCAGAACAATTATCTGCACACCAATGTTTTCGATGCACCTCCAACAAACGTCATGGATTGAAGAAGTAAAAACAAAATAAGGAAATGCTATGAATCTCAAAGATGCAAAGTATTCAAAATTTTTACTGGTTCAAGAAATGATGGATACTGTTGGTGTGGTGAAACAATTTAATCCGAACCAAACCGAACAAATCGCACAAAAAATTAAATCCATCGACAAATTATTTCTCACAGGTGAAGGATCCAGCCGGATTTTCCCCGCAAAGAATGCTATTCGTAAAGCCCTTCAATGGGGAATGGACCTTCGTATTGCGACTGATGGATCCCGACAATCAGCACAATACGATCTTTCAAAATTTGCCGTATTCTGTGCTTCGAACTCCGGCAGGACAAAAGAGGTTATCACACTGGCAAAAAAATTGGCCGAGAGCTCGGAAACAACAATCGTTTTGGCCTCTCTGCCAATAAAGGAACTCTTTTGGAGCAGAACCTGCAAAGAAACATTTGTGCTGACATGCGGATGGGAACAAGCTGTTGCTGCTACAAAAAGTGTCGTTGAACAAGCATCTCTTTTACGAATCCATTCTCTGGCATATCGCCGGCAAGAACAATTTCAACTCTTCCGATCTTGTCCGGAAAAATTGAACAAGCTCTTACACTTTGACAATTGATTCGGCAATCGTTCAAGCGGCAGTGAAAGCGCCGACCATATATTTTGCAGGATATAATGACGGCGTTGCTGAAGAATTGACATTGAAGACAAATGAAATCACACGTAAGAAATCAGATTATCTCGAAGGCACATATGCCGTTCACGGTATCGAAGAAGTAATGAACCCGAACGATGTTGTATTTGTTGTAGATCCTATAGATGAAGAAATAGAAAAATTTCAGGAAGTTTTAATCAAAGGTGTAGGACTGAAAGTTATAGCCATCGCAAACAGAAACACGCCATTACCGACCATTCGCGTGCCGGATGCTGGAGAATTGAACTCCTTACATCTATCTTTGCGCAGGCTGGAATCTACTGGTTGAAATCGGTCTCTCCATCGGAATTAATCTGGATAAACCTGAACGTGCACGCAAAGTCGGGAATGAGTTTGTTCAGTAATCTAATAAGATTAATGTTAGTTGCAGCCTCCTGCCCGACATGCATTGCGGCGGGTTAGGTTGTGTAAATTAGAAAAACTCTTTTGCGAAATTTAACGTTTACAAGCCTTATCAAGGTTTGGAACCTTGACAAGGCTGCTGTCATCAAGCGGCGAGATTATCGCCGCTTTTTTTATTGAAAAAAGGATTTCTATCGGTATGAATCCCCGCTAAATCCGGTAGGATATGCTGAAAATCGGCACATGTGCAACTTCTTTTGGAATTTCTCTGTTTAGATCGTTATACTGAACCTTAAAGGATTATTAAAATTCTTTGTATGAGGTGAACAAATGGTAAAAATGAACGATTTGAGAAATTCAGAGAGAGCTGAAAAATTTGAAAGGGTGGAAAAGGTCGGGGATGACAATAAAGAAAAAGTTCGAATTCAAGGATTTTATTCAAGCGATGGGTTTTGTCAATTCGATCGCCCTGCTCGCAGAACGCGCAAATCATCATCCGGATATCGACATTCGATGGAACAAAGTACAACTTGTGCTTTCAACACACAGTGAAGGCGGCATTACACAAAAAGATATTGCACTGGCAAAGGAAATCGAATCCGTTCAGAAATAATCTCTCCTTAGTGCTGTCAGATTACTTGTCCGTTTTTTGAGGCGTCCTGACCGATAATATTGAGTGTCAGGAAGTAATTCCTGACACAAACAATATTCTTAAATTGAAATGCTGCCAAAATTGCGCCTCAACGAGTTCTTCGTATCTTTTCATCAACCACTAAATTAAAGCACATTAGATATGAAACTACCCAAGGAACAAATCCTCGACATTTTCAGGGAAACAAAAGCGCTCCTTGAAGGTCATTTTCAACTCACTTCAGGCTTGCATAGTCCGCAATATTTCCAATGTGCCCGTGTACTGCAATTTCCCAAACATCTCCATCTCCTCTGCGGAGAAATTGCGCGGCATTTCGAATACAACGAGAGTCGAAGTTGTGATTTCGCCTGCGATCGGCGGAATCGTCGTTGGGACAGAAGTCGGACGAATGTTAGGCGCGCGGACAATTTTTGCCGAACGGAAAGACGGTAAAATGGAACTGCGCCGCGGATTTCGAAATCATGCCGGGTGAACGCGTTCTTGTTGTTGAGGATGTTGTAACAACCGGCGGTTCCACAAAAGAAGTAATGGAGCTTGTCAATAACTGCAAAAGGAAATGTTGTCGGTACCGGATGTATTGTCGATAGAAGCAACGGTAAAGTACAATTTCAACACAAAGCAATTTGCGGTTTTATTGATGGAAACAGTGGCTTATCAGCCGGATGAATGCCCTTTGTGCAAATCAGGAAGCAAGGCAGTAAAACCCGGAAGCAGGGGAAATTTTTAAAAAAAGATAAATGCTAGAACGATTTCAACAATTGATCGGAAGCGGTTTTTCTGTCTTTCTCTGGAACGGATTTATTGCGTTTGCAACAGTGATGATAGTCGGCTTCTTCATCAAATATTTTCTGCAGACCATCGGACGTAAAATAATTTCCAGAACTGCTAATGATTTGGACGATTTACTTTTAGATGTAATCCTTCCCCGGCTCAAATGGCTCGCAATCGTAATCGGCCTCTACCTTGCAATAGAACAAATTGCAAAAGGTTTGACACTTGCCGATAAAGTGGGTCAGCAGTTGATTCTATATGGAGAAGGCATCATTTATATAGTCTTCGTATCGCTCATTACCGTTTTAATCGTTCGTCTGGTTGACACATCGCTGAACTATGCAGTCCAACGGCACACATCTCAAACATCATCGGCTCTCGATGCGGCAATACTTCCGTTGATTAATCGGTTAACGATGATTCTGGCATTATTCATCACAATTGTGATTTCGCTGGGACATTTCGGTGTCGATGTCAGCAGTCTTCTCGTCTTCCTCGGCGGCGGTTCTGTGGCTATTGCTCTTGCAGCCCAGGAGACCCTTGCTAACATGGTTGCCGGATTCGTAATCATGATAGACCGTCCATTCCGCGTCGGTGACCGTATCAAACTTCCGACAGGTGAGATCGGCGATGTACATGAAATCGGGCTTCGCAGCTCGACTATTCTCGACTTTGATAACAATCTTATAGTAAGCCCAAACTCAGAATTAACAAAATCAAAAGTAATCAATTATTCATATCCCGGAAATGAAATCCGTGTCCTTATAGAAGTATATGTAGCATATGGAACTTCTATAGAGCTTGTTCGCAAAATTATGCTTGAATGCGCCGGCAGAAACGCCGACATCCTGAAACAGCCCGTGCCTGAAGTGTTCCTTAGTGCAATGAGCGAGATATCCTGTACAATTCAGCTGATTTCGCGCACAGACGATTGGAAAAAGAAAGGCCGTATTGAAGCCGGCCTTCGGGAACAAATCTATACTGCTTTTATGAAGGAAGGCATATCTTCAGGACATTCAAGGCATTTGGTTCAGCTTTCATCACCTATTCCGGTTAACGATGCCAAAAACGATTAAATCCGAAAAATTGTTCCACGGGCGTATTTTCGATCTTATTATCGAGGACTTCGAAGAACAAGATGGAAGTATTCACAAATGCGAAATAATATCCCATCCCGGCGGCGGGGTCATTATTCCGTTATTTGAAAACGGAGATGTTCTTCTTGTAAAACAATTCCGATACCCGAATAAAAAATTTATTTTAGAGGCACCCGCGGGAAAACTCGAGCCGAACGAAGATCCTCTGGATTGTGCAAAACGTGAACTATCAGAAGAGACAGGATACATTGCAGATAAGTTTGTGAAATTAACCGCAATGTACACGACCCCCGGATTCTGCAATGAAGTGCTTCACATCTATCTTGCGACCGGATTACATAAATCCAAACACGGCCAAAATCTTGATGATGGCGAACAGAGCCTTACTGTCGAGACACTCCCTCTGACTCGAGTAATCGAGATGATCACGAATGGAGAGATTGTAGACGGTAAAACGATTGTGGGAATTTTCCTGGCAGAACGAAAGATAAAAAAATTGCAGCTTTGACCCGGTGAGCGAGTTATGAACATCGTTGAATTGATAAGAAAAAAACGTGAAGGCAGCTCACTCAATGAAGAAGAATTCCGTTTTCTTATCGACGGTTATATTCAAGGCGAAGTTCCGGATTACCAGATGTCCGCATTCCTTATGGCATGCTATTTTCGGGGAATGGGCCGTGAAGAGACACTGAACTTTACAAAGTTAATGCTGCATTCCGGCGAAATAGTCGATCTATCGGAAATTCCGGGCATCAAGGTAGACAAACATTCCACCGGCGGTGTCGGGGATAAGGTATCGCTGATACTTGCACCGATGGTTGCTGCATGCGGTGTACCTGTTCCAATGATATCCGGCAGAGGTCTCGGGCATACAGGCGGCACACTCGATAAATTAGAATCCATTCCCGGTTTCCGTACCGATCTGACAATTTCAGAATACAAGCGCGTCATTCGCGATATCGGAATCGTCATGATCGGGCAGACAAAAGAAATCGCACCGGCAGATAAAAAAATGTATGCTCTCCGCGATGTAACTGCGACCGTCGAATGTATCCCTCTTATTGCCGGAAGTATTATGAGTAAAAAATTAGCCGAGGGAATTGATGCATTGGTATTGGATGTCAAAACCGGACGCGGCGCTTTCATGCAAACGCATGACCGCTCATTGGAACTGGCAAAAACGCTCGTCGACATTGGAAATGGATTCGGGAAAGAAACAATAGGTTTTATTACCGATATGAACCAGCCGCTTGGTGTCGCTATCGGCAACTGGCTGGAAGTAGTAGAAGCTGTGGAGTGTTTACGCGGAGCAATCGGACAAAATGATGCATCGGCAGATTTAATGGAAGTAACCTATGTGTTATCCGGTGCTATGGTCTACCTCGGCAAGAAAGCGAAATCAATTGAAGAGGGAATTGAAAAATGCAGGAAAAGCATTTCCGATGGATCTGCATATCGCAAACTGCTCGATCTCATACGTGCACAAGGCGGAAACATTGACGCAATAGAAAATCTAGAGCGTTATCCTCTTTCGAAGTTTTCCATTGAAATTAAATCCAGTGAACACGGATTTATTGCCGAGATTGATCCATTTGAGCTTGGTATGGCAAGCATTTCACTTGGTGCAGGGCGTCAAAAGATGGATGATGTATTAGATATGAAAGCTGGAATTGTATTGAAAAAGAAAGTTGGCGATGAGGTTAATATCGGCGATACACTTGCTGTTTTCTATACCGACCGCGAAGATGTTCTTGCTGCCGCCCGTGAAACGGATATCAAAGGCATTCAAGGTATCAGCTCGCACAACCAAAACGCCAGCCGATGGTTTTAGATATTGTAGATAAAAATGGTGTGAGAAAGTTCTCTTGAAACGCATTGGTAGTCGAAAGCTTCCGCCAAATAACCGGCGAACAAGTCAGCTTTCGTGATAATGCAATTAACCTTGTCAAGGTTTTAAACCTTGACAAGGTTATTATTTTCCGGCTTTCCTCAGCACCGCAATCATCTGTTCGTGTATCAATCCGTTCGTTGCAAGCATTTGCGGGTTGTAGACATTTGACGGCGCTCCGGAGTAATCCGTCCAGATACCTCCCGCTTCCGTTACCAGTAACACGCCTGCTGCCATATCCCATGCATTCAGCGTTCCCTCCCAGAAACCATCGAACCTGCCGCATGCAACATACGACAAATCGAGTCGCCGCCGAACCAAGTCTCCGCACCGCCTGCGATTCCATAACAAAATTCCTGAAATGAGTTAATTCCGGTTCAGGTTTTTCATTAATCGAATAAGGAAATCCGGTAACAATAAGGCTTTCCATCAAGTCTTCGTGTTTTCGTAACATGAATACGCTCCTTGTTTAGCCACGCACCCTTTCCTTTTTCAGCGGTAAATAATTCATCAAGACTTGGATCGTACACCGCACCGAGCACAATTTTTCCTTCATGTTCCAAGCCGATCGAGACGCTGTAAATAGGAAGGCCATGAGTATAGTTTACAGTTCCATCCAGCGGATCGATGATCCATCGGTACTCGGATTTAACTTCAGCAGATCCCGACTCTTCGCCCAAAAAATCATGATCCGGAAAGTGCTTTTTAATCCTGCCGATAATCATCGCTTCCGCGTTTTGGTCAATTTCAGTTACAAGATTTGTTTCGTGTCCGCCTTTATGTTCAATGCGGCGAATTTTGCCGACATTTTCTTTAAGATATTTACCTGCTTCAAGAGCAGCTTCAATAGCGATTTGCAGCATATTTTTCTCCTTTTCCTTATATGAAGATAGGAAATATTTAGCAACCTTCCGAAAGTTTCTTAAGCTTCCGCATATAACCTTCCGAAAGTTTCTGATGTGCTTAAGCTTCGAATTCTTAGTTACTTTCGGTCAGGACAGCCGGAGGCCTGAGAGTGCAATCGTGCGATGCACGATTCAAATTCCTAGTCATTCACACCTGACCGCATTAGCCGTCAACGTAACTTTCGGAAAGTTACTAAGGTTTTCTTGCTTTTCGCATTTCTTCGGGTTAAGTTAGTACAGAATTCGTTTAGAAAAAGGGCGCCCGTTGACTTTTCTTAATCCGTTTATACTGTTTGGACTTGCTGCCGCGGCAATTCCTATCGTACTTCATATCTTCAATCTCCGTAAACTGCAGACGATTGAGTTTAGCACACTTTCTTTCCTAAAAGAATTACAAAAAACAAAAATCCGCAAGTTGAAACTCCGGCAGTTGTTTCTCCTTTTTCTGCGGACATTATTGATAATACTTGTTGTTCTTGCGTTCTCCCGTCCGACACTGAAAGGGTCGCTTCCGGGCAACTTAACAGAGCAGGCAAAAACAACGGCTGTGATTATTTTTGATGATTCGCAGAGTATGACAGCCGGAGATGAACAAGGAGAGCTTTTGCAGCAGGCAAAAAAATCTGCTGCTTTAATAGTAAATATTCTTAAAGACGGAGACGAAGTTTTTCTCGTAAAATTATCGGAGTTCCTCTGAACGGAACGGAGGAAATGCCGTCACCCCAGCGGAACTTTTCTGCGATTCAGAAAGAACTAAAAGATATCAGGCCGTCATTTATACACCGAACCATAGAAGATGCGCTGCGCTTCGCATCGAGGCTGCTTGCTTCATCGAAGAATTTTAATAAAGAAGTGTATGTCATTTCAGATTTTCAATCGGGGTCGCTTGAATCAAAGCTGAACTTATCGAAATCTGCTGAAAACCTTTTCGCACCGACAACTCATTTTTTCTTCACTCCGCTCGGGAAACGCGAGCTGCAAAATGTTTCCATAGAATCCATTGAAATCCCGAATACAATTTTTGAAGTGAATAAACCGTTTGTCGTAAAAGCAAAGATAGTGAATCATTCCGCTTCCGATATTCAGAACCATGTAGTCAGTATATATCAAAATGAAAGCCGTACATCGCAAAAAGGAGTCGACATCCGCGCCGGGCAATCTGCTGAAACTGACTTTACACTTATTCCCAGGCAGGCGGGATTTCTGGAAGGGAAAATCGAGCTGGAAGACGACGAACTGGAATTTGACAATAAACGTTTCTTTACCGTACATATTCCGGAGGAACTTCACATACTTCTTCTTGGTAGCCCATCCGATCTTACATATCTCCGGCTTGCTTTGAATACGAGGCTTTCCGATACAAGCTCCAGTCTAAAAATAACAGAGTCCACATTAGACCGTTTATCCGCATCTCTTCTGAACAATATCGACGCTATTATCCTGAACGATCCGCCGGAATTAACACCGAATCAGATATCGATTTTAAAAGCTTATATTCAAAATGGAGGCGGTATATTAATATTTCCAGGTATTCATTCAACAGTGAAATCATTCAATACAAGCATTGCCAATGCCTTCGATATCTCAACTATTGCCGCAGTTGACACATTAACGGGAGCATCAAATACAAGTGCTTTGCCTGTTGAATTCGAAAAAGTTGATTATCGTCATCCGCTCTTTTCCGGAATGTTTGAGAAGAACGAGCCAATGCAGCCGGCACAGGTTATGCCAGGCAAGCGGGTTTTAGAATCGCCGCGCGTGCTGATGTCACTCCGCTTCATACCAACTTCACATTCGAAAACCGTAATTACACTTTCGAATGGATATCCTTTCCTGATAGAAGAACGTGCCGGCAATGGCCGTATCTTGATGATAAGTGTCGGAGCAAACACAAGATGGTCCGATTTACCTTTGAAAGGATTATTTGTACCATTGATACATCGTTCAATTGCATATCTTTCGCAAGAACCTACGGCAGATCCTTCATTATTCGCCGGTGAGGAAAGAATGACCCGTATTCGTAATTCAACTGCATCCTTACTTACAGTAACAAAACCGGGAGGTATGGAAATTCTTGTGAGTGGACAACCGAGGGGAACGGATAAAAGCATACGTTTTTACAATACAGACTTAATCGGTTTCTATACGGTTAAAGCAAGTAATGTTGTCGTCGACAAATTCGCTGTAAATATCGATCCCGGCGAGTCTGATACAAATCCATCAGGCGATAAGCGGCGGGAAAATATGCTAACGCGTCTTGGCATTGCCGACAATGTTGTACACATAGTACGGCAGCAGGAGGAAACGCAGAGTATTATTACTGAATCGCGTCTCGGTGCCGAACTCTGGAAACAATTCCTGATCGCTGCGCTGCTAATTGCTCTTGTAGAAATGTTTGCGGCACGAGACAGCAAACGATCTGTAACAACAGAAACCACACACACAAATGAATAATCGAATACACCTATGATTGAATTAGCCCAAGCCGGCAAAGAAAAGTGCATTCTCGTCGGAATGCCTTCACGTATTATTTCAAAAACTGAAGTCGACGAATCCCTCACTGAACTCGCATTGCTTGCAGATACAGCAGGAGCGGAGGTTGCAGGAAAAATAACGCAGGATCGTGATCGTTCTGAACCTGCAACATTTATCGGAAAAGGAAAAGTTGAAGAACTACACAAACGACTGCAGGAAGAAAAGATACCGCTCGTCATTTTCGACGACGATCTCACGCCTGCACAGGTGCGAAATCTTGAAAGTCAGCTTGAATGCAAAGTGCTCGACCGCAGCGGCCTGATTCTTGACATTTTCGCAACACGTGCAAAGTCCAGTGAAGCGAAAACGCAGGTAGAACTTGCACAGCTCGAGTATCTCCTGCCGCGCCTGACACGTCAATGGACACATTTGTCGAAACAACTTGGAGGTATCGGCACCAAAGGGCCCGGTGAAACACAAATCGAGACAGACCGTCGATTGATACGCACACGTATCAGTCATTTGAAAGAAAAGCTGGAACGCATCTCGAAGCAGCGCGTCACACAGCGTAAAGGGCGTATGAAACATACGCGCGCTGCGCTCGTCGGTTACACCAATGTTGGGAAATCTACACTTTTAAACCTGCTTTCAGGTTCCGATGTGTTTGTAGAAAACCGGCTCTTCGCAACGCTCGATCCGACGACACGACTCGTCCCGCTCAATTCAGCCGTCTCTATTCTAATGACGGATACCGTGGGATTTATCAAAAAACTCCCGCATCATCTTGTAGCGTCGTTCAAAAGTACATTGGAGGAAATAACCGAGGCGGACATTCTTTTACATGTAGTGGATATCTCGAATCCGTTTTATGAAGATCAAATCAATGTCGTGCAAGAAACCCTGGAAGATCTTGGTGCAGGCGACACATCAACTCTCGTTGTATTCAATAAGATAGATTTGCTCCAAGATCGAAGCATTATACCTGCGCTTGCTGAGAAACATCCGAATCGTGTTTTCATTTCTGCAGCACGAGGCATCAATATCGTCGGACTCAAAGATGAAGTTGCCAAACTGCTCGAGAAGGAATTTACTATTGAAGAAATCGTACTGCCAAACTCGCGCCAGAAACTCATCGCGCAATTGTATGATATCGGCGAAGTGCTGGAACGAACATACGAAGAGGAACATGTAAGGATGAAGATACGAATTCACCGGCGGGATCGGGAACGTTTTCTACAGATGAAAAAATGACGTCAATATTGTACTGATATATTACAATTACGCAATATATAACCACAGGGGTAAAAATGTCTTATAGATATCTTTCAGTGTAATGATAATGCTTTCGTTGACCCTCTTTTGTGACGATTTAATCGCGCAAAATGATAGTAAAATTCAGCAATTGTTGAAAAATATTATTCCAAAGAATATCTTCACCAAGTTCTGGCGAACAACCATTTTAACTACATTCCTCCCAATGGAGTTGTACCCGATTCTCGAATCAGCAGGTAAGTCAGCTCGAAATAATTCTCTCGACAGTGTTTGCCAACGACTCACCATTGAAAAGGAGATTCCTTTTGCTTCACTTCCCGTAAATGGATCCTGGATGTCTACGTAAGTCTTCCTTCTGAAGCCATTCTCAATAAAGTAGTTTTCGTGGAATCCCTGACCAAGGCGATTGTCATACTTGAAAAGCAGCACCGATGACCTTTTCAGTAATTTCACTTGACAATGGATACTACAACATTGGACAATATTCTAGAATAGTATATCTTCAAATCAGCAAATCATGTATCAGTGAAAAATCATGTTTATCTGTGTAATCACATCAGCGTTCAGGTTTCAAAATCACTGTTTCGCCCTTAAACAGCTTTTTCACTTCCTCTGCATCTGCCTTCGATTCGCCGACATCTCCCGCAATGCATGGGAATAAGAACTTTCGGCTTGAAGAAGTTGGCTGCCTCTGCTGCTTGCCTGGCTGTCATCGTATATGTTCCGCCGCATGGCAGCAAAGCAATATCGGTTATGATTTTTTGCATCTCCGGAATAAAATCCGTGTCACCGGCATGATAAATTTTTTGGCCGTTCGACAATGTAATGATATATCCAACCCAATTGTTCCCTTTTGGATGGAATTTTTTGTCGGGATTATATGCCGGAACCGTCATTACTTTCAGTTTGCCGACAGTATAATTTTTCCCGGGAACGACCGTCACTGTCCCTTTACCGATCTTAGATGTTACATCTTTCGTAGCAACGATTATCGTACCATCCTTCTTTATCCTGGCAATATCCTCTGCTGAGAAATGATCAAAGTGTGCATGAGTAATAAAAATGATATCTGCCTTAGGCAAGATTTGCCGGAAGTTTAAATGGATCAATATAAATTTGCGTGCTGTCATCTTCGATACGAAAAGCTGAATGTCCGAACCAATGAATATTTGAAGTTTCCATATTTCCTCCGAAGAAACAGAGAACAAGATATAAGAAGGGTATTCAGTGATCATTTTTGTGTCTCCTTAATCGTAATTCTTTTGCTTTTGTAAAACCCGGTTTCAATACGTTATAAATCAATCCAATACGTTGTTTGTACGGCATGAAATGCACTTTTCATCGCATTGATGGTTAGTTTTTCCAAATCGTCCAGTTTCAAATCGAACATATCCGCTGCAGTGCAATACTCATCTGTCAGTGTGATGTTGCTCATCAAACGATCGTCGGTATTAAGCGTACAGCGGAATTTATACCGATAGAGAATACCGAACGGATGTTCTTCCAAACTTTGGATTGCACCTGTATGCACATTGCTGGTAAGACAGATTTCAAGCGGGATGCGTTTGTCCAGCACGTATTGAGCAAGCGTTCCCATATTCAACACTTCCCCTTCTTTAACGCGCATATCTTCGATGAGACGTGTTGCATGACCGATACGATGAGCGCCGCACCATTGAATAGCCTGCCAGATGGATTCCTTTCCGAATGCTTCACCTGCATGAACAGTGATATTAAAATTTTCACGTTGAATATAATGAAATGCATCGATATGTTTTTTCGGCGGATAACCGCCCTCCTCGCCGGCGAGATCGAATCCTACAACACCGCGATCTCTGAAATCCACCGCGAGTTCCGCCATCTCCAAAGAAACAGACGGATCCATATGACGCATCGCGCAGATAATGAGGCCATAATGAACGCCGAAGTCCTTCTTACCGCGCTCAAGTCCGCGCAATACCGCTATTACTACTTTTTGGGTATCGAGTTCCCTGCCGACATGAAACACGGGAGCAAAACGTGTCTCGACATAAACAACTCCGTCATTTTTCATGTCCTCCAGCATCTCGTAAGCAACACGTTCAAGAGCTTCTTCTTTTTGCATCAGACCGCAAGTATGTTTAAACCCTTCTAAAAAGAGAGTCAAATTCCCGCGCATAGCACCTCGTTGAAACCATTCTGCTAATTCACCGGCATCGGTTGTCGGAAGTAAATCATACTTTTGCTCGTTTGCAAAATCAATCAATGTCTGCGGACGTACACCGCCATCGAGGTGATCGTGAAGAAGCACCTTCGGCAAGGTGCGAATAAATTCTTTTTTAAATTTCATGTGACACTCCATATTCGAGGATTAATAAATTCATCAATCCAGGGATCCTATTCTTTTCTCGACTGTATTGAGCACGCTTCCATCTTCAATTAATGCAAGCGCTTTCTGAATATCATCGTACAATACCCGATCCTTCTCCAGATGCTTGATATGTCTTCTAACAAACTGATATGCTGCTTCTGTTCCCGCACCGGATTTCAGCGGTTTTGTACGATTCAGCGTTCGGGCAAAATCCATTCCCTGGCAGGCACAGAGCAGCTCAATAGCAATAACCGTTTGTGTATTCTTCAGCACACGCCATGCTTTTTGTGCACTGATAGAACCCATACTATTATGGTCCTCTTGATTTGCAGATGTCGGAATAGAATCTACGCTTGCCGGATGTGCAAGTACTTTATTCTCCGACACAAGCGAGGCGGCTGTATACTGTGCAATCATCAATCCGGAGTTGAGCCCGCCATTCGGCGTAAGAAATCTCGGAAGGCCGCTGAGTGATCCGTTTACTAATCTTTCAATGCGCCGCTCTGAAATATTTGCAAGTTCGGATAATGCAATGGCAAGAAAATCCATCGCGAAAGCCATCGGCTGACCATGAAAGTTGCCGCCTTCAAGATGAATGCCGTCTTCCGGAAAAATGAGAGGATTGTCGTTTGCCGAATTAATCTCGATGGAAACCTTGTCGTAAATAAAGTCGAATACATCGCGTGAGGCGCCATGCACCTGCGGAATACATCGAATCGAATAAGCATCCTGTACTCTTGGATCGTCCTGTCGATGCGACTCGCGGAGCTCGCTGTTGCGCATAAGCCGCCGCATATTTTTTGCTGCATCCATCTGACCCTTGTACGGACGAAGCCGATGTATACGTTCGTCAAACGCCGTATCGCTTCCGCGCAGGGTTTCTACACTGACGGCTGATGCGATATCGGCAGTCTTTGCTAAAAGTTTTGCCTGATAAACCGCCAGTGCTGCATAGGCCGTCATCATCTGTGTACCGTTAATTAGTGCAAGACCTTCTTTTGCCGTCAGCCTTACGGGTTGAAGACCGCAGCGGCGCAGCGCCGTTGCAGCATCCGTAATTTCCGTTTTTTTAATTATCGCTTTTCTTTCTCCACTCACCTGATTTTTTTTATTTCGAATTACTTTTCCCTTCCCCATCATCGCCAGTACCAGGTGTGCAAGCTGCACCAGATCTCCGCTTGCACCGACGGATCCCTGTGAGGGAATGACCGGAATAATGCCATGATTCAGCATATCCAGCAACAATTCTACAGTCGAAAGCCGGATTCCGGAATATCCTTTTGCCAGTGCGTTGATCCGCAATACCATCATTGCACGCACTATTTCTATCGGCAGCATATCTCCGGTGCCTGCGGCATGACTAAAAATGAGATTTTCCTGAAGCTGTTCGATATCTTCCCTGTTCACACGTACATTGGAAAATTCCCCAAAACCGGTCGTTACACCATAGACCGTTTCACCCTCAGCTACCCAGCGATCGATAAGTTTTCTTGCTCTAATAATTTTTCGTTTTGCCTGGTGGACTCATTCTTAATCGGGCTTTTTCGTGTGCGAGGTCGAATATTTGAGGAATAGTAAGCCGGTTGCCGTCAAGGATATGGTTTTTCATAACAAAACCGTAGGTGTTATTGGAATTAGTGGTCTAATGTAGCAGTGAGTATCGTCAAATTCAACTTTTCTTTAGACCATAAAATGAAGAGAAAGCAATTGACTTTTCAGGTGAATCTGTTTATAATCTCCAGCAGCAGATTATGTCAAAAAGAAGCTTTTTCGCGGTACTGAGGCCTATCCGGCAGCAGGTTGCAATGTATATTTTAATATGCCGATGCGAGTAATTATGTATGGATGATGATAAAATTCAGGTTCTCATTGCCGACGATGAAGACGCCCTGCGGACGACAATAGCTGCATGGCTGAGAGATGAAGGATTTGATGTGGAAGAAGTCGGAGATGGTGTCGAGGCGATAAAAAAAACGCAGGCGAAAGATTATGACATAGCACTCCTCGACATCAAGATGCCCGGTGCAAACGGATTGGAAGTACTGCGTTATGTTAAAAAAAATTCAGCGCAGACAGAAATCGTCATGATGACCGGAATGAGCGATGTCAGTATGGCGGTGGAAGCAATGAAGCTTGGAGCAAAAGAATATCTTACCAAACCCGTCGACATGGACCAGCTCGTCCCGCAGCTTAAAGGCATCATTCAGGCACGCAATGCCGAAGATCGTATCCGGCGTCTGCAAACTGAACACACGGCCCGCCTTTTATTCGATCTCCACAATCCTATTGCAGGACTTCGCCAAAGCATCGGATATTTATTGAAAGGAATGGCCGGTTCGCTCGGTGATCACCAAAAAGAACTTCTCGGTTATATGACCACGTCCATCGATAAAGTAATCAACCTTCTAACAGACATGATGGACCTGACAAAACTCGAAGGCGGCAGGGTACGATTGAATAAAGGCATCGGCAATCTCGGTACATCGGTACAGGATGCTGTGCATGAATTTCATGTTCCTATTCAGTCAAGTAAAATCACTCTTGATTTTCATGCTGAACCTGATTTGCCTCCGCTGGAGTACGATTCGGAAAAAATCGATCAAGTGCTGCATAATTTTTTAAGCAATGCCGTTCAACATACACCGCCGCAAGGTGCAATCGTTGTACAGGTACGCAAAGTTGCAATTATACTCGAAGAAGGACAGCAACCGGCAGATCATGAGGTCGTTTCAGTATTTAACAGCGGACCCGGTATACCGAAAGAAAAACTTTCTCTGATATTTGACCGTTACCGCGATCTTGTTTCCGGTAAATCGAAAGAAGAGAAATCCACAGGGCTCGGATTAATTATTTCACAGCGCATTATTGAAGCACATAACGGAAAAATTTGGGTAGAATCGGAAGCCGGCAAAGGAGCAACTTTCTTTTTTGCGCTTCCAATTCGATAACGATATAATTACTATAATACTCCTATGAAACCAGAATCCATTTCCATTCTTGCTGTCGACGACGAAGAAACATTTCTTCAAGTCCTCGAATCCATGCTCACCCAGGAGGGCTACAAAGTCGAAGGAGCAAAAGACGGCGTTGTAGCAATTAACGCTCTTCAGCAGCGAACATTCGATCTTGTGCTGCTAGATGTAAAACTTCCCCGTGTGGATGGCGTTGAAGTGCTAAAATTCATCAAGGAGCATTCTTTCGATACTCAGGTTATTATGGTCACCGGCGTTCATGACGTGGAAATCGCGGTCGAATGTATGAAGTTAGGAGCATACGATTATATAAAAAAGCCTTACGGCAGCGATAAATTGATAGCAGTTATTGAACGCGCAGTAGAACGGAAGCGTCTTAGTATTGAAAACAAAGTTCTCAAAACCGAACTTGCCCGCCACACATTTGCAGATAATATTATCGGCGAAAGTAAAATAATGCTGGAACTTCTCAATATCACTGCAAAAGTTGCGCCGACAGATTCTCCGGTACTCGTTCAGGGATCGAGCGGTACAGGAAAAGAACTTATCGCAAACTTTCTGCACAGAAATAGTTACCGCAAAGATATGCAGTTCGTCGCATTGAATTGCGCCTCTATCCCGGAAAATCTTCTCGAAAGCGAACTGTTCGGCCATGAAAAAGGCTCGTTCACAGATGCGCATGCAATGAAACAGGGCATCGTTGAAATCGCTAACGGCGGAACACTCTTCCTCGACGAAATCGGTGAGATCAGTTTAATGATTCAGCCGAAACTTCTTCGCTTTCTTCAGACAGGAGAATACAGGCGTGTCGGCGGCAACAAAAATCTCAAATCGGATGTTAGAGTTATCTCCGCTACAAATAAAAACTTACACGATGAAGTAACCGCGGGGAGGTTCCGTGAGGACCTGATGTACCGAATTAACGTTATCACACTGTCGGTACCTTCGCTTCGTGAACGTCCGGAAGACATACCTCTGCTTGTGGATTACTTTTTAAAAAGCCGCGTGCATCCGCGCGAACTTAAAATGATGGAGCCGAAGGCTCTTGAACTTCTGATAAAATATGACTGGCCCGGCAACGTACGCGAACTGGAAAATGTCATTGAACGCGCCAGTATACTTTGCAAAGACAATCTAATCCGTATGGAAGATATCTCCCTCCCGATCGGCAGACGGCCTTCATTGCTTAAAGAAACCGGCGGATCAGGGGGCGGTCTGCAAATAGGAACCGCTGTCTCGATTCGCGATATTGAAAAAGCGCATATTGCAGGCGTATTAAAAACCGTCGGATGGAATAAAAACACTGCAGCACAGATTCTCTGTATCAGTCTTAAAACACTTTATACAAAAATCCAACAATATAATCTAATAAAAGAGTAACGGGCTTATTTACCGGCTCTTTCAGTGCACATACGCGGTATCCATAACATCGGCACATACTATGCTGATCTATTTCCTGCGACATGGCGATGCTTCTTCTCATTCCCGTTTCGATGACAACGAACGTCCGCTGACCGATCTCGGACATAAGCAAGCTGCTTATCAGTCGGAAAATTTCTTCAACGTACGAAAACACATATAAATATTATTCTTACCAGTCCGCTGACACGCGCTTGTGAAACCGGAGCCATCGTACAATCGTTTATCAAAGCACCGCGTATGGAAACGTCCGAATATCTAGTGAATGGGACTAATCCCAAACAATTGTTCAAACAAATTGCTGAATTCGATGTCGAATCCGTGCTCCTTGTCGGACATGAGCCATTTCTATCGGATACAATCTCATTGCTTATAGGCGGCGATAATAAAGCTAATATAGAAATGAAGAAATGCAGCCTGGCTCTTGTGGAAGTTATTGAACCTGTTCGTCAGGGAACCGGGATATTGAAACAACTTATTCATGTAGAAACAATTTCACAATTCATAAAACTGTAAAAGAAGGATTATTTTATGGAACTGAAAGTTGTAAAAATTGAAAAACCGGAGGATACCAATTTTATCCTGGGACAATCGCATTTTATAAAAACAGTAGAAGATATCCATGAAGCCATTGTCCAAACAAATCCGCAAATGAAATTTGGATTGGGTTTCTGCGAATCTTCCGGCATGGCGCTTGTCCGCTGGACAGGCAATGACGATACACTCATTGAGATGGCAAAGAAGAATGCGATGTCGCTTTCCTGCGGACACTGTTTTATTCTCTTCATGGAAAACGGATTTCCGATCAACATTCTCAATAACATCAAGAATTCCCGAAGTGTGCACTATTTTCTGCGCTACAGCAAATCCAGTGGAAGTCATTATCGCAGAAACCGAACAAGGCCGCGGTATTCTCGGTATAATCGACGGGATTAAAACCAAAGGCATCGAAACTGGCGACGATATCAAATGGCGGAAAGATTTTTTGCGAAAGATCGGGTATAAACTTTAGTATAATTCAAAATAAAGGAGACAATTATGATTCGATTCTTTTCAGTTATCGTTATGCTTATCCTTATAGGAACTGTTGTTTTTTCGAGAAGAGATACTGAAATTCCCTATGTATCAGTAAATGGGACATCAACAATAGAGGTCACACCGGACATTATGATATGGAGTATTACCATCAGCAATAAGGACAATATTCTTGAAAATGCGGCAAAGCAAAACACATCCGATACAAAAAAAATCATTCAACTAATTCTCAATTCAGGTGTTGCAGAAAAAAATATTCAAACGGCTGACCTGGAATTTTTCGAAAACTGGGAAGACAAAAATCATTCTCGTATAAAGAACGGATATCTTGCAATAACATCAATAACTTTTAAATTATCGGACCTACATAAATATCAGGATTTATGGATTGGATTATCGAAGTATGAAACTGCTAGTTATTGGCAGCATAAAATTTGATTATTCGAAGCGGATTGAGTGTCAGAATGAGGCGAGACAAAAAGCCGTTTTAGCAGCGAAAGAAAAAGCTCAAAACCTCGCCAGTACGTTAGGATCAAAAATTGCTGAACCTCTTTCTATTGTCGAAGACCAATGGACACAAGAATTTCGAGGCGGCAGCCTAACCAGCAATAATATCTCAACAAGTAATTCCGGTGACAATGAAATTTCCGGATCACTAAGCTCTCGCCAGATTCTCCATTCAAGCACGCGTACGCGTATCTTTTAAACTCATTACGGAGAAGTAATTTATTCATTAACATATTAATCCATTTTATGAAAACTAAACGACTTACCATTCGTGCGCCGCACGGCAAACAGCTCACCTGCAAGGGCTGGATTCAGGAAGCTGCGCTGCGTATGCTGATGAATAACCTTGATCCGGATGTTGCCGAAAAGCCCCAAGAGTTAATTGTCTATGGCGGGACCGGAAAAGCCGCTCGCAATTGGCAGTGTTATGACGCCATTGTGGAGTGTCTGAAGAATTTAGAAAGCGATGAAACACTGCTCGTTCAATCCGGCAAACCTGTTGGAATATTTAAAACGCACGAGAACGCACCGCGTGTGCTCATCAGCAATTCTATGTTAGTACCAAAATGGGCGACATGGGATGAATTTCGAAGATTGGAAGGCCTTGGCCTGACGATGTACGGGCAGATGACAGCGGGAAGCTGGATTTATATCGGCACACAGGGAATTCTCCAAGGAACGTACGAAACATTTGCGGCAGCAGCGGCAAAGCATTTTCATGGAAGTCTTGCCGGTAAATTTCTGCTCACCGCAGGGCTCGGCGGCATGGGAGGCGCCCAGCCGCTCGCCGCAACGATGAACGGCGCCGCGTGTCTCGTCGTTGAAGTCGATCTCCACCGAATCAAACGCCGGCTGGAAACAAGTTATCTCGATACCATGACAAACAACCTTGATGATGCGCTTGCACAGGTGCGCGCCGCTAAGGAAAAAAAGCTGCCGATCTCTGTCGGCTTACTCGGCAACGCTGCAGATATTATTCCGAAGATTGCCGCGGGGAAGTTCTTGCCGGATATCGTTACCGACCAGACATCCGCGCACGATACGCTGAACGGCTATGTACCTGCCGGAATGCCCTATGGACAAGCGCTTGAAGCTTCGCAAAAAAGATCCACAAGAAATATATCGCTCTTTCGAAAAACTCCATTGTCGAGCACGTTAAAGGATTGCTGAAGTTGAAACAGAAAGGTGCGATCGTTTTCGACTACGGTAACAATATCCGCGGTGAAGCGTTGGCGGGCGGAGTAAAGAAAGCATTTGATATTCCCGGATTTGTTCCGGAATATATCCGTCCTCTTTTTTGCGACGGCAAAGGCCCATTCAGGTGGGCAGCGCTTTCCGGCGACCCGGAAGATATATACCGCACCGATCGTGCAGTGCTGGAAACTTTTCCTAAAAACAAGCAGCTCTGCACCTGGATTGAAAAGGCGCAGAATGAAGTTGACTTCCAGGGATTGCCGGCTCGAATTTGCTGGCTTGGATATAATGAACGTGCGAAGATGGGAATCGATCTTCAACAATCTTGTTGCTCATGGTGAAGTAAGCGCTCCCGCTTGTCATCGGCCGCGATCATCTCGATTGCGGCAGTGTCGCATCGCCAAATCGCGAAACCGAAAAGATGCTGGACGGCAGTGATGCCATAGCCGACTGGCCCATTCTCAATGCGCTCCTCAATGCTTCAGGCGGCGCAAGCTGGGTAAGTGTTCACCACGGCGGCGGAGTCGGTATCGGGTTATCGATTCACGCCGGAATGGTTGTCGTCGCCGATGGAACAAAAGAAGCGGAAGCACGGTTACAAAGAGTGCTTACGTACGATCCCGGTATGGGAATCATTCGTCACGCCGATGCCGGCTATAAACGTGCAATTGAAAATGCAAAGAAATTTAACATTCATATTCCAATGTCCCCAAAAGCATGAATGAAATTTAAATAAAGAAATCTTTTAGCACGGCAAATTGAGGGGAACTTTTCTGTTGCCGGGATATCGATGATTCCGACAACGGGAACTCCTTTTATTGAACTTGCTTCCGAAGCATAATCTTCGTTTCTTGCCATTCAAGCAATACATTGCCTCTCTATGAATTTACTCATTAAAAATATTAAACAACTCGTTACTGTTCGGTCAAACGGCAAACCGTATAAATCCGGCACAGAGATGCGCGACCTCGGGATCATAGAAAACGCGACTGTAATGATTCAAGACGGCCTTTTTTCATGACCGGTCCGAGTGATAAACTCTCACAGGAGCCGGACGACTCCATCGACACTATCGATGCTTCAGGCCTTATTGCGCTTCCCGGATTTGTCGATTCGCATACACACACGGTCTTTGCCGGAAGCCGGGAGAATGAATTTGCAATGCGCACGGAGGGAAAGACATATCAAGAAATTGCTATGGAAGGAGGAGGAATTCTCAGCACAGTAAACGCAACACGTGCAACTCCCAAAAGGAATTAAAGAAGATAACAAGTCACCGCCTCGACTCTATGCTGAAGCAAGGTGCCACTACCGTTGAGATAAAATCCGGATACGGATTGAACGAAGAGGCCGAGTTAAAGATGCTCCATATTATCAACGAACTTAAAGACGAAAGTTTAGTGAATATTGTGCCGACATTTTTCGGAGCACACGCAATTCCAAGCGAATATAAAGAAAATCCCGACGGTTATGTCGACCTCCTTTGCAGACGGCTGCTGCCGTACATCGCAAATCACAAAATGGCAAAATTCTGCGATGCATTCTGCGAAAAAGGTTATTTTTCCGTCGAGCAAAGCCGTAA
>CAVYRP010000004.1:0-390006 GCA_963770945.1 uncultured Bacteroidota bacterium | reverse complement strand
CAGACGCTGGAAGAATTGGGTTAGATTTTAAACAATGTTGGGGTTGAATATATTCAATCCCTGCAAAACATATTCCGCGCGAATTCGAAGAATAGATAAAATTATCCAGCCCGCAAATTTATTTCAACAACACTATTCTTATTGTCAAAGGATGTTGGCTGTCCCCCCTTAAAGGTGTACGAATATGAAAATATCTACATTCCTCTTCCTTATCCTGATTGGCCTTCCAAATGCATACTCGCAGGATAATCTCGCAAGTTTAGGCGAACGTCCGTCTCTTAGTCTTGACGGAAATTGGAAAATTATTATAGATCCGTATGAAAACGGCTATTACGATTACCGCTGGCAGGAGAGTCTGAATGGTTTCTTCAAAAATGAAAAGCCGAAAAATAAATGGGACCGCATCGAGTACGATTTTGATAAATCAGATTCTCTCATAGTGCCGGGCGATTGGAATTCACAAAGGAAAGAACTCTTCCTCTATGAAGGAACGATCTGGTATAAGAAGTCGTTCGATTTTCATAAGAGGGAAAAAACACGGGTCTTTCTGCGGTTCGGTGCTGTCAATTATCGGACAGTTGTCTATCTCAATGGAGAAAAACTGGCGGCCATGAAGGAGGATTTACTCCCTTTAGTTTTGAAATAACGCAGCTCGTCCGGGAAAAAGAAAATTTTGTCATCGTAAAAGCTGATAACAGGCGCTGCGCCGAATGTGTTCCCACGCTGAATACCGATTGGTGGAATTACGGCGGTATTACACGCAGCGTCACTGTCGTGGAGACTCCTGTTTCATTTATCGGCGATTACAGCATACAGCTGCAGAAAGGATCTTTAAAGAGCATTTATGGACGGATACAAGTTAACAATTCGCGGCCGGGGCAGCATGTAACGGTCAATTTTCCCGAATTAAAAATTCTTAAGCGTTATACAGCAGATTCAAGCGGGTCAGTATATTTTTCATTTGAGGCGTCGGTTAAACTCTGGACACCGGAAAATCCGGTACTTTATAATGTAATTCTCACTTCGGAAACAGATACCGTAAAGGATCAAATCGGCTTTAGGACGATCGGGACAAAGGGGCCTCAAATTCTTCTTAATAATAAACCGGTCTTTCTAAGGGGAATTTCCATACATGAAGAAGCGCCGCTTCGGTCGGGCAGAGCATATTCTCAGGATGACGCGCGAATTTTACTCGGATGGGCAAAAGAATTAGGATGCAACTTTGTGCGGCTTGCACATTATCCTCATAATGAACAAATGGTGAAAGAAGCCGACCGGCTCGGCCTAATGGTCTGGTCGGAAATTCCTGTCTACTGGACAATCAAATGGGAGAATGAACACACATATGACAATGCCTCGCGGCAACTGTCGGATATGATCGCGCGTGATAGAAACCGGGCATCGGTAATTTTTTGGTCTGTGTCCAACGAAACTCCGCTAAGCGTACCGCGGCTGGAATTTCTCAAGGGACTGATACGGCAGGCGCGCAGCATGGATTCCACACGCCTTATCACTGCTGCGATGGAACGCCACTACATTGATGCAACGACGCAAATGATTGACGATCCTCTTGGTGAGTTTGTCGATGTTCTCGGATGCAATGAATATATCGGCTGGTATGACGGTTTGCCGGATAAAGCGGATACGATTCAATGGAAAACGATATATCAAAAACCGTTAATCATCAGCGAATTCGGCGGCAGTGCATTGTATCGGTTTACATGCGGATTCTCTAACGGTATGGAGCGAAGAATATCAGGAATCGATGTATAAACATCAGATTGCGATGCTGAAGAAAATTCCTTTTCTCAACGGGATGAGTCCCTGGATTCTTATGGATTTTCGTTCACCGCGCCGGCAGCTGCCGGGCATACAGGATTTTCGCAATAGAAAAGGATTACTTTCAGAACATGGCGAAAGAAAGAAAGCTTTCTTTGTGCTTCAGAAATATTATGAAGAGATCAAAAAGAAGCAGAAATGACTATTGGTATTTTTTCTTTTTCCATACAAAGTAGACGGGAATTCCCAGCAGCACAATTCCCAATCCGGGCCAGGTATACTGCGGTTTGAAGACAAGCAGGTCGATCGAAATGGCTGCTGCAAGCAAAATGTAAATTATTGGAATAAAGGGATATCCGAAAGCTTTATAAGGCCGCACGGCTTCGGGTCTTTTTTTGCGTAAAATAAATATTCCGATCACCGTTAAAATGTAAAATAGCAGAACTGCAAAAACGACATAATCGAGAAGGTCGCCGTATGTACCGGAAATACACAAAAGACATGTCCAGATACATTGTACAACAAGCGCCATCCCCGGAACAGATTTTTTATTTAGAATGCCTGCGCTCTTAAAGAACACATTGTCTATTGCCATTGCATAGTACACGCGGGCACCGGCGAGTATCAATCCGTTATTGCATCCGAATGTTGTGATCATGATCATTAAGGCCATGATAATCGCACCGCTCTCGCCGAATATTACAGATGCAGCCGCTGTTCCAACACGGTCACTTAGAGCGAATTGAATTCCACGCCCTGCCGTATCAGCCGCTTCCGGCGATCCTGTCAAGGGAAGCACCATTAAATAAGCGATATTAGCCAAAAAATAAATTAGAATGACTGCTCCTGTACCGAGCGCCAGGCTCAACGGAATATTACGCTTTGGATTTATGACTTCTCCGGCCGTAAATGTAACATTATTCCATGCATCGGCGGAGAAAAGGGAGCCGACCATCGCTGTTCCGACAGCCGATAGAAGTATCCAACCGGAGATAGGTGTAACGGAAAGAATTTTACCGTTAGAAATATGCGTCCATGATGCATTCCAGAGATTGTTAAGATTAATTGTAACTGCCGAAAGATTTTTTCCGATAAATAATGCAAGCAGGATAAAACCAAGCAGTGCAATAATTTTAACAGAAGTAAAAATGTTTTGAATAATTTTTCCTTCTTTTAATCCACGCGAGTTTATATATGTCAGGATAATAACACTGCCAATTGCAAGTAACTGTGCGGCAGTGATATGAAATTTACCGTACGAGAACAGGATATTTTTTTCACTGAACCATGGAATTAATACGCCGGTAAATTTCGCAAATGCGACTGCAACCGCTGCAATTGTTCCGGTTTGAATAACCAGAAATAATGTCCACCCGTAAAGAAAAGCGATGAAAGGATTATATGCTTCGCGCAGATATGCATATTGCCCGCCGACATGCGGCATCATACCTGCAAGCTCGCCGTAGCTGAGTGCGGCAATAAGCGTCATAACGCCGGTGATCAGCCAGACTAAGAGCAGGTATCCCGGTGATCCGACAGTTCGTGCGATATCTGCGCTGACTATGAAAATTCCCGATCCGATCATCGAGCCGATGACGATCATAGTCGAATCGATCAGTCCGAGTCCGCGCTTGAATTGGCCGGAGGATTCATTTATCTTCATGATGATTATCTGGCCTTCAATATGGGCGGGAATATATTCTTGTCAATCGTCAAATATTTTGCACATCTCAATGTCTGTCGAATCATCATTGTTCCTTTTATTTTTCCGCATTTATTTTGGAACTATTACTTCTCCCCGCCTGATTCTTGCAGTCACGCAATGTCTTCGTCCGTAACTAAAATAGATGAGGAACCCTATTCCAAGCCATATAAACAATCGCCACCAATTTTCTACCGGCAGTGAAAACATTAATATCGAACAGCACACAATACCTGCGATAGGTACAAAGGGAACCCATGGAGCACGAAACGGGCGTTCTGCGCTGGGATTGGTTTTACGCATAATCAGTACTGCCGTACAAACGATTACAAATGCCAGCAACGTTCCGATGTTCGTCAGTTCTGCAAGAATACGCAGGGGAAGGAGGGTTGCCATTGCAGCGACAAAAACTCCAGTGAGGATAGTAGACTTCCACGGCGTGCGGAATTTCTCATGAACGGCTCCGAAGAAACTTTCAGGCACCATACCGTCGCGCGCCATTGCCAGCAATACGCGCGGCTGACTTAACATCATAACGAGTAAAACAGAAGTAATGCCAGTTATAGCTCCGACATCGATAAGACGCTGCGCCCATGGCAGTCCTTTTTGTGCAAAGGCATTTGCGACCGGAGCATTGATATCAATTTGATCGTAAGGAACCATACCGGTTATGATTGCAGAGACTGCAATATACAATACCGTGCAAATAAGCAGCGAGGCAATAATGCCGATAGGAACATCGCGCTGCGGCTTTCGTGCTTCTTCTGCATGCGTGGAGATAGAATCGAAACCGATGTAAGCAAAGAAAATAATTGCAGCTCCGGCAAGCATTCCAAGCGGAACGCCGTTACTGGCGGTTTGTCCGAAGATAGTGTGGCCGAAGAAACTGATGCCGGTATACCCGTAAGGTGCAAACGGCTGCCAGTTATTAGGATCGATGTAAAAAACTCCGGCAACAATGACAAAGAGTACGATCGCGAGTTTTATGATAACCATCGTTGTGTTGAAAACGGCAGTTTCTTTTATTCCTTTTACTAAAATCACCGTGATTATTGCTGTAATAAGGACGGCGGTGAGATCAAAATATGATCCTGTAGCAAAGAATTGATTTGTTGCAGTATCAAAATCAATAGGTGCTGTAGAAAGCGAAAAGGGAATGACAATATCGAAACTTTTTAGAAGGTCCTGAAAATGGGCAGACCAACCGTGAGCAACGGCTGCCGAAGCGACTGCGTACTCTAAAACCAGATCCCATCCGATTATCCATGCAAAGAGTTCACCGAGTGTTGCGTATGCATAAGTATAAGCCGAACCCGCAACAGGCGCCATTGAAGCAAATTCTGCATAACAAAGCGCGGCAAAAACACATGCGACTCCGGCCGCAGCGAAGGATAGAATCAGTGCCGGACCTGCTTTATCATGTGCTCCGACACCTGTCAAAACAAAAATACCGGTTCCGATAATTGCCCCGACACCGAGGCTGGTAAGTGTTACAGGTCCGAGTACCCGGCGCAGACGGTTTTCCCCTTTCATTTCTTCAAGAAGAAGCGAGAGCGGTTTTTTTTCGAACAAATGGACTACCCATGAAAGTGAATCTCCAATTATAAATGATGAGTCTGGTGAATGATGCAGCAGCAAAAACCTAATGAGATTTTTGTCTAAACACAATACTTCAGTTCGAGGTTCATTGCACCTCTCCATTCTTTTTCCTATCATAGTTACGAAGTTTAGAGAGCATACGCTTCGGAAAATCATCAATGAACCATACTCAAATGTCAATCACGCAAAAAATTCGTGTCGGAATTATTTTTGGCGGACGATCCGCGGAACATGAAGTCTCGCTGGTTTCTGCCGCATCTGTTATAAATGCGCTGGATAAAGATAAGTATGACGTTGTTCCTATCGGAATAACCCCGGCAGGGAAATGGCTGAGTTCCGGCGAAACACTTCATTTACTTAAGGAAAAAAGATCTATCGATAGCGAACAAGAGCATATACTCGTGCCGGATCCCCGCAAGCAATCACTGGTTGTCCTCGGTGATCGCAGCAATGCCGGAATGCCGCTCGATGTGATTTTCCCTTTAATTCATGGCACGTATGGCGAAGACGGCGCGCTGCAGGGATTGCTGGAACTTGCAGATATTCCATATATCGGTGCAGGAGTACTCGGTTCTGCTGTCGGAATGGATAAAGTAATTCAAAAAGAATTATTACAACAGGCGCGTATCCCTGTATCTCCGGGTGTCTGGTTTATATTTGACATCTATAAAACGCAGCAGAAAAAAGTTATTGCAGAGATTGAGCGAAAACTCAAATATCCTCTCTTTATTAAGCCGGCAAACTCCGGTTCGAGTATCGGCATCAGTAAAGCGGTCAGCCGTAAAGACCTGCCGGTGTCGATAGAACAGGCGGCTCAGTTTGACAGAAAAATTCTGGTGGAACAGGGAGTAAAAAACGCGCGGGAGATTGAATGCGGTGTTCTGGGAAACGATAAACCGTCCGCTTCTGTTCTGGGAGAAATTGTTCCGTCGAATGAGTTTTACGACTACGATGCAAAATATGTCGATGGAAAGACAACGGAGGTTATTCCTGCGAAATTACCGAAACACACGGCAAAGAAAATACAAACGTATGCATTGGATGCATTTCGGACACTGGATTGCGCAGGCATGGCCCGTATCGATTTTCTTGTGAACCGGAAAACAAATCGAATTGTGCTTAACGAGATCAATACTATTCCCGGTTTTACTTCCATCAGTATGTATCCGAAACTCTGGCAGGCTTCCGGGTTATCGTATCCTGCATTGCTGGACAAACTGATTCAGCTTGCCATCGAGCGGCATGAAGGAAAGAAAAAATTAAAAACCACGTATCAGCCGAAAATGAATTGGTATAAATAAATTTTGGTTAGATGGACAATCAATTTTATAGAAATATCCAGCCCGATCGTTTTCTTAAAAGAATCGCAAAGAAGGCAAGAAAAAATAAAAAACGTACACTCCTTTTTATTCTTCTTTTCATTCTATTCCTCTACCTTTTATTTGATAATAAAGGAATTGTCAAACGAATCAGCCTCGAATCGCAGCATAATGAATGGATCGAGAAACTTAAAGCCGATAGTGCGGAAACACAAAAACTGCAAGATCAAATAAAAGCGCTTGAAGGCGATAAGAAAACTATCGAAAAAATTGCCCGGGAAAAATACGGCATGAAACGCGAAGGGGAAACAGTATACCAGGTAAAGAAAGAGAAGTAGGAGTACTATTTATGAAGAAGGTAATATTTGAGCATCGAAGTAAACCCTTGCTGCCGCGCAGGGAATTTATATGGCGAATGATATTCTTTGCATTGCTTTCTGCCGGGTTTGTGATATTCTCATTATTACTGGGTATGATAGGATACAGGATCTTTGAGGATTTTTCCTGGGTCGATGCTTTTGTAAATGCCGCAATGTTGATGGGTGGAATGGGTCCCGTGAACGAACTTCATACTGATGCAGGAAAAATCTTTGCAGGCGTTTATTCAATGTACTGCGGACTTGTGTTTATCATTGCTGTCGGTTTTCTGATTGCGCCCGTGTATCATCGTTTCCTGCATAAGTTCCACCTTGATTTAGAAGAAAAGAATAGTAAAACGAGCAAACAGAAAACATAAATGCTTTACTTTGTCGAATCCTGAAAGTAAAGTCATTTGGAATTACACAATTAACAAATCGAAAATCAGAATTTCTTATGACTGATTTGTTTTCAAAGGAAAAATCTCAATCTGCGCAGCCTTCCCCGGCGCCGCTTGCTGAACGAGTACGTCCGAAAAGCCTGAATGAATTTGTCGGGCAGGATCATTTAACGCAGCCCGACAAACCGCTCCGGTTAATGCTGGAAAGCGGGGAGATTGCATCGATGATTTTTTGGGGCCCGCCGGGCGTGGGAAAAACGACGTTGGCGCGGTTGGTGGCACAATATGTTCAGGCAGAGTATCATCAGCTTAATGCGGTTTCAGCAGGTGTCAAAGATGTCCGCGAGGTTATTGCACGCGCCGAGAAAAATCTGAAACTTTTAAATAAACGTACTATTCTATTCATAGATGAAATTCATAGGTTCAACAAAGCACAGCAGGACGCGCTGCTGCATTCGGTTGAAGAAGGAATCATTACACTGATCGGTGCGACGACAGAGAATCCATCGTTCGAAGTAATTTCTCCGCTGCTTTCCCGCTGTCAGGTATATATCATGGATTCGCTGAACAAGGAAGCATTAAATAAGATCCTCGATCATGCACTGGCGGCCGATACGGTGTTATCTCAAAAGAAAATCGATATTGCCGACCGAGAGTTCCTGATGCTTCTATCCGGCGGCGATGCGCGGAAACTTCTGAATGGATTGGAGAATGCCATTCGTCTGACAAAGCCGGCGGCTGACCGTTCTATAACTATCACGAAACAGAAAATAGAAGAAGCATTTCAGCGAAAATTTACGCTGTATGACAAAGAAGGCGAACAGCATTACGACATTATTTCCGCGTTTATTAAAAGTGTGCGCGGAAGCGACCCCGATGCCGCAGTGTACTGGATGGCGCGTATGCTCGATGGAGGCGAGGATCCGAAATTCATCGCTCGCAGAATGATTGTGCTCTGCTTCGGAAGACATCGGCAATGCAGATCCGTATGCGCTGACGCTTGCGGCATCATGCTTCACCGCGATCGATTATATCGGAATGCCGGAAGCGCGTATCGTGCTTGCGCAAACGGCGGTCTATCTTGCTTCATGCCCGAAGAGCAATGCATCGTACCGTGCCATCGAAGATGCATGGGGCGATGTGCGAAATCTTCCGAATCTTCCGGTGCCTCTTCATATCCGCAATGCTCCGACGAAACTTATGGATGAACTCGGATACGGCAAAGAATATAAATACGCCCATGATTTTCCCGGACATTTCATTGACCAGCAATTCCTGCCGGATAATTTAAAAAACAAGCTCTATTATAAGCCTACCGACCTTGGAAGAGAAAAGGATATTCGGGATCGGCTCAATCGATGGTGGAAAAAGAAACAACGGTGATCTATGCCTCCCGAATATAATTTTATCTCGCAGGCTTCCAACCTTGGTAAAATTTTATTGAGAGGGGATGATTCCGAAATCAAGGAGTCCGCAGAAGAAATCCTGTCACTCCTGAATCATTTGCAGGATGCTATTCGGCAGAATCCAAAGGCACACATTCCCCTTTCATCTTTTAGTGATATTAAAGATAGATTGGAATCAGATCCGGAAACTGCTTTAAAGGAGCAAGATGTACGCACCCGTCTACTCGACCTATTTACGAAATTTGCCAGGTAATAATTTGTCAATATTAGTGATAGAAAGGATAAACTAATGTATAAGAAAAGAACGGTGTCTGCTGTATATATTATTTTTGCAGCAATACTAATTGCTGCCTTTTCCGGCTGTTCAACTAATTCAAATAACAGTCCGATATTGAAAACAAAATCAACGCTAGAAAAAAACTATAACGGAAAAGTTGTATTAATTGTAAACGGCGACGATGTCGGTATCGCGGAAGTATTTACAGATCCTACGATAGATGCATATCTTAAAGGCGCTATCAGTTCTGCAAGTATTGTAGCGCCGGGGCACGATGTGGAACGGGCTATTAAACTTTTAAAACAACATCCAAATCTTCCGATAGGGGTTCATCTTACACTGACCGGCGATTGGAAACCGTTGACCTCCGGTGCAAGCCTGCGCAATTCTTTAGGATTAATGTGGAATACAGCTGAAGAGGCGGCCCAGCATGTGGTTCCTGCGGAAGCCGAGGCAGAATGGGATGCGCAGATAAAAAAGATTCTTGATGCCGGACTCGAAGTAACGCATCTCGATTCGCATATGGGATGTTATTTTCATATCCTGAGTTATTTGCTGCAGCTTTAAGACTAGGCAAAAAAATACAAGCTTCCTCTAATCAGCCCGAACGATATTCCATTTATACCTACCACTGAGAAAAAATTCTTTTCTACATCTTCTTATTCTGGAATATATAGATTAAATAACGAAGCTGAAACTTTGGAAAACCGCGCAGCAGCTTATTGGAAAATGCTCGGAGAGTTCAAGCCGGGGATTCATTATCTTTATACTCATCAGGGTTTTGAGCCGGCTAATAAAATTATTACCGGCGACATTGATTTGCGCATCAATGAGACAAAATTCTGGTCAAGTGAAGAGACAAAAAAGAAATTAGCCGAGAAAGGATATGTCATTATCGGCTGTGCTCCGGTAAAGGCGGATTTTCAGGCAGCGTTGAAGGAAAGCAAGTAATTCAGAAATAATTGCTGTTATATTTGAGGAATATAAATATCGTTCTAAGAATGACATTCTTATTTTTGTCATTCGTGCATGTATTTAGCGGGAATCCTAATTTGTATTTGTATAATGTGAAAATAATTCGATACTTAATAGAAATGTGATTTGCTTTTCCCGTAAGTGATGGCTGCGCCACAGAGTTTTCTTTCGTTACTGTTCTTTTGAATATACAAAAGGGCGAACGATTGAAAAATAAGGACTTACAGGACTGTTAACGATGAAAAAAAGCGTCTCAAATTATTAGGGACACTTTGTGTTTTGTCCTTTTTTATTCTGTCATTCCCACATGTTGTAAGTGGGAATCTTATTCTATAGGAAGCGGGAGTATCTCCTCATCATCTTGCATAAGTCCAGCCAATCTGGATTATGTTTTTCAATGAGATCAATTTTCCACGAACGATTCCATTTCTTCATTTGTTTCTCTCTTGTTATGCCGGCAGATGGATCTTCAAACGATTCATAATAGACCAACCGTTTTACGAAATAGCGTTTAGTAAATCCTTCAAACTCCTCTTGTTTATGTTGCGATACATCGTACTTATAAGGTCGCCGGTAAAACCAATATATAAAACGCCTCCGGTTTACTCGCAAGGATGTAGACAGAATAGATTTTATGTTCAAATGTCATAATAAGATTCCCCATAAAGGCATTGGGGAATGACAGAAAGAATTAAAAGAATTCCAATTGCTGGGGCTTAGTAATATCCTTCTGTAAGCTTAATCCAATAAATATTATTCTGTAGGCTTTTTGCCTCGCATCAGTATTTCAGCGGCTTTCTTATTTCGCAATATTAAAAAAACACAAAAAATATTTGTATACTTAAGAGGCATGAAATTGCTACCGCTACCATTAGTAATTTCCCCTCTCTTCCGGTAACAGCTTTGGGATAATATATTGTAGTAAAGCATATTGTAAGATTCAATCGGAATATTCGGTTTACCTGCGCTTTTACCGTTCTGCTTGCTTTTCCCCCCGCCATTTCTCATATTTATTCTAAAGAAATGCGCGATTCAAAGCTCCATACAAAACGAAGACACTGGCTGCCGGAAGAAGGGTTCCAGTATTGCGAACAGATTGCACGCAGTCATTATGAAAATTTTCCGGTTGCTTCCCGGTTCGTTCCGAAAGAAATCCGAAAATACGTTTGGGCTGTATATGCTTTTGCCCGCACTGCCGACGACTTTGCCGATGAACCGGGCTACACAATTGCAGAACGAATGGACAACCTGTTCCAGTGGGAACAATATCTTGATGAATGCTATAATGGAAATCCGACGCACAGGGTCTTTGCAGCATTGGCCGAGACAGTGGAGCGCTTTCAGATTCCTATCGAATTATTTCAGAAACTTCTGAGAGCGTTTCGTTCGGACGTTACTGTAAAACGGTACGGAACATTCGATGAATTACTGGAATATTGCTCCTGCTCTGCAAATCCGATCGGAAGACTTGTGCTGCTTCTGTTTAATTACCGGAGCGAAGCGATGATGGAGCTTTCCGATAGTATTTGCACTGCGCTCCAATTGACAAATTTCTGGCAGGATGTATCAGTGGATCTGAAGAAAGACCGCATATATATTCCTCTTGAAGATTTGCAGGAGTTTGCATATTCTGAACAAGATCTATTGGAGCGGAAATTCGATGACAGGTTCCGCGAATTGATGGCATTCGAGGTTCAGCGGACGGCACAACTTTTTGTAGAAGGAAAACCCCTGATCTCGCAGGTCGGCAAAGACCTTGTCCAGGGAGCTAAAGCTTACCTGGTACGGCGGCACACGAATTTTGCAGAAAATCCACGGACAGGATTATAATGTGCTGAACCGGAGGCCTGCACTGACAATGCCGGATAAATTGGGACTTCTCTTTCGTTCATTTTTATCGTAACTTACAGCCATGCAGACAGCGGCGACAGCCATACCGAATTTATCGCAGAACAGAAAGAGTAATTTTTATTACTCGTTTCTTATATTGCCGCGCCCGAAACGCGATGCGATCGAAACCATCTATGCATTTTGCCGTTTTACCGACGATATTGTCGATGAAGCGGGAAACGAAAAAGAAAAACATGCACTGCTGCTGCAATGGACGGAAGAACTCAAGAGATCGCTTTACGGGGTTTCGCATTATTCCCTGTTGAACAGACTCGCGGCCATTATTCATCGGTTCCATATTCCCATCGAACATTTTTATGATTTGATTAAGGGAATGGAAATGGATTTACGGAATACACGTTACGGTACGTTTGCTGAATTGGAACAATATTGCTACCGCGCTGCTTCGACAGTCGGATTGATTTGTGCGGAAGTTTTCGGATATACAAACGAGAAGACCAAACAGTATGCAATCAACCTTGGCATTGCCCTTCAGTTGACGAATATTCTGCGCGACATCAAGGCCGATGCAAAGAACGGGCGTATTTATTTGCCGCTGGAAGATTTGAAGAACTTCAATTATTCCGAAGAAGAGTTGTTAAACCTGACATATAACGATCGTTTTATTGAATTGATGAAATTCGAATGCAAGCGTGCGCATGAATATTTTCGCCGCGCGAAAGCATGCCTGGCCGAAGAAGACAAGCCGCTTTTTACCGCTGCCCGTACGATGGGAAACATCTATTATCTGCTGCTGCTTCGTATCGAGCGTGCTCACTACAATGTGTTTGCTAAACGTATCCGGTTGTCTTCACCATTGAAGATTCTTGTTGCCATGGCTTTGCAGCTGCGGAAAAAATTTCCGAAGAATTTTCATCGTTACGTTCATACGGAACTCCCTGCATAGGCCGGAAGGCTGCGTTTCTATCAGTTCTCCGCCTATATTGATTTGAGTTCGGATTTTTTACGGATTGCAAACAGAAATTCAGTTCATTTTCATATGGAAATTTGACCTATGAACGAGGGATCTATGAAGCATTCAAGTATCAAGAAGCTCTATTATTCCATCAGCGAAGTCAGTAAAATTACCGGACTGGAGCAATACGTTCTGCGTTACTGGGAGACGGAATTCCCGGAGCTCAAACCCGCAAAGAACCGGGCAGGCAACCGTATCTACACTAACAAAGACATCAAGCTGATTATACATATAAAACAACTGCTGCGGGACGAGAAGTACACCATCGAAGGCGCCAAGCAGGTGATGAAGGAATTTATACCGGAACCGGACAGCGGCGAGCAGCTCGAATTAATCAATGTTCCGCAGAAGAAAAAAATTCAGGATGAAGATATAAAAAAAGAAATGATGGAAGTAAAAGAATTCTTAGAAGACATTCTGGTAAAATTGGAAAAATAGAAACAAGTCGATCTCCATGAAAAAGGAACGCATTTTATTTTTTCAATAAAATTTAATTTTATGCTGTTGAATACGATCATTTTCAGATAAGGAATAGATGTGGATAAAGTCGCAAAATTTGAATTGGACAACAAAGTACACGAATTTCCGGTCGTCGTAGGTTCGGAAGGTGAACATGCCGTTGATATTTCAACTCTTCGAAGTAAGACGGGATATATCACTTTAGATGAAGGATATGTAAATACCGGATCCTGCAAAAGCAGTATTACATTTATTGACGGTGAAAAGGGGATTCTTCGCTACCGGGGTATTCCTATTGAAGAGCTGGCAGAAAGATCGACTTTTGTTGAAACGGCTTACCTTCTCATTTATGGTAAACTGCCGACCTCTCAGGAAATAAAGGATTTTTCCAGCCTGTTGACAAAGAACGAGATGCTTCATGAGGATATGAAATTCCAATTCGAGGGATTCCCTACGCATGCACATCCAATGGCAATCCTTTCTTCGATGATTAATGCTGCCGGTTGTTTCCTTCCGGAAGTATTGAATCCTGATGAAATATTTCTGGTACAGGCCGCACGCCTTCTGTCTCAAGTACGAACGATAGCTGCTTTCTCCTATCGGAAGTCGCTCGGACTTCCGATCATTTATCCGAAACCCATATATAAGTACACAGCAAACTTTCTCCATATGATGTTCTCCGAACCGTATGAGGATTATGAACTGAAGCCCGAAGTGGTAAATGCATTGGATCTTATTTTCCTGCTGCATGCAGATCACGAACAGAATTGTTCTACTTCGACAGTACGTATGGTGGCATCAAGTCAGGCAAATTTATTTGCCAGCGCTGCTGCCGGTGTGTGTGCACTCTGGGGCCGGCTCCATGGCGGTGCGAACCAGGCCGTTCTCGAAATGCTTGATAGTATCCATAAATCGGGCGACAACGGATCGAGATTCATTGAAGCGGCGAAAGATAAAACGTCGGGGAAGCGGTTAATGGGATTCGGCCATCGTCTATACAAGAACTACGATCCGCGGGCTCGTATTATTAAAAAGAAATGCGACGAATTATTGGCGGGATTAAATCGAAAAGATCCGCTTCTCGATATTGCCAAACGCCTGGAAGAAACCGCCCTGTCCGACCCTTATTTTATCGACCGAAAGTTGTATCCCAATGTAGATTTCTACAGCGGTATTATTATGCGGGCAATTGGAATTCCGGTCAGTATGTATACCGTTATGTTTGCGATCGGACGTATGCCCGGCTGGATAGCAAATTTTAAGGAAATCCATGATTCAAAGGACGGTAAAATTTATCGTCCGCGTCAGATTTATACCGGACCGTCTCTGACTCATTACAAGCCGTTTAGTGAACGAGTTTAAGAATACAGACTGCTTTCTATCTCTGCAAAGAAAATGTTTTGAAATTGGCGCCGTAATCATGTTCCCATATTTCAACATTTTCGATTATAGAACTTCATCATAAAGACAATCACTATGGCTCGACATAATTATTCAATTTATCGATGGTTATGCGTTCTGTATATGTTCCTATCATTCACTTGTGCACCGGCATTTGCGCAAACGGATGAAGAACTTCGATGGCATCGATGGACTGAAGGTGTTGATGCGACTAATGCTTCGGGAAAATTCATGCTTGTTGATGTTTATACTGACTGGTGCGGATGGTGTAAAAAAATGAATAGAACAGTCTTTGGCCATCCGCAGGTCAAACAATTGTTTGCGGAAAGTTTTGTACTAATTAAGCTTGATGCTGAATCTTCCGCCCTGGTAACGAACGGAGCAAATCAGTACACGGAACAAAAATTAGCGGAAATGCTGGATGTAGACGGTTATCCGACAATACTGGTGTATAATAGTAATTTCCAGCTAGTTTCGCGATTTAGCGGATACAAGGGTCCGGAAGAATTTATCAAGTATTTGAAATACATCCGTGGAAGGCATTATACAGAATATTCATTTCAGGAATATCTTAAACATGTTCATGACGATCAATAAGTAAGTTTTGTCGAACGAAAGTATTCAGTCGTATTGCATTTATGATAAAGAGGTTCTCTAATGGATGCGTCGGGATACAACTCCTGACACCAAAGTATCCACGAACTCTTCGTAATTTTGCAAATGTAGAGCAAGCCATTGAAATGTTATTCTTCAACGCCTTGTATCTTTTCATTTCGTACGGGTGAATAGTCCGTCTTGATTGTTCCGTCTACAAATATTTTATTGAAGTAGCATTTCACACCTGTTGCGGCATTTATATCTTCAACGTTTTGAATATGAAAATGCAAATGTGGCTCTGATGAGTTACCCGAATTACCACAAAGTCCTAACAACTGTCCCTGCTTTACTTTCTGTCCCTGTGTGACTTTTAATGTGTGTTGTCTGAAATGAGCAAAGAAAAGATACTCGTTATTTTCTGTTTTTAATATCATCGAGTTTCCGGGAGTATACATTGGATTAAATTCTCCGGGCTTATTGTCTTTTATGCCATCAACTGCCAAAACTATCTCACCGTTACAAGGAGCAATAATTTCCCTGCCGAATGCATAATAATCTTCGTTTGTTATTCCATCTGTTTTGTATGACTTGCCATTTTTATCCCTTATAACTATATCAAGTGCATTTCTTTGAGCTTTTGATTCAATGTGATAATTCAGTTCTTTTGTATTACCGCCCCAATAAATCGTCCACTCTCCATTAAATGGCAGAGTTAGTTTTGTTATGTTTCGCACAATTATTGGCGAGTTGTCCGGCTCAAATGGTTTTATAAAAAAGCCGTTAATCTGTTGTTCGTTATCAATAGAAATATTTAAAGCAAATAATGCCCTTTCAAACTTTGTTTTATAGGATGCATATGAAGATTGATATTTGTCAAAATTTCTTACAACTATTTGGCCGGCTTGATTTTTTAGCTGTGTCAGAAAATCCTTTGTTTTATCAAGGGGCAATGCTGTTCGCATTTCATTTGAGAACATGTAATAAATCTCGTCATATTTGTCCTGATTGTAGTAGCTCTCTAATTTGTCGGCGATAGTTTTATATGCCGCATTTTCTATCTGAGCATAAAGATTACTCATGCTTAATGAATAAAATAGGATCGGAATAATTATTTTCATGGCGTCTTCCTTAAATAATTATGGTTCATTTAATTCCAATAAAGCTTCTTCAATGCTAATTTTTAAAGGTTCCAATACTCTTTTCGATGTTCTTTTATTTATAAAATAAATAATAACATATAGCACTGTTACGGTAACAGAAAATATTATCTTATTTATAATAGAAAGAGGGAAGGCAAAATAAAAAACCAGTACTCCTGCATAAAACGGGAGCAAATACCAAAGCCAAACCGATTCTAACAAAGCGATCTGTTTATTTATTTTTTCTAAACAATATTCCAGATGTGATTTAATATCATTTTGGATGCCTGTCTGTTTGATTCTGTTTGCATAGACAAGTTTAGCACTGATAAAGATGCATGATAAAATAATTATTGCAGCACCCGCTTTTGCCATTGGAAAAGGTATTCTGATGAAATAAAATATATTAATAATCATCACAATAAAAGCCGCGGTTATTTCGCGTATGTTCCTTTTTAATATGCTTCTTTCATATTGTACGATCTTTTTATTCAGGCTAACCAATAAAGCTTCGTTATTTAAAGTGACCGTCATACTGCATCCTGACATCTGCCAAAGCTGCTTTAAACTATTGTCTTTCATGCCGTTCACCATTTAAAAGTTTGCTCAATTTATCTTTAATGCGATTGATTTTTACTGCGACAAGATTTTCTGAAATACCCATAATCTTTGAGATTTCCCTGTATGGCAGATCGTCGAGATAAAGTTGAATGAGCGGTTTTTCTGCTTCGTTGAGCCTCGAAATAGAAGCATAAAGTTTTTCAACGTTATCATCTGCAGACGTCTCGATAAATTCGATTTCAATTCCATCCAGTGAATATGGTTTTTCCTTTTTCTTATCGGATAAATAAAATTGCATGCATACGTTCAAGGCTATACGATACATCCATGTGTTAACGCTTGATTTTTCTCGGAATGAAGGCAATGACCGCCAAATATTGATGCAAACTTCCTGAAATAAATCTTCTCTATCATGGACATTATGCGCATAAATTCTGCATACGCGAAGAATTTTATTCTTATTCTCATTAATAATTCGAATAAAAAGGTTTTCCAGATTTTTATCCATAAAAATTAAATCTATGAATCTCGGTTGCCTATACTAAGTTAGTTGGAAAATCGGACAAAATATTACAGGGTTGGAGAACATTTCTTGCTAAGAAACGATTTTCATGGGATGAAAAATCAGATCCTGAAACAAGCTTAGAGTGAAGCAATTACTTTTTTTATGACCTTAAAAAAGGCAAAGCATAATCGAAGAAAAATACGACGCAATTAGGATCAATCAGTATGATCAACTCCTCGTTAAACGTTTATACTTTAATCGATGCGGCTGGTCGGCGCTGATACCCAGCTGTTTCTTGCGATATTCTTCATATTCAGAATAATTTCCATCGAACCACAGTACACTGCTGTCGCCTTCAAATGCTAAAATGTGCGTCGCTACTCGATCGAGGAACCAGCGGTCGTGCGAGATGATGACGGCACATCCTGCAAAATTTGAAAGAGCTTCTTCTAATGCGCGAAGTGTATTCACGTCAAGGTCATTGGTCGGTTCATCGAGCAGCAGTACATTAGCGCCGTCTTTAAGCACTTTTGCCAGATGAACGCGGTTCCTTTCGCCGCCGGAGAGTTTTCCGACCGGTTTTTGCTGATCAGTCCCGCTGAAATTAAACCGGGCCACATAACCGCGTGAATTAACCTCCCGGCTGCCGAGCATTATAAGGTCTTCTCCGCCTGAAATTTCCTGCCAGATTGTTTTGTCAGGATCAAGCGGACGCATTTGATCGACATAGGCAAGTTTTACAGTATCACCGATTTTTATTGTTCCTTCATCCGGCTGTTCCTGCTTGGTAATAATTTTGAATAGAGTGGTTTTGCCGGCACCGTTTGGGCCTATAACGCCGATGATGCCGCCGGGCGGGAGTACGAAATTCATATTCTCGAAAAGAATTCTGTCGCCGTATGTTTTGGATATTCCAGCTGCCTCGATAACAACATCGCCCAGCCGAGGACCCGGCGGAATATAAATTTCCATTTCTTCATCACGTTTATCGGATTGTTCAGTCGAGCATCTTTTCATATGCAGTTATACGAGCCTTGCTTTTCGCGTGACGTCCTTTTGGATTTAAACGCACCCATTCAAGTTCCCGCTGTAATACACGCTGACGTTTTGATTCCTGTTTCTCTTCTATTTCAAGCCGGTGTTTCTTTTGTTCGAGCCATGACGAGTAATTGCCTTCGAATGGAATTCCCTCACCACGGTCGAGTTCAAGAATCCACCCTGCAACATTGTCGAGAAAATATCTGTCGTGGGTAACTGCAATGACGGTGCCTTTATAAAGACCTAAGTGGTGTTCCAGCCAGGCGACCGATTCTGCGTCCAGATGGTTGGTAGGTTCATCAAGCAGCAGTACATCGGGTTCCTGCAGTAAGAGACGGCAGAGTGCGACCCGGCGCCGCTCGCCGCCTGAGAGTATATTGATGGAAGTCTCCGGCGGCGGACAACGCAGTGCATCCATTGCCTGTTCAAGCTTGCTGTCAATATCCCAGGCATTCAAATGATCGATCTTTTCCTGAAGCTTGCTTTGCTTTTCTAATAATGTATCGTAGTCGGCTTCCGGTTCAGCAAGCTGAAGGTTCACAGCTTCGTATTCTTTTACTAAATCGACAATTTGCTGTACTCCTTCTTCCACGATGTCTTTGACCGTTTTTGCCGGATCAAGCTCGGGCTCTTGCGGAAGGAAACCGAAAGTAATTCCTTTTTGTGCTGTAATTTGACCGAGATAATCCTTATCGATGCCGGCGATAATACGAAGAAGTGTACTCTTGCCTGCGCCGTTTAATCCAAGTACACCGATCTTTGCACCGTAAAAAAAAGAAAGATAAATGTCTTTCAGAATCTGACGGTTCGGTTTTACGACTTTTCCGACACCGATCATGGAAAAAATAATTTTATCGTCGCTCATATATCTATCTTTCAGCAGAAAATCAATAGGCGCTCTTTCATACAAAAGATGAAAGAAACGAAATATTCCTTATTTCGTCTAATATTGTATTTATGTTTAACCGGAACAGTGAAATATGGCAATTGTATTGATAATATACGAAATTGTAAGCAAGGTTACTAAAATGAATTCGGAAAAACAAAAAGGAAATTCTCACATTGCATTAACTGCGGTTGTTCTTTTCTCTCTCGCATTAAACATTATGCAGGCGCAAGAGATGAAGAAACCGCAGGCATTCCGGAGCACTAATGCAATGACCGCTCCTTTTGTTCTTCCTTCTACGCTTGATCTCCAGCTTCTCGAAGCGTTTGTATTGATGCAGAAAGCCAATGCCGGTGAATCGCCGGCCCAGCATGAACTGGGTCTGCGTTATTTACTGGGCCGAGGATTTCCGGTAGACACTCCCAAAGCTGCATTTTGGATACAAAAAGCAGCCGATCAACATCTTCCTCTAGCAGAATTTAATCTCGGTATTCTTTTATTGAATGGTATGGGAATTGAATGGAATCCGTTTAAAGCATTCGATCACTTTCGCGTTGCAGCAGAAAAGGAAAATCCGGACGCGTTGTACATAATGGGATTATTGTATACTGAGAATTTTATTGTGCCGCGCAACTGGCCGATAGCATACCGATATTTTAGAAGAGCGTCTGAACTTGGATCGGAAGCGGCAAAGATTTCAAAAAAAGAGATGGAACGGCGCGGGATGGATACAACGGAAACGGCTGAAAATGCCGACTCTGAAAACGGAAAAAAGAAAAATAATGCTCACGGGACAACTCCTAAAAATGCAGGGTATAGTTTGTTATTCATCGACTTTCACAGAGATACGATTTCCACGATCGAAGACACAACTCTGATTCGCGAAGCACATCAGGGAATATCGGCTTCTTCAAGCGCAGAGACGAAAGATAATTCGGCTGCAGCAAAACTGGATTCAAGTGCCCGCTCGATGTTCTTTCTATCTGCTGCCGCAGGAAATCCGGAGGCGCTATGCCTGCTGGGACGCTGTTATGAACGCGGGTTGAATGTTCAAAGGGATATTATTTTAGCCGGAGTATATTACCTGCGCGCTCTTCACCTTGACTCTTATCGGGCGCCGGCATTGCTCTGGAAATTAATGATAACCGATGAATTTTCTCAAGAACTCGAGCTGCGGTCGTCTAAGAATGATCCTGATGCACTTTATGTCTGGTCAGGATTGGTCTCCGCCGGCTTCAATAAATTGTTGAATGAGAAACAGGCATTCGAGCTGCTGCAGCGTGCTGCTTCGGCGGGCCATACGCCTGCGATGGTGGAACTGGGTTTATGTCACTTCACCGGACGATGGACTCAAAAGAACACAGGCAGGGCAGTAGAATTATGGAAACGCGCTTCTGCATCAGGCAGTGTTGAAGCCGATATCCGGCTCGCGGCGGCAAATGTACTAGGCCAAATCCATACACAGGAATTTTCTAACGCGCTTGCCACTCTCCGCACAACAGCAAAACAAGGTTCTTTGTTTTCAGACTTGACACTTGCTTATTGTTATGAAAAAGGAATTGGGCTGCCGCAGGACAAAGGTGAAGCATACCGTATATTTCACAAGGCTTTAATCAGGGGAAGCGAAACAGCCTTCCACGCTCTCCGCAATATGCACGATGATATCCGCCCGCAGGATAAAGAGTATCAAATGCCGGATTAAAGTCCAAGGATCATGGCGTCGATTGATACTGTATAAATTAAAATGTACTATAATATAATAGAAGAATAAGAGTTTCGTTTTCTTTTTATGGAATATGCCATCCTAATCCATATACTGCAGGACAATAACCATTGTTTTCATGCAGTAATAAAATTGGACACTCAGGAAATTTTTTGATAAAAAAGATGAGAATGAAGATTTCATATTTATGGATTGTCATCCTGTGTTCTTTGGTCATGGTTGTGTTAGCGCCGTGTGTTTTTGCGCTTGATCCAGCGAAGACAATAAATCAATACGGACACAGTGTTTGGTCCTGGCAAAACGGTCTGCCGGCTAATGCTGTTAATGCTGTTCTCCAAACACGTGACGGATATATTTGGCTTGGTACGACAGCAGGCCTGCTTCGTTTTGACGGTGATCGCTTTGAATGGATAGGTACCGATCCGCAAGACAGTAAAAATCGGGAGACGATTACTGCATTATGTGAATCGAAAGACAGCAGCCTGTGGATAGGCACGGCAAATAACTGGATCTGTCGCATCAAAGACGGAAAAATATTTCGTCATGGTGAATCGGATGGAATTCTCAGCAGAAATATTAACACATTCTTTGAGAGCCGGGCCGGTCATATCTGGATAGGTACATCTTATGGACTTTATAAATTAAACGATGGAAAATTCACTTCGGTCCCAATAGAACCAAAATTTATAACCAGCATTGCGGAGGATGCAAGGGGAAGAATTTGGGTAGGCACGTATTCCGGTTTACGGATATTTGAAGACAGCGGCAAGGTACGAACGCTGATGATTACTGCCGGTTCGAAGAATCAGGCAATTACATCGATTCGTGCGGATCGTCAGGGAAATATGTGGATTGGCACCTACAATGGATTAATTCGATGGAAAAATAATACAGTTACAGCATTTAATACGATCGATGGTCTTTTAGATTCTTATATCACTTCGATTTGTGAAGATAGAGACGGTAATCTCTGGGTTGGAACAAACGGAGGGGGAATAAACCGTTTGTCAGGAGGACATTGGACGTCAGTAAGAGATATTGATTATTTTAATACCGACAACATATTGTCAATTGCGGAGGATCGGGAAGGCAGCCTTTGGGTAGGTACTTCAAACGGATTAAACCAATATAGAGATGTTTCTATCACGCCATATACATCTAAAGAAGGCCTGGCAAATGACAACATCACAAGTGTTGTGGAAATGCCGGACGGCAGCCTGTATTTCCTTAGTGAAAAAGGGGCCAATGTTACCAAGATAAAGGACGGAAAAATATTAAAATTTAATGTTCCTATAGGTCCAGCATGCATTGCCCGCGATGGAAGTCTATGGATAGGCCACAATGGTTTAATATCTCAAATAAAAAACGATCATCTAGTTCAATACGATATTCGGAACGGCATTCCACCAAGGTGGATATCTGCAATTACTGAAGACGATAGTAGTCTTATTTTCTTTGCAGATCAGGTGGGAATTTTTAGATTTATTCGCGGTCAAGTAAAACCATATTTCCTGGATGACGGCCAGCAAGACCTTTCTGTAAACTATATATCTTGTTTTTTTCCGCAGCAGGATAATCTTCTCTGGATAGGTTCTACCGGCGGTCTCTCGAAAATTCAAGACGGAAGAATTACGAGTTATACGGCGGTGGATGGGCTGGCCGGTAATTGGGTCAGTTCCATTTTTGATGATCAACTGGGCAGCTTGTGGATTAGTTCCCCCCAGGGCGGTCTTACACGTTATAGAAACGGCAAGTTTACTGCGTATAATACAAAAAATGGATTATTCAACGATGAAATATATTGTGTACTTGGAGACGATCAAGGCAATCTCTGGTTAAGCAGTCCAAGGGGCATCGGATGTATCGGCCGCCAGGATTTTGATAATTATGATACAGGGAGTGAAAAATTTTTACACCCTAAAATTTATACGACTTCAGATGGAATGAAAACAGATGAATGCTTCGGCAATTGGCAGCCTGCAGGATGGAAAGCGAATGACGGCCACCTGTGGTTTGCGACGAAAAAAGGAGCTGTTAGGATTGATCCGAAAACATTTAAGCGAAATGAACTTCCGCCGCCCGTTCTTGTAGAGAAGGTTGTTGTTGATCAACAAACAATTCCCCTGCATGAACCTGTAACATTTCTGCCGGGTAAAGAAAAGTTTGAGTTTCATTATACGGCACTCAGCTTTCTTGTTCCCGAGAAAGTTCTATTTAAATATATTTTAGAAGGATACGATAATGAATATATTACAGCCGGGACCCGGCGCGTAGCCTATTATACAAACTTACCGCCTGGCCGGTACAACTTCAAAGTAATGGCCTGCAATAATGACGGTATATGGAATGAAGCTAAATCAGATTTTACATTTGAATTAAAACCGCATTTCTACCAGGCATATTGGTTTTTCGGTCTTATATTTGTTGCATTCAGCGGAATAATATTCGGTGCATATAGACTCCGTGTATGGCAGCTCCTGAAGAGAGAAAAGGAATTGCAGATGCGTATTTTTGAAGCCACAGCCAGTATTAAAACCTTGAGCGGTTTTATTCCAATTTGTGCAAGTTGTAAAAAGATCCGTGATGATAGAGGTTATTGGGATCAGCTGGAAGGTTATATACGAAATCATTCAGAGACGGAATTTTCACAAAGCATTTGTCCTGAATGCATGGAGAAATTATCTCCGGCAATGAAAGCATCTTTTGATAATACGGGCGCAAAGGACTGATGAAACAGCGTTGGCGGGAAAAATACTTAATCGATATGCCGTATTCCGGATTTCATCGTCCGTTATTTTTTATTCTGATACTGGTGTTGATAATCGGCGGAATGTCGTCGATGTTTGCTCTAGATCCAAAGAAGAATATCAATCAGTATGGACGAAGAATATGGTTGCAGCAAAACGGTTTGTCGGCGCACGCCGTACATGTCGCTCTTCAAACTCAAGACGGTTATCTCTGGCTTGGTACGTCCGCGGGTTTGTTTCTTTTTGACGGAGTACGTTTTGAAGAAGTTAAGACAAATCCGACAATGGACAAAACTCATGAATCGATCACGGCATTGCTTGTGACAAAAGACAGCAGTCTTTGGATTGGTACAGGGTATAACGGTTTACGAAGATTCAAGAATGGAAAGATTTCTCTTTACGGTTCAGAAGGAGGCTTCTATGATACGCAGATCCGGTATTTATTTGAAAGCAGGGCCGGACAACTCCTTATAGGAACATCCAGTAATGCTTATATGTTCAGTAATGAGAAATTTACGTCGGTTCTAAATAATGCTTTCGTTAATGCAATTGCCGAGGACACGCTGAACAGAATTTGGATAGGCGCGCAAAACGGTGTGCACATTTTTGAAAGAAGCGGCCGGGTAAAAACTATTGATATTAAATCTATATCCGGATTACCGATCAAGAGGTCACTTGTATTTATACGGATCGCCAGGCGAAATGTCTGGGCAGGCACTGGAAACGGATTAGTCCGATGGCAGAACGGCAGGATGAGAGTATTCACGGGTTCTGACGGCTTATCCAACAACCATATCAATACTATATTTCAAGATCGTGATGGTAACCTCTGGGTTGGAACACAGAAAGGACTTAATCGTTTAAGCGGAACTAATTGGACAACTTATACTGATTCAGACGGATTATCGGATAATAACGTATTGGCCTTTTTGGAAGATCGTGAAGGCAGCCTTTGGATATGCACATCAAACGGATTAAATCAATTTAGAAATGTTAATATTACTACTTATACAATCAAAGAGGGCCTTGCCGGCGACTATATTTCCAGCATAGCTGAAATACCGAATGAAGGCCTGTATTTCCTGAGTGACAAGAGCGCCAGCATCACACGATTGAAAGATGATAAAATAACCATTACTCCAGCTGTTATCGGACCGGCATATGTATCGCGGGATAACAGTCTATGGATCGGCCAAACTGGCCTGCTTATGAATTTGAAGGAAGGCCGGCTCAAACGCTTCGATACAAGTTCCGGCCTGCCATTAAAATGGATCACTGCGATCGGCGAAGACAAGGAAAGCCTTGTTCTTTTTATGGATGACATTGGAGTTCGCAGATTTGTCGACGGGCAATTAAAGCCGTTTTTTCTTTCAGACGGCCGGCAATATTCTTCAACCGAGTATGTAGGATGTTTTTATTTAGACCCGGAAAATACTTTCTGGATTGGCACATCGCGGGGGTTGGTAAGAATAAAGGATGGAAAAAACACTGTTTTTGATACGAGCGATGGAATTTCCGATCTCTGGGTCAATTCGATTTTTAATGACCGGCATGGGAATTTTTGGCTCAGTTCACCGCGAGGAGGTATTACTCGATATAGGAATGGTAAGTTTACGCCCTATTCCACCAAATGCGGTCTATTTACCAACGAAATTAATTGCGTAATCTGCGATGATGAAGGCAATCTTTGGCTGAGCAGTCCTCGAGGTATCGGAAATATAAAATTGCAGGATTTTGACGACTTTGATGCAGGACGAATTAAATTTCTGAGATCGCATGTTTATACTACCGAAGATGGAATGAAAACAGATGAATGCTTCGGTAATTGGCAGCCTGCAGGATGGAAAGCGGATGACGGCCGTCTGTGGTTTGCTACAAAGAAAGGTGCGGTTATGATCGACCCCAAAGCCATAGACCGGAATAAGCTTCTGCCGCCGGTAATTATTGAAAAGGTCATTGCAAATGGAGAACCACTGCCCTTGGATCAGTTTATCACTCTCTCGCCCGGTACTGAGAAGTTCGAATTTCATTTTACTGCACTCAGTTTTCTTGTACCCGATAGAGTTCTTTTCAAGTATAAACTCGAAGGGTATGACCGGGAGTGGGTAGATGCGGGCCCAAGGCGTTTAGCTTATTACACAAATCTTCCTTCCGGCAGCTACCGCTTTCATGTTATTGCTTGCAACAACGACGGTGTGTGGAATGAGATTGGTGCAAACTACAAGTTCGAGATAAAACCATTTTTCTATAAAACATATTGGTTCTATGGCCTTATGATAGTAGTCTTAGGAGGAGCTATCTTTGCCGCATATCGACTGCGAGTCTGGCAGCTCTTGAAAGAAGAGAAAGAGCTGAACATACGTATTCAAAAAGCGACAACCGATATCAAAACGCTGGGCAGGCTTCTCCCGATTTGTTCTCATTGCAAGAAAATACGAGATGACAAAGGATATTGGGATCAGTTGGAAGTATATATCCAGAGCCATTCGGATGCGACGTTTTCACATGGAATTTGTCCGGAATGTGCGGAAAAATTATACGGTAAATATTTTTCATTAATGAAGAAAAAACGCGAAATGGACTCGCCTGTTCCTCCGGCAGATTTAACGAAGAAATAAAATTCCAATTCCGGCAACGGCAATACAAGCTCCTACGACAGCCCGCCATGACAAATGTTCATGAAAAATAATCCACACAGCCGGCAGCATAAGAATAGGAACTATCGACATAATTGTTGCTGCAATTGCAACATTTGTAATCGATATGGCGATTAGGCTGAAGGTTACGCCGAGATACGGGCCGAGAAAAGCGCCGAGCAATGTAAAAACCAATGCTTTCGGATTGTTCATAAATACAGCTGCCGGTCGGGTAAATCGTTTTGAAAAGTAATTCAGCGGTACGAGCAAAATAGTGGCGGCAAATGCCCTGATGAATGTTGCGGTCAATCCATTAATCGGCCCTATGACGAATGCAGACTTAGCCAGTACTAATCCGCCCGCTTGGCCCAGTGCACCGAGTAAAGCATAGAATACTCCCGCCATCGACACAGGCAAAGTATGTGTTGAAGATTCCTTACGTTCAAAGATAACGAGCATAATACCTGTGAGTGTTATGGCCATACCAATAATTCCCATAAGCGTGAGGGTCTCTCCAAGAAAGAGAAATGCAAGCAGCGCCGCCATAGCCGGAGCGGCCGACATAATTAGCATGCTGATTCGTGCACTGTTATATTCGAATGACTTAAAAAGGAAAGTATCGCCGAAAACAAATCCGACTAAACCGCTTAAGATTAAATATCCGGCCTGGATAATTGAAATATCATTATGAATATTCCCGGCAACGATTGTAATAAACAGGAATATGACGGCAGCAATAAGCCGTACAACGTTCACATAGACCGAGCCAACACGAGTAGTTGCGGCAGCGAATGCAAACGCACTTCCAGTCCACATTATTGCAGTGATAAGAGCGCTCAGCTCGCCGGCATAAGGCATATAATTCTTAGGAATATAATTTATGGTGTAAATATTACCGTATCATATTCAATTTATGAAATTGTCATTGGAAAGAGAAATAATATTGAAGTAAAAAGAATGAAACAGGACGGTTTGACATCCTTCTTCTTTACACTTACATTTCTTAATAGGATGATATAATGATGAAGACATTTTCGTTTTTTATAAAATTCATTTTGGTATACGGATTGTTATTCTTTTCGACAGTCTGCAAAGTAAATGCTCAAATTAGTCAGGATTTTGATTTTTCACTGGGAATAGATTATAGTGCTGCCGAACAGACAATTGATTATTTTGATTATCGTATCGGCGATGCAGATCATGTAGCAAAGCTTCGCGGAAATCAACTCGCTGCAGCTACAAGCGTTTTATTGGCGCGTTCATCTAAATCGACCGATGATTTTCGAGATCAGCTTGTGATAGCGAGAAATAATCCGCGATTTGAAAGCGATGTATACGGATTTTTACCGGCAAAGAATCATATTCCTGAATTGCGGAAACTTATCGATGAAGTGAAAAATCGGCATATGGACCGACGTATAGTTGCAACGATTGCTTCATTCTTTCCGCCTCAGGCAAGAGTTGCGACACGTTTTTCAGTGTATATTGTAGTCATAGGAAATGAACGTGCAACCGCTTATGAGCGGCGTGTAGTGTGGAATTATGATACACCTACTTTTGTCGGCGGCGATGAAGGAGAGCCTGTTATAGTTGTCAATCTTGCTTCTTTAATAGAAGCGCTGCCGAGTACAAAAACTCAATATATTGAATTGCTCAGCACAACAGCCCATGAATGCTTCCATGCAGCTTTTGCAGTTGTACAAAAATCTTTACCCGAATCTGTGAAGCCCAAAAATGCAGCTGATTACCTTCTTGATCTTGTGCAAAATGAAGGTGTTGCATATTATCTTTCTTTACAGATACATCTCGCAGGTGATACGCCGAATATATCATGGTTCTATGCAAGATCAAAGGCAATAGAGACGCTTAACTCCGTTCTAATGGAAATGATTTCGCCGAATTTATCCCACGCACGGGCACAAAAGCTTTTATTAGATGCGAATTTATCAGGGACAGTCGAAGGAAATTACGGCTCTGCTTCAGGCGAATTTATGGCGTATCAAATAGATAAACATCTCGGCAGGCCTGCTCTTACCGAGACGCTTTTGAAAGGCGGCAAAGCATTTGTTTTAGCATATCAACAAGCATGCTTGCTGGATCCAGGTCTTCCTCAGCTTGATAAGAAGATCCTGGATGCAATCAGTCAAGGTCCGAAGTAAAAAAAGAGAAGCAAGTTAGTATCATTTTTGAATAAGCATTGCCGCATAAATTGCCGGTAATAAAACGATAGAAAGAAAAACGGTCATTTCTTGAATTCCAAGCACCGGCAGAAGCAATGAACATGCAAACAACGCGCCGACAGAAGAACCTATTACGTCATAGGCATAAACACTGCCTATATCTGCCGTGTCGCAAGAATAAAGCCGATTTGTAATACCAAATAACGTTCCTATGAGTCCTCCACACATCATTGCAGCTGTCAGTGTTAATGGCATGGAATGCGCCTTCAGCAAAATATATAACAAATGCGGAAATAAAAGTAAAATGCCTGCAAGCACGGTGAGGATAACAAACAGGATGAATTTTATTTTGTGTTTTTTAGACATTCGTCCGATATATATTGCTCCTAAAGCTGATCCCAATAAAAATACTGCCGATAATGCTCCGATTAATTCATAAACAGACCCGAATGTTTCCTGGAAATTCAGAATAAAGAGAAGATTGATCGTTATACCGATAAATCCTGCGCAGGAAATGGTAATTGCATAAGCGAACCGTTCCATTTTTTTTACCTGCCTGCGACGAACAATAATTATAATAAATAATATTAAAGCAGCCAGAGTTCCTGTGGTAAATAAATTCCCTCGGGTTATAGATGAAAATATTCTGTTATCTCCCTGCAATAGTCTATTCCACAGTAATAAGTCGAAATAGTACGTTGCGGGGTCAGCATCGGTGTTCACACGATAATCTTGAACTGATTCCAGCGTGTTTGTAATATATTTTATTCTTTCAGGAAGCATTTTTTCTTCAAAGATGTACTTGGAAAAGTATTCCGATGATATTTTGGCAGATGTATAAAGCTTTGCAAGCGAATCAGGATCCTGTACAAACGGTTCTCTGCCCGTTGATCCGATTAAAATGGCGTGATCTCCGGGAATAATCAATGTATTCCGGAATACCTGTTTAAATGTATGATAAATTGATGCATCCAATTTTTTTAATTCATCCGTAATATATTCAGCGGATGAAGGGAAAGAAAATGCCAGAATACCGTCCGTGCGTCAATCTGCTTGAACATTGCCGGTAAAATTCCCGGGTAAAGAATCGATTCATACTTGCCGTCGACGGTTCTCCGGTGTTCAGGATGATAACGTCGAAGGGCTGTTGTTTTCGGGATATTAATTCACGTCCATCTCCGGATATAATTTTAACCCGCGGATCACGCAGCGCCTGCTGATTTTGTGCATCCAATACTGGCTCGACAAAAGGAAGAAGTGCGGGATCGATTTCCACATATTCTATTTCCTGTACGGGATATTTCAAGATTTCCTTAAGTAAGCCGTTGAATCCTCCGCCGAGAATAAGTACACGCTTTGCATTACTGCGGTGAACTATAATTGAATGCAAAAATATCTCGGTTTCGTAAGTATCGGGAATGTTAAATGCCGGGCGCCCGTTCGTGTAGACCGTGTATTGATTTTCCAGCTGGAGGAGCGAAAGATTCTGGTATTTTGTATCAACCGATCGTATAAATGTGAGTTTATCATTTATGAGCGACCACTGGTAAGCATTTACCAGGTGTTCAAGTGTTCGGATTGGCTGAAGAAGAAATATATATAAGACGATGAAACAAAGAAGAATATATGTCCTTGCACGTTTTATATTCTTCAAAGCATACCAAAACATCATACCCCAGGTAATCAAGAATAAAGAAAATAATATTTGCAGAGTTGTGAACAGCGATGCCAGCACAAATGAAAATATCAATCCGCCGGCGACGCATCCGGCAGAATCCAGCACATATGCCTTGTTTACACTTTGCCACAGTTCCCCTTTTTCTGATAAGAGCATCTTTGCGCCAAAAGTAAACAGTATCCCCCATAAAAAACATCCTGCACTTAAAATTGAAAATGAAAATCCGAGAAGTTTTAATATAGATAAATATTCACCGGCTGAAGCGGGGAGAAAGGCGCGAGCAAATTTAACTGCAAGGATTTGCAGAAGTGTAATAAACGGTGTAAGGGCAATGAGAACAAAGAAATGACGGGAAATATTCGGAATATTCTTAACGGCTTTATTGCCCGCTGCACTCCCGATTCCGATCCAGATCAGCCATCCGGCAAAAATAATACCTATACTGAGTTCGCTGCCGTAAAAACTGACAAGAAATTCACGGATGAGAAGAATTTGCGAGATGATTGAACCGAAGCCGATGTAAACGAGAAAATATCTTGTTCGTTGAATTCTATTTACGGCGAGATTTTCATTCATGGATCGATATAAAAAGTGCGCTGGTTAAAAATTAAGGCTCGGCTAGCTCCAAACTCCGGGAATTTTTTCACCGCAAAATATGCACTTTCCCTTTAAGATATTGTTATTCAGGATAGTATACACACGCCGTTCGATGATAGTTTTTCGGCACTTTGGACAGTATGTATTTTCTGCCTGATGTCCGCCTGCGTTGCCAAGATAAACGTAATTGATTCCTGATTCTTTCGCGATTGTGCAGGCCTTTGTCAGTGTCTCAAGCGGAGTTGACGGAAGCTGGCTTAGTTTGTAAAGCGGTGTGAACCGGCTGAAGTGCAGCGGAGTATCGGACATACCGTTTAGACATAACCATTCGCACATCTTTTTAATAGTATCAAAGTTATCTGTCCATGTTGGAATGATAAGGTTCGTGATCTCCAGCCAGACACCTTCTTCACGAAATATTTTTAATGCCCTGAGTACAGGTGCGAGTTTTCCAGAGCTGAGTTTTTTGTAAATTACATCATCGAAAATTTTTAAATCTATATTTGCAGCATCAAGAACTTTACATAAATGACGAAGTGGTTTTTCGTTGATGTAACCGTTGGATTTCAGCAGGTTATGAATTTTATGCTCCCGCGCCAGCTTTGCCGTATCACATGCATACTCGAAAAAAGTCGTCGGCTCGGAGTATGTATATGCAATTGATTCGGAACCGGAATTGATACAGGCCTTGATAACTTCCTCAGGCATTAATTCAATATTATCGGATTCCGCCGGACTCACCTGCGATATTTGCCAATTCTGGCAATTAAGGCAGCGGAAATTGCATCCTGCAGCGGCTATTGAGAATGCGTGCGTTGTCGGAAGAAAATGGAAAAAAGGTTTTTTCTCGATCGGATCGGTATGCACCGCACAAGGATTGCCGTATGCAATGGAGTAGATTTTGCCGCCTCTTGCAACCCGGCTGCGGCAGAATCCGGCATCGCCGTCATTAAGACAGCACGACTGCGGACATTTTTCACATAACAATCCGTCGCCTGTTTTCGAATAGAAGAGCGCTTCCTTACTGAACTTTCCTAAGTCTGTATTTGATGGATTTAAAAAAACATTTGGATTGTACGCGCCAAGCGCCAGTCCTCCGGCGCACAGAGAGCATCGGCGAATAAATTCACGCTTGGATATTTGTGGAGGATCATTTTTCAACTACTTGTCTTTCAATTCTTTTTCCCCGAAAACTATCGCGTCATAAATATATAATTCCGCATCTTTCCATCCGTCCCAGCCGATGCCGGCTTTATCCTGCGCACAGCGGCCTAAGAATTCTTCCTTTGTCCATCCGGTTTCCGCGGCTACCTGCGGCAGAAATGTTCCGGATTTATATCCCTTTCTAATATAAATGCCATGTTTTCCCAATTGAAATTCATCGATGGAATTAATGCGGCGCATCGGTGTAAGCACGGAGATTTCTATTTCAATGTTTGGTATCTCGCCAGACTCAACCGGTTTGAATCGGGGGTCCTGCGTCGATGATGCGATTGCCATTTCCTGCACTGCTTTGAATAACGGTTCACTTGCATCGAAACGGCCGATACAGCCGCGTAAATCACCATGCTTCTTCAATGTAACAAAAGCGCCGCAATTTGTTTTTATTGCTTGAGAAAAAGTTTTTTCATCTATTACTATCGTCTCGTGATTCTTCAGATATTTGACAATCGTATTGCGTGCGATTAGCAGTAACTCCTTCTTATCTTTATCGTTGAGTTTGAATTCTGTGCCTGCTTTTATTTCCTTCAACGCAATAACAATCGCATTGTAGCCTACTACCTGATTTTTATCGCCATACTCAGTATCACCGGAATTTTTGTACTGGATATGACTGAAAACGATGTCCGGATTATTTTCTGTCAGATACATCAATGTCAGTACACTTGTCCAGCCGCAAAGGCAGGTAGAAAGATTGGAAAAACCTTTCGATTCATATGTTCTTATCGATCGAATCAAGCTGCCCGGCGAGTTTGTTAGAATTGCATCGGCAGTAGCTTTATCGATATTCTTTGCATTGTTATATGACGGATAATGCGAAAAATCGGTACTAATAATGAAAAGATTCTTGGAATTCAGATACGGCTGCAAAGACTTGGCTATGTCCTTGATAGTTTTATATGATTGTGTGCCGAGAATGATAGGTATAATCCGGAAATTCCTGTGGAGCCTGTATTGAAGAAATGGCAGCTGTACTTCCAGGCTATGCTCGCGTGTGTGAGCATCGGTTCGGTTGGTAAAAACACTGTTTTCCTTAATGAGCCGCTCGGCAAGCTCAGTATTGACTTTAACAGTGCCAAGAGGAGTGATAAAGTTGCCTTGCGAGTAGATCGAAGCGCCTTCGAATTCTATGCTATGACTCGAACCTAAAATAAATATATTGTCATATTCTTTAGAAGTATCAATCTGATTATATGCCGAAGCCGCAACTTCTCCAGAGAATACATATCCCGCATGCGGAGATATTATGGCAATAACATTTTTTGTGTTTTTTGAGGGCGCCGCTTTTTTGAAGAGCTGCTTTAACATTGCATTAAGCTCATTTTTACCGGCAGGATAGAATGATCCGGCAACTGCCGGTTGACGGTCGATGGATTCGTTTTGCGGCCTGCAGTCGGTAAAAAGGAATAATATTCCGAGGATAAGAAATGCAGCAAATCTTGCGGTGTTCATAAAAGTGCCTTTTGTTATTTCGGTGGTAGAAACTTAGACAGAAGAACTTAGAGTTGCAAGATGATTATTCCTGTTCCATTACCTTGCCAATGGCGAGTATTCTTGTTACAATATGATAAATCTAATCATCTGCAAGGCTTATAAATGTCCGATGTACTTCTGCTTCATCCGGCAGAAAAAGGAAAAACATTTGGCGGTATGCCGCCGCTCGGGATGGCATGGATTACTTCCTATCTTCGATCAAAAGGTGTGTCTGCAGCGTTAGTCGATCTGCAGGCAAGCGATGTGAGTGTCGGGACGCTTCTGCAATTGCACAAACCCAAAATAGTAGGTATCGGCGGAACCTCGCACACACGGTTTGAGAGTTTTGAAATTGCTCATCACGTTAAGGCATATGATCCTGCGATATGTGTGGTCTATGGAGGTTCTCATGCTTCTTTTACTGCAAGTGACACACTCAGGCGCATTTCAGATATTGATTTCGTTGTTAGAGGAGAGGGTGAGTTCTCCATGCACGAAATTGTCTCGCGAGTACTGAAGGGAAGTTCAGACTTCGCAGGTATTCTTGGAATCAGTTATAGGCAAAATGATGAAATTATTCATAATTCAGAAGCAGAACGTATCGAAGATCTTGATATCCTGCCGTTTCCATACCGGGATCCCGACGCAATTCTACGCTATAACCTTTTCCTCGATTTTCTTCATGTACCTGCGGCCTCTGTAGTAAGTTCAAGAGGCTGTCCGGTAAATTGCTCATTTTGTTCGGCGAGCGCAATGTTCGGGACTCAACTGACATTTCGGTCTGCTAAAAATGTACTCGATGAGATTGAACAACTTATTAGAGAATACAGCTATCAGGGTATAAAATTTTTTGACAGCACGCTTACACTGAAAAGAAGTCACATAGAAGCTTTATGCATGGAAATTCAACGCAGAAAAATAAAGTTCCCGTGGGAATGCGAGATTCGTGTCAACGGAATGTCATATGATCTCCTGCGAACGATGAGAGATGCCGGTTGTTACTATGTGGATTTTGGTGTGGAATCGGCAAATCCATCCGTGCTGAAAACAATGCATAAAGGGATAACATTGGAACAAGTGGAAAACGTTTTTCACTGGACAAAAGATCTCGGTATGTTTACAAAAGTCTTCTTTACATTCGGACACATCGGTGAAACAATTGAAGATGCACGAACAACGGTTCGGTTTATGGAAAAAAATGCGAAATACATTACGGTAGCAGCCACCGGTATCGGTGTTCGTATTTATCCGGGCACGGAGGTCGAAAGTGTTGGAAGAGAGAAAGGATTTTTAGGAAAAGATTTTTCATGGTCGCTTCCTTTCATCGACCAAAACATTGAATCATTAGGAAATGATCCCCTGATACCAATATTGATCCAGCCGCAATTCGGATGGCTTGAATTTCGTAAAATTGAGTTCCGGCTTGTGCGATTCTGGCTAAATAATCCAATTAAGGCACTAAAGGCACTTTGGAGCATGATAAAACTTGGAAGAGGATCCATGCTTCTTCATTTGGTCCTCCGTTTCATCAGAATACATATTCTGCGTTCTAATGTTTAGGTCCTGTATTTTAAGCAATATCTCTTCGCTGTTTGATTCTCTTCTGCGGGTTTTCTACATTAGAGAAAGTTTTTTAGAAAGGAATTCGAGTGGTTCGACGATTTGTATATTTCGGATTGATTGTTTGCAGCTCTATGACGGAAATAGAAGCACAACCGCGCATCGAAAGCCAATTCCGCATTGCACGGCTGAAATATAACGGCGGAGGCGATTGGTATAATGATCCTTCAGAGGAAGTTAATTTGCTGAAGTTTGTCCGGCAGAATACAAATATCGATTGCGATCCGAGATACGAGTTTGTGGATCTTTCCAGTGACCGGCTCTTTTCGTATCCATTTCTTTTCATTACAGGGCATGGTAACATCGCTTTCTCCGATTATGAAGTACAGCGGCTTCGCTTGTATCTTTTGCAGGGCGGCTTCTTATATGCAGATGATGATTATGGTATGGATAAAGCTTTCAGAAGGGAAATGAAGAAGGTTTTTCCGGATCAGGAATTAATAGAATTACCGTTCAACTACGGTCTTTACAATTGCCATTTCAATTTTTCGAATGGCGTCCCAAAGTCACATAAACATGATGGAAAACCGCCGCAAGGATTTGGATTATTTCATAAAGGCCGGCTGATCGTCTATTATACATATGAATCAAATCCGAGCGATGCGTGGGCTGATTCGGAAATCCATGGCGATCCCGAAGCGGTTCGACAGGAAGCGTTGAAATTTGGAACAAATATCGTTGTATGGGCATTATCGCATTAAACACTTTGTAGAAGTAAAAAGATTTTGATTCATAGTTGATTAATTTTCAGATTGTATAAAATATATGCCTGTATCTTCTTCAATATTAACAATGTTATTGAATCGAATTCAAATGGTTCGCAATAAACAGAACCGTATGGATCTTCTTTCGAATACCCTCGTTTTCTTTACGGGTGTTTTCATAGTGATGACAGTAATTCTTATTGCAGAATCATTGTTCGATTTCTCCGCCGTGGTAAGAACTGTAATCGTTTTTCTTGCTGCTCTTACTCTTGTTTGTATCGGCAGCTGGATGGTTGTTCGTCCTTTGCTGCGATTGATTGGTTTATTGCCGTCTCTTACAGATGAAGAGATAGCGGGGCATATCGGCGTATTTTTCCTTTCGATTAAGGACAGGTTGTTGAATACTCTTCAGCTAGCAAAAGAGGCCGAATCCGTTTCAAAACTTTACTCAACAGAATTAATTGATGAGACATTTAAAGATTTTGCCCGTGTAATTCAACCGCTCGAATTTAGGCAGGTTGTGAATACAAATCATCTTCCCGGACAATTCCGCCGTCTGATTATAAGTTTTGCCTGCATTACTATATTGTTTTTAATTATTCCCGATTCTATTTCCTATGCCGCTTATCGTTTGGTTCATTTCACACAGGATTTTTTACCTCCTCCAAAATATCTTATTGAACTATCGCCGGGCGATAAGGAAATAATCAAAGGTGAAAATGTCGATGTACGGGCGAAGATAAAATCTCTTATTACGGTATTTACTTCGCGTTCGAACGAACTTACTATTTTCCGGCAGCAGGAGGGCCAGGATAATTTAGACGAACAAAAAGTATATTCCGATTCGAGTGGTGTGTTCTCTGCAACTTTTCAAGCGGTACGGACGACTACAAAATACTTCGCGCAATATGCGGATGCTGAAAGTAAACACTATACGCTTACCGTTCTGGATCGCCCGGTGATACGATCATTTCGCGTACGGCTCGATTATCCCGCATATACTAAAATCCCGCCGCGGATAATGGACGAATTTGTCGGAGATGTAACTGCGTTAACAGGTACGCGTGTTTCCATTTCAGGAGCTGCAAGCAAGCCGTTAAAAGAAGCGTCTATACAGTTCGGAAACAATACAAAGTTGATGATTACAACAAGGCAGGAAAAAATATTTGTATCATTTCCTCTCTTTTCAGATAATTCATATTCCATCAATCTTCTTGATGGAGAAGGATTGTCAAACAGCGAACCGGTACGCTACCAACTCAAGACGGTGATAGATGAATATCCCGTTGTTGAAATCGTCGATCCGGGAAGGAACATCGATATCATCGGTGATCAAGCGATTGCACTTTTATTAAAAGCAAAAGATGATTTTGGAATATCCGGCATGCGTCTCGGATACAGGTTAGTTAAGTCGCGTTACGAACAGGCGCATACCGAGCATACATTTGTTTCAATCCCTGTATCAGCCGCTTTTGATGGTCAAATTGAAATGTATTATAATTGGAATCTCTCGAGTCTCAATCTTGTGCCGGAAGATGTCATTGAGTATTTTGCGGAAGTCTTTGATAACGATGCAATTCATGGCCCTAAAAGCGCTCAAAGCAAGTTCTATCTTCTTCGGCTTCCTTCATTAGACGAGGTCTTTGCCGATATTAATAAGGATCATGATCGTTCAATTGAAGATCTGAAACAATCGCTCGATGATACAAAAAAATTAAAAGAAAATACCGAGTCGATCAATCGTGACTTGAAAACGAACAAGGAACCCGATTGGCAGACGCAAAAAAAGACGGAAGAAATTGTAAAGCAATACCAGGAAGTGCAAAAGAAACTGGAAAACGTGCAATCCCGCATCGAGCAAATGACACAGCAAATGCAGCAGCAAAACGTGCTTTCGAAGGAGACCATGGAAAAATACATGGAACTTCAACAGCTCTTCCAGCAGCTTGATGCCGCAGAATTACAGAAGACGCTGAAACAATTGCAGCAGCAGATGCCGAATATCAGCAAAGAACAACTGCAGCAGGCAATGCAAAATTTAACTTTTTCTGAAGAACGTTTTCGTCAGAGCATAGAGCGGACATTGAACCTGCTTAAACGCCTGCAGATCGAACAGAAAATGGATGAGGTGAAAAAAAGATCGCAGGATCTGGAGAAATCGGAACAAAACCTGCAGGAAGAGAATTCCAAGCTGTCCGGTGATTCTCGGAAGCAGCAGGAATTGGTTAAAAAGCAGGCTGATCTGGCAAAGAAAGAACAAACCATGGAACACGAAGCTGCCGATCTTCAACACCGGATGGAAGAGTTTTTTACTGAAATGCCCGCAGATGAAATGCAAAAATCTCTGAAAGATTTGCAGAATCAGCAATTGGATCAGAAAATGCAGCAAGCATCACAGCAAATGCAAACGGGAGAAATCCAGCAGGCACAGCAGACTCAGCAGCAAATCGGAGAACAACTCAAGCAATTCAGCCGGAAGATGGATGCAATGCAGCAGCAGATGCTTCAGAAACAATCGCAATATGTGATGAACGAAATGCGTAAAGCGGTTAATAATCTCCTGGAACTTTCAAAGGATGAAGAAGCCCTGAAGGACCGGTCGCAGCAGATACCGGATAACTCTCCGCAGCTTCGTCAAAATGCTCAGGATCAGCAGATGGTCATTCAAGACCTTAATAATACAATCGAGGAATTGAACGAGTTATCACAAAAATCCTTTGCAATAACACCGGAAATGGGACAAGCGATAGGCGAAGCATCGGCGTATATGAATAATTCAATGACGATGCTGGATGATCGAAATAGGTACCGTTGCATCTAAAGAACAGGAAAAAGCGATGGCTGCCCTTAATCGTGCAGCAATGCAAGTACAGAATGCACTCCAGGCAATGATGCGGGGAGGAACCGGAGGCGGTGCGGGAAGTCTCATGCAGCAATTACAAATGATGGCAGGCCAGCAAATGTCTCTTAATATGCAGACACAGCAAATGGGCGGGATTTCTCAACAGCAGGCGGCGGAAGCCGCACGGCTGGCACAAGAACAAGGAGCTGTCCAAAAAACTCTGGAGGAGCTGAATCGAGAAGCGCAGCAAAACGGCGGCCGGAAAAATATATTAGGTGATCTTCAAAAAATTGTGGAAGATATGAAGGAAGTTGTCAAGAATCTCGAACAGAATAACGTGAATCCCGAAACGATCAAGAAGCAGGAGCGAATTCTTTCACGGCTTCTGGATGCTTCTAAATCAACGCGCGAACGCGACTATGAAAAGAAACGCAAATCGGAAACCGGCACACAAATGACGCGGCGCAGTCCTAAAGACATAAACTGGGATTCACTGGAAGGAAACAGCCAATTACGGGAAGAACTATCGAAAGCATTGGAGCAGGGATATTCCAAAGATTATCAGGAATTGATACAAAAATACTTCGAAGAATTGGAAAAAACGGAAAAGTAAGTATATTAGGACTGATTGAATGAAATAGCAGCAATTCAATAAACAACTGAAGGAGAATGAACATGAAAAATTGGCTTGGGGAATTTTGGCGGCTTTCTTTTATTACAATCCTCGGTTTTATTGGAAGCATGATTGCCGGATTAATGCTGTACGGCATCAATATTTTTAATCCGCAATCGCCGGCATTTGCATACTTTGTTATGTACGGAATCAGTACCTCTTTTATTTTTGCATTCTATCATGTACGGGGCCTTTCCAATACTATTTCTGCGGCCGTCTCCACAGGTGCCGTTATTTTTATAATTGCTATGGCATGGATGCCTGTTGTAAATGCCGTGATCTGGTCTTTCGGGGTTAATCTTTCTATTATCGTAGTAGCATTTCTCTTCGAGCGAAAACTGGAGAAATTCAAACAATGGAAGTTTATGTTTGTCGGCGTCTATTATGGAGCGGTATTTGTTTTATTGACTTTTTTTGTCGGTATTCTCACAAAAGTTGAAGCTCTGCCGTCGTCACTATTTCGAAACAATTTTCTTGACGGACTCTGGCTGGGTTTGAGCCTGGGTGCCGGTGTTGAAATAGCGGAATCGATCATTCACTCGATAGAGCTGCATAACCAGGCAGTACTGGAAAAGCAGCAAATAAATATTCAAAAGCAGAAAAGTGATCGTGTCGTTCCTTCAGCATCACGAAAAAAAAGAAATCATAGGCAAAGAAAAGTATCTTTTTCGATAACGCAGCAACCGAGTATATGGGAGTTCAAATATCCCATTTACAGAGATATCCATTGATTTATTCTTTAGATTGAAAAAATGATTGTTGGTTTAATTGACATAATAAATTTTATTGCACTGTTTCAGCTGTCTGTTTTTACCCTTTTTTTATGCCTAAAAAAACCGAATAGACAGTCCAATATCCTTTTGGCAGTTTTTTTGTTTTCACAAATCATGCTCCTTTTTAATGCTGAATGTTTTAGATATTTTCGTGAAATATACACTTATTCTCCGCATCTTTTTTTTATTGGCGCACCATTTTATTTTATTGCTGCTCCATCATTTTATTTGTACGTCAAGTCAATTGCGTTTTCAGATTTCAAATTAAATAAACGGCATCTTGCACACACGCTGCCGTTCCTATTTGTACTAATTGTATTTACAGCTATGTATCATATCCATTCAGCAGAAACGAAACGGGTACTTATTGAAAGCAATACATTCTACAAATCGTTTCGATGGTATTATAATTTTATTGTTAATATTTACATTTTAGGATACAATCTTTCAGCTCTATTTATTCTTAATAGTTACCGTAAAAAGATTAAACAGGAATACTCCTCTGTCGAACGTATAAATTTATCATGGTTATACTTTATCCTTTACGGATTTTTGCTCGCATGCTGTACAAGCATATTATCCCTCTTCTCATTTCCCTTTGATATTAATACACGGGAGAATATTAGTTTAATTAATTTTCTGGCTTTCTTTGTTTTTTTTAATTTTATATTCTTTAAAGCCTTGATTCAGCCCGACCTATTCATCGGTATTAAAGAAATCCCGTGGCAGAAAAGGCCGTTTTTATCTAAAGCGTTGGAAAAAAAACATCTCAATAAATTATTAGCATTTATGAACACCGAAAAACCGTATTTGACGCCTGAAATTACTTTATTAGAACTTTCAAAACAGGTTTCTATTCCACACCGAGCGTTATCGGAAATTATTAACAATTCGCTGAATCAGAACTTCTATGATTTTATCAACAGCTATCGTATTGATGAATCACAACGTCTCTTTGAAAAACAAGAAAACAAAAACAAAACCGTCCTGGAAATTCTATATGCAGTAGGATATAGCAGTAAGTCATCATTTAACGTTGCTTTTAAGAAATACGCGGGAATGACCCCAACTCAATTTAAAAAACTGCATCACACCTGATTATTCAATCCTTTATGACGGTTTTCCGTATTCTGCATTAAAAAAAAGGGTTCTTCTAATAGCGGTCTGCTGTTATTCAAACGACATTTCCCTGCCCCTTTCATATTTTGTATCCAAGCAATTAAAATAAAATATATCATTTTAAGTGTTCTTGGAGGAACTTATGAAAAACGTTTTTAGAGTACTCGCTATTAGTTCATGCCTGCTTTATGCGGCTAATACTGTGATGGCTAATGATCCTGATAGTATGGAAACACCAAACCGGCGGGGGAATTTATGCTACTCCATTAGTCCGTAATAATGTTCTTTATTGCGGAAGCACAGATAGTAACTTTTACGCGCTTAATGCTGCTTCCGGAGCTGAGGTTTGGCATTTTAAAACCGATAATCCCATTCGTTCTACGGCCGCTATTGATGGGAACATTGTCTGTTTTGAGAGCGGCAATCAATTATATGGACTGGATTTGCAGGGGAATTTGCTCTGGCATGATACATTATATTCAGGATCTGTTACAAATCAATTTGATCAATGGGATTACTTTCATTCCTCACCTGTCATTGTTGGCGGTGTTGCCTATATTGGAACAGAAAAAGGGTTCGTCTATGGAATCAATGTACAAACAGGAAATATCGCTTTCCAATGTCAAACTGCAAATACAAATAACGGAATCCGAACGACACCTACAGTGTACAACAATAAAATTTATTTTGGCGATTGGGATGGTGTTTTTTATGCATATGACCTTTCTTCAGGACAAAAAGTATGGGAGTATAATACGTTTTCCGAAAGACTTTGGACAGGCGGGCCGCCATCAATTTCTACATTTTCTGTGATCTGTAATGGAAATGTTTTTTTTGCCGGACGAGGCTGCATCCTCTATGCGTTAAATGCTGAAACCGGAGTGAAACAATGGTCTTTTTTAGAACCAGCTGGTAATATGTGGCTTTTAGGAGGACCTTCAATCTCTGATAGTCTCATCTATCTCGGTACATCTAATCAACGTCTGCTTCGCGCTGTTCATACAGTAACCGGTAAATGTGTTTGGGAAAAAGCAGTTGATGGTCGTGTGTTTTGCAATCCTTTCGTGGACAGTAGTTTTGTGTATATAGGAACAGGTATGGAACCTGCTGATACTATTGGTTCGATTTTCGTGTTCAATAAAAAAACGGGTAAATTAGAAAATAAATATACACTTAACGCAATGCTGCATTCTTCACCTATCCTCATTGACAGCATTCTCTTTATTGGTTCCGCTGATAAAAATATTTATTCATTCAATAAAAATGCGATATTAGCTAATCCTTTTCCCATAACTACAATTAGAGAAAGTGGAGTCATTAATTTAAATACGCTTACTCATGATACGACATTCACAATGCATATTGATAATACAGGAGAAGCAAAAGATTCCATGACTATTTCTTGGACCGGAAGAGGAATCAATCCCAGAAGTTTATTTGTTATTAATCCAACATCCTTTACAATTGAACCTCATTCAACTCAAAATCTAGATATCACAGTATGCGCCTCTCAATTGGGATCAATGAAATATTCTATATTGTTACAAGCTAAATCGGAATTTAATCTTGAAGATAAGGTTTCAAATAGGACTATCCTCTTTGATGTACTATCTTCCACCTCTATCAGATTAGGAGAAGAATTTCCCCGTAACTTTTCGTTAAGCCAGAATTATCCAAATCCGTTTAATGCTGCAACAGTCATACATTACAACTTGCCGCGATCCTGTCCAGTTGCACTAAAAATCTACAATCAAATCGGCCAGGAAATTGAGACATGTGTAAATGAATACCAGACAGCAGGAGAGTATTCTATTAAATGGAATGCCAATAAACTTACAAGCGGCATATATTTTTACCGCTTGCAGGCGGATAAATATTCGGAAACGAGAAAAATGTTATTACTAAAATAAAGACTATTGATTAATATCGAATTGAAACGGGAAGCCGGTGTCAGCAGACACAGCTTCCCGTTATTATTTTCTCGCCATCTTAAAAGCTTACATGCCAATGAGTGATTTTCCATTCATCTGATGCACCCTTTGAGATTACGATTGAATGAATTCTCTTGTTTTTTCCCTTGGGAAGTTCAGATGTCCATACAATAAGTGCCGAGTTGCCTCCATCGGTGATGTTCACATTGAAGTTCACACACTGCGTTTCTTTTCCTTCGGTGAGACGCACATCTTTATACTCTCCATTCAACACACTATAAAGGTTCACCATCTTTGTATTGTAAATCAGAGAAGCATTTATATCGATATATTTTTTTGCGGTTTCTATTTCTTTTCCCTTGAGAATATTCTCAATTACCGTCTTAATTGATTCGATTCTTTTTTCCATTACTGCTTTATTGGAATTCTCAGCAGAAGTTCCCTTTTTATCGCTGTTGAGCTTAAATCTAAATGGAATAGTTACCCATACTGCAACCGGTTTTTCCTGCATCCGGGCAGGTGTAAATTTCCATTGGTATACTGCTGACAATGCAGATTCTTCAAATGCTTTTCTGTCAGTTGATTGTTCTTGCGGATAAGCATCCTCCTTGTCGGTACGTATTGATTTAATTTGGATTTTTTCGCTTTTTGCTTCTTTCACATTACCATCTAGATCTATAAATGCTTTTACATATACTACTGCTTCCCATCCTCCTTCTAACATTGAAGCTGGATATATAGGCTCAACTCGCTTGATGACCTCAGGTCTCTTGTCAAATGCGATTTCCGTTTCGGGAGAATGTATATTATTAGTCTGAGCGAATAAGGAAATAGAAAATCCCGTCAAAATAATAAGGCTAAAGAAAAGATATGCGTGGTTCTTCATTATTTGATTCCTTTCGTTGGTTGTGATGCAACAATGACATAGCCGTTTACTTCCACTTCCGGAAGAGGAGTAAGACAGACGATGGTTTGCTGCGGTTGATACGATGTATGCCAGAATGAAGAAAATAGTACACCTGTCAGTACAGAAAAAATAATTGCCAATCCGATAGCACGGAAAGAATATCTGGCTTTTTGTAATTCGCCAAAAATAGTTTTGGTTTATCAGTCTCTTTGTTGCGAGAGAATTCTGTGCAAGTATTCGTTGATCTAATGAAGCCGGAACTGTAATTGGCCGTGTATGTACTAATGTTTGCCTCAGCGAGAGAGCATTTTTAAGAAATGTGCGGCACTGTTCACATGCGCCAAGGTGAATAAAAAGTCCGGTCTCTGCTGCCGGCGGCAGTTCTCCGTCAATAAATTGGCTGATGTGTTCTTGATATTGTTCGCAATTCATAATGCACCTTATTGATAATATGTTTTTAATTTCTTTGTGAGAGCTTGACGCGCCTTAAAGAGACGTGATTTTACAGAACTTTCTGTGTCGCCCGTAATCTCTGCGATTTGCTGATATGACAGCTGCTCATACTCACGTAAGACAATGACTTCACGATATTCACTTTTGAGATTCTGTAATGTTTTTTGAACCAGTTCTGTTGTCTCTGTTGAAACTGCAATCTCATACGGTGTTGTCTCATCCCATACCGTTTCATCACCGTGAGTTCCGTTTCTTTTATTCCGGCGTAAATACATAAGAACTTCATTGCGGGCAATGCGAAACAGCCACGGTAAAAAAGCATCGGTCTTTTCAAGCGAAGATATATTCTGAGACATCTTGATAAATGTATCCTGTGTTGCATCTTCCGCCGCGCCTGAATCTATGAGCATTCGGAGACAATACCTGTAAATCGCTGATTTATGGCGTTCGTATAATTCTGCAAAAGCCTGTTTTTCGCCTTGACATAACAGCCGTATTAATTCGGTCTCTGATTGCACTTTTCGGTTCCTAAACAGTTTTTTCTGTTACTATAAAGATGCATAAAGAGGAAGAAAGTTGCTGGAGAAATATTCATTATGGATAGAGAGAAAACAAACTCTTCTTTGCCGTTTCGGTCGAAATCATTGCAATCTATCGACTTATTGGCTACATTTTGTGTGAATGTCGGGAGGATTTTGAACTCCGTACTTATAGCAATAAACCCTAAGCATTTACGATTGAATAGATATGGAATATTGATATGATAGTGAAGAATGCGATGAGAAAATAAGGCAAGAACATCATGAAAAAAGAACAAATCGAGGAATTGTTTGCACAATTTGAAAGTGCATGCTATATCTATAACGGCATTGAATGCCGGAGTGTGCGGGAATTGCAAAATATTCTTGGTTATAGTAAGTGGGACAATTTTAAAACCACCTTGGAGAAGGCAAAAAAATCGTGTGAAAATGCAAGTGAACCCGCTGCAGACCATTTTGCCTGTATCGGGAAAATGGTCAATCTTGATAGTTATCGATTATTATGTTTGGGCTGAGCTGGTAAAATTAAAAACCGATAAATCGGTTTTATGATAAATATGAAATATTGTCAGCACCAGAATTAATTCTGGTGCTATGATTCATTGTGTTAGCATAAGAGGATAACCATTTCAATGGTTTCAGAGGAGGGATCATGTTGCATTCCTATGTCAAGGTTTTTATCCATCTTGTATGGTCAACGAAAAATCGCGAACCATTTCTCAGGAAAGACGTGCATCCTGTAGTTGTACAGCATATTCTTGATTATTCAAAAATCCAGAAGATATTTATAAATGCAATAAACATTCAGAAAGATCATATTCATGTGCTCATCACTATGCGGAGTGACCAGAATATTGACGAGGTTGCGAAACTTCTCAAAGGTGAATCATCGCATTGGATCAACTCTGAAAACCTCATTAGACCAAAGTTTAGCTGGCAACGTGGTTACGGAGCGTTTTCTCTTAGTCCTTCGCACATAGAAGCGGTGAAAAATTATATAAGCAGTCAAAATGAGCATCATAGAAAAATAACGTATAGAGAAGAAGTCTTAGAATTATTAAAGAAGTACGGATACGATAAAGTTGAAATAGATAAAGAAAATCATACCTGAGGTTGGCATGAAAGATGTAACGAAGAGAATAATCGGTTGATAAATTAAATTGTGACACCAATTCTTCTTAACGATACCGAGCTTCAATTTCCGAATTTCACGGTCGTTTCTGCGTCTGCAGGATCCGGAAAAACGCATACTCTTACACTGAAATTGCTGCAGCTTTTACTTTCCGAACGAATTCCTAATAACCGTCTGAATAATGTTCTGGCAATGACGTTTACAAAAAACGCTGCTGCGGAAATGCGTCAGAGGGTTCTGAAATATCTCAAGCACGCTTATTTGGGTGATCAGCCATTCCTCTCTCAGATTTCAGAAGTTGTTGCTATGGAAAAGGAACAAATCAGCGCAAAAGCGGGTGAGTTGATAGACACTATCCTCTGTGATTACTCGGCGTTTCAAATTCAGACTATTGATAGTTTTATAGCGCGCGTGTTCCGGGCGTCGGCTCTGGACTATGGATATTCACCGGCTATTGAAATACTTCTGGACAGCCGTCCGGTGCTCGACGCTGCATTTGAACAATTCGTGCGCGAGCTTGCCGCACAGCCCGCAAAGAAACGTCTGCTGGAAGATATCACAGCACAGCTTGTGGATTCGCAGTCGCAAGCGCGATATGTTTGGAACCCGTTCAAAAAGCTTTCACAGGGAGTGTGCGAATTGTACGATACTCTCAGTTCACAATCGAAAAACATCTTACTGCCGGAAAAGGATGAAAACCATGTTCAGGATTTGAAGAAAGAATTGCTTGCAGCATTTCAGCATTTGTTAAAACTCGTTCGAAAATCAGGCCTTGAGACATCGTCGTTATTTGAGAATGTTGTAAATGCTGCGGAATCGGGCGATATCGATAAATTTATCTCGCTTAAAAGTATAGATAAACCGCTCAAGACGGGAAAGAACAAATCAGAGAAGGATACGGTAGAACATTGGAATGCAAAATTCAAACCGTTCTTAGAAACATTCCATAATTTAAAAATAGATTACATCCGTTCATCTGCAGAGCAGTATTATCGTCCTTCTATTGAAGCGTATCGATTGTTTCAAGAGAACATTGAAAGAACTATGCGCCGCAATAACCAGATCTATATTGCAGATGTGACCCGGGTGCTGCTGTCGTATATATCGCAGGAAATTGTCCCGCAGGTGTACTTTTATCTAGGCGATGCAATTGCACATTATCTGATAGACGAATTTCAGGACACATCGCATGTTCAATGGGATGCATTAAAGCCCTTGCTGGAAGAAACACTCTCAAAACGCGGCAGCCTTTTTATTGTGGGTGATACAAAACAATCCATCTATACTTTTCGCCACGCCGATTGGCATATAATGAAGCAGGTAATGGAGACAACGGTGTTTCCCTCTGCGCCTCCACAGATAAAAGACCTTGTTGTCAATTATCGAAGCTGCGAACAGATAGTTGACTTCAGTAGAATAGTATTTCATAAAACTGTGCCGGCACAATATACAAATGATGCACCGAATGCAAGCGGACTTTCTACTTTCAAACAGGTGGTCGAGGAAAATAATCGCGGCAAAGGTTATGTGGAAGTCAGTAAGTTCGAACCAAACGATGAGCTTCAGCCGGAGCAGGCAAAGCTATTGAATATCATAACCGATTGCCGTAAGCGCGGCTATGAGTATGGTGATATTACCATACTCACACCGAAAAACAGCGATGTAATAGAAGTAAGCGGCTGGCTCAACGGTGCAAGAATACCGTTTATCTCGCACAGCAGTCTCGATATACGAAGCAGGAGAATCACCGGCGATCTTCTTTCACTTTTACGTTTTCTCGATTCGCCCATCGACGACCTTGCATTCGCATCATTCATTCTGAGTAAAACTTTTATGCGTATGCTGGCTGTGCAATCGGATGCTCCGGCAATGAATGATCTCCACACGTTCGTTCTGGATGCACGGTACAACAATCGATCAGTGCCGCTGTATGTAATCTTCCGTACGCAATATCCATCGCTCTGGCAGCAGTATTTTGAACATTTATTCACGGTTGTCGGATATCTGCCTTTGTATGATCTGACGACGGAAATCTTCAAGCGGTTCCGGCTTTTCTCGCTTATGACCGAAGAAGAGGGGACTCTGGCAAAGTTATTGGGAGTAATCAAAAATTTTGAAGATCTCGGACAAAACAACCTGAAAGATTTCCTTGCATTCACTGAAGAAGAAAACGGCGATGATTTATGGAATTTCATCCTTCCGCGAGGGACCGCCGCGGTGGAGGTTATGACAATACACAAAGCAAAAGGTCTTGGCAATCGTGTGGTGATAGTTCTTTTATATGATACGAAGAAAATTCATCCGTCGCGTATCCTTAAGGAAGAAGCGGATGGAATACGAATGTTGCACATTACTAGAAAAGAAGCGGACATACTGGAAGATTTTCAGCAGTTGTACGATGAGCACCGGCTAACGCAAGATGTGGACGATTTGAATAAACTCTACGTAGCATTTACCCGCGCACGGGAAGAGATGTACATTCTCAGTGTGAAAAACACGAAGTATGACGAGCCTTCGAAGTTTCTACCGGAGAAGGGTTTTGAACAGGCGGCAAAGCCGAAGGTCGAAAAGAAAGATACTATATCCGTACCAACGGCGGAAATAATGTTCTCCATGCACTCTATCTCAAAGAATGCAGCGAGCGCGGAGAAATTGGCTGTTTACGAACGGCAGCGCGGTGATTGTATTCATGCAGTTTTAGCGCAAGTAGAATTCGTTGATGAGAATATCAAAGATTCACTTCAGATACTTATAAAAAATCAAACAGAGAATACGGGAATGGAAGCCGATATTCATCGTTTGCGTAATACAATTACGGGATTTTTATCTTCGCCGGAAATAAATCCGTGGTTTACACATCGAGCAGGAAGAACAATTCTCAATGAACAGGAATTTGTCGACACTGAAGGCCGATTGTTTCGCATGGATCGTATAATAATTGATACGGATATAATTACGGTCATTGATTTAAAAACAGGAGACGACAAAAAAGAATATACCGAACAGGTAAGAAACTACATGAATATTCTGAAGAGTTTTTATCCTGAAAAAAATATACAGGGTGTCCTGGCGTTTATAGACAGAAATACTATCCGGGTGATTGAATGAACGAGCGCATTGTCATAGGCCCGCAGGATTCGCTTGTTAAGACGGTTGTTGACCGGCTGACGATCAACATTAAAGACTATTCCCGCGCTGCGCTTGTGTTTCCGGGAAAACGCCCTGCACATTTTATCCGCAAGGAACTTGCCGAACGCGTCGGCGGCAGCTTTATACCCCCTAAAATATTTTCCATCGACGATTTTGTTCTTTCCTTATATCAACAGCTTTTTACTGAGCCGCGGAAAAATCTGGAACCGATGAATGCAATTGCGTTATTATATAGTGTTCATACAGGATTAAAAGAGCGGTTAGGCGGCGAACATTTCGCTGCATTCGATGGATTTCTCCCGCTTGGTATAAAACTTTTCGGTGAATTGGAAGAACTTTATCTTGCCCGCCTGCCGGACCGGCGTGTCGAGGAAGAATTAGGCGCACTGGCACATAATCGGCTTTTTTCTCTGCAGTCATACTACAAACAGTTTTATGCACTTGTCGAGAAATCAGGATATTCGACGCGCGCTATGCGGTATGTCGGCGTTGCTGACCGCATTAATGAAATTAATCTGGAACAGTATTCCGATATCATCATTACTGCGCCATTTAAACAGACACATTCAGAACAAATTATTTTTCAAGAAATAGAAAAGCATAATAATGTCTGGATGGTGTATCAGTCCGATAAAATAGATGGGCATGCACCGGAGCCGGAGATTCATTTTATCAAAGCATCAGACACTCATGGCCAGGTGTTTGCGCTTTCGGGATGCATTGACCGCCGGGTAAATAACGGGACGCCTCCGGATGAACGTTCCGTTATAGTTCTTCCGGCGTCTGATTCTCTTTTTCCGGTTTATCACCAAACGCTCTCTTTGTTAGGGGAAGAGGATTACAACATTGCACTCGGATATCCTGTTGTTAGAACGCCGGTTTTCGGATTCTTCAGTAATCTTTTAGAACTTCTTGCCGCCGGACAGGACAACATGTTCCCGGCTTCATTGTATATAAAATTCATACTTCACCCGTATACGAAAAATATCCGCTGGAACCAGCGTGCCGATGTAACCCGCGTTTTATTTCATGCCATTGAAACAAAGCTGACAGGAGATGTGTCAAAAATAAATGTAACATTAAACGATGTCGAGCAGGAAGAGGAAGTGTTTACCGGCGTAGCTTCCATATTAAATGAACAAAAGGCGGGGATAACTCCCGAACAACTCAAGCAGCATATCTGCACGATTCACAATCAAACTATACGAGCGATGAGCCGGATTAGCTCTATCTCTGAGTTTGCACAAAAATCTATTGCATTGCTTTCTTATATATATGAAGAAAGTACTGCCCGGCTGCATCCATTGTTCCGACGTTATGCGGAGACGATGATCGAGGTTTTTCAGAGTATCGAACATTCATTGATCGGAAATATATCCTTCAGGGATTTTCAGGGCTATCTGATATTTTTCCGGCAGTATGTCGGAATACAGGAAGTTCCGTTTACCGGTACTCCGCTTCGCGGTTTGCAGGTGCTTGGAATGCTGGAAACGCGCGGTTTACAGTTCGATGACGTCTACATACTCGATGTGAATGATGAAATCCTTCCCGGCAGCCATGCAAGCGATATGCTGCTGCCCCAGCAATTACGGGAACGCCTTGGATTGGAAACACGGCGCGATAGGGACATGTTAATGGAATATTATTTCAATCTGCTTGTGCGCGGCGCCAAGCGTGTACATCTTTTCTATACCGATGCAGAAGATATAACAAAAAGCCGTTTTATTGAAAAGTTATTGTGGGAAGACGAGAAAAAGAAAAGATTGTGTTCCTCCGATGAAAAAATTGAAACAGTACATTATTCATTAAACCTGTCAAATGATGCAGTTGTGCCTCTGGAAAAATCAGCGCGGGTCATGTCGGTACTGCGCGGATTTTCATTCAGTGCAAGTGCGCTTGATACATATCTGCGCTGCCCGTTACAATTCTATTATCGTTACATCCTGGAACTTGAGGAAAAAGATGAAGCGTTAGACGATCTTGAAGCGAAGGATATCGGCGAATTTGTGCATTTAGTCTTAAATACGTTTTATAAACGTTCGATTGATGTTCCTTTGAAATTATCCGATCTTGATAGTGTACGTATGGAGGATCTGGTAGAAAAACTCTTTTCGGAAAAGTTTGGAAAAGAGCCCGGCGGTGGAATATATCTTTTAAAATATCAGATCCGGCGCCGATTGAAGGAGTATCTGACGGATTATCAAACGAAGGTGCTTGAACGCGGACCGGTAATAATTCGTGCACTTGAGAAAAGAATAACAATCCCGATTTCCGGCATAAAGTGCAAGGGGCGTATAGATAGGATTGAAGAACGAAGCGGTGTCCATTTCATTCTGGATTATAAGACAGGCATCAATCCGCGAAAAATGCCCGTTCGATTTGATAAGTTGGATTTTGATAATCGGTCAACATGGAACGATGCGGTGTATTCCCTGCAGCTGCCGTTGTACCTGCTGCTCTATAAGAATATGTCAAAATTGCCGGTAGACCAAATCATCCCGGCGTATCTATATCTGGGCGAGAAGACAATAACTACTGACAGTGAAGTCCCGCTTTATGAAGATATAACTCAGCAGGCGGGCGAATTTCAAAAAATCGAAGAATTATTTACACGGCTCTTCAGGGAGATACTTGATCCAAACATTCCTTTTCAGGCTCCTATGGATGTAAATACGGCATGTCCGGGCTGTCCGATGAGACCGGTATGCGGCACTTCGTGGGTACAAAGATGATAAAGTGTGTCATATAAGAATTATGTTGAGAGTAACAAACAATTACTTTACTTTTAGTTACATCATTCACTAACCATAAGGAGCAATTATGAAAAATATCATATCAAAGGCAGCATTATTGATCGTGTTGACTGCGGCAGTTGTCGGTATAACTGTTAGTCAGGGATTATTATGGGAAAGCAAAACTGTAGTGCCGATGGCAAACGGGAAAGAGATACTTTCAACTTCGAGTTACAGGACCCAGATGTTCAAACAGTCTTCGGAAAATAATGCGACGATTTTCCGCCTTGACAAGAAAATGATGTACATGATAGATAATCAGGAAAAAGAGTATTCGGAAATGACCTTTACCGAGCTGGAAGCATACGCGAAAAAAGCGAATAAACAACTCGAAGGAAAAATGGCAGAGATGAACGACAAGTTAAAGAATATGCCTCCCGAGCAGAAAAAAATGATGGAACAGATGATGGGAAGCGCATTAATGGGGGGGAAGGATTCAAAAATCGATGTTGTAAAAACCGGCGAGAAGAAAACTATTTGCGGCTATTCGTGCGTCAAATTTGCGATGAAAGAAAATGGAAAAGAAATCGGAAGTATATGGACTACAACCGGTGTACCCGGATATGATAAAATGCAGAAAGATATGAAAGAATTCAGCCAGCGGATGGCAGCACAAATGCCTAAAGCGGGGCAAATGGTGGAAGCTTTCAAGAAAGTGGAGGGGTTCCCCGTCGAGACGACAATAGCAGGCATCACGACAACCGTTACAAAAATCGAGCAAAAAGCAGTTGCTGCAAGCGAGTTCGAAATCCCTGCGGGTTATAAAAAGGTTGCCCCTAAACAATTAACGGATGATTAGCGGATATGTAGTTAAGCATAACAATCTGTAATTAAAAGAGGTCGAAGCGCAGGGTAAGCAGCGGTACGAATTGAATCTGCAAACGATTAATGCAAAAAGCAGAAAGCCGGGATTCCAAATTCCGGCTTTTCTTTTATAAGAATGATTTTATACATACGAATTTCTTATATGAGTGTCCGGCCTGAAATCATTAATTATTTCCTCCCCACTGTCCAATACTTTGGATAATATCAGAATTGGTTTTGAACTCTGACGTAAGGTGAAACTCGATTTCCGGAAACATTTCCTGTGCTATATTGAACGACCACGTTCCTTCGGCAAAAAAGACCGGATGATCGTCTTTATCATATGCAATATGAGGATTTTGAAATGCTAAAAAGCGTTCATATTGTTCAATGTTCTTTGAAGTGAACCAGAACGCTTTATAAATGTTAAGTGATTGTAAGTCACACTCTGCTCCATATTCGTGCAGTAATCTGAATTTAATTACTTCAAACTGCATTTCACCGACAGTACCGACAATTTTTACATTACCCTGCTGGCGAAGGAAGAGTTGAGCGACGCCTTCATCGGAAAGCTGCCTGATTCCTTTGTCTAATTGTTTGGCTTTGAATGGATTCCTATTTATGAGCTGCCGGAATATTTCCGGTGAGAATCTCGGTATGCCTTTAAAAAAGAATTGTTCGCCCTCTGTGAGCGTGTCGCCGATTTTAAAATATCCAGTATCATAAAGCCCGATTACATCGCCGGGCCATGCATCATCGATGATATTTTTTTCATTTGCCATAAAACTTGTCGGGGTAGCAAAGCGGATTTCTTTTTCTAACCGCGTGTGGTAATAATATTTATTTCTTTCGAATTTCCCGGAACATACCCGGCAAAATGCAATACGGTCCCGATGGTTGGGGTCGAGATTGGCATGAATTTTAAAAATAAATCCGCTAAACGTATTTTCTGCCGGATCGACCGTTCTGATATTCGTTTCTCTTGGCTGAGGAGAAGGTGCAATTTTCACGAAAGTATCCAAAAGCTCCTTTACACCGAAATTATTAATAGCGCTTCCAAAAAATACAGGGGCAAGATATGCGTCACGATAATGTTCTTCATTAAACTGCTCATACACTCCTTCAATAATCCCGACATCCTCGCGAAGTTTAACGGCGGAATCGGCGCCTATATATTCGTCAAGAAGCTGACCTGTAATGTCGTCGATAGCGACTATATCATTCGAAATGCGTGTTTTATTGGGAGAAAAAATGTTTAAATGTTTTTCAAACAAATTGTACACACCCTGAAATCGTACACCAATGCCTATGGGCCATGTAAGCGGACGCGTATGAATGCCGAGCTCGCTTTCCAGTTCGTCTAAAAGTGCAAATGGATCGCGTCCTTCCCTGTCTAATTTATTGATAAACACGATTACAGGTATGCTTCGCATCCGGCATACATTCATAAGTTTCCGCGTTTGCTCTTCAACACCCTTCACGCAGTCTATTACGAGAATAACGCTGTCTACGGCAGTAAGTGTTCTAAAAGTATCCTCAGCAAAATCTTTATGGCCGGGCGTGTCCAGGATATTGATCTTATATCCGTCGTATTCAAAACCCATTACCGATGTCGCAACAGATATGCCCCGCTGCTTTTCAATTTCCATAAAGTCGGAAGTAGCGGTCTTTGTAATCTTGTTGCTTTTTACTGCACCCGCTGTGTGAATAGCACCGCCGAATAATAACAATTTTTCGGTAAGCGTGGTCTTACCTGCATCGGGGTGACTTATAATGCCGAATGTCCGGCGTCGAGTGAGTTCGTTATGTTTCATCAATAATTAATCTGATTAGAAAGTTTGATTTTTTTAGATATGAAAAGACAGGAGTGTACAAAACTCCTGCGAGAAGAGGCAAAGCTACGGTGGAGTAAGTTTAATACGGCCTGAAAGCATAATCATATAGTAATATATGAAAATTTCAGGAGAGTGACAAATTTGGGAATTGCCGGATAAAATAACGGCAATCCGGTGCTATTTACCTTACTTTAACCGGGAGTTATAATAATTCTCACGGCAAATTTGAGAATCCCATCAGATGTATATCCATGCATCGTGCTGCTTTGCGTCCTTCTGCAATTGCCCAAACAACGAGCGATTGGCCCCGGCGCATATCTCCTGCTGAAAATATTCCGGACACCGAAGTCATATAGTTTCTATCAGTGGAAATATTACCGCGTGAATCAAGTGCAACTCCTAATTCATCGAGCAATCCGATTTTTGTGGGGCCTACAAATCCCATTGCAATCAATACAAGGTCAACATCCATTGTAAATTCCGAGCCGGCAATTGGAGCAAATTCCGGCGGCGGGCCGACGCGAACAGCGTGCAATTTTTTTACGTTTCCATTATTGTCGCCTTCAAAACGAATTGTCGCAACAGACCACTCTCTTACTCCGCCTTCTTCATGCGCAGTCTCCGTGCGCAATTGCAGGGGCCACATTGGCCACGGCGTACTTGCTGCCCGTTCATTCGGCGGTTTAGGCATAATTTCCAATTGATGCACTGAAGCTGCTTTTTGACGATGACTTGTACCGAGACAATCCGCGCCTGTGTCACCGCCGCCAAGAATCACAACACGTTTTCCTGTTGCGAGAATTTCTTTATTTGGATCAATAACTATTCCTTCGTTACGAATATTTTGCTGTTTCAGGAAATCCATCGCAAAATGAATTCCCTTCAATTCGCGTCCGGGAACTTTGAGATCGCGAGGAGCCTCAGCGCCGCCGCAGAGAAGCAGGGCATCGTAAGAACGACGCAGCTCTTCTATGGAAATATTCACGCCTACATGCGACTTTAGTGGCAAACACAACACCTTCAGCCTGCATCAATTCTATTCGTCTATCAAGCTAAATTCTTTTCCAATTTGAAATCAGGAATTCCGTATCTCAGTAAACCGCCGATTCGATCGTTTTTTTCATAAACTGTTACATGATGTCCGGAACGATTCAGCTGCTGTGAAGCTGCAAGGCCTGCCGGACCCGATCCGATTATTGCAACAGTTTTTCCTGTTCGTTTTGCAGGACTTTCAGGTTTTATCCATCCTTCGCGGAATGCAACATCTATTATTGCCCGCTCAATAACTTTAATAGTTACAGGCGGTTCGTTGATCCCGAGAACACAAGCTGTCTCGCATGGTGCGGGACAAACACGTCCTGTAAATTCCGGAAAATTATTTGTGGAATGTAAAATACGGATTGCTTCCTTCCACCGATTTCGATAAATAAGATCATTCCAACGCGGAATAATATTGTTCAGCGGGCATCCGGTTTGACAAAACGGGACTCCGCAATCCATACAGCGTGCTCCCTGCCTGCAAACGCTCTGATCGGCAAAATCCTGATAAGCATCCTTCCAATCGTTGATACGAACTGCAACGGGGCGCCGAGCCGGTGTTTCACGTTCAATTTCTAAGGAAACCAGTCGGATTACCCATTTAAAACCTCCTTTACCTCATCTTCTACTATTACATTTTCTTTTTCGGCATATTTGCAGAAATACCAAGCACTCTTTTATAATCATGCGGGAAGACTTTGACAAATTTATCCGACATCTGCTGTCCATTGATCCAGAATTAATTGTGCGCGCGTACTTCCGGTATACTTAAAATGTTTTTCCACAAGTTGATCGTACTTTTTCTTTATCTTTTATGTCGAGTTGATCGATATCAACCATTGAACGATTGCACAGTGTGGCAGAAAACTCGCCGGTCTCATCAAGTACGTAAGCAATTCCGCCGGACATACCTGCTGCAAAATTTTTCCCTGTTGGTCCGAGCACAACAACGATACCGTTAGTCATATATTCACAGCCATGTGCACCGACAGATTCCACGACCGCAGTTGCACCGGAGTTGCGTATTGCAAATCGCTCGCCCGCTTTTCCGTTAAAGTATGCCTCGCCGCTTATTGCTCCATACAAAACTACATTTCCGACCACAGTGTTTTCTTCAGGTGCAATCGCTGATTTTTTTGGAGGATAAACAACTAGTCTGCCGCCTGAAAGTCCTTTCCCAACATAATCGTTCGCGTCACCTTCGAGAAAGAATGTAATACCCTTTGCTAGAAATGCACCAAAGCTTTGTCCTGCAGATCCGTTAAAATGAATCTTAATCGTACTCCCTGATAATCCGCTGGAACCAAAGCGCCGGGCGATTTCACCGCTCAACATTGCTCCGACTGATCGGTGCTCATTCCGAATCGGCATAGAAAATTCTATTGATTTTTGATTTTCAAGAGTTTCTTTTGCTTTCTCTATTAACTGATTATCAAGCACATTGCTTAAACCATGATCCTGTAAAATTTGAGAACGCCTGCTGAATCTTGAAGGCGCCGAAGGATTATGAAGAATAGATGATAAATCGATATATTTTGCTTTCCAGTGTTCGACCGCTTTGCGTGATTCCAGCATATCAACACGTCCGATCATTTCATCAACTTTTCTGAATCCAAGCTGAGCCATAATCTCACGTAATTCTTCAGCAACAAAGAAAAAGAAGTTAATAACATGCTCCGGTGTGCCTTGGAATTTAGCCCGTAAATCCGGATTTTGCGTCGCAATTCCGACAGGACACGTATTAAGGTGACATTTACGCATCATAATACATCCCATTGAAATTAACGGCATAGTAGCAAAACCAAATTCTTCAGCTCCCAGCAGCGCGGCAATTGCAACATCGCGGCCTGTTTGAAGCTTTCCATCGGTCTGCAATCGAACACGGCTGCGTAGATCATTCAGCACTAATACTTGCTGTGTCTCTGCCAGTCCTATTTCCCAGGGAATACCTGCATGCATTATAGATGATAATGGAGATGCACCCGTTCCGCCTGAATCGCCGCTGATAAGTATGGCATCTGCATGCGCTTTTGCCACACCTGCGGCCACTGTGCCGACGCCGTTTTCCGAAACAAGTTTTACAGAAATTCGTGCACGCGGATTGACATTCTTCAAATCGAAAATCAACTGTGATAGATCTTCAATCGAATAAATATCATGGTGCGGCGGCGGAGAAATAAGCTGGACACCGGGAATTGAGTGCCGTGTCCTCGCAATAATGGCATCCACTTTATGACCGGGAAGCTGCCCGCCCTCGCCTGGTTTTGCACCCTGCGCAATTTTAATTTGAATTTCATCTGCATTCACAAGATAATGCGCCGATACGCCGAATCGACCTGAAGCAATTTGTTTAATTGCACTGCGGCGAATTTTCCCGTCAGCATCCGGTTTAAACCGTTTTTCATCTTCACCGCCTTCGCCGGTGTTGGATTTACCTCCGATCCGGTTCATTGCAACCGCAAGTGTTTCATGCGCTTCTTTACTTATAGAACCGTAAGACATAGCTCCCGTTACAAATCGCTTTACTATCTCTTTTGCCGGTTCCACCTCTTCAATCTGAATACTTCGTGTTCCTTTCTTAAATTCTATCAGTCCGCGTAAATTATACAGGTTTTTACTTTGATCATTCAACTGTTGAGCATATTCCTTATAGCTGTTGTAATCCGATAATCTTACAGCTTGCTGAATTTTTGTAATGGTCAGAGGGTTGATCGTATGTATTTCACCATCAGTGCGAAAATTATAATTGCCGCCCAGGTCAAGTTCAGTATCGGCACTAGTAATTCTCCTGTATGCGAAGTCGTGTTTCATTTTTACTTCCTTCGCCAAAACTTCTAAATCAACACCGCCAATCCTTGTTGATATACCTGAAAAATATTTATCAACAAATTCTTTTCCTAAACCGATTGCTTCGAACACCTGAGCTCCGCGATAACTTTGCAAAGTTGAGATGCCCATTTTAGACATAGTTTTTAACAACCCCTTGTTAGCCGCCTTTAGATAATTATATAAAGCTTTCTCAAAAGTTATTCCTTCCGGCAGATATTTTCGGTTCACAAGCTCTTCAATAGTTTCAATGGCAAGATATGGATTTACTGCGCTTGCGCCGAATCCTATCAGCAGGCAATAGTGCATTATTTCACGCGGTTCGCCGGATTCAATAACTAAGGCTGCTTGTGTACGGGTTTTTTCCCGGATTAAATGATTGTGCACAGCCGTCAATGCCAACAAGCTTGGAATTGGTGCGTATTCTTCATCGACACCGCGATCCGAAAGAATTATTATTGAATAACCTGACTTGATAGCAAGCGATGCGTGCCGGCAAAGATTATCGAGTGCAAGTTCAAGTTCTTTCTCGCCGCCTTTAACGCGATATAACATCGAAAGCATTGTGGCAAGGAAATCACCTTGCGATACACGACGCATTTTTTCCAAGTCGCGGTTCGTCAGAATCGGGTACGGAAGTTTAAGTATATGGCATTGCTGCGGAGTTTCATCCAGTAAATTGCCTTCTGTCCCAATATAACCCGTTAACGACATTACAAATTCTTCTCGTATCGAGTCTATTGGCGGATTTGTAACCTGAGCAAAATTCTGTTTAAAATAATTAAACATCAATTGGGGCTTATCGGATAAACATGCCAGAGGCATATCCGAACCCATTGAGCCGATCGGTTCTTCGCCGTTAATAACCATCGGCGTAATAATCATCCGGATGTCTTCGTCGGAATAACCGAATACACGCTGGCGTTTAAGCAAATCCTCCGGACTGAAACCGAATTTGCGCGGCGGTTCGGGAAGTTTTTCCAATAGAATCTGATTTTCCCGTATCCATTTTGCATAAGGTTGACGTTGTGCAAGACGCGCTTTTATTTCTTCATCCGGAATAATGCGTTTTTCAGATAGATCGACAAGAAGCATTTTTCCAGGTTCAAGGCATCCTTTATGTTTAATATTCTCCGGCTCAATATTTAGTACACCTGTTTCGGATGCCATTATCAAAGTATTGTCATTTGTAACTGCATACCTTGCCGGCCGAAGTCCGTTACGGTCGAGTGTGGCACCTATAATTTTGCCGTCTGTAAAAGCAACTGCTGCAGGACCGTCCCATGGCTCCATTAAAGAGGCATGGTATTCATAAAATGCATGCTTTTCAGGCGACATTTCGGTTGCGGTGTCCCATGCTTCCGGGATAAGCATCGTCATTGCATGCGGCAAACTGCGGCCGTTCAGCGTTAAAAGTTCCACCGTATTATCCAATGCTGCCGAATCGCTTCCGTTCTGCTGAATAATTGGAAAAAGTTTTTCTATATCGTCGCCGAATACTTTTGATTTATAAACAGATTGACGTGCATTCATCCAATTGACATTGCCGCGCAATGTGTTAATTTCTCCATTGTGGCATAGATACCTAAAAGGGTGCGCTAATTGCCAGCTTGGAAATGTGTTCGTTGAAAAACGCTGATGCACCATACAAAGAGCGCTCATTGTATCCGGTTCCGACAGTTCTTTATAAAATCGTGCAATCTGCTGAGCTAGCAGCAAACCTTTATACACGATTGTCCAAGAAGACATCGATGGAATATAAAAGTAACTTTTATCCCTGATGTCCGATGCAGCAATTTCTGATTCTGCACGTTTGCGGATAATGAATAATTTTCGATCAAGTTCTTCTCGCGACATTCCATCAGCTTTGCGAATAAATATTTGTTCTATATAAGGCTGAGAAACACGTGCAACCCGGCCAATTGCATCGGCATCTACAGGCGTATCGCGCCAGCCTGCTACCGTCAAACCCTCCTCTTGAGTAATCTGCTCTATAATAGCTTCGCACTGGAACCGCTGTTGGGGCTCAACCGGTAAGAAAATCATTCCCACGCCATACTCGCCTTCTTGAGGCAGTTTAAAACCGATTTTTTCGCATTCCTGAATAAAAAACTTGTGGGGTATTTGGATAGTAATACCTGCGCCGTCTCCGGTTTTTGAATCGGAACCGCTTGCGCCGCGATGAGAAAGGTTTGCCAATATTTGGATACCTTTTGAAACGATATCATGTGAGCGTTCAGCATTTATGTTTACGATAAAACCGATACCGCATGCATCATGTTCATTCCGTGCATCGTAAAGCGGAAAATTTTTTATTTTATGAATTTCTTGAACGTTACCGGAAATTTGTTTTTTTATATTAGCTTGTTCCATGAGTTCCTTTTTAGCCGCTTCCAAAAGTTCAGAATGTTCCAATATTGTATAGAGTCTAGCCTTATTTAGATCCGGACACTATATAATTTACTAAAACAGAACGATTGATACATGAGTTCCTATTGTATTTTTTCCGATATCTTAAAATGCTTCATTTTCATAATTTTAAACGATTCCTGCCATATGAAACAGTATCATAGGATGTAATACGGATATGGGGAGCTTTTTAAAAAAAAACCGAATTATTGCCTGACTCTTTTTCTAAAATTCGATGGCTCGATATTATCGGTCTTTTTGTGCTATAACCAGTTCTGATGCTGTCGTGTGATTAATTACTGCGAGAATTTCTTTTTTAACCGATCTTCTTTCAGCTTGGGTTTTTAATTTCCCGCCTTGACTGTCTAAGATGTAAAATGAATCCACAACACCATCCACGCGGGTTGCGATTTTTGCGAATGCAATATTCAACTTAAGCCGTGAAATAACTTCTGTTATCCGGTAAAGTAAACCGAGTGTATCCGGGGCATAAACATCCATAAGTGTGTACTTATGGTGATCCTTAAAGACAACGTCACGGCGTGTATTTGGATTCAGCGGTTTTAGTCTCCGTTTCCAGCGCATGCAATGACGCTCAATGAGATGGGCAATATCGATTCGCCCGGCTATTACCTCTTTCATATCGCGAGAAATTTTCTCGCAAACTTCTCCGGATAATTCATTATGAGAAATAAAATCCGACACGCGAAATTTATCTATGATTAAACCATCCTGACTGGTAAATACTTGAGCGTCATGAATATTTCCGTCATTTGCTGTCAGCACACCGCAAAGATTTGAGAGTATTCCCGGAGCGTCTCTGGAAATAAAAGTCACCTCGGTATAACGGCCATAATGCTGGAACAAGGTCGAGACATTATCATGATTATGTATGGTATTGACATGTGCCGCTATTTCTTCCGGTTTAAATGCCGACAGATATGATGGATCCGATAATAATCCGATATGTTTTTCAATGGTTTCTTGCGGAAATGTTTTATTAAGCGCCCGTAAAATGTCGTCCTTTTTCTGTTCCGTTTGCTGCAGCGTCTTAATATGAACTTGCCGGTCCGTCATTTCATCTGCAAGAATTGCCCGTGCTTTGCGGTATAAATCCGATAAGAGAAGCTCTTTCCATTCTGTAAATACATTTCGGTTAACGGCCGACAAGTCGGCATATGTAAGGACATAGAGGTAATCAAGCAATTCAACTCGATCGAATACCTTCGCAAAATCAATAATCGTATGGGGATCAGATAAATCTCTTCGAAATGCAACTTGTTCCATCAATAAATGATGCCGGACAAGAAATAATACATCTTCAATGACATCGTCATATTGGAGCCGCCGGAGAACACGCTTTGCAATTGGTATCCCTTTTATTTCATGCCTGCCGATATGCATTGGTTTTGCGATATCATGAAGCAAACAGCTGAGGTACAATGTATCTCTGCGCGGAAGTGAGCGAAAGACAGATCCAAAAGATGAACTTGATTGTTCAAGCATTTCAGCATTAGTAAGCATAATCACCGTGTGTTCATCCGCCGTATAAAAATGGTATTGATTATGCTGAAAAAAAGAAACCATTGGTTCCCATTCGGGAATCCACCGTTCGAGCAATGCAAGTTCGTTCATCTTCCGTATTGAATTTCCGACTGCATTCGGACGGTGCAAAAGCAAACGAAATAGATCCGTATCAATCTTATCATTTAAAGGTTTGATACTGTGAAGATGACGGTGAATTGAATCTTCAAATCGAAACGCGAATCCAACATTCCTTTCATTTCTGAGCAATAATGCCTGCAAAAGTATTTCGTTAGAAATGGGGACGTTGCGTTTTGCTATATCGATCTGTTTATTGCGAATAATGAACGGGCCATGTGGTTTTGATATTTTTTTCTCATTATCAAAATCTAACCACTTGCTTTTCGCCAAATCAATAACATGCGAATACAATACTGCAGCTGAACGAGAAGCTTTGTAATAATCCTGCATAAACAATTCAACTTTTCTTCGTTTATCGGACGAGCGATAATGCAAATTGGAGGCAATATTGGGTTGAATGCCGAATTCCAATGTATCATGCAATGTGCCGGATTGAATATGCATCTCATTACGAACTTGAAGAAGAAAATCAAAAGCACTTCGCATTTCCCGTAGAAATGAAGGATTGAATTGTTTGGTTAGTGCTGCTGATTTTAACATGCGAAGTATAGCCGTCTCATGATTTCCAAGATTATTTGAAACATGTACTGAACCGGTTACACACGTTATCCAAAATGCCGTGTGAATATCGCGGAGCCCGCCGGCACTGTTCTTGATATTTGGCTCTAATAATTTAGAAGTGCTTCCATACTTGTTATGACGAATCGATGTACTCTCGGAGATTTGATGTATAAAGGATTTAATATCTTTGCTTAGAGTTCTTTTTCGAATGGAGGTAATAAATTTATTGAAGAGGATTTTGTTTCCGCAAATATATCGCGCTTCTATAAGTGACATCCGTGATTCAATATCGTTTTTGTCTAGATTTACACATTCAGCGATACTTCTAACACTATGGCCGATATTTAACCCGATATCCATAAGGTTATGTAAAAATTCTTGAATAATACTTATAATTGACCCTTCCTGATTTTCATTTTCAGTTAGGAACATTATATCGATGTCAGATTTGAAGCATAATTCCTTTCTTCCATACCCGCCGAGCGCTACAACAGTCAAGTGTGCCGATCTATCAGCGACATGCTTATAAATGGATCGCAGAAATTTATCCTGACGCCTTGTTAAAGCGAGAGCAACACGAACACCTCCGGCTCCGGAACGATGCAGATCATGAATGCTGTTAATCTCACTTTCGAAGGTTTGTTTAATATGTTGAAGTTCGGTTTTCAGAATATATACCCGCTTTCACCATGCTGGCTGAGATCCAATCCTTCCACCTCTTGTTCTTGAGGGACCCTTAATCCCATGAATCGGTCAAGAACTTTGAGAATTATCCATGTCATGCTAAAAGCAAATACAATTGCTACAATTACACTCAATAACTGCACAAGAACCAGTGATGGATTCCCAAAAAATAATCCATCAGCCCCGGCGGAATTGACGGCCTTGGATGCAAATAAACCTGTTGCAACAGCGCCAAATATCCCGCCGACACCGTGAATTCCGACGGCATCGAGAGAATCATCAAAGCCAAAAATATTTTTAATTGTTACACCATAATAACAAAGAGCACCCGCACTAAAACCTATTATGAGGGCCGAAACAGGGCCGACATAACCGGATGCAGGAGTAATTGCCACAAGGCCGGCAATTGCACCGGAAGCTGCACCAAGGAGTGTCGGTTTTCCTCTATGTTTCCATTCGATTGCAAGCCAGGAAAGAACAGCCGATGCTGCCGCAATATGTGTTGTCATAAATGCTGTTGACGCAAGAGAGCCCGAAGCAACGGCACTGCCGCCGTTGAAGCCGTACCAGCCAAACCACAGCAATGCAGCTCCAAGAAGAGTCATAGTTAAATTATGCGGAGGCATATGTTCGTGTCCATGTCCTTTTCGCTTGCCGATAATCAGAGCGGCGGCAAGAGCGGAAACACCGGAACTTATATGAACTACTAATCCTCCTGCAAAGTCGAGAGCACCTAATGAACGGAGCCAGCCGCCGATTCCCCATACCCAGTGTGCGAGTGGAGCATACACGAAGGTAGACCAGATGAAAACAAATGCCAGGTATGTGCTAAATTTAAATCTTTCAGCAAAAGCTCCAGAAATTAATGCAGGTGTTATTATAGCAAACATCATTTGAAACATCATAAAAGCCTGATGCGGTATAGTTGCTGCATAGTCGGGATTAGGATCTATTCCTACATGATTTAAACCAATCCAATCGAGATTGCCGATTAATCCTTTAACATCCGGACCAAATGACAGTGAATAGCCCAAAATAACCCATTGCACCGTAACTACACCTAATGCAATGAAACTTTGCATAATGGTTCCAAGTACATTCTTTTGTCTTACCATGCCTCCATAAAAGAGAGAAAGGCCCGGCGTCATTAACATCACTAACGCTGTGGATATTAAAATCCATGTTGTATCACCTGTATCTATTCTCATAATGCATCTTCTCCTGTTTCTTCTGTTCGGACACGTATTGCCTCCTCTACCGCATATACAAAGATCTTTCCATCGCCTACTTTGCCTGATTTTGAATACTGAATGATTATTGAGATTACTTTTTCCGCCATTTTATCTGCTACGACGATTTCGAGTTTGATCTTTGGTAAAAAATCCACCAAATATTCAGCTCCGCGGTAAACCTCCGTATGCCCCTTTTGTCTGCCAAATCCTTTGACCTCGGATACGGTCATTCCCCGGCATCCTGCTTCAAGCAGTGCTTCCCTGATATCATCCAAGCTATGTGGACGAATAATCGCCTCTATCTTCTTCATTCGGAATCCTCCATATCTTATTATTTCATTGTTTTATTATTAACGGTATTGCTGCACACTACCTTAATATATTAAGTAATATATATAAATATACTAAATAGTCAATGCTTTATTGCGGTTTTTATTTAATATATGCAGACCGGAAAGCGATTTACCCGGCTTCATTAATAAGGATGAGAATAAAATTACAGTTAAAAAAATTTAATGATTGCCATGGGAAGCGAATGGGGATAAACCTAAACACTCTTTTACAGTAAAATAAATTCCTATGCCAATTCCGGAGCAGCATACTAAAAGGCCGGCTGCGTTAATGATAAAGGCTATGTCTTCGGCATAGCCCATCATTCCTGTGTAATTTAATATCCATCGCCAGTCATGAATAGCTCCGCGGGAAATTAATTGGAGGCGCTGAAAAGGGGCATCGCCGATATAGATGGAGACATTTATTATGCTTTGACCTGTCCAGTATAAAGTAAAAGGAATTGATTTCATACTAGACCGGCCAAAAACAATCACTGCTGAAACGGGGATGATTATCTGGAAAAGAGAACCGCCTAGAAAACCTATAAACCTTCCAAAGATACTGAATATAAGATGTCCTGTTTCATGAATGAAAAGATCGACCATATCGATAGTCCAAATAACAAAGGACACTTGATTACGGGTGCTGTTATTCTGATAGCTTGTTGCGAGAGAAAATGTGAGGAAACAAATGACGAGTAAAAGAATACAATAAGTAATAATTCGGAAAATATTCATAAGTGATATTGCCGAGTTTAGTTGGTTGTTCAATATGTAAATTGAAAAAAAGAAAACCCGGTATTTAAAAAATGATACCGGGAGATGATAAATCAAATTATATTACGCATATTTACAGCAGCGGATCATTCATCTTTTATTTTTTCCAATAATTCTACGGCTTCTTTCCTAAAGATATCGTCATCTTCATCTTCCTTCGGCAGGGAAGCAATCTTTGTTAAGTGTACACGTGCTTTTTCGTATTCATCCATATCGATATAAGCGCGAGCACAATCAAGCCGGTACATAATAAAATTCGGCCGCAGTTCGATTGATTTTTCATAATTTTTTACAGCATCGTCCATATTTGCCCAGCCGAGTCCGAGAGGCCATCTGACAATTCTCGGCTTCTCGCATACTTTTGCATTTGTTCGTCCAAGGACATAATATGCCGTTGCTTCTGTGGGATCCAGTGAAATTGCTTTTTCACAATCAGCTTTTGTCTGTTTCACGAGATCAAGTGATTCCCATATGCCGCTGAAAAGTGCAATGCGGCCGTTTGCAATTGCTTCCCGGGTATATCCCATAGCTCCTTTCGGATTGGAGGCGATTGCTTTCTTGGCAAAATCCAAAGATTTTTTATAGTATTCCAGCTGTTTTTGTTTCTCTGTATCTGAGTTTTTAAGAAATGCTCGCCGATATCGACATACGTGCGGCTTAGCCGCCAGAGAATTTCATAATTCTCAGGAGATAGAGAAAGTGCTGTGTTATATTTCTCAAGAGCTTTTTCGTTGTTAAATGTCTTTTCTGCGAATTCATTTCCTTGTGCAATGAGTTGAGAGACTTGAGTGGAATCGTCTGCCGCCGCTGCCGCAGCCCTGCTTGTTCCCGGAATTATGAATCCGAATACAGCGATCAACAAAAGAAAAGTCGATATCTGTTTCAAGGCATTATCCTCCATGGTAAATGAATAAAAATGAGTGAACTGTTAAGATATGTCAAGATTGAATTTTGATGTTGTTACGAATTACGTGCCTGCATCTGCTTAATTTCATCACGTATCTGCGCAGCTTTTTCATAATTCTCTTTTGCTATAGCTTCGACAAGCTGCTGCTCTAACTGCTCAAGTTTGGATAGCGGAGGTTTCGATGTTTCCGGTTGCTCGGATTTTGCGGCAGGAGGAACTCCTTTTTCTCCTTCTTCGCCTTCGGAAAGAAAAGAGGCTTCTGCCATTACTTTCTCAGCGACATAAATAGGTGCACCATAACGAACAGCCAATGCAATTGCATCGCTCGGGCGTGAATCGACTTCTTGTGTGTCAAGATTCAAACGGGCGAAAAATGTGCCTTCTCGAAGTTCGTTTATGCAGACATCGACCAATTCGCCGCCCAGCAAATCGATAAGGTTTTTCATCAGATCATGTGTCAGCGGGCGCGGAGGTTTAATTCCCTCCATCTCCAGAGCAATGGATTGTGCTTCGAAAGCGCCGATGATAATCGGCAGACGGCGTGCTCCGTTTATTTCCTTCAATATCAGCGCATAGGCTCCGCCGCTGGATTGGCTGCTGGATAACCCCATTATATCTACTTGAATTTTGTCTTCCGAAGACATATTATTTTCCAAGTAATTTTTTTATTTCCTTCGTCAGTGCAGGAACAATTTCAAATGCATCTGCAACGATTCCGTAATCGGCTGTCTGGAAGATAGGTGCATCCTTATCTTTATTGATAGCAACAATATATTTTGAGGAGGACATACCTGCAAGATGTTGAATTGCTCCCGAAATAGCAATAGCGACATAAAGCGTTGGTGAAACAGTTTTCCCGGTTTGTCCGACCTGTTCGCTGTGCGGGCGCCATCCGGCATCGACCACAGCACGAGACGCACCGACAGCTCCGCCGATTGTACCTGCCAGATCTTCGATCATTTTGAAGTTCTCTGCAGCTTTTAAGCCGCGTCCGCCGGATACAACAATATCAGCTTCGGCGACATCTATCTTTCCGGAGGCCTGTATTGTCTCGATTGCAAATGATGTAAAATCGGATTCTGTCAGCGGGATATCAACGACTTCAACATTTACCGCAGCACCGCTGTTTGTTCCGGCTGTAAAAACATTCGGGCGTATTGTAAATACTTTTACCGCAGAGTTGATCTTTATATCCGTCAACGCTTTGCCGCCATAGACCGGCCTGGTTGCAATGATATCTTGGCCCTCAACTTTCAGAGCTATGCACTCGGACCCAATTCCGGCATCAAGTTTTACAGCTACACGCGGTGCACAGTCTTTACCCATAGCAGTTGCGGAAAGAAGAACTACTGAAGCTTGCTCCTTCTTTATAACCTCTGCAATGATTTTTGAATAAGCTGTAGAAGAATATTTCTCAAGTTTCGGATGCTGAACTGCAATGATCTTCTGTGCTCCATATCCGCCGAGTTCACCGGCTATGGATTGAACCTGACTGCCAATTACCAGGGCTATGACTTCGCCTCCTGTTTGATCGGCAATAGTCCGGGCAGTACGTACAACCTCGTGTGCCGACTTTTTAAATTTATTATCTCTTTGTTCTGCAAATGCCAGTATTTTCATATTTAATAAAAGTTAATGTGTGAATGAAAAAATGCTTTTCTAAAATTATCTAATAACTAATTCATCAAACCATTAAATCAGCGATTACTATATCACTTTCGCTTCTTCATGGAGCAGGCGGACCAGTTCCGGTACCGCACTTATATCTGTTCCGACAATCTTCCCGGCGCTCTTTGATGATGGTTTGTGCAATGCGACTATTTCAACTTTTATTTGTGCGGCTGCCGGAACTTTCTCTTCGATTGGTTTACTCTTGGCTGCCATGATTCCTTTGAGCGATGGATAGCGCGGCTCATTCAATCCTTTTTGCGCCGTAAAAACGGCCGGAAGTGCAGTTTGAATTTTTTCTTTGCCGCCTTCGATCTCGCGTTCAACAACGGCAGTGCCGTTTGAGATTTCCAGTTTTACGGCAACGGAAACAGAAGGCAATCCCAGCATCTCGGCAACCATCGGTCCGACTACTCCGCTGTCCGAATCGACAGATTGCCTGCCGAAGAAAACGACATCCGGTGAAATTTCCTTTAAATAATCGGCGAGAGCTCGTGCAACGGAGAAAGAATCCCGGGGAGAATCGTCTTTTAAAAGCACTGCCTTGTCTACCCCCATTGCAAGAGCTTTGCGCAATGTTTCCTTGTTTGCATCGCCGCCGAGTGAGACAGCGATAACTTCACCGCCGTTTTTTTCCTTGAGACGGAGGCATTCTTCAATGGCAAATTCATCGTAGGGGTTCAGAATGAACGTGACTCCTGTTTTATCGATGTTCTTACTGCCGGCCGCGATGTTGATCTTTGCGGCGGTATCAGGTACATGATTTATACAAACTGCAAGCTTCATATTTGTTTTTCTTAATTAGTAACTGATGACTGGTTAATTGATGTTTCGTTGCTTTTATCTTTTACTGATAACTGAATACAGACAACTGTTCTTACTGAACTAAAGTATGAAAGTTTTTAGAAACGAACAAGTGCCCCTTTGTGAAACTATTTGATTACCAAACAAATATTTGAGAGGGAATGGTTCCGCAGCTTTTAAATTCATCCTTGATAAAAAGTAATTAGAAAACGCAATGTTATAAATTGATTGCCTCAAAGTTGAACCGAGTGAACTTTACAAATCCCATGAAGATTCCATTGGCGATGATTTATGGATCCCACTTACCCAAAATAGGATAATGAAGTGGATTCCTTATAACTTGGCGGTTTGAAAAGAGACGGACTCCATCTTCCTAAATATGGAAATATATCCTCAACAATATTATCACATTTACAATCGCTCGAACAATAATGAAATAGTGTTTAAGTCCGAGGAGAACTATGATTTCTTTCTTGGCAGATATCAGAAATATATATCTGGTAAAGTTGAAACATTGGCTTATTGTTTGATGCCTACACATTTTCATTTTTTGGTTTTATACAATCAGCCGAAACAACAATCATTAAGAATAATTTTGGAATACTATTAAGCTCATATACAAAAGCTATAAATAGCAGATACAAAAGACATGGCAAGTCTTTTCCAACTCCATACAAAGGCAAAACTCATTGATTTTGATAATTATCTTATGACATTAGCGGCATCTATTCATCAAAATCCGAATACGGGCAGGATTAACAATTAAGTTGGAAGATTGGAAATATACGAGCTATCAAGATTATATCGATTTGGAGAAAAATTGTATAATGCACAAAGAAGCTCTTCAAAACAGTGCGGCTAAATTGAAGAATTTAAAATATTGTTCGGAACAATCGCTTCCTACTGTGGATTCAAAATACAGTATATCTTGATAGACGGACCCCACTTTACTTTATTTATCCTGGGTAAGCGGACTCCATCTATTTCCAGTATAAAAAAGCTTGACACTAAAGTAAAGTTTTCGTAACCTTTATCAAGGTAAAGTATGAAGCAGCCAAGTACAAAAGAAATCGACGATCTCTATACGGCCATCCTTCGGTTGGAGTCGCTGGATGAATGCCGGCGATTCTTCCGCGACCTCTTGACAGAGTACGAGATCAAAGAATTTGTCAAACGCTGGAAAGCCGCGCGTATGCTGGCTGACGGTCTTCCATACACGCAGATAGAAGAAGAAACAGGCCTTAGTACACGTACTATTGCCAGAGTAGGCCGATGGCTCAAAAGAGGCAAAGGCGGATATGCAATGATGTTAAGACGAACGACTAAATAATTTTTTTTAAACTTACACTTTATTAGGATAAAGTATGCTGGCAAATAACGGAAGAATGAAAATTGCAATTCAACGGAACGGGCGTCTTACCGAGGACTCGGTGGCATTGCTTCGTGCTTGCGGGCTTAGCTTCGAATTTCAAAAGCAAAGCCTTTATTCACCATGCAGTAACTTTGATCTGGATGTACTTGCAATCAGAGATGATGACATCCCTGAATATGTGCAGGATGGCGTCGCGGATCTCGGTATAATAGGCGAAAATATTCTCCAGGAAAGAAAAGCCAGAGTGCACACGCTTGCGCCGCTTGGATTCGGCGGGTGTAAATTGATGATCAGTGTTCCGCAGAGGTCTTCTTTCCGTAAAATCGGCGATCTGAAAGGATTGCGAATAGGTACGACGTATCCTGTTATTTTAAAGTCGTTTCTCAATGCGAATAAAGTTAAGGCAGAAATCATAAAACTAAGCGGGTCGGTCGAGTTAGCGCCCAGCCTAAATGTTGCGGATGTTATATGCGACATTGTATCGACCGGAACAACGGCAAAGATGAACGGTTTACGAACACTCTGCTCTGTGCTGGAATCGCAGGCAGTATTGATCACAAATCCGGCGGTAATGCGTGATAAAAAGAAACGGACATTAATTGACAGGTTGATGATTCGTGTGCACGGCTCTCAGGAAGCAGGCGGTAAACGCTATCTGATGATGAATGCACCGTCCGATTCTGTTGAGAAATTGAAGCGAGTGATCCCAAGCTTGAAAAGTCCGACTGTGGTGCCTCTTGCAGAGGCGGGCATGGTTGCTATCCACACAGTCGTGGCAGAAGATGTTTTTTGGGATGTTATGGAAAAACTCAAACAAGCAGGAGCCAGCGATATTATTGTTGTACCCATTGAGACTATAATACGATGAAGATTATTCTCGAAAATAAATTAACAAAAGAAAATCGCCTCAGCCTTATTCGGCGTAGAAATCAATTTCAGAATGAAACAGATGCGGCTGTAAAACATCTTTGTCTTGATATCAAACAACGCGGCGATGCGGCGGTACGTGAATACAGCAAAAAGTTTGACAGGGCAGAAGTGACAGCATTTCGCGTCCCGGCAGAAGAATGTGAATCTGCTAAACAATCGCTTGATCCGGAAATTTTAAGTGCAATAGCGATCGCAGCGAATAATATCCGGACATTCCATGAATCTCAACGCAGTAAGACACAGAAAATCGAAACCATGGAAGGCGTCACGTGCTGGCGTGAAGCGCGCTGCATTGAACGGGTCGGTTTATATATTCCGGCGGGTTCGGCGCCGCTGCCGTCGACGGTTTTAATGCTCGGCATCCCTTCGAAGCTTGCGGGCTGCAAACAAATAGTCCTTTGTTCGCCGCCGAAAGCTAATAACTCTATCGATCCGTTTGTTCTTGCCGCTGCATCAATAATTGGAATTGACGAAATTTATAAAGTCGGAGGCGCGCAGGCAGTTGCAGCGATGGCTTACGGAACGGAAACAATTCCTAAAGTAGACAAGATATTCGGTCCGGGTAACCGGTATGTAGCTGCGGCAAAGCAATTTATTTCAACAGATCCTGATGGTGCAGCAATTGATATACCGGCGGGTCCGTCCGAAGTCCTCATCATAGCCGATGATTCAGCTGATCCGGATGTCGTGGCGTATGACTTGATCTCACAAGCCGAACATGATGCAGATGCTCAAGCAGTGCTTGTCACCACCAGTGAAACTCTTGCAAATGAAGTATTGCGTATTTTACCGCTGCTGGTATCGGAATTTTCCGCGTAGTGCATTCATTTCTGCATCATTAGAGAGAAGTTATATACTTGTTGCCGAATCGCTGGAATCCGCGATCAGGTTCTCTAACGACTATGCACCTGAACATCTCATAGTGAATGTTCGTAATGCAGAGGCAGTTGTTCCGTCTATAGTTAATGCCGGTTCTGTGTTTGTCGGCCCGTTTGCACCGGTCACGGCAGGCGATTATGCCTCAGGAACAAACCATACTTTACCGACCGGCGGTGCAGCACGCTGGACGAGCGGTGTGTCGCTTGATAGTTTTCAAAAATATATTACGTTTCAATCTATTACAAAATCCGGTCTTGAGGGCCTTGCAACTACCTTGACCGCCTTTGCTGAATACAGAAGGTCTGCAAGCGCATGCACGTGCAGTGACTTCCCGACTTTCATCTAAGTAGGATAACAATAATTCTTCAACATTTAAATTTGATAATAAAAAAGAATAATCACTTTCAATTATTTGAGTATTTAAGTTATGAACATTGAATCGCTTATACGGGAGAATATTCGTGCTCTGAAACCTTATCACAGTGCGCGTCAAGATTATCTTTCCGGAATTTTACTCGATGCAAATGAAAATTCTTTTGGCAGCGTCATCACGGTCGATAACCTGTCTTTGAACCGTTATCCTGATCCGTATCAGCGTGAAGTTCGTACGGTACTCGCTGCAATGAATGACGTCGCTCTAGAGAATGTGTTTGTCGGTGTGGGATCCGATGAAGTGATTGATTTGATTGTTCGTATATTTTGCGAACCGAAATGGGATTCCGTGGTATTGTTGGAACCGACCTATGGAATGTACCGCGTTGCCGCTTCTATTCAGGATGTTCAAGTTCGTTCATGTCTGTTGACTGATGATTTTCAAATAGATGTCGAAGCAGTAAAGAAATTGGTCGATGCTACTACAAAACTTATTTTTTGTTGTTCGCCGAATAATCCGACCGCCAATCTCTTACATGTTGAAGACATTTTAGCTTTATGTAAACTTGGACCAGCAGTCGTTGTTGATGAAGCTTACATCGATTTTGCAAAAACAGAATCTTTGGCAAAACTTGTTCTTGACTATCCGAATCTTATTGTGCTCCGTACTCTTTCAAAAGCATGGGGATTGGCCGGAATACGGCTGGGATACTGCATAGCGGATGCGCTTATTATTTCGTATTTGATGAAAGTAAAACCGCCTTATAATATTAATGCATTGACAAGCCGCATGACGCTTCAAGCACTGAGCAAAGGAGTAGAGGTACGTCAAACTGTCGAAGCAATTATTCAGGAACGTGAATGGCTTTTTGGTGAATTAGACCGGCTTTTATGTATTCAAAAAGTATATCCTACGGATGCGAACTTTATTCTTGTCAGATGTACAGATGCTGCAGCGGTTTATCGTATTTTAGCGGATAAGAATATTATTGTCCGTAATCGCAGCACGGAACCGCTTTTAGAAAACTGTCTGCGGATTACCGTCGGTACACATCGCGAAAACGAAGATGCTTATTCAAGCAGTGAAGGAGTACTACGCATGAACGTAATATTTCTTGACCGAGACGGAACTATTATTGTCGAACCGCCCGACGAGCAAATAGACACTCTGGAGAAATTGGAATTAATTCCCGGTGTCATCCAGGGATTGCGGCTGCTTCAGAATCGCGGTTATACGCTGGTGATGGTAACGAATCAGGATAATCTTGGATCGGCACGCTTATCCGCAGAAATCCTATGATCTTGTTCAAAAGAAATTGATGGATTTACTTAACGGAGAGGGCATTCAATTTGCCGGTGTGTTTGTATGTCCTCATGGTTCTCGAGAAGCTTGTATATGCCGAAAACCAAAAACAGGTTTAGTGGATGAATTTATACGAAAAAACAATGTTGATCTTACTCGTTCGTACGTTTTTGGAGATCGTGAAACTGACGTTCAGTTTGCAAAAAATATCGGTTGTCGATCCGTGCGGTTAACATCGGATACTTCGACGAAATCTGATTTTAGAACGGAAAGTTTTCTGGAAGCCTGTAATATTCATAGCACGACAGGCTCGATCCGCGGTGGTTAAACGTAAAACTTTGGAAACGGATATTGTTATTGAAATAAACCTGGACGGTGCGGATAACTGCAAAATATCTTCAGGCATTGGTTTTTTTGATCATATGCTTTCTTTGCTCTCGAAGCATTCCGGTATCGATATGAATGTTCAGGTAACCGGTGATCTTAAAGTGGATGAACATCATAGCGTTGAAGATACAGGACTTGCTTTGGGCGAAGCAATAAGGCAGGCACTTGGTGATAAACGCGGTATCGAGCGTTATGGATTTTTATTGCCGATGGATGAATCATTAGCGCAGGTTGCGCTGGATATTGGCGGTCGTCCGTTCTGTTCTTTCAATGCATCATTTGAGCGTGAGAAAGTCGGCGAGTTTCCCACTGAATTAGTAGAAGATTTCTTCCGTGCTTTTGCAGATGGCCTGCGTGCAAATCTCCATATTAACGTTGCCGGAAGAAATGATCACCATAAAATAGAAGCAATCTTTAAAGCAGTTGCGCGTGCACTGCGTCAGGCAGTTACAAAAAGTGAACTATATGCCGATGTGCTGCCCTCTACAAAAGGAGTTCTTTAAGAATGAAGAAATGGCGTTTTAGGATGTTGATATGATAATTTGCAATATATTTATGAACTTAATGCTTGAAACTGAAAACTGATTACTGAAAGCTGAGAACTTTTTGATTGGAATAATAGAATATGGTGCCGGGAATATTCGTTCTGTGAGCAATGCTCTTAATCGACTTGATGTGCGAGCACTTCATTTCGAATGATCACCTTGAATTAGAATAAAGCCGATAAACTTATTTTTCCCGGAGTTGGCGAAGCGCGGAGTGCGATGGATAATTTGATACGTGTTGGTCTCACCGATTGGCTGAAAACGGTGAATGTACCGTTTCTCGGTATCTGTCTGGGAATGCAGCTGCTTTTTGATCGCACTACGGAACGCAATACCGATTGTCTCGGATTAATTGCAGGTACGAATGAACGGTTCGACAGCAGTCAGACGTTTATGAAGGTGCCGCATATGGGGTGGAATCAAGTTCGACACGAAGGCTAATTGTCCGCTGTTCGAAGGCATTGCAACAGGTGAACATTTTTATTTTGTTCATTCTTATTATGCACCGCTTGTATCGGCGACTGTCGGTACCACGGATTATGGAGTACAGTTTACATCGGCGCTGCATAAAAAAAACTATTACGGTGTTCAGTTTCATCCGGAAAAATCGGGTAAAATAGGATTACAACTATTGAAAAATTTTATCGAACTATGCTGATTATTCCCGCAATTGATATTTATGACGGCAAATGTGTCCGGCTTCGTCAGGGCGATTACGAGCAGAAGACCGTTTATGCCGCATCTCCTGAAGAAGTAGCCCGGCAATTTGCCGATGCTGGTTTCAAACTGCTGCATGTTGTAGATTTACAGGGTGCAAAAGAGAAGAAGATTGTCAACTGGGATTCTATTTCTTCTATCGTTAAAGTACCCGGATTAAAGGTGGAAATTGGCGGCGGTATCCGCACAACGGAAGATATTCGGCGGTTAATAGATATTGGCGTATCACGTGTCGTCATCGGCAGTATTGCAGCCAGATCTCCGGAATTAGTGGAATACTGGATAAAGCAGTTTGGTGCCGACCGTATCGTTGTCGGTATGGATGTTAAAAACGGTTCGGTAGCAATCAGCGGCTGGCTTGAAGACAGTCATCTTGAACCGATGAACTTTGTGCTTGATTTAGTAAAGCGCGGAACAAAGATATTTATTTGTACCGACATTTCGCGCGACGGTATGCTCGGCGGAGTGAATATAGAATTCTTTCGAAACCTTATATCGGCTTTCCCGAAAATATCAATCGTTGCGTCGGGAGGTATATCCACACTTGCAGATATTCATGCATTGAAGAAGCTCAAACTTGCCGGAGTGATTGTCGGTAAAGCTATTTATGAAGGCAGGCTGACGATGGAAGAACTGGCAAATATTAATGGTGATGAATGCTGACTAAACGAATTATTCCATGCCTTGATGTGAAAGACGGCAGGACAGTCAAGGGAACGAATTTTTTACAGCTGCGGGATGCAGGCGATCCGGTAGAGCTTGCAGCGCGTTATTCAGATGAAGGCGCAGATGAATTGGTGTTTTTGGATATTAGCGCTACTCTTGAAGGAAGAAAAACTTTTTTGCAGATGGTAGAACGTGTTGCAGCTGCGATTCAAATTCCTTTTACTGTCGGCGGCGGTATCAGTACCGTAGAGGATGTAAGCCGTGCATTAGATGCCGGTGCAGATAAAGTCTCGCTAAACTCTGCAGCGCTTGCACGTCCTTCGTTTGTCGATGAAGCGAGCAAATGCGTCGGCTCGCAGTCCGTTGTTGTGGCTATTGATGTAAAGCGTTCGAAAGACTCATGGACTGTATGGACAAAAGCCGGAACAGAACCTACCGGGAGAGATGCACTTTTGTGGGCAGATGATGTATTTCAGCGCGGTGCTGGAGAATTGCTGGTTACGTCCATGGATCGCGATGGCACAACTGCCGGATACGATATTGAATTATTGCGCATTCTTTCGGAACGGGTTTCTATTCCGTTAATAGCATCCGGGGGAGCCGGTACGCGAGAACATTTACGAGATGCAATTCTGCTGGGTAAAGCCGATGCAGTGCTGGCGGCAAGTATTTTTCATTATAATAAAATATCGATTTCAGAATTAAAATCGTTTCTTCATAATAACAATATTCCGGTGCGAATGTGATTGATAAACTTAACTTTGAAAAACTTAACGGGCTCGTTCCTGCGGTAATACAGGATGCCCGCACAAATCAGGTTTTAATGGTAGGATTCATGAATCGGGAAGCGCTTGAGAAAACACTTGCCGATAAGAAAGTGACATTCTACAGCCGCACAAAAAAGCGTTTGTGGCAAAAAGGAGAAACTTCAGGTAATTTTCTTGAATATGTTTCGATGAAAAAGGATTGTGACGATGATTCACTTCTAGTTAAAGCTATTCCTCATGGGCCCGTATGCCACACAAATCAATTTACATGTTTCGGTGAAGATGAAATTGTAGATACGGGAAGCCTGCTTCATAGGCTGGAAGAAATCATCAGCGACCGCAGGCAAAAAATGCCGGAAGGATCGTACACAACTAAGTTATTCAAAGAAGGCGCTCCGCGTATTGCGCAAAAAGTCGGAGAAGAAGGAGTAGAAGTTGCAATTGCAGCGGTACTGGGAGATAAAAAACGTGTTGCTGAAGAATCGGCAGATCTTTTATATCATCTTCTTGTACTCTTGCGGCATCAGGGAATGAAATTGGAGGAAGTCGTGAAAGAATTGCGGCAGCGAATGAAGTGAGTCTTATTCTTCGTGCACAAACTCATGGCCTGCATGTTGAAGCGCCTGAGTTGCCTTTACAAGATTTTCTTCCATTAAAAAGATATAGTCTGAGTGAAAGGTAGACACTGCAAAAATACTGATACCGGCATCTGAAAGCGGTTTAAGAAGAGCAGCAAGAACACCGGTTGCATCATGAGGAATTTCTGCACTGGTGCAAAAACAGCGGTAACCGATCACTTGTTGAACATTATTCGGCGCCATAAATTCCGGGCTGATTATAGTGAGGTCTTCATCCGTTCGCATTACGAAACACAATTCGCCTTTGGCAAAGACGGAAGGAAGCTCGGCAAATTGCGGCATCTTGCTGATTACGAATTTTTCGTCAAGTAAACGAAGCTTCAACTTGTGATCCATGAGCGTTTCTCCTAATAGAGTGCCAGGATGAATCGGCCCGTATTATATTAAAAAGAAGATACGATTTCTACACTCGTGACGCAAGATTATTTCTCCTGGAAAAAGGTGAATCCGTGTTGGAAGCATGAAAATATACATCTATTTTTTAGCGGCTTGCCGGTATGATCAGGTACTATTAGATCAACCATTCTTGTAATGACCCGCCTGTTAACTCTGAATTTTCAGAGTGGTTAGCTATGAATTATGTAAAAATTTCCGTGTTTTAGGCTCTTATTTCAATATTCAATTCCTTTATGAAAATGATTATATTATGACAGTTATATGTAAGGAATAACAATTTATGAGACTGGCAATAAATATTGACCACATTGCAACCCTGCGTAATGCACGCGGTGGGAATGATCCGGACCCGGTAAAAGCCGCACTTCTCTGTGAAGAAACGGGAGCAGCAGGTATCGTATGTCATCTTCGTGAAGATCGAAGGCATATAAAAGACGATGACGTCCGCCGATTACGTACCTTTTTAAAAAAGAAACTCGATCTTGAAATGGCTGCCACTGAAGAGATTATCGGTATTGCCAGTAAAGATAAGGCCCGATCTTGTCACACTTGTGCCGGAACGACGCCAGGAGCTTACAACCGAAAGCGGGCTTGATATTGTTATGCATAAAAAGTTTTTTGACGGTGTTGTCAAACAGTTTCATCAGAGCCGCATACAAACCAGCCTGTTTATCGATCCCGTTGAAGCGCAAGTGAAAGCATCGGCGGATATTGGAACGGATATGATTGAAATTCATACCGGGGAATATGCAGAAGCGAAATCAGATCAGGAAATGAAAGAACAGCTTCAGAGAATTCAAATGGCTGCCGTTCTTGGAAAATCTCTTGGACTCGGAGTTAATGCAGGCCATGGATTAGACTATTCCAACATCAAGCCGGTTGCAGCCATAAAAGAAATTGATGAAGTCAGTATCGGTCATGCTGTGATTGTACGGGCTCTTTCTGCAGGCTTAGAATCAGCTGTCAGGGAAATGATAAAATTAATAGAAAACAAATTGACCGATTGACTTATAGATTTTGTTTTTTTTATTTTCAATGCAGGGACATTCAAATGAACGTCCCTGCAAGAAACGAATTACAAAACCAGTAATTTTATTATTCCACAACTTTTATCCTGCCGCCTCCTGATGCAGAATAGTAGTCGCCGTCATACATTGCCTCGGCAACAACAGGCGCGTAGACGAACTCGCCCTGAGTCACCGCCCTCATAAGATAATAGAATGTCTGCCTCCGCTCTCCGACAAAATTGACATAGTAGTTAATTCTATCATCGCGGATATCGACATAAACCGGCGTATCGTTCGAGTTAACAAATTTGTACTGAGTGTTTTCTGTCAGGCGCGGGTTTTCTATTTCAAATCCCGCAGGAAGAAGGTCCGTGATGGCAACATTCTCCAGTTGGTTAACATCCGATTGAATTGAAAGTTTTACTATCACAAGAGAATTTTGTTTTACTCCGTTAAGCGGAATTGAATTTCCAAACCGGTCATAAAACTCGCGCCAGACTTTCAGGTTTTTATCTTCAATCCGCATCTTGCCGTCTTTTCGAATTCCTTCGGTCGTTATAGAATAGTACACCCTTCCTTCACCCTGCAGCGAGATGGTGATCTTCCGGCCGAATTCCTCAATTGCGAATTTCTTATTACCTCCGCTGTATGCAAAATTCTTGCTGCCTATTGTAATAGTCCCTTTTAGATTTGCCGCGCCGGCGCGGCGGGCTGCTTTTCCAAATCCAAGCAGAGTAAAGGCATTATCCTGCGTGCTGAACCAGTAATTCCGTTTGTATGATTGGGAAAGATAATCCATATAACGTGCAATGTTAGGATTGTTCGGATCTGTTTCGAGCAGAATATTGAGGATAAGCGCATTTGCCCGAATCTGAGAATCAAAACAATAACCGGATGTACGTCCTGCTTCTTCTATTGAGAATTGCGGCGGGATGATTTCAAGATATGTTTTACGATCTCCGCTTAATGCAAATGCTCCGCCAAGCAAATATCGCGTGTCTGTTGTAAGCAAGCTTGTCGCAGTCCGGAAATAGTTCATTACAGACTGCTCCGGCTGTCCGTTTAGGGCAAGTACGTACAGAGCATATACAGCGCTTTTATCTGCAATACGTTTGACGGTCGTTCTATTATTATCGTAATAGTAATAATCGTACGTCGTTTTTTCCCGTGCAATTTTTCGAAGCGCCTGACAGGCAGAAGCAATTGTCTGTTCAGGAACGGCGTATCCGGCTTTCTTCGCTTCAATCAGGAAATGCGTCGCAAATACCGTCGTCCAGCTGTATGCATAGTCGCCGCCCGGCCAGTAGGCAAAGGCACCATCGCTCATTTGCATACTCACGATTTTTGTAATTGCTTCGTTGACAAAATATGACGGGCTTCCTTTCTCCAGGATGCTTGGATCCATCAGCAATGCAATATCACGCAAATATATTTGAGGAAATGCTTTTGATGTCGTTTGTTCTAAACAGCCATGCGGATATCCGATCAAATGTTTTAATTCCTTTGCAAAACTTGCAACTGGGAACGGGCTGACAAACACATTCCCGCGGCGTCCGTAAGAAAGAAATATGTCGGGAATATCCTGCGTTATCGTTTTTCCTCCTTCAGCAAAACCGCTTGTGCTTTCCATTACAAATCCCGACGCCGGGCGCACAGGAAGTTCTGTTACCGACTCATAGTTATCGCCGAATGCTTTTGTTTTTACCCGGACAACAGCTTTTCCTATTTGATCGGTCGTTTTCAATGTGACCGCTGCAAAACGTTCCTGGTTGCCTTTTATTTCTAGTGATGCAGTCTGCTGCTGTGCGGTAATTCCGCCTTCTGTTTCTATAGTAAAGTTGAGCGTGACAGTTTTGTCTGTGGTATTAAATGCCGTTATCGGCATGGTAATGACATCGTTCGGACTCAGGAAACGCGGCAGTGCAGGTGTAATGATGATCGGATCGGCAACTTTCATCGGTCTCTGGCTGGAACCGAAACGATCGCTCTTATACGCGAGAGCCATCAGCCGCAGTTCACCGTTGAACTCCGGGATAGAAAGTGTAACGTCTGCATTGCCGCTGCTGTTTGTCTTTAGAATGCCCGACCAAAGCGCCACCGGTTTAAACCGTGTTGCCAATGGAATGCCTGCCCGCTGCGTTAATTCGTCTTCTCCGCCGCCCGCACTGCTTTTACGCGGCAGCTCGGGTATCAAATCACGAAAGAAATCGTACGTCTGTGTCTGAAGAGATTTCTTAGCATAGAAATATTTGTAAGGATCGGGTGTTGCATAGTTCTTGATCTGTAAAATTCCCTCATCGACGGCAGCGAGCGTACAAAAAACATTCTTCTCACCAGAAATATTAACAGTAATTTTTTGTTTCGTTCGCGGACGAATTTTATCAGGTGCAGAAATTGAAACATTCAGCCTGTTATCCGGTTTTTCAACCATCAGCGGAACAAATCCATGCCCCGCCAGAAGCGGAATATTGAGATCCTTGATTTTTCTGAAAAGGACAGCACTTACATACACATTGGGAAGATGTTCGTCTCCGATTTTGAATTCCATGGATGCGGTGTTCTTTTCTACCTCAAGATATTTGTATGTAAATACTTTATTTCGTTCGATGGAAACCAGCATAGTTCCGCTGAACGGTGTTTGGAAGAGTATTTTAGCCCTGTCACCCGGTGCATAACTTTTTTTGTCGAGAACTATGTCAACACGGGCTTCCGGATCGATTGCAAACGAGGTCTCATCAACCGTTGCCCAGCTGTATGCATAAAAGTGAAATTGATTATAACCTGATTCGCCGGCCTTTGATACCCGCAGAAGATAATCGCCTGACCGCCGCGTTGAATATGTGCATTCCAGAGGCCCGGAGCCGAGTGTTAATTCTTGACTGCTTTCAGGAATTTCCCGCTGCTCGGAAACATACCGTAATCCGCCTGATCCCTGATGCATTCGTAATACAGAGTGCCATTCCTGCCGAACGATATCGACCTTTATGCGCATGCCTTTAATAGCTTTATCTGACGGGTCAACTGCGACAAGACGGATTTTCATCGGTGTGTTGGGACTAATATAGTAAGGATTAGGATTTTGAATTCCGAGGTAATATTTTTTTGGATATACAAGCACGCGCGCTACTTGATGCACCGGCCTGCCGGATTCATCAAACACGGCAACTTTTCCGCGAAGAGAAAGTAAACCCGGTGATGCGACATCTTTGGGAATACCGACAGTTATTTGTGCCATCCCTTCCTGATCTGTCTCTCCATCATTGACATGAACATCCTCCGGCCCTTTCTTGACCGCATCATCGGCAAATCGGTACTCCGGGTAAGCTTTTGAGACAAATGGAATGACTTCAAATTTATCTTCGAGTTCGTATTTGCGCCCGGCCGCCGGCGGACCGAAGAAATTCAAAGCCTGCAAACTAAATGTAACTTCTTCGCCCGGCTCTGCAATTTCTTTCGATGGTTTTAGATTCAGGCGCATGCGATCCGGTACGAATTCTTCTACACTCGTCAGATACGTCGATAAAAACAGATCATTTCCTGTGTAAAGATCAAATCTGTACTCTCCTGTAAGCGCTGTCGGCTGTGTCGGATATTGAATTTCGAATGATCCTTCTTCGTTCAGTATCCGGCGAATTTCCGAGACTTTTGTACCTCGCGGATTGGAGACTTTAATCATGACAGGCATTTCCCTCGGAAGATCCTGCGTTAGAATGCGGACGATACCGCTAAGATTAATGGTTTCTCCGGGACGGTAAAGATTGCGGTCTCCGTACATGAAGGCATCATATTTTCCCTGCATATCATCTTTTCCGCCGACATCGAAACGTGATGATTCGATGCGGTAGTCCGATAAATTAAGAAAGTTGAAATCATCGCCTTTTTCTGCAGTGATGAGTTTCAGGTTAAAGTCCTTCATCACATCTTCGAGCGGCTGGAACTTTGCTACGCCGTCTCCATCCGTGCGCTGCGTTGTAACAATCTGGTTGTTGGTGGATATAAGGCTGATCTCCACTCCCGATTCCGGCTTGTTAGTTTCGAGACTGACAACAAACACGAGCAATTCATCGCTGCTGCGTTTGATAATAATGCCGAGATTGGAAATTGAAATTAGCTTAGCAGTCGATCGCCATGATTCTGCAGGATTTGCGATCTCGACAAGGTAAAAACCTTTGTAATCAGTGCGAAGATAGGAAGCAAGATTAATCTGTGTGGATATCTCTTTGTTAGTTGCACTTCCAAGAGTGATTTTCTTGTCTTCCAATTCTCTTCCGTAATTACCGACAGAATATCTGTATTTTCTTCTGTAAGAATATCCTTCGCCTTCATCTTCGTAATAATCGTAATCATATTGACGTCCCTGGTCGAGGAAGTGAACCAAATTGTTCTGGAATATCTGACTGACCCGTAATTGGAGTTCTGAAAGATTGACAGTCTTTACTTCAATAGATTTTTGTCCGCTCAGCATCATATAAACACCTGAAGCAGATGCAAATCGGAATGATGGCTTCACATTTCCAATGATAATATCCGCTTCGTAAGGATTTTTTGTTTTTGCGCCAAGGACGCTTTCTAATCCCTGTTTGATCATGAGGTTGAAGTGTGTCCCCGGTTCAAAGTTTCCCTTCAGTTTAAAACCCATTCCCGAACTTTTTTCAATCTTGTATTCCCGTTTCGGAGTCAACTCAATAAATGATTGAACTCGCGTTAACTCGACCTCCTGCGACGTTTTGATATCGATCCATGACAGATTGCCGTCAAAACCAAATTCATGTCCATGAATTTGCATCTCTCCAAGAGGGGGAATGACGGCTGTAAAAGGTTTTTCCATTTTAATTGGAGTATTTGTTTCAGGAGAGGTCAGTTCTTCGGCAAGGTCGATCTGTATCTCTTTTTTCTCTTCGAGTTTATTAAGCTCGCCGATTTCCACGGCAATTGTTTTACTTTGCGATGTGGAAACAACTTTAAATGATGCATGTTTTTCGCCGTTGATCTTGATTTGAAGAAACTTGCCGACATCTTCGGAATTGACTGCATAGGTAAACTCAAGATTTGCGCGAACGCCGATCGTCTTTTTGTCATAAATACGATCGTAGAAAAAATCGACGGTTCGTAATGCAAACGGTTCCGTTGCAAACGAGAAATCTTCCTCGCCATTGTATCCGGTTGCACCTGCAAGCTGTACCAAAAGATCTCCTTTGATACGCCCTTTGTATTTTGTATCTCCGGGAAGTGCTGCATCAGGGCTGAAGACAAGTCGTGCCGTATCCTGCCAGACAAATCTGCCTTCGATTGACGGCGTAAATTCAACAAACTGGGTTGCGGTCCATTGATTCACGGAATCGCGCGGTACCACACCGCGGGAGAATGCAAATTCAAAAACCGTCGTTGGTGCGATAATACCCGACGGCAATGCTGATTGGAGATAGATTGCCTGAGGGTCTTTCCGTGTGCATGAAGAGAAAAATAGCAACGCGATCAAAACCGGCAGAATAATGCGAGTTTGCATAACAACCCCTTTATATGGTTATGAATTAGAATAGTGAAGTGACATAAAATTTTATTGTGGACATACGCCCTTTTTCATCGGCACAGCTTACACTATGGCTGCCGGCATTGAGCTGCAGGAAAAATTTGTCGCCTGATTTTTTCCTGCCGAAATATTTGCTGTCGATATACCATACATGCTCACGGATATCGACACCGGAACTCGCTTGAAAAGGAATTTTCTGAGTGTTTGAAACAAGAAAATAAGTCGTTTCTTTTGACGGATTCAGGATATGGGGGCCGCTGCCGCCGAAGTAACGATCGCAATGCGGATTATGCCGGGGAGCAATCCTAAGCTGCTTGCCGCTCTGTTGCCAAAATGTGATAAGTTCTGCAGGGTAATCCTGGTACACGACTGCGCGGTAATTATTTCGTGGAACGCAGGAAGCACAGTATTGAAATTTTCCATCGGACGAAAGAAGGTATTCATTGTCGACATCACAATATTGCTGAAGCGTACGGGAGATGGAATAATAATCTTCAACGAGATTTTTGCAATGCTGTGTCGGAAGCTTGCCGCTTTCCGTACAGACATCGCGCGTGTTAATATCATCGGGCATAGAGATTATCGATTTATTCGGATTTCGTGTGATAGAATTGAAAATATCGATGAGCAGCGGAGTAGCTGCTTTTCTTCCCGCAAGTTCGGCATTGCCTTCATTTGTGACATTTCCGATCCATACTCCTACGGTAAATTCGGAACTGTATCCAATTGTCCACGCATCGCGTCTTCCATAACTGGTTCCTGTCTTAAACGCTACCCTTGGAAGATTTAGAGCCGATTCAAAATTGTTCGGCAGGTCGGGACGATCAAGATCGGAAAGAATTTCGGTAATCATAAATGCTGACGATGGAGAAAAAACCTGGACAGCAGATGGTTTTGTTTGCCGAGGTACAAATTGCAAAGGTGCGTAGCAGCCGTTATTCGGGAACACTGCGAACGCACCGACAAGTTCTTCGAGTGTAACACCGCACCCTCCGACAATCATGCTTAATCCGAGCTGTGTTTGTCTTTCCAGTGATTGGAATCCGGCATTTCGCAGAGCAGTTGTAAACGGTTGAACGCCGGCAGTTTTAAGAAGGCGAATAAATGGAACGTTGAGAGAACGTCTCAGCGCTTCATCGGCGGATACATAGCCGGAAAAAACTCCATCATAGTTTTCAGCGCTATAACCGTCTATATCGTAAGGAAGGTCTAATAGCCGTGTTTTTGGCGTTAGTATTCCTTTGTCCATAAGCATAGCGCAAAGAAATGGCTTGAGAGTTGATCCGGGAGAACGAATAGCACGGACAGCATCAACCTGGCCTTGGGCAAGTGAATCGTCAAATTCACCTGAGCCGGCATATGCAAGTACATCCCGTGTAGAATTGTCGATTACAACAACAGCACCGTTATGCACGCCGCGCTGCTGCCATGGCCGTAAATGGTTGGTAAGCAGCTTTTCGACTTGCTGCTGCATGTTCCAATTGAGTGTCGATGTTACTTCACTGATTCCCTGCACCTGATCTTTCAGACGTAAGCAAAAATGCCGGGCATATTGCGGCAGTTGTTTTCTTTTTGTTTCTGCGGGAGTCTGGGCGATAATGATGGAATCGTCTTTTGTTAATATCCCGTTCCTTATATATTCCAGGGAGTGTTGTACTCTCTCATTGTATAATCTTGCAGCATATTTATCGGGGCGAAGGCGATTGGGATTGTTCGGAATGAGAATCAAATCAAAAAGATGCGCGATATTAAGCCGTTCTAAAGGAGTTTGATAGTAGAGCATTGCAGCAGATTCCAGGCCTTCTATATTCCCGCCCAACGGGATAGTGGAGAGATACATTTCAAGAATTTCCTGTTTGCTGTACCGAAGTTCCAATTGTACAGCACGGAACATCTCAATTGATTTGTTGAGCAGAGTACGAGGTTTTGGTTCAAGCAGCCGTGCCACCTGCATGGTAATTGTCGAAGCGCCGGAAACCGTTTTTCCCGCATAAATATTTTGGAATAACGCACGCAGAACGGCAAAAGGGTTGATACCCGGATGATAAAAGAAATAACGATCCTCTTTTTGAAGCAGGATTTGCTTCAAGCGGGACGGTATTTCATTCGCATGAGTTTTTAGCCGCCATGCACCATCCGCAGCAAGATATGCAGAAAGGAATTCGCCCTTACGATCTTTTATGATAATTGAATATGGCTTCGGTTGAGGAATTGGTATTAACATTGCCGATCCGTACAGAACAATCATCCCTGCTCCAATACTTGCAAGAAAGAATTTTAAGTACAGTTTCATCTGAGCAGATCGTTTCATCGAATTGGTAGGATGCCACTATCCCAAAGTGAGTGCCCCATTCAGCAACCAGCAATAATGTAATTGTAGGGAGATTGAGAATCAACTCAATAAGAATTTTTCTGTTTTTTTAAAACCAAACTGCAACTTTTTGCTTTTTCCTACGAAGAACGGATGAGAAAACGTCAGAAATTACAGATTAGGGATTTGTAAATATATTGTAAGCGTAGTCATTTCCCGATCAAATACCTTTATTTGCCGAAATTTATGAACAATTAATTTAAAATTATTGTATTTTTTCGTCGGTTCTTGCACCTGATTATTTTATATTTAAACAAGATAAAAGCCGGAGTTGAGGGGAGCAGGAATACAGTTTTATCGGCCGATCGCACGATTCACAAAAATTCATTTTTGAAATTATTTTATAACCTGTGTCATTATTATCTTTTTTTTGGAGATTTCGATGAAATTCATCTATATCAGTATACTTCTTTTATTTTGTTCATTAACAGCTTTTGCTCAACAATATAAAGGTGATATTGCCGGATTTGTTATTGATGCGAAGACACAGGAACCGCTGCCGGCTGTGAATATACAAGTTGTTGAACAAACTAATTTCGGGACAGTGACAGATGCATCAGGCACCTTTAATATCAAAGGAATTCAAGTCGGCACGTACAGCCTCAAAGCAACTCTTATCGGATATGAAAGCTTCATATTAACAAATATTGTCGTATCAACCGGGCGCAGCACAAAGGTCCCAATAAAATTGAACGAACAGGCGGTGCAGGTCGGCGGTGTCACAGTGAATGCATCTTACTTTAACCGCAACAATGATATCAGCCCGCTGAGTGTCAATAGTTATGACCGCGCAGAAGTAAAACGCCAGCCCGGCTCAGTTCAGGATGTTCAGCGTGTTGTGCAGAATCTTCCCGGTGTTGCAAGTTCAAATGATAATATGAATGAATTGATAGTGCGGGGAGGTTCTCCAAGCGAAAATCTTACAGTTATGGAATACATGGAAATTCCTTCCATCAACCATTACCCGAACGAATTTAATTCTGCAGGCCCGATTAACATGATCAATATCGATCTTGTGGAAGATGTGCAATTTTCTGCCGGCGGATTTCCGGCTCAATACGGCAACAAAACGTCTTCCGTTATGGATATAACCATTCGTGAAGGCGACCGGGATAAAGGATTTGCATCCAACACCGGTTTCAATATGGCGGGAATCGGCACATTAATGGAAGGACGGATTGCCGACGGCAAAGGTTCATGGATTATATCCGCGCGTCAGAGCCTGCTGGAATTTATTGATAAGTTGTTTGGAATGTCCGTTATTTCACTGACAGCTATTCCCAAGTATTGGGATGCACAAACAAAAGTTGTATATGATCTTTCTCCAACTCAAAAACTGTCACTCAATGGACTTTATGGCGACAGTAAAATTTATTTCGAAGGAGATCCAAAAGAGGAAAAATCATATTTGGCGGAGGATACAGATCTCATCCGGCATTCAATTCGTTGATAATCACAGCCAACAATATGTTCTTGGTGTCAACTTAAAAAGTCTCTGGGGTAAAGATGGATATTCGGTTCTTTCTCTATATACGAATGGCATTCAAAATAATACAGATGTCCGCGAGGATTTTGTTTATCATATCTATGGATCGAAAGGAGAAGTTATTGATCATAAAACTTTGACCTCTCGTAATGTGTTCGGTGATCATTCAGATGAAGCACTCTATGCTCTGAAATATGATGTGTTCTATCGAATTCATCCAAAGCACGAATTGATGATAGGTGCACAGATTCAGACGACGAATCACTGGATCCAGTCATGTAAAATTTGGATCAGATACTATTCGATACGATAGAAATAAAGATCGGCCTTATGGATACCACCGTGATAACATATCCCGGCGATATTGCGAACCGATTTGAAGTTTCGGCGATGCAAGCAGAACGTTTGCGTATATCAGCGATAAATATCATATCACACCGGAACTGTACGTTACACTTGGTTTACGTTATGATTATTTTTCATATTCCAAACAAGGACAAATCAGTCCGCGCGGATGTATCGCTTATGAAATTCTTCCGACCACAACAATCTCGCTTGCTCTCGGACAATACTGGCAGGAACAGCCGCTTCCCTTTTATTCCGATTATCGAAATATCGGTTATAATAGACAGCTTGCCAATTCAGAAGCAGACCATATTATGCTTGGCCTTCAGCATATTTTGGATGACGGCATAAAATTAAGCGTAGAGACATACTATAAAAAGTTTAAGAATATCGGTGTCGGAGAGGATTTTATTCATTCCTATCTCGATTCGACCTTTTGGTCTGATAAAAACTTAGCAGTCGGCAAGAGAACTTCGTACGGTATAGAATTTCTACTCCAGAAAAAACAGGTTACTAATTATTACGGAACCATCAGTGTCTCTCTCTCTAAAACAATCGATAATGATCCGCGCCTGGGAAAAGAGGGCAATACATATCCTTCACAATACGATTATCCGGTTATTATCAACCTGGTTGGCGGCAAGATTGTGAAAGGAGTTCGTTCATGGTTGGATGATCAAATATTCTTGATTAAATATCCATCATATATTTTACCTCTTTCCGACGAAATGGAAATCAGTTTCAAGTATCGATACCAAACGGGCGGACCTTATACACCCAGGTAATCGGTACCACCTTCAAACAATACCGTGAAGGTGGAGTACAGTGGTCGCAATACAGCTGGATTAGTTCAAGTGACATCAACTCAACCCGTTATCCCGATTACAGCAGATTGGATATCGAATGGATCAGCAGGTTCTACATGCAAAATTGGAATATAAACGTTTATATTGCCCTTATGAATGTATTTAATTCGAAAAATGTCTTCTATTATGATTACCGCAGTGACGGTACTATCGGAGTAACTTATCAGTTTGGCTTCTTCCCGGTAGGAGGCGTAGAAGTAGAATTTTAAAATCATATTTGACCCGTAGAACATTTCCTGCCATATTATAGAAAACAGAAGCGGTCGAAGAGAAATCATCGGCCGCTTCAAACTTGTCATTATCAAATCAGGAAATTGATTTGCCCAATACATATTGCAGTCATCGCTCTTCTTCTTGCATTGATTCTTCCGCCTTCGTCCTTTGCACAATATGGAACGATATCTGAAACAGATTCCTCGTCCTCTTCTCGGACCTGGACATATATCGGTATAGGCGGTGCTGCATTAATTACTGCTGTGATGTTTCATTACGATCAGCAGATTTATGATGATCTTTACAAGTGGAAGATGAATAATCCGGCTGTAAAAGAAATTAGTCCGGTGATTACCGATCTTGGCGATGGTGCGTTTTCAATCGGATTGTTCGGCGGATTTGCCGGGTATGGATTGATTTTCAAGAATACAAAAGCGTTTGAAGTCGGAAAGATCGGTCTTGAATCATTCCTGCTTACCGGCGTAGCCGTGCAAGTGTTAAAACATCTTTGCGGACGCGAACGCCCGAGTGCGGCAACACGCGACGGCGGATTCTGGCATGGACCGTTTTCATATTTACGCGAACATAAAGGCGGCAGAGGAATTTCTTCATTCGATGCATTTCCCTCCGGACATACCGCAACCGTTTTTGCTGCTGCCACAACGATCTCGGATTTCTATACCGAACCATGGGTGTCATATACGTGCTATTCTCTTGCCGCTCTTACGTCAATCAGCCGGATTACAGAAAGTACACATTGGATGAGCGATTGTTTTATCGGTGCAATTATCGGCTATTACGGAACAAAACTTGTCGAAAACTGGAATTATGATTCTGAGAAAGTCACTCTTATTCCGCAGGCGAATGAACATTTGTATGGATTACTTATCAAAGTGAAGCTTTAAGGAAAATGATGAATCAATTAAAGATTCTTTTTATGACTATGGTGTATAATATCGATTATTCCGGCATACATTTGTTATGCGCAAAATGTAAATCAACCGAATGCTTCGGATTCAATTTCTGCTCTGGATGTAAAATCGTTCGATGAAATTCAATGGTATACGATGTTTGCAAATATTCCCCGCGATTGGGGCAGGTGGTACGATATTTCTTTTCGCAAGGATCGTACGAATGAATGGCTTTTGATCGGTGGATTAACCTTAGCAACTATTCTAACCGACGATATCACATATACACCGTCTGCAAAATTTTATCACAGTTCTTCGCAAGCAAAGAAGTGGAGCGATTTTTGTGCGAATATCGGCGACGGAACGACGCAGTTTGCTCTTGCCGGAACTTTTGGCGCATATGGATTAATATTCAAAGATCAAAAAGCACTTCGTACAGGCAGCCAGATTGTACAGGCAGTGCTGGCTTCCGGTGCAGTGATTCAAGTGTTAAAGCATGTTACCGGACGAGAAAGTCCATTTGTACGCTCTACACCTGCCGGTGTATGGAAAATACTTCCTAACCAAATCGATTATCATCGGCGTGTTCCGTATTTTGATGCGTATCCCTCTGGACATATTTGCACATCCATAGCGACAGTAATTGTCATAGCCGAAAATTATCCTGATGTAAAATGGATCCGCCCTGCAGGATACGCATTTACTGCACTTGTCGGACTCGGAATGCTGAGTAACGGCATTCATTGGATAAGCGATTACCCGCTTGGATTGTTTATCGGGTATTATTTCGGGATGGTTGCTGCACACCCGGAAGGTGTACCCGTGATGGAATCTGATGATGGAAGGTTTAAGGTCAATATTCTGCCGGATATTACACCGTTTAGAAACGGTGTGACATTTTCGATGACATTCTAGGATTAAAAATTAATAAAAGGTAATTTTATTGTAACACGTCATTTTCTCTTCTTTCCGTCGCTTCTTTTTAATTTCTTCTTCAGCATAACATTTTCATAATAAATACACGCATTTTTTTGATGGAAATGCATATAATTCGGAAAATGCAGAAAAAAAAACCATGCAAAGGAAAAAAGAATGCACTATCTTTATAGCATAGAGAGATTTAAAAAATAACTATCTCTTGAAAAAAGTTCCCGATATGAAAGATTATTTTCAGTCAATATTAAAGAGCCTTTCGTACGATTTATTCGATTTGTACGACTCTTATAAAGCAGGCGGTATTACATCCAGCCGTTTTACGCAGGCGCAAATGCTTCAATGGCTGCATCCGTTTGAAGATCGGCATATATTTGAAAAATCTATCCTGGGTACATCTGCCGAAGGAAGAGATATCGCACTCTATCGCCTGGGAAAAGGCCCGGTGAAAGCAATGCTCTGGACGCAGATGCATGGCGATGAGCCGACGGCAACGATGGCAATTATGGATATATTCAGTTTCTTTGCAAAGAATCCGGAACACATCGCTGCAAAAACGATATTCGAGAAATTGACTCTATTGGTCATTCCAATGCTTAATCCGGATGGAGCCGAACGATTCACACGCCGTAATGCGCAGATGATAGATGTGAATCGCGATGCGCTGGCGTTGGCGACACCGGAAGCAAAGATTTTAAAAAATGCATGCGATCAATATAAGCCGGAATATGGATTCAATCTTCATGATCAGGAACCTCGTTATACAGTCGGTACGACTACAGAAAATTACGGCTGTTGCTTTGCTTGCTCCTGCGGTAGATGAAGCGCGAAGCGATAATCCGGCAAGGGTGCAGGCTAAGAAAGTTGCCTCGACGCTTGCTCAGATACTTGGCCATTTTATTCCCGAGAATCTTGCAAAGTGGGACGACACTTTCTGTCCGAATGCATTCGGGGACAGCATACAGAAGTGGGGAACAAGCACAGTACTGGTCGAGTCCGGCGGGTGGCGCGGAGATCCGGAAAAATTCTTTATTCGCAAGCTCAATTGCGTAGGTCTTTTGGCAGCGTTGTATACAATCGCTGTTGAAGAGAGCGGCAAAGCAGATATTGCCGTCTACGAACGGATTCCATTTAATATGAAGCTGGGATGTGATTACATTATTCGAAATGCCGCACTCAGGATAAATAATAAAATTGATCCCGTTCGAGTCGATGTCGGTATAAACTTCGATAAACGCATCAATACAGCGACAGGTCAATTAAATAAGGTTGCGATAATTGTCGAGATGGGAGATCTCAGTGCATTCACGGCATTGGAGAAGGAAATCGACGCCGGCGGTACCGAATTAAATGCCGAACTCATTGAATTGGACCGTCCACTTGCCGTGGACAAAGTTAAATTACTTCTAAAGCAAACGTGAACAGTATGGCCAGCAAACTTCCAGATCGCCCGTCTGTTCCCGGTGTCTCTAAAGCACTGCTTAAACGACAGCAAGAATTTGAAGCAGAGGCATTTCCGCACAAAGATATTTTGTTGAATTTTGCATTGCGCACAACAGGCGATAAAGACGATGCGCATGATTTGCTGCAGGAAACCTTTATGAAAGCGTTCCGCTTTTGGGATAAGTACGAGAAGGGAACCAATATTCGTGCGTGGCTATTTCGCATTATGAAAAATACTTATATCAACCGTTACCGGAAAGAAACACGAGAACCCGGGATGGTGGATTATGACGATGTCGAAAATTTTTACGATTTGATCCGGGATGACAGCACGGATTCCAACGATCTTCAAAAAAGAATGTACAGCAATATGCTGAGCGATGAAGTGATAGAAGCACTGCAATCGCTGCCGGAAGATTTTCGTACGGTTGTCATCCTATGCGATATTGAAGAATTAACATATGATGAAATTTCTGAGTTTCTTAATTGTCCGATCGGAACTGTGCGTTCCCGGCTGCATAGGGGCAGAAAAATGCTTGAAGAGAAGCTTCATGATTACGCAAAAGACCGCGGCATTACGGTAGACGATTAGTTAGACTAAATCCTGACTTCTAAACTTTTTTTTCAGCTTATACTCCCATCAGCAAACGGTGGCCTAATCGCGGCGGCAATTCCGAATTTAAAATTTTTTGCATCGCTGCCTCCACGTCATAAGGACTGCGAATATTTTCGTATGAACATGTATCCGTATCGATTATACCGAAGCTTAAATCTTTATTTCCGTCGCGGGGCTGACCGACACTTCCGACATTAACAATAAATCGTTCGCCTTTTTTGATGCTGTTGGCCCGTCCTGATGCGGAAAATATTGCAGGTGCATGCGTATGTCCGATAAAACAAACGGATTCTGAAAAACACCGGAGGGCGTCTGCTGCGGAAACTTCTTCAAAAATATATCTCCATTTTTCCGGAAAGCATGGTGAAGCATGTACAAATACAAGATCGTCTTTCTTTACGGTAAGCGGAAGTGTGTGAAGATAAGAAATATATTCTTTATGAATCTCCTTGCGGGTCCATGCAATGGCTGAACGGGCATCATCATTAAAGCGTTTTGGGGCACTTTCGTCTAACAACGCTTCATCGTGATTACCTTTTATAACGGTACTGCATCTCTGTCGGATGATTGCAACACACTCGTTCGGATTTGCACCGTAGCCGACGATGTCGCCGAGGCAGATTATCTCGTCAACTGATTTTTGATCGATAATCTCCAGCGCTTTTGTTAACGCTTCAAGGTTGGAATGTATATCGGAGATAATTGCGTATTTCATTATTTCAATAGATGAATATAAAAAAACGTCAAATAGAGTGCAACCTGAGTTTATTCCGCAAAAAAGAATAATGATTTTTCCCGTAAGGCGGACGTATTGCGTCTATTTATAGTTGAACTCTACAAAAACACGCGGTATATTAACAAGTACAGGATCACTGTTTTATAAACAGGCTTCGATGTTATGAAAGAAAAAAAATTCATCGCAATAACATCCGTTATTGCTGCGGTTTTTCTGACCGGATTCAAACTTGGTATCGGATTGTGGACAAATAGCCTTGGAATTCTATCTGAAGCCGCACACTCCGGTCTTGATCTGCTGGCAGCAATTATTACATTGTTTGCAGTGACATATTCTGACCGGCCTGCCGATGAGGATCATCAATACGGCCATGGGAAACTGGAAAATATCTCTGCTTTTATCGAAACAGTTCTTCTTGTAATCACATGTTCATGGATCATATGGGAAGGCGGCAGCCGCCTTCTCAGCCAATCGCACCATGTAGAAACGAATATATGGAGTTTCGTTGTCATGGGTACGTCGATAGTAATAGATGTAAGCAGGTCGCGTGCTCTTTATAGGATCGCAAAAAAATACAACAGTCAGGCGCTGGAGGCTGACGCCCTGCATTTTTCCAGCGATGTATGGTCGTCGCTGACCGTTATTGCAGGATTGTTCTTCGTCTGGATCGGGTATCCGATATTCGATTCAATTGCCGCTATTGGTGTTGCTCTGCTGGTTCTATTTGTCAGCTACCGGCTAGGCCGCCGGACTATTGATGCACTTATGGATCGAGTGCCGAAGGAATTGGTAAAAGAAATTGAAAGCGCAATTAATTCGGTAAATGGTGTGGAAGAACTGCGTAAACTTCGAATTCGTCCTTCCGGTGCGCATATTTTTGTCGATACGGTTGTCGCAATTCGCAGAACTATTCCCTTTCATAGTGCACACATGATTATGGACAGCATTGAACGGGCCGTTCATACCGTCCATGCAAATGCCGATGTGGTTGTTCATTCGGAGCCGTTTGAAACCAGGGATGAGACCATAATCGATAAAATTCGAATGGTTGTAATGGACAAAGGACTTCGTGCGCCGCACAATATAGAAGTACATCTGACTGATGGAAAATATTTTATAGATTTTGATGTAGAGTATGCGAAAGGACTTTCATTCGCTGAAGCGCATGAAATTTCATCGGACATTGAGCAGCAGATTCAGAATCAACTTCGATCGGTCGGAAAAGTAACAATTCACATGGAGGAATATGAAGCGAACGAACATCCGTCTACACGATGTTACAAAAATTGAGAAAGTCGTTATCCTCAGAAATTCGTTCGATCACCGAGCGGCAGAAAGATGTATTGTCATGCACGGAATTGATACTGCTGCAGGAAGGAAATAAGTATAACGCAACTTTAACGTGTCTGATCGATAAGACAAAAACACTTGACGAAGTGCACCAGATTATTTCCAAGATTGAAGCTGTTCTTTTCCAGCACTTTAAACAATTACGGCGAGTTACAATACACGCGGAACCAGAAGTGAGTCAATGTCTATGAGTCTATGAGTCTATTGTAAGTCTATGAGGCTATTAGTCTAGACAGAGTGCTTCTGCTCAACTGCTTTACTTGCTCATCGGCTCTAATGCTTCTGCTTACGTCTTTTGCTGTTTCTTTTTTGCTGCAGGGAAAAGGACATTATTGAGAATAAGCCGGTAGCCGGGTGAGTTTTTGTGCAGATTCAAATCGGTCGGCGGATCGCCGACGGCATGCTGGTAATCTTCCGGATCATGTCCGCCGTACCACGTAAATGTGCCTCGCCCGAAATTTCCGTGGATATATTTGACTTCTTCCGTTCCTTCGCGTTCTGCAAGAATTGTGACCGTTTTTTTTATCAAACTTTTCCGGAACGCAGTTGTTTGTCCCATAAATCCTTTGATAATATTCACATGATCCTGCGTCAGCATTGTCGGCACCGGATCGTACTTGGCGGAGAATTCGAAGAGTGTAAAGTAATCCGTATTTGGATCGCGGATAGGTGGCGGATCGCTCTGAGGAATGTCGATATCGGAATATTCATAACGCAGCGGATTCATATCGATTTTAAAATTCTCAAATGCGAGCGTTTTGCTGAAATCGAGTTTGTGCCTGTGCATTTCGATCCGGCGGATCGCCGTCGAACATGACATCGGCGATGTCCACATTTTCTGCTGCAAGCGCAATATCGTAACTATCGGTTGCAGAGCACATGGCAAACATAAATCCGCCGCTGCCGATAAATTCCTTGATTGAACGTGCGACTGCCTTTTTTTCTTCCGATACTTTCTTATAGCCGAGCCGCTTTGCTTCGCGTTCGTAAAGCATTTGCTGCTCGATATACCACGGTGCATTCCGGAAGCTCGAATAGAATTTTCCATATTGGCCGGTGAAATCTTCGTGATGCAAATGAAGCCAGTCATACTCGGCAAGTTTTCCGGAAAGGACTTCTTCATCCCACACTTTCGTGTAGTGAATTTCTGCATACTCCAATGCCATTGTTACTGCATCGTCCCACGGTTTGAAACCCGGCGGCGCATAGACTGCAATCCTTGGCGCTTTCTCCAGCCGGACCACATCCTGGTTATTGTCTTCACGCTGTACTTCGGCATAAATTGATGCAGCATCGACCGGCGGAGAGTGGTTCGAAGAACACACCGCGGACGCGGCATTCCCGTGCCAGTACATCACTGTAGTCCATCATGAATGAACCGCCTCGATAGTTCAAGAGCCAGTCTACTTCACCGTTTTTTTCCAATAACCAAAATGCTACGCCGTACGATTTGAGATGATCCGTTTGTTTCAAATCCATCGGGATAAGGAGCTTGGTCTGGGAGATGAGATGTGAAAAAAGGAAGAAGAGTAATAATAGAATATATGATATCTTTGAATTCAATTGGACGAACGCCTTGAATATTTCAATCTGCAGGACTTATTATTTGTGAAGAATCTTTCGGTAATTCAATATTTTCAGCTTCCAACATTTCCCTTATTTGTTTGAAGGTCTCGGCTAATTAGATTTCTCTGGCTTCAATTTTGTTAATATGATTGATGAATCTGTTCTTTAATCTAAAACTCATATTTAAATCAACTTCGGCTAATTTTTTCTTTAACAAGTGTGCATTGATGAATGTTTTATTCCGCAGATAAACATATGCCAATAACGTTCCTGCTGAATCATATTTCACATCATCATATTTTATAAATACCTGTTGATTTCTCGTCACGTCCTGAAGATATTTAATGGCCTCAGATTTATGCCGGTCAACAGCCTTGATCCCAAGAAAACGAACTCGCTGTCCGCTGTCTAATTCTATCTCCTCGGAAGAAATTATCCTTTGTACTCTGAAGTATTTCTCTCGCTGTTTTTCTTCCCCATTGATTTTTGAACCGAATGAAAGTTTGGCCGGGTCCACTTTCTTGTCAAACCGGACTTTGTCCCGGAATATATATGGAAGCTTTTCAATCTCTCCGAAATATTCTTTATCTCTTTCGTTTCTAATGATGAAGTCATACTGTGCGTCGTCAGCAAAGAGTCCTTTAGAATCCACACCAAGTTTCTTTTGTATAATTGGAAGAAAATCAGGATTTAATTCAAAGCCGGTTGAATTACGAAAAAGGTTTTTAGCGGCAAGTGATGTTGTTCCGCTTCCCAAAAAAGGATCAAGGACGGTGTCATTAACAAAGGTAAACATCCGAATTAATCGCTTGGGTAATTCCTCGGGGAACATGGCAAGGTGTTTGTCTTGTTTTTCACCGCTAAAATTCCAGTGGCCTGCGAAATATTCATTCCATTCCGAAGTTGTGAGTTTAGATAATGCCTTCGCTTCATTTGCCGGCTTCGGTGAAGTACCAAGCTTTTTGAAGATAAGAATAAACTCGTAATCAATTTTTATAATCCCGTTGCGCGGATATGGAAATGAACCCATAATTGTGGCGCCGCCGGTTGTGTTGGTCGTTGTCACTTTCTGCCAGATGATTGCGCCCATGTAATCGAAGCCGATCGTCTCGCAAAATTTTATAATTTCGGTACGAATTGGAATGACCTTATACCTGCCATAATACACTGAACGGGCAAATTGATCTCCGATGTTTACGCACAAACGGCAGCCCGGCTGGAGAACCCTGCAGCATTCGTTCCAGACAAGGTTGAGATTATTGATGTATTCTTCGTATGTATGATTGAAACCAATCTGATTTTTGTGCCCGTAATCTTTCAATTGCCAATACGGCGGAGAAGTGACAACAAGACTTACGCAGTCATCCGGAAGTTCTTCCATCCTTCTCGAATCGCCAATTACTATTTTATGCTGTGTTTTCATGTCAAAGTGTATTCGATCTCAATGTCTATCATTAATCTACATAATTTCCTGATACTAGTGAAATATTTTTACGAATTACTTTGCTGTTTCATACGCCATCGCATTCAGCAGTATAATACGATTTTTCATCGGCGGGTGTGTAGCTAAAAGATTCGCAAGCCATCCTTCTTTAGTGTTAACTTTCCTGCCCGACGGATCGACCACACATAAATGAGCTACGTTATTTCTAAATGAAGATGTCGGTTCGGACGCATTTTCTAATTTTGACAGGGCTTTTGCGAGCGCTTTAGGATTACGCGTCAATTCTGCTGCGCCGGCGTCTGCGAGATATTCGCGCTGGCGCGAAACTGCCATTGCAACAATACGGGCGATTAACGGAGCCAGAAGCAATGTAAGGAGCCATGCAACAAATAGAATGCCTCGAAGGAACCATCCTATCGCCGGTATTCTGCCTCCGGTAAATCCGCCTAAGAGAACACTCTTTTTCATCCATTCAGAAAGCAGAAGTACAGCACCGAAAAGAATAGTTATGATAGTCATTAAACGAGTATCTGAATTGCGTATATGACTTATTTCGTGTGCAATGACTCCCTGAAGCTCATCACGTTCAAGCCTTGATAATAAACCAGAGGTTACGACAATGGAACTATCCATCGGAGTTGTCCCGATTGTGAAAGCATTCGGATCTGAATCCTCGACTATATATACCGACGGACATGGAATTCCAGCTGCAAGACTCATTTCTTTTACAACATTTAATAATTCGGGCAGGCCGGTCGTGTCTTCGCTTGATTGTTCGGCATGTATTGACCAGAGTATCGATTTTTTTCCCCATTGTAGACTGGTTAAAATGGTTACAATACCTATAATGACAGTTAATGTTGTTCCTACCGGTAAATACCGCATGATTGGAAAATCGAGATATTGTGATATTATGTGTCTGGAAGGATGCAGGCTTTCATAAAAGAAGACCAATAATATTATAATGATAAAACCCGAAGTTATGGCAATTCGTACAGACCACCAAATTAAAGTGTTATCGTCGTCTTCCGCATACTTGTCAGGTTCTTTCCATAACCCTGCAGCGGCATGCTGCCGGAAATTCCATATTCCGGAACCGACCATAAGAAGAATAAACGGAAGTATTATAAGACGTGCTACCGGACTGATATTTAAAAAAACGTCGAAGCCTATACCGACAGTAGTGATCAAAAGCACGAATGTTATCAACAGCAGCCATGTCATTCTTCGGTTATGCGTTTGCTGTTCGTAAATGTTGCGGGCATGGGTGAGAATGGGTTCGGACATATTATACACTATTTCACTTTAGTATACGCCATTGCATTTAGAAACATAATACGTTTTTTCATCGGCGGATGTGTAGCAAATAATTCAGCCCAGAAACCCTCTTTTTCATTCACCTTTTTCCCAAGCGGATCTACAACACAAAGATGGGCAATACCGCGTTTGATTACCGCAGTCGGTGCCGAGGCATTTTCCAGTTTTTGAAGCGCCTTGGAAAGTGCAAGCGGATTTCGTGTAAGCTCGGCAGCGGAAGCATCGGCAAGATACTCGCGTTTGCGTGAAATCATCATGGCCATCAGTTGCGTGATGATCGGTGCAAGTATTGCCGTCAGCAGCCAAAGAATAATCAGTATAATGCCCAGCGGATTTTTTCCTTTTGATCTCCCGCCTTTTCCGGAAAATAATCCAAGACGTAATCCGCGAAGAGTTATATCTGCCAGTAAAACTATGGCGCCGACAAACGCAGCGACAGTCGTCATCAACCGGATATCATAATATCGGATGTGACTCATTTCATGAGCGATCACGCCCTGCAGCTCGTCGCGGTCAAGAATTGTAAGAAGTCCCTGCGTGACCGCAATACAGCTATGCTGCGGATCTTTTCCGGTCGCAAATGCATTCGGGTCATCATCCGGAATGACGTACACTTTCGGCATCGGCAGCCCGGATGCAATGGAAATTTCCCGTACGACATTAAGAAGTTTTTGATGATCGGTATTCTTTTGATCGGCGGGAACCGCCTGCGCAGACTGGAGCACTGCCGCAGCTCCATCTTGAAGAGTAAAAAAGGCAAATAATACGCTTAGAACAATTGCACCGACAGTTATAAAAGGGAAATCAACGCCATTCTTATCGGAAAATCCTAAATAAAAATAATCGAATCCTAATCCCAAAACCGCAAACAACAGAATAATTGAAAACATAACAAGCCATGTCATCCGGCGGTTATGTTTCTGCTGTGCATAGAAATTGCGCGATTGTAAGAGAATAGGTTCAGACATGAATGGCCCCGATATCTTTTACAGGATTCTCTCTATGGAAGAGAAAATCCTGTAAAGAATTCTGCGAGATCTATTTTTTTAACGAGAGGTCAACATTCGGCACTTCGCGTTCTGCAGCGTTTTCCACCTGGAATAAAGGAAACAATTCGAAGCCCAACGACGATGCAAAGAGATTCGTGGGAAATATTTCCAGCTTCGTATTAAATGTTGTAGTGATATCGTTATAAAACTGGCGAGCGAATGAGATTTGATTTTCAGTTGTTGTCAATTCTTCCATTAACGGTTTTATGCTTTCGTTTGCCTTCAGCGTCGGATAGTTTTCTACTACGGCGAAAAGCTTTGAAAGCGCCGATGAGAGCACATCTTCTTTTGCTATACTATCCGTAATATTTTTTGCGTTGATGGCTGCTGCGCGGGCCTGGATTACGCTCTCCAGCGTGCCCTTCTCAAACTCCATTTGCCCTTTTACGGCATTGACAAGATTTGGAATCAGATCGTGACGGCGTTTGAGCTGTATATCAATCTGTTTCCATGCATTGCGCACCTGATTGCGAATTTTGACAAGCGAATTATAAATGCCGATCAAAAAAAGAACAAAAATAACAATAACAGCAGCTATTAGAAAGAATGGCATGTTGTCCTCCGATAGTAGTTTTACATTTCCCGATGAAGTATAACCTTTTATTTAATATAATGGAAGCGGTTCTCAGTAAACTATTGAAACTGTATTGTTGTTTCCGCAGCTGTTTCCAGCTTAATGCCCGGAATATCCTTTAAAAGCCGTTTCGCTTCTTCCATAGTTTGAGGTTTGTGCAGGGAGATTGCTTTAAACTTTTCCCTGTCGCGGATAAGCTGCTCGAAATCCATTTCCATGAGAGTCACACGGTTCGCATCGACATAAGTCGCGTTCGTTTTGAGTATAGTTCCTTTGACTTCCAGAGCAATCGATACGCGTAATCCTTTCATCATCTCCGTCATCATTTCCATCCCTGAAGAATCATCTGCAGCAGGTTGTGACATTTCCGCATTATCTGAAATCGAATCAGGTGTAAAAGTTTTTTCAGGCTGCCTGATCGTCAACGTCGGCTGTTTCCCGTTCTGGAATGAAAAGGAGAGCGGTTCGCTGGGCGGTTTTGATACCTCTTCACCCGGCATCGGAGCTTTATCCGATGGATTCTGATTAATCTTCAACTCATTAATATCTTTAAATGAATAAAAAGCGATATAACCCTCTCTCTCTTTTTCGGTAACCGGCTTGACATACATAAAATGTACACCTTTTCCCATAGCTGCCGCATCTTTAATAAGTGTTTTCTTATCGATAAGACTGAATTCTTTTTTATTTTTTTCGCCGAAACTCTGTGTAAATTCCCGCATCTGTTGTACTGTTGCTTTGCTCATAAGAACGGTTTGTTCTACCGTACCGCTGCCGTCTCGATTTACTTTTACCAGAATGTCGATTTCAAAACAGCCTAAAAGGCACAAAGATAAAACAGCTGCAATAAATACGTGCTTCATAAACCTTCCTTTCATTATGGATTGTTTTTAAAGACGACTCAATCTTTGCGTTTCAGAAAAATAAAAAATCCTTCTCCGCCTTTATATAACATATCTCTGCCGATTATTTACCGGCAGGAGAGGTCATAATTCGCTTATTAATAGAATTACTTTTCTAATTTTGTCCCAAGATCAAACCTGTGCAGCATTTGGTTCAAATCCTCAACACCTTTAGAACACTGGACGATTTTTCCCTTGTGCTCTAACAGAATATTGGCCCTGCCTCTCAGGCAATAAGAAGAAGACATTACATCGCTATACGCGCCCGTATCAAGAATCCCTAAAACATCACCCTCTCTGATCTCAGGAATTTTCCTGGGTTTGTCCTGAGTGAACGTATCGCCGGTTTCGCATACATTGCCGTCAACCGCATAAGTCAGGAGTCGGCCATCCGGATTGGAGATATTGATGATCTCATGATATGCATGGTAAAGTTTCGGCCTTATTAATGTTCCCATGCTGGCATCTGTAAATGCATGAAGAATGCCGTTCTTCTCTTCAACAGTATTTACTTTTGTTAAAAGGACGGTCGAATCGCCGACAAGGCTTCTGCCGGGTTCGGTAATCAGTTTATGTATCTTTACACCGCTCCGGGATAGTTCTTCGCTGATTATTTTTGCGTACGTATTAAATGGAAAAGATTCCTGAGATTCGCTGTACCTAATGCCGGGGCCTCCGCCGACATCAAGATTCAGGTTTGAAAAACCATGCTTCGCTAATTCATTCATTACATCGAGAGTGTTTTGCAGAGCGATCCTGAAACTATGAACATCGTTGCCAAGCCAGCCGGAACCAATATGAATATGCAATGTATCGGGATGGAAACCATATTCGCGGGCTGTTATAAACGCGGCAATAATCTTATCCTGCTCTATTCCGAACTTGATAGGAACCCCGTCATCATTCCGTATACCGGCAGTAATGACATCGGGATTATGGCCGGCTCCGACATTCGGATTCAACCTGACGGAAAGTTTCAAACCGTGGATATTCCATTCATCCCTGTGCTCGCCAAGTTTTTTGAGCTGGGAAATTGAATCAATATTGATTTTGTAATTACCGAACTTCACAAGCTGTTCAAGGTCGTCCTCGGAAACAGATGTGCCTGTAAACATTATTCTGCTGCGGGGAATCCCGCGCTGTTCTGCAAGAACAGCTTCGTTCGGAGAAACAGCATCGGCACCCAGGCCAAGCAATGCAATCAGATCAAGAATTTGAGGACAATAATTTGCTTTGACAGCGTAATTAATTTCAACTTCGCCGGAATAGTTTTTTGTAAATGCTTCCCTGACAAGCCTGGCCTTATCCTCAATTCTTTTTCCTTGAGTGAAATATAACGGTGTAGGATAACGCTTAGCCAGCTCTTCCAGGTCGTAATCTTTAAAGGAGCGCGACCAGACTTTATTATTTCGAACATCAAAACCTTTAAAAAACCACCAATATTGTTTCTGAATCATAAATTCCTTGTTCTTTGATCGCTATTAGTATATCTTCGCGGAAAACTATCTACCTGGAAATAATCCTATTTAAAATGAATGTGTAATCAATTTACGGAAAGATCGTGTAAATTTCTATCCGACATTCCTTAAAATAATAAATCCGGATGCGATAATTAGCGCGCCCGCCGATTAGTTTTTGCGGAAGCCTTTCGTCGGAAAACAGTTTTCCGCCAAAGAATGAGGCATAGAGTATTGAAGTACGCTTCACTGCCAATACCATGGCGATAGGCGCAAGCTGAGCCGCACCAAGTTGAGTAAAGCGGTAGGCAATGGTTAAAATTGCAATAATTAGTATGAACGGAAACTGACTTTGTCCTTTACGCACTAAATCTACGAAAGACATTCTGCGGATGAAAACCATCGATCCGAACATCAGACAGTAAATCAGGTGCTGATAAAAAAGAATAATTAGAGGACTGGTACTGTAAGTGCTGAGAAGCGATTTATCGGCGATAGATGAGATTGCAAACAAACCGACTGCACCGAAAATATAAATATAATTTTTCTGCAAAAAGAAATTTTTAAACGGTTGAATAATTCTCTGTGAAGGCCTTTTTTCCAGCATATACGTTCCCGCAACCATCAGTCCGATGCCGAGCCATTCCAAGTGCTGGAGCGTTTCGCCCAATATGGGAAGCGCCAGGAGTGCGGTTGCCGCAGGCGTTGTACCGAGAAGCGGGAGTGCACTGCTTATTTGATTATGTTCCAGCGACATCATTACCAGCAGGAAGGCAACACCTCCCAATATGCTTTTTGCAATCAGAATGATTAATGTTACGGAAGAAATGGCTGTAACATCGGTCAGGAAAAATATGAATGACGAAAAGATGAGGATAACAAAAGAAACCAGAAAAGAAAATTCGAGGGCATGCAGTCGAAACAAAACTTTTTTTTGTGTGACAGCAGCTGAAGCCGATAGTAACGCAGAACATGAAGCCAGCAGGAACCAATTCATACAGCCGAATCCTTAGAACATTTAAAAAGCCATCGTTGCATTGAGGAAAATATTCCTGCCCGGTTCGTCTTTTATGATGCCGCGCAATGTTGATAAATGATTTTGATAATCCATGTTGAAAAGATTTTGTATTCCGGTACGGATTATAAAAGAAAACTGCCCGGCGGTCAATGGAACACTGACAAAACCGAAGTCATAGACTATATAGCCCGCTGTATGCTTTTCGCCTGCAGCGAGATTATTTTGTGCGGCGGAACCGGAACAAGAAAAACTCAATGTTCCTACATTCTTAAAATATCCGTCCAATTCCACCTGTCCGGTCAGCGGTGCGATCTGCGGTAAGCTGGTTTTATAATGTGTATCTTCTCCGCGAACATAAGCCAGCCAGGCTTTCAAGACGGACCATGTTGTTAATGTTTTTTCAGACGATATCTCATAACCGTATAATCGGGCTTCTCCGATATTGGTACTGATCACGGCAGGCCGTCCTTCAAACATGCCCGGCATTCCCTGAATCCGATTCTTAAGTTGATTCAAGTAAAAATCCGCCTGCATTTTAAATCCATCGGTATGAAATTCGTATTCCGGTATTGAACGAGATACTTCGTTCAGGCTGGAGAAAAGGATTACCGACCTGTATGTTGCCGTTTCCGAGATCCAGAAATTGGTAGCGTTCTTCAAGAGAGGGAGAACGAAACGCCGTTGCGGCAAGAAAAGTAACATCCAAAAAAGAGTTGAGCACATACAACGCGCCGGCACTTGCACTCCATGATTCATCATGAGCGGATCCGCTGTGCCAAAGGATTGTGGAATCTGCAGCATTGGTTTTCAATATCCCGGCTGTGATAGTATACTCCGGATTGAATACTTTATCATTACTAACGCGAATCCAATCGTATCTTGCTCCTGCCGTAATTGTCAGGCTTTTAGGTATGACAATCCATTCATCCTGTGCATACAAGCCGCCGCTGAAATATTCCGAATGTGGAATCGGCCGCTCGCCGATAAGCCTGTTTTTATTTAGTAGAAATTTTTCCCGCCGGCTGTCGAGTTCACGCTGCCATGCTTCCGCACCGATAACAAGAAGATGATCTGTCATCGGAATGATATTAGATTCGACCTGCACACTGTTCGTCGTGTGTACTGCATGAGGAGTAATTTTTAACGTATCGCCCTGTTTGATTTCGACATTGCGTTCAATTACTTGATGCGAGATGCGAATACATAAAAGCGGTATTGTGGAAGAAAGATGCGGAATATTATATTCTGCGCTTAAAAGCTCGCGTCGTGCGAGAGCATATCGGACCGCAGCAGTCGGACCGAATGCTGAACTTCCCGGGAATTCCGGTATCGTCGGCCTGTGAACGTTGATATGATAAAAAGAGAGATTGCTCATCTATAGTTTTTATTCCGAGAGAACCGGAAAGGCTGAAATCGGTGTATTGGGAATTCGGCAATATACCGTGGGGCGTATCTGTGTTCCCCGCTGTACGGTATCCGCCGCTCACTCTTGCTGCAAATCGTTCCGAGGATCCTGTCAATGCAGCATAGTGCGATCGGCCGCCGTTTACACCCGTAACACCGCTTGACAATTCTGTGTTTAACCGGAAAATATCCGTAAATGAAGCACGTTTTGTCACGAAATGAAGAACGCCGCCAAGAGCTCCGGTTCCGTATAAAACCGATCCGGGAGTTTTTATTGTTTCTACCCGTTCGAGATCGTTGTTGTTGATAAGAGACAAAGCCCCGGCAATATCGTTTGCTGTTTCAATTCTAGTATTATCGACCAGCGAGACAATATTTGAGCGGCTCATACCGCGAATGGAAATTGCTGTTTCCCATGTTCCATCACGAACGAGAGCAATGCCGGGATCCCGGCTCAACGCATCTGAAATCGTGACACAGGGAATATTTGACAATTGCTCGCCGGTTATTACGTTAAAAGGATATGAAGTGTTCGTAATGTCTGATGAAGTGCGGCTGCTGCGGATGATTACCTCGTCCGAGGGAAAAATTGCCGATTGCATTTCGACAATGACCGTATCAAGGTTGTCGGGAGAAAGAAAAATTCTGCGTTCGATGCCGGCAAATGCGATGTGACGCACGGAGAATGTATACGGTCCTGCGGTTAATTGTTCAAAGTGAAATTGTCCCTTATTGTCGGTATTCTTTTGCCGGCCTGTTTCAAGCAGTGTTACGACAGCTTGTGATACAGGCTGGTGTGTGACGGCATCAATTACAAATCCTGAAAACGAAATGGTTTGAGAATGCAATAAAGACATAGGAAAAACAAAAAAAACCATCAAAATAATCGGACAACGCAAATACTTTCGGTTATTCATAATAAAGCAGCGATCTCGGGATTTGATCTTGATATGTACACTCTTATAAAAGAAAATTTACTCATATATCGCTTCGATTGCAATGAAGTAACATTTGAAATGTATATTAAGCATAGGTGTTCAGAAAAAGCTTGTTAAAACTTACAGAAGGATATAATTTTTGATTATTCTATAAAAATAAAATTTTATAAAGCGGCAGAATTAATGAATCATGTTGCTATGGTTGTTCATTTATTCCCAAATTAGTTTTAATGCTTTTCTTTTCTTTCTTTACTATATTAATATTAAGAATTTTGGTATTTAAGAGTTTAAGTTCACCGGAGAATTTTGTAAGAACTTTAATGAAGAAACCATTTCCGTTTTAAGCAATGATTGAGTGTTCCATTAAAACAAAGTAATTGCACGCGAAGTTGGAAGTTTTATAACCTTCATATCTTACCAATAACATAGGCACTGTGTGCTCCTCGCCAGAGTAATATTCAATTGAAGGGAGCCGGTCGCTTTACTTTCCAAATACCAAGAACATAGAGTGATTTTCTATCATTCCTAAAAAAAAGGTGCCTTTTTGCCCTTTATTTACAATGGAATGAAAGTTGCAAGAGAAAATATCGCTTGTCTCGGTATGGACGAAAAAATCTTTTAACAAGGAGCTGCTATGGAAGGAACACAGACATTACCTCGGGAATTGCTGCAAATCGATTCGGTTGTTGCGAAGAATAAGGGCCGGCATGGCGAACTGTTAACGATTCTTGAAGAGACGCAGCTTCTCAATGAGCAAAAATATCTTTCGGAAGAAGCACTGAACCATATTGCACTCAGAACAGGCGTCCCTCTTTCCAGAATTTATAATGTCGTTACATTTTATTCATTCTTTAATCTCAAACCGCAGGGCCAACACACGCTTACGGTGTGCCGCGGAACCGCCTGTCATACAAAAGGATCAAAAGCTCTTCTGGATGATGTTGGACTGATGCTTGGGTGCAGTAAATCGTTGGAAGATGGTGAATCGTTCTTTACAACGCCGGACAACCAGTTCACAATTTCCACAGTAGCATGTTTCGGTCAGTGTGCGCTCGCACCGGTTGTTGCAATTGATGGGGTTATTCACAGTAATGTGACAACTGCAAAACTGCAAAAGCTTCTCGGTAAAATTTCTAAGGAGAAGAAAAAATCATGAAGATACAGGATGCTTCAACGTTAGAGAAAATACGGCAAGCAAGGACTTGCAGAAGTTTCTTCCCGATGTTCCTAAAATTTCCGTCGGTATGGGAACATGCGGGCTTGGCAACGGTGCAAAAGAAGTGTATGAAAGTCTGCAGAAAGCTATAAAAGCAAAAAGAGCAAAAATCGAGACTCACAATTGTCGGATGTTTTGGTTTTTGTGCCGAAGAGACTCTGGTCAATTGTTATGTACCGGGACAGCCGCTGGTCATTCTGCATAAAGTGACTCCGAAGGATGCCGAAAGCATTGTTGATGGTCTTTGCAGGGGAATGATACCGCTGAAGAAAGCGCTGTGCAGAATTGAGAATTGGAATTTTTACACTTCAAGAATAGAATTTGGCACCGGATTAAGCAGTGTTCCGTTATGGAACGAAATTCCATTCTTCAAAGGACAGAAGAAAATCGTCCTTCGCGATTCCGGATTGATTAATCCGGAAGATATTGAAGAATATATTGCTGTCGGCGGTTATAGTGCGTTGATGAAAGCGCTGACGCAGATGACACCAGATTCTGTTCTCGAAGAAATCAAAAAATCCAAACTGCGCGGGCGCGGTGGAGCCGGATTCCCGACAGCAATCAAATGGGAAATGATGAAGAAAGTTGAAACAGATAAAAAATATATTATCTGCAATGCCGATGAAGGCGATCCCGGCGCCTATATGAACCGGAATGAAATTGAAAGCGATCCTCATGCACTCATCGAAGGAATGCTGATCGGTGCGTACGTGATGGGTGCATCGGAAGGTGTAATGTATGTAAGAGCTGAATACCCGCTTGCCGTTGAACGATTTAAAAAAGCAGTTGCCGCTGCAAAAGAATACGGTATTCTTGGAAAAAATATTTTTGGATCTTCCTTTAGCTTCGATATTTCGTTATGTAGAAGGAGCAGGTGCATTTGTATGCGGCGAGGAAACTGCACTTATTGCTTCCATCGAAGGCAGAGCAGGACGACCGCTTGCCGCGTCCTCCATATCCTGCACAAAAAGGATTATGGGGCAAACCGACGAATATTAATAATGTGGAAACATGGATTAATATTCCTGTCATTCTCACGATTGGCGGCAGATGAATTTGCAAAATTCGGAACGCAAACCAGTACCGGCACAAAGGTCTTTTCGCTTGTCGGAAAAATAAAGAACACCGGTCTTGTTGAATTACCGCTTGGCACGCCGCTGGAAAATATTATTTATCAAATGGGTGAAGGTACGGGAAATAAAAAGAAAATCCGTGCAGTGCAAACAGGCGGCCCATCGGGCGGATGCATTCCTGTTGAACATTTTAATACACCGGTTGATTACGAATCCCTCACGAAGCTGGGCACGATCATGGGTTCCGGCGGTATGGTCGTGATGGATCAGGATAACTGCATGGTGGATGTTGCACGGTACTTCGTTGAAGTGACCTATGCTGAATCATGCGGCAAGTGCACACCGTGCCGCGAAGGACTTGCACAAGCGCTTGCTATTCTGAATAAGATTACACGCGGTGAAGCAACCATGGAAGATCTCGATACGCTTGAGCGATTAGCATATGTGATTCGGGATTCTTCGCTTTGCGGATTGGGACAAACAAGTTCGAATCCTGTGCTGAGCACGCTGCGATATTTCCGAGATGAATATGAAAAACATATTATTCAAAAACGATGCAAGGCCGGTGTGTGTGAAAGTTTATTTATGGCTCTGTGCGAAAACAGCTGCCCGATGCATATGAACATTCCCGGATATCTTCAGCTGTTAAAAGAAGGACGAATCGAAGAAGCATTTGAACTGACCCTGCGCGACAATCCACTTGCCGGGAACCGTTGGAAGAATTTGTTACTTCCACTGCCAGATGCGCTGCCGCAGGGATATGGTCGACGATCCTGTTTCGCAGGGTGATATTCACCGCTATCTTGCCGATACGATGTACAAGATGGGCAAAGAGAAAGTGATCTATCAACGGTTGATCAAAGAAAAACTTTCACCAACCGGAAAGAAAATTGCCATTGTCGGTGCAGGACCGGCTGGATTGACGGCAGCATATTTTCTCGTTCGTCTTGGTCATAATGTTACAGTCTATGACAATCATGCGAAAGCAGGAGGAATTCTGCAATATGGAATTCCTGCATATCGTTTGCCGAAAGACAGTCTGAATAAAGAACTCGAACTTTTCAAAAAACTTGGCGTCAAGTTTGTTTTCAATACACGTATTGGCAAAGAGATATCCTTTAAAAATCTGCAAAAGCAAAACGATGCGGTCTTCCTTGCTGTAGGTGCTCAAAAAGATATTGAACTTGATATTCCGGGCAGACAACTGCAGGAGTTATTCAGGGCTATGAATTCCTTGAAGAATTTGCCAGCGGAAAGAAACTTCATCTTGGCAAGAATGTAGTCGTGGTCGGCGCGGGAAATGTGGCGATCGATGCCGCACGTTCTTGTCTTCGGTTGGGAGCCGATGTAACGATCGTCTATCGCCGCGATAGAGATGAAATGCCGGCAAATGAACATGAGATTAAAGATGCCATCGATGAAACTATACGATTTATGTTTATGTCTGCGCCGCATCGAATCATCGGCGACTTGAAAGGAAAAGTAACAGGTCTCGAAATTCACAAAATGAAATTCGACGGTTTCGACAACTCCGGAAGAAAGAAACCGGTTGAGACAGGCGAAACTGCGATTATTGAATGCAACACGGTTATTCTTGCAGTCGGTGAAAAAGTGGATTTTGAACCGGCAAAAGAAATCGGTCTGGAACTCCGGAAAAATGGCGCAGTAAAAGTAGCATCAGCCGAGTTATCGAACGAACCTGCCGAAGGTCTATGCCGGCGGCGATGCAGTGACAGGACCGGCAACAGTTTCCGAAGCGATGGGAATTGCCCGTCAGGCCGCAGAAGCAATTGATTTCGATCTGATGAAAGAGAAACGATTCCATCGGTTGTTCAGGGATTTCAAATATAAAGATGAAGTCCTTCCGGAACCGGAAGGCGGAAAAATGATCAATCCGAAAATGCTTCCTGTGAAAGAAAGAGTTTCAAATTTCCAGGAAGTTCTTGGCCGGATACAGCGGCGAAGAAGCCCTCCAAGAAGCTACCCGCTGTCTGCGATGTGATGTCAAATGTCAGGATCAGGAATAAGAAGAAAGAAAATTCTATGGAAAAGAAAATGGTAAATATAAAAATCAACGGAAACGAATATCAAGTTCCTGAAAGCATGACAATCCTGGATGCCTGCAAACGTGCCGGGATTAGAATTCCGACGTTATGCTACCTCGAAGATGTTGCCCGTAATGCTTCGTGCGGAGTCTGTGTCGTTGAAGTAAAGGGTGCACAATCATTAGTGCGTTCTTGTTCTGCTTGTGTGTATGAAGGAATAGAAATTGCTACTCATACGCCGCGTGTTCGCGATGCGAGAAAAACCAATGTCGAGCTGCTGCTTGCCAATCATCCGAAAGACTGCCTATCATGTCTACGAAATCAAAATTGCGAACTTCAAACGATTTCCGCCGATCTCGGTGTGAAAGAGGAACAATTTGTTCGCACGAAAAAAGAAGAAGCACTGGATGAGACTTCCCCCTCTATCATCCGGGATCCGAACAAGTGTATCCTGTGCGGTAGATGTATTGCTGTTTGTTCTGAAGTGCAAACGGTAAGCGCTATTGGCCTTTCTAAACGCGGGATCAAGACTAAGGTCTCCACATATATGGAAAAAGGACTAGGTAATGTTGCCTGTATTAATTGCGGACAATGCGCATTGGTGTGTCCTACCGGAGCAATCGTTGAACGCGATGATACCGATGCTGTGTTTGAAGAAATTATTAATCCCGATAAAGTTGTAATTGTACAAACGGCTCCCGCAATCCGGGTCGGTATCGGAGAAGCAATGGGTATGGAATCCGGGGCGCTTGTGACAGGTCAGATGGTTGCCGGTTTACGGCGGCTCGGTTTTAATAAAGTCTTCGATACGCAGTTTTCCGCCGATTTAACCATTATGGAAGAAGGGCATGAACTGATCAAGCGTTTGACAAAAAAAGGCACGCTGCCGATGATCACCTCCTGCTCGCCAGGATGGATAAAATTTGCCGAACATTTTTTCCCAGATTCACTTGCACATCTCTCTACATGTAAATCTCCGCAGCAGATGTTCGGTGTATTGGCCAAAACATACTACGCTGCAAAGATGGGAATCGATCCCCAAAAAATTGTCGTTGTTTCCATTATGCCCTGTACGGCAAAGAAGTACGAAGCAAAACGTCCCGAGATGATGAGCGCTTTCGAGTACTGGAAAGAAAAGAAAGCAATGGTAAATGACGATGCATTCTTTGACGTCGATTATGTATTGACGACAAGAGAACTTGCACGGATGTTTAAAGAAACGGGAATCAGGTTCTCCGAACTTCCGGCAGAGGAATTCGATCATCCGCTGGGTGAATCGACGGGTGCAGCAGTTATTTTTGGAGCAACCGGCGGTGTAATGGAAGCTGCACTTCGAACCGCATATGAAGTTGTCACGGGGAAACCGCTTGCCGAAATCGACTTTAAAGCAGTTCGCGGCATGGAGGGCATTAAAGAAGCTGAAGTGGATATGAACGGCTTGAAAGTAAAAGTTGCCGTCGCCCATACGCTGAAAAATGCCCGCCGAATATTCGAACAAATAGAAAAAGGAGAATCTCCGTACGCTTTTGTCGAAGTGATGACATGCCCGGGCGGATGCCTTGGCGGCGGCGGCCAGCCGATTCCCACAACATGGGAGATCAGGAAAAAAAGAGCCGAATCGATTTATGAAGAGGATGCAAATAAGAAAATTCGCAAATCACATGAAAATCCGCAGATAGCGGAATTGTACAAAGAATTTCTAAAGGAGCCGCTGGGTGAATTGTCGCATCACCTTCTTCATACAACGTATGAGAAGCGCGGACTGTTTGTCTGGAAGTCTAACGGCAATTCAAAGAAAAAGGAAAAGAATCACGTTCCGACACATTGACTTCTCAATTTTGTAATTGTTTGAAATTTATTTAAAGTCCGGTTTGTAACCGGACTTTTTTTATTTTGTCTCATTATTGTCCGGTCAAGGATTCGGACTCTAAGCTGCTATTTTAACAAATCATCACCCCTCAACAGCCGTACTCTTTTCCTTGCCTGTTCTGCGTAGAGTGAATTCGGAAATTTTTCGAGCAATTTTTCATATGCTGTTATTGCCTGTGATTTATCGCGCATAACATATTTCATAAATTTCCGCAATGCGGAACAGCGCTTTATCTTTGAGAATGCTCAACTGAATCGAATCGGAAATAAAACTGAATGCCGCGATTGCTTCGTTCGTATGCTTTAATTTTAAATGCAGCTCGCCGATTTTCATCATTGCATCGTCTGCAAGCAATGCATTCGGATACTGTTTAATAATATCCAGGAAGCGGCTGAGCGATTCGGCATAATTTCTCCGGCGCATTTGTAAATCGGCTTTTGCAAATTCCGTTAAAGCGGGCAGCGATGCAGTCATATTCTCCTGAATAAAATATTGGAGCTGAAGAGCATCGTTTGTAAGGTCGGTATTAGGTTTTGTGTCGAATTGTTTTAAAAGCGAGAGCGACGAATCGAACTGTGTTTCAAAATAATTCAATTCGGCCAATTTAAATAAGGCCTTGTCCTGATAATCAACGAGCGGTATTTTTGCAATTATCTCGAATTCCTTGCGCGCTTTAATGAGGTCGTTGCGTACTATCTGAACTTCGCCTGATTTTATTCCGGCATCGAAAAGAATGTTCGTTGTATTTGGAAAATCTCTTATCCTGTTAAAAGCGCTTAATGCGCCGTCGAGGTCGAATAGTTTTTCGAACTTAATTACACCGATACGAAAATATGACTGCACGGTAAGATCTGGAAGGCCATGCGAGGCGGCAATGGATTCATATATTTGAATTGCCTCCCGGTATGCGGGCTCCGATTGCGGATCTTGAGAGCCGGCTTCATCGCTTATTTCTTCAAGAGTGCGGGCATATCCGAAACGTGCATAAGGTAATACATCGCTTTTATCGAACCGATCGATAATTTCCCTGTATACCTCTGCCGCGGTTGATGAAGCATGTACCACATTCAATTGCTGCGCAAAAGAATACAATTCATTGCCGTTGGCATTCGCTAGACGGTCGATAATACGATAGTGTTCAAAAGCCGATTCGTATTTTTTTTCTTCCATTAAAAGCCAGATGTATAACCGGTGAAGCCCGATATTATCCGACGCGTTTTTCACTTCCTGCATCACGGTCTCCGATACTGTCCGTAGCGCCTCCGGCCCGCGAATGAATGCTTTAAGCCGTGATTCCACGAACGATAACTGGCCCGGATTATTTTTCATGAGGCGGATATATTCCCGGACCGCTGAAGCATACTGCTGTAATGCGGCATATAAGGTTCCCAGTTCGTCTGCGAAGAGCGTTTCGTTTTTGCCCATTGTCCGGCCATTGATGTAAGTGCGAATACTCTGTTCGTACAACCGGTGCTTCATCATTTCGCCGGCAAGCACGCGGTATATTTGCATATTATGCGGATCGATGGACAATACTATGTTCCAGACAGAATCGGCAGCGGCCTCGTTTCCTTTATCGTAATAAAGGCCTCCAAGCGTAGTTAAAAGAACGACATCACCCGGATGAGTTATGAACCATCTGCGCACTATAACGATTGCCTTGTCATATTCCTTCAGCTGCGTATAACAGCGCTGTAATCCGTTGACAAAAATATAATTCATCGAATCGGATTTGTACAACTCCTCATATATCGCAGCGGCCTGTTCCCATTCACTCGCTTGTTCAAGATTCTGAGCTAGCCGGAGCTTCATCAATTTATCGGTATCCTGAGAAAATGCCGGACTAAACAATGTTAGTGCAAACATGAATAAAATAAATATTTTGCTGCTTCCTAGTTTCACTTCATTTCTTTCCCTTTGCCGCTTGTTCTTTATATTTCCATAAATATACAAAAAGGAGAACGGAGTTGCGAAACAGCTGTGATAATAAGGATGGAAATGGTTTCCTTGACATGCCTTCCGATTTTGATTAACTTATATTCAATTGTCATGGTTCAAACACCAAAGAATATAGCTATTCTCGGCTCCACCGGTTCGATAGGCCGCAACAGCTTATCCGTTATTCATAATCTTTCGGACCGGTTTTGTGTCACATATCTTTCCACCAACACCAACATCGAACTGCTGCAAAACCAGATAGCACAATTTAAACCGCGCGGTGTCGTTGTACTGGATGAAACAAAAGCAGCAGCATTGCGTTTAATCACAGGCGATTCGGTTGAAATTCTGACCGGACGCGAAGGCCTTCTGGAAATAGTCCGCCGCGATGATGTCGATGTTGTCGTCAATTCTCTTGTCGGATTTGCAGGATTGAAGCCGACCATCGAGGCCATCAAACATCGCAAGAATATCGCACTTGCCAATAAAGAGACTCTGGTCATAGCAGGACAATTGGTCACCTCTCTGGCAAAAGAATACGGTGTTTCGCTTCTTCCGATCGACAGCGAGCATAGCGCTATATTGCAATGCCTGGCCGGCGAACAATGGAGCCGCATTGCCAAAATTATTCTGACTGCATCGGGCGGACCGTTTCTGAATGTACCGAAAGAACAATTTCCTTCTATCACGGTAGAGAAAGCTTTGAATCATCCCAACTGGAAAATGGGCAATAAAATTACAATCGATTGTGCAACGATGATGAACAAAGGCCTGGAAGTGATCGAAGCGCACTGGCTGTTCGATATGCCGACGGAACGAATCGATGTAGTAATTCATCCGCAATCCATCATTCATTCAATGGTTGAATTCGTAGATGGTTCCATTAAAGCGCAGCTTGGCGTGCCGGACATGAAAATTCCGATTCAGTATGCGCTCACGTATCCGGATCGTGTTCAACTCAACGGAAGCAGGATCGATTTTCCTAAACTTCAAATGCTGACATTCTTTGCTCCGGATCGTGAAAAGTTCCGCTGCCTGCAATTAGCGTATGATGCCATCGCGCTGGGAGGAACTGCTCCCGCTATTATGAATGCTGCCAACGAGGTAGCTGTGCAGGCGTTCTTAGAGAGAAAAATTTCATTTCAGCGGATTCCCGAGCTTATCGAAAAAGCGCTTGCTAAACAAACAAACCATATCTCACCCGATTTAGAACATACGTTTCAAAGCGATCATAAAACGCGGGAGTACGTACGAACTTTAATGTAATCCCCGGCGTTAAAAGTAATATGTAAAACTATTCGAGAATGAAATAAATATATGGCTATACTAAGCACTCTATTCTATTTTATAGTTACAATCGGAATCCTTGTTCTGGTTCATGAACTCGGCCATTTTCTTGCCGCTAAGTTGTTTCATATGCGTGTGGATACGTTCAGCATCGGTTTTCCCCCGCGGGCGTTCGGAAAAAAAATCGGCGAGACCGATTATTGCCTTTCTTGGATTCCGATCGGCGGGTACGTGAAAATTGCCGGTATGATTGATGAAAGTATGGATACGGAATTTCTGAAGCAAGAACCGCAGCCATGGGAGTTCCGATCCAAACCCATATGGCAGCGTGCTGTCGTCCTATCTGCCGGCGTGATCATGAATCTTTTTCTTGCCATTATTATCTTTTGGGGAATTATTTATGACCAGGGCAAAACGATTCGTCCGGTAACGGAAATCGGCTATATCACACCGAACAGTCCTGCAGCAAAAGCCGGCCTGATGGCCGGAGATAAATTCATTTCCATCAATAATCGCGCGATGAATAATTGGGATGAAATAGAAAGTTCATTATATACCGAATCGATTACAAAGGATATTTCACTCGATCTTCAGCGTTCGAATGCGCCTCTTCATATCTCTATTAAGAAAGATGATATACCGGATATTTCAGAAGAAAGATTCGGCATTTTTCCTACCGGCCTTGTCGCTGTCATAGTAACTGTCGAGCATGGAAAACCGGCGGAAACCGTCGGGCTGCAGCCGGGAGATACGATTCTTGCTGTCAACGGCCAATCGGTCGGGTACGGGTTCCTGCAGGATGCGGTTAAAGCAAATGCAGGAAAAGAAATTACCCTGACCTGGAAGCGTGCTGCGCAAAATATGAGTGCTCCCGTTACGCCGACTTCCGAGGGCCGCATCGGTATTTCGCTTGAGATTGCATACAACGGTCCTATTATCCAGGAAAGCTATTCTTTTTTTGAAGCGCTTCCTATTGGTATTCAAGAATTAAAATTTACAGGTGTTCTTTTTGTTTCAAATATTTACCAGATAGTTGTCGGTAAAGCTTCGCTTAGCAAATCGGTGGGCGGGCCGATAAAAATTGCCCAGATGGCAAAGAGATCGGCAGACGTCGGAATATTAAATTTCTTCGGTTTTATCGGTTTATTGAGTTTAAGTCTTGCCTTGCTGAATATTCTTCCTTTTCCCGCGCTTGACGGCGGTCATCTTCTGTTTTTAGCGTACGAAGCTGTATTTCGGCGGGAAGTGCCGAATAAAGTGAAAATCGTTATTCAACAGGCGGGATTTATCTTATTGCTTGTGTTTATGGCGTTCGTTCTGTATAATGACGTCATAAATTTTTAGGCTGCCTCCCTGTGATAGTTGTCAATGTGCGTTATTGCTTCTTCAATTAACATGAAGTCAGCATAATAATAATCCAAAGGAGTTCTGTGCTATGAAAAGCATTCTAAAAGCATTGCTGGTACCCCTGTTTATTTGTCTTGCATCGGGCGTATTCAATAACACCGCTTCCGGTCAAACGCCGATTGTCACTTCAGAAATTAATCTTAGCGAATATGACGTCATTTTTCTGACGGATTTTTTTGATGTTAAAGCAGATAAGCTCAGTTCAGCGGCACCCGGATTCTCCGTGAGGATAGATGGATTGCCAAATGAACCGATATATCTCTCGGTAAAAGCAATTGCACTGCTCCGCGGAGGTAATGGCGATGCAGGAAATGGCCCGCTTGTAGAGGGTTGTACAAATAACCTTCCGCCTTCTGCGACAGGAAGTCTTTTTTTAACTGCAAGTGATTTTGCGAGCGGTGGAATTGCAAGCATTTCTCCCAACAGATGCGGTTCTTCAAATTGCGCTTGTTCGGAAAATGCGGCTTTAAAAAAGAAAATAAGGGATGCAGCGCTCGTAACTTCCACAGCGCCGCCCGGAACCTATAAGCTTCTGATCGATGTTTATCTTGCCAGTAATGGCAGGAAAATATCAGGAGATTCGAGGACAATAAATGTTGCCTACTCGACTCCGAATGAAGTATTTGTTGAAATCAATCGAACCGAAAACTGGAGATTGTTTCAATTACCTGAATCCGACATTCAGCTGGACATGCTCGGAACCCAGTGTTATCGTTAGAGTATTTGAAGCAGGTTTGAACCATCGCTCGCCGCAGGATGCGCTCACCGGAGGCAATCCGTACCTGGAAGAAACTGTTGTCGGAACAAACACACTGACATATCCGGCAAATGCAAAACGTCAGCTGCAGCAAGATAGAGCATACGTACTCCAGGTTGAAGCAAATGTTTCAACAACCCGCGGATCGATGAAAAGTGTAAGTCAGCCGGTTGTCTTTCGTATTTCGAATGATAATCTCGGAAAAATGCTCGATAATTTCATGAATTCTATTCCCGGGAATGCAGCTTCGGCTTATTTCTCGCTTCGAGCAGATGCGATTAAATGGATACCGATAGTATCCCTCTACGGGAATGTCACACTGGACGGCAATATGCTTTCGGAAGGCGACCTGCAAATATTATTGAATGAGCTCTCCGTTCAGCCTGATCTGAAACTCGAACTGAGTGTTGAAAACCAATAAGCGCTAAAGGAGAAGACCATGACAAAAAAGATTATTGTAATCGGTGTTATAATACTCCTTGGAGTGCTTTCGCTTGGGCAAACAGGGAAACAAGACAAGAAAGATATCTCTGCCTATATAGTGAAAGTCATTCGGGATGTAAATATGAAATCTCCCACAAAAGGATGGCAGAAGGCAATTCCTCTGAGCACGTTAAAATCCGGCTATGAAGTAAAAACCGACAAAGGATCCCTGGCTATGATTTCTTTTGCGGACCAATCGAAACTGATTCTCCGTGAAAAATCTATTGTCACTATTAAAGGTGAAGTGAAAGGGAAAGAAATTCTCAGCCGCAGTGTACATATGGATCACGGAAATATGATTTTCAATGTTAAGAAAGCGGAAAAGGAGCAATTCAGATTTTCATCGCCCATTTCTGTTGCGTCTATTCGCGGAACACTGGGCGGTTATGTTTCCGGCGGTGCTGTGGACTCGCTGACTATTGCCGAAGGACTTGCCGATTTCTTAAATTCAAAATCCGGTAAAAAAGGATCTATCGGTGCAGGACAAACCGGCACTGCAGACAGCTCCGGAAATTTTAATATCGGAAATGCAAATCAGCAGACATTGAATAATATCAGACGGAGCCAAAACCTTGATGATCTCGGTTCCAGCAGCAATGGTGTGGATTTCGGTCATCTTAAATCAAAACACGCCGGTTCAGTACGTGCCGACTTATCTTCATTTCAAGGAAAAGCAATAGCTGCAAGCCTTTTCTACCGGGCACAAGGCGAAAATATGTTTAATGAACTTCCTTTGACCGTTACCGGGCAGGTCGCAACGGGTCAATTACCGGCGAAATAAAGTGAAATATCCGAAACTTGAATATTATCTCTCAATAAAACTGAATACCGGTTCTGTCGTCCTTGTACCGCAGAATGGTTCAACAAATCCGGCTGCTGTACCTGTAGAAGTAACACGGCGTGAACTTCGCATACCGGGCCAAACCGGCTCTTTGCAGAAGAAAGTGGTTGTGATAAAATGGAATGAGTAAAGATCCTGTTATTTCAGGTCTTGCTTCATATAGATGCTTTTTATAAATTAAACGGCGGGCGTTATATGACCCGCCGTTTCTTTTTGTCTTCGATTTTTTAATTTCAAGCAGTACACTTCATTGAAGGTGATTCATATGAACAAGATCCTTTCCAAAACCCTCGTCTTTTCACTCTTATTCATTGCAGTATTTTTTTCCGCTGTATACGCACAGGTCAGTCAGTATGTGATCGAAGTAAAAGTGCCGACTGCCGTAGAGAAAACACCGCTTTCTATGAGTGTTGAATTGACACAGAACACTCAGATTCGCAGAGTCATACTTCATTATCGGGAATTTGGAAAGACGGAATTCAAACAAACCGATATGCTCCTTACCGGACGCACCGCAGCCGCAACAATACCGGCCAGAGCGGTAATACCGCCGTACATCGAATATTATATCAGCATGCAGCTTGCAAATAACAAACGGGCAACATTTCCCTCCGAAAATCCTGAAACAAATCCGCTGAAAATTCAGATTAAAGAAATTGACGAGAAAGACACTGAAGTGCGTTTTCTAAGTCCCGAACCCGGCGAGACACTGGCAGCGGAAGATCTTGCAGTCGCCGTTTCGTTAATGTTCGCATCGGATGCAGTAGATAAAAAACGTACCCGTATTTATCTTGACGGAGCGGATGTCACGGGCGAAGCGTTAATATCGGACGATGTATTGCTGTACAGTCCGAAGAATTTTAATAAGCCGCTTTATTATGGCGCACACTCAATTAAAATAGAGCTTAGAGATACTCTGGGGAAAATGTATTATACAAAACAGGAGGACTTCAATCTTTCCACAGCCACGGCTCTTGAAGAACAGAAAGCTTCTCTTCAGTATAACGGCAACGCGCAGGCTGAATTCCGGAACGAGAAAATTGATGTCACAACGACAACATATGTGCGCGGTGATGCTCATGTCGGAGGCACTTATAAGGACCTGGCATTCAGCGGCGATGTGCATATAACGAATGAAGAAAAATCGTACCTGCAGCCGCAGAACAGATTCCTGGCAACATTACAGGCGGCCGACTATGCAAAAGTTCAAATAGGCGATGCATATCCGCAGTTCCCTTCGCTTCTTGTGAGCGGTAAACGTGTTAGAGGCATTACAGGCTCCGTTACACTCGGATTTTTTCAATCTTGATGTCTCGTACGGGAAAACAGACCGCCCGATAGAAGGGACACTAGACGGATTGATCGGTTATGCCGATTCGTCTGCAGCCTCGAGCCGGTCAAGAGAAACAGTATTTGAAAGGTTCGGAGGTCAGGATTCGATTTTTTACCGAACGTTCACATCCGGCACATTCGGACGCGACTTCCTGGCGATACGCCCGAGCTTTGGAAGCGGAGAGCATTTTCAGTTCGGCCTTACATATTTAAAAGCGAAAGACGATAAAAGTTCTATTTCATACGGGACATTTCCAAAGGAGAACTTTGTTGCAGGCGCAGATTTACTTCTTGCATTTGATAATCAGAATGTGCGGTGGATGAGCCAGGCAGCAATTAGCCTGGAGAACAACGATATCTCATCGGGCAGTTATACTGACGATGAGATTGATGAATTTAAAGGAGTCAATGATACGACGAAAACACCCGGGCAAAGAGCGGATGCTAAGAAGGAAGCCGAAGATTTAAAAAAGATAGCAAAGATCGTTCGCTCCCTTATTACGGTCAATTCCGAATTGTCGCCGTTGAATCCGATTAAAGGAATGCCGTCTCTTGCGTATGAAACGGAATTATCATTGAACTATTTCAACAATTATATTCGTGCCATGCTGTTCCGAAGAGGAATTGCATATACATCATACGGCAATGATTTTGTTCAGAACGATATCGCCGGCATCAATGTTTCCGACCGTTTCCGGTTCCTGGACAATAAAATAATGGCGAGTGTTTCATACGAAACCAAATGGAATAACACGCAGAACGACGCAAACACGCCGAGAACGACGTATAATACGTTGAATACATCCGTAACGGCATATCCCGGTATACAGCTTCCGTCGTTTACCGTCGGATACGGCCTGTATACACGCAAGAATCCCATTGATCTGAGTATAAACACATCACTGCTCGATTCACTCGGTGTTGCCAATGATAAAACCAACAGGTTTTTTCTCTCTGCCAATTATGATTTTCAAATGGCTGTACGGAATAGTTTAACGGCATCTCTCAGTATTGCGAATAAGAAAGACAATACGTTTTATAAACGCGATCAGGATAATATTAACTTTTCTACTCTGGTCATTTCGTCCTTTTCTATTCCGCTGCAGACAACCCTTGGAATTATTATAAGCCATACGGCAGCATATTCAGTGCCCGATTCAACAGGCGCGTATTTGAATAACAAACAAACATACGACTATCAAACTATTTCTCTCGGTGCACGATACCGGATGATGAACGACCGGCTCAATCTGACTGCAACTGCAGCCCCGTCGTTCGGTGATTTTAAACGGCTTCTTCTGCAAGCCGGCGCAGAATATCAGGTAATGGAAAATCATTACATTGTCAGCCAGTTAGATTATATCAATAATCCGAACAGGGCAAGCGATGTAATTTTTAGTCTCATATATCGATTAATGTTCTGACAAACTAAGTGAAGTAGCGCGGACTTCGTTTCTGATATTACTATGAAGAGAAGCAAAGTTTGTCCTCCTGTCCATTCTAAAAGGAATCGGAATTATGGCTTCCTATGAATTCAAGAAAAATATCCTGCCGTTTCTCATAAAAATTTTAATCGGATTAGGTATCGGCGTATTCGTTGTCATTCTCGGGGAAGGATGGCTTTTCGAATTGAACTTCTTAAAGAACATAGATCTATTGACGATTGATTTCCGCTATCAGAGCAAGTACGAACGCGAAGTTCAGAAGCGCGATCTCAGCAAGGATGGAAATGTAGTTATCATCGGCATCTCCGACGAAGATCTTACAGCGCTGCCGGAACCTTTTCCCTTTCCCCGGTCTTATTATGCTCATATCATAGAGAATTTAAATCGTGCCGGCGCAAAAGTGATAGTATTTGATATGACCTTCGAGTCGCCCGGTAAGATCAGTACAGGACGACAGCCTCATGCGTGCAGTATTAAAGAAAAATGATAATGTCGTACTCGCCACAAAAGTGCAAACAGGCGGAACAAGTGAAAAATATGATGTGCGCAGTACGGAACGATCTTATGATAATATTTTCTACGATGTCGATAAAAACATCGGAGTTGTAAATATTTATAAAGACCGTGATGATGTCTGCCGTTCATATTTTCCAATGCTCGATGTTAAGGGATATTTAACTCCGTCTCTCGGATTTGCAGCTCTCAATCAAGGTATACAAACTCAAACCGGAGGCGGTTGTCGGCCTGGACGACCAATTCTTTATTTACCGAGACCGTTCTATTCCGCGGTATCAAAGTTCCACATTTCTGCTTAATTATTACGGCCCGGTAAAATCATTTCCTTATTATGATTTTTCAAAAGTCATAGACGATTCGTCGTTTAAAACGAAAGATGAGATCCAATATGAAACGGATCTCAACTCGTTCGATGAAGAGATGATGAGCAAATTCAAAAATAAAATTGTTCTGATCGGCTCCGTAATGCCGGAGGAACGCGATTTCCATAATATCCCGCTGTACATAGAAGAAGGCGGTAAGAAGAATTATGCAATGAACGGTGTGGAAATTCACGCTACCGCTATTCAGAATGTGGTCGATAAAAACTTTATCTCGACTTTTACACCGGCTGCCGAAAGTATAATTATTATCCTTCTCGCACTGTTTACTTTCATCGGGTTACTGGCGTTGAAACAGATTCATGTTCGGCATGCCTGGCTGCTGGAAATAGGCGCTTTTCTTCTGACGGTTTTACTCGTAGGTGCGGTATTCGAAATTTCCATCTTTGCTTTTGTTAACAACAATGTGTTGATGAATGTCGTGAATCCGTGCTTTGCAATCGTGATTGCGTACTTCGGTACGGCTGTCTATCAATACCTGATTGAGCGGCAGCAGAAAGCAATGATAAAGAATATGTTCGGGCACTATATCAATCCTGCAGTAGTAAACGAGTTGGTTGTAAATCCTGAAAAGGCAACATTAGGGGGTGATCGGCGCGAACTGACAGTATTCTTTTCCGATATTGCAAACTTTACGAACATTTCCGAACAGTATCACGATAAGCCGGAAGGATTGGTAGCGCTGCTCAATGAATTTCTGGATGAGATGACTCGTCTTGTGCTGAAGTATGAAGGAACGCTGGATAAGTATGAAGGCGACTTGATCATGGCTTTCTGGGGCGCTCCGATTATTCAGAAAGATCATGCCCTTCGCACATGCCTTGCAGCACTTGACATGCAAAAACGATTGGAAATACTTCGCAACAAATGGGCCAAGGAAGATAAACCGCAGCTCTCGATGCGTATGGGGATCAACACCGGTGTTGTGATTGTCGGAAATATGGGCGGTAAGGACCGATTCGATTATACCGTGATAGGCGACAGTGTGAACCTTGCCTCGCGCCTCGAAGGAGCCAACAAGCAGTACAAATCCAATATTATGATCAGTGACTTCACTTATGAACATGTAAAAGATAAAGTAATTGTGCGGGAACTTGATTTGATTCAGGTGAAAGGCAAAAATGAGCCGGTGAAAGTGTACGAACTGATCGGAACTACCAAGACGGAGTTGAACGCCGACAAACGGCAATCCCTGGAGCTTTACCAGAAGGACTAAAACTTTACCGTGCACGCCAGTGGGAAGAAGCGAATGCCTACATGCAGCAGGCATATACGCTCGACGAAACATGCTACGCCGCGCAAATTTATGCCGAACGTGCAAGCCTGTACAAACTTACTCCGCCGCCGGACGATTGGAACGGAATCTTTATCATGACATCGAAGTAATTCAGCCGCTTTCCGAAAGTTATCGCAGAGTAAGCTCTAAGGACTTTCGGAAAGTTACATAATCTCAGGGGATTTAATAGGGGAATATTTTTTTAATCAACAGAGCGTCAAAAGAAAATTTGTCATTCTGAACAAAGTTTTGAAGCCATTGCGCGTCCCTTAATAAGTGTATAAAATAAAGTACAAAATAATTTTAAATAGTCGACCTTTTATGCCTAATAGTCATGAATTGTCTGGCAAAGCCATGGCTGCGCCAGACACAGTCTCCCGAAGGGATGCCTTCGGCAGACCTAATCAGATGTTAGGTTGCCAAAGAACACTATGAAGATTCTATCTTTCTTAAAAAAAAGTTGGCCATACGCAATTCTTGGAAGCGTTTTTATATTGGCAAATACATATCTTCTTGGATATTCAGCATTTAAAAAGGAAATTGATCTTAACAAACTTAGAATTCAGCTTTCGATGTAACTGATAGATATCGTAATGCTGAAAGATTAAGCGATATTAGTGGTATTCGTTTTGATCTTGCACACATCCATTACTCTGTTATTGATTTTAGTTCTATAAAGGATGAGGGTACATCCGACGACAAAACGAGAAGATTTTAGTTGTCGATTTATATCGTGTATTACGTGAACAATGTAGAGCAGCTGGACATTCTCTGAACCAAAACATGGAAAACGAATTAATAATTCTTAGAGATTCTGCATCAAATGGATATTTTTCCGCATTCAACAAAATGATGGAAAAATATACGCATTCAAATTGAGGCGGATCAGTATCAGGCGAATCTCATTCAAGAGCAAAGGGATATCAATTTGCGTATAGCAAATATCGAGGATGAGATCACTTGTTTAAAAGGCGTTGCAATAATATTACAAATTATAGGTCTTCTGTTGCTTGCTCGTAAAAGAACTTCCATCAAGAAAATCAGGAAAAATATCTTTGGCAGCCTAACCACTTTAAAAAGGAATAAGTCAAGAGAAAAAAGTTCCTCCCGAGGCAAAGTAAAGCAGAACTTTGCCGAATATGTTCTTTGAGTTAGTTGTCACCGATACGCCGCAGTGCCGAATGATCTATCAATATGACAGTCGTGCATAATAGCAACGACGACCAAACCACTTTACGGATTAATCCCGCACGAAAAGGCGGGACGTGTCTCGTCAAAGCGAGACGTTCCAGATATTATAACGGCACAGCGTGTGCATTCCCAATCCAGCGCAAGGAGCTTTAAGTCGTCCAGTTAGGCGTCCGGGCTTTGCACACGCGGCCATTGCTTAGATTTAATGCGACTTAACGGTTGACCTTTAAATCCTTTATACTGTGATTTGTTCTTTAACATATAATAGACGATCTTTGCCAACTCCTTGGCAACAACAGTACCAGCAGTAGCTTCAGAGGAACGCCGAGCAAGCTTCTGATAGAAATGTTTATCTCAGGATGTACTGAATAGCGTGAACAGCAGCATCTGAGAAGGCAATTTTTAGATATTTATTGCCGTCTTTGCTTGAGCGATGATGCACAGAGCGATTGGAGTTATCTGCAGCAGGAACGAGCCGGCAATAGGATGCGAAGTGTTTGTCAGAAATGAATCGTTCGATGCCATCGATTTCCAGATAGATAGTAAATGCAGAGAGTTTGCCGATACCCGGAATGTATAAGAGACGACTCCATTGTAACCACCGTTTTGGTTGATCAGAAGATTGATCGCAAAGAGCATAAGTCGCTTCTTGAGCTTTTTTCTGGCTTTGTTGAATCAATGGATCATCATACGCTTACCATGGCTCCAATCAAAATAAATGGTACGGTAGTCGGCATCTGCGCGGTTGATCCCGAAATCATCTTCTCTGGAAAACATTTTGCATTACCGGCGCTTCCAAGAAGTATAGTCGTGCTGAGTTTGCTGAGTTAATAACTCGAATGGGTGGTGTGTTTACTAATTCATTGTCTAAAAAGGTTCAGTACTAATCGTAGGCGGAGACGGTAATCCATGTTGGCAATATTCCTGTTATGGTCGTAAGGTTGAAGCTGCGATGACGCTCCGTCAGTCGGGAATTAATGTTGTCATCGTACATGAGAACGACTTTCACGATTCGTCGCAGATATTGGTGACCAAAAATAAAAAGATAGTGTGCGGCCTAACCAGCAACTCAACCTGACGGGATGAGCGTGACTGCAAATAGCATGGCGTGTGGTGGGTTATCGTAATATAATTTTGTATATAGTACCTCATAACTTTAATGCAAATAATTTAATTGGGTGCGTTAACCTGTTTCGTTTGATGCATGTTGAAAGTTATCAGCGCCGCAGGTTAGTTGCCATCCGTTAGGGCGTGCGCACCAAGAATTGGGGGTCATCATGACGAATTGCTTCAATCGCTTTCTCCACATTTATGCTTCTTGCACTTCCAAACGACTTGTTCAGTCAAGGTTGTTATCCCCTTTCTGTTGGGAATCGTTGGGACTACGGTTACTTGGATTTTCCTGGCGGGTTTGTTTATTCATACTCCGCAGTCATTTAGGCGACACCGTTATGCCAGATGGCAAGCAATACGCTATCTATCGTGTAACATGGCCGAGACTCATACTTCCGACAGGATTCAACAAAGGTGTACGCTTGGAGAGATTCCGTTCAAGTAATCTATCTTGACTTCGCTGTCAAAAGTGGCGACACAATCAGCTACCAAGTTAGAGGGCCAGACACCATTCTAACAACTGTTTCTCTTGGTTTCGCTGACTTGTTTGGTAGGCACTTGCGCGCCTGGACCTATTCAAACTTCCGGGTCAATGATCCAGGTCAGTACGAATCATCGTGGTGGATCATCGCTGACAGCCTCGCTTACGCGGGTGGATTCTACTCTCCCGGAGAAAGAGAATACTTGTTGGGCGCTATCATTGACGGTAAAACCTATGGAACGATCACTGGCATCCAAGAAGCATTTCAACGACATTCAGGCGTGGAAGACTTTGTCCTTCTCGGTGCCTATCCGAATCCGTTCAATAGTTCGACACAGATATCGATTTCGCTCAAGGCTTCAAGTAGGATCGATATCTCAGTTTATGACGTCCGCGGCGCCCTCATACGCAAATTAGCTGAAGGGATGTGGCCCGCAGGAAGTCGCCTGCTCACCCTTGATGCAAGCGCACTCAGCAGTGGAGTGTACTTTGTGAGGCTAATCGGCACGCAAAACGGTCTAGGCGTTTCAACGTTCAGAAGGACTTTTCCCATTGTCTTGTTGCGGTAGATGGTCACCCTCATGTGGCGCACGCCCTAACCAGCGGCTCAAGCTGACCGGATGAGCTCACTGCAAAATTCATGGCTGGTGGTGGGTTTAGGTTTTTATTAGTAACTTTTCAGTACCTCGTTGGTTGGGGAATAATTAATTTGGTTATCAGCATGAACTATAAAAGTGGAAACACGCTACGCGTGTTGCAGTTATGGGGCTCCGCCTGTTTTCAGCAACTTGAGAGTTATCAGTGCCGCAGTCCCCAATAAAAACATTCGGGGATAAACTTAACGCCGGACCGTTAGGTGTCGCCCGCTAATTGATATGGATGAGATAATCAATAAAGTTCGGGAGATTGAGGATTGGATTGATAGCTGTTACAAACGATCTGATCTTGAAGAATTCCACACATTGATGGATTTAGGAATAACCATTGGCAACCACCTAAGGAAACTAACTGTCATTTCTTTGTGACAATGACCGAGAATGAGGCAGAGACACAAAGTAATTCTTTTAATTTGCATGAAGCTGTAATAGTTGGACATCTAGTGAGATTATATAAACTATTTGACCAACTTGTCTATTTTGTATCCGAAAATAAAGGCGAGATATCTTCGATATTCTCAAGATGATGTTCGAGACTTTCGTATTACGAACATCTTATTGTAGAGGGAACTGATTCGATTGATAATTTCATAAAAGTGTCATTCAAGTCAACCATAAAGCAATATGTGTTCATAAAAGAACTTGAGTCTAAGAAAGAACTGGTCGATATAGAGAAAAGAATTATCTTTAAAATTGAAAACAGGTTAAGAAATGTTGGTTTGGATGCTTCTGAGTTGAGATGTGTAACAAAGACTGGAGATTAGATGGATTGTCTTTCAAAGGCATAATAGAATTTCTAAAGAATTGGACCAATCTAATCCAACTCATTGGGGGCTGTCATATGATTTTATATTCGGAAACGCCAATTCATTCGTCCATGGATCATGGGATGATATTGAAATTAATCATCTCACACAATTGAACGGCCGAATATTCACCGAAGTTTACCTATGACAAAGTCGATCCTCGATATATTCTACCTCACAGCATAATACCTGTAATGGCTTGGACAGAATTCCCTAAATGGAGGAAATCTGACCCTAACGATACTTTTTTGGTTAATATCTTCGACACAGATCGGTACCCTTGTCCTTTCTAAATGAGATGGACGAAATTAGAATTAAAAAGGAAGGCGGGCGCCACTGTACCAGGCTCCCCGCTAAAAAGTAGCGGGATGGACGGGGGCGCCCGTCGTTAGGTACACTAAAATAACAATCCCAAAATATTGACATCTTACTAGGAGTTAACATAATGATACTGGATAAACAAAATATTCCAATCGGTTATAATGCCGTTAACATGTTTATTTTAATAAAAGGGGACGCAAAGAAGTTCATTGAATTTGTTGAACAAGTTTTCGGAGGTATTGAGAGAAAGCAAGTCCGGACCCCTGATAAAGACGGATTGTTAATTCATGCAGAGGTTCAACTAGGCGACTCTTCTCTTTTAATAGCGGATTCAAAGCCCGATTGGTTGTTTACGCCTGCTTTTATACAGGTCTATGTAAAGGACGCCCAAAGTATTCTTGATCGCGCCCAGAAAGCAGGTGCGGTAGTTGTAACGGAAGTAAGTGATTTTTATAACAGTCTCAAACTTGCCAGACTGAAAGATGCTTGGGGAAATATTTGGTGGCTCTATGAGCCCGAAAGCGATATGAAAGAAATTGCCAGGAGCTCAAATCTGATACAAGCTGGCACGACAAAAAACCAAGCAGGATTTACACAACTTTAATAGAAGCTATGCGTGAGTTGAAACCAAAGAACTCTTAAACCAGTGCGCATCCGCCTCCTCCCAAGCAACAAACTCTTGAGGAAGCAGCAAAAGGAATAAGTTGGAAGCCGATGTCAGCGGCTTTTTGTTTAAGGCGATTAAATGCAATTGGTAGTGGAGTTAATAAAGGTCATAATAATTGTTGTGATAACTCAGTATAAAGTATCGGTAGGATTTAGACCTTCGTGCTTCTTTGGCCCCGTTCTCGGACTCGCCGGTCCATAATTGTAGATAACGCCGCCGTTTTTTTGTAATATAGAAATCGTTAGGTGGAACGTAGTGAGAAGAGAGGGCTTGGAATTTTAATGGGATATGTTTATTTGGATGAAAGCGGGGATTTGGGATTTGATTTTACAAAAAAGAAAACGAGCAAACATTTTGTTATTACATGTTTATATACAAATAATAAAAAAATAGTTGAGAAAACAATAAAAAAGGCATTTAGGGATCTTCCCGCGAGAATAAAAAGAGTCCATTGCGGCACTTTCCATTGTCACAAAGAGAGTGGTGCAACAAAAATAAAAGTGTTGAATAGATTAGCCGAATTAAACATCGTTATATTCTCTATAATACTTTATAAAGAAAACGTCTATCCCCGATTGCATGTTTGCAAAACAAGACTGTATAATTATATAGTCAGTATCTTATTGGATAGAATATATAAGAGAAAATTACTTCCCAAAGAATTTGTTATAACCCTTATTGCCTCAAGAAGAGAAACAAATAAAATGTTAAATGATAATTTTAGACAATATCTTGAAGCAAAAATAAATCGCAAACAAAAACCACAAATTCAAATTAAAATCGTGCCGCCAAACTGTGAAAAGGGTCTTCAAGCTGTTGATTTTGCCTGTTGGTCAATTTATAGAGCAAAAGAGCATGGAGATGCGGCATATAGAGAAATAATAAAATATAGAATTGCCGGAGAGGGGAATTTGTTTCCAAATAAAAAGACAAACCCTATGCGCTATTAAAATAGAGGAACCATCCGGCACCCCACGCATAGGGACTTACTTGTCTTAAACTTATATATAAGTTGCTAACTTGACACAAAAAAGTCAAGGGAAAAAGTTACAAAATTTAAAAGAATGCTTAAATCAACTCCTAAATGCCGTGTCGCCTCCTCCCAAGCAATAAACTCATGAGGAAGCAGCAAAAGGAATAAACTGAAAGCCGAAGTCAGAATACTTTACATCCCGCCGCTCAGGCCTCCCGGAATGTAATACCCGATCTGCTTATTTCGGAATGAAACAATGATCGAATCCTTCGTAACCGCTTCAACACTTGTTGCAACTGTATCCTTTATTGAGTTCGAGTAGAAGGTCAGAAGTATTCCTTGATCCGTCCGCTCCATCTGCGTATGAATTGCCGCAATATCTCCGGAACTCATGGAAGCCGGAAGGTCTTTCATATTTCCCCGCCGTACAATAACATTTTTTACGGGATAACGCTGCCTTACAGCAAATGAGGATTTTCTTTTTTTGGAAACATCCTCAAGCTGTTCAGGTTTCGCTTCAGCAACGGATGCAGGATAGTTTTTGGATGCCGCCGTTTTTGAACTTGCTATGGTAAGAGAATCAATATCAATTCGAGTTAATGCTTTGTCATCAATTGCAGCTTTGGATCTTTTTTGCATCTCTGATGGAGCGGGCGCACCGGCAAGCGCATTATCCCGTCTTTTCTCACGTGCTTCTAGATCCATCGAAGCCATATATCCGGAACTTGAAGCTTGTACAGACGTATCTTTCTTTTCCGATTCTATTTTATCGCTGCTTTTAGTTTCACTCAGGAGAATTTCTTTTCTGAATTTTATTTCCGCATTTGTTTCATCCGCAAGCAAAACATCTTTATGCGGCGCTGACTTTTCCTTTACTTCAATAACTCTTCCTATGATCCATAACGGCTGTTTGCCGGTTTCACTTTCTTTAAATTCACTTAAAAGGATTTCTCGCGCTTTTGTCTTTTCCTGATTGAAATCAATCATCCATCGAACCGCAAAGACTCCGCCCAACATTATAACTATTGCTGCCGCAAGGCTTGCGACATGAATCCACTCAAAGCGTCTTCTTTGGTCGCGGCGCAGGCGCAGTTTTAATTTCCGCTTCATTTCCGAATGTCCGTATCTCCGGATGCCTGCAAAGATCTCCCGTTCTTCCTGCACCCGTTTACGGCACTCCTCACATTTTTCTAAATGCGCCGCGAGAAGAGACACTTCCTTCTCATCGACTTTATGAAGAACAAATGCCGATAGTTTCGCTTCATCCAACGTCCAATGCTGCAAAAATTCATTGTTCATTGTACACCTCCAAGCGCTTTTTTAACAAGTTTCTCCAGCGCTTTTTTACATTGATATTTCTTAGACTTTACGGTGTCTGCATTAGCAAATCCTAATTTTAATGCGATTTCTTCCATAGTTTGTTCTTCCCAGTAATAAAGGAGAAGAATATCGCGGCATGGATTTCCAATTTCTTCCATTGCCTGCTCTACGGCAAGAACGCGTTCGTTTTCTTCCATTTCCTCATACGGAGTAGAATCTCCGTTCGGTATGTCGAATGTTTCACCGCTTGAAGTAAATTCCCTCCGCTGCCGCGCCAGCTTTCGAAGCCATATATTTTTAGCTGTTGCATATATAAATGTGCTCAACTTTGCCTGGTATTCAAAAGTGCCTTTTCGGATTCGCTCCCAGAGCACTATTAGCGACTCCTGCAGAACATCTTCCACATCATCCTCGGTTCCATTATTCCGGATTACCAGCGATGCAACGGATCTGCGATTTTTATCAAATAACTCTTCAAGTACGCTGTCGTCGCCGTTTCGCAATGCATCCAGCAGTTTAGAATCGTCATTTAAAAAGAACAGCGGTGCCTGCATTTACCTTTTGCCTGTTTATGTTATATATCAGTAGAAAGTGAATGAAGAATACAGCAAAATTATACAAATAAACGAGGCGACATTCAAATACGGAGAAAGGAGAAATTGATATGAAAACGCTCATTAAAAATACTGCCTACGGATATCAGGAACTCCGTCAAGTGTATCAACGATATATGGCCTATTCTTTATCCCTTGCTGCAACATTTATGATCACCTGTATTATTTGCTATCAAATTCAACAGTCTCCGCCGCCTGTTGTTCCCGATGGAAAAAAAGACAGCACCATTATCCTTGATTGGAAAAATTGGCAGCCACCGCTTGATCCGGTCCAAAGGGGAGGACAGGCAGCAATTGTTCTTCCAAGTCTTGGAAAAGGAATTCCCGTTCCGATGCCTGAGTTTATGATTGATCCGACAATAGAATTTCCAACGCAAAAACAATTGGCAGATGATGCAAATCGGCAATTTATCGACGGCGGGAAAGGAGAAGGAGGAAGCGGTTTATTGAATCCCCCCGACCCATATTATCCAAGTCCGGATACTTTCATCGCCTTTCAATATGAGCCGATGGTTGTTATGAATCCCAAACCTGAATATCCTGAGTTATTGGTGAAAACCGGGATTGAAGGCGATGTGTTTCTTAAAGTATTAATTTCGACTGACGGAAAAGTAATTAAATCGATTGTACTTAAATCAAACAATGATTTATTTGTGCAGCCTGCTTTGGACGCTGTAAAGAAATGGGCATTCACACCTGCGCTGATGAATAACAGGCCGGTTGCAGTCTGGGTATCGATACCGTTCAGGTTCCGGTTAACAAAGATGTAGAATATTAAGCCGGTGAAAATATTTATGAAAGTTTTTTTCGAATTTCATCTAATGAATAAAGGAATAACCGTTATTCCGCCTTGCATTGCTTTTTGACAATGAAACCATGCCAAATCATATTGACCTGCTTCATAATAGAGATAAGAAAGGTTCAGATGTGCTTTGTCTCAACGAGTATCTATTTCTAAGTGCTTAAGCCATGCCTGTTCGGCTTTATTTTTGTTATATGGGCAGTGTAATATAGAATGCCAAGATTGTATGGAATATTTGCATCCGCGGATTTTCCTGCATTGCTGTAAGAAAATTCTTTTCTGAAGAAACAAAGAAACCCCGGGCAAAGTATGTTATAGCAAGGGCATGATGTAGATTCGGGATCATTTTGATTTGATTTTAGTTCGTTGTTAAGATCATCAATTAGTTTTCCATAATTCCTCTTTTGGCACAGTAATGGAAGTATCGTTTTCGCAGTTGTGATATACCCTGTAAAGAACTTATTTTCTGTTTCAATTTATTGGGAATCAGCATTCTCGTGATAATATTGTACATTTTGAGATCATTCGGAGATGTTTTTGCATCGTACTCACTAAGAGTCATGTAATTCTTGAAATCGAATGTGTGATGCATAGCTGAGCCATCCTAGAACCACAAATACAACAACTAACGCAAATGGTGAAGATCCGTTTATAAGAACGGTTTTATTTTGTAAAAGAAAAAGAAAGAAGAACAAAAAGAATTCCCATAAATGGAACATATATTCGGTGTTCATAAAATTTTGGCGGTGCGGAACTAAATCATAATAGAACGTTGGAACAAGGAATGCAATAAACCAAAAGATGCCAAAGAAAATCAGTTTCCAATCTTTTCGTTCAGAGAAGAAGATCAGGCAATGAGAAAGTAATCCCAGCAGAAATTATTCCGGCAGTGATATGAATATCGACTGCAGATAGGAGCCATAAGCGAGGTTGAACGGCCAAAATATTTTACCAAAATAAAAAAGAATAATTCGCATATTTGATAGAACCGATACTGCTGCCTGGATATTTATCTCCGACAGGTGTAATCATTGCAGCTGACCGTAAAATATGCCAGTTGACAATGACAATTCCCCATCCGACTAGAAAAAGAACTGTTGTAAGCGAAAATATTTTTTCTCTTTTTAGTGTAAAAGAATATAATATAGCAAGAAAAGGAAACACAATTGCCGATTCTTTTGTGAACATGGCAAGCATGAAACAGAGAAGATGAAGAATATACCACTTCAATGAAGAGGTCGAAAGGAATTTGGCAAATGTAATAAATCCATGAGAGAATAAAAACTGCAAGAAGAGAATCATTTCTGCCCGGTATCCATGCAACCGCTTGAGTCATTGCGGGATGCATACAAAAAAACAGCGTTCCCAAAAAGGAGACATGATCTTTTAAAACCGAGTAATTGAAGAGCAGCAAAAAGAAGACAACAGCTTGCACTATGCAAGAATAATATCGATAAGATGATAACCGAAAGGTGCCATTCCGCTTATTTGTGCGCTGAGGATTAAGAGATACGTCAATATGGGCCGATATAAATTTCCTCCCTGTCCCTGGTGACTCACATCTTCTAGAAAAGCATGGCCAATATCCGACAGCTGATCGATATATGAAAAACTTTCGACGATGAGAAAGTGATCATCGAAATGCGTGTATTCAGAAAATGTGAATATCTGGAAATAAAGCAGGAAACTGATAATTGTAAACCAGAAATAGGGCTGCCATGAGCGCAATAAAAATATTATCAGAGTAACTTGTTTTCTTGGAATTCATTTTTAATTCCTGCTATAGATGTCTGGATTTTACTGAATGCAGAGTGTCTAAGTTTCAAACAATAACTCCTCTTCTTTACATTTATCAGCGATAATATAAATAACGTTGAAAACAATTCCAATCGATTAGAGGCGGGAAGATGTGAAGGACAGAGCCTTGTATATCAAGCTGTCTGGTTTCAAGATTGAATTAAACACATCCTGAATTTATTCGCATCCACAATGGGGAAAAAAGAAAGGTTTTATTTATCATCCAATATTGACCGGATCGCTTTTGAGAGTTCTTCGATAGTATAAGGTTTCTGGAGGAATGCATTGACCGGAATTTTCCATTGGGAGACGTCCATATCTCGGTCACTATATCCAGTGGAGATGATTACCGGTATCTTCAAATCAATTTTTTTTATTTTTTCATACGTCTCTTTTCCGCTCATTTTCGGCATATTGAGGTCGAGAATGACGATGTCGAATTTCTTTTTTTTCTTGAAAAGAGTAATCGCTTTTTGTCCGCTATTAACAACTGTTATATGATATCCCAGGTTTACAAGCATGCCGCCGATGACATCTGCAACATCTTTTTCGTCATCGATAATAATAACCTGTTCATTGCCCCTTTCGAGTTTTGAATGCCGAATATTTCTCCTGAGATTTTCCGATGCGGGCAATATAGGAAAGTGCATGGTGAATTGAGTGCCATGCATGGGCTCGCTTTGAACAGAAATAAATCCATTGTGAGAATTTACGACGCCATAAACAACAGAAAGACCAAGTCCCGTTCCTTTCCCCCGATCTTTTGTTGTGAAAAAAGGTTCGAAAATATGCTGTTGGGTGTCTTTATCCATTCCAACGCCTGTATCAATTATTGAAATAGCAATGTAGTCGCTTTTCAGAATCTCGGTCACACCGGTCGTATCTTCTTCTACGTGTTTTTTCTTGCTTTGTACTGTTATAGTGCCGCCATCAGGCATCGCATCGCGTGCATTGATGAGCAGGTTAAGAATTGATTGCTGTAATTGCCCGTCATCTCCGTTAATAATACAAACTTCCCCCATCAGATTTTTTTCAATAATAATTTTTTTGTCAATGCTGCGTTCAAAAAGTCGAAGTGTTTCCTCTATGACATCATTGACTACGATTGGTCGAAATTGAACATGCCCTTTACGGGCGAATGTCAATAACTGCCGTGTCAGAGCGGCTCCCCGCCGGGCAGCAGTTTCGATGATGTCGGCGAATCGATACCATTGTTCGTCCGGTTTCATCTTGCGTTTCATAATAGATGTGGAGCCGAGAATCGATGTGAGGATATTGTTGAAGTCATGTGCAACTCCGCCTGCAAGATTTCCGATGCTATCGATACGCTGTGCGTGGATAACCTTGGCTTCGAGATTTTTCTTTTCTGTTATGTCACGGGCAACGGTACGAACCAAAGGTTGTCCGGCTTCATCTCGGACAATAGAGGCATTGACGCTGACATCTATTAATTCGCCTTTCTTTGTCAGCATTTTTTCTTCAAGATCTTTTATTTCAAGATTATTCTCAAAAATTTCATGTAATAGACGCTGTGCTTCACCTATGATATTCCGGCGGATAAAACTTATAGAATCGATTGACCAATGATTTCGTTTTTACCGTATCCGAGTCGAGTTGCTTCGGTCTGGTTGCAATTTATTATTATTCCCGATCTATTTATGATAAGGGACATATCAGGAGAATGTTCAAAAAGATCGATGTAACGTTCTTCAGATTTGCGGACTCGTTCGAAAAGAGTCGCGTTTTCCATTGCAACGCCGATTTGATTGGCAAACGCCATTATAAAATCGATTTGCTTGTTTGCGAATGCTTCGGGATTTTTACTTGCCAAAAGGATCAATCCGGACATTTGATCCTTCATCAAGAATCGGCACAGATGCCCATGAGCCTATTTTTCCATATTCCCATTCTAAATTCTTGTTTGCTTCGAATCGGTTTTTTTTTGGACGCTTAGCTATTCGCGGGGAATGAATCCAAGACATTTTTTCTTGATGTATAGCATCCACTGCATCGATAATTGTTGTGTCCAATTCCTCGGTTCCTCGTGATGCTTTAAGTAAGAGCAGATCACCTTCTACACGGTATATCCATCCATATTCCACATTCAGGAGGCGTCTCATTTCGTATAATGCATTTTGAAGAAGAAATTGTACATCAATCGCTCGATTGACCGATTCCGCAAAAGTATTAAGTGCCAGCAATTCCTGTTTTTGTTCTTCAAGTAATCGTCCGTACTTGAGCGTGAAAAAGACAATAATAAATCCGAATATTCCGACAGTTAAAACGTTTCCGAATAAAAGCCATCCGAGTGTTTGTCCGCTTGTCATTCGTACAACCACAATAGTTATGAGGCTTACTACGACGGCAGTGGAAACAACAATTTGTGCTTGTTCAACCGGGCCAAGAGAAGTGCGAAATTTTCGAAGATTTTGGAAGCGTGCCATTTTTAAAATGAATAGAGTATTTACTTAAATCTGCTTCCGACTAAAACTCACCGGGGAATATATATCTGTTATATCGGTAAATGCTTGGAAAGAACAGAACTTACGTCGTCTTTATTGAAAGGCTTTACTAAATAGTCAACAGCTCCAAGCGTTCGCGCCACTTTTCGGGCATCATAATCGTCAATTGCCGAGAAAAAAATAACAGGCGTGGTCGATGCTGTCGGAATTTGCTTCAGATTGTCCACCAAATCAAAACCATTCATATCCGGCATACGTACATCACTGAGGATTAAATCCGGTTTATAAGTTGTAAGGGCTTTAATTGCTTCTTTTCCGCTTCCGGCAGTATAAACATCGTAACCGCAGTCCCGGAGAATATGCGAGCTAATCTTAAGCCATGTAGGTTCGTCATCAATGATAAGTATATGTTTTTTGATTTTTGAAGTCATCTTCACTATGATTCTTAAATTTCGAGATACTTTGACTCTTTTCTCTTATGTCCAAGATACGAAGGATGAGATTGGAAAGCAAACCAGACCTGGAAATGGGGAATATTTGAGGAAATTAATAAGTTATGGTAATTTCGTCCTATGTAATCCTGACTGGGAGAGGTAATTTATTCCGCATCTTCAAGAACTTTATGAAGTCTTTTAGAGGAAAAAGAGGAAAGGTTGATTGAAATTCGTTGTTATAATCTTGGTACGGAACTTGGAGATAGTATATCTGTTGAATGAAATGAATAATTAACTTAATTCACTTTATAAATAACAATTTGTTGGAGGATTTCATCATGGGACAACAACAATTATTACTTATCATCCTCGGTGTTATCATTGTCGGTATCGCAATTGCCGTTGGATTGAGCCTGTTTGCTGCAAATAGTATTCAGGCAAACAAAGATGCAATCATTAACGATATGAACAACCTTGCTGCAAATGCATATCAATTCAGAATTCGTCCGACATCAATGGCCGGCGGTGGTGGGACGTATACGGGATATACAATTCCATTCAGAATGTCAAGTAATGATAATGCAACATACCCAGCACCGACAGTTGGTGCAAATACTATAGTTTTTACAGCCACAAGCACAGCAAATCCCTCGAACGGCACAGTTACCACGACTTTAACCGCCGATGGCAAGTTAACGACTTGGGTATATACAGGAAACTTCCTATAATCCCCACGCCTATTAAAGGCTACAGAAGTTATTGCTATTATCCCAACCATCTTTTTGGTGGTTGGGTTTTTTTTTGCCTATATTTTCTTTCCAATGTATCTGAAACCGAACTAATAAACCTTGAATAAGTAGGCAAAGGATGATAAAGTAATATGAGATTGAAAATACTTAACACTTCTATCCCTCTTATTTTCCTTCTTTTTACTATTCTTGTCACAATTATTTTTCGAATGCGGTTGTTAGATGTTCCCCTGGAGCGTGATGAAGGTGAATATGCCTATATGGGCCAGCTTATTCTTGATGGAACTCCGCCTTATACCGAAGCATATAATATGAAATTCCCCGGTATTTACTTTATCTATGCTGGAATATTATGGCTTTTCGGTGAGACGCACACGGCGATCCATTTTTGTCTACTTCTTGTCAATGTGCTTTCAATAATACTTCTTTACGTTTTTGCACGTTCAGCGTACGACGATTGGATTGCAACAGCTTCTGCAGCTGCTTTTGCACTTCTGAGTATGAGCTACCATGTTCTGGGATTTTGGGCAAACGCAGAACATTTTGTTTTGCCTTTTGTAATAGGTGCAAATATTCTTTTACTTTCCGGATTGAGGAAAAACGAATAAATCATTTCCTTTTAAGCGGCATCCTGTTTGGTTGTGCCGCTCTTGTAAAACAGCATGGCGCCTTCTTTGGTTTCTTTGGATTTATAGCTTTGCTTATTTTATTATGGCAAAATAAAACAGTTGATAGAAAGAATTTACTGGAAATCTATTTCGGCTTTATTGCGGAGGAGTCATTATTCCCATCCTCCTGTGTTTTCTTTACCTCGCATATTCGGGTGTTCTTGAAAAATTCTATCTTTGGACTTTTACATATGCAAAGGAATATAGTTCTATTTTATCAATAGATGCCGTTATGCGTAGTTTTATCGGGGGTTTTCAATCACTTTTTTATTTTGCATCACCTATTTGGATTGTCGCCGGTGTTGGATTGATTGTTTTGTTTTCCCGAAAATTTAATAGACAATCGGGTATTGTTACTCTAGGATTTTTCATTGGAAGCATTGTCGCCCTCTCCATCGGTTTCTATTTCAGGCCGCATTATTTTATCCTGATATTGCCCGCCGCTGCATTACTCTTTGGAATCGGAATTCGATATATTTTTTACTTTTTTTCAGTTGCTTCATCATCAATAATACGATATGTACCGCCTATCTTTATAGTCATAATAGCTATCATTGGTACTTTCGCTGCTCATTGGGATGTTCTTTACCAGTTTTCACCTGCTAAGGTAACAGAAACAGTATATCATCAACACCCCTTTGCCTATTCTGAACTAATTGCAAAAATAATAAAAGAGAAAACATCAAAAGAAGATAGAATCGCAATCATGGGAAATGAACCAGCAATTTTTATTCTATTCCCAGCGCCGATCTGCAACATCGTTTATTTATACATACTCTATTGCCGAAGACCAGCCTTTAGCCGAACAATTTCGTTTTGAAATGATGCATCAAGTCGAATCCGCCTCTCCAAAGCTGCTCATATATACCAGCATTCAGCCTGAATGGTATAAAAAACCGAAGAATTTAGAGGAATTAGATGAATGGTTTATGAGCTATGCAAAGTCCAACTATACTTTGATTGCTCGCTTTGAGTATGATAATATTATAGATACAGCGCTCGTTACAGATAATGAGAGTTTATTAATGAAACCAACTCATCTATTTTGGATCACGGTCTACGAAAAGAAAAAAGACATTCTATGATAAAATCCCAGTCCATTCAAACCATCTTTTTAAAATCCTGGCACCCGTATATCTGGATTGCACTTTTATCTTTCCTGCTCTATGGCCATGTTATTTTCTTTTCAGAATATACACACTACGATGATCATTTCTTAATAGTAGACAATTATTCGAAGATTGACGAATTAAGCGACATCTGGCAGCAATTTCGTGAAGATGTCGGCCATCAAAGTCAAGGTGGAAGTCTTTATCGGCCGATATTGAATATTTCAATAATTCTTGGCACTCAAATTAGCGGCACAGAACTGTGGGGCCATTTTCTGATTAATATTCTTCTCCACGCAGGTTCTTGTATGTTCCTGTTCGTTATGCTGCTAAATCTTGGAGTATCAAGGACACTCAGTTTTACTCTCTCCATTATCTTTACAATTCATCCAGCGCTTACTCAATCCATTGCATGGATATCAGGAAGGAATGATTCACTCCTGGCATTTTTCATTTTACTAACTTTTATTTCCTTTTTGAAATTCACTTCATCCTCATCACCTAAGTGGTACTGCGTCCATTTATTATTTTTTGCCTTTTCGCTTTTTACAAAAGAGACAACGATTATATTTCCATTCCTAATCCTCTTCTATTATTTTGTTGTTCTTAAGGATAAAGTGAACACTGCTCAAATAACAGCAATACTGGCGGCTTGGATGGTAGTATGTGTGAACTGGTATATTCTTCGCGAGGCTGCTCAGATAACTCAAATTGCAGATCATTCGAGAGTGGTTAGAAATCTCTTCTCGGACCTTTGGATTATCATCTTTTATCTCGGGAAAATATTCTGGCCGGTTGATTTGACTTTCGGCCCGCTTCAACCCGATATTAATTTAGTGCCGGGAATTCTTTCTGCTTTATTTCTCCTGGGTATGGTCGTCTTTTCTGAAAATCGTAATTGGAAAATAATATCTTTTGGAATTCTCTGGTTCGGTGTAATGCTCATCCCGACTTTTATTTATCACACAAACAAGGTGGATTATCATATCCCTTATTATGAGCATCGAATTTATGTGCCGATGATAGGTATATTTATTCTTCTATCCTCTCTCACGTTCACGAAGAAAATGCGTCTGGTAAAAACATTGATTCCGTATGGAGCAGGAATTCTCATTGTTTTTCTTGTTTGGAAAAGCTATAGCCAGACATTCCACTTTCAAAATTTTATCACTCTGCGGCAATATTCGGCGGAATCATCCCCGCACGATAGATGGCTGTATAGTACGATGGAGAGAATGAGCTTACCTTCATCTCTAATGTCGCAAATTCATAGTTTCCAAATTCCCTTAAACGCGTCGGCCATTGATGTTGAAACGAATGACTCAGCCAAGAATTGCATACGAACAAGAAGCATACTTGAAACTTTAGAGAATAGATTTAAAAAAGACCCGTCTAACAAGGAACTTGTGCATTCACTTGCTATTGTCAATTACGCGCGTGGTCTCTTTGTGAGAGCAGAAGAATTATTTCTCTTTGCAAAAAGAATCGATCCACAGAATGCGGACATTCCCTATAATTATGGGATTTTCAATTATGATGCCCATCGTCCTCAAAAATCAGAAAAAGAATGGCTGTTATCCGTAAAACTGAATCCTTCGTATGGTAACGCCTATCTTAATCTTTCATATTTGTATTATGAACAATGTAAATTTGAAGAAGCATGGACAAATTGCCAATCAGCATTGAAACATGGAATAACCGTTCCGATTAGTTTCATTAAGGAAATTGAAAAAAAGGTTTCAGGTACAAGAAAAGAATGGTAAAGAGAAGAAATAACGGTCGGCAATTAGAAAAAAAACCTTACTATAGTTTTACAAAAGCGAGAAAGAAGTTGTCTCAGCATAGAGGCAGCCGGAATGCAATTATTGATCTCTACAGAGTTGTGCCATTCCGGTTCAAACTGCAATTTCCTTGACGCGTTATTTAAAGCTATAACAGATACATATTTAATCCTGAACAACATGAAGAAAAGAGGCTATATTGCGATTCTTGTAATAGCGGTTCTTGGCGTATATATAAGTACGCTCTTGCGCGGGATTGGATATAGCGGAGACACAACGAAATTTCAGTTTGTTGGGAAAGTCCTTGGCACTGCACATGAACCGGGTTCTCCTGGTTACACAATACTGAATTATTGTTTTGTCACTTTATTCCCCTGGGGTTCTTATTCTTTTAAAGCGAATCTTCTATCTGCAGTATTTGCAACGGCGGCCATAATCGTTTTGTTCTTTTTACTTCAGAAATTATCGGTCAGGCGTTCAGTTGCTTTTTTTACATCACTTATTTTTGCTTTTACATACACTCTCTGGTCCCAATCCGTAATAGCGGAAGTCTATACCCTCAATATTCTGTTTGTCGGACTTACACTCTTTTTCTTTATTAAATGGCATCAGACTTTGCGCCAACGGGATTTTTTTATCGGATGTACGATATATGCACTTTCCTTCGGCACACATCTATCCATGATCACATTCCTTCCGGCACTTCTTTTTCTTGTTTGGAAAACACGAAAGGAATATTTTTTTAACATACGTATTGTGATATGTATTCTCGGAATCATCGCGATTGGCGCAGCACAGTACGGTTATCTCTTTTGGAGGACATATGCCCAGGACACAACTTATCTTGAAATAGCTGTTACAAATCTGAAGGATCTATGGTACTACGTAAGGGGCGGGCAATTCCAGGATAAATTGATGGACAGCAGCCTGAACAAAGCTTTCTATATTCGGATGCCTTTCATGATGCATTTAGCGTGGCTTGAATATTCTCTCCTTTTACCTGTTTGTATTTTAGGTTTTGTAGTTATTCGTAATTCGTCGTTAAGAATATTTCTCATTCTATGTGCGATGGCGACATTTGTGTTTGCATGTCTATATGGAATTTCGGATATATTTATATATATGCTTCCTTTATATTTTATCTTGGCTTTAACTCTTGGGAATAGCCTGGAATGGTTTGCTAACCGTTGTATAAAGCGCTATTTGGTACTTTTTCAAATTTTTCTTGCGTGTACATCTTGCATCTTTCTATCTCTCAATTATATAAAGGCGGATCAAAGCGGAAATATGCATGCGAAGACACTCGTTGAACAATCACTTATGTCCCTTGGCAGAAAGTCGTTCATCGTTTGCCCAGACTATGACTGGGCGGAATATTTTTGGTACTATGTTTTTGCAGAAGGTTATCAACGAGATAGCGTCTATGTCTTTTACCCGCATAATACCGATATATCTGTCGAATCAATAGAATCGTATTTAAGCCATAGGAAGCCGTTTTATTTGCCCGTTCAGCGGTGTTATGTTCCTGACGGATTGAATGTTTACTTCTGTACAGCTACTGGTGTACGGGGCTTTAATCGTTCCCGCGCTCGATACCCGTTTGCTGATACACTGCTCCGATACGTAGGAGACCCTACTATGAGAGATATGTTAAAAACCGGCCTTCAATTTACACCAGTGGGAATTGATATGTATCGAATAAATAAACATTGATTCCTTATCTTCCCCCGAATATTGATGGAATTTTTTAAATGATCATAGAAGCACATAATAAAGAAGGAACCTCCTTGTTGAAAGGATTTTTTATCCTATCTGTTGTTGCACATGATTTTTTTCCATTGAGTGCAGCCGATAAGCGGCGAAAAAGAATTTTTCTTTAACGCATACTTATTTCAATCTTTCCTGACATTCCTCTCCAAGACACCTTGTGATTTTATTCACCTTTATACCGGTAAAGCTCTTGTCTCAATTCTTTGCGGAGAATATCCTGCCGTAATCGGAGACAAACTCGGTGGCGTGGGCGAAAAAGCCCTTCCGAACCTCCTCAAATCATTTGGATATTCTGCTGAATTCTTTTCTCCGGCAAATCTGAAATTTGAGAAGGATCAGAGCTTCTCGAAAACATGGATTTTAAACAGGTCAAAAGAAAAGGGGCTCACAATACTCATGGATCTGAAATATGCAATTACTTCTAATATGAAGACCGAATCATGATAATCCCGAGTTTATTCCGGATTGACTCTAAAAAAAAGTCCATTTTTTACTGGTCACCTCACATTAATAGGTCATCATGATTACCATACACCAGGAAACTTTCAATAAGTCAATTTGGGTAGTGGAGTCAGTTAAGAAGAACGATGTCTTAGCAGGAAGGCGGTTGTATATATGCTCCCATATGTCAATTACAAAAACGAATAGCGTATAAAATCATTTCGTTTTACTGTGCAGGGTTATGTACCAAGTTGGATTTATAGGAATGATTACAATAGATTTTGTCCCAATCAAGCCGGCGTGATATTTCCAGCTATAATCTATCATACTTGTTTGTATGCCGACCGAGAGAGATGAACATGTTATAAGTAACAGCGATGACATAACAAATATATTTTTCCAAATTCCATGTTTATTGATGCAGATTATTAAAGACCATGCTATCATTACATACGGTATATAAAAATATCTTGATCCAATAAATATAGGTGTATCGGGAGAATTCTTGATAACAACTGATACCAGTATCGCAGCCGAAATACCTAATACTATCGAGACTATTTTTAGTATTTGTTTATCCGTAGGAGACCTTTTATAGGCCAGATAAAGCAGGACTGTAAAATAAGCCAAAGAACCGATGCTTATTAGGAGTGCGTTACTGTACAACAAATATTTTCCAAAGAACAACCCGCCGAACAATTTTCTTCCGAATATTGATATGTAAATGTCTAAACTCAATAAACTGCTATTTTGAATGCCTTCTGTGCTGGAAATGATAGTGAAGAATTGAACCAAAACAATGCAAAATGCTGCCGTGAGCAAGGTATATCCGTAAGCCTTTTTTATTCTAATAAGTTTCCATACGAAAAAAGGAAACATGATAATCAGAAACGGTCCTGTCAAGCCCGTAAATATGATTACTAAAAAATCAGTTAATACTTGCAGCGTATAATTGCCGTATTTAATATTTGGGACATCTTTAAGGAGTGTTAATATTAGTAATATACACAATATCCATTGGAGATTTGCGATATTAAGGAAGACCTCGTTCAATGCCTGCGGAACAACGACAACCGAAAGAGCCAAGAGCGGTTTAAATGGCAATTGTAATCTTGGCGAGAAACAATTAGCAATAACTATAATTGTAATAATGAGACTTGTGTAGTTATAGACCGCAGGTGCATTGGCATATGAAAAGAATAAATCGGTAAATGCTGCAATAAGTCTCGGCACAATATGAAGGTAACCGGCATACGCAGTAAATATGGATGCGGTGCCATATTCGTATTGCTGGGCAAAGAATATTGTGCCATCTTCCGCCCATAGCTGCGGATTGGATAAAGAATCCGATTTTCGAACTATGAGTATAAGTACGGCAATTATTATGAACACAATACTTTTATGGTTCCTAAATATGTTGTGCAAGTTGTATTTCATATCCACTTCAGGTCTCCGATTTGCAGGAATATAAATGCTGCAATTTGCTTCAGCTTTTTATATGCCGACAAAATCCTCTATTTTTCTTATTTTAGCAAGTATCCATCGTAACGATTTTAGCGTACAGACGCCAATTAATCAAGTAGTTATAAATAATCTTTTTATTATTCTAATTTACTTTTAATAGGCAATTGTTTACGCCGGTATTATTATGGCCACACTACTTCACCGGAATGTAGTTCTAACACCCGGAGTGTTCCTTAATATGAAATGTCGATTTGTCCTTTTGTACATCCTTTGATCTTTGGGAACTATCCAATCCCGATATCGTCTATAGATTGAACCAAAAGCAGAATTTAAATAACACAGGGACATCTCTTATGTATAGAAAGGACACATAGTCATGAGAACAATATTACGAATGATGGGTTGTGTATCGATAGTACTCCTTTTAACAGCGGGTACGATGCTGGGTGCAAGCGGTAAGCCTTCGAGCGGGGCATCAAAGAAAGACAGGGCAAAAGTATCCGGCTGGATCGGAGTAATGGTCCAAGATGTCAATGAGAAAATCGCCCGAAAGGAAAAGCTCGATTCTGAAGAAGGAGCATATATAAAGGATGTCGTTGAAGATAGTCCGGCAGACTCTGCAGGAATTCGGGAGAGCGATGTTATAATTGAGTTTAATGGAAAAAAAATATTTGACTCGGATGATTTGGTAAAAGCAGTGCATCGAACTCCGCCCTATACAAAAGTAGATCTCGTTCTTAGTTCGCGATGGTGAAAAGAAAACGCTTAATTTGACAGTCGGTAAGAAAAAAGAACCGAAGACATTGCATGTTCGGCGAAATGCCTACAATACCCGATGTGCATGTCTTTACAGGCAATCGATATTCTTGGGACTGCGGCTTCTCACACTCAACGAACAGCTTGGAGAATATTTTGGCGCTCCGAATAACGAAGGAGTACTGGTAGAGGAAGTGGAACATAAGAGCAATGCTGAAAAAGCGGGATTTAAAGCCGGTGATATCAGTTATTCGTGTCGGGAAAAAAACAGTAGATGCGGTGGAAAAAATCCAGAAGAGAACTTCAAAAATATAATGAAGGTGATATGGTGGAGTTTGAAGTCATTGCGAAAAAGTGCAAGGAAAACACTGAAAGTGGAAATGGAAGAAGCAACAATATCTACAGAAGAATTTCTTTTTACCGGAAACCTCATATCCGAATGTTTCGAACAGATCCATTCGATGACGCAGAAATGCATTTGGATATGGATGAATCCAATATAGAATTAGATAAATGTGCAAAAGAACTTGAAAAGTCTGTAATAAAAATTTCAAAAACCGGGATAATAAGGTCAAAAAAGGTATACGGTTTACGCTGCAACCGATTGAGTATGTGAAATTTTACAATTTTCTATTTTAAATTTTTTTGAAAAAACGGCGCGTCAGAAATGGCCGCCGTTTTTTTGTCTATACCGCATCTTGCCAATCTCCAAACCTTGACGTACCTTGTATTGACACTATGTCTGATCTCTCGTTCCTATTTTCGCAATATGGGCGCGTTGTTGATCTGCTGCCTGAAATGGTAGTTATCCTGGATGATGAAAACAGGATTCTTGATACCAATAAAACAGCAACAGATGAACTAGGCGTCGTTGCTCAACCTTCCCGTCCGAAGTATATCTTCGATATTATTCCGGAAAATGAGAGGATAATCTTCAGGAGAGTGCTTCCATTTTCCGACCAGTTGAATTTTGAAACAAAATTTTTCAAACGAGACGGATCGATTATCGATGTAACAGGTCTGGTGCGTCTGCTGCGGTTAAATCGGGAAAAATACTGGATTCTTTTCATTCGCGACGTCACGGAAGAAAAGCGAAAGGAACTTGATCTTCTCCGCTTCTCCAATGTTATTCACAATACGATCAATCCCATCCAAATTACGGATGCCGGTGGAATGATGGTATATGTTAATCCGGCTTTTGAAAAAGTAAGCGGATATGCCAGTGCGGAGTTGATCGGTAAAAATCCGAAAATTCTTCGCAGCGGAAAACACAGCAGCGAATTCTGGTCTGAAGTATGGAAGCACATTATCTCCGGGAAAGTCTGGGTCGGAAGAATCGAAAACCGGCGAAAAGATGGAGATCCTTTTTTTACCGAACTGGTAATTTCTCCCATTATCGATTCGCATGGTATTATTGCAGGTTACCTGGGAGCTCACCGGGATATTACGGAACAAATAATTCTTGAGCAGCAGCTTGTCAGATCGCAGCGTATGGAAAGTATCGGCACGCTTGCAGCAGGTATTGCCCATGAAGTCGGTAATCCCTTAACGGCGATATCTTCGCTCGTGCAGGTTATTCAAAGGACAAGTTCGGACGGATTTGCCAAGGAGAAATTAGATCTGATCAACAGTCAGATTAATCGTATTGCCAGAATAATTCGTGAACTTGTGGATTTCTCCCGTCCATCCACGCACGAGATAAAACTGACCAATATCAACCGTATCGTTAAAGAAGCGCTGAACATTGTTCAGTACGGGAAGAAAGTAAAGGACATCACATTAACGCTCGATCTTGATGAACAGCTTCCTGATATTGCCGTCGTACCGGATCAGATTGTTCAGGTCTTTATCAACATTTTGATGAATGCAGTTGATTCGCTGGACGGCCGTCATGGCATAATCACGGTGCATAGCCGGAAGAATGAACAAAAAGTTGAAGTGATTATACAGGGATACCGGAAAAGGAATTGAACCTTCAGCATTGGAAAAGATCTTCGAACCGTTTTATACTACGAAAACAACAGGTCAAGGTACAGGGCTGGGATTATGGGTAAGTTACGGTATAGTTAAAAGTTTCGGCGGCGATATCTTTGTTGAAAGCGTTTTGGCGCAGGGAAGTACATTCACAGTGTCTTTTCCATTAAAAGGTGCATAATGAAGCAGCGTATCTTAGTTGTTGATGACGAACAAATAATCCGTGAATCCCTTTCCTTTATTTTAAAAAAGGAAGGATACAATGTTGAAGAAGCTGGCAACGGCAAGGACGCATTGGCGAAACACGAATCGAACACATTTGATATCATTATCACGGATATCGAAATGCCTGAGATGAAAGGTGTTGAACTGCTTAAGCAGATTCGTCAGCGGACACCGCAGACATTGGTCGTAATTATTACGGCATTTGGATCTGTCGAAACGGCGGTGCAGGCTTTGCGCGAGGGTGCCGCGGATTATATTCTGAAGCCGATTAACTTTGATGATCTGTTATACCGTGTTAAAAAACTATGCGACTATCATGCGCTGGTGATTGAGAATTCACTCCTGCGTCAAGAACTTCAGCGCACATACGACTTCGAGCATATCATAGGGCAGAGCATGTCGATGAAAAAAGTGTTCGAGGTTATTAAGCGCGTTGCTAACAGTGAAGGCACGGTGCTGATTACCGGAAAGAGCGGTACGGGAAAAGAACTTGTTGCTCGGGCTATTCACTATAACAGTCCACGCCGCGAAAAACGTTTTGTACCGATAAACTGCGGTGCTATCGTAGATACATTATTTGAAAGTGAACTCTTCGGGCACAAAAGAGGGTCCTTCACAGGTGCTACTGTAGACAAAGAAGGATTATTGAAAGTTGCCGACGGCGGAACAGTATTTCTTGATGAAGTGAGCGAGATTCCTATTCAACTTCAAGTTAAGCTTCTGCGCGCACTTGAGCAGAAGGAAATTACACCTGTGGGCATGACGGATCCTATTAATATAGATGTACGCATTATTGCTGCAACGAATCGAGATTTACGCAAAGAAGTGGAAAACGGCAAGTTCCGCGACGACCTATACTATCGTTTGAATGTAGTTGAAATTGATTTACCATCGCTTAAGGAAAGACCGGAAGATATTCCGGTCCTCGCACAACATTTTCTTGAAACGTTCAAAAAACAAATGAGCAAACCAATTCAGGGTTTTGCCAACGAAGCGATGCGTGCCTTACTCCAGTATCAATGGAAAGGCGAAGTACGGGAATTGGAAAATGTCATTGAACGTTCCGTTATATTTTGCGACGAAGATTTCATTAAAATAGACCATCTTCCGGAATATATGAGGCCTGTAGAAGACATTTCCGGTGTTTCTTCCGATCACGGGTCGTTGAAGGACTCAGTTAGAAGCTTTGAACGACAATTTATTCAGCAAACGCTTACATCATACGGGCAAAATAAAGAGGTCGTAGCTAAAGTTTTAGGTGTTAGCCTTTCTTCACTTTATCGCAAAATAGAAGAATTAAAGATCACTGCCGGTTAATCAGGATAAAAAGGTCTGATATCTAATTTTTAGGACGAAAAGCTGCATTTATACATCTGAAATATCTTCTAATTTGTAAGAAATCATCAGAAAATAATTTCCCAAAACCAGCAAAAAAAGCGTAATATAAAGCGTTAGTCAGAGGAAACGTCCGTAAATTTGGAGGCATTCATCACATTAAAATTGGCACATTCCTTGAGAATCCTATTTTAAAGTGACAGTTGTTCTAAAAATTACAGGGAAGCTTACATGAAGTTACATTGGTGGATTGCAGGAGCTGTTGTTGTAGCAAGCGGCGTGCTTATTATGAAACACATTACAGAGAGCAAAGAAAATATTTTTAATTTAATCGATTACGGCGATAATAAGAATTATGCTGAGTTTCCGGCTGATATCTATGAATCGGAATTTGAAGGCACAGAATTTTTGATTTAATTCCAATCAGCGTGGGACCTAAGAAAAAAGAGAACATATGTCCGATCATATCGTTTCTACTTTGAGTAATAAACAGCAGGTAACGCGTAGTGCAGCTACGATTAAAAAGAGTGTGCTTGTTTTCAGTCCGGATGCGGACCTTGCTCGATTTCTCTTGATAAATCTTGAGGATAGGTTCCAGATTATTCGTGAACACTGTTTGGAGCAGTTTGAACAAGCAATAAAAGAAATCTCGCCTGATCTTGTTCTTATAGACCTTTTTGCATTTTCAACCGACATCGTAAAACAACTTGATATTGTCCGCCGGACAGCTGATTCGATCCCCGTTATTGCCCTGCGCGCCTATATGTCTCTTACACCGGAAATAAATAAATCTATCGACGATCTTGCTGAAATAGTCTTTTATAAGCCAGTTGACGGTGAATTTAATAACACAAGCTATTGAGGATTTATTAAAACAGAATCATCAAGACACAGCATAAAAATTAGTGTTTGCTAATTTAATTTGTGGTAGTTATAATAATTCATATTATAGAATCACATAGCAATCTTGTAGGTGTCCAGTGAAGATTTTCATATTTGAACGTCCGGAACTTGATAATCTAATTGCAGCTCTTAAGCGCCGGGGATTTAAAGTCATCGGCCCGACCGTCAGCGACAGCGCAATTATTTACGACGAACTTACAGATGCCGGCAGCCTTCCTATCGGCTGGACAGATGAGCAATCAAACGCTACGTACCATTTGAAACGAAGAGAAGATGCTGCCGTCTTTGCCTGGACTGTCGGTCCGCAATCGTGGAAAAAATTTCTTTTTCCGCCGATCCAGAAATTATTTGCTACACATAGAATTACTAAGGGGCTTGATTTACAGAATTCAAAGAAACAGGCGCCGCAGGAATCTCAGCCGGTTAAGTATGCTTTTTTCGGAGTCCGTTCATGCGAATTAAATGCGATTGCAATTCAGGATAAAGTCTTTCTTAGCGGTCCATTTATTGATCCTCTCTATCAGCGAAAACGCACAGGCGTATTCATTGTTGCGATAAATTGCAGCCAGGCAGGCGGAACGTGTTTTTGTGAATCGATGAACACCGGGCCAAGAGCAACAAGCGGATTCGATCTTGCATTGACGGAAGTATTGAACGACAAACGTCATTACTTTATTGTTGAAGCGGGGACGGTAATGGGGGAGGATATTCTAAAAAATATTAAATGCACAAAGGCCTCAGATGAAGATCTTGAGACGGTCAAAAAAATCACAGACCAAACCAAAGCTCAAATTCGCCGCTCGATTGACACTACTGACCTGAAAAATATTCTTTATCAAAGTCCCGAACATCCCCGCTGGGAACGAACTGCAGCGATTTGTCTGACGTGTGCCAATTGTACGATGGTCTGTCCGACGTGTTTCTGTGCCACTGTGGAAGATGTGACCGATCTTGCCGGAAAGCAAGCAGATCGTATACGTAAGTGGGATTCCTGTTTCACGCTGGACTTCTCATATATACATGGCGGAAGTGTCCGTACGTCTGCCAAATCCCGCTACCGGCAATGGATGACGCATAAACTTGCATCATGGGTAGATCAATTCGGCACATTTGGCTGTGTCGGATGCGGACGATGTATTACCTGGTGTCCGGTTGGTATCGATATTACAGAAGAAGCGCGCGCAATTCGTGAAAATCAGCCATAAGCGAGTCAATGCCAATGAAGGGAAAAAAATATGGAAGATCTTAAAAAAATTCTTACAGAACATCCATTCTTCAAAGGACTCGACGAAGAATATTCTTCACTCATTGTCGGCTGTGCATCGAATATTCGCGTCGATGCCGGTAAAATGATTCTTCGAGAGGGTGAAGAAGCGAATCATTTCTATCTTATTCGTTCGGGAAAGGTAACGCTTCAATTGATGACGCCCAATAAAGGACCTGTCATCATTGAAACATTGGATGAAGGAGATATTCTCGGCTGGTCGTGGCTTGTGCCTCCCTATACGTGGCACTTTGATGCAAAGGCATCGGAACTTACCCGTATGATCGCCCTTGACGGGAAATGCCTGCGTAATAAATGCGAGAACGATCATCATCTCGGGTATGAATTGCTGAAGCGTTTTGCAGATATAATGACTAAACGATTGGAATCCACACGTTTACAATTATTGGATATTTATGGCGACCGCTCCTGATTTACAATCTCTAAAAGTTGATTATAAACGAAATCCGATGCTTCCATGGCCGTTTCAAATTCGGCGTGTGAAGTACGAAACGGAAGACACTTTCACCGTTGAATTACAGCCGCAGGGTGATTTGGAAGAATTTACTTTTTTGCCCGGACAATTTAATATGATCTATGTTTTCGGTGTCGGAGAAATTCCAATTTCTATCAGCGGTGACCCGGCGAATTCGCGGACACTCGTTCATACGACGCGTGCAGTCGGTTCCGTAACGAAAGCAATGGATAAAATGCGGAGGGGAGATATTCTCGGCATTCGTGGACCGTATGGAACGCCATGGCCGATAGAAAAAGCGGAAGGAAAGGATGTTGTATTTGTGGCCGGCGGTATCGGGCTTGCCCCTCTCCGGCCGGCACTTTACGAAGTTGTAGCGCACCGCGAGCGGTATGGAAAAGTTGTGCTCTTATATGGAACACGAACTCCCACGGATGTTCTTTTCCGGCAGGAACTTGAACACTGGCGTGCACGATTCGATCTTGAAATCTATGTTACAGTCGACCGTGCAATGAGCGGCTGGCGTGGAAATGTCGGTGTTGTTACCAATCTTATTTCCCGGGCTCCTTTTGATCCGCGCAACACTATGGCCTTTGTCTGCGGTCCGGAAGTGATGATGCGGTTTACATCGATGGAACTGCATAAACGCGGTGTCGATAATGAGCATATTTTTGTTTCGATGGAACGTAATATGAAATGTGCCATTGGCTTGTGCGGACATTGCCAATTTGGATCGGTCTTTGTCTGTAAGGACGGCCCCGTATTCCGGTACAGTCAAATTAAAGATATGCTGGTGAAGTGGGAAATATGACTTTTTCAGCAGAAGGAAGAGTGCTCAGATGGGAAAAAAGGATACAACAACTGTAAAAGCAGCGATACAGAAGAAATCACGGAAACCGAAACTTGCCGTCTGGAAATTTTCTTCATGCGACGGTTGTCAGTTAAGTCTGCTTGATTGCGAGGATGAACTCTTAGCTGTCACCGAACATATCGACATAGCAAATTTTCCAGAAGCATCCCGTGCAGTTATAAAAGGGCCCTACGATATCTCACTGGTAGAGGGTTCCATTACCACGCCTCATGATGCTGAACGTATTCATCAGGTACGCCGTCAATCTAAGACCCTTATTACTATTGGAGCATGCGCTACAGCGGGTGGAATTCAGGCGCTTCGCAACTTCAAAGATGTGAAGCAATTTATTACTGCGGTCTATGCCAATCCTAAATTCATTGAGACGCTGAATAAATCTACTCCGATTGCGGACCATGTATTTGTTGATTTTGAATTACGCGGCTGTCCGGTCAGCAAGCTTCAATTAGTGGAAGTCCTCAATGCATATCTCAACGGTAGAAAACCAAACACACCTTCGTATGCAGTATGTGTTGAATGCAAGCGACGCGGTATAACCTGCGGTCTTGTGGCACATGGCCCCACTTGCCTTGGTCCGGTTACTCAGGCAGGCTGTGATGCCTTATGCCCTTCTTACCACCGCGGCTGCTTCGGTTGTTTCGGTCCGAAAGAAACGCCGAATACATCGGCACTATGTACATACTGGAAAACACTCGGAGTAAAGGACGATGAATTAGTACGTCTGTTCCGCGGATTTAATGCTTATGCCGAAGCATTCCGAAAAGAGAGTGAAGCGCATGAAAAGTAAAACACTGAAAGTTGATTACCTTGCCCGTGTTGAAGGCGAAGGCGGACTGCTTGTGAAGATCAGCGGTAAGAAAGTCACCGATGTAAAATTCAACATATTTGAACCTCCGCGATTCTTCGAAGCATTTCTTCGTGGAAGATTATACAGCGAAGCGCCTGATATTACTGCGCGTATATGCGGAATCTGTCCGGTGGCGTATCAAATGAGTTCCGTGCATGCAATGGAAAATGCATTTGGCGTTACTGTGGATGGACAGCTTCGCGCTCTTCGTCGATTGTTGTATTGCGGAGAGTGGATCGAAAGTCATGCTCTTGCATGTCTTTATGCTGCATGCTCCTGATTTTCTCGGCTATGCAGATGCAATCCAAATGGCGAAAGATCATGGCCCTGTCGTTCAAATGGCGCTGAAACTTAAAAAGATTGGAAATGATATAGTTAATCTGATCGGCGGAAGAGAAATTCACCCGATTAATGTCCGTGTAGGCGGTTTTTATAAACTGCCGACGAAACAAGAACTTGAGACGTTAGTTGAACGATTGAAGTGGGCGGTCGATGCTTCAATCCAGACAGTGAAGTTCACAGCTAAATTACCGTTTCCTGAATTTGAACGTTCCTACGAATATGTAGCTCTTCGCCATGAGCACGAATACCCCTTTAATGAAGGCCGGCTTGTCTCAAATAAAGGATTGAACATTGATATTCAAGAATACGAAAATCATTTTATGGAAGAGCATGTCTCGCATTCCAATGCTCTTCATTCGATTTTGAAAGAACGCGGGGCTTATTTCGTCGGACCGCTGGCGCGTTACAATTTGAATTTTGACAAATTGACTCCTGCGGCACAGGATGCCGCCAAATCAGCAGGTATCGGAAAAGGTACGAATAACCCGTTTAAGAGTATCATCGTTCGGGCAGTGGAAATGCTATATGCATGCGAAGAAGCTCTCCGTATTATAAAAGATTATAAAATGCCTGAAAAAGCAGCAGTGGACATCGAACCGAAGGCCGGCACCGGCTGCGGCTGCACTGAGGCTCCGCGCGGTATCCTTTACCACCGCTATCGTTTAGATGAACGAGGAATCATTCTTGATGCAAAGATCATTCCGCCGACATCGCAGAATCAGAAAACGATAGAACAGGATTTACGCGAGTATATTCCATCACGCATGAACCTCTCGCAGGAAAAACTGACATGGCAATGCGAACAGGCAATCCGTAATTATGATCCGTGTATCTCATGTGCGACTCATTTTTTAAAGATTAAGATAGAACATGAATGATATATGCGTGTCATAATGCATTTCAACGTTTTTCCAATAGGTTTATCTTTCTATAAGCAATACACTTATACTGCGGACGATCCGGCAGTAAAGTTAATATTACATGTCACTCGTACGGCATTTGAAATTTAAAAATAGTAATGATTAAAAATATTTCCACAAATACTCTTCTCATTGGAATCGGCAACGAGTATCGCAGCGATGATGGAATTGGATTGATGATAGCACGGGCGATTCGAGAAAAACAATTTCCGTCTATTACAGTAAAAGAAGAATCCGGCGAAGGTGTCTCCATGATGGAATCATGGAAGGGATTTCGGAATGTTATTCTGGTGGATGCAGTTTCATCCGGAGCAATGCCCGGAACTATTTTTAGAATTGATGCAAAGAAAGAGACGGTATCAAATAATTTCTTTCATTATTCGACACATGCATTCAGTGTTGCAGAGGCGGTTGAATTGGCGCGTGTAATGAATTCGCTGCCGCCCAGCCTCATTGTATATGGGATCGAGGGAATGAATTTCACAGCAGGCACGACGATCTCAGCGAATGTGCGAAAGGCTGCGAAACAGGTAGTCGACCAGATAATAACAGATGCCGGAGAAATAACCGGACAGGTAAAATACCGTCCTTTACCCGGTATTGCTGTAAATTGAAAAATAGAGTTACCGAAAAATATTTTAGCTAAGGAAAAACACATGCAGCTTCCAAATTCAACACATATTCACTCGGACAAATCTCATAAAGTTGAAAATATGAAGAAGGTTGTTCGTCGTATCAAGTTCGAGGCAGAACTGGATCACGACTTTGGCGAACATATTGCCGAGAAAGCGTATGGACAAAAGCTTCTGGGCTGTATCCAATGCGGTACATGCAGTGCAACTTGCCCGTTGTCGCATTATATGGATTATACACCGCGAAAAGTTATCGCTATGACGCGCGAGGGTTTCAAAGAAGAAGTCTTGAATTCACTCACAATCTGGCTTTGTGCCTCATGCTATTCGTGTACAGTGGAATGTCCCCGGCAGATTCATATTACTGAAATTATGTATGCACTCAAACGTGAAGCAATCCAGCTTGGTTTCTATCCAAAACGATTGCCTATTCCTGTACTTGCAAGGGAGTTCTACAAACGTGTTCTGAAGGACGGCCGTAATACAGAAAGCTGGGTGCTTGTGAGCCTTTATCTGCATACAAATCCATTTGCGATGATTAAAGAGGCGATTCTTGGAATGAAACTGTTCTTTCGCGGACGACTTACCATCGGCCGGGAGCGCATTAAGCGGCGTGATCAACTCCATGCAATCCTTGGTAACACGAAAGGAGAATCACAATTATGAAATACCTCTATTTTCCCGGATGTTCTTTGCGGAGTACCGGACGAGCGTATGACGAATCAATCCTCGCTGTCTTTAAAAAACTCGATATTCAGCTGGAGGAAGTAAACGACTGGAATTGCTGCGGGGCTACATCATACGTATCTATCGACGAAGTAGATGCCTTCGCACTTGCTGCCCGAAATCTTGCGCTTGCTGAACAACAATCTCCGGATGAGAAAATCAATCTTAATTGCACCATGCAGTGCATGCTACCTCGTACTCTCAAGAACCGAACGTTTTCTTGAAGATGTCCCGGATGTAAGCGCGAAAATTAATTCGAGGCTCTATAAAGCCGGACTTCATTACAATGGGCGTGTCAATGTGCGTCACCCGCTCGATGTGCTGGTGAATGATTACGGCCTCGAAAATATTACTAAACGCGTGGAAACACCGCTTAAAGGTGTGAAGGTTGCATGCTATTACGGATGCCAGACTCTTCGCCCGTATGCCACGTTCGATGATCCTTATCGTCCGGTAACTATGGAAAATCTTGTAAAAGCTATCGGAGCCGATCCAGTTGACTGGACGCTAAAAACTCGCTGCTGCGGCGGCAGCTTGACAGGTACAATCCAAGAAGCAGGGCTGCGCCTCAATCGTTTTTTATTGAAAGATGCTCAAAAAAGCGGTGCAGAAATCGCCTTGACATGCTGCCCGCTCTGTCAACACAACATGGAATGCTATCAGGAACGAATTTGCCGCATGTATGGTGAAGAAATAGACATCCCGGTGATGTACTTTACACAATTGATGGGTATTGCACTCGGGCTTTCAGAAAAGGAAGTAAGTATGCAAAGATTGTTTAAAAAACCGTCGCTCAAACGTTTTACTCAGAAAGGAGCTGCGGCTCATGCATGGTAATGGACATAACGGAATAATCCGCATCGGATTCTATGTATGCCACTGCGGCCACAATATCGCCAGTACAATAGATGTGAAATCAGTGGCAGATTATGTAAAGACTCTTCCCGGAGTTGTTGTCTCTTGCGATTATAAATATATGTGTTCGGATCCGGGACAGGAATTAATACAAAAAGATATTCTTGAAAACAAGTTGAATCGTATTGTTGTCGCATCGTGTTCGCCGCTACTGCATGAACATACGTTTCGTACAGCGGTGGAAAAAGGCGGTCTTAATCCGTTTTTTTTCCAGATGGTGAATATCCGCGAGAATGTTTCATGGGTTCATACGGATAAGAATGCAGCAACAGAGAAAGCAAAAGACCTTGCGCGTGCTGCTGTCCAGCGCGTTTTCTCCCACAAATCGCTCGAACCGAAGCATGTCAAAATTCGATCCGGAAGTACTCGTAGTAGGCGGTGGAATAGCAGGTATACATGCTGCTCTTACGCTTGCTAATGCCGGCAAGAAAGTCTATCTGGTGGAAAAAAATCCGACCATCGGCGGGCACATGGCAATGTTCGATAAGACATTCCCTACCCTGGACTGTGCTGCATGTATTCTTACACCGAAGATGTCGCAGGTAAAAAATCATCCCAATATTACGCTCTGGACATATTCAGAAGTAGCAAAAGTAGACGGATATGTCGGCAATTATACTATAACTGTCAAACGAAAGCCCCGCTATATCAATGAAGAATTATGCGTCGGCTGTATGGATTGCATCGAGAAATGTGTGTACAAAGAAGGTAAAACGGCGGATGAATTCAATGTCGGGCTTAGTAAAAGAAAGCCAATTTATATTCCGTTCCCGCAGGCAACACCGCAAGTTGTCTTGATTGACCGTGAGACCTGTATCGAATTTAAATCAGGGCGCTGCAAGAAAACATGTGTCGAAGCTTGCGATCGTAAAGCGATCGACTTTAAACAGCAGGAAGAAATTAAGGAGATTGGAGTAGGCACGATTATTCTTGCAACCGGATTTCAGACGTTCGATGCAAACAAAATCCCGTATTATGGATACGGCAGGTACCCAAACGTATATACATCGCTCGAAGTTGAGCGTCTTGTCAACGCTTCCGGTCCAACCACAGGTGAAGTAATTCTTCGCGACGGGCGTTCTCCGAAAACGGTAGGCATAATTCATTGTGTCGGGTCGCGTGATAAAAATACAAATCGCTGGTGCTCGCGCACATGCTGCATGTATTCACTCAAACTGGCGCATCTTTTAAAAGAGCATACGAATGCGGAAGTCTACAATTTCTACATTGATATGCGCACAGCCGGGAAAAGGGTACGAAGAATTTTACGACAAGCTGCTCGAAGAAAATGTGCATTTTATTCGCGGCCGTGTGGCGGAAGTAACAGACTGTGCGGTGCGTCCGGATGAAGAAGGCAAGCTTATTATCCGTGCCGAAGATACTATGATCGGTATTGTGCGCCGAGTTCCTGTAGATATGGTTGTGCTTGCAGTCGGCATGGAACCTCAGGCAGATGCTCAAGATGTCCGGCGGATGTTCAATATTTCATGTTCAACGGAAGGATTCTTCCTTGAACGCCACCCGAAACTTGCGCCGGTTGACACATTCACAGATGGAATTTATATCGCAGGTGCATGTCAGGGACCGAAAGATATTCCCGATAGCGTTGCACAGGCCGGCGCTGCAGCTGCTCAAGCGCTGACACTCATAGACAGCGGTGAAATTGAACTCGAGCCGAATACAGCGTATGTTGTTCAGGAGGAATGTTCGGGCTGCCGCACATGTTTGACGATGTGTCCATACAATGCCATATCACGCGACGAATCAAAGCAGAAAGCATTTATCAATGAAGCGCTCTGCAAAGGATGCGGTACGTGTGTGGCATCATGTCCTTCAGGCGCTATCAAACAGAATTTATTTGAAGACGAGATGATCTTCAGTGAAATAGACGGTTTGCTGAAGACAAAATCTACAAGAGTGCTGTTGAATGTAATGAATTGGAGAAGGAATAATGGCGTCAGCAAATGAACAATCAATATCAAAGAAAAGACTGGGAACCGCGAATAGTTGCATTCTTTTGCAACTGGTGCACATATACTGCGGCAGATCTTGGCCGGTGTCTCGCGAATCCGTCATGCACCGAATGCGCGCATTATACGGGTGATGTGCTCCGGACGAATCGATCCGCAATTTATTCTCGATGCTTTTTCCAAAGGAGCCGACGGTGTTCTCATCGGAGGATGCCATCCCGGCGACTGCCATTATATGGAAGGCAACTATAAAGCGCTCCGGCGTATGCAACTGCTCAAACGAATGATGAAAGACATGGGAATCGAAGAAAAAAGATTTCGTCTTGAATGGATATCTGCATCTGAAGGCGAACGAGTCAAGACCGTTATCAATGAAATGACGGAACAAGTGCGTGCACTTGGCCCGCTTGGACTGCCGAAGAAGTTTGCAGAGTGGGATAAGGAACTGGAATTGCTTGAACACGAAATCAACGGAAAGGGGGACACTGTCCATGCCTGATAAACCGAAAGTTGCTTTTTATTGGTGTGCCTCCTGCGGCGGCTGTGAAGAATCAGTTGTCGATCTCGCCGAAAATATTCTTGATGTTGTTGCAGCGGTAGACATTGTTATGTGGCCGGTTGCAATGGACTTCAAGAAGAAAGATGTCGAAGCGATGGCAGATGGTTCTATTCTTGTCTCTTTGGTAAACGGAGCGATTCGAACTTCGGAACAGGAAGAAATGGCAAAGCTCATGCGGAAAAAGAGCAAACTTGTTATTGCCTACGGTTCATGCGCACATACGGGTGGAATTCCCGGACTTGCCAATCAATTTGAGCGAGAGGAAGTGCTCAGATATATATACGAAGATTCCCCGTCGACAATAAATCCACAAAAGACACGGCCCGAACTTAAAGTTATCTCGGACGAAGGTACTGTCACACTTCCAAATTTTTTCAATGTTGTTCGTGCACTGGATCAGGTGATTGATGTCGATTACTATTTACCGGGCTGTCCGCCGACTCCGAAGTTGTTAAAGCAGGCGCTTGAAGTGCTTCTTTCCGGCAACTTGCCGGAGAAAGGAACTGTTCTTGCTCCGGATATTGCACTGTGCGATGAATGCCCGAAGAAAGATACGAAGCCAAGCGATTTGAAGTTCACACAGTTTAAACGTCCGCATTCAACGCAAATTGATCCGAAAGTGTGTTTGCTGGCTCAGAGCATTCTTTGTATGGGACCGGCAACCCGCGGCGGATGCGAAGGTGTATGTATTTCGGGTAATATGCCATGCACAGGCTGCTTTCGGACCGACTTCACATGTGAGAGACCAGGGTGCAAAAATTCTTTCTGCGATTGCTTCGCAGATAGAAGCGAAAGATGAAAAAGGTATCGATGAAACATTGGCGACTATCCCCGATCCTGTCGGAACATTCTATCGTTACGGTCTGCCGGTTTCGCTTTTAAGAAAGAAAGTTAAATAATCCATGGTATCACAAAAATCGATACAGGATTTTATTGCACAGAAGAACCTGGCGGTAGTCGGCGTTTCTAGAGATACTAAAGAATTTTCATATCAGGCATATAACCTGCTGAAGACACATGGTTATGAAGTATATCCGGTCAATCCTAATACAGATAAAATAGGTGAAGATAAATGTTATCCGGATGTCAGGTCTTTGCCTGAACGAGTTAACGGAGCCTTGATGATGCTCCCGCCGGAAAAGACTGTTCAAGTGCTGCCGGATATTGCTGAAGCCGGGATAAAATTTGTCTGGCTCCAGCAGCGAACAGAATCGCCTCAAGCGCTTCAATTTTGTGCAGATCATAACATCAATGTTGTATATGGCCAGTGTATTATGATGTTCACCGAACCTGTAAGCTTTTTCCATCGGTTTCATCGCTGGGGGAAAAAAGTTGCAGGTAAATTACCTAAATAAAACTTGACGATCGTATTGAAAAAAGACAAGGAATAATATTGTGGAAGCAACAAAAACACGACGCATTACAATAGATCCTATAACCCGCCTTGAAGGTCATGGAAAAATAGACATCTTCTTAGATGATAAAGGCGAAGTGACAAAAGCGTATTATCAGATTCCGGAATTGCGGGGATTTGAAATCTTTTCGAAAGGCCGGCCAGCTGAAGATATGCCGCAAATTACCAGCCGTATCTGCGGTGTCTGTCCGACAGCACATCATATGGCAGGTACGAAAGCGCTGGATGATCTCTATAAAGTTGATCCTCCTCCTGCAGCAAAGAAGATCCGTGAGTTGATCTATAATCTCTTTATGCTCGAAGATCATGCACTCCATGTGTACATTCTCGGCGGACCTGATTTTATCGTTGGGCCGGATGCACCGAAAGAATTACGTAATGTTGTCGGTGTGATTAACAAAGTAGGCGTTGATGTCGGCAAGAAAGTAATTTCAATGCGCCGCAGAGTAAGGGAGCTGATCAGTTATCTCGGCGGCAAAGTTATTCATCCTGTCTTCGGATTACCCGGAGGCGTATCAAAAGGAATTGCGCCGGAAGATTTGCCGAATTTTAAAGAAGTAGCCAAGGATGGACTTGAATTCGCAAAGTTCACGTTGCAGGTGTTCAAAGATATTGTTCTGAAAAATGATGCATATGTTAAGATGATCACATCGGACACCTATACTCATAAAACATATTATATGGGTCTGGTGGATGATAAGAACAAGGTAAATTTTTATGATGGAAAAGTCAGGGTTGTCGATCCGAACGGAAAAGAGTTTCTGAAATTCGCCCCGCAGCAGTATCTTGATCATATTGCTGAACAAGTCGAGCCGTGGAGTTATGTGAAGTTTCCTTATCTAAAACAAATCGGATGGAAAGGATTTATCGATGGAGCCGAGAGCGGTGTGTATTCTGTCGCTCCGTTGGCGCGTCTTAATGCTTCCGACGGTATGGCGACTCCCGAAGCTCAAACGGCATGCGATGAACTTTATAAAACTCTCGGAGGAAAACCGGTGCATATGACGCTTGCCAACCACTGGGCTCGCGTTGTTGAAATGCTGCAGGCTGCAGAAAAATGTGTTGAACTCGTGAACGATCCGGAAATCACCGGAAAAGATATTCGTACAATTCCCACAAAAACGCCGACCGTCGGTATAGGTATAGTTGAAGCGCCGCGCGGTACGCTTATTCATCATTACGAAACCGATGAACGCGGATTGATTACAAAAGTAAATCTTATTGTTGCAACCGCGCATAATGGCGCACGTATTGCAATGGGCATCGATAAAGCCGCAAAAGGGACTTATCCATGGCGGAAAAGTCAATGACGGCCTTTTAAATATGATCGAGATGGCTTTCCGGGCTTACGACCCCTGTAATGCCTGTGCTACGCATTCGCTGCCGGGTGAAATGCCGCTGCTTGTGCAAATTCGAGATGAACGCGGAAATTTGATACAGGAACTAAAACGATAGCGAACAAAGAAAATGTCGCTGCCGGGAACACAAATTACAGAGTTGTTTGTGTAAGAAAGCAATCTTATGGACAATTATTGAAAAGAGACTGCTTCGTAGAAAAACGTCCGCAGCAATTATCATGGAACCATGTATGAGCGGCACTTCGATTATTATACTAACCGCTGCAACTATCGCTAACTGTTTTTTCACCTGGAAGTTTTCAATCAAGGCAAAACGCCCTCACGGTATACCGAGATTTTTTGCATTTGAAAGTATCATTGTCTTATTATTATTGAATATCCCGTTTTGGTTCGAAAAACCTTTTGTATGGAATCAGCTAATCTCATGGACACTCTTAATTATTTCGCTTGTATTTGCTGTCCCTGGTTTTTTCCTTCTGCATGCTGTCGGCAAACCGCATGGTGATCTTGAAAACACCTCAAAACTTGTTACGGTCGGACTTTACAGATATATTCGTCATCCTATGTACGCTTCTCTTCTATTTCTGGGAACCGGAATATTTTTGAAAGATATTTCAATATCTGCCGTTTTCCTTGCTCTCATTAACGCTGCTTCATTGGTCGCTACTGCGAAACGGGAAGAGAAGGAAATGTCGGATAAATTTGGCGATGAATACATTGCCTATATGCAGAAGACACGAATGTTTGTTCCATTTCTGCTATGATTTAACACCTGGTAATGGATACCGCTTCGGAAACGGGCAGCGAATCTTATCCCGGATAATTATTTATCATAATGCATTCGTGAAATTCAGGACGCTTAACTTGATGCTTCCTGAGGGTGACATGCGTGATATTGATTCCAGGGTCAGGCAGGTGGAACTATACCTCCTGTATTATCGTTATAAAAGAAAATCAGTGTGTTGTACTATTCTATAGGAGAACAGCCATGTATAAACTTGTGTTTACTTTTTTTCTTTGCTTGACTATGCAAAGTGTGTTTGCACAAATTCCCAATGCAGGATTTGAAAATTGGACTAACGGAGATCCGGATGGGTGGGTTTCTTCAAATATTACCGGCCTGGTAATTAATGTAACACAGTCCTCGACAGCATCGCAAGGATCGTCGTCGCTGCGGGGTGAAGTCGTACCTATTCCTTTAAGTACCCAATTTCTTGCACCATTCATACAATCAGGAGCGGGAGGAACAGGATTTGCTGTAAGCCAGCGGTACGGATCTGTATCCGGGAACTATCAGTTTTCTCCGGTTGGCAGCGATAGACTCGCTTTCGACTTTATTCTTTACAAAGGAGGAATTACCGGCACCGGTGTTGCAGTCGGGGCAGCAATAGTTGGCGCAGCATCGGGTTGGCAATCATTCGACATCCCTTTTGTATATTTTACTTCGGATATACCAGATTTGTGTATTCTTAATGTATCGATAATTGGTCCGGCAACAGGTTCTGATTACCACTCTGGTTCATGGATGCTTGTTGACAACCTTGCATTTTCAAGTTCGACAGCCGTTAACGAACAAAATAGCAACGTACCTGATATATTTTCGTTGAAACAAAATTATCCGAATCCGTTTAATCCCAGTACAACAATATCTTATTCTATTTCTAAAGCGTCTTATGTAAAGCTGCGTGTTTATAACGTATTGGGGAAGGAATTGGCAACATTGTCAGATGGATTCCAGTCGGCAGGAAATCATTCAGTCCGATTTTTGGCGTCAAATATGGCTTCCGGTATATATTTTTATCGGTTGGAAGCGGAAGGCCGTTCTGTTGTGAAACAAATGCTCCTTGTAAAATAAATCGGGAAAAATTAGCTGCAAAACGAAAATGCCGGATGATGAATCCGGCATTCGTGTATTAGGGATATTGTCATTGTCAGCAAATTCTCGGCAGTTGTTCTCCTGAAAGCATATCCACAACGCGCGAACCGCCGATTCGTGTTTTCATGATCACAGTACCGCGATGATCGGCAACAACTTCACCAATCAGTACTGCATTTTTACCAAGAGGATGAGCACGCATAGCTTTTAAAACATCGCCGGCTGCCTCTGCTGAAACGAAGGCTATCAGTTTTCCTTCATTGGCAACATAGAGCGGATCAAAACCGAGTATCTCACAAGCGCCGCGAACTTCCTCGCTCACCGGAATATGCTCTTCTCTAATAGATATTCCAACCTGTGCACTTTCAGCAATTTCATTCAGTACGGATGCAACTACCGCCGCGCGTCGGGATCGCGTAAAACGTGAATATCTTTACTTGCTGCAAGCATAACTTCTACCAATCCGTTCAACGGTGCACAGTCGCTTTCAATGTGTGTCTCGAATTCTAATCCTTCCCGAACCGACATAATTGCGATACCATGCTCGGCGATCGATCCGCTCAGAATAATTTTATCGCCTGGTTTTGCTTGCTTCGGATTGATTTGAACTCCATCAGGAATTATACCAATACCCGATGTATTGATAAACAGTTTATCTCCTTTACCGCGGTCCACGACTTTTGTATCGCCGGTTACGAGCTGTACACCGGCTGTTTCTGCGGCCTGTTTCATCGAAAGCACCACACGCCATAAATCTTCCATCGGTAATCCTTCTTCAATAATGAAGGAAGAGGAAAGATACAGCGGATGTGCACCGCACATGGCAAGATCATTCACCGTTCCATTGACGGCAAGAGTACCGATATCGCCGCCGGGAAAGAATATGGGATTGATGACGTAAGAGTCGGTTGAGAAGGCACATCGTGTGCCGCCAAGAGTGAACATCGCACCGTCGTGCAATGGATTGAGGAGATCGTTCTTAAATTGCGATACAAAATATTTCCTGGATCATCTGATGCGAAAGTTTGCCGCCTCCGCCATGTGCCAGCAAAACATTCTTGTAATCCGTCAGCGGTAATCGGGCATGCAAAGCCATTATTCAGGTTAATTGGAATTTCATTCATTGGTAATATATTTCTCTTAATTTAATCACGCGATTGCTTTTCAACTCTCAGTAATTCTTAATTTGTGTCCAGTACCTTTCTGATTTTTGAAAGCATATCTTCGATAACGTACGGTTTTTGAATAAAACCCTTAACTCCTGCACTTTTCCAAGGCGGCTTTCATATCAGGTTCAAAGAATCCGCTGGCAAAGATAACTTTTACATCAGGATTGATTTCTTTCATTTTTTCGAATTCAGACACTCCTGTTAACTTTGGTAATCCCATATCGCTGATAACAAGTGCAATTTCATTTGCATGCTGCTGATATACCTGGACAGCTTCTTCTCCGTCCTTTGCAGTGAATACGGTGTAACCATTTGATTCGAGAAGAATTTGCACCATATCCAGAAGAAGAGTCTCGTCTTCAACAAGGAGAAGCGTTTCATTGCCGCCGGATATCTGTTCTGCTGCTTGTTCATGGATTCGAGCGCAGTACTGCTTTCCTGCGGTACAGGGAAATAAAGAGTGAATGTCGTTCCACGGTCAAGAGTACTTTCGACATTGACAAAACCATGATGTGCTTGTACAATACCATAGACAACAGACAGGCCCAATCCGGTTCCTTTTCCTTTCTCTTTTGTTGTAAAGAACGGATCGAAGATCTGATTGCGAACTGCGTCATCCATTCCCATACCAGTTATCGGAAACACTAAGACTTATGTACCACTGGATTAGTTGCAGAATTAAACTGTCCTCTCAATTTCTCGCCGGTTACCTTCTTCTATTGCAATGGATATTTCTCCGCCCTGAGGCATTGCATCCCGCGCATTGACGCACAAATTGAGAAGTGCCTGATGCATTTGTGTATGATCTGCTTTGATGAACGGAATTTGTTCTTCCATCTGTCGTGTTGAATGTAATAATTTTAGGAAAAGTCTGCTGCAGCATCGACACTAATTCCTTCACAAGTTCGGAAATACTGAGCGGTTCGAATGAGATATCGGTTTTGCGGGCGAACGTGAGAATTTGACGGACAAGTCCTGCGCCCCGATCGACGGCTTGTCTTATGGCAGTCACTCCATCTGGAGAATTTTTCAGGATTATCTTTAATGGAGTGAAGGAGAGAGGAATAGCCGAGTATAATTGCGAGGATATTATTAAAGTCATGTGCAATACCGCCCGCCATGGTTCCAATGCTTAAAAGTTTTTGAGATTGTATTAATTCCTGCTGGAGCTTTTTTCTGTTCTGTGATATCCTGGAAGACTTCCAGCATCGCTTTTTTCCCTTCGTACATCATTCCGACATGACTGATCTGGTAGGTACTTTTCCATTGAAAATTCCTGTCAGTTTCTATCGTTTCCGGTCTGCCAAATATGATTCCTTTTCGCAACGGACAATCTGCGCATTGTTGTTTATCATCTTTATAAGATGTCCAACAGCAGGAATCTGACGGCATCGGTCTTGAGCATTTCCTTCATTGCCTTGCTCATAAAGAGAATTTTTCCTTCTTCATCGACAATATCCATTCCGAACGGCATCGTTTGGATAAGCAATTCATTAAATGCATGAGTTTGGCGGAGTGTTTCTTGTGCGAAGCGGTGCTGTGTGAGATCGGTGAAAAAGACAAGAGTATCTTCACCAATCGATGTGGAAGTAGATTCGATGTACTTTGTGGAACCATCCTGGCACGTGACAACAGATTCCAGCGGTTCTGCAATAACGCTCCTTCGCGCTGTGCTTCGACAACATTCTCGATCCATTTTATTTCGACCTGATTGCGATATTCATCAACCGGATATGCAAGCTGCCACCATGCGTCCATCGAAGAAATATCTTCTTTATCATATCCGAAAAGTTCTGCGAATCTATCGCTGACATACTCGAGCTTCTTTGACGATCCGGAGAAAACAGCAATTGCAACAGGAGAGGATTCAACCAGCATTTTGAAGAGAGATTCACTTTGCCGCAGTCGCCTCCTCTGTCTGTATGCGTTCGGTGATATCGCGGCCGACACCAATCAGTCCGATAATTTGATTTTTTTCATTCCGCAACGGCAGCTTAGATGTGAGCAGCCAGCGTTTCTTGCCTTCCGCATCGAAGCACATACTCTTCTCTGTTAAGAACCGGTTTTCCGGTTTGAAGCACCGATTGATCGTCGGCGAAGAATCCTGTCTGCAAGTTCCTTCGGATAAAGGTCAAAGTCATCCTTGCCCAATACTTCGGATTCTGATCGATGACCCGTATTGCGCACATCAGCCGGATTGGCAATGGTCTTGCGGCAATTGGTGTCTTTGACATAAATTGCATCGGGCAGATTATCAATCAATGTCCGGAGAAGGTTGCGTTCGCGCTGGATTGCCTCCTCTGCCTGAATGCGTTCAGTAATGTCTCTCGAATAAACTGCGATTCTTGTTACATTTCCCTGTGCATCGACTGATAGGATAGAATGAGTTTTCTAAATGCATTCCCGATCGCACATCTTCAAAATGAACGGGTTTGCCGTGCTAATAACTTGATCGATGAATGTTTTCCTTGATTCCGCAATTTCCGGAGGTAATAAGTCATCGATACATATACCAATTAATTCAACGATGCTTTTTCCAAATCTCTGTGCACCGGCTTCGTTCACAGCGATAATTCTTCGGTCGGAATCTAATAGATAATGCTGCATCACTGGATGCATTCAGAAGTGCATATGCTGTCTCTTCACTTTCACGCAGAACTTCATCTGCCTGCTTTTGCATAGTTATATCTTCAATCAATCCATCATACGCGATAAGAATTCCCTTTTCGTCCCGTTTGAGCACCGGTGTATTTTTTACCCATCGGATAGAACCGTTTTTATGAACGATACGATGTTCGATAGGCAGCACATTAAATCCAGAAAGTATTTTTTCTGATAGATCTGCTACAATTTGTTTATCGTCTTCGTAAATCATTCTAGACCAAAGTTCCGGATCGGCTGCATATTCCTCCGCCGTATAACCGGTGACAGAGACACATGCGGGAGCATGGGATGTGGAAACAGGACGGCCGGATTCGAGTTTTACGGAATAAATATAATCGGTCACCGATTCTACTAATCGTCGAAAACGTTCTTCACTGATACGTATAGCCTCTTCTGCCTGTTTGTGATCGCTAATATCTATAATGATTCCATTCAGTCCGATAGTCTTATTTCCCTGTATAATTCTATTTGCATAGAAGATCGTCGGAAATACATTCCCGTCTTTCTTGACGGCTAAATATTCCTGCGGCCCTAATTCTTCTCCGTTCAATCGTCTTTTTAAATTCTCGAAAGCTCTGTCCCTGTCTTGCGGGGCAATAAGCTGAAGAGCATTTGGACTTTGATGAATCTCTTCTTCCGTGTATCCGAAAGTTTTAAATCCCTGACGGTTAACAAACGTTAAATATCCCTGTTCATCCATTTCAATAACAGTTTGAGGCAATAAATCCGATAAATTTTTATATCGCTCCTCGCTTTTTTGCAATATTTCAAGCGTTTGTATGCGTTCGGTAATATCACGAACGATGCTTTGATAGAACTTTGTTCCTTCGATTTTAATGAATCGTGAACTGACCTCGGCAGGAAATACTGTGCCGTCTTTCCGCATGTGTTCTGTTTCGTAAACCAATCCGCCCCGTTCTTCAACTTGTTTCATCTGGCTCTCATCTTGAGTTCTGGTCTTATGAGACCGGATGTCGCCAATATATAAATGAATAAACTCTTCCTGCGTGTATCCGTACATCCTGCAGGCCTGGTCATTTGCTTCAACGATCCTCCCGTTCATATCTATCAAAAGGATGCTGTCATTGGCGTACTTAACGATATGATCGAAATGTTTGAGAAGCGCCTGTCGTTCAAGTTCAGCGGCATATCGTTCGCGATAATATTTTACACGCTGGTTCCACCACCAAAAACCAATAATGCTGCCGGCTGAAAGGATAAGAAGCAATGTTCCAATTATAATGTTCCATGCTATTGAATGAAGAGGCTCATAAATTTCTTCCCGGTCGACTTTTGCAATCATATACCATGGAGAATCATAAATATGTTTTATGTCTGCGAGGACCGGAATACCGCGATAATCAATGCCTTCCACCACTCCCTCGAGACCGCGGATCGCCATCGCAGCCGGAAGGTTTTCGTTGGAAATCGGCATACGTAATGTCAGTAATGCATTTTTTTTATGGCGAACCTCGTTCAAATATAATATGCTGTCCCCGTCCTGTTTGAGTAGCAATATTTCGGATGTGCGGCTTGGCGACGGCCATGTTTGAATTAGTTGAAAAAGGATTACCTGTGGATCGATACGCAGCATCATAGCACCAATAAGTGAACTGTCATTTCGATTTGAAGAAAATAGAGGCACGATCAAATCAATGTGCACACGCAGGAAATGGGCCTGATTGATGTATATCGGAAAGAATCACTTTTCGTTGATTAAGAACTTCTTTGAATAGTGATCGAGCTTGAAAACCGATTGAATCTCCGTACGATGATTCCGTAAGCCGGATTTTTCCTTTTGCATCGAAAAGAACGGAGGATTCATAACCGGCCTTTAACTTAAATGATTTCATTACCGTGAGAAGTTCCTGCTTTCTTCCGCTTTTTTCCGGAGAACTTAAGTACGCTTCTGCCGCTTTTACAAGAGGAGGATTATTCATAATAAGTTTGCCGTCGGCAATTCGTTCGTGTCGCCAAAGAACGATCTGATTCACTTTTAATTCCGCGACAGCGGCAAGATAATTTTCTGCTTCCGATTTTAACCGCTTTTGCTGTGTTAGAAAGAAAATAATGCCGGCGGTGAGAATGCATACCACTAAAAAACCGAATACAGTGATGAGGAACCATGGAATTATTCGGCTGGGCGCAGGATTCTTCATATGCCGTATCCTTTCGTGAGGTTCAAAAATCTCTCCCAATATAATTTATAATCACGATTTTAGCGATTCATTTTCCCGTAATGAAAGTAAGCCGCACAGGCGCCTTCCGAGGAAACCATTGGAGCGCCAAGCGGATGTTCCGGCGTGCATTTAGTGCCGAATGCAGAGCAATCATGAGGCTTCTTAAGCCCCCGCATCACTTGACCTGCAATGCATAGGGGCGATTCGCGTGTTTGAATAGCTGCAACATCGAAAACATTCTCTGCATCGAATACAGCATACTCGTCACGAACACGGTAACCGCTATTTGGTATTTTTCCTATACCGCGCCATGAGCGATCGGTCACCTGAAATATTTTTTGAATCAACTCTTGGGCAGGCCGGTTTCCTTCCCGCCTTACGGAGCGTGAATATTGGTTCTCAACAACTGAAATGCCTTTTTCGAGCTGCTGCAGCGTCATGAAAATTCCTTGAAGAATGTCGACCGGTTCGAATCCGGTAACGACGATAGGAACATGATATTTTACAGCAAGCGGTATGTATTCTTCATATCCCATGACTGTGCAGACATGTCCGGCAGCGAGAAATCCCTGTACGCGATTTTCCGGCGAAGATAATATTGCTTCCATCGCCGGCGGTACAAGCACATGTGAACATAAAATCGAATAATTTTTCAGTCCAAGCTGCGCTGCCTGCCAAACGGACATGGCATTTGCCGGTGCCGTTGTCTCGAAACCGACGGCAAAGAATACAATTTTTTTATCGGGATTCTGCTTTGCCAGTTTTACAGCATCGAGCGGAGAATAAACTATGCGTACATCGCCGCCCTGCGCTTTGACGGTCAGTAAATCTTTTTCCGATCCGGGCACGCGCAGCATGTCGCCGTAAGATGTAAAAAGAACGTCCTTCCGAGAAGCAATAGCAATAGCTTTATCAATGATTTCGAGAGGAGTAACGCAGACCGGACAGCCTGGTCCGTGAACCAATGTAAGCGATAGAGGAAGCAGTTCGTCAATGCCGGATTTGACGATCGTATTCGTCTGCCCGCCGCAAATTTCCATTATTGTCCAAGGACGCGTACAGACAGCTTTAATACGTTCAATATATGCTGCGGCTGTTTTACCGTTCCGGAATTCATCTATGAACCGCATAGTATCTCGATGCTCTTAATAAATGTGAGTGTGAAAATACCGGCGAAAAAGGGCGCACTTGCTTTCTCCCATAGTAATCAATACTAATAAAATCCTTCTCACAGTGCAACAATGAAATTTGCGGAAGGACATAATAAAAATACCATTGAATCGATCTATCCGGCAAACAGCTAAGCAGAATCAATTTCTCCTCCTATTGATTCTCCCATTTGTTCGAATAGTTTTAACGTTTCAAGCGCCTCAGATTCATTCATTGTGCTGATGGCAAAGCCGACATGCACTATGACATATTCACCGATTTTCACATCCGGTACAAGTTCAAGGCAGACTTCTTTTTTGATGCCGCCAAAACTTACTTTACCCATAATAGGTGAAACCGTCGTGTCAATTTCAATAACTTTTCCGGGGATTGCTAAACACATGAAAAACTCCTTTCTAACTTCAATATTCTCATTCCTAAGTCCATTATCAATGCCTGTTTACTTTCTGCGAACTAAGAGCAGCAGCAATCTGTCCCAGAGCGATTCCACCGTCATTCGGCGGAACCCGCTGATGCCAGTAAGGCCGAAATTTTTCTTCCTGCAGGCGCTTTACCGTCCGTTCCGTAAGATATCGATTTTGGAAACATCCGCCTGAAAGAACGATACGCGGCTGGCCGGCTATTTTTGCAGCCGCAACGATAATTTCAACGAGTGTATTGTGAAATTTTGCAGAGATGATTGAAGGGTTGATATGATCTTTCGTATCCGTAAGAATTTCTTCAAGCATTGATTGCCAATTAACTATTTTTAAATCTTGTGTTTTATCAATTTCAAAAGAATAAGAATCTTTTCTCTCCGTGCCCTGTGCTAAAAATTCGAGCTCCATTGCAGCTTGACCTTCGTAATTCATTCTTTGCCGGAACCCGATCAGAGATGCGACGGCATCGAAGATTCTGCCGGCGCTCGTTGTGAAGGGAGTATTCACCCTCTTTAATAACATCTGATTTATGAGCTCAAGTTCCGCGGATGTGAAAGCCTGCAAGGTAGGCAGGTCTTTTTGATGAAATATATCATCACCGAACAGCTCATATAACATTCCCAGTGCTGTGCGGCGCGGCTCTTTTACGGCTTTTTCTCCGCCCGGAAGTCCGAATGAACGGAAGGTTCCGAAGCGCTCGAATGATGCCTTTTGAGCAAGTAAAAATTCGCCGCCCCAAATTGTTCCATCGAGTCCATAACCGGTCCCATCCCAAGATATACCGAGCACCTCGCCTTCAAGCTGGTTCTCTGCCATGCAGGAAGCGATGTGCGCATGATGGTGCTGAATTTCCAGAAGAGGAATACCGGTACTCCGGGCATATTTTGAAGAAAGATAATCAGGGTGAAGATCGCACACAATATATTCCGGATTGCAGTCGTACATTGTCCGGAAATCCGAAATTACATGGTGAAAAGCGTCGAGCGATTCTTTTGTCTCCAGATCGCCGATATGCTGTGATATAAAAACATTTGAACCCGATGTTAGTGCGATGGAATTTTTTAAATGTGCTCCGACCGCAAGCATGGATACATTATGCCGGGTTTTGATTGTAACAGGGAGCGGCGCATATCCCCGTGCCCGCCGCATAACCAGCTCGCGTCCCATGATAATCCGCACAATGGAATCATCCACATGCCGTACTATAGGACGATTATGAACGAGGTATACATCCGCTATTCCATTGAGCCGTCGGAGCGCTTCATATTCGTCCGTGCAGATCGGCTCATCTGACAAATTCCCGCTTGTTGCTACAACGGGAAATCCAAGCTGATCCAACAAAATGTGATGTAAAGGTGAATAAGGCAGCATGCATCCTAAGTACGGATTATTTGGAGCAACAGAAAAAGCGATTTCGAATTTCGGGTTTTTAATTTCGGATTGATCAGCTATTCGTTCAATTAAAACAATGGGTGATTCCGGTGAAGTCAGCAATCGTTCTTCTAGATCGTTGATCTTACAAATTTGCTTTATCATTTTCAGGGATGGAAACATGAGCGCGAACGGTTTTTCTTCCCTGTGCTTGCGCTCGCGCAGGCGATTGACGGCTTCATTGTTTCTTGCATCTGCTATTAGATGAAATCCACCGATGCCTTTGACGGCAGCAATCTTGCCGGATTTAATCGCGCTTACTGTCTGCAATAATGCATTTTGACGTTCAGCTAATATCCTTCCGCTTTCGTTCCACAATTGAAGCTGCGGCCCGCACTCAGGACATGCATTGGGCTGGGCATGAAAACGCCGGTCTTGCGGATTTTCATACTCTGTCCGGCATTCGGCGCACATCTCGAATATTTTCATCGATGTGTTTGCACGATCGTACGGTAATGCCTCGATTATAGAGAAGCGCGGCCCGCAATTTGTGCAATTTGTAAACGGATAAAGATAACGGCGGTCTGATGGATTGAAGATTTCTTTCAAACAATCAGGGCAGACAGCAATATCGGGCAGTATGATGGTCGTCTTTGCACCGGCAGCGTCACTTTCGCGGATTTCGAATTTTTCATATCCGGCCGGATCGAGAAACGAAAACTCAAGACTTTGAACAAATGCACGCGGCGGAATTTCATTCTGCAAACGAAGAAGAAACCGGTCGAGTGTTTCTTTTGTACCTTCTGCTTCAATGAAAACTCCTGCCGATGTATTTGAGATCCAGCCGTTGACCTGCATTTCTGCGGCAAGTTTGTACACGAACGGCCGAAACCCAACACCCTGCACAGCACCCCGAATAACGACGGCGAGCCGCAAAATCGCGGAAGGATGTTCTTTAGAGGTCAAGATAATTATTCTCTTTCTATATGTAACGTACGAAACATTCGCTTTAGTTTCAGGTTTTTGCAGTGAATAAGGAGGAATGATATTGCTCCCTTTGATAACGTAAAATCACCACCCCTGTTCCGATTGAAATACATCGGTGGACGTTGTAGCGGAACAGAAAAGAATCTAAAAGGGAATCAATACGTAGAGACGTTCAATTGAACGTCTCTACTTCTATCGATTTGGCGGGTATGTGTCAGAAATGCGTTTTTCATAAAAAAGGTAACATGTCCCCATCAGCCTCCAGAGGTTTTTTTGTAGGGGCACGTCCGTGACGTGCCCCAAAAAAGAATTAGAGGAAATGTCATTCCCGCGAAAGCGGGAATCCAGGTCAAGGACTCTGTCGCCATGGATTTCCCGCCTGCCAAAGCATTCTTTGTGCAGCGGTCAGGTCGATAAAAGCAATCGGCAATCACAAAAAACATTATATACCATTATTTGATTTCAAATCGAAGAATAAAAGATATTCTTTGCACAAAACTTGTTTTGTTGGTAAGGATTAAAACCCGAATGAGTTATGCATTATTGCTCCACGAGTTGAAACTCGCGGCAATTGCCTCATTTCTATTCCATCGATTCTGTTGTTCAGCTAATACAATCTACCTGAGTTTGCTTTTAAATTGAAGAAAAGGGATATTATCTTCGTAGCACAGCGGCAAGAAATGGCTGATGCGATTCCGGTAACAATATCCGAAATGCTCAACTTTACTCACTCACTAATAGGCAACAGCTTTGATAAATTTATTTAAATCGATAGAGAATTATTGGATTTATAATAATAGCATTTGGAGGTTAAATGTTTAATGTAAAAATTATGCAGAAATTATTCCTTTCATTTTTTATTACATCCGGAATCTGTCAGGCACAATTCCTGGATTCTTTCGATAAAAATAAAATAGAAGGATGGTTCTTCTTTACCGGCGACGGGACTGTAACAATGGATTTTATTCAGAATAACGGATATGCAACGATTTGTATTGATGCAACGAAAGATAAGTATAACGTATATTGGACACTTATTAAACGTAACGTAACAGCTTTCCTGGATTTGAATAAATTAAAAGACCCTGCTTATCAATTGCGCGTTGAAGCAAAGGTGCGCGTCCACGATGCACCACGCCGGCTTAATTTTATGGTGAATACCAATCGAACGACAAATTATCATATCGATTTAATGGAGTATGATATACCCGATACATCCGGCTGGCATGTCATCAGCATGACTACTAAAAAATTCGATGCACTCCCGGGCGACTCGGTTTATGTACAGTTATGTGCTACTGATTATGGACTAGGGAAATATTATGTCGACCTGGATTATTATCGTGCAGATATAGTAAATATCAATCAGGCCGGACCGGATAAAGGAGTGCTTATACCTTTTCATCCGCCTGTTCCACCTCTAAGCACTTATTCAAATCATCTTGATGTCGCCCATGACTGTGTGATTAATTCTGATTTTCCTGAAGTTAACTTCAATGACTGGCATGTTAAAGAACAAAGTGGTGAAGCACGAATATTAACAGTTAATGCAAATCAATGGGCTATTTTAAGATGGGATTTCGAAAATTTTAAGAATGTAAAAACTGATGCGGCCGGTATATTGGAATTAACAACACAATCCGTTCCCAAAGGCGGCAGATATGTCGAAGCTTATGGTGAGGAGTTTGGTATTGAGTTTGGGAAAGTAAGAGTAATAGAAATAATCGGCGGAGATCCGGGGTGGGATCAGAATAAAGTAACATATGAAAATTTTATACAGGGTCGCAGTTATTCCGATGTTTTTAATTATCAGATGACTTCTGATTTTGATATATCCGAAGAACCGGGAGTAAAAATTTTATTACTATTTCAAAGCCGGTCTTACAACGGCTGATAGACGGGAAAACAAAAGGTTTGCTTATTCGTCCTTTAGGCGCTTTAGATGCTTCTTTTTATGCTTCGGAAAATAAAAACGGCCCGAAGCTGCATTTTAATATTGTTCAATAAAGCAGGGACGCTCAATTTTTACACGCCTTTATATTGTCGGGGAACGTTCTTGCTACTCAAATAAAGTCCGGAGATATGATAATGAACCTCTACTTCTCAATTGCAGCGTGTCTTTTAATATTACTTGGAATTGCTCATTCGTATTTAGGCGAGCGTTTTATACTCATCCCCTTATTCAAATGGGGAAGTCTGCCTAAAATTTTCAACAGCGAAGTGCTTACCGGACGAACGATTCGCTTCGCATGGCACTTATTAACCATTGCCTGGTTCGCACTGGCTGCGATCCTGTTAACTCTTGATATGTCTTCTCCTTTTATGGCCATATCAAAAATTATTTTACTTACATCATCTGCAAGTTTTATTATTACCCTGATTGAAACACGCGGCAGGCATTTTGCCTGGATTGTATTTCTTATCATTTCTCTTTTGATCTGGCTTGGAACATAATTGTAAGAGCACATATTAATAGTCCTTAGCCGAGTCATCGTTCCATAATTTTCCATTCAAAAACTCATTTCTTTGAACAAAGATTAAAAATAAGAATCCTTACCATTTCAAATTAAGTTCAAAAAGGTGTTTATTCTTACGGAAAAAAGTGATTAATTGGATTGAATTATTATAAAAACAATTTTACGAAAAGCTCTTTGACTATGAAATGGAATGAATATATAGAATGTATGGACCGTGAGCAGCTTACCAAACTGCAGAGCGAGCGGTTGTCTGCGATGGTGGAGCGTCTCTATTATAACGTGCCTTTTTACCGGAAGCAGTTCCAAAAAAACGGCATCGAACCGGGCGATATTAAAAACCTTGACCAGTTGCAGAAACTGCCGTTTACGACCAAACAGGATTTACGCGATAATTACCCTTTCGGCTTGTTTGCTGTGCCTGCGGCGGATGTTGTCCGGCTGCACGCTTCCAGCGGAACCACCGGAAAACCGACTGTCGTGGGATACACGCGAAAGGATATCGATATCTGGTCAGAAGTTATGGCGCGCACGCTTACTTCTGCAGGAGCGGGAAAGACGGATGTACTGCATATCGCATATGGTTACGGCTTATTTACAGGCGGACTCGGGGTGCATTACGGCGCAGAGAAAATCGGTGCAACAGTCATTCCTATGTCCGGCGGCAACACGCAGCGTCAGTTGCAATTGATGAAGGATTTCGGATCGACAGTTCTTGCATGCACACCGTCCTATGCTCTCTTTCTTGCAGAAGCAATGGTTGAAGCCGGAATACCGATCGATTCATTCAAATTAAAAGCCGGTGTATTCGGTGCAGAGCCATGGACGGAAGAAATGCGCCGAGAAATCGAAAGCAAATTAAAAATCAAAGCTATCGATATTTATGGATTGAGCGAGGTTATCGGTCCGGGAGTTGCTTCTGAATGCATGGATCAATGCGGCCTGCATATTTTTGAAGATCATTTTATTCCTGAAATTATAGATCCAAAAACGCTCAAGGTGCTTCCTTACGGCCAGATTGGCGAGCTGGTCTTTACGTGTGTAACAAAGGAAGCACTGCCGCTGCTCCGGTACCGCACACGCGACCTTACTATATTGAATCCGGCGAAATGTTCTTGCGGCCGTACGATTGTCCGTATGAAAAAGTGTATGGGCAGGTCGGACGATATGCTTATTATTCGCGGCGTAAATGTATTTCCATCTCAAATCGAAACTGTACTTCTTGAGATAAACGAAACAAAGCCGCATTACCTGTTGATAGTCGACCGCGTTAACAATCTCGATGTTCTGGAAGTATGGGTGGAAGTCGATGGACAGTTGTTCTCGGATGAAATCAGGAAACTGGAAGAACTTAAGAAGAAAATTCAGCACAACATAGAATCGGTGCTTGGAATTAATGCGTCTGTGAAACTTGTTGAACCGAAAACAATTGAGCGCAGTGAAGGTAAAGCCAAACGTGTTATAGATAAAAGAAAACTTACGTAGGTGCATTATGAAAATCAAACAGCTTTCGATTTTCCTGGAAAATAAATCAGGACGCCTTACCGAAGTGACGGAAGCACTGGCTTCTGCGCAAATAAATATTTCTGCGTTCAGCGTAGCCGATACGGCTGATTACGGCATCCTCAGGATGATTGTCTCATAAACCGGAGCAGGCAGAACAGCTGCTGAAGGCAAAGGGGCTCTCTGTCCATATTACGGAGGTCATAGGGCTGGTAGTCCCCAACGAGCCCGGCGGATTGCATAGAGCGCTGCAGATCCTTTCCGCCGAAGGGATCAGTGTGGAATATATGTATGCCTTTGCCCTGAGTGATCGTGCAACGGTCATTATCCGCACCGAAGCAGTGGAACAAACAATCGCTTCCCTGCAGAAACATAAAATGGAATTACTTAAAGCAAGCGATATCTATGAAGTGTAAACATTAAATTTCAAATGACAATAAAACAAATTTCAAACGAGCTCCATTAAAATATTTAAAATTCGAATTTTTCAGCAAAGAGATCTTGTAAGATAATTTGTGTTAGTAATGTTTGATATATTGATACATTGATTTTTGATTTATAATTGAGATTTTGATTAAAGGTTTATAAGTTCATGATTCGTTTTTCAAAATCCGTTTCTTCTCTTCGCACATCGGAAATCAGGGATCTTATGGGTCTTGCGACCCGGCCGGAGATTATTTCCTTTGCCGGCGGGATGCCTGGAAACGAATTGTTTCCGGTGGAAGATATCGATGAGATTTACAATCACCTGCCGCTTGAAATAAAGCAGACAGCTTTTCAATACGGCCCGACTCCCGGTTATCCGCCGCTGCTTGAATCCCTTAAAGAATACCTGAAAAAAAAGGATATGCCTGTCGATACCAATAAGTTGATGATTACCACAGGTTCTTTGCAGGCGATCAATATCCTTGCAAAAGTATTTATCGATCCCGGGGATACTGTGGTAACAGAGAATCCATGTTTTATCGGCGCTATCTCTGCATTTAAATCGTACCAGGCAAATTTAGCAGGCATCGATTTGAATAATGACGGCATTGATATTATATCACTCAATACGCTTCTCTACCGGTATAAATCTGTGCCTCCAAAATTCCTCTACATTACTCCAAATTTTCATAATCCGGCCGGTACTTTGTATACGGAACAGCGGAAAAAAGAACTCGTGCCCGTATTGAAAGAGCATGGTCTGCCGCTGATTGAAGACGATGCGTACGGCGAATTGTATTTCGATGACGATGCCCGAAAAAGAGTTACACCGATGAAGACTTTATATGAGAACGAGTTGAATATCTGCTATACCGGAACATTCTCCAAAATACTCGGGCCTGGTTTCCGGTTGGGTTGGATGCTTGTGCCGCCGGAAATATACCAGAAAGCAGAACTGGTCAAACAATCGATGGATGCATGTTCTCCCAATTTCACGCAGGTACTTGCGGATGAATTTTTACGAAGCGGCAGGATGGAAAAGTATATTGAACGTATGCGTGATGATATATAAGAGACGTAAAGACACGATGGCTGCCGCGATACGTAAATATTTTCCCGAAACAATTGCATGGACAGAACCTCAGGGCGGTTTTTATATATGGCTCAAGCTGCCGCCGCAAATCAATGTCATAGAAGTTCTCAAATCGAGTATCGAGAAAGGTGCTGTATTTGTTATGGGGAGAACCTTCGATCCGGAAGGGAAGGATAACAGTCATCTCAGGCTGGCTTATTCACACACTCCGGAAGAGAAAATCGAAAAGGGATACAGGTTCTTGGGGAAGCATTGAAAGGGTTGTTGTAATCGAATGGGATTATCGGCATCACGCAGATATTGTGCTTTCTGCAGAAACCGTTTGTCCCCGATATGCTGCTAAAAAAAGGAAAATATTACTTTACGTATGAACGTGTGTTTATCTCTTTGATAGGTTTTTCTCAATAAAACTATCCTTCGGTAATTGAACTTCCTTTTTCTCTTCGATATATTGAACTATTCGCATTTGGGAAATTGATTTGTTTAAACCTCTAAAGTCGCTTGGCCAGAATTTTTTGAAGGATGAAAATATCCTTCGTAAAATCGTAGAATGTCTTCACCCGGCTGATGGTGATGTTGTTGTTGAAATCGGTCCGGGTCAAGGCGCCTTGACAAGACACCTGGTTCTTCAGCCGATAACACTCATAGGTATAGATATAGACAACCGCGCAATAGAGCTGCTTAAACAGACTATAGGTGATAAGGCTGTTTTAATCCATGCCGATGTGCTTGATGTCGACCTTCGAAAGATATCGGATAAGTGCGGGAAGAAGTTAAAAATTGTCGGTAATATTCCGTACTATCTTAACGAGCGAAATTCTCTTTTGGCTTTTTGATGCACGAACGGTTATTACCGATGCGACTATTATGATGCAGCTGGAGGTCGCGCACCGTCTTATTGCACCTCCTAAAAATAAGGAATATGGAATTTTGTCGGTCTTCACGCAATTCTATACTGAATGCGAACTGCTTTTTAAGGTTTCGCGGAATTGTTTTTACCCAAAGCCGGATGTAGATTCTGCTGTTGTACGTTTGAATATCAAAGACCCATTGCCGCAGGTCGATGAAAATTTGTTTCGTTCTATCGTACGTTCGACATTCGGCAAGAGGCGAAAGACACTTCGCAATGGATTGAAGTCTTTGAATTTTGAAGATACTGTTCTTGATCGGATACCGTTTGATTTGAAGAAGAGACCTGAAGAGCTGAGTGTTGATGAATTTATAAGCCTTTCCGCGTCTATCGGAAAATTGTAAAGCCATGAAAAAAATTAATTTCTTTTCTTGCACCTGTTGATTTTGTATCGATAGCATTTCTATTCTTTCTTATTGCATTGAACCTGATATTCTTCGCTCGTGTGTCTGCCTGGGCAGAGATTATTGTAATTAATATCGCGGTCATCGTTTTGATTTTTCTATTGGCATATTTTGCTGAAACAAAAAAAACAAAATTGTTGATAGGGATTCATCGATTTTACAATTACGGGATTGTCCTTTTTGTCTTTAAGGAAATTTATCTTATGGTGCATGCCGTCCATCCGGCTGATTACGATGAACTGTTTATTGGCATCGATCGATGGATCTTCGGTGTTAATCCAACACAATGGGTTATGCAATTTGCACATCCAGTGTTGACGGAAATATTTCAGGTCGCTTATTTTTCATATTATATCCTTTTCATTGTGCTCGGTGTGGAGCTTTACTGCAGGCATACGATTAAGGATTACGATCATGGCGCATTTCTTATCGTGTACGGGTTCTATCTTTCCTATCTAGGATATTTTCTGCTGCCGGCGATAGGCCCGCGGTTCACGCTTCATGACTTTTATGCGATAAACAAAGAGCTGCCGGGACTTTTTTTTACACCCTGGATGAGAGATTTTATTAATGCAGGCGAATCGATTTCGTTTAATACGGCAAACGCTGCAGACCTTGTTCAGCGCGATGTGTTCCCCAGCGGCCATACACAGCTCACATTGATAATTGTCTATGTTAGCCATATATATAAGCTTCAGACAAGATGGATAATAACCGTTATCACAGTATTGTTAATTGTAGGTACTATATATCTTCGTTATCATTATGTCGTTGATCTTTTCGGCGGAGTAGTATTTTTTGTATTTACGATCTGGAGCGGTAAAAGAATTCAGTCATGGTGGGAAAAAGTAAGTTAAATAGAAAGACAAATGGAAATACGTAATATTTCGCCGTTTTTCTTGCACATATCATTAAAATGCAATAAGTTTTCAGAATATTATACTTACAGAAGAGAAAGCAATAAGAGAAATAGATGACACACGAACAAATTCTCACCGAACTTGAACAGCTTGCATCTAATTGCGGAATCACAATTCGCTATGAAAAAGGTGATTTCGATGGAGGTTATTGTGTGCTGAAAGCAGAACGCCTTATTGTTATAAACAAACGATTACAGCCGGCCCGCCGTGCATCCGTGCTGGCACAAGGACTTGCTGAAGTCGGAATTGATGAAATGTACCTGAAACCGGCCGTTCGTGAGTACATAGAAGATGAACTCGCACGCGTAGCAAAATCATAAGATTGTTATCTGCTTTAATCACCTTGTTATAAAAATATCGCTTTGTCCGCCTTTATTGGGCGGGCCCATTATGAATTTTGGAAAAGAATCAACTTTGATTTTCGATTTTCTTTTAATATTTACCCTTTGACTTTTTCATAGCTTTCTCTTATTCTGTGTACAGTATTCTTATCTTAATCTTACGTCATTGGATTTAACAAAGGATAAATACTATGCGCATTCTTATTATAAACGGCCCCAACCTTGATATTCTGGGAAAACGTGAACCTAAAATTTACGGTACATTGACCCTGAAGGATATCGAGAAAAGGCTGAAGAAAAAATTTCCAAAAGTAAATCTGGAATTCTATCAATCGAATAGTGAGGGTCCCATTATTGACGCTCTGCATAAAGCGCTGGATGGGTCAACAGGCGGTGTTGTGCTGAATCCTGGAGCATTTACGCATTACTCATATGCCATACGGGATGCCGTTGCAGCATTAAAAGTTCCAGTAATAGAAGTACACCTGAGTAATGTTAACGCGCGAGAGGAATTCCGGCGTAAGTCGGTAATTGCACCAGAATGCAAAGGAGTTATTGCAGGTTTTGGTGTACGCGGATACGAGCTGGCAATAGAACTTATTTTAGAACAAAACTGAAAACGTTGCAGGACAAACAGCGAATAATCGGACATTACGGTTTGTACATAGTGTATAAACGTCCGATCGTTGCCGCTGAAAATTGAGTATTATAATGCTTAAAGCTGTTATTTTCGATTTAGATAATACGCTTGTTGACTTTATGCTGATGAAAAAGCAAGCTGTCGATGCGGCCATTAATGCTATGCGGGATGCAGGGCTCAAACTTTCAACTGATGAAATTCGCCGGCGTATCGATCAAATTTACAATGAGCGTGGAATTGAATTCCAAAGCGTTTTCGATGAATTACTTTACCGCGAGTTCAGCAAGATAGATTATAAAATCCTTTCCGCAGGCGTCATTGCATACCGTCGAGCACGTGAAGCAGCGCTTGTTCCCTATCCCCACGTTACGATGACACTCATCAATCTTATAAAAATGCAGTTAAAACTCGGTGTTGTTTCGGATGCGCCGGGCAAGGAAGCATGGCTTCGTCTTTGTTATCTCAACTTTCATCATCTCTTCGATGCGGTTGTTACATTCGATGATACCGGTATGCGGAAACCAAATCCCGAACCATTTCGAAAAATATTGAAAATGCTGCAGATAGATCCTGCTGAAGCTCTCATGGTGGGAGATTGGGCTGAGCGTGATGTGCTTGGTGCGGCACAAGTCGGCATGAAAACTGTTTTTGCACGCTACGGCAATACTTTCGGTACAGAAATATCGAATGCAAATTATGATATTGATGACATCACCCAGATCATCGATATTGTCAAAGAAGAAAATCGAAAAGTACAACTATGAGCAAAATTCTCGGCATTGGCGTGGATGTGGTTGATGTGCAGCGGATGAAATCCGTACTGGAGAAACAAGGAAAGTCCTTCCTCGATAAAGTTTTCAGCGACATGGAAGTAACATACTGTAAAACCAGAAGTAAACCATATATTCATTTCGGGGCGCGGTTTGCCGCTAAGGAAGCAGTTGCAAAAGCCATGCGTACTGGCTGGAGCGGGGCTTTTCATTGGAGAGATATAGAAGTAGTAAACGATCAAACAGGTGCGCCTCATATTTTATTATCCCGCGATGTTGCCAAGGCCTTGGACCAATGTACGGTACATCTTTCCCTTTCTCATACCGATACTACTGTTGTTGCTTTTGTAGTGTTGGAAAGCAATAAATGAGAGTTAAAAATAATTATCCACTCGAATCAATGATGAATATATATATATTACATAAAATAGGGTGAATTTAGCGGTTTCAACAATTGGTAAAATGTGTCCGGTAACATTAAGAAGTATTTCAAATTCTTAATTATTCTTTTCTTTTTTGTATTATTTTTTATTTGCAATTTATTCTCAAATCGTTTACATTTACCTAAGTAATATCACTTATCTATCATTTTTAAAAAAACACTAAACAAAGGAGAACAAAAAATGAAACAACGTCTCTATTTGATTACTCTGATTGTAGCGTTATTAGTAGTAATCTTTTGCGTCCAGTCCTTTGGACAGTTTCAGAGTAGAGGAGTTCGTATTGGAGCCGGTGCTGGTTTTCTGATGGGTAGTACAGAAAAAAATGACGATAAAATGAGCGAAGCATCGCAATTCTTTCTCAGACACAATATTATAGATTACCTCGATGGTGATCTATCCGGAACGATTGGGGGAATAAAAGCGACTGATTATCAAGCAGATTTATGGGTTGGTGAATATAAGCTTTTATTAAAACCTTGGGCTTCAAAAAGTGTTGAACCGTATATAGGTGCAGGTCTAGGCTATGGCTATTATTATGCACATCCGACTTTTCGATCGCCGGTACATTCCAAAGACGAATATTTCCCATATATCCCTGTAACAATTGGATTGGAATGGGCTCTGACAGAAGGATTTTACTTTGATTTAAGCGGCAGTTATAATTATTCATTTACCGATAGAATGGTAACAAATAAGTTAAATCCTAATGAAGGCTCAGACAATCCGAACGACGCTTGGTTCGGTGTTTTTGCCAGGCTCAGTGTTACGCTATTTGGCGGTGATAATGATGCCGATAAAGACGGCCTTCTTAAGAGTGAAGAAAAACGGCTTGGAACGGATCCTGATAAATTCGATACGGATGGAGACGGACTCGGTGATGGCGATGAAGTACGTAAGTATCACACCAATCCATTGAAAGTTGATACAGACGGCGACGGCCTGTCGGATGGCGATGAAGTTCTGAAATATAAGACAGATCCACTGAAAGCTGATACAGATGGCGACGGTCTATCGGATGGCGATGAAGTGCTGAAATATAACACCGATCCATTGAAAGCCGACACAGATGGCGACGGTTTATCAGATGGTGACGAAGTGTTTGAAGTATAAGACAGATCCATTGAAAGTCGATACAGACGGCGATGGCTTATCGGATGGCGATGAAGTACTGAAATATAAAACAGATCCATTAAAAGCCGACACAGATGGCGACGGTTTATCGGATGGTGATGAAGTGTTGAAATATAAGACAGATCCATTAAAGGTTGACACCGATGGAGATGGATACAGTGATGGAGATGAAATAAAGAATAAGACCAATCCGCTGGATCCGAATGACCCGAAGAAACCGAAACCAGTTGCATTTAAAACTGAAGTTGGTAAAGCGATTGTTCTGGAAGGCGTTGTATTTAAGACCGGAAGTGCAGTTATTACAGATGTATCGGATGCAATTCTGTCTAATGCACGGAAGACCTTGGAAGATAATCCGGAAATCCAGGTACAAATCCAGGGATTCACCGATGCTGTTGGAAGTGATAAGACCAACCAAAGATTATCACAGAAACGAGCCGATGCAGTCAAGGCATGGCTGGTAAGAAGTGGAATTGCACCTAACCGCATTACTGCGAAAGGATTTGGTGAACAGAATCCTGTTGGTGACAATTCAACTGCAGAAGGTCGTCAAAAGAACCGGAGGATTGAGTTCTTTAGAACGAAGTAATTGACAGGATAGGAATTGCTTAGATGCCCCTTACCTCAGGATCAATCCGTGGTAAGGGGCATCTTGCATGTTAACACTAGTGCATATTTTTTTGTTTTATGAATTTTCACAATCATTATGGAGGTTCTATGTCATTAATTAAAGAATTTAAATCGTTTGCAATGCGAGGGAACGTTGTCGATATGGCAGTGGGTATAATCATTGGAGCAGCATTTGGCAAAATCGTCAGTTCGCTTGTCACCGATATTTTGATGCCGCCGATCGGTGTGCTTGTCGGTGGAATGGATTTCAGTAGTCTTTCCTTTGTTGTGAAAGAGGCTACTGCGGAACATGCCGCGGTGGTAATTAAATACGGTATAGTTTATCAATGTGCTTATCGATTTTCTGATTGTTGCCTTTGCCATATTTATGCTTATTAAAGCGATAAATCGATTGACGAAGAAATCCGAACCCGTACCGGAGAAACAGACAACAAAAGAATGTCCGGAGTGTTTGATGGTCATTCCTATCAATGCAAAGAAATGCGGACATTGTACATCTGCCGTAATATAGCGTATTACTGATTTTATTTATATAAGGAGTGTTATGAAAAAAATGTTGTTGATGTTTTTGATTGCTGCGAGCGCTGCTATGGCTCAGGATTTGCAGAACGTACCGCCTGCGGTGGTCGATACATCGTGGAAGCATTTAATGATCGTTAGCGTAAATATTACGCAAATATCATTTACCGATTGGGCACAGGGCGGCGAGAATGCTCTTGCATATGCATTGTTTTTGGAGGGAAAATCTACCTATGCAGTTGATGAGATTGATTGGATGAATAGTTACAAGTTCGGATATGGACAGGCGAAGCTTGGATCACAAAGCATTCGTAAAACAGATGACAAGATAGATCTGGAAAGTGTCCTGACGTATAAAATAGGAACATTAATTAATCCGTTCGCATCTGTTTCATTAAAGACGCAATTTGCAGAAGGAGTTGTTTACGATGCGGCAGGTATTGCTACACCGGTTTCCAATTTTTTTGATCCGGCATATATTACACAAACTGTTGGTGTCGGATATCAACCCATTCCGGAAATTAAAACACGTTTAGGTGCAGCTTTGCGTGAAACTATTGCAAATACTTACGCTGCTAAATACTCCGATGATCTGGAAACGACATCAGAGATAGAAAAAACGAGAGTTGAAATCGGCGTGGAGTCAGTCACGGAAGTCGGATGGACAATGATGGAAAATGTCGTTTTTAATGCCAAATTGGAAATCTTTATGCCTGTAAAGCATTTTGACCGGACGACTGTCCGAAGCGACAACACACTTTCTGCAAAAGTGAATAAATATCTTTCTGTGAACCTAAATATCTATCTGCTTAGTGACCCGCAGATTCAGGCGAGGACACAGATTAAGCAGATGCTTGCATTAGGATTCAGCTATTCGCTGATGTAATGAAGGAAAGCTTTTTTGAAATAATATTCGATAATTCTTTTATCGTTCGGGTTTTATTGCCTTACTTCTGCCGGATATTGTATTGCGATTGAGTGGAAATCTGGGTACTATTTTCATAAGCATATTTCTATGATAATACTCTCTTGTGGAATAGTCCGGGGAATATCAACGAAACCTTTTATATCTTCCTGCTTTCGAAGAAAGATTTTCCTATGATTGGAAAAGAAATTCTTGAAATTATTGCACCAATTATACAGATCCTGACTCTTGCAGCTTTAATCATCTTTATTTTTAAAATTTGGCGTGTATCGTCTGCTGCACAAGCAGCAGCAGAAGTATTTGCCGTCAACCTGCAAGCGATAAAAGAAGCAAAAGAATCGGAGATGGCGCCTTATGTTATTGCATTATTTGATATTCCTTTCGAAGAGAAGATGATCTATCTCGTAGTAAAAAATATCGGTAAAAGTACTGCACAGGATGTCAAGATACAATTCAAGCCGAAACTTGCGGACAATTCCGGCGAAGATATTAGTGAACTTCCGGTTTTTAAAAATGGCATAACATCTCTGTCACCCGGCCAGGAAATTAGAACATTTGTCGATTCGTCTTCAGCATTTCTTTTTGGACAAAACGATCAGCCCCTGACATACATTGTTAAGATCTCGTTTAATGGATGGCCCAAGGATACGTTGAAAGTAACCGAACAAGTTCTCGATCTGACTGCGGATAAAAGATCAAGCAATATAACTCAACACGGCAGGCATGACCTGACCAACGAGGTAGAAAAAATATCCCGGAATATTGAACGAATAAGAAAAGAATTCTCGATGCTCAATGATAACTTAGCCGGCGGTGTTCAGTTCCGTAACGCAATTACATCCGCTTCAATCCAAACAAGGGAGGACTCCTGGCAGAATGTCATTGCCGCAAAGCTTCTTGAATTTAATCACTTGTGGTCGTCGCTCTACGGCGGCAAACGAGAGAAATTAATTCAACCGTTTCTCGGAAAAATGAAAAATCGGCTCAACGATATAACAGATCAATTATTGGTGACAACGTCTTTATCTCCGTCAAATGCAGACGAAGTGTTGAAGAATAAAGTACTCGATATTGTAGCAAAAATAGCGGATCTGAATTCTGTCCGAGTCAATCTTAATGATCCAAAAACAGTATCGGCTTTTAACGCTAACGGCGATAAAATCGCGGATATTATTGAAGATCTTATCGGAAAGATCAAAACTAATATATAGTATTCTTGAGCTTTAGCAAAAACTGAAAGATATGAAAGAGTAGAAGGATATTAAGAGATAGTAAATAATTGTAAAAAGATAATCCCATGGAGGAATCAATGAAACGTATAATAGTTCTCCTCGTTCTTTTAATCGTTGTTGTCAGCGGCAGCGGTATTGTAGGTATTGTTCTGTACAGGAGTCTTACGGAGAATTACAAGTCAGAGCATATGCTCTCTGTCGAGAAAATTGAAAAAATGGGAAAACTCGAATTAGTGAAAGTAAATATTAAGGACATTTTAGAACAAACAGGTGAAAGACCGTTCTACTTACCGAATGCAAAAGCAGTTCTTATTATTGCCGGTGAAGTGATCGCGGGAATAGATCTCGAAAAAGTACAAAAGGACGACATTGCTGATTCCGGGACTCAGATCACCATTACATTACCAAAACCGGAAATTCTTATGTCTAAGGTTAATCATGAAAAATCAAAAATTTATAATATTGAATGGGGTGGATTTTCTACAGCGAACCTAGTGGATGAAGCATATAAAGCCGCGGAAAAAAAGATTATTGAAGAAGCCGAAAAAACCGGTTATGAAGAAACGTGTAAAAATAATGCAAAAACACTTCTAACGCCTATTTTCAGAGAAATATCAGGAAAAGAGATTAACATACTTTTTAAGAGTTGACATTTCCATAGTCCCGAATAAAAACTATGTGCTAATTTCGCTTTTATTGCATAGCGTAATTAAATAATATTCGGACGGTATTTCGCCTCAATTCTCCATCATAATTATAATCGCTTTGGCTGTTCGTAACTATTTCCAGAGAACAGTCGTATAATATATATAAAAGTCGTCATCGAAAAACACGGCGAAAGGTCACAGTAATATTCCGGGTAACGGCAATTATGGAAGCAAAACAAGATGCAATTGAACAGCTTCGTGTGCAATTCGAAATGTTGATGCAGGAAGTGTCATCTTATCGACAATTGCTTGAAGGCTTTTTAAAAAAACAAGCCGTTACTTCACTACCGCCGCATTACACTAAAATGCTAATAAAGTCGAACGGGCGGCTGATAGTCGTACAGTCCGATGATATTGATTGGATTGAAGCTTGGGGAGATTATGTACGCCTGCATTGTAACGGTAAATCGCATATTGTCCGTCAAAAGATTGGAGATATGCAAACGAAATTAGATCAACAGCGGTTTCTTCGTATCAGCAGATCGGCGATCATCAATATAAACCGCATTAAAGAAATGGAACCGATGAATCATGGTGATTATCTGGTCACACTTCAAGACAGCACCCGTTTGAACCTAAGCCGTAATTATCGAACCTGCTTGTCAGCGATGTTTGACTATCATCATTAAAATGTTCAAATGATAAATCCTCCCGTCTATCGCTAGATTCATCCATCTTAAGCCTTTGTTAACACTATTTATCGAATAATTACAACTTATTTCTTAAGCTACCGTACTGCTATATAAGATCAAGATTTTATTCAATGTCCAATTAATAAACAGGAGGTAGTTATGAAAAAAACCGTTATTCTGCTTACAATGCTGGCACTTATTGTGCCGGCTGCGTCTATGACGGCAAAAGAATTCATTTCGCCGGCAGGTGATAACGCAGCACTGATGGAAGACAATCTATTATCCGGATTATCGGCTAATAATATCGGTGTTCAGCACAGCTTGCGCGCTTCTTCTTGGAAAGATGCAATCAGATAAAGCAGTGATCCCTTTACTGGCACTCTTCAATAACAATTCCGACGAAAACCTTCGCATTGCGGCCGCCTGGGCGCTTTGCATGATAGGCGATGTTCGCGGTGTCAATGCGGTTAAAATGGCGGCAAGCAATGATGAGTGTCCCAGAGTGCGGGCTGTTTGTGCATTGTATTGTGAAAATATGGAAAAAGAGGGAAAATTTTCTCTTGTCCAACCCGAAGGCAAGATTGTAAATTAAAAATAGTGAATGTCTTGTGGAAATTTTTCAAGGCCCGCCTTCAATCAGGCGGGCTTTTCTATTTATATACGATGCATTTTCATTTACATAATATATAAATATTAAATGAGGTTTGAATGAGAACCAGGACCTCGAGATTCGGTTCTTAGTTTTCAGAGTCCATAATATTTCTGTGTTCTTCAAGCAGTTTAGACATGCTTCTGCTTATTTCTTGCTGCAAATCCTCGTAGCTTTTAGTACCGGCAAGTTTTTCATGTATCGCATTAGAAAGGGAGAGCAACGAGTTTATGCCGGAGGAGAGGACTTCAAATTGCTGCCGAATTTCCGTGAATGCACCTTGCAGACTTTGTTGACCTTCTTGTGAAATAGAAGGAAAAAGAGGCATAAAATTTTCCTCAAGATTTAAAGTAAGCAAAGAAATTGAGTTATTAAGTATGTGCGAGAGTGACGATAGTGTTGAATGAAAAAGGTCGAATGTTATACGATCGTTTTCCCTGTGCTTCATAAATTCTTCACGGAGTTTTTTTTCTTTCCTGAACAAATAGCGTTCATATACACCGTTAATCACCACAGAGAGATGATGAAGATCAAAATTGTCTTTGGGCAAGTAGTCATATGCCCCAAGCTTGAGCGCTTCAACTGCAATCATTTCAGAACCGGCGCCGGTGAGCATAATAACCGGTGTCTCAAATTTCTCCTCGTACATCCATTGTAGAACATTTAATCCCGACAATTCCGGCATGCGGTAGTCGAGAATTACAACGTCATAATGTGACCGCGAAAGTGCATCAACTGCGGCTTTTCCCGAGTCGACCGCCTCAACTTGATATCCCTTGGATGTGAGAAATGCAAACACAGCAAGTCTGAATGACGGTTCATCTTCGGCAACAAGTATTGTTTGTGCTAATGGCATAATATCCTTTTATCATACAATGATGCAACTAATTTAATTGCAGAACAACTGACGAACAAATTAGAATGCTCTAATGTCTATTAAAACATTCTAAATAGAAAAACGGTTTGTTATGGATAAATAAGAATACCTAAAGCAATATCCTCGATTATAAATACTATTTAGGGCATTATTTTACTCTAATATGGATTTCATTCTCTGCTTGAGTATTGTCAATTTAGCGTCAAGTTCTTCGACATCCTGTTGGACATCAATTGTACCCTCAAGCCGATTGGATATTACGCGAGTGAGATTCAATAAAGATTTAGTGCCAAATGAAATAATCTTGTAGCTTTCTTTGAGAGTGTCGTACGCTCTTTCAATGTTTGCTTTTGCTTCCGCGGGAAGATTTGATTTGAGTTCTTTCTCTGTGTCTTCAAGAACCAGAGCAACCACGGAGAGTGTTGTGTTTAGAAGCTGAGAACTAATCGAAATATAATTTCGTGTCAGCTCGGCAGTTGCAGTGTTATGTCCTTCCCGTTTGTGCAGATCCTCAAAAAGCATCCGTTCCTTCTTAAACAGGTACCGTTCATAAACTCCATTAATAATAATCGGCAAGTGAGTAAGGTCAAACAGATCTTTTCGAATATAGTCATATGCGCCATATTTTAATGCTTCAATAGCGACATTCTCTGAGCCGTAACCCGTTAGTAAAATTGTCGGCGTATCTATTTTGTCCTCGGCCATTCTTTGAAGAACATCCAGCCCGGATAGGTGAGGCATTTTGTAATCCAGTATGAGTACATCATAGTGCTGCCGCTTGAGAGCGTTCAATGCATCGAGGCCGGAATCGACCGCATCCACATCATAACAATTGGTCGACCGAAGAAAGAGAGTACAAGATTTTTGGAATAGTTCCTCGTCGTCGGCAATAAGGACGTGAATTCTTCTCGTCTCTTCTGCACTTTCTTCAAAAGGACTTTGCATGCGTTCTTCTCCTTGGATGTTTTAATTATAAAATTTTGCAGTACTATTAATTATTCGCAAATCCTGCTCGACTATTCAAGTCAAATTGTAAAGAATCTGGTTGTAATATAATAAAATCTCAAGATTTATTAAGTAATCGTTCATATGGCAGATAAATATGGAATTCCGTTCCTTTATTGAGTTCACTGGTTACCGTTATACTTCCTTCATGAAGCTCAATGATCCATTTAACTAGCGCAAGGCCAAGACCGGAACCTCGATGACTACCCCCTTTTTGTGCATGAGTAAAAAACGGTTCGAATATCTTTTTGAGCTTATCCTGGGCTATGCCGATCCCAGTATCGGCAAAGGTTATGACGACCTTATTATCTATAACTTGATAACTCAGCCGGATGCGGCGGCCGGAAGGCGTATTTTTAATGGAGTTATCCAGCAAATTGAAAAACACCTGGCGCAGCCTTATGATGTCGGCTTTCAAGTACACTTCCGGACCTTTTTTCAGGACTACTGTGATGTTTTTGGGACGCGTTAGAAACAAAGCTTCATCATAAAAGTTGCTGAGAAATTGAAAAATAGATATTGTTTCGAGATTGAGAGTCAATGTCCCTGCCTGCATTGTTCCCAGACTAAGCAGATCTTCAACGGTTCTATTGAGACGAAGAATTTCATCATATGCCGATGCGACGATACTGCGAAGTTCCTTTGTTCGTGAATGCGAAACAAGTGCAGACTCTAATTGATTACGAATGATGGAAAGCGGCGTCCGTAATTCGTGGGTTGCAAACGAGGAAAATTGGAGGGCCTGGTTTCTTGATGCATGCAGTCTCTCAACGATTCTGGAAACCGTTTGCGTTAATTTGTACACATCTCCTTTAGGTGACGGCGGGGGCTTGAGAAATTCGTTTCCAATTGGCTGTTGAATAAGGACATGCAGATATTGATCCAACCGTTGAATCGGCTGATGGAGCCGAAAAACATTCCATATCCCAATAACAGCAAGCAGGATAGTCAGTAACGGCAAAAGAATAGAAGGATTTAAATAATTCTCTTTGATTAGATTCCAATATGCAGGTATTGGAGCGGCAATGTAAACGGAATATCCGTCAAACACCTGCCCGTAAGCCCGGTATGTTCCATCCTTTAATGTGATTGTAATCGGCTGCGCCAGCGATACATATCCAAGAGATGAAATACAAGAATCAATCGGTCCCGTTTTCACATAATATATCCCTTGAGTGTCGCGAATCTCTATTGATAAATCTTTTCGATCAGAACTTAATATGACGGGTAATCTCACTTTTCATCATTGAAGGCGGAATATTGCATTCTGCGAGAACTTTTATAAATGCATCGATATTACCGACCTCTTGCTGCAGTATTAGATCTGTCTTCTCTAAAGAGGAAATATGTAAAACAAAAAACCAAAGAATAATCGTACATAATACGATTCCAATGGAAATACAGCTAAATAATAGAATTCCCCCGATTTTTTGAAATGGATAACCGCTCATAGTCTACGAGTCCTTTAGAATAAATCCTTCACCGCGGACAGTTTCAATTAATTTTATCGGGAATTCCTTATCAATAGAATCTCTCAAATAGCTGACGTAGACATCTACAATATTCGTCCCTGTCTCGAATTTATATCCCCATACCTGTTCTGCTATTCTGCGCCTGGTAAGAATGGTATTTTTATTGCGAAGAAAAAATTCTAATAAGGAAAATTCTGTCTGTGAGAGGCTGATTTCTTTATCGCCCCGGCTGACGGTCCGCTTAACCATATCCATACTCAAGTCTTTAACTTTTAATATCGCCGTTCGAAGTGTTCCGGATCGCCGAAGGATTGCTTGAATCCGGGCGATTAATTCGCTGGAATCAAATGGTTTTGTTAGATAATCATCAGCACCGATTTCTAGTCCGTTTACGCGGTCTTTTACCGTATCACGCGCCGAGATAATAAGAATTGGAGTGAGATATGATTTAGAACGGATTTCATGAATAACATCTGTCCCCGATTTGTTGGGGATATTGAGGTCCAGTACGATAATATGGTATTCTTCTGAGAAAATATTGTTAATAGCGCTTTGTCCGTCATAGACTATATCTACTTCATATCCTGATCTTGAAAGCTGACGTCCAATTACACGGGCTAATTTACGCTCATCTTCAACTAAAAGGATCTTAATATGCATGCCGATAGACTCTGATTCTGATGGAAGAGTATCTGCTTTAAAAATTATTACTCAATTGAATTGTCTCTAAAAGGATGTCAGAAGTTAGGCAGAAAATGGAGATATGTCAATAGCATCCGGCGAAATCACAATGCATTTTGCTTCATAACATCCGGCTCCTTTCTTAGTCATAACTTCAATTTTATCCGAATTTTGAATAATCATCGTTGGTTGTATTGTCAAACTCCAATATAGAATTCGATCTCTATTCCGTAATGTTGAAACAAAAAAAGAAGAAGATTTAATTGCCGCCATAAATATCTTTTTGTCAATTTATCTGCCTTTTCCTGCTGTATTTTTCTATGCCGGCATTTTTCAGTTTAACAATTGTCTTACATTGAGATAATAAAAGTGGAAATCTCTTGACACCTTATCGATAAACCCGTACAATTGTGACAGTTTAATTAATTTGATACGGTTAATTATAGAATGAATTTCTTTTCTTTTTACTTCTGCTTTTTGCTTTTTTTCTTTAATAATCCAAGTGACACGACTTCATCGGTGATTTCTGATCGTCTTATCATCGGCAATCATGCACCCGGAAATGCCGTTTTCAAGATAGATTCTCTTTTTCAATTTCTCTCGACAAAGAGAGGATTTAACGGCAACGTGCTGATTGCACAGGAAGGGAAAACGATCTATAAGAATGCCTTTGGTTATGCCGACCTTAGAGAGAAAACACCGTTAAATATCGAATCCACCTTCCAGCTCGCTTCTATAACCAAACAGTTTACGGCAATGGCAATTATGATGCTGTATGAAGAAGGCCGGCTCAACCTTACCGATACTTTGCAGCGGTTCTTTCCCGAATTTCCTTATCATAATATTACAATTCATCAATTGCTTACACATCGCTCCGGTTTGCCGGAATACATGAGTTTCGCTAAACGGTACTGGAAGAATAAAAAACGTCTCATGACCAATGATGACGTGATGGATATCCTGATTACATATAAACCGGGATTGAATTTTGTTTCCGGTCAGCAGTATAAATACAGTAATACGGGATATGCAATTCTTGCCCGCATCATTGAACAGGCATCCGGATTACAATACCATGTTTTTCTGGAAAGACGAATATTCAATCCGCTTAATATGAAAAAGACGTTCATCTATAACACGAAGAATATGTCGAATATCGAATTTATGACAATTGGATACAAGAACAGCAGAAACAGGGCGGAAGAAGACTATTTAAGCGGTGTGGTCGGCGATAAAGGCATCTATTCTACCGTTGAAGATATGTTCAAGTGGGACCAGGCGCTATATACCGAAAAACTAATCAAACAGACAACTCTTGAGGAAGCGTTTACGCCTTTCAGCTATAATTGGCGGAATGATAACGGTTACGGCTACGGATGGCGCATTATTACGGCGGAGGACAGCAGTAAGATTGTATATCACGCTGGCTTATGGCGCGGGTACAGCAGTATATTTGTCAGAAGACTTTATGATAAAACAACAATTATCGTATTGTGCAATAAAGTAAATTGGAGTTTTGAAAACATTGATCTATTTATGGGCATCCTTGATTCGGCAAAGCATGATATCTCCTCAGCCGGCGGCGACTAATCGGACAAAAAGCAGGTCTTGCTGATAGAATTCATATTTAATTACCTGCTTGTGTTGTCATTTTTTATTTGAAATTTATATGTTTTTGCTTTCATCTTTCCTTCGCTCTTGCATTCTCTTAAGAAAACAGATACATTTTTTATTGATTTTACTATTCTATAATTGGTAAAGAGGTCCAATTAGAAAGAAAGAGACTCTTATATGGATAAAAAAGATAACACTCGGCAAGGAACAAGTGTAATTGTTATCGCAGCATCTCTTGTCATTATAGTCTGGGGCATAGTCCAAGCACAATCAGTACTTGTGCTAATGCTCGTTGCTCTATTTCTTGCTGTCATCGGAGCACCACCGGTAATCTGGCTTAAGGATAAGAGAATTCCGTCTATTCTTGCGGTACTGGCGGTACTAGCATGTATGGTCGCAATTCTGTTGATGATAGGCGGACTCGTCGGCACATCGCTTGCAAATTTTTCCGATAGTATACCGTTCTATCAACAACGTATACAGGAGGAGGTCCAGGCATTAAAAGGATTCTTGGCAGAGAAAGGCTTTGTTATCAAAGATAGTGCTATACTAGATTATTTCAATCCGGGAGCTGTAATGGGTTTGACTGCCAGCCTGCTTTCAGGATTAACTTCAACAATTTCCAGCATATTCCTCATCCTGCTAACGGTTGCGTTTATCCTGCTCGAAGTTTCAAGTTTTCCCATTAAACTTCGCGCAATCCTCGATGATCCGAAAGCAGAATTTTCACAGTTTAGAAAATTCATCAATGATATTAACCATTATCTGCTAATAAAGACCAGCGTAAGCGTAACGACAGGTATTCTCATAGGAATCTGGATGTTTATACTTGGTGTGGATTTTCCCATACTCTGGGGCTTTCTGGCTTTTCTGCTTAATTATATACCGAATCTTGGCGTTGTTATTGCCGCTGTGCCGGCAGTACTTCTAACTCTGATCCAATACGGGCCCGGTCAGGCAGCGCTCGCGGCTGGCGGATACATTGCAGTTAATTTTATCATCGGTACTATTATTGAGCCAAAGCTTGTAGGACGCGGAGTCGGGTTATCGACGCTCGTTGTTTTCCTATCGTTGATCTTTTGGGGCAACCTCCTCGGTCTTATCGGCATGGTGCTCTGCATACCGTTTACGATGACAATGAAATTTGCACTCGAGAGCAATCAGCAGACTCGATGGCTTGCAATATTGCTTGGACCTGAGACACCCGGCAGGAATATACCCCCTGCAACAAAAAAAGAGAAGCACTTTAATCAAGGAACATAATGACAAAGACGAAAGATGAGAGACCTCTTTTGATAAAATGTCCAAATTGCCGGCAGATACATGAACCCGACTTCAATGAAACCACGCGGCATTATGTATGTCCCCTCTGTGCTGCTTCTGTAGATGCTCAAGTTGTTATAGAAAAAAAGAAGCGCGGATTTAAGTAGTTTGGATTCTCAAGGGAATTGTTTTATTGGTTTTACATTTTCTAATAATTGCCACATTTATTATTCAATAATATTACTTATTACATATGGGTAAGCAAGAAATATTTCGATCTTTCCGGGCACTAGAACAGCTCACCGAACAGAAAACTCCCAATACCATCACTGTGAAGCATGGACATGACGGTAAAGGGAATAAGGTTTATGTGTCATTGGATACGCAGGGAAGGAAGGGAAAGAGTGTAACAATCGTGAGTGGTCTGCGGCATAATCCGACAACAATGGAGGAAATCGCGCGGGTATTGAAACAATTTTGCGGAGCCGGGGGAACCGTTAAGGAAGGAAAAATCGAGGTACAGGGAGACCAGCGTGACCGTGTCTCTGTCAAGTTGAGAGAATTAAATTATACTATAGTTGATAAGTAGGGGCTGAATATGTTCAACCCTTGTAACGCGGCTTAGAAAAGGATTTCAAGAATAAAGCGGGCAACGTCCTTTTTTTACAGTATGTTTCGCAAAATATGCTACCTTCTTAGGCCTTTTTTTTCTACTTTAATCACAACTCAAAATAACAGGTATTAAACTTTTCAACCTACAGAAACCTACGTGAATCCATCGAAATTTTTTGTAACCGGTGCTACAGGATTTATCGGCACAAAGCTTGTTAACGAACTTATACGTGAAGGCCATACTGTTCATGCATTGACCCGTGCAAAAAGCAATCGGGACGGACTTGATCACGAACGTATAAAACTTGTGCAGGGTGATATTATGGATTTTAATTCACTTCTTGCAGGGATGCAGGGATGTACGCATGTTTTTCATCTTGCTGCATATGCGAAGAATTGGGCACCTGATCCGAAGATTTTTTACGACCATAATATTATCGGTATGCGGAATGTATTTGAAGCCGCCATGAAAACCGGAATTCAGCGTGTCGTATGGACATCTACCATTGTCACATTTGGACCTACCGCACCCGGTGTTGTCGGTGATGAAACGATGCACCGTATTACCGGGCATTATTACACAGAATATGAAGAAACGAAAGCCATTGCCGAACAGGCGGCATTGAAGAGAGCAGAAGAAGGATTTCCAGTCGTTATTGTAAATCCAACACGCGTATACGGTCCCGGAAAATTGACAGAAGGAAATTCCGTAAGCCTGATGATAGATCAATACGATCGAGGTAAAATTCCAATTCTTTTAAATAACGGCATTAATATTGGAAATTATGCACTGGTCGATGATCTTGTACGAGGACATATTCTTGCAATGGAAAAAGGACGTATTGGCGAGCGGTATATCATCGGCGGCGAGAATGCTTCTTTGAAGCGATTCTTTGAATTTGTAGATGAAGTCAGCGGAAAAAAACATTTCCAATTCAATTTACCTCCGAAAGTAGGATTAGCCTACGGCAACATCCAAAAATTCGCTGCGGAAAAATTCGGCATTTATCCGCAAATTACCACCGGTTGGGTAGAAACGTTTTTACAGGATTGGGCATACTCATGTGCAAAAGCCGAGCGAGAACTTGGTTATACATTTACACCTCTCAGGGAAGGAATCCGTTTGACCTACGAATGGATTCTTCAGCAACGTCAACTCAAAAAGAATAAATCATGAATAAATTTCTAAATTACTTTTCTCTTCCTGGACTTTTTTCAAAAGAGAATAAAAAATCGACCATCATTCTCATTATTGCTCCCATTGTTTTGACTACGTGGAAGTACTATGGTACTAAAGCATTTTATCTTGCCCATCTTAGCGATTTGTTCGTTTTATTCGATAGTGCCGCAATGACAGCAGAGTGGTATAATTATTTCTCTGCCTTCATTCTTTTAGGAGTGTCTTCAATAGCCATTATTAAATTGGTATTTAAGGAATCATTTGCCGATTACGGGTTACAAATCGGAGATTGGAAATTTTGGGTCCCGGCAGCGCTTGTTGTCGGAGTTGTTATGATCGGACTTTCCTATCCGTCATCCAAGGATCCTCAATATATTGCCGAATACCCGCTGTATAAAGGCGCAGGTGATTCTACAATATTGTTTATAATGCACGCGCTTGCCTATCTTATTTTTTATATCAGCTGGGAGTTTTATTTTCGCGGATTTATGCAAAACGGATTGGCACCGCGTTTTGGTATATGGGGCGCCATCCTTGTACAGGTTGCCCTCTCCTGCATCGTACATATAGGCAAACCGGATAGCGAAATATACAGCTCCATTCTTGGTGCATCTGGTATGGGGGATATTAGTATATCGTTCAAAATCAATCTGGCCTGCGATTGCAACACATTGGCTGCTTGGCATATCGCTCGATTATTTCATTTGCTTTGGATAGCGTGAAACCTTGTCAAGGTTTCTAAGGCAACACGAAGAGAACTGCGGCAAGTTGTTATAATTACTAACGATGACAAATAAAAAAATTAAGATAGGTAAACTGCAATTTGGCGCGACAGACGGATTGATTCTCGCAATACTTGCCTTCTTCAGTATGCTTGCAATTATTTTCTTCAACCGGGTCGAAGGGTGGTGGCTGCTGGTTCTAAAAAATGTCGTTGTTGCGATTGCTTATGTAATTATTAACAAGTTTAGTGAGAAAACCCCGAATAAATTCTGGCGATTCCTCCTGCGTGTTACAGCGGTAACTTTAACTTATGCATATCTCTTTGGAGCGGTCGATAAATTGCAGATGCTGATTCACGGACAATGGATGGATGATTATGTCCTTGATTTTGAACAATGGGTTTTCGGTTTACAGCCGACACTATGGATAGAAGACTATATTTCAAAACCGCTGACCGAATGGATGATGTTCTCTTACGTAATCTATGTACCTATGTATCCGGTACTTTGTGGAATTATTTATTATTTGCGCGGCGAGCTGGCGATGGAAGATTACTTCTTCACACTTGGATTCACAAATATTCTTTGCGATATCGGATTTATTCTTTTTCCGGTTGCGAGCCCGATGTATCATATCAAACAGCTCTACACTGTACCGCTGGATGGCTGGATTTGGACATATCTCGGCGAATGTATGCGTAAATATCTCCATTTTGCAGGCGGATCGATTCCAAGTCCGCATACGGCCGCCGCAACAATCATGTGGATTATGGCATATCGGTATCACCGTCTGTCGTTTTGGATTCTTACACCAATCGTACTCTCATTGTACATTTCGACTTTCTATTGCCGTTATCATTATGTGACCGACGCAGTCGTAGGATATTGCAGTTGCTTTTCTGGCTCTTGCGATTGCTCCATCTCTGATGAAGCTGTGGGATAGAATGGCCGGGCGGGTGTCTGCGAAAACAAAATAGAAAATACCCGTACAGAATCATTTACCTTTCTGAATTCCATTATATTAACTCATGGTGCTTATTAACCATGAAAGAAAGGAGTTCGTTATGAAGAATACGCTATGCTCGTTTTTTGCTGTTATTAATATATTGTTGTCAGGCAGCTGCTGTGAGATATCAGCGCAGCCTATTACACCGGCAAGCGACCGGCAGTCGGTCGATCTTACTATATATAATTCTAACCTGGCACTGATTCGCGAGGAACGCACAATCAACTTGGTGAAGGGATTGAACCATGTAATTATTCCCGATATTCCTGCAACCATCGACGGTACGTCGCTGCACTTTTCAAGTCTTACTAATCCCTCGGCAGTAAAGGTGCTGGAACAAAACTATCAGTACGACCTTGTTCACCAGGCAAAATTAATGGAAAAGTATATCGGTAAAGAAGTGGAATTTATCCGTATGGACAACGAATCAAAAAAAGAATATAGTGTTACAGGAAAACTTCTTGCTACCGGGTGGCAGCCGCAGCTGGGATATGATCCTTACGGTGGAGGTGTTCCGTATTATTCGACCGGCCAAATGATTGCAGAAATTAACGGAAAGATCGAAATAGGTCCTGCAGGCCGGCTTGTTCTTCCAAGCCTGCCGGAAGGATTGATTCTTAAACCTCAACTTGAGTGGCTTGTCAATACGACGAAAGCAGACCAGCACAAAACGGAAATCAGTTACCTTGCCAATCAATTGACGTGGAACTGCAATTATGTCGCATTACTGAATGCTAAAGATACGGAAATCGATCTCACTGGCTGGGTCACGGTGACAAATAATTCTGGAACAGTCTTTAAGAACGCCGGTTTGAAATTGGTCGCAGGCGATGTGAATCTCGTAAAGGAGGTTCAAGCCCGTGCTAGAGGTATGGTTATGTCCAAGATGGCGATGGCTGACGAGGCTGCTGCACCTCAATTTCAACAAAAAGAACTTTTCGAGTACAAACTTTATTCGCTTCAACGCAAGACGGATCTTGGAAACAATGAAACGAAGCAAATCGAACTAACTTCTGCAAAGAATGTTCTTTCGAAAAAAGTCTTTATTTATGACGGTCTTTCCGATCAATGGCGGTACTGGTACAATAACTACTCGTATCGTGGACAGGGAAGTTTCGGCCAGGAATCGAATAAAAAGGTCGGCGTATTTGTGACATTGAAGAACGAAGAGAAGGCAGGACTCGGTATCGCGCTGCCGAAAGGTAAAGTACGTGTCTATAAACGGGACGACGACGGCAAGGAACAATTTGTCGGAGAAGACGAAATCGATCATACACCGAAAGATGAAGAAATTAAACTCTATCTTGGAAATGCGTTTGATATAGTTGGAGAAAGAGTGCAGAAGGATTTCCGCGTTGTCGTTTCGGGCCATATCGTCGATGAGACATTTGAAATAAAAGTGCGCAACCACAAATCAGAACCGGTTGAAGTTCTTGTCTATGAACATCCGTGGCGATGGAATGAATGGGATATCACAAGAAGCAGCACCTCCTGGGATAAAGTGGATCAGACAACCATCAAGTTTCCGGTGAAGCTGAAGAAAGATGAAGAAAAAATTATTACATACACAATCCGGTATAATTGGTAGCCGAATAGGCGAGTATTTGAGTTTCGCAGTGTTCGTAACTGGAAAATAATATTATGCATAAATAAAAGACTTCGAAAAAGTATCTTCGAGGTCTTTTATTTTCTAAGGCCATGCACTTACATCGAGTAAATCAAATGGTATATGGAATAAATATATAAATGTTTTAAGTATTTATTCTCTTCATTATTATGGTGCTGATCTATTACTTCTGTTTTTCTTGAGATTGTAAATTTTTAAATCCTTTATATGTTTCAGGTGTTAGCGTTTGAAGACGTTGGAGAAAAGCAACTATTGCCCATATCGCCGAATCAGAGTGCGAAGTTCCCCATGCAGGCATTCCGGTCATCTTGATACCGTCCCTTACAATCAAAAACATTTCAGCTGGACTTAAGTCTGTTGTCGAAGCCGCAAGATCAGGAGCGGGAGGGTTAAGACCCAGCGCGAGTTCGTCCGGTTCTTTACCCGGTGCTCCATGGCATGTCACACACATCTCATCATAATGTTCAAATCCTGTTGCTTCAAGCGAGGAGTCGTTTAAAGCAGGGACGTTAACATTTGCTGCCCGTGAGTGGATCGAGTGATCTTTTGTTGTATTTAGAAACCAGTCGGTAATCTTTCCTTCGGGTTTAGTTGCAGAAACATCCGGGATGCCTGAGTATGCGCCTATGATTATTGCAATAATTTCTACAAGAATAACCGCCATAACCGTGAGAATAGTCTTTTTCATGATCAAGTCCTTAAATAGAATAAATTATTCGTTTACTCTAATATTTATTTTTAGGATGAGACATTATGGTATCTTTTTACAATTTTTGAAATTTCTTGATGTTCGGTGATGATCTTGCTTTCACCAGTGTCATGCCGCACTTCTGACATTTCCCGGTTGGTCAGAAATAACTTCGGTGCATCGGACGCGTATATTTGACTTTTATGAGTTACTGATGAGCATCTTTCACGAGCGATGTATCTGACTTTATCTGCATTTTTGAATGGCTGAGAGTATTTCATACAGCAATCTCTATTATTTACGATCAGAAACCTTTTATCATTACTTTACTTTAAAGTCGTTTTTTAAGAGATTCTGTTTAGCTGTTTTAACTGTTACTTCCTTTAATGTCATTTTGCACAGCGGGCATTTGCCGGGTTTGTCGGAAATTACATTCCAATCCATTTGATCCTGAAATACTTTGCCGTCTTTATTTTTATCAATTGCTTTCAGATCAATTGGTACTTCCGTTCTAATTATATTCTCCGCCTTTACGGAATCCTTTTTCATATCCATTTTGGAATGATTATCGTGCTGATGAGACTGCGCATTCATTTGAAACGATAAGAATGCGAAAAACGCAATAACGGTAAAACACATTTTTATTGATTTCATTTTGTTGCTCCTTATCTATTCTGTTAATGGCTATTTATTATTAATTGGATTTTACATTTTCATGCCTTCCATGCTGTCGGAAGAAGATTTCTTTTGCGGCGGCTGTGAAGTTCCGCCGTGCTGATGACCGGTGGGTGTTCCGGTTTTAAGCTGGCTTTCGGAATCAATTAAGAACCCGCCTGTGGCCGCTATTTCATCACCTTCACGTAAACCGGAAAGGATTTGATATTTATCTCCGTAACGATTACCAATTTGAACGCTGCGTGCTTCGAACATCCCATCACCGGTTTTTGCCCAGACAACAGCTCTTTTTCCGGCAATGATTACAGCATCCACCGGAACCAGTAATCCTTGTCCGCCGTAGCTACTGAATACGGTCTCGCCATACATTTGCGGTTTAAGCTTCCCGCCGTGATTTGAAAATGTACTTCTTACTTTTACGGTTCTTGTCTGAGAGTTGATTACCGGATAAATAAAAGTAATTATTCCTTTAAATTCCTCGCCGGGATAAGCACGTAAGTGAAGTGTCACCGGGCTTCCGACTTTTACACTCGATAGATTATTTTCATACACTTCGGCAATGTCCCATAGTGTTGAAAGTTCGGCTACATCATAAATTGCAGTCCCTTCATTCACATAAACGCCTTCTTGAACTTTCTTTTCAATCACAGTTCCGCTTATCGGCGAGTAATATGTCAACGTGATATTTGTCTCTCGCGTTGTCTCAAGGGTATGAATTTGTTCGGAGGTCAATCCGAAGATTTCCAATTTCTTCCTTGTAACTTTCAAAAGCGAAGAAGAGTCTGTCGAACTGTTCAGTGCGATTAAATATTCATTCTGCGCTTGCACCAAATCCGGACTGTAGATTTCAAACAATGGCTGGCCTTTTTTAATGTAATCTCCGGTTTTATCAACAAACAGCTTTTCGATTCTTCCGTTGAACCGCGCTGAGATTGTTTTGCGGTTGTTCTCAACAAAATCCAGATAGCTGTATGCTGTAAACTTGTTCTTGAAGTGTTTTCTTTCTTGACAATAACAGTGGATATATTTGCGAGAACTTGTTTTTTGCCGCTGAGCGTAACCATGTTAGTCATGTCTTTATCGTTTGCCGGTTGTTCTTTTTCATCTACGACTTTTTTGATGAGATCCATTCCACAGATGGGGCAAGTACCCGGTCTATCCATATGAACTTGCGGGTGCATGGTGCAAGTCCAATATTCTTTTTGATTTACGACGGCGTGTTCGTCCTTACCGCTCTCTTCAGATTTAGAGCAGCCGGAGAGGAGAAGAGCAATTGTAATAAATGGAATAAATAGAAATCTGCATATGTTCATTATTGGGCCTCTTTTTATATCATATAAGATTATTTCATAGTATCGCCTAAAATTTATTGAGGGTTTGTCCAACCATCATTTCAATTTCTGCAAGCGACATCTGTGTATCGGCTTGCGACATGTAATAGTTCATTTTCTGCATCAATAACATTCGGTAAGAATCAATGACCGTAGTAACGCCGGTTCTGTTGTTCTGATACGCCGAGACTTGCGATTCAGCCGCTTTGCTATACAGGGGAATAACTTTGTTTTTGTACAGCATGGTTAAATCAACGGCAGTGCTATATTTCACAAGAGCCGCTTTCAATTGAGAAGTCATCTCTCGCTGCATATCGTTCTTTTCATACTCGATGCTGCTGATTCCGGCGGTTAATTCTTCTTCTTTCGCTTTGTATTTATTTATGGACCAAGGTGCAAATGGAAGAGTAATTGAGAACATCAGCGAATACATTGTCTCCGTTTTCGGATCGAGCATTGAGAGATCGCTTTTTGAAGTCAATATCATCCCTCGCGGCATTCTCATAAACATTCCCTGAACCATCAAGTCAGGGATTAACTCGCGGTTATTTGCGTCAATCATTGCCTTGTTCATTTCAATCATACTTCCCATTTTTTTTAGAGATGGATTAGAGGAACCAAGCAGTTCCTCTAATTTCATTTGAGATGATGAAAGCGTGTCAACTGGTAATTCTTTGATAGCATAAAGTTCTTTTGAATTAAGATCGCGTCCTAGAAGTTTATTGAGTTTGTACATCTCTGCTTCTTTTTGTTTCTCAAGAATTATAAGTTGAGTGTCATACGACGCATTTTCACTTTGAAGCGTCAGAAGATCCGCTTGATTTATCCTGTTTGTGTAGTAAGATGATTCGACTGATTTGATGAGATCGTTTATAAAGGAGATATTCTTCTTCTGGACTTCGATTTTTCTATCAAACAACCATATAGTATAGTAAGACATTTTTATCCGGGCAGTAAGATTGATTTTATAAATCTCATAGTTATTGCCTTCAACCAAAGTGTTTATTCTCTCAACATCTGCCATCGCACTTAGCTTTCCTCCAATAGGAAACATTTGCGAAAGTCCAAAGTTGTTTGAAATGGATTGGTTGAAAATATCATATGAATTTGTCGGAACTTGAGAAAATTCTACAGACAGATTCGGCGGCGGAAGCGTGCTGATGGATTCGGTTCTTCTTTCCGATGCGGCAATTTTGTATTGAAGTGATTTCAATTGTGAATTATTTCTTACCGCTTCTGCTACTAAAGAATCAACCGGTTGTGCGTTTATCTTTGCGACAGTGATCAGTAAAAGACTTAACGCAGGCAGCACTGTGGCCCACAGAATTGATTTTATTTTAACGTTCTTCATATTAATCTCTCTCCTTCATCCAACCGGCCATTTTCGACAATTCTAATGTTCCTTTTTTAAGTGCGTGTTCCTTCATCATTGTAAAAAGAATCGGTGTAACGACAAGAACGTGAATAGCGCTTGTAAGTAAGCCGCCAATCATCGGGGCTGTCAACGGTTTCATAACATCCGAACCGGTTCCTGTGGACCACATAATAGGTACGAGTCCAACCATTGCAGTAAAGACGGTCATCAATTTTGGTCTTAATCTTAAAACAGAACCTTCAACAGTTGCATCATAAATATCCTCTTTTGTAATTGGTCCCCGCAGACCTTTTTGATGCGCACGTATTTTATTATCAAGTGCTTCGTGAAGATAGACGACCATGATAACGCCGGTTTCAACTGCAATTCCGTACAGTGCGATGAACCCAACCCAAACGGCAACGGAAAAATTGTAACCAAGAATGTAGATCATATACATCCCTCCGATCAGCGCGAACGGAACTGAAAGCATGACAACTCCTGCTTCCACATAATTTTTAAGAGTAAAGAAGAGGAGGAAAAAGATTAATAGGAATACAACGGGCATAATGATTTCAATTGTCTGCTGTGCACGGACTTTGCTTTCATATTGTCCGCTCCAGGTGTATGAATAACCGGGAGGAAGGATTAATCCGTTCTCGATAACCTTTTTTAGCATCAACCATGACGCTGCCCATATCGCGCCCGCGCGTGTTCATAAAAACTATTGATCGAAGCATTCCATTTTCGCTGCTGATCATGGGAGGGCCGGTTACTAAATTAATATCAGCCAATTCAGAGAGAGGCAGATAAGTCACAGCGTTTTGATTTGTGCTCAAGAGTGAAAAATCATTTTGTGTGTTCGGTGATTGCGGAATAACGCTTGATTGGTTTGAACTTCCCATCGATGAAGACATTCCACCGGAGTTGCTTTTACTCATTCCGCCTACGCTCGTTGAGCCTGATGAAGTTTGAGCAGCCATAGGATTTGATAATGCCACCGGAACAATCAGGCTTTTCAGTTCATCAATATTATTACGGTAGTCTTTTTGATAACGCATTCTAATCGGGAAACGCATTCTTCCTTCGATAACAATTCCAAGATTTTGACCGCCGATAGCAGTTTCAATGATATCCTGAAGATCACTTATGTTTACTCCATAGCGCGCAGCCAGAGCACGTTTGACTTGTATGTCTAAGTAATATCCGTTCTGAACACGCTCGGCAACAACATCAGCCGCGCCGTTTACGGTTTTTAACAAATTTTCTGTTTTGATGGCGTATGATTCAAGAGTATCGAGATCCGGACCGAATATTTTGAATCCAATATCTGTTCTCACACCGGTGGAAAGCATATTAATCCTATTGATGATCGGCTGGGTCCATCCGTTACGAACACCGGGTATTTGTAATTTTGAGTCGAGTTCAGCAACAATGTTCTGTTTTGTAATTCCTGGTCTCCACTCGTTCTTTGGTTTAAGTAAAATGATTGTTTCAATCATACTTATCGGCGCGTTGTCTGTTGCGGTTTCTGCTCGTCCTGTTTTACCAAGAACGTGATGGACTTCGGGAATTGACTTAATAATTTTGTCTTGTTCCTGCAAAATTCTATTCACCTCAGATAATAGAAGCTCCTGGCAAGGTAACCGGCATATAAAGAATAGATCCTTCATCAAGCGGAGGCATAAACTCTGATCCTGTATTGAGAATCATAGGAATAGTTACAAGTAACGCAATAATATTTATTGCAATTGTAATTGTTCTATGTTTGAGCACCCAATGAATTACCGGTGCATAGAGTTTAATGAAAAACCGCGTGGTTGGATTTTTATCTTCCGGCTTGAATTTACCGCGCATGAGCATAGTCATCAGAACGGGAATGAGTGAAATAACGACAATAGCAGATCCGATCAGCGCAAATGATTTTGTGTACGCCAACGGATGAAATAGTTTTCCTTCCTGCCCTGTCAGCATAAATACCGGAAGAAAAGAAACAAGAATTATTAATTCAGAAAAGAAAATAGCCCTGCCGACTTGTTTTGCAGAATCGACAGAAATCTTTTTGTATTCATCCGGCGTTAAATGCTTTTTCTCTTCCAATGCCTTGGCAAGATTGCGGTAGGCATTTTCCACCAGCACAATTGAGGAATCTACTATTACTCCCACTGCTAGGATAATTCCGCCAAGAGACATTATATTGGATGAGATTCCGAAGATATACATAAGAATAAATGCGATAAGAATAGAAATAGGAAGCTCGATAAGAATTCTTAAAATGCTTCTAAAGTGAAGAAGGAAAATCATAACCATAATGGAAACTGTGATTGAGGCTTCTATTAAGGCTCGTTCCAAAGTTCCGACGGCTTCCTTAATCAATGTGCTTCTATCATACGACGTAACAATTTCAACTCCGGGAGGAAGACCGGGCGAGATTTCCTTAATTTTTTCTTTTATGCGGTCGATGACATTTTGTGCATTCTCGCCGGTTCTCATAACAACAATACCGCCGACAGCTTGTCCTTCACCGTTCTTTTCCAGAGCGCCGCGTCTTATATCTCCTCCTAAAGAAACCGATGCAATATTATTAATCAGGATCGGAATTCCATTCGGCGCAGTTTTTATTACCGTGTTTTCAACATCGGCTTTTGATTGGATGTATCCCTGACCTCGCACGAAATATTCTGCATCGCTTACTTCCAGTATTTTTCCGCCAACTTCGTTATTACTTCTTTGAACAGCATTTGCAACGTCAGCAACAGTTAAATTGTAAGCACGCAGATCATTCGGGTTAACATCGACTTGATATTGTTTTACAAATCCGCCTATGCTTGCAACTTCTGCAACACCGTCAACAGATGATAATTTGTAGCGTATATACCAATCCTGCACAGCGCGAAGAGCGCCGAGATCGTATCCCTTGCCTTCAACAGTATACCAGTAGACGTGGCCGACTCCCGTTCCATCCGGGCCAAGAGACGGCACAACGCCGGAAGGCAATTGAGCTTGAACCGTATTCATTCTTTCAAGGACGCGTGTACGTGCAAAATAAGTATCAACCCCGTCTTCGAAGATTACAAAGACAAAAGACATTCCGAACATTGAAGTTGCGCGCACTGCTTTTACATGAGGCAATCCCTGCAAGCCGGAAACGATTGGAAATGTAACCTGGTTCTCAATGATCTGCGGTGATCGTCCCATCCATTCCGTGAAAATGATAACCTGATTTTCCGAAAGATCGGGTATCGCATCGACAGGCAAATTGACAACGCTGTAAATGCCAAACCCGATGACGATCGCGTAAATCATAATTACAATGACCCTGTTGTTTGCGGACCATTCAATAATTTTCTCAATCATTACCATATTCCTTTATTGTAACGTCCACCGTTATATGCGGATGCGCAAGATCATTTCTTTTTCTCTGAATTGGTTTTGTCCAAAGCCGCTTTGAGGCCACGAGCGAGTTTCTCGGGTTGTTCGACTCCCCAGAAATGCAGGAAGAACAAGCGCGGCGATTCAAAAAGCATATGACTGTGAATAGCAGTCACAGCGAAGCCGTTTTCAACCAGAGCATGGACTACCGGATTGACTTCGCCGGCGAGGAGAACAAAGTCGCCTGTTGCCGCGGCATTCTCACCCACCAACTGCATATTGATTGCTGTCGCCATTCCCATGAAGGGAGGAATCTCCATACCTTTTTCGGTAATGGTTTCAATTCTAGGAATTCCAATCTGCAAGATGTTGCCCTTATGTGCACCCGATCTTCCTAAAATTGATTCAACCTTTGACCAATCGAACGTGTTTATTGTCATGCCGGATTGTTGGGGAACGAGAGGAGTTCCCGTAACAGAAAGCACATTCATCATTTTTTGAGCCAGGACTTCAGGGTTTCCGCTTCCTCCGAAATGGAGATATTTTACGTTTGGAGATTCGCCAATAATATGATTGTGTATGGCCGATACTTCAAGACCATTTGCAATGATCTTTGTTATAACAGGCGTAATTTCCGAATCCAAAAGTACAAGATCTCCCATCATCATCGAGTTATTGCCGCTGCCATCGAATGCTATCCACGACGTGAGTGCGAGTCCCGGCTCGATCAAGACATTTCCCACTTTGACTTTCAAGTCAGAACGGGGAAAAGTAACCTTAAAAACTTCTCCCTGTACATTTCCTTTCCTGTTAAAAACTTTTTCGACTGACTGCCAGTCGGATGTTTGAGCGATTGCTATAGTAGAAACCGCCAATGAGAGAATGAGAATCTTAAACATAGTATCACCTTTTGTTTTTGAATATTGTGTTTTGATATTATAGGGTTTTATAAATTTCATTATTCTGCTTGGTTGCTTTGTTCATAAGCGTCTGTAATTCTCCTCGTTTATGCTCCTGTCGCGTGTGTGAATGGTATTAGAACAAAAACGAGAGAAAAGAAAATGAACAATTTCATTTTCACTCCTTTAAAAGAAAAAGATAAATAATTAGATCATCCCTATGAAAGGGATACGTCAGAACAATGAAGCAGCGGCTGCTTAAATGAGAAGTGTCGAGTTGAGGATAGAGAGAGAAACGTTTCCAATGAAAGGCGGCGAAGCAGAAATGCATGATACCTCCGACAATGATTGTCTACCTAAAAGATAAATATCATTAGTTACAAGAGTAACTTGATCAAGAGATAATTGATGCGAAACCTTAAATTGTTCGACAGAAAGATATGGAGTCGTGTTTCTTTCAGCAATCATGTGACTTGTGCAGCAATCCGGAATTTCAGATGTAAAGGAAAGAACGCCGTTAGTCTGCCGGCGGCATCATCTCGCAATATGGACTATCTTCACTCATCATAGGACAGAGATATGTCACTATGGGAATACCGACATTAAACGTGGTAAAAACAAGAATCATTAAAGATGAAATCAATATATTGAGTATTTTAACGGCATCTAATACTTATAACGTTTTATATTATGAAAATGTTCCACTGAATTTAGTAATAATTAATAAAAATTTCTGTTAAAAACAGAGTTATGATATTTACTCTATATTTTACGATTTTCTTTTGCTTAGTAAACGAGTCCAATAAGCAATTTGTCTTTTTACCTCTTGCGGACTTGTACTGCCTGCCGATTTTTTGCGTTTAACGCTCGTTTGCGGCAAAATGAAATCAAAGATATCCGGCTCAAATTTCGGTGAAAACTCCTTTAGTGTGGCGAGATCCAGGTTCCCAAAGTACATTTTATGCGTTACACAATATTGAACGACTTCGCCTGTAATTGTAGTGTGCTTCACGGAAAGGAATGCCCTTTGTGACAAGATAGTCGGCCATATCTGTAGCGGTGAGAAAATCTGTTCGAAGTTCTTCTTCCATATGGAATTTGTCGAATGTTGTATGGACCAGGACATGCGCAAGGACCAGGAGAGATTCGCGTGTTGTTTTTACCGTTTCAAACATCGGTTGTTTATCCTCCTGCATATCGCGATTGTATGCAAGCGGCAGTCCTTTCATCGTAGTAAGAAGATTCATCAATGCACCGTATACGCGTCCTGTTTTACCGCGAACCAATTCTGCCATATCCGGATTTTTTTTCTGCGGCATAATACTGCTGCCGGTCGTATAAGCGTCGCTGATTTGAGCGAATGAAAATTCTTTTGTAGTCCAGAGCACGAGCTCTTCTGCACAACGGCTCAAATGCATCATCATTAGACTGCAGGCAGAGATGAATTCAAGTATATAATCTCTATCGCTCACGGCGTCGATGCTGTTTTCCACGATACCGTCAAAACCTAATTTCCTGGCTACCATCGCACGGTTGATGGGGAACGGCGTTCCGGCAAAAGCTGCAGCACCAAGCGGCGATTTATTTAAACGTTTTGTGCAATCCTGCAGGCGCTCGAAATCGCGCTCTAACATATTGATATAAGCGAGCAAATGATGCGACAGCATAATAGCTTGTGCCCGTTGCGTGTGCGTATAACCCGGCATCAGAACACCGTAGTTCTTCTCGGCTTTATTAAGCAGAACGCGTTGAAGATTGGTAACGAGTTTTTTGATTTCAAGAATAGCTGAGCGGAGAAAAAGCCTTTCATCCAGTGCGATCTGGTCGTTGCGGCTGCGGGCGGTGTGGAGTTTTCCGCCAAGAGCACCGATTTTCTGAGTCAGCCGCTGTTCGATTGCCGAATGCACATCTTCATAATCGAGAGATAATTTTAACTTTCCATCTTTAATTTCTTTCCGTATTGCTTTCAAAGCTGTACAGATACGCTTTGATTCCGATGCTGTCAGCACTTTAACTGAAGCAAGCATTTCCACGTGAGCAATACTGCCGGCGATATCTTCTTCATACAAATATTTATCGAATTCAATGGAAGAAGAAAAATTGAGTGCAATTTCAGCAAGAGGCTCTTTAAATCGTCCGCCCCAGAGTTTTTGAGTAGCCATAGTGATTGTCCAATACAATAATGGTTGATGTACAATTCAAAGTAATACGAATTTAATCAAATTTAATGGGAGGGTGCAATGGAAGATAAAAGAGGGCAGTGCCTCAGTTTAGTGCGTTCATGTGGAATGACCAAAATATTGAATCGTGCGCTGCACGATTGCATTCTCAGGCCTCCGGCTGTCCTGACCGATACTATTGAATGTCAGGAAGAAATTCCTGACATCACTGACCAACTAAGTTAAACTGAGACACTACATAAAAGAGGGCTGGTACAATTATTAACAGCCCTCTTTAAGTTGTAAACTCAAGCAATCCGTTATTTCATAAGTATCATTTTCTTTGTCTGGACATAGGATCCGGCTGTCATCTGGTAGAAGTAGATACCGCTTGGCAGGGAGGAGCTCTCAAATTTCACTTCATGATACCCCGCTGATTGGTAATCATTGACCAGCATAAATAACTGTTGACCCAGCATATTATATACTTTAATAGTGACTTTTGAATTCGTCGGTAATTCATATGATATTATCGTGGATGGATTGAACGGGTTGGGATAGTTTTGAAATAAGGCATAATTTGTTGGAACTATACTTATTATCGTTTTCAACTCCCGTTGAAGTAGAAACATCTGCCATACCGGTCCGCTGGATGTTCCCCTGGAAAGTCGACCATATAGGATCCTCGAGCATTTGAGCAGTGACAGACGATTTCATAAAGCTTGAAGATTGAGATGAATCATATAATGCGATAACTTGATTGCCAAGTGTACCAAAGAATAATGTTGAATTATAGTACAGTAAGAGGAGATACAATGGCATTGCTTGCTTTATAGTACCATTGTACAACCTTGATTTGCATCCAACGAAAACACTTCGCCGTTGTCATTAGCAACAAATATATTTCCTAGAATCTGAAATCGCTGGAGTTGATTGAATTGGTCCAGAAGTCTGCAAATGACCATTTCACCGTACCTGAAGAAATATCGACGGCATACAATTTAGCATCTGGTTGATCCGACATATAACGTTCCTTTTGCATCTATTACCGGTGCACCGACAATCGCACCACCAATGGTTGTTTGCCATAATATTTGAGGCTGGCTTTTATCAGGCAGTGCAACCTTCATAAGTATTCCTGAACCTGTTCCCAAATATATATTTCCTTGACTGTCTACAGCAAATGAACTCGGGGCTGTGTCAGGCAGGGCAATTTGCCATGTCGGTGTCACCGATGGCGTATGCTTGTTCAAATCAAAACCATACAACGTCCCTTTTTGAGTAGCAAAGACAAATTTTCGATTTCCTGTTATTACCGCTGAATTTCTAATTTGATCATCTGCAAAATAATTCCATACTACTTTACCGTTAGATCGATTCACGGCAATAAAATTATGATTGGACACGCCGATATACAATCGATTTGCTGCTGAATCGATTGTCGGCGTTGCTGTCAATATTCCGCCGGTTGGCAGTGGAGGCCATGCAGAACGTTCCGTCTTTTGTGAATGCATATAGGTTCCGGTCGGACGAAGCTATGTAAACTGTATTGTCATGCGCGATAGAACTGGCGGATCGAATTTCACCCGAGACCTCTAATGTGTATTTTGTAGAACCGTCCGTGTTCATCCGATATATCGCATCTCCGGATGCAATTGCATACATAGCATCTTGTTTCAAGATACTAATGCCGGCATACACAGGACCGTATACATCTGTTGAGAAAACTACACGCGGTTCGCTGTATGTCGTTGTATTCCATCCGCCTTCATGATATAACGAGTCTATTTCTTCCTGAGTCAATGCTTTTGCATATATACGAATATCATCTATATTTCCGTCATAGAAACTATGAAGATCGCTCGGATTTCCAGATTCATGACTTGCACCAATGCAAACATTTTGTGTAGAATTTTGAGTAGTAGTGCCAAGAGTTCCTAGATGTTTATATACTGTGGTATTGGATGATTGTCCGTTCACATAAAGTTTAAGACGTTGCATTTCAGGCAGGTTGCCGTCAAAGACAAGTGTAAATTGGAACCATTGATTTGTGGTCATCGGACTTGTAAGCCAGAGATAGTTTTGAGCTATTCCATCGGAAATAACTACCACATTTACCTGATTTTCCTGATGAGTAATATTCCACTGATAGATTCCACCCCCGCCGGAACTCTTGCTCATTATCATCCCGCCGCCTGTCGTATAATTACCACAGGTCCTTGTTTTCGCCCATCCGGTAATAGTAAATTTTGCTACTGGCGCGCAGAAATACCTCGTCTAAAATATCGCCGTATTGTATGGTCTTGCTTGTTCCATCAAAACTATATGCACTTGCATCATTTCCAAAACGATCTGTTAGCTAACGCGGCGTTTACATATGTAGCGCTGTATCCGTTCCCGCTCTGAGTCAGTTAACATCTCCTCCATTGAACGGAAAATAAGCAACCATATTATTTGCATAATAACGTATTGTGATTACAACATAAGGCTGTATCCAAACCACCTTTTCCATCATCAACGATAAGAGAGATATTGTGAACTCCAGGTTGTAAAATTACAGTGGGATGCGACTCCTGTTGCTAACATTGCAGTTGCCTTCTTTCCATGTGTAGGAAAGCGGATCATTATTTTCATCATAAGATCCGGAACCATTTAGATTGATCGAGTGTGCTGGCTATACTGTCTGCATACACTGTCTGATCAGGGCCGGCATTTGCTGTCGGTGCATGGTTAATTGCAGTCCATCCACCTTCGTGATATAACAAATCTATTTCTTCCTGAGTCAATGCTTTTGCATAAATGCGTATATCATCAATATTTCCGTCATAGAAATGATTCAGCAATTGAGGATTATTTGGTTCATGCGCAAGCACCAATGGTTAAATGCTGCTTGGTAGTATTTGTTGTTGTTCCAAGTGTGCCAACATGCTGAAAAATTGTTGTATTGGATGCATTTCCATTAAAATATAATTTTATCCGTCTGCATCTCTGGTAAACGTACCATCAAACACTAATGCGAATTGATACCATTCATCCTCCGGTGCGGGAGTTATAAGCCAGCTATGATAATTATGAGCCATTGTATCGGAGAATATGGCTCCGTAGAGAAAGCCGTTTACATGGGACTGATATTCCATTGATATGGGCCGTTACTTCCCCCTGCACTTTTGCCCTATGATAAATCCAGTTCCATTTGAATAACTGCCAGCAAGTTCTTGTTTTCGCCCATCCGGTAATAGTAAATTTTGCTACTGGCGCGCAGAAAACCTCGTCTAAAATATCACCGAACTGTATAGTCTTGCTTGTTCCATCAAAACTAAAAGCACTTGCATCGTTTCCAAAACGATCTGCTAACTAACGCGGCGTTTACATATGTTGGGCTATATCCGTTCCCGCTTTGATCAGTTGAATCTCCTCCATTGAACGGAAAATAAGCAACCATATTATCTGTAATTGGTGGAGATTGAGATATTTTAGCAATAAATACACCACCGCCGCTGGCTCCAGCAAAGAGATAAGTATCGGATACATCAAGGGTTAATACATAAGTATTTGTTAAGCCGGTATTGACAGTATTCCAGCTTGCACCCATATTTGTAGAAAGAAAGACACCTTTATCACTTCCGACAAAAATATTTGTACCCGAGACTGCAAGATCGTAGATGTATTCATTATTAATACCTGCGTTGATCGCATACCAGCTTGAACCGCTATTAGTTGATAAGAATACACCCTGATTAGTCCCGGCGAAAATATTTGTCCCGGAAACCGCAAATGAATAAATGTCAGCATTCGCTAAACCTATGGATGCACTCCAGCTTGCACCTTTATTTGTGGAAATAAATATACCGCTTTGAGAAGTTCCGGCAATAAGGTTCATACCGGATACTGCAAGAGCTTTTATAGCAGGATTCGTCAAGCCTGTACTAACTGAACTCCAACTTGAACCATTATCAGTAGAAAGAAATACACCCTCGGTTGTCCCGGCAAATAAATCTGTACCAGATGTTACTAACGAACTGATATTTGTGCTTGGTAAACCATTATTTGCTGTATTCCAACTTGCTCCATTGTTTGTAGAAAGGAATACACCGTTATCAGTACCAGCAAAGAGATTTGTGCCCAAAACGGCAAAAGCTGATATTCCATAACCCATCAAGCCGGTATTTATTGAAGTCCAATTTGAACCATTATTAGTAGAAAGAAAAGCACCACTATCGTACGTCCCGACAAAAATGTTTCTACCTGATACTATAGAAGATCGAATACTAGTTCCTATCAAGCCGCTATTAGCAGCGTTCCAGTTTACACCACTATTCGTTGACATAGTTATGCCATTACCGCCATCTGTCCCAACATAGATATTCGTACCTACAACTTTAAGAGCTCTTATAGTGTATATCATACCTGTGCCGATTAAACTCCAGTTTAAACCATTATTAGTAGATTTAAATACACTGCCTCCGCCAGTTCCGGCATACAAATCTGTGCCAGAGGTTGCAAGAGCCATAATAGTATGATTATCCAAGCCGGCATTGACTGCAATCCAGCTTGATCCTTTGTCACTGGAAAGGAATATGCCGCCGTTACCAGTACCGGCAAATATATTTGAACCGGAAAGGGCAAAAGAAAAAACGGTATTATTTGTTAAGCCGGTATTGGCCTCACTCCAGCTTGAGCCATTATTTGTGGAAAGGAATACACCGTCAATATTACCTAGCAAAGAGATCAGTACCTGAAACTGCAAAGGCTGTAACCCATTTTTTTGTTAAACCGTTATTGACTTCACTCCAGCTTGCACCATTATTCGTTGATAGAAAAATCCCGCTACCTATTGTTCCAGCAAAAAGATTCGTGCCTGAAACGGCGAGAGCGGTAACACCAAGTTCTGTTAAACCATTATTCACTTGAGTCCAACTTAAGCCGTTATCGTTGGAGAGGAAAACACCACCGCCTAGACTTCCGACAAAGATATTTGCACCAGATACAACAATAGATGTAAAATTATAGTTTCCTAAACTGGTACTAATTGCATTCCAGCTTGAACCATTATTCGTTGAAAGGTAAATATTGCCCCTTGTTGCTGCAAATAAATTCGTTCCACTGATTTCAAGGGCATAAACGGTTGCTCCACACGGTCCATTTGTCTGCTGCCAATTGATTTGTGCTGTCGTTGCAGTTGTAATGCAAAACAAAAGAACGATTAATGAGAGAAAATTATTCAAGTAGTTTTTGCGCAGTAAATACATATCCCCTCCTGCCAATTTTAAAAGTAAGTGAAATTAATTTAAGGATAAAACTATATCAATTTAAGTAAGACGGTAACTATTGTCAATGACGGGAAGCATAATCGAATAATGGAAGAGAAAAATATTATAAATTGATATTGTTCAAATTTGATTAAGTTATTAATTTCAAGACACTAAATGCTCTATTTTCCCGATTTTTCGCTATATTTCTTGACATATTCCTCCAACCCAGATGCAATTTGCTCTGCCACTTTCTTCCTGAATCCATCATCCAGTAAAAGCATTTCTTCTTCCGGATTGGATAGAAATGCAGTCTCAACAAGCACGTTCGGCATTTGTGTCAAAGAATTAAGCGTAAAGTTGAAGCTTCCCACTACACCAAACTGCTGAAGTCCAAGTGCAAGCATCTTTTCATACACAATATCTGCAAACGGCTTGAACCCAATGTGGCGATAATACGTGCTGACGCCGCGGATTAGAAGCGGATCAGATGTTTCGCCGGCTGAGTTGCAATGAATGCTTACCAGAAGCCGGGCATTCGAATGTAAAATATTTTCAATTCGGTCTGCCATGTATGGGCCGTCATTTTCACCGCGAGTCAATATGACTTTTACACCTTTTGATTTTAAAATAGACTCGAGATGACGGGCGATAATGATCGTTATATCTTTCTCAAGAACACCGGTTGCACCAACCGCCCCTTTTACATCACCGCCATGTCCGGCATCAATAGCTATGATTATGCCTGACAAAACAGAATCGCGCGAAACAGAAATCGGCGCCCTGCGGATTTTAATACGTAAAGTATTGCCGTTATAATCGATATCATAACCCCAATGCACGTGCCGGAGTGCGATTGTCAGCCGGTATTGATCTGTTGTGACCTGTTTCCAGGTTATATTCTCTATTCCGCGTGCCGTAAGGTTTTGGGAAATCCAATTTGTATTCGATGTCGCTCCGTAAACATCGACAGTAATTGCATCCGGATTTACCGATTGTTCGCTTGTATACGGTAATTTCTCAGTAAGAACGAGGGTTACAATATCCTCCGAGTTATTTCCTGAAACAGAAATAGCGCCTGCGAGAGACTGCGGCTTCGGTGTATCAGGAGGTAATAATTTTGCAAACTCTTCAGGAAGCCATGCATCCATAATTTCCGATAACCGGATACGGTACTGGGAGCCGATTTTTCCGGTTATATTCAATCTTACACCGGCTTGAAGAAAACCAAGCTTCGATCCGCCGAGCCGGTCGCCGCCAAGTCCGGTATTGAGATATGGACGGGTTCCTGTAACTTCAGCAATACGAATTGTTTTACCTTTGAAAAATGAAATTTTGGCTTTGGAAAGAACTTTTTCCTTGCTCCAAAAACTCTTCTTCAATCTGAAAACAATCTGCACATTGCTTATTTCGTCAGTCGGTTTGACAGTATAATGGCCAAGATACACTCCGGAAAATCCGTCTGCTTCCTCGGGAGACTGTTCATGCATAATAATATCCGATTCAATTCCCGGTATCTCACAAGTTGCCTCCCAGCCCGGGCTTCCTTTGAATCTTAACTCAAGCACATCACCGGCGATGAGCCACATATCCTGTGATGGTCTCATCATAGCATCTTCGATCACCAATGTATCGTGAGATGAATTTTTCATTGGTTCGGGGCGGATCACAACAAAATCCTGCCATAACGAATCACCGGTTATGGACTTTACAGTAAATCTTATATCTGTCATGCCGATATTGATATTAACAAGTCCGACAAATGCGCCGCTGGCGTAGACTTTCGATTGTTTTCCGTTAACGAATGCCGCTGCATTTGGCGAAGTGCAGGCAGCATACCGGAGACGCGAAGAAAATGTCCGGATTGTGTCTCTATCCGGGATTTGTACATGTAGAAATAATGAATCCTTGCTTGACTGAATCTGAACAGGCCGCTGCTGAAGTGTATCGGTTTTGATCTGAGCAATTATGCTTGATGTAAAGAGAAGAAATGCAATGAATAAGCGAAGCATTTAATATCCTAATACTATTTATCGATTTTCGGACTTGTCATGTTTTGAATGTATCGGTTTTCTTAAGAGAATGCAACCAGTTCGCAGAAACTTGTAGGATAAAAAAATCCCCATTGCGTAAATCTTACACAATGGGGAGAAATAATTATCAGCGAAAACCGGCTACTTTTTCTTTTTCAGCAATTGCTTGTTTACCGAATAAAACGTCTTTGAAGGCAAACCGTAGATCTTAATAAAACCTTCACTCGCTTTGTGATCGAACGAATCTTCTTCCGTGTATGTTGCTAATTTTGTGTCGTAGAGTGAAAAAGGCGATGTACGTCCGGCTATTTCAATGTTGCCTTTATAGAGTTTTACTTTCACCATTCCGGTAACGACTTTCTGCGTCTCATTCACGAATTCACTCCATAGCGGCGCGCAGCGGTGTAAACCACAAGCCGTTATAAATCATATCGGCATAATCGGATGCAAGTTTAGCTTTGAAGTGCGACGTGTCTTTATCGAGCACAAGACGCTCAAGTTCGCGATGTGCAAAATGGAGAATAGTTGCTGCAGGAGCTTCGTATACCTCGCGCGATTTAATGCCGACCAATCGGTTCTCGATCATATCAAGTCTGCCAATGCCGTTTGCACCGCCTATTTCATTGAGTCGATCGATCAATTGAACGCCCGGTAATTTCTTTCCATTCAATCCTATCGGAACACCATTTTTAAATTCAATAGTCACAACTGTCGATTCGTCCGGCGCGAGATTTGGCGGAACTGTGCGCTGGTACGCATCGGCGGGCGGTTCGACCATCGGATCTTCCAGTACACCGCATTCGATTGCAGTGCCCCAGAGATTTTCATCGATTGAATACGGATTCTTTTTTGTGGCGGCAACTGGAATGCCATGCGTTTCACAATAGGCAATCTCTTCTTCGCGCGATTTAAATTCCCATTCGCGCACAGGAGCCAGTACTTTTAATTGCGGAGCAAGCGCTGCTACCGCGACCTCGAAGCGAACTTGATCGTTTCCTTTTCCCGTGCAGCCGTGTGCAACCGCCGTGCATCCTTCTTTTAAAGCGACTTCTACCAATGATTTTGCGAGCAACGGCCGGCCGATTGCCGTTGCCATCGGGTAGTTGTGTTCGTACAATGCACCGGCTTTGAGCGCAGGAAATATGTAGTCTTCCACAAATTCCTTGCGAAGGTCCTGCATATATGCTTTCTTTGCACCGGTCTTCAGCGCTTTCTCTTTTACTCCGATCAGTTCTTTTTTCTGTCCCAGATTTCCGGTGACAGTGATAATTTCTGCGTTGTATTTTTCCTGAAGCCATTTTACAATGACCGAGGTATCCAGGCCGCCGGAATATGCGACGGCAATGCGTTCTTTTTTCACGTGCTTCTCCTAATGGTTATTTTCTACTTATATTTCATTTTATTTTTAAACTCATATACTTATAGACTCAATGACTCATTAACTCATCGACCATTTACTTCAACTCATAGACTCATTAACTCATACTTAGCTTATACTGCTTACTGTATCCAAATCAATGTAATACCGGGATTACCTGCACCGAGGTCCGGATCGGATATTTGTCCGCAAACTTTCCGCATTTCAATAGTTTTCGCGTCAAACATTGTATACTCTTCTCCGGGAATAACTGCCGATAGCTTTGTGCGATTCCGATATGCCCAATTGCGAACTACATCCTTTAGCACGCCTGGCCGTTCATAACTGCCGTATCCATGTATTATTTTCAACACACACACTTCCTTTGACGCGCGGACGCTTTGTAACTCATTTTCCAGCAATTGTTCAGCGTCATCGGATTTTAGCGGCGGATGCGCAATGTCAATAGTACGAATATCCATGTAAATATTATTTTCTAAAACCATCCATAAAAAAGATTATTTTTGTTTTGTTTTTTCAAGTACATCGCGCAGCGCTTGGATAGTTGTTTTGATTTTCTTAATTGAACGCGGTAAAATAAACACCGTATTGTCACCGGCAAGCGTACCAAGGACAGACGGCAGACGAAGATGATCGATAATTTCTGCGACCCCTTGAGCGCGGCCTGGAAGTGTCTTGACAACTATTATGCTCTCATTGGCTTCGATGTTTTCAATTTCCATACCGATGAGCGTTGTCAGCCGTTCTTCTTCCTGTTCCGGATTGAGCATGTACTTTGCACCGGTCGGCGTGTACACCCAGGCAATGCCTAAGTCCTTCATATCACGCGAAAGAGTTGCTTGAGTTGTTTTAAATCCTTTTTTCCGCATTGCCGATGCTAATTCGCTTTGCGTATTGATGATATGGCTGGCAATAATTTGTTTGATTGCCAGGTGCCGTTGTTGTTTTTCCATATATTTATTCCCTATGATTCGTGTATCATTTGGGTTCCGACTCCTTCGTCGGTGAAAATCTCAAGCAGCAGTGAATGCTTAATGCGCCCGTCGATTATGTGGACTTTGCGAACACCCTGTTTGAGCGTAGTAAATGCAGACCGCACTTTCGGGATCATTCCGCCGTGAATCGCACCGCGCTCGATAAGCGATTCTGCTTCAGAATGTGTAAGCGAGGAAATTAGGTTCTGATCCACGAGCACACCTTCGATATCGCTCAGATAAACAAGTTTTTCTGCTTTTAATTCCGCTGCAATAGCACCGGCTGCAAGATCGGCATTGATATTAAGAATTTTATTGTCTTCTCCCACGGCAAGCGGGGCAATCACCGGCATCATTCCGTTGTTGAGAAGTAAGTTGAGAAAAGATACGTTAACAAAATTTACTTCTCCCACCAGGCCGAGATCTTTCTCCGTAATCCGGGCTGCCTTAAGAAGTCCGTTGTCCACGCCGCATAATCCAACCGCATTTCCGCCATTCGAATTAATTAGATTAACTATTTCCTTGTTCAATTTTCCTGCAAGCACCATCATTACTACATCGACCATCTGTTCATTTGTGTAGCGCTGGCCGTCGACAAACCGCGATTCGATCTTCAGCGCATCTGCAAGATCTGTGATATCTTTTCCGCCGCCATGCACGATGACGATATTGATGCCTATCTTTCTAAGGATTGTTACATCCTGGGCAAATGTAACCTTCAGGCGTTCGTCTCTCATTGCGGCACCGCCGTATTTAATGACGAATGTTTTGCCTTCGTATGTTTGTATGTAAGGCAGCGCTTTAATTAGTACTTCTGTTTTTGTCTGAGTATTAATCATAACTTCTATTTATCCTTAGGAATAATTGTTCAATTATTCTTGCTGTCTTTACGATCTGTAACTTGCATTAATATTCACATATTCTTTCGATAAGTCGCAAGTCCAGAAAAGCGCTTTTGCCGAACCCTGATGAAGATCGATCAGTATAGTAATATCTTTTTGAGACAGCGCTTCTTTTGCTTTCACTTCATCGAGAACAATCTCGTAGTTCGGTTTGAAAACCGGCAGGTCATTAAAACTAATTGACACATTGGCCGGATTGAACTCGATGCCCGAATATCCGACCGCTGCCAGAATCCGGCCCCAATTTGCATCTGCTCCATGAATTGCTGTTTTGACTAAATTGGAATTGGCTACAGAGCGTGCCGCTTGCGCTGCCTCTTTTTCATTTCGTGCACCTTGAACAATAATTTCCACGAACTTTGTGGCACCTTCACCGTCGCGAACAATCATCTTCGCAAGTTTGATGAGAACATATTCCAATGCGGAGAGGAACTGTTTGAACTCAGGCGTATCCTGTTGTATCTCTTTATTCTTTGCAGAGCCGTTGGCAAGCACAAGCAGCATATCGTTTGTACTCATATCGCCATCCACGGATATACAATTGAAGGAACGGCTGTTTGCAGTATTTAAAGCTTTTTGAAGCGCCGGATGAGCGATAGCTGCATCGGTTGTTACAAATGCAAGCATCGTAGCCATGTTCGGTGCAATCATTCCGGATCCTTTTGCCATTCCGCCTACAGTGATGGTAGACGAACCGCAGGTGAATTTAACGGCGCATTCTTTCGAAAAAAGATCGGTAGTCATAATCGCTTCCGCGGCATCCTTGTTTCCATCGGAGGAGAGTTTTGTTGAAAGCTCGCGAATTCCTTCCGTGACTTTTTCCATCGGAAGATATTGTCCGATTACACCGGTAGAAGACACCATCACCTGTTCTCGCGGAAGATGAAGAGCCTCCGCCGTTAAATCGATCATTGTCCAGGCATCCTTCATGCCCTGCTCGCCGGTGCATGCATTTGCGTTACCGCTGTTAATTACTACAGCGGAACACAAATTTGATTTCTTAAGCTGCTGTTTATCAGCCAACAATGGCGCCGCCATGACTTTGTTCAGAGTAAAAACACCGGCAGTCACTGCAGGTGTCATGGATTTTATGATTGCGATATCCTTTTTTACTTTTCGTATGCCGCAGTATAATCCTCCTGCAACAAATCCTTTTGCAGCGGTTATACCGCCTTCACATTCTTTAATTATATCTGTCCCCATTACTTTAATCCTTCCTTTTCATCAAAACCAAACATAATATTCATATTTTGTAATGCCTGTCCTGCCGCTCCTTTGATCAAATTATCTATTGTCGAAAGGACCACGATCTGTTTATTTTCCTGGTTCACGCGGAATCCGATATCGATATAATTTGTATAATTCACATTTTTTATATCCGGAATTGCAGAAATCGAATAGCGGACAAAAGGTGCTGTCCTGTAATATTTATCATAAACAGCATAAACCGTTTCCTCGTCTATATTCTTTTTTAGATTTGCGAAAATGCTGGTATAAATACCGCGTGTAATCGGAAGAAGATGAGGAACGAATGAAAGCGACGGTGCCGTAGCTGAAAGTGCTGTCAGGATAGTTCGAATTTCAGGATAATGTTGATGCACGCCGACTTTATACGCCCGGACCGATTCGTTTACTTCTGCAAACGACATTTCGAGCGATGCACTTTTTCCCGCACCCGAGACTCCGGATAATGAACTGATAGCAATTCCTATCGGTTCGATAACGCCTTCCTTTAATAATGGAGCGATCGGAAGGATAGCGCTTGTCGGGTAGCAGCCGGGATTTGCAATAAGAGCAGCCGATTTGATTTTGTCGGAATTCCATTCGGGCAGTCCGTATACCGCCTGTTTTAAAATATGCGCTGCTGTATGCGGACGTTTATAATATTTTTCATAAAGCGATGTATCCTGTAAACGAAAGTCGCCGCCGAGATCAATTACCCGTTTACCTGCCGCGAGCAAACCGGGAACAATATTCATCGCTTCACCTGACGGCAAGGCAATAAATATCAGATCGCTTTTGGAAACGGACTCTGCCGAATATTTCTCGAGAGTAACATCCAGTGTTCTATTGAAAACAGGAAAAACATCTGCAAGCTTTTTCCCTGCGGATGTATTTGCAAAAAGCTTATCGATTCGTACGCCGGAGTGTCCGATAAGCAGCTTTAGCAATTCAGCCCCGGAATAACCTGACGCACCGACAACAGAAACAGAAATCATCTTCTTAACACTTTCCTTTTATGAGTATGTTTCTAATTGTATTAATATACAATATTATGAATAATTATGCAAGAAAATAATAAGCGGAAATATCCCCCCGGCGTTTGGCGCGCCTTTATATAGAAAGGAAAGCAACGACTTTAGATTATTCTAAAACGGCCTGTTGAACCGCAGGATGAATTGCACCGGTGCGCTTGTATCTGTCCGCCAGGCAAGTCCGATCCTGTATGTGCCTGTGGTGTTCCCGAATGCAACACCGAAGTTATGATGAAACTTGTTCAGACTTATTCCTCCGAATCCTTCGGTTGCACCGTCGCCCGGAAGAGCGACGTGTGTGAATCCGGCATCAGAGGTAAGAATAATATTCAGATGTTGAAATATCCAGGTAGGCCAGAAATTCAGGTCGTTCATAATGCTGCCGTTTAAAATGAATTCCATATTAACCAGCATCATCCGGTTGCCGATGTCCGACTTGAATGGAAATGCATTTGTAGTCCCTAATCCGCCTAATTCGAATCCTTTCTGCAGAGGCACAATACCGCTTGAAGTACCGACACGAACCCGCATATTAAAGTTTTCGTACCTGCCCAGAGGCTGGAAGCGCCGCACATCTAAGAGATATTGATCGAAATCAAACTCACTGCCAAAACTTTTCCTGGCAAACTCGGCAGAACCGAACAAACACCATCCTTCCTGTGCCCGGCTTGTCTTTGTTATTGTGCTGACGCCGCCGCTCAGCATCATACTGCGCATTTTACCCGGGTCGATTACCGGATTAGCACGGAATTTCTTATGGCCGCCGAATAGCGCCCAATCGATTTTATTGGATAGTGAATCGTATGAGTCAACCAGATATGCAAGTTTTAATTCACTCTTTAAATAATTTTGCTTTGAATAAAAAGCCGTATGGATCGTGAAACCTCTACGTTCAAAGTAATTCCGGAAATCTTCATGAATTAGCAGAGCTGCTGCCGTATTTTCATTTTGGGAAATAATCCATTGGTCCTTTGTGTCGGTAAGAGTATATCCTTCCGCTCCGAGTTCGATGATGCTTGATCCTCCATCCGATGGAATCGCGAACTGCCGGGCTAATCCCAGGTTACCGCGCCAAGTATGCGATTTGAATCCCCAGCCAATACTGCCGTATGCATTCCAGTCTTTTTCGCCATCCCAATAGAATTTCTTTTCCGTACCAAGGCCGAGAAATAGACTTTCAACGCGGTTATACCTGAAAATGAAATTCTCCCAGTTTGTCTGTTCGCTTCGCCATAATACATCAAAACCATGAATTGAACGTGAAACTTTTTTCGTCTCACGATAACTCGCTTTTTCGGAACTAGTTTTCTCCTCAAATCCTTTGATGACAGCACCTTCTTCTTTTACAATACTTCCATCAATAACTCGTGTATTACCGGTGATTCTGCCCGTACGTTTCAAACGCAAATCGCCGCCTACTACCTGTACGTCGCCGTTTATTACACCGTATACTATCAGGTTCCCGTTTTTTACAACAATACTGCCGTTGATTGTGTCCGACTCCTGTACGATTTTGTCGCTTGAAAATATTTGTGTGTTCGTGTCGGACTCGATGTCGGTGATATCATATGATCTTTCTGATTGAGATGGAATACTGTCATCCTTCTGCACCATACCTGAGATTATTATCGAAGTTCCACTGCAATTTTAATCTATCAACAAATTTTTCAATTTCTTTGCCGACAGGGTCGCTTGCATTATCATCGCCGAGATTCTTTTGACTCAATTGGGCATCTGCGGAAAGGAACGGTATGAATAGAATTATTGCAAAAAGAAGCGTCATAAAGTTCTTCATGGTCTCACCTTGTGTTCTTGAAAGGGTTTTATGTAAAACAATACGGCATATAAGGTGTAAAAGTTACATAGTTTATTGCTTTAGAAGATAATCTGAGATCACCTGAAATTCAATTCCTGGTCCATATAATAATCATAAAAAAGGGATATTTTCCCGAAATTAGATCTGAATTTGAAATAACGGGAGCTCTTGAATTTTTTGGCGTGCTTTCGAACTCTTTTGCTTTAATACACCGATTCTAAAATGTGTCTTTAACCGCCGTACATCGTAGCCAAACGGAAGAAGAAGGGTTTCCACGGCCCGCAAAGCAAGCTCGGTATATTGTTCGATATCGTAGCCGTCTTCGAATGCGTATAACGCAACAGGCTTGGCTTTTTCGGGTTTCTTCTTGCCTGATTGATCGAGTATAATGAACTCAATCGATTCGCCTGCCGAGAGATGTACTCCCATTGCTTCCACCATCTTTGAGACTACCGCGCTGATGCTGTTATTGAGATATTCACCGGCTTCATGCATAATGTGGCGTTTGAGAACAAGTTCCATCGGATTGGCACGTCCGCTTTGAAGGAGTAAAATGAAACTGTGTGCAATTTCCAATATCTCCGGAACCATCGCCGATATTTCATCGGTATTTTTTGCAGCGGACATTTTGTCCAGCATTGCCTTCTGCATGTTCTTAATGAACTTCGGGGTATCGCGCCTCCGTGCTTCGATGCCGCGCATCTTGACGTCGCCATGCCGGTACCATCCCACATAGTGATTGGCAGTCGTGATATACGGATCGGTTTTGGAAGCAGGAAAAAGAATCCAGTTATACATCCCTTCCAGCGAAATATCGATGCCGACGCGCGTAGAAATTTCACGTGCAAGCTCTTCGTAATCGTTTTGTGTCGCACCGGGTTTTTTTAGCCATACGCAGTCAATAATTGCATGAAGAAGAGTATATCCGCGGTTTTCGGCAATTTCTTTTGCAGTGAGAATGATATCGCGTGAAAATGCATTGATAGATTCGTGAGCTTCTATGCGTCCGAAACGGGCATTTTTGTAACCGAGATAACCGAAACAGCTTACCAGCATCCACTTCAGCGCGCTTTGCCGGCAATCGTACCGTTTAAAGAGCACTTCGTTTTTTCCCTTGAATTCTTTTTTCATCCGCTTGTAATATGCACGCTTCGCAACAACACCGCGGAGTGTTTCCGGTACAACGCCCTTTCGTTTTTCACAAATTGTGTAGCCGAGTTCCGGCACTGCTTCATTGTGACAGCATCGGCAGTTGATTGTCTCGGGCGAGATGTTGTTGTTTACCATGATGCTCGGATACATCGAAACAAAATCGAGCTCAGCAACATCTTCATGATATCCCAGCGGAGGATTAAAAATAAGCCCGCCGCGGTCGGCGAGCAGCAATGTTGCGGCCGACTTGAATTCCTCAGGTTCACGCTTCTTCGATGGAATAAGAACATTGTTGCGGTATGCCCATGAAAGCTGCATCGACGACATCGATGTGCCGATACTCGCGCGCCCCTGCCGCTGTCCGCACATTTGTGTCAGCCGTGCCATCTCAAACAATCCGTCGAGATCGGCTTCCGTGACGGTAAAGGAATTGTTCGCATCGATGTGCCAGCGTCCGGCAAGTGTGAATGCGCCGTCTTTGTGAACGATCTTTCCGTACTGAAAAAAACTCGATTCCTTTGTTGTGCGGTGCTGCGCGCCGGTATCCCGATTTAGAAGTAAGGGGATATTCGTTTGTTTGGAGAGCTGAAAAATCTTCGGAAGAAGAACCGCATCGCCGTAATCGGTTACAATCAGATCGGGGTCGCAATGATGCAGGTGCCAGTTGAACGCTTCGAGCAGCTCGCGAGGCGAATCCTGTTCCAGAGCATATGTCCGGTTGTCGTAACTGATCTCTAATTGCAGGAACTTCTGGTACTTCGGCGGTACAAAATCGTTGCTGTTGCGGAGCTGCATAATGGAAAACGGCGGCAGTTCATATTCAAACGCTTCGCGGTCGTCGTCCAGATGCCAGTTAAAAAGTTCGCCTTTGCCGTCAATCTCATATTCGCCAAGCGCAAGAGTAAACAGCTGTGTCTCATAGAGAAATTGCTGTTCAACTGAAATATCTGAATTAAAAAATGCAAAATGCGGAAAGAATTTCTCGAAGTACCACACAACTTCTCTTGAATTGCATCGGGTCGTGTACAAACACCTGCAGCACGTCAATGGAATCGCCGGAATAAATTTCTGTCCGCGTTGTTTTAACGATCGACAGGGGAACCGTACACCGATCGGCAATAACTGCTGCACGCTTGGCGTCGGAATTATTTAAATGAAGAAAAAATGACGGTGTAAATTTTCGGAAACAGCGCAGCCGCGCACCGTCCCGGCCGATAATCCAGAGTGTGACGCCGTGCTCGGATGGATAAACATCGAACAACCAACCGGTGATTGGAGATGAGAGATGAGAGATTTCAGATGAAAGATTAATTTTATTCATGTTTAATGGCTAACAGGTCATCTTATCTCAACGTCTTAATTTCTCAATTTCTTTTTGCTCATTTACTTATCATCTCAATTTCTCAAAATCGCCATCAAATAACGTATCATTTGGCGTATCACTAATAAAAACATTTTAATATATAAGCTTGGCATTGCTTTTTTGCTCATTTGCTCGCAGACTTATCGGCTCAATGGCTCATCGCCTTAACTTCTCATTTTCTCAACTTTTTTTACATCTTCTTCTAATCTCTTAATCGCTTTCTGCTGTTCCATTACAATCGACATCATCATGCTTTCGAACGGAACAGCACGCATGGCATAAAAATTTTCCGCCAGGTGCAATTTAGCAGCACGGAATATTTCGTCAAATATTTCCTGATCGTCTTTGCGGAGTCCGCGGCGGAACTTTGACCAGCTTGCCAGTTCCTCGTCGATCAGGTTGGTGAAGGTTGGTACGGTTCGTCCCATAGTCATGCTCTCCTTGCTGCATATGATAGGAAGCGGACAAGCCTCCCGCTGTTTCTCCTTCGTTGAAACTGCGGAGGATAGGCCGCTGAGATTCTAATAATAACTGAAGCGTGCCGCGTTCGTTGGTATCGAGTTTGTACACGCGGTCAACGCCGTTCTTTAATGTGGTGAACAATTGATTGCGTTCCTGCGGCGCAACGGTCCTTTCTAAACAAACCAGCAGGAGCGAGACTCCTTTCGATTTCATTTCCTGAAACGAGCCGAGCAGTCTCTGAAGAATCTGCCGCACCTCGCGCAGGGATGCCTGTTCGTCGTAAAACGTGTCGAGCAATCCGAAGATAAGCGCAGTGTTAGAATGAATGCCTGCGAGAAACGCCGGCAGTTTGTGTGCAATTGCCTGTTCCATTTGATAACACGTGAACCCGCGCGAGATGAAAATACGGCTGAGAAATTTATTCGGGTCGATTTTACGCGCGCGGGCAAACCGGGAAAGCGCATGCACATCGAAACGGTTGCAGCCGTCTACCACGGCAATCGGATTTCCCTGAACCATTGCGTGTGCGGCCATTTGAAGCGACAACTGAAAAATAGCCCGCTCGCCATACAGCAGAAAGACCTTGCCCGGCTTATCCGCAAACGCACGAATCATCCGTTCCGATCGAACAGGTATGGCATTATCGTGTATGTTTACAGACGGCTGCGGAGCGGGGTATCGGCGATGATGCTGGGCGGGAAATATGGGTTTTATTTTGCTCATGGCTCTTAAAAATGATACGACATTTTTGTCGTCTTGTCAAGAGGCAAAATCACGCGGTTTTACGATCATGAAAAGAACACTAAAATGCCTCTTGACAATAAAGTGCAAAAACCCTTATCTTGTATGCGACAATTATGTCGTTTTATTAAACCTCTGGTAATGGAAAGATACTATGTCGGTTGTCTTTAATAATAGATCATACACGGCGCGACGGGGTGGTGAAAAACACCATAGATCCATAAAGTATTTAAGTGATAAATGATACACTTCAAAAGTGAGTAACGTTATGAAATCAACAATTGCACAACGCATCCGTGAAGCACGGTTGTCGAAACAGCTTGATCAATCTGACCTTGCCGCTAAAATTGATATTGCCACACGCACCGTTCAAAGGTGGGAAAAAGGCGAACAGGTGCCCGACAGTAATTATCTCATGCGCATTGCTAAAGCAGCCGGAGTCGCAGCTCACTGGCTGCTGAGCGGCGAAGGGGAGATGCTTCCGACAGATGAGCAAAAAATGAAAGTTATACCTTTGCCGACGAGCCGTTATAAAAAAGTCGATCTTGTTTCGCTTCCCTTGCTTGCGTCGGTCCCGGCGGGTGCATTGAGTCAGCGGTTCCATTCCGATCAAGCGGAACGATTCATCACAGTCGACGATGTACGCGACCCGAATGCATTTGCACTCGAAGTGAAAGGGAACAGCATGTCGCCCCGCATCGAAAACGGCGACATCATCGTGGTAACACCAAAATTGGAAGTACGAAGCGGCGATATATGCGTGGTACGCGTGGACGAGGAAGATACAGTGAAGCGCATTAAGATCGATGAGCAGTTTGTGCATCTCATTCCGCTTAATCCAGAATACGAACCGATGGTGATCCGTAAAAAAGACGTAACATTCATGTGGCGGGTGGTGAAGGTGATAAAGAGCGTTTAAGAAGAATTAAAGAATGAAGACTTAAGATTGAAGATATAGAGGCAAATAAAAATAATGTATGACTATGGAATCCTGGAATAAATCTGCCCTTATTGCTCCCTGCGGAATGAACTGCGGTATTTGCCGGGCATATTTGAGAGAGAAAAACAAATATAAGATCGGATTAAAACGAGTGCTGGTCGGATGTCCCGGCTGCAGAGGAACGGATACCGGTAAACCGATCTACTGCGTTAAATGCAAAATTAAGAACTGCAGGATTATCCGAAAAGACGGAGCTAAATATTGTTTTGAATGCGATGTTTTCCCTTGTGACAGAGTAAAGCATCTGGACAAAAGATACCGGACCAAATACTCTATGAGCATGATCGATAATCTTGAATATATCAGGGATTATGGTATCAGGAAATTTTTAAAGAACGAAGATTTAAGATGGACTTGCACAAAATGCGGGGGTAGGATTTGTGTCCATGACGGATTTTGTATTGTATGCGGGAAAAGAAAATAACAATAGTTATTAATGTTCACTTGTTTTTTAATAGGAGAGTCTTGTGAATCAGCGGAACATTACGAAAGATGCATTTCAAGTCATTGGAATAGAAATTTGCACATCCAATCAAACGGCTATGATTGATCTTCCCAAATTATGGGGAAAATTCTTTGCCGAAAACATCAAAGACCGGATTCCAAATAAAGTGAATTCCAATTTTTTAGCTGTTTATACTAATTATGAAGGGAATCATACAAAACCTTATACCTGTATTCTATGCTGTGAAGTAAATTCATTGGACACGATCCCTGCGGGGATGGTCGGCAAGACAATACCTTCTGCGAAATATGAAATATTTACAGCCGCAGGAAAAATGCCGGACAAGATTGTTGAAACCTGGCAGTATATCTGGAATTCCGAAATAGAAAAAAGAAGAGCATATATTTCCGATTTTGAAGTGTATGGCGAGAAATATGGCAATCCTGAAAGTTCAGAAGTGGAAATTTACATAGGAATTAAATAATGAATCAGACTAATTCTTTTGTCCAATTTGTTGTTGATCAATTGCAGGATGCCGGTAACATTTCCTGCAAAAGCATGTTTGGGGGATATACTATCTATTGCGACGGGAAAATAGTAGCGCTTATCTGCAACAATCAGCTTTTCATAAAACCTACAGAAAATGGCAGAAGTTTTATCGGCACTGTAAAAGAAGCGCCACCGTATCCCGGCGCAAAACCGTGTTTTCTTATTCAAGATAAGATTGATGACAAGGAATGGATCTGTGAATTGATACGTAAAACTGCCGAGGAATTGCCTGCTCCAAAGCAAAAAATAAAGAAAAAGAAAAGAAAATTGAGATGAAATTGAATTCGTTTGGAACGCTTTTCGATCTATTTGTAACTATAAAGATACAACCTTTTATCATTGGCGTACAATTCTTTGATTCACAATCGTAAATCCATTCGGCAGCAAAATCAGTCCGGGCTGTAATAACTGCTATGTAGAGCGCATGGCTAAAAGTCTGCAGGCCGTGAACTTCATGGAAAAACCTTTGATGAAATGCCGACACCGCAGTTGAGACAAAAAACTTTGCCGCTTCCCATCGAATTCGATTGAATCATTATATCATTTAAAGTCTTTTGTAGGGACGTTTAATTAAACGTCCCTACCTGTTATTCAATCTCTATTTTGTTAAAATATTGATAAGCTCAATATCAGGCGAAAGGGAGACTAAATTCTTAAAATCAAATTTGTATATACCAAAATCCCCCTTATATTCCCAGTTACAATATGCAATATTATTCTCATTGAATACCGAAACGATATCGCGATAGTAGTTTAACCTGTCAATTCGGTCAACATGAGGCAGGCAGCCAAACTCGCCGCAGTAAAGTTGAAGATTCAATTCTTTCGCTTTATTAATAGCAGGTAATAATTCATCAGCAAGTCTTTGTTTATTATAGATTTCTTTTGATTGTTCCATTGCTTTAACATAAGCCGAGTCGTTTTTATCTACATATTTTTCATAATCAGCATCCGTCACAATTTGCCCGGGATAATGTACAGGTCCGGTATAGTTTTTAAATGAAACCCAATTTGCCAGATGATGTGTAAAATGGATCGGAGAATAAGTGTGCGTGCTAAGTATAATATTTTTATCATTCGCTGGTACTTTTAAATCCGGAAAAGTTCGTGCAATTTGCCATAAATTTGATCCAATGATAAAAACGCGATTGGGTTCAAGCGTACGAATAGTATTAACTGCTTTTTCAATCAGTTTATTCCAATCATCCGGATTTTCTGCAACAGGTTCGTTCATCAATTCATAGGCGACCATATTCACGGGATATTTTTTCAGTCGATTTGAAATTTCAATCCAGAGCTTTAAGAAAGTATTTTGTGCGCTCGTATCTGTCCATAACGTATTAGCACCTCCCTCATTCGCAGCATTGAAATAGTGTGATCTAATAATATGCAGATCCACGATTGCTCTTAAATTATATTTCGTACTCCAATCGAGGCATTGTGTCAGATAATTGAACGACTCTTCTATAGGTTTGCCGTTATCATCCCACAATTCCTTTTCATCAATTGGTATGCGTATATGATCATATCCTATACTGTCAATAAATCTGATATCTCTTTCTGTTATGAACGTTGCTTTAGGCGACCAGCCGAAGTTCTGAGATAACCAATGGCTAAGGTTTACTCCTCTTTTAATTTTAAATCCGGAAGGATTTTGAATACTGTTCTGACTTACGCCATATGTCGTCATAAAAAATACTGCTAAGATAAGAAATATCAGGTTTTTGGGGAAATATGATGATTTCATTTTACTTCTTTCTTATTTGTGAGTTCTCAATTATTATTTTTTCTTCTCCAAAGGCCTGCTAGCATGCTGGCGATGAGCGAGTGAAAGAGACTGGAGATTGCCGAAGGTATGGCGACCAGCGGACTGGTGAAGTTCTGCCGCGCAAGCACAACACCTAATCCTGAATTCTGCATTCCAACTTCGATAGATATTGTTTTCGCAACAATATCATTGCTTCTGAAAATCCGAGACATTACATAGCCTAAAATAAAACCGCATGAATGAAGTGTAAATACAGCAGCAAATAGTGTCAATCCGCTCGTTGTTAACGGTTCTTTGCCTGCGCCGATAATCGAAGCTACAATAAGTGTAATCATAAGTACTGCTATTACAGGCATAACAGGAATAATCTTTTTTGTTAATCCGGGAATCCATCGACGCAGCGCTAATCCAAGCGATATTGGAATTATGATTACTTGAACAGTGCTCCAGAGGAGGCCGAGACTGTCTACATACAATCTGTTGCCTACAAGAGCAGATGTTAAGAACGGTGTCATGAAAACTGCGAGCAGTGTCGAAACGGACGTCATTGTCACGGATAGAGCCACATCGAGGTTGGCGATGTAGCAGATAACATTAGACGCTGTACCTCCCGGACAATTTGCTACAAGACTTAAACCAACGGCATATTCTTTTGGCAATTGAAATAGGTAACCAAGCGTAAATCCAAGAAAAGGCATGATCGTGTATTGCAACGTAACACCAAGCAGAACTTTTCCGGGAATTGTCCCGATTCGTTTGAAATCAGTCCATTCCAGAGTTATTCCCATGCCGAGCATTATGATACCAAGGCCGATTGTAATAAAAGAACCCGAAAACCATGTAAATAGAGGCGGATAATATAATGACAGGAGGCTTGCCGCTAATACCCATACTGGAAATAGCGTTACAATTCGCTGCATACACGGCTACCTTTCAGAAACTATACCGGAATAGAAAGAATGTTAAAGTATAAAAAAATAATATCTGGTATGCTATATTTTCATTTTTGTATCAAATCGAGACGAATTCTTTTTGGCTGCGATGTCAGTAATTTCTTCCTGACATTCAATATAATCGGTCAGGATGTAAGTTCTGACCGCAATTGATTGAGACACTACAATTTTTTGACATTCCATGAAAATCACGATACATTATAATTAAATGAAGAATGTACTTTTTATCACGTACTTCTGGCCGCCTTCCGGTAAAGCGACACTGCATTGGCCGTTTAAAATTATCCAGCATTTGCCGGGTTATGGATGGCAGCCGTTTGTTCTCACGGCAAGTGAAGATACGTTCTCTTCTCCCGATGAATCCCTTCTCAAGAAAGTTGATCCCGATCTGAAAGTGTTCAAAGCACGAGTACTCGAACCATTCAGTCTTTACCGCCGTTTGTTAGGGAAGAAAAAAGATGCGCCTCTAACAGCTTCAGAAACAATATCGACTACCAACCGGGGATTGCGGCATAGGTTTGCCATATGGATACGAATGAATCTATTTATTCCGGATGCACGCATCGGCTGGTACTGGAATGCCGTTCGTAAAGGGAAACAAATTCTTCGTTCCGAAAATATTCAGGCGATTGTTTCCATCGGTCCGCCGCATACGACACTATTAGTCGGAAAAAAATTGAGCAGACAATTTAATATTCCTCATATTCCTGTCTTTATTGATCCATGGGTCGATATCACTTACTATCGTGATTTTAAAAGAAGCAGGCCGACGATTGCACTTGACCGCCGTTTTGAAAAATCTGTTCTCAAGCAGTCTTCAAACGTCGTTTTTGTTACAGAAAGCATGAAAGACGATTATGTACAGCGCTATCCTTATCTTAAGGATAAATCTCATGTATTGTATTGGGGATATAACGAAGATGCGTTTCGCGGACATATTTCGAATGGTGAAACGACGGAAGAAATTCTTTTGCATGCAGGAAATATTTTTGATTATCAAAATCCGAAAGCGCTCTGGATAACTCTTCGAAAAGAAGTAGATAACGGAAGGAAACTCAGGATTGTCTTCATCGGAACAGTCAGCCCGGGAATCCGGCAATCCATAATCGAAGCGGGATTAATTGACCGGACTGATTTCAAGGGATTTCTGCCGTATCATAAAATGATTGAAGAATTAAACAATGCATCGTATGTGATGGTATGTGCGACGGAGAAGCGGCACGTACCGGGAAAACTCTTCGAATATTTACGTTCCGGCAAACCAATTCTTGCGTTTGGTGATAATAATGAAGAAGTAAGGCGAATTCTTGATGAAACAAAAGCAGGAATGATTTTTCCCTATAACTCAGACTGCACGGGAATTCTTTGATCAAGTGCATAATTTTCACACTGATCCGGATGCAGTACGCCAGTTTGATAGGAAAATAATTGCCAGGAAACTTGCTCAAATTCTTAACGGAACCATTGAGCAATAATATTTCGTTCTTCCGATTCCTTTTTATTCTTTTATAAAAATATCCATTGGATAGATATGGTAGCCGTGATTCAGTTTGCGGTATATAAATAATATCGGTGTCTTCCAGGTTGTACGATATTCCGACATACCATGCGGGTCGAATTGGAGAGATAGATTTTTAAACCGATTACCGAGATCAATAAGGATTCGGATATACGGGCGGTAAAGAAGATCGAGAACGGAGGCAGATAATTCGCGTCTTCCTAATTCAATGGAGCCGTTTCGGAATAAACGAACATAATGAAAATGGTAGAAGACAGCCGGAAATATTTTCCCTGTCTTATATTCTTTAAGCCAAAGTTTTCCATCGCGTAATTGAATATCATACTGCTGAATATTCCATGCGGCAAGTCCACCGCCGAGATGCTGCAGCACATGAACTCCTTCAAATCTTGTTGTCCAGTCCTCTAAATAAAGCTGATCGCCGAATTTTCCGTCCTCCAGCCGGGCAAAGCACCACTCCAGACATCGATCCCGCCACCACTGAAGCGCTTTCAGGCCGCGTGCATCATTCTTGAATGAAATAAACTGCACACAATATGTCCCGCTTTTCTTTGCTTTATCGTATTTCGGCGTATATCGATGCTCCGTGATAAGGATTGAAGCATCACCCATCTCATCGAAAAGAACGGACGGCGAGCTGAAAAAAAACAAGTCTGCATCAAGATAAGTGCATTGATCGACTTTATATCGCTGAAGTACATATAGAATCGACGATGAAGTGCAGGTCCAGCAATATTCAGCGATAGATCGTTCGGATTTAACTCGCAGCAATTCATCATCTTCGAATTCTGCCAGTGAAATGACCGTCATATTGGGGTACCGCTGAGACTTTAATGCCTGCAGGCATGTATCGTCAAATGCAAAGACATACATGTGAAAATCATTACACACACGGGCAAGCGACTCATACATAGCAATGCCGCGGGAAAAGTAGTGAGAATCGAATAACGTGCAAAAATTATACATTTCAGATTTTTTCAGCTAGTATAATATTATCAAGATACAAATCATTGCTTTTCGGTGTGATCATTATTAGAAATGCACCGAGTATATTAAACGGTGCGATCAAGAGAAGATAGAATAGATGATTGAGCAGAAGGTATCGCGTTTCTATCTTTTTATAGATAAATCCGTTTATCAGCTGAAAAAGAATTCCGATATTATTGCCGCTTTTTTTCTGCTCGATGATTTTAAACCCGTTTTTATGTAATATCCACGCAAGTCCAAACGATGAATATCGTGCATAATCATGCGGCTGTTCATGTTCATCCCAAACGAACGGAACCGTTATAAGAAGATGCCCGCCTCGCTTTAGAACCCGATTCACTTCCTGGAGAAATTCATCCGGATTAAAAACATGTTCAAATACCTGATTGGCCATAATCGAATCAAAAAATCCTTTTCGGAAAGGAAACCGCTTTCCTTTATAATAAATATCAGCTTTATTCATTTTCCGTGCTGCCGGTGTATCGATCTCAAGGCCTATATATTTCGTGCTGGCAACGAGATGTTCGTACGGCCGCTGGCCGCATCCGACATCAAGCGTCTTCCCGGTAATATAATGTGCGTATTCAACGATACCGAGAAATAATCCTCGTCTTGAGAAATAGAACGGATTTGTAAATAAAGCAAGAATACCCGGCCGAAATTGTTCTTTCTTAACAATCTTCTTGATATTCTTCAGCATACAATTCCTTTTAATATAAGTATTGCCGGTTTCAGCAAAAGATTTTTACTCTTCTTTTTCCATCAGTATTATTGGAATATGCATAAATAAATTAGGGAATATATGCATGAATAACTTTTTAAAGAAATTATGCGCATCGGTACAATGCAGTTCCTTTATTCTCAATCCGCCGATATCGGATACAAGGCTTTTAAAATCTTTTAAGGATAGCTGGTGAATATGCCCGGTGCTGTACCATTTATAATCGAAGAGCATATGTGCCGGCATCTTTCCCCGCATCATTAATTGAATGCGATTGCGGTAAAAGGCAAAATTTGGGAAAGAAATAATTTGGTACCGGGCTATTCGCTTCATTTCACTTAAAAGTATTTCGGGATACATCACCATTTGGATAGTAACATTACAGATCGCATAATCGAAACTGTTGTCTTTAAACGAAAGACGTTCGTCAATACGGCCTTGAACAACATCAAGCTTCTTTTTTCTGCATATTTTTACTCCGCTTGGAGCAAGCTCAATGCCTTTGACAGAAGCGTTTCGCTCTTTTTTTAGGAACGAAAGCAGTGTTCCGTTTCCGCATCCGAGATCGATGACCTTCGAACCGTCGGGAACCAGTTTTGATATTACCGGAAATTCCTGCCGGTAATCGTCCGGACAGTGCATGAAATTGTAATTCCTGTTATCATTCTTATATGGATCATCAATACTCATGTTTTTCTCTATCGGTATCAAAATTTATTTGCGATTTCAACAACCTGTTCGATGTCCTGCTCGGTATGGAAGAAAGATATGGGAAGACTCAATGTCGTTCGGTGAATTTCTTCCGAGATAGGAAAAGGACCGCCTTTAATCACGCCCTGCATTGCTTTTTGGCGATGCGGCGCTACAGGATAATGGATGTCTGTCTTCACTCCCTTTTTCAAGAGAAATTCTTTTAATTCGTCGCGCTTTTTATGGCGTATATTATATATATGATACACGTCATAATAATCAGGCTGAATAACCGGTTTGATAAAATCTTCCTTTAATCCGTTATGATATAACTGCGCAAGCTTACGTTTATGTTCATTGATTTTATCCAGGTGTCTCAATTTAATTGAAAGGAATCCTGCCTGTATCTCGTCGAGACGGGAATTAAATCCGACTAAATCATTATAATATTTTTTTTCAGATCCATAGTTTCGAAGCTTTCGAAGAATTTCGGCTCTTTCCTGTGTCTGTACGAGAATCGCTCCGCCGTCTCCAAGACAACCGAGATTTTTTGTAGGATAGAAGCTGAATGCACCATACCCGCCAAAACTTCCAACCTTGGTCCCTTTATACATTGCACCATGTGCTTGTGCACAATCTTCGATAATCCGCAGATCGTGTTTTTTCGCAACAGAAATAATCGGATCCATGTCGCATGATTTTCCGTACAAATGAACCGGTATAATAGCCCGCGTGCGTGAAGTAATATGAGCTTCCAGTTTAGACGGATCTATGTTATATGTCCGGATATCCGGTTCGACGAGCACAGGCGTTAATTTACATTGAAGGATAGAAAGAATGGTTGCAATGTATGTGTTTGAAGGGACAAGGATTTCATCTCCCGGTTGAAATTGACATGCGCACAATGAAAGCGTAAGCGCATCTAACCCGGAAGCTACGCCTATACAATATTTTGAACTGCAATATTCCGCAAAAGAAAGTTCAAATCTCTCGACTTTAGAGCCGAGAATGAACCATCCGTGCCGCAGCGTATCTTTGAAAACTTTTTCGTAATCTTTGAAAAATTTTTGATTTGCTTTCGCAAGATTTTCATACTCGATCATTCGGCATACTCCTCGAAGATATAATCGTTGTAATCGAAATATTCCGATGCAAGAACCATAAGGATTGCATCAGGCGAGAAATCGTACATTTTATGCCAATCGGCCGGCTCTAAAATTAAACACTTATCCGGCGAATCCAGAATAAATTCTTCTTTTTTCCTGCTGTCATTATTCCAGATCGTACATTTTCCCTGAATACATGTAGCAGCCTGTATGGTTTTCTTATGCCTGTGTTTCCCGCGCTCGGAACTATCGACGCCGTAAATATAGAATATTCTTTTAATGTCAAAAGGAATTACCTTTTCAATGACTGTTAAATTTCCGCGCTGATCGCAAAAGGTTTTAAGATTTATTAAACGTGCCATGGTAACTCGCTTATGTATAATAGTACACTTAAAATTATCTTATTAAAAATGTTTCAGAATTATTTCATTCAGCTGTTCAGCCCGATTTTTATAGTTATGATCACGTAATGTGCGCATTTGTCCTTTTTTTGCAATAGCAGAACATTCTTCTTTGTGTTCTAATAACCATTTCACTTTCTCGACACATTCATCCGGAGACCGATAAGTGACAATTTCGGTGTCAGGCTCAAAAAGCTCATGTATGTTTTTCTTCCAATCTGTAAGAAGACAAGATCCGGCGCCTGTAACCTCAAACATGCGGACATTTGCCGCATAATCGCCGGCAACATCACCATGAATATTAAAAGTGATTTTTGCATGAGCAAGCGCTTTGAACATTTCGAGGCCGAACAAAGGAGGTTTTGCCTTTTTTTGAATATCCTCCAGGTTTTTCAAATTTCTCGGCATTTCTTGCAGGGTATAGGCTTTTTGAATAAGAGGAAGAGACTGCGCAAGCTTTCCAAGTCCGATTCTTTTCATTACTGCTGCGGTACTGTAAGCAAGCTGACGGAAGAAAAGATCTTTTTGCCCAATCGTGATGATATTCGCGTATATATCCACCGGAATTTTGGCACGAAGCAGGTGCTGCAGAACTCTTTGACGTGTATCATGAAATTCCGAGCCCGGGACAAGAGAACCGGAGAAAAGAAAATCCACCTCAGGATAATGATTATCTGATTCAATGAGCGGGACAAGGGATGATTCGAATGCATGATAAATATGATATACCTGTAATCCTTGTTTTTGAAAAGCTTGATAAAACAACGGAGAGCATACAATCATGTAATCAAACGTTTTAAACTGTTCTATATTTTCTTTACTGTACGGCGCACAACAATATCCAATAACCTGTTTGATTGAAGGAATGTTCTCGCGAAGATATGTTATCCATTCGCCATTGAGCTTAAAACTCTCCTGAAAATATACAACATCCGGTTTAAGGGCTTTCAATTGTTCGAATAAAATTTCTTTCCATGATCCTTTTATCCCATGCTCATTTGCCCAGGCATTCTGTAAATGTTCGGCATTAAAAACAATTTCATGGCTTTCTACGCCAAATGAACGTAAATGCCGTGAATAAAAATCAGACCAGCCATAAGCTTGATCCATCAAATGCTTATACTGGTTATCATAACTTTGTTCAATAATCTGCGGATTGGCAAGATAATACTGACGTAAATAATCCCTGTAGAACGATGTGACCTTTACAAAGCGGTAATTCATGATTTAATCTTAGTTACTATTTCTTGCCGTTATACAGTATGAATTAATTTTATGGATGTTATAAATTTAATGAAATGGATTATACCTTTTAACAATTTTATAGACGATTTGCGATATATCTTCCGAAATATTTAGGATTAAAACCAGTCCTCCAAAGACAACAACAATTATTATCGTTCTTAGACAAATATCGAATAACCGTTACGCTAAATGAAGGAACAACGGCCAGAACTCCATAAGTCAATAATGCGCAAATCCCGGCAATGAGTGAATTTATTGTAAAAGGCTGAATCTTCATAACTGCCGCAATAAATATAAATCTAGTAGTATTATATAAAACAGTTGATAATAATACTGCAAGTGCAGCACCGGTAATTCCATAAATCGGAATAAAAAGAAAATTCAAGATAATTCCGATAAGCTGATGATACAAAAGAAAGAAGGTCCATTTTATAATATCGTGATGTTCCAACAATCTCTGCATTAATACCGGTAAGCATATCAAATAGTTTTGCAAGCGAGATCAGGAAAACAACCCATTTCCCCTGCCGGTATATATCTCCATTAGGAATCAGCGAAAATAAACTGTCGATATTCAACCAAATGATAAGAAATATCATCGTTCCAATAAGAAACTGATTGATAGAAGATTTTTTATAAAGCACATTAAGCGTTTTTATGTCGTGGTCTTTATTCGCTTGAACTACTAGTGGAATCAATACCTGCGATAAAGAACGTTTGGGTATTTCAATAATCACCGCAATGAACATACGCAATTCCATAGATACCTGTGCTAGCTAATCCGGAATAGGCGCTTAATACAACACTGTCGATATTTGCCAGCAGAGCTGCACCTGCATTTCCAAGAAACAACAAATGTTCCGAATTGTGCTATTTCGCCAAATTCCTTTCTGTGAATATTCCCGCGCTGTTCCGGTAAAAGGAACAAGTGTCCTTGGCGCGTGCATAGAAAAGAAGCATAACGGGTGCCAAACAATACAAAAGGCATACGAGCCCGATAAATCCTGAAAATGAAATAAATGCGACAAGAAATGCAAGTGATGCTATCGTGAGCAGTGCGCGAGTATAGATTTCACGGAAAAATGCGTGGAACAAGAGGATATGTTTGGACAACAACAAATGCTTCAATGATACCGTAAAAAATGAGGCTGGCTGTCAGTGGAATTAAATACCAAAGATATTTATAAAAAGAAGCGATTTCTTGGAATAGATCTCTATAATAGTATCGTAAAAGAAGATAAAAACTGCAGTAAATATTATTACTCCTGATCAGGGCAAGGCCGCACAGAAATTTAAAAAATGCAGAACGGCGCTGAATTGAATCTGCAAAATATGGATAAAACTTTATTGCAACCTGCGATCCTCCGAACGAAGCTAATGTGGCAAACATCGTAGAAACTGCAAGCATTAATCTGATAAGTCCGATTTCTTCCGGTGAAAATGCATAGGGAAACAACCAAAGCATATTAACATATCCGATGAAAAAACCAAGATATGATAAAATGGCCGTATACCCGGATCGTCGAATTACAGTTCCCATAATATTCTATTTATTGCCTGCTGATCGGCAACAATAATGCTTTTTCCGCTCCTCTCTTCTTCTTATATTAGGTAAATCCGTTAAATGATTTGTGAAAGTTACAAAAGTTTCATGAACAATGTTCGACTAAAAATCCTATTTTTTGCAAGCTGGTATCCGAACAAATACGACAATGTCCTCGGAGTATTCGTCAGAAACAAAGCACAGGCTGTTGTCAGCCGCTTTGTGATACTGCAGTTATTTATGTTACTGAAGGATCCTTGTGCTGAGAACATTTTCGATATAGACTATGCATATGAAGAAAATGTTCTAACCGTCCGTGTATATTTTCGAATCCCACGTAATCCCATTATTCAAGCCATTATCTATAATATAAGATTCTCTGCATGCGTATTATTTAGCCTGGAAAACTGTCAAACAACAGCTGGGGAACACCGGACCTAATTCATGTAAATGTCGCTGATCGTGCAGGTCTTCCCGCACTTTTCTTTAAATGGCTAAAACATATTCCTTATGTCATTACCGAACATTCAACGCCGGATGTCGGCTTTACGAAGGGGGAGAAACCTCGGCCGATTTTTACTCATAGATTTTTTAAAAAACTCGTTTGGAAGCATTGTTCGAGTCGGTTCGGTCGACTCGACCATTTCAAAAAGATTTCTTGAAAAGATCGGTATCACTCTCGGACACTTCTGGTAATTCCTAATGTTGTTAAGAGAGACGAGAATTTATTGCAAACAGCGCTTCGATCCGCCTGCACATGCAAAAAAGATCGGTTTACATATTTCTAATCTCATTGAAAGAAAAAATGTAAGTGATATTGTTCAAAGCAGTCTCCCGTCTATCTGCAGTTCGAAATGATTTTGAAATTCATATCTCGGAACAGGCGGCCAGGAAAAACAATTAATGGATCACGCCCGGAAGCTTGGACTTCTTAACCTTCTATATTCTTTCACGGTTATGTATCGGAAGAACAAAAAGCTGGAATATATTGCAAAATCTGATTTTCATATTCTCAACAGCGATGAAGAGGGATTTTCTGTGGTTGCCGCAGAATCTCTCTGTTATGGAATCCCGGTCATCACTACAGACTGCGGCGGTCCTGAAGATTTTGTAACCGATTACAATGGAATTATAATTAAACGCAGAGATGCACTGATGGGTTAACCGCTGCAATTGGACGGATGCTGGAAACATACGGTTCATATGACCGCACACGTATTAGCAAAGATGCCTACGCTCGATTTGCACCGCAAGTTATCGCACAAAAGACGCTTGAAATGTATTGGACAGCGAAAACATAAGTGGCCGGTAGGCAACACTTCAAGAAATGTTTTTATTCCATCCAACGCACGTGTTCTGGATGTCGGGAGCGGACATCAGCCTAACCGCCAGGAGCAAATGTTCTTTTAGATAAATATATCGGAGAAACCATTCACCGGACAACACAAGAAATTGTCATACCGCAGGACAAAGAATTTGTTATCGGCGATGCACTGGCTATGCCGTTCGAAAATAAATCTTTTGATTTCATAATAGCATCGCATATCGCCGAGCATGTCGATGATCCTGAAAAGTTCTGTCTTGAGATGAGCCGTGTGGGTAAAAGAGGTTACATAGAGACTCCCGGTCCGCTTACAAGTACCTTATGCCGACTAAATCTCATAAATGGATAGTAACAAAGAAGGGATGTAAACTATATTTTCGGAAAAATAAAGTTGATAAAATCTTTTATTCCTCTTTTTTTCCGTTTCTTTTATCTCAATAGGGATGGCTATATCGAGAATACATGGAAAACTTCCAACAGCATATTAGTCGTTCTCAATTTGATTCTTGTCAAAGCTTTGGGCCTCACATTCCATATGCATATACCTGCATCGAATGGAAATGACTCAGTTGTAGGAGTGGTGAAACACTTTTCAGAGTATAATAAGTAGATTGATAGAGCCCACACACCGTCCAATGCAGAGATTTATTATTACAATTTTAACTGCTGCTTATTAGTTCATTTATTCAGCTTTTTGTGTCGTATATCGGATTTATCTTTCCGTTTTGTCCGCTTTAATACCGACCGATACCCGTGAATACTATTCCGATAAGAACAATGATATTTGATGCAAGACTTATCTGTCTTCCGGTTGAAAAACTTGCCGGCTCAAATTTCATTTCAATTGTATGTTCTCCCTGCGGAACTACCACGCCGCGGAAGAGATAATTAAGCCGGAGAATTTCAACTTCCTTCCCATCTATGGATGCTTTCCATCCCTTGGGATAATAAGCTTCGCTAAGGAATAAAAGATTATTACCTGTCGCTGTTGTTCGCACTTTAAGATCCTGAATTCCATAATGCACGATTTCAGCTTTTGCGCCTTGAAGAGGCGGATCGATTTTCGCTTTGATATCTTCCGATACATAGGCGATGTCGCGCGGGTCAAATGACCGGTCGGCTATTTTCTTGAGCATCCCAAGATTATCGCTTACCTCATATCTATTCACAAAGAATGCTCTGGGCAGCGCAAAACGAAAACCGTAGACCTTGGTATTTGGACTATTATACATTTCAACTAATGCAGGACTTGTCTTCGTCTCTATTGCTTATAAGATACTTTACATTCATAAGCTGCCATACGAGCGGATTGCCCATTCCCGCGACATCATCCATATCCTGAAAAATCCGCATCTTTGCACCATGATATCCAAAGGCATTCTGGATTCTCCAGTATGCGTACGAGTTATCGCCGTACACAGGCTGCCCGTCCGTTATTTTTAAAACACGAAACTGCGTTGTGTCTTGCTGTAATACTTTTATAAAATCCGGAGTTGCTATTTCTTGTATGCTTTCCTGTTTAGCTTTTGGATCTGAAGGTTTCCATGCAACACGCCAGAGATCAAAAAGTACTACGATAATCAACAAACTGTAAAGAGCTGTATATTTCAACTTTCTCTTTTGATAGTAATAAAAAGCAGCAAATGTAATGAGTAAAAGGGTGCAGCCGATTAGTATATCTGTTACAACTGCAGAGACAATAAAATCATAAAATATTTCTACGACAGCAGGATTTAGTTGACCATAGAATCGCGCCAGTATTTTCCCGACTTCCTGAAGAGGAAAGAACATTCCATAAATTTCTTTGATTAATCCTTTACCGATTAGTGCTAATAAAATTCCTGCGATTAATCCGCCCAGTGTATATTTCCATCGTCTCTCCTGAACAGGCGTAATGTTCTTTTTAGGATCAGTCATAAACGACATAATTCCGTATCCGGCAAGAATAGGCACAAAAAATTGAACAAGCATTAATATGAGTAAAGGAATACGGAATTTATTGAACATTGGGAAATACCGATACATTAAATCGTAAACCAAAGAGAATTCTCGTCCAAATGCGATCAGCAGCGAAACGACTATTGCTGCTCCCATGAATTGTACAAACGGATCTTTTCGGTATCGCATGAATCCGATAATGGCAAGCACAAGCACAACAACTCCCATATATTGAGGACAGTCGACTTGAGGCTGCGGTCCTAAATAAAAGTTTAGCATCTGTTCGCGGTTATTTGTGAAAGGCCCTTGATAGGGAACATCGCCGAATCCGTACCAGGATGGAACAAAAAATGTCATCATCTCGCCCGGACTTAACGACCAATTCGTTGCATAGTCATAGTCAAGCCCGCCTTCGACGGTTTTTGTTTGTGATGCCGGCGATGTGTTGGTAATTGCATTAGAACCGCGCATGGAATAAGGATTGTATTCTAGCGTAGAAAGATGCTGGTCTGCCCCCATAAGAAATGCTAAAACCGTAGCCGCTGCCAGCGTTGTCCCGGTTATCAGAATTCCTTTCCAATTTTCTTTTTTTATTAAGGCACGGATTAAAAGGAAAAGTAGATATGCCCCTAATGCGAGATAGATGTAAAAAATAAACTGTACGTGTCCGGGCTCTATCATAAGACGGACAAGAATTGCAAGGAGGAGTGCGTGTAAAAGAGTAAACTTCTCACGTAGTTTCTCGATCAATAATAGGACATACGGAAACCATGCGAGAACTGCGATTTTTGTCACATGGCCTATCATTATAAGAATTGTCACACGTGCTGAATAAGTTGCCATTATGGCGACTATCAAGGCAACCGGTTTGTTCTTTAATTTATCATAGATCAGAAGGTAGACACCGATTCCAAATACCAGATAAAGAAACAGCCATACACCGATTTTTTGCTCAAGAAAAATATAACCTATAAGAGATCGCGCTTGGCCCCAAACGTAAGTGGTAATATCCCATGTTCTTGGCAGCGAAAACGTCAGACTTGCATATCCTGGCATACCGCAAAATATGTAAGGATTCCATAATGGATAAATTCCATCTGCTTTAGCATCGTTTAATAAAGTTTCCCAGCTATGCGACGCAATTGTATCGGCCGATTGATATGATTTTCCGTCGAATACGATTGAATGGAAAAAAACCAGCAGGCAGAGAAAAAGGAAAAATATCGCCGCAGGATGCTGATATTTTAACGGGATAAGCGGATGATCCGCCGCAGTTGTTTTTACACTGTGAGTTTGTTCCTTAGTATTCTTAGCCATATGCTTTTTTAATTCCTCTTGAAATTCTTTGGATTATATAAAGTATGATAAAGAGAAAAGGAATCACTTTCAATAAACAGTCTCTATTTAGCGCGGTCAGGACTTGTTTAGCCGCCATTATTTGGAGGGCGTCCTGACACTACTAATATAATTAATTAAAGAGAGACACGATAAAAACGTGAAACCGATTAATTATGATTTTCTCGCAAAAACATTTAATCCGGTACCGACGTCATTATGACTGACATAATCCAGCCACATCATAGGCATGATGAAAGGCAGTGCTATACAATAATAAAAGGGCAGTATAACAAAGAATATTTTTGATACATTCAGCATAAGCAAGGGATATTTTATGCCTAACCGCCAGGCGGCAGTACCCCAGGTACCGTATGTATACCGAATTGTCTCGACTGTAAAACCGGCAGCCTCTAATTTACTGCGGATTTCTTCTTTGCCGTAACCGTTCCGCGCATGTTCTTCGACAAAACTGTGATCATCTTCCGAATGAACATCCGATCCGCCGATATTAGAGGGTGTATTGATAAACAGTTGTCCGTTCTTTTTGAGAGCGCGATAAAAATTCCGAAAGACCGTGACGTCATCCGGTATATGTTCCATCACGTCCACGGAAAGAATTGCATCGAATTTATCCGTATGCTGAATTTGTGTCAGGTCTTCAACGGCAAATGAACACTGGTGTAAACCGATACTGCGGAAAAATCGGGTGCAGTCGGCAATTTGCTCTTCTTTCAAATCACTGCCGTAGACAGTTGCAAGCGGAAATTGTTTTGCAATATAATACGAGTATTGTCCGAAACCGCTGCCGGCATCGTATACAATGAACGGTTCTTTCCGACGGCTCAATTGCCTGCGTAATTCGCTTTTAACATACCATTCCCGCAGAAATGCAATTCCGAGCAATTTGTAGAATAATATTCTCAATCGCGGATTACTTCGCACCGCTGTGCCGAAGACCTTTTTAATCGGGTCATATTGCATAGTTAAACATTCTGATTCATTAGACCTTCGAGCTTCTCGATGAACACACCCCAACCGTACTTTTTCTTTTCTTCATTTATATTTGATGCAAATTCGTCTTCACGTTTTTCCTCATAAAACCTGACAACAGCGTCTGCAAACGCTTGAGGATTCTGAGGGGGAACGATGAATCCCGTACGGCCGTTTTTTACGACTTCGGACAATCCGCCGACATCTGTAACAATAACAGGTTTATTAAAGTGATAGGCAACAGGTACAATCGCGCTTTGTGTTGCTGAGACATAAGGAAGAACGACGACATCGGCAGCGGAGAAATATGACGAAATTTCCTCGTTAGGGATATAATCGGAATACAACCGTATGTGCTCTTCCAATCCAAGGTGCCGGATTTTATTCCGGTATTTTTCTTCGTCCTCGTAAAATTCTCCTGCGATTAAAAGCACCGCGGACATTTTTTTCAGAATCAGCGGCATTGCATCGAGTAATACATCGAGCCCTTTGTAAGCCCGCACATAGCCGAAGAAAAGCATAACATGATCTTCTGAAATTCCAAGCTTCAACTTTGATTCTTTCTTTGGTTGAAGCTCGCCGAAAACATTGAATAACGGGAGAGGTGATAAAATATATCTTGCTTTCGGAACAAAACGATGAAGATCTTCCTCGACCGTTTTGGATAATACAACGAATGAATCAACAGAATGAAATGCATACTTTGTTAGAGCAATATCGCCGGGGCGTTTTTCATGCGGGATGATATTGTCGCATATGAAAATAACCTGTGTTTTAATTTTACGCTTTACCAATCGTACAATAGAACCAAAACATGGTGCGAAGAACGGCATCCAATACCGGAAGATGATAACATCCGGCTTCTGGCTGACAATATACCGGGCAGCACGAAACCAGGATATTGGATTAATAGTGTCTATCATTGGGACAGTGGGAACATTGAACAAAGGTTTCCCGGGGTCTATCTGCGTTTTACCCGGAAAAAGAATCGAAGGATATTGCCTTGTCAATGAAACGATTTGCACATTATGGCTCCTGGATAAATACCATCCAAGAATGATATTTAACTGCGCCATTGCGCCCCGCAGGGGATAGGCTGGTCCGACAATAATAACGTTCATAAAAAAAGTATGTTTGTCCGCGATATCAAACTGCAACGTTTAAAGAAGAAGATGAATCCAATTTCATACAGGCTGCAATAAGTGCATCAGACATCTCAATGAAATTTCAGTTTCTGAAGCGCGAAGAGGCACATCCTAAAAAGAAGTATCCCATGACGAAAACGGGAGATGTTTGTTTCTCCATAGACCCGTTCGCGGTATCGGATCGGAATTTCAATGATTTTCAGATTAAGTTTAGCTGCACCGAATATTAGGTCATAATCGCCAAATGGATCGAACTCTCCAAAATAATGTCGGTTTCTTACGACTCTTTCATAATCCGATTTGAAAAGAACCTTTGTCCCGCACAATGTGTCTTTAAATCTTTGTTCAAGAATATATGTGAACATTAAACTAAAAAATTTATTACCGATGATGTTGAGAAAACGCATTGCTTGTTTATCCATCGGGTATACCAATCTGCTGCCGTTGATAAACTCGCCGCGGTTAGATGCAATGGCGTTGTAAAATTTAGGTAATTCTTCCGGGGCAACGGTCAAGTCGCCGTCAAGGATCATCAGAATATCCCCGTTCGCTATACGGAATCCTTCTCTTACGGCATCAGCTTTTCCTTTTCCTTTTTGTACGGAATATTTAAGCTGACGCGTTTTTCCATATGTTTTCACGACGCGTTTAATTTCATCAAGAGTCTTGTCTGTAGAATGACCTTCAACGAAAATAATCTCCGTACTCTTACCCATCTTTGGTACTCGCATTACGGCCTGCTCTATGTTCCCTTGTTCGTTGCGGGCCGGAATAACAACCGATACTGAATACTGCTTTGCGGCTTTTTCTATCATTCTTGGACGGGCAACAACAAAACGCACGACGCATAATTTTTTAATAAAGGGAAGTTGTGCGATATACTTGTTTAATATCCAGGAGATGACAGGAATATTTTTTGGAAGAATTAAATTCTGGCCTGCGCGAATTATTTCGAAATCGGATAATTCCAGCAGATTATGGAGATCCTGCGTATTGATCCAGTTCTGACGGGGCTGCCGGGTTTTCAGCTTTAATTTTTCTGCAAGAATAAGAACGGGTTCCCATAAAAAATTATAGTACGTGACGATCAGGCGGGAGTGGGCGTGCATCACGACGCGCACATCCGTCAGGCATTTCTGAATATCATTCAGATGACCGATAAGGTCGGACATTACGACATAATCAAACTTTTTACGAAGCGTGATCTGCTCTGCATCCATTTCGAGAAATTGAAGATTCGGATACTTTTGCTTGGCACGGGCAACCATTTCCTTGCTGTAGTCAATGCCGGTACCGAACGAAGGATCAATTGCATTTAATAGATCGCCTGTAGCCGAACCTACTTCAAGTACGGATGAATGAGGTTCGATCAGATACTGCAGCAGCCGTTCCAGATTTTTATGGTAATAGGAATTACGCGATTTCCATTTATCCCAGCGATCTGCAATCGAAGAGAAGTACTCGGCTTTAGGATTTTTAACTGGAATATTTTTCATGAAAAAAGCAGGCAGTTTAATTCATTCTTGTTTATTAAGGATGAAACTCGAATATATAAGCAGGCTCAGTTTCACCGATTTGATGAATAAATTTCAATTTATCAGGATATTTTTGCATAACCGGAATAATAGTTCTTCGAACTGTCGAAATAATAACGCCGTCTGCCGCATTCGGATTTGTTCTAAGACTTGCATCAATGACATGTGTCACACCGGCCGCTTTCCACCGGCTGATGATGGTGTCCGGATCCGTCGATGGTACGCTGTAAATACCATGGAAAGATTTTCCTTTTCCATAGATAAATGACATCGGTGCTTTGCGGCAGGCAATTATCGCAGAATCGGGAAGATTATTTCCTGCCCACTCGCTCATTTTTAAATAATTTACCCAATCGTTTGTATATCCATAATATATATCTCCGCCGATATTTTTGTTTAAAACAGAAATGTTGTTATTTGCCTTTGGGAATGTTTTTGCCAATCCGGCTATTACAAGAATCGTTATTAAAATGAAAAATAAAGGCTGAAGCGATTTTCTGGCTGTTAACCAATGATAAATTGGATAAAGAATCATAATGAGAAGAAACGGGACCACAATTAGAATCATTCTTAATTGGCCCCAGAATTGCTGCAAAACAATAAACGTAAGTCCTTCGAGCATCAATGTGAACAATGCGGCAAATAATAAAACATTATGTTTTTTCTTGAAAGCAAGATATGTTCCCCAAATAAAAAGCACGAGGACAATTATTCCAAGTATCGGTTGAACATCCGCATTTTCTCCCCGCAATCCGAGGATCTGAAATGTAATGCGTGAAAGATAATTGTTCGAGTTGTCAATCAGTCTGCCGATGAAGCCGGCTAAATTTTCCTGCCCCTGCGACGCATCATAAGGGTTTTTTTGCATGAGTATAGATGTCTGGGTTGCATATTGATCAGTCGATCCCCAGATGAGATGTTTTATCACTTCATATAAGCCGCGAACCAATGCAAAAGCGCCTAATGAATATCCTGCGGATATATATTCTTTCCGGAGAATAAAAAACATCATGATTGCCGGAACTGCTGCAATCGCTACGTTTTTCGTCAGAGACAGAAGTGTCAAGATCAGTCCGAGCAGCAGCCATGTTTTCCACGTTTTTTTTAATGTTTTCTTTTCTTCGCTTTCATTTTCAATAAATTTATAGAAGAAGAAAAATAAACACATCTGCAGCATTAGATAGAAGGCTTCTGTGTATGTCATACTTGAAAAAAACATAAGGCTGGAATTGACGGCTATTATTGCAAGAACAGAGAATAGGACAACGTGCGGTATCCTTCTTACAAAAGATTTATAAAAAAGGGCAATAGCTGCAAGCATACACAGGAAAGAAAATATTTTCAGTATGATAAGATGGTATCCGAACACCAGGATAAGTAAAGCAAGAACCATTGTGTATAATGGGGCGTTGGCATTATAAAAGTAATGAGACCCGAGAGTTGCATACCGATATCCCGCTTCAATGTAAAGAGCGTCATCGTTGTCTGTGCTGATCTTTACATCAAATGTTGCCAGGGCAAAGAGAGCAAAGACAGCGCACAAAATGAGGAATACTTTACGATAATTAATCTCTAAAAATATTTCCGCTTTGCCAAACAGGCTGCTTCGGTACTGTTTCGATTGAGAATTGCCGCTTTCCGGCGTGATGTGAGATTTTTTATTCTTCTTAGACATTTCTATTATTTACGGAACCATGATAATTGTTCGATTTTATTATTATGACATAGTAAAATATTGATGTATCCGAAGTCTCCCTTCCGTTCAAGGTCCGGAATAATTTCGCGTTTGAAAGCGGAAATGATTCCATCATCCAATTGATAGATTGTGTAACCGTACGACTGAACCAGGGAAAGATACGCGTCGGCGGAATCACCGGCTTGCTTTAATCCCGACGGCCAGAATTCAGTCAAAAGGACCGGTTTGAAGGTATCGAGTGTCTTTTTCATTCCCCGCAGAGCTTTGAGTTCGTTACCCTGAATATCCATTTTAATGAAATCGACTTTGAATTTTTCTCCAACGTAGTCATCTATTGAAACCGCTTCGATATCGTACGATGATTCGTATTGCTCGATCGGATATGTACGGTGATCAACATTCAGCATTTTTGAAGTGAAAATTTTTAGCGGCCCGGTACTTTCGGATACTGCTTTTTGTTGAAGAAAAACATTATTCTTTTTTCCGTAAATATTCTTGAGATGTGAATAATTCAGGATGTCCGGTTCGAATGCATGCACTTTTCCATTCGGTCCGACAATATCCGAAATAATATCTGTATAAAATCCGATGTTAGCTCCGATGTCAAGGACTACCTGTCCTGGTCCTATCTGCGAACGGATGACTTGTATTTCAAATGCATCTTCTCTCCGTTTGTAAGCAAAATACAGGGGGCGATAAAGCTGGAAAAAATGCTTGTACAATATATTGCCGAATTTTACACTAAAGTTATGAGGCATGTGCGTTGATTATTCCGGAATCGCTGTTTAGTATAACGAATATCGTTAAAGGTTGCTGAAATTACAAGAATTACATAAAAGAACATCGAATAGATCAGGCAGGTTTACGTGCCGATAGAATTATTGAACCGGCAATCTCACGAACAATCGGAATTGATTCCAACATATATGTCACCTTTTTTGCAAAAGGAATGAATTTCTTCGGTGTTGCCGGATGTAAGAAATCATACGGATTGACAACAATATCGATGAATCCTAATTTTTTTAATAACCGGGCCATCGGCCAGCGGAAAAAAGCAGTCTCATCCGGTGAATCACCCATTTTGCGTTTTATATATGGAATATTTTTCTGAATGGCTATTTGAGGATTCAGCATGTTAGGCTCGGCGAATGCTATCATCCCGCCCGGTCTTAAAACACGTAATGCATTCGTGAGGGCTTTTTCCACCTGCACATGGTGCAGCACCGAACTTCCGACGACTGCATCAAAAGCTGCATCGCTAAACGGAAGCATCTCAATATCGCCAATCTGATAAGCAACGTTTGGACCCTGTTCTTTCAGTGCTTCAGTAATTAAATCAGGAGATAGATCAATTGCAGTAAGCAATGCCCCTGCAGCTGCAATTCGGCGTGAAAACATTCCGGTACCGCAACCGAATTCAAGTATCTTTCATGCCCGGTTTTATAGATGCTCGCTCAATTAATAATTCAGCACGCCGGCGGGCACGCTCTAAACCGGCAGGTGTTCCCCAGCCCCAAATTTCAACAGCATTTGGTGCCAGAAACTTACCATGAGCACGTTCGTGATCTTTACGCAGATCCACCTGAGAATTTTTAGGCATGTCTACTTTATAACTTCCCTGATGGAATATGACTCTTCATTGCGTTCGTGGCGTGAGATCATCTCACCGAGCAAACCGAGGGATACAAATTGAACGCCGATAATAATGAAGAGAAAGCCGACCATGAAGAGCGGACGATTACTGAGTGATGTGCGGCCCATAAACCATTCAATAGACAACCAGCCGTCGATTGCCGCGCCGATTACGAATGATATCAGTCCCCAGACACCGAAAAGATGGAGCGGACGGCGTATATATTTTGCAGTAAAAAGAATCGTCAGCAGATCTAAGAACCCCCGATAAAATTTTCCGATTGTATATTTTGAATGGCCGTACTTCCGCGGATGATGCTTAACAACTTTTTCGCCTACCCGAAACCCTGCTTGATGTACCAGAATAGGAATGTACCTGTAAAGGTCGCCATAAATCTTTAATTCCTTGGCGACTTCATTTCGGTAAATTTTTAATCCGCAATTCAAATCATGAATGTGCAATCCGGTCAACTTACTTGTAAGACCGTTGGCGATGCGCGACGGGAGCGTGAATACCAAGGAATCGTGTCTCTTTTTCTTCCATCCTGATATAAGATCGTACGAATCACCCAGTGCTTCAATTAGTAAAGGAATCTCTTCCGGATCATCCTGCAAATCGGCATCCATAGTAATAACAAATTCACCTTTTGCTTCTTTAAATCCTGCCGAAAGTGCTGCCGACTTGCCGAAATTTCTTCGAAAGCGAATCGCTTTTATAATATCCGGATACTCAGTATGTAATAGCAGATAATACATTAAATGAATTATCCGTACTGCCGTCATCTACAAAGATAATTTCATAAGGTTTGTTTATCCGCTGCATCGTTTCTTCGGATAAGCGAAAACAATTCGCGCAATGATTCTTCTTCATTTAAAAGCGGAATAACTGATCGAGATATACGGAACTTGCGATTTGCCTGGCTTCTTCGATTTAAGTTTTGCCATCAGTGGATTCGCTGGTGTTTGTGAATCATTGTGTAAATAAAGTAACGGAAAAACGAGCAAGATGCAAGAAAAGGAAGATCAACATCCTCTTACATTGTCGAATTCAAATAAAAATAATTATAGCTTTTTTATCTGCCGGTACGCGGAATAGAACGCTGTTCAAGTTCAATCCGCTCTGCGTCGGGGACAGCTGCAATTACAAACACTTCTTCCAGCCTGACAAAATCCACACTTGGCGTCATGGTGATGGATTTGAAAAGCGAACTTTCCTGATCATAAACCTCACTGACAATTCCGATGCGTATATTTGATGGGAAAGTATTGCCGTATTCGGAAGTAGTTATTAAATCTCCGATTTTGACATCCCGCATTTTTGGAATGTTCTTGAGAATAAAAGCCCTTCCGTCCCAGGCTAAAATTCCGTCTACCCGGCTGCGCTGGATTTTTGCGCTGACACGGAAATCCGTATTGATAAGAATATTCACGGTGGAAAAATGCAGCGAGACCGATGTTACGACTCCGACCAGGCCGCCGTTGCTCACTACCGGCATACGTTCCTGAACACCGTCCGCGAGACCGATATCCAGCGTCAGAGTGTTACGGAGAAGGGAGAGATTTTTATTGATAACGCGTCCTGCTTTAAATGTATAGGGGAATTGGCTTTTCATTTCCAGCAGCTGGCGAAGTCGAAGGTTTTCGAGTTTTGCTTCACGAAGCCGCTGGGCTTCATCTGCGAGTTCTATATTAGTACGGCGAAGGAGTTCATTTTCAGATTTAAGCCCGAAATAAGAAGGGATGAAACTCAATTTTTCCTGCATTACACCGAATACGACAGTTGAAATTGTGCGGATCTGTTTTATCTGCGGTTTATCATTTAACGCCATCAGAAAAATCGAAGACACAACCAAGCCGGCGAGGATAACGTACGCCCGGAATTCATAAAGATTATCGTATAGACGTTGAAGCATGATGAAGAATATAGATTATAGTTTATAGATTAGAGTGTTAAGAATAGTGACAGGCTTATTCTTATATCTTAATATCTCTAATCTTTCATCTCTAGTATCTCTTTCCCTTCAGCAGAACTTTAGAGTATTTTTCGATATTCTCCATCACCTTGCCGGTGCCGCGTACGACAGCCAGCAAAGGTTCTTCGGCTACATGGACGGGAAGGTTGGTCTCAAGACGAAGCCGTTCGTCAAGACCTTTGAGCAATGCGCCGCCGCCGGTGAGCATGATACCGCGGTCGAGAATGTCGGCGGAGAGTTCCGGCGGAGTGCGTTCCAGCGTGATCTTAACTCCTTCAACAATTTGTGCAATCGGTTCGTTGAGTGCTTCACGGATTTCAACGGAACTTACTTCCGTTGTTTTTGGTATACCGTTGACAAGATCGCGGCCTTTTACCTGAATTGTGATTTCTTCTTTGAGAGGCATTGCCGATCCGACTTCGCATTTTATTGCCTCTGCGGTCCGCTCACCGATTAAAATATTATGGTTCCGTTTGAAGAATTGAATGATCGACTCGTTTATTTCATCTCCGGCAACGCGCCGTGGATTCTTCATTGACAATACCTGACAATGCGATAACGGCTATTTCCGTTGTACCGCCGCCGATATCGACAACCATATTGCCGACCGGTGCATCTACATCCAGACCGACACCGATTGCGGCTGCCATAGGTTCGGCGAGCAGGTGGACTTCTTTCGCACCGGCATGCTCGGCAGAATCGCGAACAGCACGCTTTTCCACTTCCGTAATGCCGGACGGCACCGACACGATGATGCGTCTGCTCGGCACCCATCCGGCGCTGATCTTTTTGATAAACTCGCGCAGCATACCTTCGGCGATTTCAAAATCCGCTATCACGCCGTCTTTCATCGGACGGATTGTCCGGATATCTTTATGCGTGCGGCCGAGCATCTCACGTGCTTCATTGCCGATAGCAATAATGCGCTTTGTGTTTCGATCGAATGCGACGATGGAAGGTTCATTGAGAATAATGCCCTTGCCCTTCATCCAGATGACAGTATTTGCCGTGCCAAGATCGATGGCAAGGTCAGCAGAAAATAATGAAAAGAGTCCCATGAGTATCCAATAACTTAATTAAAAAGTGAACAAAAGTATCAATTAATGTTTAAAATGTCTAATGCCTGTGAAAACCATAGCTACATCGTGTTCATCTGCTGCTTTAATTACTTCTTCATCGCGCATAGCACCACCGGGTTGAATAACAGCAGTTGCACCTACTTTTACCGCTTCCATTAATCCGTCTGCAAACGGAAAAAAAGCATCGGACGAAACTGCACATCCGTGCAAGTCGAATCCTGCATCTGCGGCTTTCATTGCAGCGATTTTGGATGAATCGACACGCGACATTTGTCCGGCACCGATACCGAGTGTCCGATCACCCGGTTGTGTATACGATGGCGTTCGATTTTACATGCTTTGCTACACGCCAGGCAAATAATAGTGCCTTCATTTCTTCGTCCGTCGGCTGACGTTTGGTAACAACTTTCAATTCACTCGGATGAATCCGATGCTGGTCCGGTTCCTGCACCAATATGCCGCCGACAACTGACCGCATATTCAGCTCACGAATCTTTCGTAAATTAGACGTTTGTTTCATCAACCGGCGGTCTTTTTTCTTTGTTAGAAATTCCAAAACTCCCCGTTCGTATTCCGGAGCAATAATGACTTCGGTAAAAATCTCATTAATAGCTTCTGCGGTCGAATGATCCAGCGGACGATTCACACAGACAATTCCTCCGAATGCCGACTTTGTATCGGTTGCAAACGCTTTTTTATAAGCGTCTGAACCAGAATTGCATCCGGAAGCGACACCGCAGGGATTATTATGTTTTACGATTACAACAGTCGGTTCATCAAACTCTGCGCACAGGAGCGCCGCAGCATTGATATCTAAAATATTATTATAGGAAAGTTCTTTGCCGTGCAGTTTCTGAAAATGTTCGCCAAACTTTCCATAGAGCGCGGCCGATTGGTGCGGATTTTCACCGTACCGCATCGGTTGTTCCTTCATCAATGACAATGTGATGGAATCCGGCAGTGTGTTTTGCGGTGTTAATCCTGTAAGGTATGATGCAATAACTGAATCGTAATGAGCGGTATGTTGAAATGCACGGCATGCAAGCTTAAAGCGTGTTTGTACTGTCAGACGCTCCGTCGTGCTCACGCATTTCTTCCAAAACGATGCCGTACAAATCGGGATTGACAACGATGGCGGTGTGTTTAAAGTTCTTTGACGATGAACGCACCATCGCCGGTCCGCCGATATCGATTTGTTCAATGGCTTCATCGAGCTTAACGTCTCTCAACGGCAATGGTTTGTTCGAACGGATATAAGTTCACAACCACAAGATCGATCGGTTCAATATTATGTTTTTGCAGCTGCTCACGATGCGACGGGATTGTCGAGTACTGCGAGAATGCCGCCATGAATAGTCGGGTGCAGAGTCTTTACGCGGCCATCAAGAATTTCCGGAAAACCGGTTACATCGGAAACCGATTTCACATCGATGCCGGCATTTTTCAATGCGGTATATGTTCCGCCTGTGGAAATTATTTCAACGCCGAATTCTTTTAATGCTTTTGCAAATTCGACAATTCCTTTTTTATCCGATACACTTATCAGCGCACGTCGAATTTTCAACAACGGATCCGGATCTGATGAAACCGGTTTTGAAAAAGGATCCAGAATTATGACATTATCCAAGCTTTTCTTCCTTCAATTTTTATTTTTCCTTCAGCAAAAGCTTTTAATGCTAGTGGAAAAATTTCATGTTCAATTTTTAATACTTTTGCAGCAAGCGAATCCGGAGTGTCTTCCCGAATGATTTCGACAGTCTTTTGCATTATTATCGGACCGCGATCATATTCTTCGTCAACAAGATGAACCGTAGCGCCGGAAATTTTCATACCGCTTGCGATGACAGCTTCGTGCACAAAGTGGCCATACATTCCTGCCCCGCCAAAGAACGGCAGCAGCGCCGGATGAATATTGACAATGCGGTTACGATATCGCCGTATAACCTGTAAAGGAATTTTCTTTAAATATCCTGCAAGAACAATAAGTTCTGATCGCTGGAGAGATAATACATTCAGTATTGCCTCGGCAAGTGCTTCCTCCGATGGAAACATTTTCTGCGAGAGGTGACTTGTTTGAATTTTGTGCGCGCGTGCAATATCCAGTGCGCCTGCATCGGACCTGTTGCTGATGAGTACGGTGATGCGTGCCGGCAGAAGTCCGGCATCGATTGCGCTGAGAATTGCTTGAAAATTAGAACCGCGCCCGGAGGCGAAGATCGCAATGTTCATTCCACTTTTGCCAGAGTAAGCACCTCACAATAAGGTCGAAATGTAGTGAGAAGTTGAAGGAGAATCAATGAAAAGCGTGAAAAAAACAAAAAAACATCGGAATTAATGAATGTGATAATGTAAGTGAAAAGGATGACCTATTTTTTCAGGGCATAGTAATATGAACTTTATTTACGAGATAGTTATTCGTACCTCAGGGCATCGATTGGATTCAGCATAGCCGCTTTTCTTGCCGGGTAGAAACCGAAAAAGATGCCGATTGCAATTGAAAATCCGAATGAAAGGATTATCGAAAATGCCGTAATAATAGTAGGCCATTTTGCTATACTGGAAATTACACTTGAACCGACAACACCGAGAATAATTCCTGTAATTCCGCCTATCAGACTCAAAACAAGAGCTTCAATTAAAAATTGTGTCAAAATATCCCTGGCACGGGCACCGATGGACATGCGTATTCCTATTTCACGTGTTCTTTCAGTGACAGATACGAGCATGATATTCATAATGCCGATACCGCCAACAAGCAGCGAGACAGAGGCGATGCTTGCCAGCAGAATCGTGAGCACTTCAGTGGTTGCCGTCGCTGTTGCAGCTATGTCGGCTTGATTTCGAATTGTAAAATCATCTGCTTCAAAGGGTTGAATCTTGTGTCTCATACGCAGCAGTTCAGTAATTTGTTTCTGCGCTGCTGGAATATTATTCAAACTTGTTGCAGAGACAAGGATAGACCGCAGGTTTGGCCAGTGTGAAAGTCTTCGAATGACGGTGGTGTAGGGTGAAAGGATAACATCATCCTGATCCTGGCCCATCGCGTTTTGCCCTTTTTTTGTCAGTACACCGACCACTTTAAAAGGAACACTGCGAATACGAATTGTTTGGTCGACAGGACTTGTATCAGGGAAGAGATTGTCGGCAACTGTTTTTCCAAGGATACAGACCTTTGACGGCTGCTTTCACATCCTGATCAGTGAAGAATTCTCCGTATTCGACGGACCATTGGCGTATCTCAAGGTAGTCAGATCCAACACCTTGAATACTCGTTGACCAATTTAAATTTCCAGCTATAACCTGTCCGCCTGCGAACGCTCCAGGCGATATATACTGTACGGCAGAGCATTCTCTTGCAATTGCCAGCGCATCATCTTCCGTGAGGGTTGTTGCAGATCCGGCTGCTGTCCGAACACCGGCTTGTTGTTGAGCACCGGGAAAAACCATCAATACATTAGTACCCAGCGCAGCTATTTGTTCCTTCACTGAGTATTCCGCACCCTGTCCTATGGCAAGCATCGCAATTACTGCTGCGACTCCAATTATGATTCCCAGCATGGTGAGAAACGATCGCATTTTATTGCGCCGTAAAGCTCTAAAAGCGGAAAGAATTATATTCAATATCTTCATGCCGCTTCCTCCTCGTCGTCGATTAATGGAAGTTCTTTAATTACTTCAGAAGCGATTTTTGGTTTACTGTTTACTTTGTCTGCTCTGATTTTACCATCCCGAAAGACAATATGACGTTTCGCAAACTGCGCAATATCTGGTTCATGAGTCACAAGAATTATTGTTATCCCGTTGTTGTTTAATTCCTGGAAGATATCCATTACCTCAACACTTGTTCTGCTGTCCAGATTGCCGGTGGGTTCATCGGCGAGTATGATGCTTGGATCATTCACCAACGAACGTGCGATCGCTACCCGCTGCTGCTGACCGCCGGAGAGTTGGTTTGGATAATGATGGATCCTATCTCCAAGTCCTACTCTTTCAAGCGCCTCTATCGCTTTTTCTTTTCTGACTTTAGTTGAGGTCGGACCATAGAACAACGGAAGTTCTACATTTTCCAGAGCTGAAGTACGTGAAAGCAGATTGAACCCTTGGAAAACAAATCCGATCTTCTTATTTCGTATCAACGCAAGTTCATCTCTGGACAATTTTCCGACATCGATTCCTTCGAGGATGTAAGACCCTTTCGTTGGTGTATCGAGGCATCCTAAAATATTCATGAACGTAGACTTTCCCGAACCGGAAGCTCCCATAATTGCAACAAACTCGCCTCTTAATACATTAACCGATATTCCTCGGAGCGCATGCACATCAACCTCGCCAAGTTTATAAACTTTGGTCAGGTGCTCTATCTGAATAAGCGTTCCATTCGTGCCGGACGACGAAGGAGTGAGGTCCTGGATCATCGGAAGCCTCCACCTGGTGGCCCACCGGGACGCTGCTGACCTGATCCTGCGAGAGGATTTTGCACCTGTACCGCCGCTTCCGGAATCATTGTTCGATGTTGCGCCGATTACAACCTGATCCCCCGGCTTTAATTTCGCAGTAGTGATTTCAGTATATCGCCCGTCGGTTAATCCCGGTGCGAACAAAAACCGACTCAAGCAATCCATTGGATTTCAAAATCCAAATTCTTCCTCTTCCGGATTGATGAGATGGAACATATGCATTTTTCTGATATTCGGGAAAATTCGATGTGATACCGTAATTATATGATTTCTTCTTTGCTTTTATTTTTGTCTGATTCTGCTGGACAACCGGATTCATGCGGTTCATTCTTTGAGCCATTAATTTTTGCATTTCACTGCGCAATTCTTCCTGGCTCAGATTGTTACCGTGTGCGGTTCGAATAGAATCTATAAGGACCCTGAAGCGCGCTCCATCTTCCTGTGAAAATTGCCTTCCATTCTGCATGCTCTGATCACCGGGCTGAACATCAGAAAAATGTCGCAGCATTTTTTCCTCTGCCTGAGGAATCTCTCCGCATAGGGCCGGAATTTGTTGTGTCGATAATATCGCTCGGCGGTTGAAATCTTAAAGCCATGTTAGAAACTTGCATAATATTATTTGAACTGGCGATGAGAATCGTAACAGTTGCGGTCATTCCTGGCATAAGCTTTAACTGATCGTTGTCTACATCGACGATGACGATGTAGTTGACAACATTTTGAATGGACTGCGGGGCGAGTCTGATCTGTGAAACCGTGCCTATGAATTTGTCTTCCGGGTATGCATCGACTGTAAAAGTTGCTTCTTGGTCAATGCTGATTTTACCGATATCTGTTTCGTCAACTGTTGTTTGTACCTGCATTTTCTTCAAATCATTTGCGATAGTGAATAATGTAGGCGAAGAAAAACTTGCCGCTACCGTTTGACCAACATTAACAGCACGGTTAGTAACTACGCCATCGATAGGAGCATAGATTGTCGCATAAGCTAAATTAATTTTGGCTCTATCAAGAGCTGCTTGAGCTGATTTAAGCGAAGCTTCGTTTGATTCATATGTTGTTAGCGATGCATCATAATTTAGCTGTGAATCTAATCCTCGTTCAAGCAATGCTTTCATCCTATCAAGGTTTCTTTTACTATCTGCATACTGTGCCCTTGCCCTTTCGAGATTTGCTTCGGCATCTTTCACAGATTGTACCAGGAATGTGGAATCTATTTGAGCAATCAGTTGTCCCTTTTTTACAACTGAGTTGAAGTCGGCATACAATCTTGCGATAATACCGGAAACTTGTGTTCCGACATCAACCGATGTAACAGCATTAATTGTTCCTGTTGCTCTGACATAAGATTTAAGGTCACCTTGCGAGACTTTGTCGAATTTAAAGTTATATGCTTGATGATTGTTTCTTACAAATATAAAATATATGATTATCAGGATTGCAACAACCGCTGAAATCGAAATATAGATAGTTTTTTTCATTACTCACTCCTGACTGAAGAACAAAGACATTATATGATGCTCACATGAATAAAGACGAGTGAAAGGCCCAAAAGTTTTTTCAAAAAAAATAATAGTCGGGAATTATTCACACTGATCGGGATTCTTATAGGAATGAAGCCGTTTATACGAGGAATTGTAATGCCAATTATCAATCGACAAAAGTAGAAATATTCAGCAGGTATGTTATTCATTAGGCCGGAAATCATTGATTTTCTTTGATTATTAAAGACATATTTATCTCTTGTAATGCGGGTTTGCTTATGGCAGGAGAACAGACTATTTTAGACAACAGTTTTATCGAACAAATAAATCGCTGAAATTGGCCGGATAAAAATCTTTTTTTATCCATTTTCAGGAAAGCGGTCTTCACTTTTTTGCATAACTGAAAAGCGATTAGCTTGTTTTATCTGAAAGTAGACGAATACTGGTCGGTACGTTTATTGCGCTGTATTATAGTGATTCTTTAAGAACGAATACAAGATATGCATGAGCTTTCAGTTGCACAGAGTATTATAGAGATAATCCAGCAAAGCGTTCCCGAACCGGAATGGAGCCAGGTGACCGCAATTCGACTTAAGATCGGAGCAGTAGCTGGAATAGTACCGGATTCTTTGGAATTTTCTTTTAAAGCTATTACAGCGGAGTCTGCACTCAGTAATGCGCGATCTGATTACTGAATATATTCCGTTTCGTGTTCATTGTCGTACCTGTAATACAAACTCAGAGAATGAAGAAGGATTTGCTGTTTGTGGTAAATGCGGGAGTACGGATATTCAAATACTCTCAGGTACAGAATTGCAAATCAAAGAGATTGAATTAGAAGAGACTGATAAAGTATTATGAGTATTATTAAGGTTGAACGAAAAGTACTTGAGAAAAACGATGAGCTTAGCGGCTCGAAACCGTGAAATATTTCGTCAGCACGGTGTGTTTGCAGTTAACATGGTCAGCTCACCCGGTTCCGGAAAGACAAATATTCTGGAACGAACGCTTGAATACTTGAAAGGCAGTCTTCGCGTGACAGTGATTGAAGGAGATGTTCAGACTGATCTGGATGCACAGCGAGTTGCTAAGTTCGGTGTTCCTGTTGTACAAATTATCACTAACGGCGGATGTCATCTAGATGCAAATCTAATACAAAATGCACTCGGCAATGTCGAACTTAAGGGGGTTCAACTTTTAGTAATAGAGAATGTCGGCAATCTGGTCTGTCCTGCCAATTATGATTTGGGTGAAGACATGAAAATTGTCGTTGCGAGCACAACAGAAGGTGACGACAAACCTCTGAAGTACCCGGGAATGTTCCGGAATGCATCGGCACTCATTATAAATAAAATTGATCTTATCCCGTATGTCAATTGTAATCTTGAAGAATTAAAAAACAATGCTCTCCGAATCAACCCGGCATTAAAAGTGTTTGAGACATCTTGCACGACAAAGCAGGGAATTGCAGAATGGTGCAAATGGTTGAAGGAACAGACAGAAGGCAATTAAAAGTAAAAAATATTTATTAATTAACCAATATTTAAACAAGACGAAATCATAAATCAATAACGAATAACGGACAATAAGCAACAACTATGGTACAACCAGAACCTAAGAACCATCCAAGCGGCGACAACCGATTCAAATTGCTCGATCGTGCGATCACGAAGCATCATGCAAGCGGCGATGCGCTGATTGAGATTCTGCACGTGGCGCAGGGGATTTTTGGATTTCTTGAAAACGATCTAATGGTCTATATTGCCAATGCTCTAAAACTTCCTCTCAGCCGCGTGTATGGCGTCGCAACATTTTATCATTTCTTCCGCCTTAAACCGAAAGGCGAACACACCTTCGTGCTTTGCACAGGTACAGCTTGCTACGTGAAAGGTGCGAACGAAATCCAAAAAAACGTCGAGCATCATTGCGGCTGCAAGTTCGGCGAAACGACAAAAGACAACAAGGTATCTCTGATTTCAGCGCGATGCGTCGGATCATGCGGCCTGGCACCCGTTGCCGTGCTCGATGACGCGGTCGCCGGTAAACTTACGACTGCGGAAGCTGTGAAGCGTATTCAACAGTGGCAGGAAGAGAAAAAGGAGGTTGCAGCATGACTGTAGAAGATCTCCGTGAATTAGCGGAAAAAGAGCAAGCGCGGCAGGCGGAATTTCAATACCGCATTTTATACTGTTCATCTGCAGGATGTGTTTCAAGCGGATGCGATGCCGTAAAAAATGAATTGAAAAAAGCAATCAATGATCTCGGTTTATCGAAGAAGTGCGAAATGATCGGAACCGGCTGCCTAGGCCTATGCGGTGAAGGTCCGCTGGTTATAGTACATCCTGATTTGACTCTTTATCAGCATGTCGATGCGGCAGCGGCTCGAAAAATCGTGGAAGAACACATCGGGCAAAGCAAGAAAGTAAAAGAAAACGAGCTTGATCTGAACGATCCGTTCTTCGCTTCGCAGAAAAAAGTTGTTCTCGAGAACATGGGTAAAATCAATGCTGAAAGCATTGAGGAATACATTGCAGCAGACGGTTATGAAGCGCTTGCAAAAGCATTAACCGAAATGGTACCCGAAGAAGTCATCGGCGAGATTCGTAAAGCCGGACTGCGCGGGCGCGGAGGTGCAGGCTATCCGACAGGACTAAAGTGGGATATTGTTCGCAAAGGCGTCGCTGATCAAAAGTACGTTGTGTGCAATGCCGACGAAGGAGATCCCGGCGCTTTTATGGACCGCAGTGTGCTGGAAGGCGATCCGCATCGTGTACTGGAAGGTATGGCAATTGCGGGATATGCCGTCGGTGCAAATCAGGGATATATTTATGCCCGTGCAGAATATCCTCTGGCTATTGACCGGCTGCGGACAGCGATAAAGCAAGCTGAACGGCTCGGCCTTCTGGGAAATAGAATTTTCGAATCTCAATTTAATTTCCGCATCGATATCCGAATCGGTGCCGGCGCGTTTGTATGCGGCGAAGAGACAGCTCTGCTGCGTTCCGTGATGGGACGCCGCGGCCGTCCAAAAGTCCGCCCGCCGTATCCGTCTGAAAAAGGATTATGGGACAAACCGACGGTCATTAATAATGTAGAAACATATGCGAATGTAGCACCTATCTTAAGAAACGGCAGTGCATGGTTTACAGCAATCGGAACACAAAAAAGTCCCGGCACAAAAGTATTTGCAATAGCAGGAAACGTAAAGCGGCCCGGACTTATCGAAGTACCGATGGGCATTCCATTGAGAAAAATTGTATTTGATATCGGCGGCGGAACTCCGGAGGGAACACAATTTAAAGCGGCGCAGGCAGGCGGGCCGTCCGGCGGGTGTATTCCGACGGAACATCTCGATATACCTGTTGATTATGAATCGCTTCAAACGGTCGGTGCCATGATGGGCAGCGGCGGAATGATTGTTATCGACAACACTTCCAATATGGTGGAGGTAGCCAAATATTTTTCCGAATTCTGTATGGATGAATCATGCGGAAAGTGTATTCCCTGCCGTGTCGGAACGAAGCACATATATATGATGCTAGATAAAATTATAAAAGGCGACTCAACAGAAAGTGATTTCGAATTATTAAAAGAACTTTGCGTTATGGTAAAAGAAACAAGTCTTTGCGGCCTTGGTCAATCGGCTCCGAACGGCGTGCTTTCAACAGTCCGATTCTTTAAGGAGGAATATATTGCGAAATTGAAAAAATCGGATGGAAAAAGCACATATTCCCATCAAAACCCGTCTGTAACTGCTGAGAAGGAGGCTTAGACTATGTCTGTTATTACATTTACTATCGATGGAGAACAATACAGCGCAAAAGAAGGCGATACGATCCTTCAGGTGGCTCGTGATAATAAAATTCCGATCCCTACTTTATGTTATCTTGAGGGCCTGTCTACGTTCGGTGCATGCCGCCTCTGTGTTGTGGAAATAGAAGGGACTCCGAAATTATTCCCGGCGTGTACGACAAAGCCAACAGAAAACATGATCGTCCATACGAAGACCGATAAGTTGAAAAAATACCGGAGAATGATCGTAGAAATGTTAGCATCCGAGGGGAATCATCAATGCGCGGTCTGCGTTGTGAACGGCCATTGTGAATTGCAGGATTTAGCGTACGAAGTCGAGCTCGATCATGTACGGTTCCCGTATCTTTTCCCCAAAAAAGAACTCGATGCAACGCATAAAGATTTTGTGATGGATCGAAACCGCTGTGTCCTTTGTACCCGCTGTGTACGTGTCTGCCATGAAGTAGAAGCGGCTCACGTCTGGGATATTGCAGGCCGCGGCATCAATTGCGAAATTATAGCCGATCTCAATCAGCCCTGGGGCACTTCACCTAGCTGCACATCTTGCGGCAAGTGTGTTAATGTTTGTCCGACCGGTGCTTTATTTGATAAGGGCGCTACTGTAGGTGAAATGGAAAAAGAACGAGGCTTCATAAAATTCATTGTGAACGCACGAAAGAAACATGAATGGGTGCGGGTAGCAGATGAAGATGAATAGCAGCAAATAAGAAAATAAAAAACTGGAAACCGATAAAAACTAGAAATAATTATGAAACCAAGAATAGCAACAGCATGGCTGGGAGGATGTTCGGGCTGTCATATGTCCTTCCTCGATCTGGACGAACGGCTCATTGAACTTGCAGACAAAATAGAGCTTGTTTATTCTCCTATTGCCGACAGGAAGGAATTTCCTGAGAATGTCGATGTCACTCTTGTAGAAGGCGCAATTACAAACAATGAAAATGAAGAGATGGCGCATATTATTCGCAAGAATTCGCGTATCGTCGTCGCATTCGGAGATTGTGCAACAACAGGAAACGTAACTGCAATGCGTAATCCGTTTAAGGTGGAAGACATTCAACGGCGCGCATATATTGAGCTTGCCGATAAGAACCAGCGCATCCCGGATGAATATATCACTATTGCCCAGTTGTTGAAAACGGCACGGCCGCTGCATGAAGTTATAAAAGTAGATGTGTGGCTGCATGGATGTCCGCCGACAGCAGATCAAATCTGGTTTGCCGTAACTGAACTGCTGGAAGGCAGAATTCCCGTGCTGCCCCCTGCATATTTGAGATACGGCTAAATGCATGCCGGAAATATATCGTGCATAATATGAATATTGAATGCTCATAAAGGCATAAAATATTAATTGAGAGAAATAAAAAGACTATGTCAAAAATGATTACAATATCACCGGTGACCCGAATTGAGGGCCACGCAAAGATTACAATACAATTAGACGACAATAATGATGTGATAGATGCGAGATTTCATGTAAACGAATTTCGCGGCTTTGAGAAGTTCACTGAAGGACGCTTGCTGTGGGAAATGCCCGGCATTACATCTCGAATTTGCGGCATCTGTCCGGCCAGCCATCTTGTGACATCGGCAAAAGCCGGTGATGATATTCTTGCCGTGGAAATTCCAGAAACGGCAGAAAAACTTCGCCGTCTCCTGACTCTCGCGCAGTGGCTGCAATCACATGCACTCAGCTTTTTCCATCTTTCCTCTCCGGATTTCTTATTAGGCTTCGATTCAGATCCCGCAACAAGGAATGTATTCGGCCTAATAGCTGCCGATAAGGAATTTACAAAACGCGGCATACGCTTGCGGAAATTCGGCCAGGAAATTATCGAGATTCTCGGCGGCCGGCGGATTCACACTCCATGGACGGTCCCCGGCGGTGTGCGCGAACCGCTCGAATCGGCAAAGAGAGATCAAATGCTCAGCTGGATTCCCGAAGCGAAAGAAACTGTCGGTCTTGCATTAGATGCTTTAAAAAAGATTCATAAGAAGTATGCAAAAGAAATTCCGGAGTTTGGAAATTTCCGTACGCTTCTTGTCGGACTTGTTTCAAAAGACGGCGGATTGGAATATTATGACGGACTTCTCCGCATTAAAGACGGCAACGACAATACGATCGCAGATGCGATTGAACCGAAAAAATATTTCGACCATTTCGGTGAAGCTGTAGAACCGTGGTCGTATTTAAAATTCCCGTATTACAAACCGTTTGATTATCCGAAGGGTATGTACAGGGTTGGCCCGCTGGCTCGCGTCAATATTTGTGATTATATCGAAACTCCGATGGCAGAAGCCGAACGTAAAATATTTAAATCTCTCAGCGGAAATGTCAACGTAGTTAACAACTCGTTTTACTATCATTATGCACGCTGCATAGAAATGTTATTTGCCGTAGAAAAGATCGAGATGCTTCTGAAAGATCAGGCCATTCTCGGGAAGACAATCCGCTCGCAGGCATCTATCAACCGTCTGGAGGGCGTCGGATGCACCGAAGCGCCGCGCGGCGTACTGTTCCATCATTACCATGTCAATAAAGACGGTGTTATCCAAAAAGCGAATCTGCTCATTGCTACGGCGCAGAATAATCTTGCAATGAACCGAACGGTCCGCCAGATCGCTTCGCATTTCATCGACGGTAAAAAAGGAAAAATAACCGAAGGTATCTTGAACCGGGTGGAAGCCGGCATCAGGTGTTATGATCCATGCCTGTCCTGCTCAACGCATGCGCTCGGGCAAATGCCTCTGCATGTGGAATTGCTGAGTGCAGCAGGCGAGGTGCTCGACGAAGTCCGACGATGAATAAAGTGCTGGTTATCGGCTACGGCAATACACTCCGCGGCGATGATGCCGCCGGGATTCATGCCGCGAGGCTGATAGCGAAACGCATCCTGAAATCGAATACATATCTGTTCACCAGCTAATGCCGGAACTTGCCGAACAGATTGCTGATTGCGATACCGTGATTTTCTTGATGCGGATGTGAATGCTTCGCAACCGAAAATGAGATTGATTATGCCCGGCATTGAGGAAGATCAGCCGCGTACACATTTTATCTCGCCTGAATCGCTGCTGCAATTAAGTCAGAAGCTCTATCAGCGAATGCCCTCGAAAGCATACGTTATCGGTATTCCTGCCTCTCAATTTGAATTCAGCGAAGAACTGTCGGAGCCGACGAAGAAAGCGGTGGAGGAAAGTGTAATACTTGTAGATTCTATAATCGGTTCTTAAAAAAAATTTAAGGCAATTATCAAATTCCTAAAAAGTTATTTCGTTGCAATGTAATAAATCGCATTTCTACGAATCCTTCATAAAAAACAAGTATATTATCTAAGGAACCTCATCTCTCGGGGGATTGTTGTTGATTATGGAAGTAAAAATGGCAAAAGAACGAATTTATACTTTTGGGCCTGTGCCGTCGCGGCGGTTAGGATTGTCGCTTGGTGTCGATGTGATACCGAAAAAACTGTGCTCGCTAGACTGCGTGTACTGTGAAGTCGGTATAACGGATAAGCGCGGACTCGCCCGCAAGGAATATTTACCGGCAAAAGATATTCTTGCGGAAGTCAAAGACGTAATTGCAGAATATCCGAATCTCGATCACATCACAATTTCAGGTTCCGGCGAACCGACATTGAATTCCAAGATCGGCGACATTATACGCGGCATTAAGCAGATGACGAATATTCCCGTTGCCGTACTTACGAACGGAACATTGCTCAGCGATCCGCAGGTTCGACAAGATTTGATGGAAGCCGATATTGTCTCGCCTTCGCTGGATGCCGTGACTCCGGAAATATTTGAAAAAGTCGACCGGCCTAATCCGAAACTGCGGATTGACAATATCGTCGAAGGGATTAAAACATTTCGGAAAGAATACCGCGGCAGAATGTGGGTCGAAATTCTATTTGTCAGCGGTATGAACGATCAGGACGATGAAGTGTATAAATTAAAACAGGTGATTGATGAAATCCATCCGGATAAAATTCACCTTAACACCGTAATACGCCCGCCGGCATATTCCATTGCACAGCCGACAAGTGAAGCACGGCTGAAAGAGATTCAAAGTATTCTGGGAGATAAGAGCGAAGTTATCGGAATATTTAATAATACTCATGAGATCCGCATTCATACGAGCGACAGCCAGACCATACTCGCGCTCCTGAAGCGCCGTGCCATGACTGCCGATCAAATGAACGTTTCATTGGAAATTAAGAAGGAAGAGATTGAGGCATCGCTTGAGCAGCTGCTGCAGCATAAACATATAAAGACCTATATTTTCAACGGTGTAAAGTACTTTCAAGCAATCTGACTATCGTTGTTCGATAGCATAATCGTCGAACAACGAAAAGGTTTTTCATTTCTTCGCAGGTTCTTTCAATTCGACTATTAAAACGTGCGTGCCGGTTTCCCCGATATTCTCGCCGACATGCATTTGTTCATTCATCCAGATTACATCCCCGGTTTTAAAGCTGCGCGACATTGTTTTTCCATCGGCAAAAGTTAACTTTCGTTTGAAAGGGCTAAGTGCATAAAGAACAAAGTCGGGGTGTCTGTGGAGATTGGTTTTGTCTCCTGGTTTATCGATATACTCCAGTACACGTACCCGTTCATTCTCAAGCAGTACATGATACTTATCCCCGTCCGTTTTTATCGGATCCTGAGCACTAATGTGGGCGGAAAATAAAAAAGCAACCACAATTGCGGTGAAAATCTGTGTCATATAAGCATCCCTTTCTTAAATAGTATATCGTTAGAAAATGCGGCTCGAAATATCTGTCTTATTTTAACAATATGCGGGTAATTAGAGTTCCTAGTCGTTGAATCCCCGGTATGTTTTGAGGATTTTTGAGGTTGTTTTTCAACAACGGAAAAGCGGAAGAATTGAAAGGGAGAGAATTACAAACCGAGAAATTGTACTGCTATACCGCAGAGGAGTATAGAAGCGCCTGCAAGTGCATGTGTGTATCGCTCGAACTGGCCGGTTGGAAGAAGCCGTAATCCTGCGATTGAGCCGAGAACAACCGTTAGCATTGTTCCTATAGTGACTAGGCCGAATACGATGCTGACAATGACGACATTAAGAATATGTCCCTGCGCCGCCGGGTACATAAGGATAGGAATTAACGGTTCACATGGCCCGAAGACAAATATTGTAAAAAGGATCCATGGCGTCATACTGGAGTTCTCTGATTTCTCGTGCATGTGTGTATGTTCCTCTGAATGCACGTGTGTATGATCATGAACATGGCCGCTGCTGTGCAGGTGGCTGTGCGTATGCGGCTGGTTTCTGTATGCGCGTCGAAGTCCCCAAATGCTGTAAACAAGGCCGAATGCAATCAGAATCCATCCCGCGATATTGCCGCGAACAGACTCAACCGATTCTAAATGTGCGACTGCAATGCCGAAAGCGATGCCGATGAAACCAAGAATAATAGAACTGCCGACATGTCCGATGCCGCACAAAACCGTAATCCAAGTTGTTTTGACAGTTGACCATTTGCGCGCTTTGGACATTACGATAAACGGTATATAATGATCCGGCCCAAAGAGAGTGTGGATAAATCCGATAGAGACAGCGGTGACAAGCAATATGCCGAGTTCTTGAGTCATATATTATCTACTAATTTACGAAAAAATAAATTCATCCGGCAGGTTTCTTCTTATTTTATTGTGTTGAGGATACTATTTCGAGCTTTGATTCGGCCGGTATACATCTATAACGGATTTTATGCCGCTCGAGTCCGGAATTCTGATAACCGATAATAAATTCGATGCTGTCAATCACAGTATCTGCGGTGGAAAATCGAATGGATCCGTTTTCGCTGTGGCGTAGAGCTTTCGCCGGGCTCATTTGTACACTGACCCCCTGGGGAGCGCGCAGAATCATGGAATTCATAGCCGCCCCGTTATTAATAATATAAAGTACGATTGATGTTCCATTTCCAACACATTTTTTTAACTGTATATCCGGAGCAACTAGAAGCGGAGGGGGAGGCGGAATAGGAGCCGTTGTAACTGTTTCTTGAGGCAGCATATCGCTTCCAATCGATTCCACAGGAAGTAATGCCGGAATATAACCTGGTGCAATTTGCTGCTCTAGTTTTAATGCTCTGAGCCGATCTTCTTCTTCGTTTCTGCCTGCAAATACATCTAAAATTGTATGGTGATAGGTTTCAATTAAATTGAATTTAAGCGCAGCAAGCGCCAGAATTATACCTCCCACGAGACCGCCGATGTGCGCCCAGTGAGCAATGCCATCCGGTGAACCTATACTCCCGAAAATATCAAACAAAAACCAAAGAAGAATCATCCAATACGTTTTAACAGCGAACGTGCCGATTTTAAAATAAATCCAATACCAGTTATGAAGTTGATTTCGCGGGAATAATACAAGAGTCATACCGACGACTCCATTGATGGCACCGCTCGCTCCAATTGCCGGATGTGCATCCGCCATCAAATGTACAGCTCCGGAAAACATACCGAGAAAGATATAGATAAATACATATGCTCCGTTTCCCACTGCGGCACAAACAGCATTTCCAAAAACCCAGAGGAATATCATATTACCCAGGAGATGAAAAATATCTCCATGTAAAAAAATACTGCCGATAAGCCCGGAGGGATCCCAATCGCGCAGGACGAACGGTTCGAGGTCGTTATATGAAAGAATCGACGAAGGGAGAAAAAAGATAAACGATGTGATAACAATCAGTGCTGCATTAGCGTAAGGTATACGGGTAAAAGTTGTTTCCAATCTATAGGGAATCAGCATCATAGCGGCAGCTCCTCCTGAAATAGGACACTCTTTATAGAATAAAACAATGAGACTGGAAATACGAATTTGTGAATTCTGTGTTTTCTAAAAAAAAGACAAAGAAAAAATAGTCTGGAATAGAATATATATATGTTTTCCCAATAAAGGCAAGAAATCAATCAAGCTTGAATAAAAAACCCTTAAGAGATGCAGTTATCAATAGTACAATTCCGATTAAAGATCAAGAATAGTCCCGGTTCAAGAAGATTACGGATACCTGTGAATTTAAAAAATGACTTCCCAAAACCAGGATGCAATTTCTTTATAAAACCAGATGACTGAAATAAGAATTCCGTACAGTATAAGGGCCCAAATAAAATAGCCGATTATTGCAAACCATGTCCGGCTCACGGATGAATGAAATTCAATATTTTCATCGCGCAGGTATTCTTTGCCGTATGTACGCGCTAGCATGAATCGCAGTACTTTAACTGCTCTCCAGTACGAAGAATGCGCCAGTCCTGGTATGAGTGACAACGATTTCCAATCGGAGTGGATATTCAACGGTTGACAGGGATTACATATGAATGGATGATCCAGCGATCCGGACACCGGATCCAGTACATGGTAGAAATTAATCCACCATCCGTGCTTTCCTGTGTTACTATCGGAAGATTTTGATTCTGTTATAGTATCCCCTTTAGTGTCCAGTAAACCTTTTTCCGACAGTTTAGGCCAGGGGCGAATTGTTTCGGGGAATAGAACAGCGAATTTATCCAGCGGGCTTCCCAGTGTGGCAAACCTTCGCAAAGATTTTCGGAATCTTGCAACCCCCTTTTTTTGAATTGGAGTGCCTGTCATTTCCAATTCAGCGGCGCGGTGGAATATATCCGACAATACATTATAACTTATGACTGAGCCAAGGCTGTGCGAAACCCAGATAATTCGATTGAACACAAACGCCTTGCCGGATGCTGTTACCAATTCGCTTTTGGCAAGCGGCTTAAAATCCCAATCGAGCCCCATAAGTTTTAGAAATTCCTGCCCGACCCGGAATTCGATACGCTGCACGATTGCTCTCTCCGACATACCGCGCGGATGCGCATAGACTCGAACATCGGCAAGGATGCGTGTTATGATCCGCGGCGCACGCAAAAGCGTCAGAAGCCAGGCAAGAGGCAGAATAAATTGCAGCGGCAGATAGAGCAGCCGGGAGAGCGGTTTAACTTTCGGTAAAAATAAAATTCGTATTTGCTGGCTGAAAAACCAGCTCAGTGTATAGAAAGTCGAATAAGAACGTTTCTTCCATAGACGATCGAAAAAAAGTTTCTCTTCGCTGTTGAATGTTTTCCAATCTTCAGGGAAAGATTTGTCAGGATCCGGATAATTTGCCCAGAAGCCATCGGAAATATACGGCGGCGGTACTTCTTCTTGCATGGAGATGTCTATTTTCAGGTTTTTCGTCTGCCATATGCGTATTGCTTCAAGAGCGTCTTCAAAACCGGACCGCAGCGTAATGGACGTATCCAGCCACTCTTGTTCGCCCATACCATGTACAACGAAGATGGCACAATGCCGCCCGGGATGCGGTGCCATACGGCCGCCGATGTTTGTTTTGAGCGGTACTCTCCGGAGGTTCCATGGGTAAGAATTTTTTTCGTATGATGCGTACGAGTGGGAAGAAAAATCATCAGATTTGTTCATTTGACCCTCCCTGTGTGCAACTATTTAACTATGGCGTCTGTATCCAGGTATTTTTTATAATCCTCGCGCGGCGGTGAAAATAATTCTAAAACTGTCGAATCCTCCAGTACCTCTGCCTGGTGTGGTATATCCTTTGGAATGCACCAGCTATCGCCTTTTTTCATTTCATATTTATCCTTCTCAATGTGAAGAATAATATTTCCGGAGATTAAATATCCTGTTTGTTCATAGGGATGGCTATGAAACGGAATGAGGGCATTCTTTGACAATTTAAACTCCGTCATTAGTGTTGATTCACCAATTACGAGTGTTTTTATTTGAATACCTTCGGCTATCTTGCAGTAATTTTTATCTGAATAACGGTTGATCATATTTTTCAATAATCATTAATGGAAATGTTTTTATATTTATGCAACTTTTAATATTAGAAGTGCATATTTTAAATCTATTGAAGAACCTTCAAAACGACAAAAACCGGTCAATACGTTCTTTCTGGCGAAGGTGATGACGAAAGTGCATCTCGATCAGTTGAAACCATTCCCGTGCATTCAAAAAACCAAAAGCCGGATGAGCGGTCTTCGAAGTTTCAGAAGCTCCGCATAATTTCTGTTCTGTTTCCTGCATCATTTTTATGAGTTTCATTAAACCGGTTTTCATTACCATCTATATTCGGCGGCTGTTTGGGTGTATATGTTTCCGAAGGCGGAACTTTAACGCGCGTCGGTGGAAAGCTTCCCAGAAAAAAAATAATCTTACCCGGAAATTTCATTTTTTCATTCTGCTCAATTTGCCTGCCTTCGAGACATTGTGCGATCTGCTGCAGATGATAGAGGCGAGTACCGGCCACCAAATGATTGTAAACCTGACCTATTGACCAGGAATTTGCATCAGGTTTCCTGGCAAACTGTTCTTCAGAATATTTGTTTAATGAAGCAAGCCATATCCCGGAGGTCTTTTCGAATTGAGTTAATATCGATTGAGTTGTTTTCATAGTCTTCAAAATTCTATATAAATACTTTGAAAATCATTCAAATTTAACAGGGAAAAGAGTGGTTGTCTATCGAAAGTGTAATGAGATTTCCATTAAACCGCAACATGACTTTATATTTTAAGAGACATGTAAATCAATTTCAGATATCAATAAAGTGGCTCAATTTTTTAGTAGTTTAGTATTTTTATTAATTATTGGAACTTTTCTTACCGATATATTGTCTAACAAATCACATTGAAAAAGACAGTATTTACTATTTAACAGAAAATTATGGCGGAGACTTGGTGCCTTTGGCATCAAGCGGTCCAATCCAGCAAGCGGTCACCTCCTTCTTGCGTTGCTTGTTCATCCGCCATATATTTTTAACTGCTTCAACAATAACGTTATCAATTCAACTTCTTCAATCACTCCTGCATAATTCAACCGGTTCTATTGAAAGGCCCGCCACTGGCGCATATTAATGCACCGGGAATCAATCTTTCTATTCCCTTGTTAACATGCTCAGGATGGCCTGGATTCTGCATTTAACCGCTATCAGAATGTATAATCTTTGCGGATTTATCTCGCAGAATTGCGAAATTCTTTTGTAATTAAGCACATTTTTTGCGAAATTAAATGAAATTCAAACTCTGGAAGACGGAACAATTCTTGCCTAAGTAAAGATAAATGCCAACATTATTATTAACGAAAAGAAGAGAAGAATACAATGTCAGACACACAGAATGGAAAAGTAAAGGTCACGATTGACGGCAACGAAGCGGCTGCTTATGTTGCTCATAAACTCAACGAAGTAATAGCAATTTACCCCATTACCCCGTCATCAAATATGGGTGAATGGGCAGACGAATGGTCGGCACAGGGACGCAAAAACCTGTGGGGTACAGTTCCCCAGGTAGTTGAAATGCAGAGTGAAGGCGGCGCCGCTGGAGCAGTGCATGGTGCATTACAGGCCGGAGCGCTTTCCTGTACATTTACGGCTTCGCAGGGTTTACTCCTGATGATCCCCAATATGTTCAAGATTGCCGGAGAACTTACTTCAACTGTATTCCACATAGCGGCACGGACATTAGCAACGCATGCGTTATCGATTTTTGGAGACCATAGCGATGTTATGTCGACACGCTCTGCCGGCTGGGCTATGCTTGCAGCAAACTCGGTGCAAGAAACGATGGATCTGGCACTCATTTCATATGCATCAACATTCGAGTCCCGGGTGCCATTTATCCACTTCTTCGACGGTTTCCGCACGTCGCACGAAGTTATGAAGATTGAGCAATTAAGCGATGCCGACATGAAAGCGATGATAAGCGATGAAATGGTTGAGAAAATTCGTGAACGCGCATTGACTCCGGAACAGCCTGTCCTTCGAGGTTCTGCACAGAATCCGGATGTCTTTTTTCAAGCACGTGAAGCAGCGAACCTGTATTACGATGCTGTTCCGGGTATTGTACAGAAAGCTATGGACAAGTTTAAGCAGGTTGTAGGCCGCGAGTACAAACTTTTTGATTATGTCGGTGCACAGGATGCCGAACGCGTCATTATCATGATGGGCTCAGGCGCCGAAACAACGCATGAAACTGTCGAGTATCTTATCGAGAAAGGCGAGAAAGTCGGTCTGCTGAAAATCCGGTTGTATCGGCCGTTCTCCATCGAGCATTTTATAAAAGCGCTTCCGATTACCGTAAAAGACATTGCTGTACTGGATCGTACGAAGGAATCCGGTTCCACCGGCGAGCCGATATACTTGGATGTTGTAACGGCGTTGAGCGAGACTATGGCTGCCGGAAAATCTCCATTTAAGACGATGCCGCGGGTGATCGGCGGACGGTATGGATTATCTTCCAAGGAATTTACTCCGATCAATGGTGAAGGCGGTATTCGATGAAATGAAAAAACCTCAGCCGAAGAACCACTTTACAGTCGGAATTAACGATGATGTTACGCATACAAGCCTGACATATGATCCGAACTTCAGCGTAGAACGGGACGATGTAGTTCGTGCTGTATTCTACGGTTTGGGTGCAGACGGTACAGTCGGAGCCAATAAGAATTCCATAAAAATTATCGGTGAAGATACGGATAACTACGCACAGGGCTATTTTGTATACGACTCGAAGAAGTCCGGTTCTACAACGACATCGCACTTACGTTTCGGCCCGCGTCCAATTCATTCCATATATCTGATCGACCATGCCAGTTTTATTGCATGCCACCAGTGGTTCTTCCTTGAAAAATTTGATATGCTGCAAGCGGCAATTCCAGGCAGTACATTTTTATTAAACAGTCTTTACGGGAAAGATGAAGTATGGGATCGCCTGCCGCGTCTGATTCAAAAGCAGCTTATCGATAAGAAGATGAAACTGTATGTCATCGATGCATATGAAGTTGCAAAGAAAACCGGCATGGGAAGCCGTGTGAATACGATTATGCAGACCTGCTTCTTTGCCATCTCCGGCGTTTTGCCGAAGGATGAAGCGATTAAAGCCATTAAGAAATCCATTCAAAAGACATACGGAAGAAAAGGCGAAGCAGTCGTTCAAAAGAATTATGAAGCGGTTGATCAAACGCTGGCGAATTTATTTGAAGTTAAAATTCCGTCCAGTGTAACGAGCAAGATCGAAATGCCGCCGGTTGTTTCCGATAAGGCGCCTGATTTTGTCAAGAAAGTTACTGCAATGATTATTGCCGGCAACGGCGAACAACTGCCGGTTTCTGCAATGCCGGTTGATGGAACATTCCCGACAGGAACTGCCCGATGGGAAAAGCGGAACATTGCTCTCGAAATTCCGGTGTGGGAGACGGATATTTGTATCCAGTGCAATAAATGCGCATTGGTATGCCCGCATGCAGCAATCCGTACTAAAGTATTCGATCCTGCGAAACTTGCCTCGGCTCCTGCAAACTTACAAGTCGATGGATTACAAAGGTCCTGAATATAAAGGTATGAAGTACACAGTTCAGGTTGCACCGGAAGACTGCACCGGCTGTACTTTATGCGTTGAAGTCTGCCCTGCAAAGAGTAAGAAGGAAGCCAAGGTAAAGGCGATTAATATGAAGCCCCAGCCGCCGATTCGCGAGCAGGAAAAAGCAAATTTCGAATTCTTCCTTTCGCTGCCTGAAGTTGATCGCAGGAATGTCAAAGTGGATTCCGTAAAGGGATCGCAATTCCTCCTGCCGTTGTTTGAGTTTAGCGGTGCATGTTCAGGCTGCGGTGAAACTCCATACATAAAACTCGCCAGCCAATTATTTGGCGACAGAATGCTTGTTGCAAACGCCACGGGATGCACTTCCATTTTTGGCGGCAATCTCCCGACAACACCGTGGACGAAGGACAGCGACGAACGCGGTCCGGCATGGTCGAACTCATTATTCGAGGACAATGCAGAGTTCGGGCTTGGTATGCGCCTGACGGTTGATAAAATGAATGAAATGGCGAAAGAGTATTTGACACAACTTTCGACCGATATCGGCGTCGAACTTACGACTGCGATTATCGAAGCTGTTCAAAAAGATGAAGCCGATATTTATGATCAACGGGAACGCGTGAAAATTTTAAAAGAGAAATTGGCGAACATCCGGAAACCTGAAGCAAAAAGACTGTTGAGTATCGCTGATAATCTTGTGAAACGCAGTGTATGGATTATGGGCGGAGACGGCTGGGCATACGATATCGGATACGGCGGATTGGATCATGTACTTGCATCCGGCAAGAATGTAAATGTTCTCGTGCTCGATACCGAAGTGTATTCCAATACCGGCGGTCAGATGTCGAAATCAACAAACCGCGCAGCTGTTGCAAAATTTGCAGCGGCCGGAAAACCGACTGCGAAGAAAGATCTCTCGCTCTTAGCGATGATGTACAATAATGTCTATGTTGCCCGGGTGGCCATGGGTGCCAACGATGCTCAAACAGTACGTGCCTTCATCGAAGCAGAAGCATATGACGGGCCTTCGATCATTATTGCGTATTCACACTGTATTGCGCATGGAATCGATATGGCACGAGGTATGACAAATCAAAAAGTGGCGGTCGAAACCGGATATTTCCCGCTTTTCCGGTACAATCCGGAATTGATTAAGGAAGGGAAAAATCCATTCAAGCTGGATTCGAAAGCACCGAAAGGACCGCTCTCAGACTTCACATCGATAGAGACACGCTTCAATTCACTGACGAAGAGCGATCCGGATCGTGCAAAAGAATTACTGAAGCTGGCAGAAGAAGATGTCAGAGTACGCTGGGCAATATACAGCCAGTTTGCACAAGAAGGCAGCGATGTGCAAAAACCTGCATCGAATTGATATGGAATGCGCGACAGATTAAAACCATAGTATCTTATGCCGTTCTGGAACCTTTAGAGCGGCATAAGAGTTTACCTTGCAAAGTAGTTCAATATATTTTTAATCTTGTAAGATGGAGAACTTATGAATCTATCGACGACCTACCTTGGATTAAAATTAAAGAATCCAATCGTAGCATCAGCAGGTCCGTTGTCTCGTTCCATGGAGACAATGCACAGGCTTGAAAATGCAGGTGCATCGGCTATTGTGATGCATTCGCTTTTTGAAGAGCAGATTATTCACGAAGCCGAATCGATGAATCACTATAAATCGTACGGCACGGAAAGCAATGCCGAAGCGCTTACGTATTTTCCCGATATCGGCGACTATCATTATGCACCGGAAGAATATCTGGAACTCGTTGCAAGAGCTTCAAATAAATTGGAAATTCCTATCATTGGCAGCATTAACGGTACTACTCCCGGCGGGTGGACAAGCTATGCAAAAAAGATGGAAGAAGCAGGGGCATCTGCGCTGGAATTGAATGTCTATTATATATCCACGGACGGAGCCTTGACCGGTGCGGATGTTGAAAATCGTTATTCGGATGTGTTGAAGGAAGTGCGTAGTGCAGTAAAAATTCCGATTGCCATGAAATTAAGCCCGTTTTTCAGTTCGATTCCGAATATTGCATGCCGTCTTGCAAATGAAGGTGCTGATGGTCTTGTGCTCTTCAACCGTTTTTATCAACCCGACATTGATCTGGACGAGCTGGATGTAAAGCCCGACGTTGAACTGAGCAATTCTTATGCAAACCGTCTGCCGATGCGCTGGATTGGAATATTATTTAAGAAAATAAAAGCAAGTCTTGCAGCTACAAGCGGTGTACATACGGCAGAAGACGTGCTGAAGTTAACTATGGTCGGTGCGGATGCAACGATGATGTGCTCGGCATTGTTAATGAATGGCCCGGAATATATCGGCAAAGTGCTGCAAGATATCGAGCATTGGATGCAGGAACATGAATACGAATCCATAGAGCAGATGAGAGGGAGTCTGAGTCATAAATCTATTGCCGATCCTTCTGCTTATGAACGGGCAAATTATATGAAGGCGCTTAATCGTTACAAGCTTCTTGCTTAGGAACCGAATCCTCTTTTCCTGTGTTAGCAGGATAAGAAGATCGGAATGGCAAGATTTACAGAGAATCGAATGAAGAAAAAGATCTTGGTGAAAGCTCTCAGCAAGAACCTGGACAAAATGTCCAAATCTTCCTCGGTGCGTTCGCTTAAGGATGGAAAAGATCTTGTCTGTCCTTTCTGCGATCAACCGATCCAGCCATGCAAATCAAATCCGTCTTTAATGTGTGAAAAAATGATTCGTGCCGGGACAGAGGGAAAACAAATTGAAGAGGCGCTGAAAGATTGCAGCGAAAACAAGTACGGTATATGTCTGTCCTGCGGCAAAGAAATTTCGATAGCGCATCTTAGGAGACATCCAACAGCTGAACTTTGCCCCCATTGTGTTCGCAAAGGACATAAAATTGGTAAGAATAAATTAGTTCACGCCTGATACATGCCTCCGCATCAGTAACGGGGTATTGACAAATTCATTATGCCTATTGTCGACGACCATTTTCTTTCTATTCTAAAAAAATTCGACCGGCCGGGTCCGCGTTACACAAGTTATCCCACTGCGCCTGTGTTCTCTGCCGAGTATACAGCTCAACGTTTTGAAGATGATCTAAAAGAAAATAATCGAGCCAGTACAGCTCCGGTTTCATTATACTTGCATATTCCGTTCTGCGATACATTATGCTATTTTTGCGGCTGCAATACGATCGTTACACATAATCGTGAAAAAGTAGCCGCATACCTTGATACGATCAAAAAAGAAATTGACCGAACAGCATCGATCATTTCGAAAAAACGAAATGTTGTTCAGATGGCATGGGGAGGCGGAACTCCGTCATATCTCACGCCGGAAGAAATTCGCGATCTTGCAGATTTTATTCGGGAAAGATTCACAATATCTTCTGATGCCGAAATCAGCGTTGAGATCGATCCCCGCGAATTGACAATAGATCATTTGCAGGCCTTTGTGGACAGCGGTGCAAATCGTTTCAGTATCGGTGTGCAGGATTTTAATGAAGAAGTTCAAATTGCTGTGAACCGTAACCAGCCCGAATCGCTCACGCGTCGCATATTTCAGTGGCTGCGTGAGCTTGGAATTAAGAGCATTAATATCGATCTGATCTATGGATTGCCGCTGCAAACTATAGAGTCGTTCAAAGCAACAATTGATAAAGTTATTGAATTGTCACCGGAACGCATAGCGGTCTTCAATTTCGCATATGTTCCCTGGATGAAAGCACATCAAAAACTTCTTCATCAAGACCAATTGCCGACCGCTGAAATTAAATTACATCTTTTACAGCTTACGATTAATACATTGATAGGCGCCGGATATGTGTATATCGGAATGGATCACTTTGCCAAACCGACAGATGAACTGGCCCGTGAACAGAAGAATAAGAGACTTCATCGTAACTTTCAGGGATATTCCGTTAAAGCAGGTGCGGATTTATTCGGCTTCGGTATGTCTGCGATTTCGCATTTTGGACCGGTATATGCACAGAACGCAAAAGACCTGCCTGAATACAGCGAAGCGATCGGCAAAAAACGATTTTCTACTGTTCTCGGTTATAAAATGACCCGCGATGACGAAATACGCAAGTTTGTAATTATGCGATTAATGTGCGACCTGGAATTGGATAAGAGGGACGTCGAGCAGAGATTCGGAATTACTTTTGAAAAATATTTTGCGGATTCTCTTGTAAAGCTTGAAGAATTTCATACCATTGAAATTAATTTCCCTGGAAACGGATCGCATTGTTATTCCTGGACTGCGGCCGCTTTGTTCTCCGCAATATTGCGATGTGTTTCGACGCTTACCTGCCTAAACTGGGAAAAGAAAAACCGATTTTTTCCCGAACAGTGTGAAATAGCTGCCTTCGCAAGGTAACTTGGCTCAGCAGGGAGACCTTGCGAAGGTTACAAAAGACATTTTACGAAATTTACAAGGCAAGTTATTTCACTGCATCAACCGCTTTCTTTACAGCGGCTTCAATCAATGACATATCCGGTTTTTTGACAAAATTTTCCTTCATCAACAGATTTAAAACTTCACGCGCTTCCTTGATATCATGAAGAGTTGTATCATATACCTGTTGATGGCTTAATTGAATTCGCGCAACACCCTGTTTCACGGCTTGTGTTGCAACGTCGGCGGCTTCTTGTGCAAATACTTCGGTCTCATCCATTGTCGGCATGATATAATCGGGATTGAGTCCTTTCTTCATCGCGAAATTTGCCATGGAATATGCGGCGGTAATTGCCATTTCATCTGTAATCTTGCGTGCACGCACCATCAGAGCGCCTTTGAGAATGCCGGGGAATCCCATCGAATTATTTACTTGATTGGGAAAATCGCCGCGTCCGGTGGCTATGATATACGCACCTGCTTCTTTTGCAGCGTACGGGTAAATTTCCGGTACCGGATTTGCACAAGCGAAGATGATCGACTTCTTTGCCATCTTTTGTATCCAGGATTTCTTAATAACATCCGGTCCGGGTTTACTCAATGCAATCAGCACATCGGCTCCTGTCAATGCGGTTTCAATATCGTCTATGCATGAGGGATTGGTTGTCTGGCAGATTTCCCACTTGCGGTAAAATGCTTTGTCTGCTTCGATATCTTTACGCTTTTTATTGAGAGAACCTTTTGTATCGAACATAATAACTTTATCAGGATCGGCCCCGTCTTTAAGAATCAATCTGGCGATGGTTGTGTTTGATGCGCCTGCGCCATAAGAAGACGATCTTCACATTCTTCATTTCCTTACCGGCGACCCGGAGAGCATTGATCAATCCGGCGAGAGTCACGCTGCCGGTTCCCTGAGCATCATCATGCCACACGGGTATGTCGCATTCCTCGCGCAGTGTATCGAGCACTTTAAAGCAATTAGGCTGGGAGATATCTTCAAGGTTTACAGCTCCAAAACTCGGTTCGAGCATTTTTACAAATTCGATAATTTTATCCGGATCATGTTCTCCTTTTGCATTTTTCGAATTGATACAGAGAGCAACACCATCGACTCCGCCCAGATATTTCATGAGGAATGCTTTTCCTTCCATCACACCTAAACCGCCGGGAGGAGTGCAGTCGCCGTCGCCGAGCACGCGAGTGGAATCAGAAACGACAGCAACAAGATTCCCGCGGTTAGAGAGTTCGAACGAAGTGTCATTGTCGTCGCGAATAGTAGTTGAAATTTTAGAAACGCCGGGAGTGTACCAAACATTGAACCAATTGAAGCCATATATTCCTGCCTTAGGCACTGTAACCATCTTGCCTCCGTAGAATTTATGGCATGAAAGAGAAAGTTCCTTCAAGAATATAGTTTTTGCTTTTGCTTTTTGTTCTTCGCTGAAATTAGCAGGAAAAAAATTGTTCAAATCATTGAGAGTCAAATCGAAGTTCTGCATTACATTCTCCGGCTTTAATGTTGAGAAAATTCAATATTGAGATGTAACTTTAGTTCATTTTCCTAATATAATCAAGTGATTGTGATATGGGCCTTTGTTTATCGGTAAGTATTTTGAAAAGAGTCCGTGATGTTTTTTGAAAGCCCTTAATTAAATTACTGATGCATAAAAAATTTGCAGTTGTAGGGAATCTGTTTATTCGAATAAACGACCTTCTCGTACAACAGTTACAATTGATGAGTTACACCTGGAGCACCTATTTATTATGCTTTTCTCCTGTTTTCCGGAATTACGCTAACAGTATTTCCTGGAAGCACACACTTATTTCTGTATTTGCGGGAAGATATACTCATAAGTCGATGCATGTTCTATGGTTCAACATGGTATGCTAGTTGAATATTGGAGGAATTTATGAATTTATAGGTTATGTGTTTTTGTTTTTCTTTGTATATTCTTAAAGTTCAAGATTATAATTGTATGTAAATGGACTCAAAGTTTCTGATATGGCTCATAAAGTGTCCGTCATATTCCTTCTTCTAATCGGCTTGACTGCAGTTATTGCAATCGGATTGCACGGATATGAATATTATCTCACGCCGATACAACTTCGTGCATTCAGTACCGATCATGCTGTCTTGAAACCATCGGGAAAGTTGAGCCATGGTTTAGGTATTATCGGCGTAACGATGATTATTATTGGCATCATAACTTATTCATCGCGGAAACGTGTTCGTGCGTTGTGGAATCTGGGAAAATTATCGATGTGGCTGGAAATTCACATCTTTCTTTGTCTCGTTGGCCCAACGCTAATCGTGTATCATACCACTTTCAAAGCCGGCGGCATCGCAGCCATAAGTTTGTGGACAATGCTTTCGGTGGCGGCGAGCGGTATCGTAGGACGGTTTTTATATGTTCTGATTCCGCGGAACATAAAAGGCAGCGAAATGACGACTACTCAAATAAACGAGCAGTTTGATTTACAGAAGAAAATATTATTAGAGACTGAGATCGGACGAGAGATAGTGCAGTACATCGATCAAAGTTTTGCCGGAATTAAACGCCCAATGGTTATATCGGAAACTATTGCGACTTTTCTTCAACTCCAGCGGCTCAAGCATCAGGTAAAAATTATCGTGCGTTCCCAAATCGCCCGGCGTCATCTTCAGCATTCCTTAGCAAAGAATATAATACGCACAGCGTCTCTCCGTGCATCGCTCATTCAAAAATCCTTGCTTCTCCTCCAGATAGAAAAATTGTTCTATTACTGGCACGCGATTCATCTGCCGTTTACAGCAATCATGTTTGTCACACTTGCATTTCATGTATGGGTCGCTCTCTGGTTGGGGTATACATGGATTTTTTAGCGATCTGCCGTACAATGAATCGAATAGGTTTCACATCATGTCTTCTCTTGATCTTTTGGAATATTCTGCAAGCACAAATTTCTCCGGGAGAACTGTCTCGTTCGCATAAACAATTGGAAGGAGTTTCGAAGTGCAATCAATGCCATGAACAAGGAGAGGAAATAACCGGTGGAAAATGTCTTGAGTGCCATATAGAAATTAAGGAAGCGATTGCAGCGAAGCATGGGTATCACTTTCAGAATTCTTCCTCCGGATGTATTTCCTGCCATAAGGAACATCTGGGTCCCGATGCTGCCATAACACTTTTTGATAAAAACACCTTCGACCATGGAAATACAGGTTTTATACTCAAAGGAAAACATTCATCACTCAAATGTGAATCGTGTCATTCAATAAAGAATATAAAGAATCTATCAATATTGCAGAATTTGAAGCGATATCCGCGTCAATCATTTCTTGGACTTCGGCAGCAATGCGTTGATTGTCATACCGACAGGCATTCTAATTCCCTTGGTACCGCCTGCCAGAATTGTCACGAATCCGGCGGCTGGGAATCTAAGACATTGTTTCAACATGCAAAAACAAAGTTTCCGCTAAGTGGAAAACACAATAATGTCGCATGTTCTAAATGTCATGAATCGCTGCGCATAAAAGATGCTGCTCGTCCGCTTCTTTTTGCGGTGAAAGAATTCGGAGACTGCAAATCCTGCCATGTATCTCCGCATGGCCAGCGTTTTGCAAAGCAATCATGTCGGACGTGTCATCAGACTTCAGGATGGACAAATGTCAGCGGGTTCGATCATTCTAAAACAGCATTTGCTCTCATCGGCAAGCATAGCGAAGCAGCCTGCGCAAAATGCCATACCGGACTTAAAAAGCAAACAGAAAGTGCTAAGCGGGATTTTACTACATTGCCGTTCAGCGACTGTTCACCGTGTCACAAGTCTCCGCATGCACCATCATTTGCACAAAAAACATGCTCTTCATGTCATACTCCAAAACAATGGTCGATGGTTCCTGAGAAGACATTCGACCATTCGCTCACTGCTTTTCCTTTACGTGGAAGGCATCAATCGCTCAAATGTATACAATGTCATGATATGTCAGGTACTCAATCGTTTGTGCGTTCGTTTAAGATTTCAAAGAAAGCATGCGCGGATTGTCATAAAGATCCTCATTTGGGACAATTCAAAAAGAAATATCATCAATGATTGTTCCGTTTGTCATACTGAACAAGATTTTATTCCTTCAAAATATTCTTTTGAACAGCACGAGAATACTCGGTTTCCACTCACAGGCGCACATAAGGCTGTCCCGTGCAGGAATTGTCACCAAAGACAAGGAAAGCTGGTATTTCAATTTGCAGAAATCAGCGTGCATTACCTGTCATTCCGACAATCATAACGGACAGTTTGACGAGATGATGAAGGGATCGAAGCTGCGACGCCTGTCATTCAACAACGACTTGGAAAACGTTAGTGTTCGATCATTCACAAACATCATTCCCTTTGGTAGGACAACATGCCTCCGTCGCATGCGGTCGATGTCATACGACGGGTACTGATCATGCTGTTACACGATATCGCGGAACAAGTAAAGAATGCAGCGATTGTCATATAGATCAGCATGCCGGACAATTTGCGGCTGCGGGGATCACTCATTGCGGTGAATGTCATTCGCCTATTGGACGGCGGGCATTATTATTTCGGCACAATTTACAGAGCAAGTTTCCACTTACAGGCGCACATGTACAGGTAGATTGCAGCGGATGTCATAAACCAGATGAACAAAATGGAAAGAGATTTATTCGATATAAACCGCTTTCAACGAAATGTGAATCATGCCATCAAGGAAAATGATACGATGAGAATGATTTTAATTTTTGGAATTCTGTCTATAGGCCTTAGTACAGCATCCGCTCAAACCTCGCCTCATGGAACTATCCGGATAGAATGTGAGAAATGTCATGCTACAGATTCATGGACGATCTTGAAAGACTCAAAATTTAATCACACATCGACCGGATTTGAACTTACAGGTGCGCACAAAACTCTTGAATGCAAAAACTGCCATTTGGGATTGCGTTTTTCTGGGACAAAAAAAACGTGTTACGGATGTCATACGGATGTACATCGGGGAGAGCTGAGTACCGATTGTCTTCGGTGCCACTCGACACAATCCTGGCAGATTACCGATATGGTACAACGTCATCAACAAACAAGATTTCCATTGTTTGGCCCGCATGCGACGGCCTCATGCCAGTCGTGTCACACACGAACTGCCGACCAGCAATATATCGGCGCTCCTATAACGTGTATCGGATGTCATGCTGTTGATTATCAAGGTGCTCAGAATCCAAATCATATTTTTGCAGGTTTTTCTACAAATTGCATTCAATGTCACCAAGTTACGGCACCAAGGTGGGGAGGCAATTTCGATCATACACTTACTGCGTTTCCATTAACCGGTGCTCATCGTGCAATTCCATGTTCGCAATGTCATTCCAACAACAGGTTCAAAGGAACATCGCAGGAATGCTATGCCTGTCATCAGCCGGTATATCAGACAGTGCAAAGCCCCAACCATGCCGCCGGAGGATTCTCTCACCTCTGTTTGAATTGTCACAATACAAATAGCTGGAAACCGTCGTCATTTTCACATGATAATACTCCATTTCCTTTACTGGGTGCACACCGGGCCGTGCCGTGCGAACAGTGTCATATCAACAGCCAATATACCGGTCTTCATCGCAATTGCATCGATTGTCATCAGGCGGATTTCAATGCTGCTGTAAATCCGAACCATGTGAGCGGCTCATTCTCAACGAACTGTACATCCTGTCATGGAATGAATGCCTGGCAGCCTGCGACATTTGACCACAATACAACAAAATTTTCTTTGACAGGTGCACATAAAGCGGTTCAATGCCAAACCTGTCACACGAACGGTAATTATCAACTTGTGTACATTGACTGTTATCAATGCCATTCTGCAGACTTTCAGGGAACGACAAATCCGGGCCATGTGACCGGCAACTTTTCTCATGGTTGTCAAACTTGCCACACGACTACAACCTGGAAACCTGCAACTTTCGATCACAGCACCACGAAATTTCCATTGACCGGTGCACATACAGCGGTTCAGTGCCAAACCTGTCACACGAACGGTAATTATCAACTTGTATACAATGGATGCTATATTTGTCATTCTTCTAATTACAATAGTACAACAAATCCGAACCATGCGGCAGCCGGTTTTCCAACATCTTGCGAGACTTGTCACTCGACATCTACATGGGCTGGTGCGACGTTCAATCATACATGGTTCCCGTTAAACCATGGAAATGCAAACGGAACATGTGCTGCCTGTCATACTAGCGCATCTGACTATTCGGTTTTCCAATGCACGGTATGTCATACAAAATCTCAGACAGACTCACAGCACAGCGGTAGAGCAGGGTATGTGTGGAACAGTGTGAATTGTTACCAATGTCATCCGGGGGGCAGATCCGATTAAGAATGTTTTTGCCTTACAAAATGATTAATCAATATTGCAATTTAAAATATCGCGGACAATATATTTCCTATTTCATAATATCCCAATATTGATCAAGGTGAAAAAGTGAGGAGAGTAACAATGATCCTGTTTATGGCTTTTGTTGTTTGTGTCGCAACAAAGGGGAAAAGTATATCAGGGAAAGTTACTTATATCGCAGCAGGATCAGTCTACACATCGTTAGGCAGGGAACAAGGAGTTACAGATTCTTTACGTATGGCTGTATTCCTTGAAAATGATACTCTTGCATTGATTCAAGTCTTTGCACTAAGTTCTAAGTCGTCGGTATGTCGAATTATTGAGTCGAGAAAACAATTCCGTGTTGGAGATTCTGTTAAGGCAACTCTGCAAGTATTACCTCCTGAGAAAACTTTACCTTTCAAGGAACAGGATACAACGGCTTTTGTCGCAAGAGAAATTAAACCGTCCATACCGTTACAGGGTTTGTCTCCTGAGAACTCTTCTTTCATAAAATTAAGAGGCCGGATTAGTGCTCAGTACAGTACAATGCTTTTTGAGCACTCATCTCAAAATATTCAACAGAGCGGTTTAGTGATCAACTTGCATGGCGAAGCAGCTGGAATGCCGTTGAAATTTGAGATGTATGGAAACCTTCGAACTACCTCGCGCGGCAATACGGGATTGTTAACTAGCGGTTCAAATAACGATTCACGTATCTATCGTTTGTCGCTGGAGTACGACGACCAAACATCCATCTTCTCGCTTGGAAGAATTCTTTTATTCTATGTTCCTTCTATCGGATATATTGACGGCGTGAGTACTGCGAGAAGATTTGGCAATATAATTACAGGAGCAGCGATAGGTTTTCAACCGAGTACTGACCTGCAGGCGCCGTCGGATGTCAACAAGAAATTTCTGTTCTTTTGTCAGTACCAGGCAAAAGATTCCTGGAACACCACAGCTGGTGCAGCCTATGCGCGAGTTTGGTCGAGTCTGGGGATTGAGCGGGAGGTAATTTCAACATCACTTAATATGTACTCCCCAAACGGCCTTTTCGTCTATGCATCAGGCGATATTGACCTTCGAACAGTTTCGCGGGAGATAAGCCGGACTGATCCTGCGCTCTCGCTGCTTATCTGTTCTATCAATTATCGTTTTTCAGATATTGTTTCGGCTGGTATAGGCGTAGATGCATCGCGCCCGGCATATTCGCTTTCGTCAACACAATCCATCCCTGATACAATGCTGGATAAGAAACTTCGATCGGGAATTTCTTTTAACGGCGGCGTGTATTTTGGGAATGGAGCAGGAATCTACAATACATTGACTTCTCGTTTTTCAGATGAAGGATTCGGAAAAGAATACTCGAATAGCTCGAGCATTTATTTTAATAATATTTTGAAAACCGGTGCCATGATTCGGCTGAATTATTTTCTGAATGAAAGCATTTTAACTCGTACAAATGGATATGGAATCAACATGCAGCGGAATATTTTAGGAATAGACTGCGGAATTCGATACCAGCAGAACCATTCGGATATACGGCAATTTGCACTTACGAATACTACAACGACCTTCGGTGTTGATATTGGTGCAATGATTTCCCGCCAGATCACATTGACCGGCAGTTTCGACGCACTCCAGGGTCTCGGCTCGAACTCAAAGTCTCTATTTTTCGAATTGAGCTGGAGATTCTGATGGAATCGATCTATACATATATTGTTTTTCTTATTCTCCTATGCATATTTGCCGTGCCATATTGGGTCCGAGTGGTGAAACACCGACGCGAGGCGGAAGATAAATTAAATAAGAGCATTCGGTCCGGTATTCTGACACCGGTCACACTTCACCCGCATATTGATTTGCAGAAGTGTATCGGTTGTGCAAGTTGCGTAAAAGTATGTCCGGAATCCGTGCTCGGAATTGTAAACGGCCGGGCTGCGGTCGTGAGTGGATTGAAATGCATCGGTCACAGTCTTTGTGCAGACGTATGTCCGGTGGGTGCTATTACAATGGGTTTTGGCACGCCGAAACAAGGACAGGAAATTCCCTGGTATGATGAAAATTATCAAACCAATGTTCCGGGATTGTATATTGTCGGAGAACTTGGCGGAATCGGATTGATTAAAAATGCGGTCACTCAAGCCATAAAGGCTGTCAATCATATTGTAGAAAATAAAGCTTTAAATAAGAAGCTCAACTATGATGTAGTCATTGTTGGTGCAGGACCCGCCGGTTTGGCTGCAGCACTTGCAGCCCAGGAACACGGATTGCGATATATCGTTCTCGAACAAGGTTCCATTGGCGGAACAATTTTCCATTATCCCCGGCAAAAACTTGTTCTCTCTTCGCCGGTTGAACTGCCTCTATATGGAAAACTCAAGGCCTTTGAGATTACCAAAGAGGAACTCTTAAAAATATGGATGAATGTAATAGAAAGTCAAAAGATTCGCATTCAGATTAATACTAAAGTAGACGGCATTGCACAGAACCAGGAAGGATTTCTTGTCTCGTACGGCAGTTCAAATTATACAGCCAGATATGTATTGCTTGCGCTTGGCCGGCGCGGTAGTCCGCGAAAACTCGGCGTACCGGGGGAGGATCTGCCAAAAGTTGCATATCAACTCATTGAGGCAGAGATGTACAGTCAGAAGAATATTTTAATAGTCGGAGGCGGTGATAGTGCCGTAGAAGCTGCTGTAGCTCTTGCACGTCAAAAAGGAAATACCATTACTATCAGTTATAGACGCAATGAATTTGTTCGATTAAAAGAAAAGAACGAAAAAAACATTACCGGTATGATTCAATCAAAAAAGATCAGGGTCATTTTTAATTCGCAGCTTCTTGAGATTCACAGGGAAAATGTAATCATCAAAGAGGAACCGATGCAGCCGCGCACGATCTCCAACGATAATATTTTTATTTTCGCGGGAGGAGAAATGCCTTTTGAATTACTGAAGCGAGCAGGTGTGCGGCTTCGGACAGAGTAGATCGGCCGCCGTGTGTTAGCAGCAGTATATTATTAGATATTCTTAGCAGACGGAAAAGTGTTAAAATTTGTAATACTGTTACCGCTTTCAGGAAAGTGACCATAAATTCTTCCTAAAAGTGCCAAGTCGCCCCCTTTTCCGCCTGGAATCTTGCAATTAAGTCTTTATGTTGTAAATTAACAATGTGGCATAATACTTGAACAATAAGAATTACTGAATTTATATAATGAAATGTCTTAAATAAAATATTTTTAATCTCCATTTTACGGGAGCATCTGCATGATTCGAGGAACAATCATTGTTGCAAAGGATATTTGTAAAGCGTGTGAGCTTTGTATTGCAGCCTGCCCGCAAGACTGTCTGGAGATGTCTCCCAATCTCAACACAAAAAGTTATCATTATGTTCAGCTAAAAAACGATACTTGCACAGGCTGCTTAAATTGCGCTATCGTTTGTCCGGACGGCGCTATTACAGTTTACCGGCAGACCCGTCCGGCAGCCAAGCAGACAGCGGTTGTGAAAGAAGCCGGACAAGCGAAGCCGGCAATCTAAAATTACGCTTTAGTCGGAAACAAAAAATCATTTCATCGAATGTGAATAATTATGGCGAATGAAAAAGTTAATGAAACGCGATTAATGAAAGGCAATGAAGCCCTCGCTGAGGCTGCGTTCAGAGCCGGGATGCAGGCATATTTCGGATATCCCATTACACCGCAATCGGAAGTATTGGAATATCTTACTGCCGAGGCGCCGAAACATCCGGGTGTCGTCATTCTCCAGGCCGAAAGCGAGATTGCGGCAATTAATATGATATTCGGAGCATCCGGCGCGGGTGCGCGTGCTATGATTTCTTCCTCCGGCCCGGGAATAAGTTTAATGCAGGAATGTCTTTCGTATATGGCTTCGGCGCAGCTCCCGGCCCTGGTAGTGAATGTCCAGCGCGGCGGTCCGGGTCTTGGTACAATTCAACCGTCGCAGGGAGACTACTTTCAGGCAGTAAAGGGCGGAGGTCATGGTGATTATCGTCTCATTGTTCTTGCGCCAGCATCTGTGCAGGAGATGGTGGACTTTGTATTTGATGCATTTCGTTTAAGCGAGAAATACCGTAATCCGGCTATGATTCTTGCGGATGGTGCGATCGGCCAGATGATGGAAAAAGTGACTCTTCCGGCGGCAGGATCTCTGCCAAAAACAGAAGCGCCCTGGGCAACAACAGGCAAGCACGCATGCGCGTGAGAGAAATATTATCACCTCACTGTTCATTAAACCTGAACGAATGGAAAAACAAAATTTAATATTGCAGGCAAAGTACAGTCAAATGCAGAAAGAAGTACGTTCGGAAGAAATCCAGACGGAAGATGCCGATATTGTGCTCGTCGCTTTCGGACTTACATCCCGTATTTGCGAGAAGACAGTGGATCTTGCGCGTCAAAAAGGATTGAAAGTCGGACTTCTGCGGCCGATCACGCTCTATCCTTTTCCGACAGATGCTCTTGCAAAATTAGCGAAAAGTGCACAGGTATTCCTTACTGTCGAAATGAATGCAGGTCAAATGGTGGAAGACGTGCGGCTTGCAATTAATGGAAAGCGGCCGGTTGAATTCTACGGCCGGATGGGCGGAATGATCCCGTCGCCTGAAGAAATATTGGCGCGCGCGGAATCGATTAGCGAAAAAATTTTAACGGTCTCTGCATAAAAGGAATAAAATATGGAACCTGCAGTTAATATAGATGGAATGGAACTCGTTTATAAGAGGCCGCAGACACTTACCGATACACCGATGCATTATTGTCCGGGCTGCGGTCATGGCGTGGTTCATAAGATTCTAATGGAAGTAATAGATGAATTAGGAATTCAAGAAGAAACGATCGGCGTGGCGCCGGTAGGATGTTCGGTTTTTGCGTATGATTATATGAATATCGATATGCAGGAAGCAGCGCATGGCCGCGCAAGCGCAGTTGCTACAGGTGTCAAACGAATATTGCCGCAAAAGTACGTTTTTTCGTACCAGGGCGACGGCGATCTTGCAGCCATTGGAACCGGCGAGACTATTCACACCGTCAATCGCGGCGAAAATATTCTCATGTTGTTTATCAATAACGGTATCTACGGTATGACAGGCGGGCAGATGGCTCCCACATCTTTGATCGGAATGAAAACTACTACGACTCCTTTCGGTCGTGAAGCATCGACTATGGGTAATCCTTTAAAAATTACCGAATTGATTGCACAGCTTCCCGGAGCATATTATGTAACGCGGCAGGCTGTTTATTCGACAGCGGTTGTCCGCAAATTGAAGAAAGCTATCGAGGCGTCTTTCAAATACCAGAAATTAAATAAAGGCACATGTTTTATCGAAGTAGTTTCCAACTGCCCTTCGAATTGGAAGAAGACGCCGGTAGAAGCGAATGAATGGCTCGAAAAGAATATGCTGCCGTTTTATCCGCTTGGCGATATTAAAGTACCGAAATAATAGTCAGTACAGTATCGGGGTTTCTGTGAATATTTCAGGAGTAAGGAATGAAGAGTGCGCATGAAATTATTATTGCCGGATTCGGCGGTCAGGGTGTTCTCTCAATGGGACAGATCATCGCATATGCCGCGATGAAAGAAGGCAAGGAAGTCAGCTGGATGCCGTCTTACGGGCCTGAAATGCGCGGCGGCACGGCAAACTGCATCGTTATCGTATCTGATTCGCGTATCAGTTCTCCAATAGTGACAAAATTTGATACTGCGATTGTGCTGAATCAGCCTTCCCTGGAAAAGTTTGAATCTGCAGTGAAACCGGGCGGATTATTGATCTATGAAAAATCCAGTATTATTAATCCGCCGGCGAGGACAGATATAGAAATTCTGGCTGTTCATGGAATAGAAGAAGCACAAAAACTGACGAGTAAACAGGTTGCGAATATGGTGCTGCTCGGTGCATTTCTTGACCGGCGTCCGATTGTGCAGCCGGAACATGTTGTGCAGGTTCTACAAAGCGTTTTGCCTGCTCATCGTCAGCATTTGATCCCGATAAACGAAAAGGCTTTAATCCGGGGAAAAGAATTAGCACGGGAGACAGTTAAGGAAATGGTAAATGGGTGACGCGGACAAAAAGAAATCTGCAATCCAGACATGGAAAGAGCAGACAACGGAAACAAATGAAATCAGCTGTAATCATGACTGTCGTATTTCATGCAAAATGCTGACGGCGGCGATGCGGAAAGAGGCGGAAACGGTCGATTTTTATGAAACACTTATGGCCGAATGTGATTATCCGGATGTCAATTCCCTGGTTAGAGAATTACTTGAAGAAAAGAGCCGTATTGTATTGCATATCAATCAGAAGTTAAACGAAATCCGTGTGCGCGGTCAGGTAAGCGAAGGGATTATTTCCGGTTCCGAACCGGATGTAACATAGTTAATAAAAATTACCCGTTTTCTTTCAGAAACAGTAAAACATTCCCTCTCCTCGCAGGAGAGGGTTAGGGTGAAGTCAAAGAGTAAGTCCTGCCTAAATTCTTCTTTAAATTGGAAGAAACAAATCAGAGAACGATACTAACGGTAAGTATATTCGGTAGTAACTATCACATTTGCCCAAAATAAGCATTTTAATTAAATGACCTACGAAAAATATGGATATAAAACAAGGTGAACGAAGCGTCAGCACAGAATTCTGTTCGACCCCGCGAAGCGGGGGAGTTAATTCTGTGCAGCGAAGTGAACCTCAGTTTTAACCATATTTTTCGTGAGTCTTGACTTTTTCTTTTGTCATTTCTTTTGTGTCCCCGAAGGGGTCCTTCGGACAAGACAAAAGAAATGACGCTTTGTGCAACCTTTATTGGACAGTATCTTTTTGTTCAGCAATTTATATGGGGACTTACTACAGCCCATTGTTAATAACTTGCACGATTTGACTCATTCTCAAGATTTATAAACTATATCTCAATATATCTTGGACAGCAGTAAATTATTATAATTTTATTGGACTTTATCAATGCGAGTTCGTATCATAGTACGGACGCTGTATTGAAGCGAGATAAAATTGAAACCAATGCGCCCGATCGTGCTCTTACTTGCGTCAAAGAAAGTGAAGGTGTGCGATGAAAGGAAAAGAACTTCAGCGCGTTAAAGCCGCCCTTTTATCGGAGTTAGATATTACACTTCAGAAATGCTGCCACCAGCGCCTCACTGATGTAGTGAATGATCTTCGAATTCATTACGCCAGCATAAAACCCGATTCTTCCCCGGATGAAGTTTTCTCCGTGTTTCTTAAGAGCGGTGTACTAAAAACAATGACCGCGGCACCGATTGTGCGTATGCGCGAATCGCTTGAGCGTATACGAATGGGAACATTCGGTTTATGTATTACATGCGGAAGAAATATCTCGGCGGCGTATCTTGAAAATAATCCGACTACAACTCATTGTGCTTCATGCGATCGTGAATCGCAGAAGCTCATGCGCCCGTCAGGTTCATGAAATACTGCTGAAAGTCAGTTTGATTCTGTTGTTATCCATCCTATTATTCTGTACTGCATAAACCGTTGAGAACAATCTGAACGAGACGTAAATGTGTTTTCTCGCGCGCTTTCTGATTTTATTTAAACCGAGTTCTTGGGAATATTTTCAGGTTATTTAATTTACCGTAATATTTTTTTATTTGTCGGCAAACGAAAAATGCATTTGAACAATAATCCAATTGCCGTCTCTTTTTTCCATTACCCCGGTCCATCTTGTATTCTCCCAATTGGAAGGCTTACCCTTCCATTCGTTAATATCATCAAGAATACAGAAAAACCAGGCAACATCACCTGATTTTGAGAAATTTATTGTTAAATCTTTTATCTCATATCTTACCGCTTTGAAATCCGGATTCATCCAAAATGCTTCAGCTTTTTTAAAATTTTGGAAACCTTTTACAACCTTGCCGTCAGGATGTACTTCAATATAATTTGTGTCATTCGCTATTACACTATATAACAAATTAATATCCTTGGTCTTTGCCCATCCAATACTATTGCGGATTGCGTTTTCAACCATTTGTTTGTCTGTATAAATATCAGAAGCGCAAATTGATTTATGACATAATAGCAGCACAAAGAATACGTAAATCGTAATCTTAAATGTATTTATACTTATATTTTTCATGAGACTTATTTACCTCTTAAAATATTATGCAAACTGCATAGTTGGTTGCACATGATGCGATAAGTGACGAAAAATGGAAATAATTTCCAATCAAGAAAATAATTAATTCAATGATTTAAGATTTTCATGTGCTTCGGGAACAAACTGATGCAAATTATTCAATATTGTACAGTCATCCATCGTGCTGCAGTCGGCGCAGGTACGAAAGTTTTTCGATATCGTACAATTCCTAATTTCGCATTGTAAACAATGCCCGAATTTAACTCCGTCTTCCCTGCACCCTGTACAATTGATCATTTCAGGTAAAATATTTTGTGCATTATGTTGAACTTTCCATTTTTTAGCAGTCCTGACACGCAATTCATTATCATTCGTTACCGTTGCTATTCTTGCATCACAAGCAGCACAATTTAAACCACAACAAGCAATAATATTTTTCATATTCATTTATTCCCTATGCGTTATTGCTGTTTATGTCTATATTTAGTGCTATTAACACTCGGCGATTTCATATTTATTTGCTAATCATGAACTGCAATATTTCCTGCATAAATACTTTGCTGTCTTTTCCCCAAAACTTAGAATCAGACGGTCCGGTTCCGCTAAACCTTTCTCCATCGGGTCTTCCTAAAAGTAATCCGGCCATTCCGTCGCTCATCACAATTATTTTTCCACCTGCAGGTGTTTTTAAATAAGCGCAATGAATATAGTTGCCTTCATAATTCACTTTGCTGATTACATTGCCGCCTTTAATAGAACGTCCACCGCTATATGGCAATTCACGTTTTCCTGCACAAATAAAGCTGCTATCTGCAATTGCCCCGCAATTATGACGAACAGGTGCATCATCCGTAAATTCAATGCCAAACGGAATAATAATATCATTAATCCCTACACCGTTTAATGAAGTTCTTCTTTCTTCATCAAAAATGAGAAGCAAGGAACCTCCGGATTGAAGATATTTCACTATGGCAAGTTTTTCTTTGTCTAAAAAAGTTTTTGTTGGTGAAAAGAGTATTAATCCGTATTTGTCTTTAAAGGTGGAATCGCCGATCTCTTTTGAATTTATCTCAATAACCGAACTTGAATCATTTGGAAGCAGTTTGTTAAAAACTTCGCCATTTCTTGGATTCTGTCCATGAAAGGCATCGTATACCATTGTCTTACAATTTTGACCGAAAACAACAAATGGTATTGCAACTGAAAATAAAACGACTAATAGCAGCGTAATATTTTCACTTCCCAAAATATTTCTAACTACTTTCATATAATTCCTTTTATATATATTCCTAATTGTTTGTATGATATCAATTAGATATTTATTTTGGGTTTTATTGTTATAGTCACTCAATCGCATCTTACCTGCTCATGTTCCAATGGATCGGAAAATTATATGCAAATGTGTGCAGCACCCAAAAGACTGTAAAGCAAATTTCCCAAAAACAAAAAGGATGGGAACCACTGAAATAAAGTGTAGCGGTTTTTAGAAAAAGAAGCAAGGGGTGGAGTCGGAAAGCAGATGAGTCTTTGAACCTATGGGTCTGTAAATCGATGAGTTTATAAGAAAGTTAATCATAAGTAATTGAGTTAGATTAAGAGAACCGTTGGTAAGAGATTGATTGAGCAGGCGGGATGAAGAGTCAATGTGCAGGGATTTGATTTATCAAATCCGAAAAGAACAACTGACATTCCCGAATGTTCCTGTCGGCCTGCCCGCCAAGCGTTCAGGCAGGGAATCTAGAAAAAAGTAATCCTTAGGCCTGGATGTCCGCTAGAACCATGCGGGCATGACATTTCCTTTTAGGGCGAAATGTCTTCGCCCAATAAATTCCCAACAATGCTCTCAATTGAGCAAAAACACAGCCCGATGATACATATTGCACTTCAAAGAATCATTTCCTAATGTTGAGCATATTTAATCAGAGTTAAAAGGAATATTCATATGAATATTGGAATATTAAAAGAGGTCTTTCCTTCGGAACGAAGGGTCTCTCTTACACCCGGAGGCGTGCAGACACTGGCTGGCTTGGGTGCCGCAGTTTATGTCGAGCGGAATGCGGGAGCATTGAGTTTTTTTTCGGATGATGAATATCGGATAGCCGGCGGAACTATTGTCTATAGTCCGGAAGAGGTTATCAGCCGTTCCGATATCGTTCTCAAAGTTGCTCCGCCCCTGGAGAGTGAATTAAATTTGCTTCATGATAAGCAGACTCTTTTTTCTGCATTTCATCTGGCAATAGCCAAACGCCAAACGATCGAGACGCTTCTCAAAAAGAACATTACCGCGATTGCCCATGAACTGATCGAAAATGAACGGGGTGATTTACCTATTGTCCAGACTATGGCGGAGATTGCCGGACAGATTTCAATTCAAGTTGCAGCGCATTATTTGCAGACACGTGAAGGAGGACGCGGTGTGCTGTTAGGGAGTATTCCCGGTGTTCATGCCGCCGAAGTAGTAATTCTGGGCGCCGGAACGGTCGGCAGAACCGCTGCGCGTGTAGCACTCGGCCTTGGAGCAAAAGTTACAGTGATCGATAAGAACATCAATCGCCTGCGGGAAGTAGAAAATCTTTCTCAATGGAGAGTCTCGACTGCAGTATCAGATCAGTATACTATTGAACGCGCCGTGCGTGAAGCCGACGCGCTTATCGGTGCCGTTCTTCTGAAAGGAGAACGAACTCCTCATTTAGTTTCAGAGGCCCTTGTAAAACAAATGAAGCCCGGTTCTGTGATTGTGGATATTTCTATCGATCAGGGCGGATGTATCGAAACAAGCCGGCCGACGACATTGCTGGATCCGACATATATCATGCATGGTATCGTGCATTACTGTGTTCCGAATACTCCGGCGTCCGTACCGCGTACGGCTACCGTAGGATGGACTAATGTGCTTCTTCCATTTCTGCGTGAGGCGACTGAACTTGGTATAGAAGAAGTTCTTCGTGCCGATATCGGTTTTTCAAAAGGTGTTTGTACATTTCGCGGTAAATGTACAAATTACGCAGCAGCAAAAGCGTTCGATTTACAGGTAACAGACATTCAACAGCAGCTCAAGTCATCGTCGACTACTAATCGTTAGGAACGAGTATGAACTGGCTTGATCAATATAAATCAAAAGTTGTTTCCGTCGAAGAAGCTGTATGTGTTGTCAAATCAAATGATCGGATCTATTTAAGCGGCAATGCAGCGACACCTCTTCTTCTTACAAAAGCATTGGCCCAGCGAGCGCCGGAACTCTTTAATGTCGAAGTCAATCATATCTTATTGCTGGGGAATGATCCGCTTTCTATGCCGGGAATGGCGCAGCACTTTCGACATAACTCGTTTTTTGTCGGCCCCGGTGATCGAGAGTCTATTGCAGAGGGGAATTCGGACTTCGTACCCGTTCATCTCTCTCAAATACCGGCACTTTTCCGTTCGGAATACATTCCTCTCGATGTCGTTTTGGTGCATCTCTCTCCGCCGGATGCACATGGGTTCATGAGCTTTGGCGCTGAATGCGGTGCATCAAAAGCAGCGGCGGAGAGTGCAAAGATTGTCGTTGCCCAAGTCAATGAATGTATGCCGCGTACTTTAGGCGACGTTTTTATACATGTTTCTCGTGTACATAAAATTGTAGAATGTTCTATTCCGATTATTGAAGGGAATCAGATCGCTGCTTCCGATATAGAGGAAAAAATTGCAGAATTCATCGCACCGATGATCGAAGACGGGGCCACTCTTCAATTAGGAATCGGCGGTATTCCGGACGCTGTGCTTGCACGCATAGAAGGAAAACAGCATTTGGGCATTCATACGGAAATGATTTCCGACGGGGTTGTGAACGCAGTTGAAAAAGGGATCATTACCAGCCAGAAAAAAACACTTCATCCGGGGAAGGTTGTAGGGACATTTGCACTAGGTTCCCAGCAGCTTTATGATTATGTCCATAACAATCCGCTCTTTGAATTGCATCCCTGTGATTATACAAACAATCCGTATATCATCTCGCAAAATGAGAAAATGGTCTCAATCAATTCTTGTATAGAAGTGGATATAACGGGACAGGTCTGTTCAGATTCCATCGGTACGAAAATCTACAGCGGATTTGGCGGACAGGTGGATTTTGTCCGGGGAGCTGCGCTCTCCAAAGGCGGAAAACCGATTATTGCGCTTCCATCGACAACAAAGGACGGGAAAATCTCCCGCATCGTTTCTCAACTTAAACCCGGGGCAGGAGTAGTAACATCAAGGGCGGATGTTCATTATGTAGTGACAGAATACGGTACAGCTTCCCTTCATGGGAAAAATCTGCGTCAGCGTGCAGAGGCTCTTATTTCAATAGCCCACCCGAAATTTCGTCCGCAGCTTGAAGAATATCAGCGGAATCTTAAACTCGCTAAGTAATGTCCGGAATATGTCTGCATATAATAATTTTTCATCTGTTTATCCCTGTCGTTATTTCTTTTTCAGGATGTACTCAAAACAAGTATGCGTGAGTGTGTGTAAGTCATGCCATCAGGGGAAGGAAGACGGCAGGCAGTATGAAATATGGCAGAAAGCAAACATGCGGGTGCATTTAAAACAATGGCTGCCCAAAGAGCGAACGAGATCGCAAAAGAGAAAGGTTTGTCTGAACCAGCCTCGGAATTGCCTTAATGCCTGAAATGTCATACTATTATTGAAGATGAAAAATTAAAAAAAAGATGGAATACAATGCGAATCATGCTATGGTGCCGGTTCGGCTTATAAGAGCAGAAGAACTATGCGAGACAAAGAGAAATCCATTGCTGCAGGTATGACGGATTTTAAAGATGAAGAGGCGATTGAAAATAGATGCAGATCATGACATAATGAAAAGAGTCCTACTTATAAACTTTCTAATTTCGAATCGATGCGGCAAAAGGTCAAACATCCCATACCGGCAGAATAGAGATGAATAATAGAATATAAACGAAATGTTATTGCCGGAAAAATGTCTTCCCGTATTAGAATATTCTTACGTTTTAATAAATTAAAGAAAGAAATTAATAATGATCGGTTCTGTTTTAATATGGATTGCATTTATTGCAGCGATTCTCTCAGCGTATTTTCATTTCATATCTGAAACGAAGAAAAAAATACTGCTGCAGGCACGCATAAGTTTTGCGATTTCTGTGTTAGGTATTATATCAGCATCTGTGTTATTGATGCTGTACATACTCCAGCATCAGTTCGAATACAACTATGTTGCAAGTTACAGCTCCCGCGATTTGCCGACAGCACTGCTGGTAGCGGCGTTCTGGGCCGGACAGGAGGGCAGTTTTTTACTCTGGGCGTTCTTTGCTGCAGTCATCGGAATTATTTTGCAGCGCTATTCGAGGCGTGCCGGAATGGAAAGCGAGGCGATGATGGTTTACTCATTAGTCCTTGCATTTCTGTTGCTGCTCATCGGGGTCAAATCGCCGTTCCAATATATCTGGGAAGCATCGGCCGATTTACCCGTGGGATTCATTCCGCAGGACGGCAGAGGCCTCAATCCGCTTCTTCAAAATTTCTGGATGATCATTCATCCTCCTGTCCTTTTTTTAGGATTTGCGTCGCTTGCAGTTCCGTTCGTTCTTGCTGTCTCCGCACTTTGGCAAAATAAAAATAATGAGTGGATAAAATTTGCACTTCCGTGGGTACTTTTTAGTGCAGCATCACTCGGTGCCGGTCTTATTCTAGGCGGTTATTGGGCTTATGGTGTTCTGGGTTGGGGAGGATGGTGGGGCTGGGATCCGGTAGAAAACTCGTCGCTCATTCCCTGGATTGTTGCCGTTATCCTTGTTCATACGATGCTTATTCAGATGTTGACCGGAAGACTTATAAAGACAAATTATTTCCTCTCAGTATCGGCATACCTGCTGGTCATCTACAGTACATTCCTAACGCGCAGCGGCGTTCTTGCGAATGCATCCGTCCATTCATTTATGGATTCCGGTTCGCTTATATATGCACTTCTGGTAATATGGCTGGTACTCATTGCCGCCGGTGGTTTTGGAATGATTATTTTACGCCAAAAGAAAATGAATCATCAAACATTATCCGGCGCTTTGACAACGCGAGAATTTATCCTGTCAATTGCTATGATTGTTATGGGTATCTGTGCGGCGGTGATTTTATTAGGAACAAGCAAACCGTTGTTTTCCGATTCTGTTGTCGAACCTAGTTTCTATGACCGTACGATCCTCCCTTTTGCCGTAATGATGGCTTTACTGCTGGGATTCGGCCTGCGGGCCAAATGGAATCAAAGCGACAGTCAGATCTTTTTCAAGCGTCTAATTATTCCCGGTGTATTTGCCGTTCTTGCTGCAGCCGTTCTAGTTATTTTCGGAATGCATGATGTACCAGCAGCACTGCTTGTTTTAACCTCGCTCTTTTCACTCTTTATCAGCCTCGATCAAGGATTTCAGTTATTAAAAGAGCGGCCGATTTTTATCGGCGGTCCGCTTGCACATGCAGGAATAGCCGTTCTATTCATCGGCGTTATTTCCTCCGGATATTACGGACTTAAACAGTCTGTTGTTCTTCCTCTTAATCAGCCCAAATGGATTTTTGGATACAATTTGATATATAACGGTTCATTGCCGGCACAAGACGGTAAAACGAAATTTATTGTCCGTGCGGATAAAAATGGAAAGAGCAAAATACTTGAACCTGTAATGTTTGAAAGTGCGTATGATAACAGCCTTATGCGTAATCCGGATTATATTAGTTATTGGACAGAGGATCTGTATATTGAGCCGGTTTCTCTCGAACAAAACCAAACAGACCGGCAAAATGTTATTGACTTGTCAAAAGGAGATACCGTTTCCTATGGCCCCTTGACAATAACATTCGATAGATTTGATTTATCGTCCCATAATAAAAAAGAAATGATGGATAGTAGAAATGACGTTATGGCTATCGGCGCTGTACTTGAAGTAAAGACGGGAAAAAAGAGTCAGATCGTCATTCCGGTTACAACTTATAATTCAACGGGAGCAGTAGACACGAAGACTGCATATTTGCGGAATAGTCGTATTGGATTCCAACTTGTAAAGATGAATATAGGAACTAGTCAGGGACAGAAATCCCATGTGCTCATCAACATTGTCGGATTGGAGAATAACGAGGGTACGGACATGAAGTCCGAATCGCTGATTGCCGAAGTAAGCGTAAAGCCGTTTATGAGTTTTGTTTGGATTGCCGCTTTTCTGATGATAAGCGGTATAACAACTGCAATGGTTCGGCGGCTGAAAACGAATAATAGCTGATAACATCCTGTGAGGGGATCTCCGTGTATTGTTTAAATAATGCAAATAGATACTCTTACAAACAAAACGAGCGGCAATAAAAATGCCGCTCGCCTAATAAATTCCAATTTATATAATAATCAAACTGCTAAAATCGCGTTTTATTATTCTGTTTGAATGATATTTTCCTTCAGATAGACAAATTTATCCGTTTGGTTCATTATAAGCATATCTTTAGGAACGATTTTTATTAATCCGCGATTCTGTGAATTATCCAGCGTTAAATTTATGATAAAGTGTACTTTGAAATACATAGATGATTCGCTGCCCTTCGCTTTAACCGCATCACTTCGCCCCACTTTCCATTTAAAATCGGGATCGAATTTCAAATATATACGGGATTGTCGATAACCTCCCTGAATACTATCCGAAAGACCGACATAAGTATTTTTCGGAATGATGCAAACGGTTGTCGGGATTTCGTACGGCGCTTCAATTCGTGTCGGTGACTGTAAAGAATATATTCCTGCATCAGCATCGTAATGAACGAGCGCCGCCTTGAACCATACGCCGAAAATTCTTTTTTCCAGCTTATTGTCCTTGATATGTGCGTTCAGTTTCTCCAAAAATAACTGCCGTGCTTTTGCCGCACGAACATGAAATTCGGATGTTGTCTCAAATTCGTCGCGATTTCCAGTCTCTTTAATAAGCTGGTCGGTCGCTTCCCTTAAATAAGACCATTCATCTTTCAGTATAAGAGAAAACAACTCCGGCGTAAGTTCATCATCCTGGAATGCCGGCTGCTGCGCTTGTACTTGCTGTTCAGCGGCTGTGAACAAAAACAAAAATGAAAAAATAATCGCTATATTTTTCTTCATGCTACGTCCTTTCAAAAAGTATATTGAACGTGATCTATCGTATCGATATAATATCTGCGGAGACCGTTTTTGCAATTTCGCTTGCATTTATTATACAGTCGCCCACCGAAATGCCGCGGCGATAATTTCCGGCGAGTACAGATTCCCGGAAATGATTCTTCAAACTTTTCCAATTCATCTATTTTTTGCCGGTAACCGATTTCGTACTGTGGAATCGACCTCTCCCAGCGTGTTAAATGTAAATATACAGGATTTCCGGAAAGTTGCATGATAGATTTCAGTTCATCCAGAGTTATCTGAATGATGCGCTCATCGCTCAGAGTTGTCAATTCAGGCTGGCGTGCGCCGCCGATAAAGGCATTTAATGCAGCCATCCCTTCGGGCGCACGATTAGCAAAAAGACAGGAGTTCCATAGGCAGCCGAGAATTTTCCTTTTCTCTTTCGATGGGATCAGAAATCCGAAGCCATCCAGCCGGTGTCCGATATTTATGCGGTCTACCCCCAAAAAAATAGAAACAATGGGCGGATAGTAAATGGAAGATAGTACATGCGCAGTCTTTGCAGACAGCGGTTTTACAAGGGGAGAAGCATCGAATGCGGGGATAGCGATAATAACACTATCGGCTTCCATTTCGGTTTCTTGATCGTTATGAAGATATTCAACCAGATATCGCCGTACATCCGGTTCATTCGCCGGTTCGTTGCTTGCGGCAGTCAAATTACGGATGCCGGTGACTTTTGCATTAAGAACAACCGATTTGCCGAGCGAGGAAGCAATTGCACGCGGTAGCATCTGCATTCCGCTGATGAACGAAAAGGTTTCTGCACGATCTTTCGCTTTTTCAGCTCTTTGTTTTCTTTCCTTTGCACCTTTAATCATTCCTTTGAAAAGTCCGCCGTACTTTTCTTCCAGCGCATAGAGTTTAGGAAAAGCCGAACGCACACTGAGCTGTTCCGGTTTTCCTGCAAAAACTCCGGCAACAAACGGATCGATAGCGTAGTCAAGGAATTCTCTGCCTAATCGCCGTTCTACGAATTCAGAAATACTCTCTTCTTTTACCGCTTTTCCGACGAAAGGTTCCTTGATCACACGGAATTTTGCAGCAGGAGAAAAAAGTTTTGTCGATAGAAATGAACCCGGTCCAAGCGGCATGGATCGTAAAATACCGTTGCGAAGTATGTATCGGTTCTTGCCTTCAGGCCTGGCGTATATAAATTCCGATTCCAATTTCAACTCGGAGACGAGTTCCTTAAAAAGCGGAGTTGTTTCCAGTGCTGTGTTCGCACCGGTTTCGTATAAGAAACCATGATCCTGCACGGATTTCATCGTACCGCCGACTTCACTGTCCTTTGCCAGAACGGTTACATTAAGTCCGCGTTTTTTAAGCCAATAGGCTGCGCAAAGTCCGGTAATACCTTCGCCGATAATGATAACATCTGTTTTTGTCGGTCCCATAATTACTCAATGATAAATGAAAAATGGCACAATGCAAAATGAATTCTACTGTTTAATCCACGGGCACATTTTTGGCCTTGTTCGATTTTTCTCTCCATTCCATAAAGTTTCGCATGTATTTGGCCGTACATCCGATTCAAGCCGGGATTTAACCAGTTCAGACAGACATTTAATGAACTTTGGATGATTATTTAATGCAGGCATCATCTCGAATTGCCGGGCACCATGTGTCAAAGCATATTTTCGTACTTCAATATTAATTTCATGCAGCGTCTCAATATGGTCGGTAACAAATGCCGCCGGGATAACCAATAGATTCTTGCGGCCTTTATTAACTAAGCTCCTCACAGTTTCCATGAGCGACGGCTGCAGCCACTTCATCGGCCCGACTCTGCTTTGGTAGCAGAGTGTATGCGGAGAGTTCCAATTTCCAAGTCTTACGATGCTTCGCACGGTCTCTTCCACCTGTAATTGGTACGGATCGCCATTTTTGATATAATTAACAGGGATTCCATGCGCGCTAAAAATAAGATCGATGTCTGTAGATGCGATTTCGTGAAATCGGCTGAGCGCTGAATTTATATTTTCAACAAATGCTTCGATGAATAAGGATTGATTTGGATAACAGCAAATAAGTTTTGATGGGATTATGCATCCCTGCATCTCTGTCTGGCGCTTCCATTCGTTTATGCACGAAAGCGTTGTCGCCTGTGAAAATTGGGGATAAAGCGGCAGGAGAATCGCCTGTTCAAATCCTTCCGCTTTGATTCTTTTTACAGATGCTTCGATTGATGGATTCCAATAACGCATTGCTGTGAAGACACGTGCATCAATATCTTGAGACCTTAGAATCGATTCAAGAGCGGAAGCCTGCCGTTGTGTAAGATCGAGAATGGGCGATTTTCCCCCGATTAGTTTGTAATTTTCCATACTTTTCTTCGAACGCCGCTTCGAAATAAACTTTGCGAGAGGTTTTCGTACGAGGAAAGCACCCGGGAAATTAATAATGTCTGGGTCCGTAAAAAGATTGTAGAAGAAACGGTTCGACCGCTTCGAGAGAATCCGGCCCTCCAAGCTGAAAAAGAACGACCGCGGTTTTTTTATTGGCCATGTACACTCAAATTTTGCCGGTTATTCATCGCAAGCCGGTTAAAATCGCTCATTTAAATCCATCTTTAATTATCTATGATACTTTACACTTTCTTCCTTCACTGCCTGTACAAATGCTTTTACATTTTCTACCGGAGTATCCGGCAAAATACCGTGGCCAAGATTAAAAATGTGGCCCGCGCCCTTACCGAACTTCTCCAATATTTTCTTTACTTCCTCGCGTATATGTTCGGGAGATGCATATAAGACGGCCGGGTCGAGATTGCCCTGCAATGCAGTATAACTGCCGATCATCATTCTTGCCTTTCCGATATCGATGGACCAATCCAGGCCGACGACATCGCATCCGGTATCCGCAATTGCTTCAAGAGAATGAGCACAGTCTTTACAAAAAACAATTGTCGGAGCGCCATTGCGCCTCAGCAGTTTTAGTACCTGATCGATATAGCGAAGTGAGAACTCACGGAACTCATCGGGAGGAAGTATACCGCCCCATGTATCGAAAATTTGCACGGCTTGAACACCGGCTTCAATTTTCGCGCTCAGGTAGGCGGCAACAGTGCGTGCGAGTTTATCAAGCAATACATGTGCATCTTTTGGATTAGAATAGATGAGTTCTTTTATAGCGCGGAAATTCTTCGATCCTTTTCCTTCCACTAAATACGCAGCGAGTGTCCATGGCGAGCCGGCAAAACCGATCAGCGGAACACGTCCGTCTAATTTTTTTTTCGTAAGGCGAATCGCATCCATCACATACTTGAGTTCGTGATTCGGGTCCGGCACTTTAAGCCTGTCGATATCGGATCGTGAACGAATAGGATCTTCAAAGCGCGGTCCGCCTTTATCCTCTTCTACAAATAATTTCATACCCATCGCTTCCGGTACAACGAGAATATCCGAGAAAATGATGCATGCATCTACTCCAACGATATCGACAGGCTGGATGGATACTTCAGAAGCAAGCTCCGGCGTTTTACAAAGTGTAAGGAAATCTACTTTTGCCCTGATTGCACGGTATTCCGGTAAATAACGGCCGGCTTGCCGCATCATCCAGACAGGTGTGCGTTCAGTAGGCTCTCTTTTACAGGCACGTAAGAACAAGTCATTGATCATCTTAATAAGTTTTCTCCCTGTTTTTCTAAAAAAACTTTATTGACCATAGTTATTCTATCGCTTCTACGAGGCCTTCGGCCGTTGCTTTCTGACTCAAGATGGCAACTGATAATCCGAGCTGCTGTGCGGTTTCTGCGGTTGTCGGACCAATCGCGGCAATTGCGGTATGTGCGAGAACTTCCGTACCGATCATTTCAACAAAGTTGAGAATGCCGGAGGGGCTAAAGAAAGCTGCGACGTCGATTTTATTTTCAAGAAACATTTGACGGATTATTTCAAGATTATCCGGATCCGGTATTACGGTTCGATATACGACAATTTCATCGACTTTTGCACCCATGGAACGGAGATTTTGAGGTAAAACATCCCTTGCGATATTGCTTTTCGGAAAAAGAATTTTTGCATCCTTGACCTGATGTTCCTTTATCAGAGCCGACAGTTCTTCTGCCGATGAATGCTTTGGCGCTGCAAGAACAGAAAAACCGCAAGTCTCTAGAGACCTTTTTGTTTTTTCGCCGACAGCAAAAATATTGCGTGTAGATAGTATGTCGACTGCTTGCGGACGTATGGTACGAATACGCTCGACAAATTTTGCCACAGCATTCTTGCTAGTGAAACAAACACTTGAATATTCCGACAGCATCCAGATCGTTTTATCGCATGCCTCCCAGGAGTCAGGGTCTTTAATTTCAATGGTCGGGAAACATATCACAGATGCGCCGTGTGATTCCAGCAGTGAGCGAAGTTCAGCGCTGGAATCCTTCGATCGTGTTACGAGTATGGTTTTGCCTGTAAGTGCCATGGTGATCAAAGAAAAGTTGTATGCCTGATTTCGTCCAGGATTTCTTTGCCGCCTCTATTAAGTAAGTCTTCTGCAAGCTCAATTCCGATTCGTTCTGCTTCAGTATTGTTTCCGGTTAAATTTCCTTTTATGACTCGTTTTCCATCCAGACTTCCTATCACCGCATCAAGCTGCAATTTGTTCCCCTGTATCTGTCCGTATGCACCGACAGGAATTTGACAGCCGCCTTCGAGACGACGGAGAAGAGAACGTTCGGAAGCCACTGATAAAGCGGTCGGAACATGATGAAAAGGACGAATTAATTCATCAACACGCTTGTCACCGATCCTTATTTCGATTGCCAGAGCGCCCTGGCCGACAGCCGGGAGCATGATTTCATACGGCAGAATTTCTGTGATTCGTTGTGTACCAGCCAAGCCGGGTTATACCGGCTTTTGCGAGGATTATTCCATCCCAATTTGATTCATCGAGTTTCTTTAGACGCGTACTGAGATTTCCGCGTAAATCGATAATTTGTATATCCTGCCGAGCGTTAAGTATCTGACATTTACGCCGCAAGCTTCCCGTTGCAATTACTGCAGAGCGTGGAAGAGAGAAGAATAATTGGCGGGCGCTCTTCGGATGGCCGATAAAAACGTCTCGTGCATCTTCACGTTCCAAGGATAGCGGCAATCGTAAGATCTTTGGAAATCGTTGTCGGTATATCCTTGCAGCTATGAACAGCCAAATCAATGCGTTCATCCAACAAAGCTTCTTCAAGCTCTTTTGTGAAAAGTCCTTTATCTCCAATTTTAGCAAGAGGTGAGTCGAGAATTTTATCGCCTGTAGTTTTAATCGTCTTTAAATCGATGATGATACCGGGAAAACGGCCTTCCAGAAGCGTTTTCACATAATGTGTTTGCCTGAGTGCCAGCTCGCTGCCGCGTGTGCCGATACAAAGATTAATCGGCATGGGAATCTTCCTTGGATGATTTTGCAAGTCCGAACAATTTCTGAATGATGCTCATTTTCTGCAGACGTTCGGTAACCGGTATTTCATGGTCCTTGCGCAGACTAACAATGGGTTTGTGTACAATCTTATTAATGATGCGCTTAGTGATCAGTTCCACCAATTCGCGGTCTTCCGGATGAAAGCGGTTGATATTCTTTGCCACTTCTTCCTGCCGGATGGATTCCATGAATTTAGTAAGCGCTGTAATCGTGGGATTCACTTCCAATGACGAGTACCACTGTGTTAATTCGTCCAGAACATCGACGATAATCGCGTCGACTTTAGGAACTTCTGTTCTCCGGCGCCGGAGGTTTTCATTTATCACTGTATTCAAAGCATCGAGGTCATATAGAAAAACATTTTCCAATTCTTTAACCTGCGGATCGATGTTTCGCGGTACACCAAGATCGATAATAAACAGCGGCGCATTTCTATTCTTTCGATTTACCCTTTGAATATCATCCGGCCGCATAATATAATTGTCGATTTCAACCGATGATATAACAATATCGGATTCCGCCAAGGCGCCGGACCAGGAGTCGAATGGAATTACACTGCCGTTAACTTTTAGCGCAAGCTGCTCGGCACGCTCGCGTGTGCGGTTGGTAATTAAGAGTTTACCGATGTTCCTGCCGGTCAAATGAGTGGCCGTTAATTCCGCTGTTTCGCCGGCACCGATTATGAAAGCAGTTCTCTTCATGCAGGTTATCGAATATTCTTTCCGCTAATTCCACTGCTGCATAACTTATGGAAACAGCCCCGTCGCCGATTTCCGTTTCCGTTCTTGATCGTTTTCCGACTCGGAAAGCGAGCTGGAAAAGGCGATTCATAAAAACGCCCGCGGTTCCGAGTTCTACAGCGAGGCTAAATCCATCTTTCACCTGTGTGAGAATCTGCACGTCTCCTAATACCATCGAGTCAAGGCTTGCCGCGACACGAAACAGATGCCGTGCTGCATCGCCGGCGGTTATCAAAAACATATCGGACGGCTGTACTTTTCCTTCCGCGGACTTCTGAGTTATTAAAAACTTTTTCAGTGCGTCCGGATCAATCGTTCCGTTTTCATTTACTATGTATAATTCCGTGCGGTTGCAGGTCGAAAATAAGACGCTTTCACTTGCTTCCAGCGGTTTCAATAACGGCAATGTTCGGCGAATTTCATCTGAAGAGAACCATAAACGCTCACGGACATCCAGTGGAGCTGTATGGTGCGATATTCCGACGCAAACAAGATTCATGTCAATAAAATTTATGAAATTCGCTGAAGAATATATTAATAATAGTCATCGAAAAAATTGAGATGAGAAATCCAAAGATAGAGAATATCATAATTTTCCGTCCCCGGACAAAAAAATAATTTCTTGCTATCACTAAAAGTCCGTACATCAACCAGATAAGGACAGTACTGATGAGTTTTGGATCAGCATAGTACTCGTGCCGGTATATATTGTTGAGCCAGATAATTCCAATACCAATTGCTAAACCGAGCAGTACCACGACAAGTTTAATCGCAGTCATCGTCATACGCTCCAGCGATTCGAGTGTGGGGAGCTTCTTGTAAATCACTCCGAACCTTGAAGATTTCATTTCGTGATACAGAATGAGATACATTAAGCCGTATGCACCTGCGATAGTTATCGCAGCGTATCCTATTAATGCAAAGGAGACATGCAAGCCAAAGAGCGGGCTTCGCAGAACTTCAGGCACAATCGGTATATCTTTGATGAAGAAAGATGAAAGTAGCTGGAAAAAGAAAGCAATATTCAAAATAAAATATCCGGTTTCTTTTCTGCGCGAACGGATTTCAATTATATAATATATTGCGGAAACAGAAAATGCCAGCACGCTGAAAATCTCGAAGACCGTAGTGACCGGAAGATACCGAAATGTAATTGTCCTGACTGATAGATATAATAAATGGATTGTTAACGTAACCAGCAAGAATGGCGTCTTAATACGTTTTGCCCATAGCTGATCGGCGAATAGAGCTTTACCGTATGCCCACACGAGTGAAAAGTAAAGAAAAGGCAGAATGTAATTTAAATAACTGCTCAAGAACGTTCTCTTGGATGGATATTTGTGAAAAATGTAGAGAAATGTTGCCGGAGAAACAAGGATAGGAAATAACGGCGTAAAAAGACTGAATCATCTCTCATTCAAACAACTGCATCTGCGGCAGGCGGTATTTTACGCGGGCAATAATATATTTTAGGTCGGCCGGATTATTGACAAAGTCAAGGTCGTCGCTTTCAATGATGAGGAGCGGTCCGAGCTTATAATGCGTAATCCAGTCTTCATAGAGTGTATTCAGCTGTTCGAGATAAGAACGCTGAATCCCCTGTTCAAAATCCCGGCCGCGTCTGGAAATCTGCTTCATAAGCGTATCCACATTTGCCCGCAGGTAGATCATTAAATCCGGGGGCTTCAGGTATTCCATCATCACGTGGAAGAGTGAAACGTAATTGGTGTAGTCGCGCTCCGTCATTTTTCCAATATTATAGAGGTTGCGGGCAAAGATCTCTGCATCTTCATATATAGACCGGTCTTGAATTACCGATTCACTTGATTCGCTGATCTCTTTGTGGCATTTAAACCTGTTGGATAGGAAATAAATCTGAAGGTGGAACGACCAGCGCGACATATCGGCGTAGAAATCGGCGAGATAAGGATTGTTTTCAACTGATTCGAAATACGGTTTCCATTGGAAATGGTCACCTAGAAGTCGTGAAAGCGAGGATTTTCCCGCACCAATGTTGCCTGCAACAGTGATGAAGAGGGGATTAGAGGGCATGCTGATATTGTTTGATGGAGTAAATGTCAAAAAAGTTCAAAGGCAGATGAAGTAATCATCCGCCTTTGATAAATTGTCAAAACGATGCTATTGCATCATTTACATTCTTGTGAAGGTCGAATACCTTCAACAATTTTGTCACTTCCAGGAGGTGTTCAATTTTCTTTGACGCTCGTGCGAGTTTTAAATCGCCGCCGGAATTGCGCATTGTCGTCAATCCGCCTATGAGCATACCGAGTCCGGAGCTGTTTATAAAGCTAACCATCTTAAGATCGACAACAACGTTCTTCTTGTTTTCAGCGATGAGCTCGTGCAAGTAGTCGTTTAAGACGGTCACATCCGGGCCGCCAATGACATTGCCGTCCAGCTCAACAATTGTAATATCCTTGACTTCTTTTGTTTTTAATTTCATATCAGCACCCCTTTTTATTCAAAGAGGAATTCACGTTGTCACTAAACCGGCTTTTCGATCTCGGATACGTTTATAATCGATCACGAACGCGCCTGCCACGTAAATAGTCGAGTATGTACCGCAAATCGATCCAAAAAACATTGCGAGAGCAAAAGGACGAATCACATCCCCGCCAAACAATAAAAGTATTAATAAAACAGCAAAGATCGTTCCGTTCGTGATAACCGTCCGGCTCAACGTGTCGTTTAAGCTCCTGTTCATAACATCATACAGCGGCATACTGCGGTAAATTTTTTCATTCTCGCGGACGCGGTCAAAGATAACAACAGTATCATTTACGGAGGTACCTATGATTGTGAGCAGCGCCGCGATAACATCCTGCGATATAGTAATATTTAAACCAGGAGCGAAATAACTGACGATAGCGAGAAATCCGCATGTTGCCGAGACATCGTGTACCAACGCGATAACAGCGCCAAAGCCGTATGCAAACTTAAATCGGAATCCAACATAGACAAGAATACCGACAAATGACCACAAGAGAGCATACAGTGCATCGAGGCTGAGTTCTTTGCCTATTTTGGGTCCGATTTTATCTTCTTTAAGAACTTCAAATTTTTTGTCCGGAAATGCAGTTTGGACGGCACTTTTTATTTTATCTGATACTGTAGTTCCTTCTGCTTGTTCCGATGTTCGAATCAACACGCTGTTTTCACCGCCGTAGTAAATAATTTCACTCGTTCCCATTCCAATTTTTGCCAGCGAAACCCGGATGTCGTTGACCTCTATTTTTTGCGGGAATGTCAGGACGATTTCTGTACCTCCTTTGAAATCTATGCCGGGTTCCAAAAACCCGAAGATAATAGAAACCCATCCGATAAGAACCATCACGCCTGAAATTATGTACCAGATTTTACGTTTGCCGAGAAAATCTATATTTGTCTTCTTAAAAAATCTCATTGAATATTATTCTCCTTTAATAACCAATCTCATTGTCGATACTTCATATACTCCGGAAAACCAGATCAGCCGAAGCTCGGATTAATGCCCTTTTCTGACATAATATTGAAAATAATATGTGTAATGACGATAGCGCTGAACATCGAAGCGATAATGCCGATCATCAATGTCATGGCAAATCCTTGAACCGGCCCAGTGCCGAATTGGAATAAAATAATGCCTGTTATAAATGTCGTTATGTTCGAATCGGCAATTGCGGAAAATGCTTTCGAATATCCGGCGTCAATCGCCGCCCGCAATGTTTTCCCTCCCGCCATTTCTTCGCGAATACGTTCGTTAATTAGAACGTTCGCATCTACTGCCATTCCAATTGTCAGGACTATACCGGCGATACCGGGGAGCGTGAGAGTTGCCTGAAAACCCGCCATAACACCGAGGATAAACAATAAATTAAACATCAAAGCAAAATCAGCCACTAAACCGGAGCTGTTGTAGTATAAAATCATGAATAACACAGTAAAAAGAAGTGCCATGATCGTTGAATTCAAACCGGCACGAATTGAATCTTCGCCAAGAGATGGTCCAACAGTTCTTTTTTCTATTATAGTTACCGGGGCCGGAAGCGCACCTGCCTTCAGGACGATTTCTAATAACCGTGCTTCTTCCGGTGAATCCATTCCTGTAATCCGTGAACGTCCGCCTGTTATTTTTGCCTGCACAACCGGTGCGGAGAAAATACCTTTATCAAGGATAATTGCAATCCGTTTGCCTATATTTGCTCCGGTGATACGGGCCCACTCACGTGCACCATCGCTGCTCATTTCCATATTAACGATTGAACGATTATCATCCGGATCAACGCTAGCTTGCGCATTTGTAACAACATTACCAGTCAGTTCCGCTGTCCTTTTAACAGGATATAGAATATAGAATTTCTGTCCATCCTTGAATGTCTGGACTTTTGCAGACCATAAAAATTCAAGATCGGCAGGGATAATCCGCTGTACTTCAGGACGTTCGAGCAAACGAACAACGCGATCCTTGTCCTTTTCAGCTACGTAACCTTCACCGGTTCCCTGTTGGTCGGGTTTCACGTAGAGAAAGAAAGGATGTTCCCGGGCAAACTGCGCTTCCTTAGTCGTGTCTGATTCAGAAACCGCTGCGCCGCCTGTGAGTTCGGTAAGAGCGTCTTTAGTTTTTTTCTGTTCTTTCTTTTGTTCCTTGGATGTGGAAGTCTCCGCCGCTGTATCTGTCTCTAATTTTCCAGTCAGGTAATTATCAATGGATTGCATTACCTTATAAGAGATTTGCGGGTCCTTTAACAATCTGAATTCCAACAACGCTGTCCCTTGGAGAAGGGAATTAACTTCGCCTTCATCTTTAACACCCGGCAGGGCGACAATAATACGGCGTCCGCCTTGTTTCTGAATACCGGATTCCGAAACGCCGTATTGGTCGACACGGTTCCGCACAATTTCGATAGCGCGATCGACAGATTTGCCGGTTTCATCTTCCAGCATACTAATAATTTTTGCGTCTTCATCGCGGATACTGCCGTAATATCGGCTTAACCGGATACCGCGTTCCTGGAATTTCTTTGCGAAGAGGGGAATGATCGAAACTTCGTTAGCCGCAGATTCGGTGCGCACCTCTTTCAGGATAGTATGGAAGTTTTCATCTTTATTCTTTGCCAGATCTTCCAGCAATTTAAGAATATCTACTTCCAGCACGACACGCATACCACCCTGCAGGTCCAACCCTAGCTTTACGCGTTTAGCTTTTGCAGACAGTATCCCATCATGATTCTTTTCTAAATAGGCAATACTGTCCTGCCCGGTCAATCGGCTGAGTCTTTTCGATAATTATAATCCTGGACTGTCGGCCAGAGGAAGTATATTGAAAGGAATACAAAACAGACAGTAATAACAATTCGAGCAAGCTGATTTCTCACAAATTGTCTCCACGCTTATTACAATTGGTGATTGTTAAAGAAAGCAAAGCGCGATATCACAACCATCGCGCTTCTGAAAGAATACTGCGTTCGTGATTATTTTTCGATAAAAAATATAACCTGATATGCTAACAAAGTCAACAAGAAATTCATTGCATATCAGGTGATTGTCGGCTATATTTATTAAACAGTATTAAACTATAGGTCTTTTGTTTTTTATCAGTGAATAGGAGCGTGCTTTGTCATGGCTGTATTAAGCGATATTCGTGAAAAATCTCCAAAATTTATTATTGCCGGTGCGGCAGTTCTATTTATCTTCTTAATTATTTTCGATTGGGGGTTCGATATCTCCGGACGAAAAGGGACGTGGCCGTGAACAAGAAGCTCTAGGTTCTGTGAATGGTAAAGAAATAAGCTATAAAATGTTCAGCTGAACTAATGCGGCGCACTGTTGAAAATCAGAAGAAACAGCAAAATGCTGACATAGATTCTGAAACCGAACGGCAAATTCGTTCGCAGGTATGGAATCAAATGGTCGACGAACTATTGATCGATCAGGAAATTAACCGCCTTGGTATAACGGTCTCAGATCAGGAAATTCGGGATATTGTAATGGGGCCGAACCCGCCCGAGTATTTAGTACAGCAATTTAAAGATTCCACCGGAACCTTCCGGCGGGATGCATACCAAAGTGCAATGATGGATCCGCAAAATAAACAAGCATGGATTCAGGTCGAAGAAGGAATCCGTCAGGAACAGAAACGCCGGAAGCTGCAAAGTTTGCTTCTGGCAACTGCTGTTGTCGGCGAAGGCGAAGTGAAGCAGCGCTTTATTGATAATAATTTGACGATGAATGTGAATTATGTTTTGTTCGACATCAATCAATTGGTGCCGGATTCGGCTGTGACAATAACGGATGACGACTTGAAGAAACAATATGAAACTCATCCCGCTGATTTCCAGGCAAAAGCAGCAAGAAAAATTAAGTACGTGTTTTTTAGTCAAAGCGCTTCGGCAGATAGACTCAGCAACGATCGAACAGGATCTAAAAAGTTATTTGGATCAGGCGAAGTCCGGTGCTGTGGAATTTTCAGAACTTGCAAAGACATATTCCGAAATACCGGTTACCGATGCATATTTTAAACATGGTGAGTTAAGCAGGCTGAAAGAAAATGCGATTTTTTCTGCAAAGAAAGGCGATATAGTCGGACCCATAAAAGACAACGACGGAATACATCTCATTAAGATTCTCGATCAGCGGCAGGGACAAACAGAAAGCGTTAAATGCAGCCATATCCTTTTGAATTTCGTACCCGGGCCCGACAGCGTGAAAGTCATTCAGAAGGCACGAACACTTCTTGCGCAAGCAAACTCCGGCAGCGACTTTGCAAAACTAGCCCGCGAAAACAGCCAGGACTATGGAACAGCGGTTCAAGGCGGCGATCTTGGATGGGCATCGAAAGATCGATATGTAAAACCATTTGCGGACGCTGCATTTAAAACACAAGTTGGCCGCGTTGTCGGGCCGGTACGAACGCAATTCGGCTGGCACATTATTAAAGTCACCGGGAGAGACAGACGCGAAATAAAGATTGCAGACCTTGGATTGAAAGTAAAAGCGAGCGGAGAAACAATCGAAACCGCATTTCAGAATGCCCAAGACTTTGCGTATTTAGCAAAGGACGAAGGATTCGAAAAAGCTGCTGAAAACAGCAAATATCAGGTTATTGAAACTCCCGAGTTTCAAAAAACAGGTTCGATCCCCGGAATAGGCCAGAACGATATCGTGACGAATTTTGCATTCAACGACAAATTAGGAGCGATTAGCGAACCGATCTATGCTAGAGATGGAATTATTGTGATAAAAGTATCAAACGTTCGAGAAGAAGGCGTTCGCCCGCTTGAAGAAGTTAAAGTCGCTGTGAAATCCATGGCGATGAAGCAGAAAAAAATGGAAAAGGTCCGCGAGCAGGTTGATGCGTTTTATAAAACATTGACATCTTCAAGCGATATTATTTCGGCGGCGCAATCCAATCCGAATATAATTGCTCAGAATTCCGGAATGTTCAAACCAACAGACGGCCCTCTTAGCGTAGGAAGAGATATGAAGTTCATCGGTAATGCTCTTTCTCTAAAGCAGGGAGAAATATCCAAACCGTTTGAAGGTAATCGCGGTTATTACATTATCCAGCTTTTATCAAGCTCGCCATTTGATTCTTTAAAGTACAACTCAGAACGGGAATCGCTGAGCGCACAGCTTTTGCAAGAGAAGCGCAGCCGGATACTATCGGATTGGCAAACGGCACTCCGTGAGAAAGCAGATATTGTTGATAATCGAGGTAAATTCTTCCGTTGAGATTCAAATTCTTTAAGAAGGGCGTCTCGATTTGTCGGGACGCCTTTTTTTTACACGGACAATGAAAGAGACCCTTCGCGAAAGCAGAAAATCGTTAATTTTTCTTACCGGATTTATGGGAAGCGGGAAGAGTACGGTCGGTCCTATTCTTGCCAATGCGCTCGGATACGAGTATATAGATGTCGATCGTTTAATTGAAAAGAAAACAAAAAAAGAAATTGTAGAAATTTTTCGTACGGAAGGCGAAAAAGCTTTCCGTATTATTGAACGAAACACGCTGCAGGAGCTTGCAAAGCTAGATCATTCCGTGATTTCACTTGGAGGCGGCACGATCGCCAATGAAGAGAATTGTCAGATAGTATCTCAGCATGGGATCCTCGTCTATCTTAAACTTACTCCGGAAGAAATAATTCAACGCGTACAATACAAAAATGACCGCCCAATGCTAAAAGATGCATCGGGCAATCCTTTACATGGGAAGGAATTGGAAAAACGAATAGTAGAACTTCTCCTATCCCGAGAACCGTTCTATTCACGTGCCGATGTAATTATTCAAACCGACAACATGCGCATTGGCGTAACCGTGGATGAGATAATAAAAAATGTTCGCGGCATGATTGTTGAGGAGTAAACCTATGGCTCAACGGCAAATAGATGTTGAACTGGGCGACCGTTCATACCCGCTTATTACAGGTCGTAAAATGGCATCGTCATTTGCTCCTGTATGCCGCCAGTATGGAATTTCAGATACAGTCGTGATTGTTACGGATCGTAATGTTGCGCGACTTCATCTCCAGCCGTTGATGCGGAATTTACTTCACCATAAATTCCTGCCTTTGACAATCACAATCCCGGCGGGTGAGACGCAAAAAAGCCTTGCTTGTGCTAATATGCTTTATTCGTCAATGTTGAAAAAAAGAATTCCGCGCAATGCGGCTGTCATTGCTTTGGGCGGCGGTGTAGTTGGCGACCTTGCAGGATTTGTAGCGGCAACTTATCAACGCGGTATAAAGCTGATACAGATCCCGACAACATTACTTGCTCAAGTAGATAGTTCTATCGGAGGAAAGGTCGGTGTTAACCATTCCCTGGGAAAGAATATGATCGGCGCATTCCACCAGCCTGTATTTGTGTGGATGGATGCCGAATATCTGAAGACGCTGCCGAAGCGCGAAATGACATGCGGTTTGGGCGAAGTAATTAAATACGGCGTTATACGCGATGCGGAATTGTTTGCTTATCTTGAATCGCATCTTGAGGGAATATTGCAGGTTGACGTTGAAGCATTGATGAATGTACAGGCGGCATGCGCGGCAATTAAGGCTGAAATTGTCTCGCAGGATGAAAAGGAATCCGGTATTCGCACCATTCTCAACTATGGGCATACGATTGGTCATGGGTTGGAATCCGCCGGCCGTTACAAATTACTAAAGCACGGTGAAGCTGTACTTCTTGGAATGATTGGTGAGGCTTTTATTGCAAAAGAAATGAATTTGTTGGATGTGGATTCTTATGAACGGCTCGTCTCTCTCGTTCGTCGGGTGCCGATGAAAATAGAACTCTCATTATTGAAAATGACGGACATCATGAATGCTATAGGGCGGGATAAGAAGCGTGTTGCAAAAAAACTTCGCTTCGTTTTGCCGGTGAAGATTGGTGAAGTGAAAGTTGTGGATGATGTAGAACCGAATCTGATTCGATCAGCCGTGAGAAAAGTGCTTAAAGCGAAGTAACTGTATTTTGTGTTTTCTATGCTTAAAGACAGCAGTGCGTCTAATTTCACCAGGTGATTTTACTGTTTTTCCTTGTATCTTCGCCTTCCTGATCGCGGCTCCAATCAGCAGAAGTGTGCTTATCGCATAATCCGAGCGGATATTTAGCATTAAAAATTTCCGTTGTTTTATTCGGGCACCATTCACGCGCCTTCTTTTTCGTATCGACGCAGATCGTATCAGTAATAATCCCTTCCGGTCGGTTGAAATATTCGAGCGGCAGGCCGATATCCGGATCATCGTACGTCTTCTGCATAAACCGGCCGAAGATTGGCGCGGCTGCGCGGCCTCCCTGACCGTTGTAACTTCCTAATCGCATGCGAGGTTCATCAAATCCGACCCATGTTCCAGCTACCAGCTGCGGGGTAAAACCGACGAACCATGCATCAGCAAAATCGTTGGTTGTTCCGGTTTTGCCTGCACAGGGTCCGCTGTAGAAGGACTACGTACTTGCTTGCCCGTTCCCCCGTTGACTCCGCCTTTAAGCAAATCAGTCATAAGATAAGCGGTCTCTTTACTCAATGCTTCTTTATTATTCGGCGAGAAGTCTTCAATTATATTTCCATCTTTATCTTCGATACGCAGAATAGCAAAAGGCGAAGCAAGCACTCCATCGTTAGGAAAAACGCCAATATGCCGATGTCAATTCTAATGGTGATACTTCCACGGAACCGAGAGCAAGAGATTCATATGCCGGCACGCGCGAGGTGATACCCATCCTGTGCGCGTACTCGGAGACCTGTTTGGCAGGAGCGATTTCAAGAATAACACGTACAGCAACAAGATTTATTGAAAATTTTAATCCTTCGCGTAAAGTGTATTTACCGCCGATATCCTTGTCAAAATTTTCCGGTGTCCATCGAGTGCCGTCGGGCATAGGGATTGTGACCGGTTGATTCAACATTTCGTAGCATACCGGATATCCGTTATCAAGTGCTACGGTATAAACGAACGGTTTAAAAGCCGAACCGGGCTGACGATGAATCTGTGTTACATGATTCAATCCATATTTAAAAGTGCGATAATTTCGACCGCCGATCATTGCTTTGATCTGTCCTGAATGCGGATCGATAACAACAAAGCCTACTTCAATTGTCTGCGCTGCCTTTTTTACTGAATCGATGAATGTGCGATTGCCAAGCAGATATGTACGAATACTATCCCGCATTGCCGCATTGCGCGATTTACGATACGATTCATCGTCTCGAATTGCTCTGTTTACAACATCAATCAAGATATCGTTGTGCTCTTTCCAGTTCCATGTTGAGTCGAATGCAGTCTGGAAATCCTTCAGATGATCTTCGATTGCTGAAATCGCATGTCGCTGCATTCGGCTGTCAAGCGTTGTGTAAATACGCAATCCATCCCGATAGATATCGTAACCATGCGCTTCAGCTTTTTTCAGAAGCTGCCGGCGTATCCATTCGACAAAGTGAGGTGCAATACCGGAACGAAACTCCGATTCGGTAGATTTAAGCTCAAGTGAATCGGCTCGAATTTGATTGGCTATTTCCTCTGTGAATAATCCTTCTTTCACCATTTGATTAATCACTACATCGCGGCGAGCGAGGGCACGGTCTTTGTGTTGAATAGGATCGTAGTAATTAGGCCCTTTGAGCATGCCGATGAATAAAGTGTACTCGGCTGGTGTTAACTCGATAGCGGGTTTGCCGAAATATGTCTGCGCAGCAGATTCGATACCATAGGCGTTTTTCCCAAAATACGCAACATTTATGTACAGCTCAAGAATTTCATTTTTTGTAAAATTACGTTCGATTTGTACGGATGTAAAAAATTCACGAATCTTTCTAGTAATCTTGTCGAACATTGATTCACGTTTGCTTTGCAGTTTATATAGATTTCGCGCGAGCTGTTGAGTGATTGTACTTGCCCCTGCCTGGCGGAAGGTAACGACATTGACTATCATTTGCCGGATGAACCGGGATAAATTGACGCCCCAATGGTTATAAAAATCCTTGTCTTCTGTTGCAATTAATCCTTTGATCAAACCCGGAGGAAGTTCGTTCAGTGAAATACGCGTTCGGTTTTTATACGCGAATTGATCCAGTACTTCATCGTCGATAGAATAGATTTTTGTTGCAAGCTCCGGTTTCGGATTTTCCAGCTGTTCAAGCGTAGGAAGCCCTTGAATAATATATACGGAGTACCATGTAGCCAGCATGATAAAAACGAAGACAGCGCAGTAAATTATCAAATGTTTAATATTGAAGTACTTTTTGCTAAGTTTCATGTGTGTATGCCGGTATTCCGGATCATTGAAATAACGTTCCATCTCTTCCGAACTAAACTTTCGATCTGCCATTTGTTCTCACTCTATATTGTATAATTCAATCAATCCGGATACTTTACGAGTTTTATCTTTTTCCCGTCGAACACAGCGTATGTGTTTTCTAAAATCCATTCACCAAGATTGATATACACTCCGGTTCCAATTTTTTGAAACGATGAGATATGGTTGTGTCCCATTATGACGAAATCAAATCCATCCTGAATCTTTTGCGCTGCAAAATCCGTCATGCCGCTGCTTTCGTATGTCTTGCTGCTTGTGTAACGCCGGCTGGTGTGCGACGACCATCGTGCAAACCATCCGGTTAAGTCCGGATGGATAAGTGAAAATAGAAATATATTCACTTTATTACGAAGAATCCTTTTGAGGATTTTGTAGCCGATATCTCCTTTAAGTAATCCGTCGCCGTGATGGATAAAGAACCGTTTCCCGCAGATTTCCGTTTCAATCGGATTGAGGTGCAATTCCATGCCAAGTTCAGTGCGGAAGTAGTCTTTCACCCAAAAATCGTGATTGCCTGCTATGAAGTATACGCGAACACCCCGTTCGATTACCTCGGCAAATTTTGCTAAAAGACGGAAATATTTTTTTGGGACAACCGTTTTGTATTCGAACCAGTAGTCGAATAAATCACCGACGATGAATATCTGTTCGGCATCATGTTGAATAAAATCCAAAAAACGAATTAGACGCAATTCTCTCTGGTGATCTTCTTCAGGAGAGCCGATGCCGAGATGGGCGTCGGAAAAGAAATACGTTTTATGTCTGTGCTGCTGTCTTTTGCCGCATTCAGGATTTTGTTGTCTTTATGTCACGGAATCATTTTGTTAAGTTAGATACAGAAAAATTGAAGGAAAATCAAGAAACGTCTTCCGAAGCCTACCTTGCTTCTCGAAACCGATTTCTTTATTATTCTATTGAGAAAACTAAATATGAAGACCGGAAAGACATCGTCACGCAAACAACAGCATATAGATATTAGTTTGACCAAGGATGTCTCTTTTTGCACGAAGACAGCAGGTTTTGAACGCTGGGAATTTTTACACAATGCCCTGCCTGAATTGAACCTCTCCGATGTTGATCCGTCAACATCGTTCCTGGGCAAAAAAATTTCGTTTCCGTTTATAATCTCGAGTATGACGGGCGGATATGCGAATGCAGTTAAAATCAACAGGCAGCTTGCGGAAGTATGTGCGATTAAAAAAATTGCCATGGGTGTCGGCAGTCAGCGTCAGGCCCTGGAAGATACAAATTATCATCGATCATTTTCGGTGGTGCGCGAAGTGGCAGGCGATATCCCGGTATTCGGGAATATAGGAGCGGCAGAAGTGGCAAAGTTAAGAGATGCATCGCCGATACTTCGTTTGATAGAATTGATTCATGCAGATGGATTTGCTGTCCATCTCAATCCTTTGCAGGAATTGCTTCAGCAGGAGGGTAACACGAATTTTCATGGCGTGCTTGCCGGAATTGAAATGCTGGTAAAATCGATTCCTGTTCCGCTGATAGTAAAAGAAATCGGCGCAGGCATCTCCTCGGATGTTGCACAGGCGGCTTGTCGATTGCGGAGTAACAATCATTGATATTGCAGGAGCAGGAGGAACGAGTTGGGCCGGCATAGAGATTCTGAGAGGTAAGAATAAAAATGGAAAAAAAAATATAGATCAATTGAAGTTGAACTCGCAAGAGTTCTGGGATTGGGGAATACCTACTATAGATGCATTGAGGGGTGTGTGTAAAATAAAGAGGGAATCATCTTATTTGAAAGTAATATCATCCGGCGGCATTTCTAATGGAGTCGACATTGCGAAGTCTTTTGCTTCTGGCGCCGATTATGTTGCTGTTGCACGGACGGTTTTAAGGGCGCTCGCAGACGGCGGAGTCAACATGGTTCTTCGGGCTTATCGATCAATGGGAACGTGAATTAAAAGGCGTGATGTTTTTAACCGGCTCGCAGTCTATCGAAGCGCTGCAGAAGCAGCAGTTGATCCCGAGAGTGTGAGAAAAAATATGAATCCAGAACAAAGATACAAGCGGCATAAAACTGCTGTAGAGCGTTATCTTCGTGGTTATATAAACGAACACAAACCGCAGACACTATATACTCCCGCAAAATATGTTCTCGCCGCCGGTGGAAAACGAATACGGCCGGTACTAACTTTGCTTGCATGCGAAGCTGTCGGCGGTGTTGCAGCTGACGCAATGCATGCAGGGGCAGGAATTGAAATCCTGCATAATTTTACACTCGTTCATGATGATATCATGGATCATGCACAAACACGACGCGGCCGCCTGACAGTCCATAAAAAATGGGATGAAAATATTGCTATACTCTCCGGGGACGTTCTGCTCGGCCTTGCCTATCGTGCTTTGCTCAGGACAAAATCCGCGTATATTCAGGAAATTAGTAAATTGTTTACCGAAAGCGTTATAACGGTGTGTGAAGGACAGTCGCTGGACAAGGAATTTGAGACACGTCATCGTGTCCATGTGAATGAATATCTGCTGATGATAGAAAAGAAAACAGGAAAACTTGTTTCTGCTGCAACGCAGATTGGCGCTCTTATTGGAAAAGCGAATTCGGCAGAATTGGAAGCATTACGGCAGTTCGGCGAATATGTCGGACGCGCATTTCAGCTTCAGGACGACTTGCTGGATATTGTTGCCGATGAGAAGGAATTCGGTAAAGCCATCGGCGGCGACCTGGTTGAAGGAAAGAAGACATTCCTTCTTCTCGAAGCAATGCGCCGTGCAAAAGGAAAAGAAAAAAAAATACTCCAGCATGTGTTCACCGACGGCGGTGTGCCGCGTAAACAGGTGCCGTTATTTCGAAGAATCTATGAAGAAACCGGCGCAATCGATTCTGCAAAGAAAAGAATTGAGGTCGATATAACGGAGGCAAAAAATCAACTTGTTATTTTACCGGCTTCCACGGCGCGCGAGACACTTCGCTGGATGACGGAAAAATTATTAAATAGAACTTATTAAAAGCATGTGCTGTGAATGATTGAACGAGAAGTAACGATTAGGAATAGAGCCGGTTTACATACCCGGCCTGCTGCGTCGATTGTCAAACTTGCAGCGAAATTTCAATCGGAGTTTTTTATCGAAAAGGACGGTTTTCAGATCAACGGTAAAAGTATCATCGGCGTGATGACACTGGCCGCGGAACAAGGTTCCAAACTTTTAGTGCGTTTTGACGGACCTGATGAAGAAGAAGCATACCGGGCTATGGCCGAGTTGTTTGACAGCGGGTTTGGTGAGCCAATATAGCTCCTAAGAGACGATTTTATTAATTCCGAAATATTGCATCAATGAGCAAGACATCCGCACAAGAAATAAAGCTGAAGGGCATTCCGGCGTCTCCGGGTATTGCCATCGGCCCGGTATTCCATTTTCGGAAACATGAACCGACAATTCGAATCCGTGATATCGAATCCGGCGAGGTTGAGAAGGAAATTGACCGATTGCAAAATGCTCTCGCACGGTCTAAGAAAGAACTCACAAAAGTTATTGATTTTGCAGAACAGAAGTTAGGAACAGACCAGTCCAAGATATTTGAAGCCCAGCTTCTCCTTCTTGAAGATACAGTCCTGTTTGAAGTTATTTATAAGAGACTCAAAGAAGAACGTAAGAATGTCGAATTCTTCGTTCAAGACGAGATGGAAAAATATCATCGTTTGATGACGGCGTCAAATGATCAATATACCCGCGAACGTGCCGACGATCTTGCTCGATGTAGAAAATCGTATTCTGCGGAATCTTGAAGAACAAAAACTTGTTTCAAAAATCGAAGGCGCTCATATCATAGTGACGCACAATCTTGCTGCAGCTGATGCGCTTATCTTCAGCCGTAATGAGGTCATGGCGTATGTAACGGAAATTGGCGGTGCAACTTCGCACATGGCGCTGCTTGCGCGTGCATTGAAAATTCCTGCTGTTGTCGGTGTTCATCAAGTTTCATTACTGTCTCATACAGACGATCCGATTATTGTTGATGGATATGACGGCAGCAATCGTTATCCATCCAGGTCCGGAAATATTAAAGCACTACGAGAAGAAAAAAGAGCAATACCAGACATTTGAAGAAACGCTTGCGCCTCTTCGTGAACTTCCTGCAGAAACACTCGATGGGCATTGTATTAAACTTGCCGCCAATGTTGAATTGGAAGAAGAACTCGAATTCATCAAACTGCAGGGTGCCGACGGAATCGGACTCTATCGTACAGAAAGCCTGCTTCTCGGTGAAGAGGTGTTCCCGACTGAAGAAGAACAATACGAAGTGTATCACCGCATCGCGGAATCTGTATATCCAAAAGAAGCCATTATCCGCACATTCGATATCGGCGGCGATAAGTTTATGGCCCAGACAGTGAAGGAGAATAATCCATTCCTCGGCTGGCGCGGCGTTCGTGTTATGCTGGATAAACCGCAGATATTTCTTGATCAGTTGCGCGCTATTCTTCGTGCCAGCAGCAGAAAAAATATCGCCATCCTGCTTCCTATGGTGACCAACTTGAAAGAAGTGCAACTCACGAAGCAGCTGATTGCACAGGCTAAAGATGACTTACGTGCACGAAAAATTGCGTTTGACGATAAAATAAAACTCGGTGTTATGATCGAAGTGCCTGCGGCGGCGATTACTGCAGATCATCTTGGACGCGAAGTAAATTTTCTAAGTATCGGTACAAACGATTTAATTCAATACTTGCTGGCAGTAGATCGCGGCAACGATATTGTTTCTGAACTTTTTCAAGAATTTCATCCCGCTGTCATTCGTTTTTTACGGCGTATTATCGAACGTGGAAAACAAAAGCGTACCTGGGTGGGTATGTGCGGACAAATGGCGGGCGATCCGCTGGCGACTATTCTATTGGTCGGGCTCGGTCTGGATGAGTTCAGCGTAGTGCCGAATACGGTACCGGAAGATCAAGAAAATAATTCGCTCGATTCATTATACGGAAGCGATACATGTCGCTGAGCGTGTACTGATGATGCAATCGGAAGATGAAATCAGAACGTATCTAATAAATCTAATGAAGCGAAAGTTTCCTGATATACCCATCGAATAAGTCTGGAATACTGGTCTTAAGAGTTTAGAATAAACTGAAAGTAAAGCAGATAGTCGAAGCTGATTTTAATCGATCAAACATTTACAGCTTTTTACTATCAGGTAACACTTAAAGGAGAATGATAATGACGCTCGACGATATCACTCGAAAAGATCCAAAAGGAATGTCAGTCTGGATTGCTGATTTTCCTAAGCAAATTGAAGAGGCTGTTCGCATAGGGAAAGAGGCAAAAATAAAGCTCAATGTGAAAGGTGTTCAAAACATCGTATTGACCGGATTGGGCGGATCAGCTATCGGCGGAGATTTACTTCGTTCGTATCTTGCTGAAGAACTGAAAATACCGTTTATAATAAATCGGCATTATGTTCTACCGGAATTTGTCGGAAAAAATACACTTGTCATTGTTTCCAGCTATTCCGGCAATACGGAGGAGACTATCTCAGCTCATAAAGATGCAATAAAGAGAAAAGCGAGAGTTCTTTGTGTCAGCACCGGAGGAGAAACGGCGAAAACGGCAAAAAAATTCAAACACCCGTGGATACAAATTCCACCCGGCCTATCTCCGCGTGCAGCTCTGGGATATTCATTCTTCCCGCTGCTTGTTGTGCTCGGTAAATTAGGTCTGATAAAATCAAAGGACAAAGATATAAAGGAGACAATCCGGGTACTTAAAACCAAAGCTGCACTTTATAGTAATCCGGAATTGGAAGAGAATGCACCGTTGAAATTGGCGGAACGACTCAAAGGAAAACTTCCGGTCATTTATTCGCCGGCCGAGCATCTCGATACCGTAAATCTTCGATGGCGCGGTCAAATTGCGGAAAATGCCAAGCAGCTGTCATCAGGGCATGTTTTGCCGGAAATGAACCATAACGAACTTGTCGGATGGAAGGTGCTGACCGACTTGATGAAGCAAATGCATGTCATCTTTCTTAAGGATCCAGGTACCCACAAACGTGTTGCAATTAGAGAAGAAATCACAAAGCGAATTATAACACAGTATGCCGGTATGGTAACGGAAATAACAAGCGAAGGGAAATCACTTCTTACGCGAATGTTTTCACTAATCCATTTTGGCGATTGGACGACTCTCTACCTTGCTATTTTGAACAACGAAGATCCGGAGCCTGTGGCTGTTATTGACTATCTCAAGGGCGAATTAGGAAAAGTAAAGTAAAATAGTAAGGTTTATATATATTTGCGGAAGCATCGAGAATGGAATCAGGGCCTCAGTCTATTAAAACCTTGCATTTCACAACACCGGAAGATATATTACCAACGTTCATACTGTGCAAAGTCCTAATTTTTCATATAAAACAGGCAGCTTAACTTATATATCATACATGGACTACAATGCCGCAAGACGAAATTAATTTTCTGCGCAATGTTCCTATCTTCTCAGAACTCGAAGAAAAGGATTTGCTGAAAGTTGTCAAACTCGGTACGAGTCAAAAATATAAAAAGGGCAATATCGTTGTCCTTGAACAGGAAAGCGGCGCTGCTCTTTTCGTTATCATTTCAGGCAAGGTAAAAGTAGTACGGATGGATGAAGATGGACGTGAAGTTATTCTCTCGATGTTCGGCCCCGGCGAATTCTTCGGTGAAATGTCGCTGCTGGATGGGTTAGCACGATCGGCGAGCGTTGTAGCAACCGTGAAATCCGAATTATTCATGATTCATAGGCGGGATTTTTTAGAGTTATTGAATGAATTTCCTACGGTAACGATTTCACTCCTGGCAGAACTTGCTATGCGGCTGCGCAAAGCCGATATGCAGATCAAGAGCCTGTCATTAAAAGATGCCGAAGGAAGAGTTGCCAATGTGATGCTTATCCTTGCCGATGATGTCGGTGTATTTCGCAAAGGGAAAGTAGAGATTGATGACCTGCCGCTTCAGCAGGATATTGCCAATATGGCCGGTACCTCTCGTGAAACTGTGTCGCGTATGATTCATTTGTTTATCGAAGGCGGGGAGGTTCAAATGAAGGGGAACAAGCTTATTATTAATGATTATGAAGCATTTCGGAAAAAATATTTATAGGAAATCTTTTTTGCATTGTTATGGATCAAATTCAGGGATAGAAATGTGTGTGAGAATAAAAGTCTGTATGAGTATTTATGGCTGAAAAGCGGAAAGAACTGACGGATAACATCGGTCGGTCTGATAATTCTCGAGCTGATCTTCATCTTCATACAACATACTCCGACGGAGCACGAAGTCCTAAGGATATTGTCCAACGGGCTCACGCGGTCGGACTTATCGGTTATTTCAATTACTGATCACGATAATGTCGGTGCTATCGATGAAGCAATCGAAGAAGGGAAAAGTCTCGGTATAGAAGTTGTAACCGGTGTAGAGTTGAGTGTTGCGTTGAATGAAAAAGATATTCACTTGCTTGCTTACTTCTTTGACCATACGAATCAAAAGTTATTGGATTATCTTTCTTTTTTTCGTTACGAACGATTGAAACGCGCTGAGCGCATTGTCCAAAAACTCAACGACATCAATATTCCTTTAAAATTGAATGCAGTGCTTGATCAAGCAGGAGTCGGTTCGGTCGGCCGTCCTCATATTGCCAGTGCCTTGATGGAAGAAGGATTGACGGATACATATCACGAAGCATTTTTAAGATATATAGGCGCGGGGGCCCCGGCATATGAAAAAAAATACCAGCTTTCACCGCTAGAAGCGACTCAACTCATTACACAAGCCGGCGGACTTTCATTTCTTGCGCATCCCGGCAAGTATACGACAGATTTGGAATTATCAACTCTTATTAAAGCCGGTCTGGATGGAATTGAAGTAGTTCATCCGTCGCATAACGAAACACGTCAGGAATTTTATCGCGGTGTTGTTCGATCAGTATTTCCTTCTTGAGTGCGGCGGCTCCGATTACCACGGCGGCAAAAAGAACGACGAAGGTGTTTTTGGTGTCTATACTGTGTCGCTGGATGTTGTCGAAGACATGCGCAATCGTCTTTTTTCTTGAGCTGTCGTGAATCCAAAGAACTATATTCCACGTGAATTTCAAGAATCGGCAAAAAAATTTCGATTTGCCATTGTTGTCAGCAAATTCAATCAGCCTATTACGAAAAGACTGTTGGAAGGCGCTGAACAATGTCTGCGTAAGCATAGTATTCCGGAGAAGAACCGGAAAGTTATATATTGTCCGGGATCGTTTGAATTGCCGCAGGTGGCAAATCGGCTAGCTGCGCAGAAAAAGTGGAATGCAATTATTTGTCTTGGTGCAGTCATTCGCGGAGAGACGCCTCACTTTGAATATGTATCTGCAGAGACAGCACGAGGCATTCAGGATGTAGCCCTTCGTCATTCTGTACCGGTAGTATTCGGAGTGTTGACAACGAATACTGAACAGCAGGCGTTAGATCGTATCGGCGGTCCACAAGGAAACAAAGGATGGGATGCAGCGCTGACGGCCATCGAAATGGCTGCACTCTTCCAAACATTAAAAAGCACATCACGGTAAGTACTACTATGAAACGTCGAATTAATAATCTTTCTCCTTCTTCTCATTCGAGTATGAATGCACAGAGCCAGCAGCATATCGGACAATGGAAAATCATTTACCGATATGAAATCTGTGCGCAATGCGGTGCGTGTGGGCAACAGTATCTGGGCGGCAACGGGCAGCGGTGTATTTGTATTTGATATGGTTTCAGAGCAATATAAAAAATTTGACCTCTCCAACGGACTCTCTTTCAACGATACGTGCTGTATTGCAGTTGAATCCGGAAATCGTATTTGGGTTGGCGGAGCAAATGGATTCATCAATACATATGATCTACAAACAGAACATGTGGTCAACTATTGATGCAAATAGACCAAACGATAATTCCAAAAAAGGAGATACAGGGTTTTTCTCTTCAGGGCGATACAATGTTTGTTGCCACTGTGTTCGGTGTAATACCATTTAAAATTAGTAAATGGGAATTTGGAGATACATATGCGAACTTTGGTTTTTCATCCGCTCCTGTTGTGAAATGTGTTACTTACTAATACCAGTCAATATATTTGTTGGTACTGATAAAGGCTTCGCCGTTGCCCCTTTGACAGCGCCAAATCTTTCTGCTCCCGATTCGTGGACAGTGTATAGCGACAATTCCCGGGAATTCCAGACCCGATTTCTGTATCCGCTTTTGCAGTATTAAGAGACACTGTAGCGATTGCTACGGACAGGGGATTAGGATATTATAAGAACGGATCATTCGGTATTGTCAGGACGCTTAATGGCAAGACTATAAAAGATCTTCGTACGAGACGGAGGAAAACTGTTAATATTAAGAAATGAAGGACCGGGTTTTATCGTAGAATCTCTCTCATACTTTGCAGGAACACCTCAGATTGTCGATACAAATTCTACTGTTCAGGGAACGAGTCTTATTCCCTCTTCTTCTTCGCTCTGGATAAGTACCACATCGAACGGATTAACGCGACGAACAGCATCAGGACTGGAATTATTACTTTCCCAATGGCCCGCAATCAAATCTATTCATCAGTCTTGCAGTCGATGATGACGGTGTGTTGTGGGCGGCTTCCGGTTCAGTTTCGTCATGCCGGATTCTATCGATATGATCCATCGTTGCCTGAGAATATTCAGTGGAAGAACTTTTCCAGGTATCTAGGATTCTACAAGGTATCACTTGGAACAAAAGGAACGGTGTGGGTCAGTTCTTGGGGATTTGGCGCTGTAAAAGTTGTTGACGGCGAACTCAACGATACTCTGAATTATTACAGTGATCCGAGTCTTCCATCAGCTATCTCTAACGCTGTCGATTATGTTGTTGCGGGTGGTTTTGCGGTGGATAATGATAATAAAGTCTGGATGGTCTGTGAGAATCAAGTAAACGGCAGAAGTTTGCTTAGATTAAATGATGATGGAACCGGGACCTTTTTTAACAATCAGCTTCCAGGATGGACATCGGACGGCTGGTTCCATTCAATAGTCATAGATCGTAATGGAACAAAGTGGCTAGCCGGGGATCTTCCTGGATATTTAAAAAATACTAACAATAGACTCAATGGTGTCTATGTTTTTAATGAAAATCCGGTCCTTTCCGGGATAGATACTGTGAATGGCTGGGGACATATTTCCTCATCGGACGGATTAAAAAGCGATATAGTCCTGTCTTTTGTAGTTGATCATGATGGTGCAGTATGGATCGGAACGAGCAAAGGTATTAACATCATTCCTGATCCCCAGTTTCCCCTGCAACAGGCTCCATGTTACGCCTTTCAATCTTACGCTCCGCCATTTGTTCAGGCTATGGCGGTTGATGCCCTGAATAATAAATGGATCGGTACGAACGATGGTGTTTTTGTTGTTAATTCAGATGGCTCACAAATAATCAAGACTTATACGGTCGCATTAACTAATGGCCGGCTTCTATCGGATAATGTACGATCGATTGCAATCGATCAGAAACGCGGTATCGCTTACTTCGGTTCGGAACAAGGATTGTCAAGTGTTGCTATTGAAGCCGTGCAGACTAACCAGTCATATACAAAGCTGGATGTTGGTCCGAATCCATTTATATTGCCGAACGAACAACAACTAACTATTCGTAACCTTGTATCCGGCAGCACTATTAAAATAATAACTGTAAGCGGCTTTGTTGTTAAGCAATTTGAAGCACAAGGAGGAGGCAGGGCATTTTGGGACGGACGTGATAAAAATGGCGCGCTTGTTTCATCCGGAATATATTTTATTATTGCGTTTGCAGAAAACGGTTCTAAAACTGTGACCGGTAAGGTGGCTGTCATCCGCCGATAAAGAAGATTAAACGTTTTATTAAAAGTATTAGCTCATAATTCTAACGCCGCTCCAGTTCTTTATTTACTATTGAATCTGATAAAGTTCTTATCTCTAAACAGAAATTTCACAAAAAGCTCAATCTTGATTTCCATCATTCAACATCGTAACTTACTCGTGAGGTAAGTGATGTCGGAATCATCGTTGAAAGAAATTCTATCAGTCCACACAAGGGAAGGCGAGCTTTATACCCGGATGCCCGACGGTCGGGTGCAATGTTTTGCATGCGGCCATAGGTGTAATATCCCGCCTGAAAAAGACGGCGTCTGTAAAATCCGCTTTAACAAGGATGGAAAACTTTATGTTCCCTTCGGGTATGTCTCCGGTATTGCGCTTGATCCTATAGAGAAGAAACCATTTTTCCATGTTTATCCCGGATCTGCAGCTCTGAGCTTCGGTATGCTCGGCTGCGATTATCACTGCCCGTTTTGTCAGAATTGGATAACGTCCCAGACGCTCAGGGACCTGCATGCTGTTTCTTCCATTGAAGAGATTAGTGCCGAAGAAATTGTGAAAATTGCTATTGAACCGGAAAATCCCGATTATTACAAGTACATACAATGAACCTCTCATTACCTCCGAATGGGCGGTCGAAATATTCAAGCATGCAAAGAAGGCCGGACTCGTCACTTCTTATGTCTCCAATGGAAACGGAACACCGGAAGTGCTCGACTACTTAGAGCCATGGGTCGATCTTTTTAAAGTTGACTTGAAAAGTTATCGCCAGAAAACATACCGGCAGATGGGCGGCGTCCTTCAGAATGTAATCGATACCATTAAGTCGCTGCACGATCGCGGCAAGTGGGTCGAGGTAGTCACGCTTATTGTTCCAGGTATGAACGATACGGAAATAGAGTTGACCGACATTGCAAAATTTCTTTATTCTGTTTCATCGGATATCCCCTGGCATGTTACTGCCTATCATCAGGATTATAAGATGACGGCGGATGAAGAAATCACGCCAATTTCCACTTTACTTCGTGCAGCAGAAATCGGTTATAAAGAAGGTTTACATTTTGTCTACACCGGCAACCTGCCCGGACAAACACGGAATTATGAAAACACTTATTGTTTTTCCTGTCACGAACTTCTCATCGAACGGCAGGGATTTCGTGTACTAAGAAATACACTGTCAAAAGGAACATGTTTTAAATGTGGAACAAAAATTGCGGGAAAGTGGAATGATGCTTCTTGAAAAATGGAGCGAACTCTCATTCTTTTGCTTTTCTACAAAAATGATATATGTTCAACGGTAAGACCTTAATTTCATATATTTTTTAAAGGTAACGAATGGGAAATAATTATATCAAAATATTTGTGATTCTTATATCGGTTCTTGTACTTTGCGGTTGTTCTTCAAATTTGAAAAAAGAGGAAAAAGAAACCGTACGTAAACCGGAAATTGTCCTATATATCGCGAGCCTGAATCTCGGTAATTTCAATAAACGAATAGAAGAAAAGCATATTGCCGAACTTGCTAAAATACTGAAACGGGAGCATGTAGAAATACTTGCGGTACAGGGGATCTCACGATATCCCGGGGTAGCATCGCGCGTCGATTTTGTTAATGAGCTTTCCATTAAAACGGATTGGAGAAATGCATTCGGTGAAATGATGTATATCTCCGGCCGTCAAACAGGCAATGCTGTTTTTAGCTCCTATCCGATTCTTTCACAACATAATCAAACATTCGATCATCTAAAGGCGGCAAGTTTTGAAGCCGGGTTGCAGGCAACAATTGATGTAGGAATACGTCCGCTTGTCGTTGTCAGTATGCAATTACCGGTTAAAGCAACGATGGACGAAAAAGTGCGATGTGTGCAGCTTATTTCAGTCCCCAAATCCGATAAAAACAGTTCAACGATCTTCATTACAGGAAATCTGCCTTCTTCGGAAATTATTCATTCCATGAACTCACTTAAAGATGTCCCACAATCCGGATCTGCCGGAGGCGCGGTACCGGCTATTCTGTATTCGGCAAATGCATCATTTCAATTGCTTGCTCCGCATATAGTAGAGACAGAACTTGGCAAGCTGATTATTGCACAATTGGGATTATTTCGATAGAAAAAGGTGCCTTAAGCTGTTGCAGGACACTCGATTCGGAAATTTGTAATAAAATCAGCGGTATATCGAGATTCCATATATCGTTCTTGGAAATCGTCCTAAGAACTATTATAATATAGTGCTATAGAGATAAAAGTTCGTTCTTTATGAAATAAAACAGAAGTTGGTCGGGTGATATCATTACATACGCAATCCTGTATGTAAAAAAAATCTACAGAAGAAAATATTCTGGAATGACAAAAAATAAAGATCGATGTCTGAAGAAAATAAATTAGATCCCCAGGAATTGAAAGAGCGCATCGGGAAGCATTTGCGAACGGCGGATGAATTCTCGCGCCAGCAGAGATATGACGAAGCTCTAATGGAAATCGAGCGGGCGCTTGAAATTGATCCGAAGAATAACTATGCACGTTCTTTTCTCGAGCGGGTCAAATTGATGTATAAACGCTCTAAGCCGAAAGAACCCGATCAATCGGCAGCGGAAGAAAAACAAAAGGAAGATCAGACAGATCTTATCTCGCAATATCTTTCAACTGCTGAAGAATATATCAATAAAAAAGACTTATGCACATGCATTGGAAGAAGTTGCGCGCGTTTATAAAATTGATCCGAAGAACTACTATGCACAGACGTATTCAGAACGCATTGATATTCTCATGCATTCTAAGGGCAGTGAAGATGATAAACCTGTAGCGACCTTTGTCCAGCCTGATGTGCCCGATATTCAGCAGGAACAGGTTCCTGTAAGCGGCAGTATGATGATGTATTGCGAACTTCTCAAAGAAGTATGGTTTGATGGAAAAATTTCTGAACAAGAGGCTCAAGAGCTTAGCGCATTGCGCGACCTTTTTGGAATCACGCAGGAAGAGCACACAAAACTAGAGCGGGAAACGAGAATTGCAGCGTATTTGGAAGCATTACGTATTGCATGGCGCGACCATAGCCTGAGCGGTTTAGAACAAAAAGCGCTTCAGATGATGATTGAAAAATACGGTATTTCGAAAGAAGAACAGACCGAAGCGGAATTACGGTATGCAGAGATCAGGAAAGCATCGAAATCACGAGGAACCGTCCTTGTTGTCGATTCGGATCGGCAAATTCTGGTATCATTGAGTAAGGGCCTGCAGCAACATGGCCTTACGGTTCTTTTATCGCAAAAAGCGGAAGATGCACTGCAGATTCTCAGCACGCATACACCGAATGTTATAATTTCCGCAATTCTTTTTCCTAAAGATCAAATGGACGGAATGGGATTTCGTAAAAAATTGAGCGAAGATCCGTTATTAAAACAAACGCCGATCATTTTTATAAGTTCTCTAGGCCATAAAAAAATTATCCAGGCATGCTATCGGTTAGGTGTCGATCATGTTCTTGAAAAACCAATTGATATGAAAATACTGTTATCGATTATTGAAGGAAAAATTAATATTTAAATTCAGGAGAGATAATCAGTAAAATGTTTAATAAGAAAAAATCCCAGGCCGAACCTTTCAAGGAACGTGTCAGCAAGCATCTTCGTACTGCAGATGAATTGGTGAAGCAAAAAAAATATGATAATGCTTTACTGGAGATTGAATCTGCATTCGAACTTGATCCCAAAAATATGTATATCCGTTCGTTTCTTGAACGCACGCGCTATTTAATCCAGAAGGAAAATGAAAAGCGGGCGAAGGAATTCGGTGAAATGGATATGCCCCTCGAACGCCGCATGCAAACTGTTTCTCGTCTGCTTGCATCCGCAGAAGAATTTATCAAGGTGAAATTGTACCATCGTGCATTGGCGGTTGTTGCGAGGGTTTACCAGATCGATCCGAAAAACCACTATGCGCAATTATATTCTGAACGTATAGAAGAATTAATGCAGGCTGAGGCGGCAGGTAAAGGAAATATAGATTATAGTCCTCGTCTACAAAGTGAACCTGAGACGTATACCTCGCTGTCGACAAATCCGGAAGAACCTGTACAGGAAGAAACTTCAATTCAACAAGAATTTGTCCTGGATGATACTCCCGAGCAGCCGATACCCATGCAGGAGGCTGCTGCGCAAGCTGTTGAACCCGTACAAGAAGAGGTGCCCCAAAAGAGTAAAATAGATAAACCGCCGCTATTGATACCAAAAAATGAACCGCAAGCTCAGGCCGGCCGTTTTGCGCTCTACCGGGAGCTTCTTAGGGAATGTTGGACGGACGGCGTCATTACTCCTGAAGAATCCGCAATGCTGCACCGCGTACGCACTCAATCTTCAATTTCATTTGAAGATCATTGTCGACTTGAAGTGGACATTAAAATCGATGCTTATGTCGATGCATTGCAAATTGTCTGGCGGGACGGCGTGGTTACCGATAACGAGCAGGAAGTACTCGATATTATGCGCAAGAAATTCGGTATAACACCTGAAGATCAAGCGGCTGCAGAAAAGAGATATTCTTTGTTACGCACATCTCATGAAACAAAGGAAACAGTACTGATTGTAGACCCGGATCAAGATGATTTAATTTCCGTTGCACGTGCTCTAATCGGCCGGGGATATGACGTGAGAGTAGCGCGACATCCCGACGAAGCAATTCAATTTATAAAAACAAATAAACCCGATCTAATTCTCAGCGAAGTTGTTTTCCCGCAGCTGGACACCGATGGATTTGAATTCTATGAGAAAGTACGTTCAAATAAGCAATGGAATCAAATTCCATTTCTAATGATGACATATCCCGGCGATGCTCGCATTGTGAGAGCAGGACTGCGTATGGGTGTGGATTACTTTCTGCCTAAACCTTTACATATCGATTTTATGGTGGCAATAGTAGAAGGCAAACTAAGGTCAGGGCGGCAGCTGACTGCGCATCGATAAAATAAATTTTAAATCCTTCAGAAGAATTCTTATGAAGCACAAATATCGATTACCATTATTTATGGCTCTATCGGTGTATTCTTTTATATAAGTATTTCGCCGATAAATATCGGGAATCTTTTTTGGTCAATTGTAAAATGACCAAATGGTGATATCTTATTCCAAATTTATCGTGTCGCTAATTCCGGGGAGATAATTAAGCTGGAGTTCCTTTTTTCCTTCCTTTGTAACCGTTGCCTGTTCGAAATAAAATTTAATCCCTTTTGCTGTTTGTAAATACGGCGAATCTTGCAGGTGAAAATGAATCAAAGGTTCGGTCGCATTACCTGAATTCCCGCATTGTGCTACCACCTGCCCGCGTATCACCTTCTCGCCCAATTTTACTCGAATACTTCCCTGTTTTAAAAATGACAGCACCGAATACTCGTGGTTGGAATGCTGAATGATAATCGCGTTGCCGATAGGTGCGTACGGATTGCGTAAACCCGGCAAATTCTCGCGGATTCCATCAATTGTCTCTACAACCGTCCCGTTTGCCGGAGCGAGCACTTCCTTTCCATACCCGAAATAATCTTCATTTGCCTTCCCGTCGTTCCTATAACGTAATCCGTCTTTGTCGCTTGCTGAAAATTCATAAGCAAATTTCTGCTGCAATAGGTTGCTTTGTAATGCTCCCTTCACGTATTTGCCCGCCCGCAATAACGATCCAGGTGCCTTTAAACGGCGGATATAATTCTGTCTCTTGTTTATCGGTTACAACGGGTGCAACAGGTTGTTTTAATATTGCGGCCGCTGCCGGGGTAGTTGACGTAGATGATGGCGCAGATGTGACCGGTGCAGTTACAGGTTTCGATTCAATAGTTGCAGTTGAGGCAGCCGGTTTTGGTTCTTGTGCGGTTTTGATTCGCCAACATGAGTCGTAAAAATAAATCCTTTAATCTTATCTTGATCATTGATATAAAGCGTTAAGTCCTGTACTCCGCGCTCGAAATAAATCACACAGACTGCCTGATCTATTGCTTTAACCTGCGGTGAATCGGTACGGACTACGTTTCCATATTGAGATTCGTAATTCTTAAATAAGATAGTCGTATTATTGAGTGGAAATGAAGCCGTCATTGTCGCATCGTACTCCCGTACGATTCCGGCGTAATCATGTTTATTCATCGCTTCGACCACACGACTGATTATTCTTGCGAATCGTTCAGTTCCTTGCTGCTGTGCAAATGACGTCAGTGTCCAGATAACGAGGAATAAAACTGCTGCTTTCATTCTCTTCATGGTCGTCCCTTCCATAACGACTTTATTGCTTATGGTATATACGTGTCAGGAGCCCGTATATGTTTTACCGATTGAATTGCTGAAGGTTAGCAGGTTTTTTTGTAAGAATCAATATCTTAATGCTCCCTGTACAAATCAAAAGGCAGGTGTTCGGCCTGCCTTTTGAATCATTGTATTTCCGGAAGGCTAATTTAAAACTTTCCAAATTTCAATGTGAGTACCGCCGACGTCCCGCACAAGTCGGAATTGGTCGATAATGGGCTTTGTAATCCGCTAATGTACCTGTAGCTTACACCACCGGCAATTCGGAAGAAATAAGTTACGTTCAGATTCACATTGACACCGGGCTCTAATACAAAAAATCCGGTCATTGGATGATGGTTCTCAAAATCGTCATTATTTTCGTCTTTGAATCTAATACCGCCGCCGCCGATTAATAGTTCCAGGGAAAGATGAACAAGATCATCTGACGATGCAATATACTCCAGTTCTACTCCGCCGTATCCCATTTCTATGTATTGGTGGACGGAATCTGTTTTTTTTGCATTTACATTTGTTACCAGCCCGTAACCCGCCCCGCCTAGAATAAAAGTATGATTAATAATCCAACCGCCGCGCCCGCCGGCAAGTACGGCATTTTCTCCATTGATAGCTGTAATTTTAACTGACGGTCCGCCGAATCCTCCGTTTTCAATGTTTCCATTTATCAATGTTTGTTCTTGTGCAAAGACGGGACTAGTCGCCAGTACGAGAAGAAAAATAGTTACATATTTCATTTATACTCCGCTTTGTTATTTGAGTTTTATTACTATTTGCTGAAAGAACTTAGAAAATGATACGAAACTTGAAAACGGATGTTGCATGCGGTAATTTTTATTATCCCAATAACTTATAAAAAGTAATGCAAACTTATAATGCTTATGTCCGAGCATTAAATAAATCAATCCATTGCGCTAATGAATCAGGACTTGGAAGCGTCCCCGACCGATGAGTCTGTCTGCCTATGAATATTTTGCAGTAATTTTAATATGAGCCAGAAAGAGACCGCTTCTGAAATCAGCATAAATCCGTATGAACCTTCATATATAATTTTCCATGTCAAAGAAGGTTCTTGATTTAAAAACATCGGTATTGCCGTAAACCGGGAAACAATATTGTAAATTAAGATAGCCGGCAGCATACCGAGTAGAACGACTGCTCCCTGCCGGGCAATACGTGTTGATAAAAGCATGGCCGCAATAAGCGGCGCCAGAGCAAAAAAAGTCAAAAGCGGCATGTACGGGACCATGGAATAGAATAAGTCAATTCTTTGATGTGCAAAGGCGTTGATCACCAGCAGGCCTGCATGGATCATGATGAGAGACTTTATGTGTGTCGATATAGGGAGGCGGTTTTCTGTCGGTATCATCTTTTCTCCTTCAAAAAAATATAACATTATTTAAACTATTTTTGAATAATTCTGCGAGCTAGTACGAATCGCTTAAGCAGCGATTTTTCGAAATAGTTAGACGACGGATCTAAACTGCTTAACCGTACGTATTTTGAAATACTGCTGTGGATGAATAAGCCGCTTCCTAAGGAGAGGCCAACATGAGTAATGTATTTGGATTGGTTCCTTTTTTTCTTCGAACGAAAAAAAAGAAGGTCGCCCTTCCGGAGTTTTTCAAATTTATTTCCAGGATCGATCGTTATTCCTTGATGAGCTTGTTGATCAGCATCGCGGTGTAATTCCATTCCATTTAATCGATATACCATCTTAGTGAATCCCGAACAATCCATCCCTTTTACCGACGTTCCGCCCCAAATGTATCGAATTCCTAAAAGCGTAATCGCTGTCTTTTCAAGATTGTCTCCGCTGAGATTGCGGCTGTTTCTCCAACTATCGAGATCCTGCACAAAGATGTTTTGTATAAAACCTTTCCGTCCATCGGCAAGCTCCACTGTTGTCCATACGTCATTTTGATCTTCTTTTTTTAGAATACATCCTGCAACAACATTACAGAGAGGCGCCGAAGACGAATCAGGCGTCTTGCGAATATTACATTTCAATTCCGTGATAATTACTTTGTGTATATTATTCCATGCTGCTACATCGTACTGGTTTGCCGGGGAGACAGATGCTGTGTCGATCCAGCCGAGATATCTGTCAGGCATTTGTATGAAATAATATCCTTCAGCTTTCTTCAATAACGCCACGACAGTACCCATTAGTACTTGTGTCGTTAGTTTTCCCTGTTTGTGAGGTTTATCCAGAATATCGCCTACTTCGATAATGACTATCCCGTTTCTATAGCCGCCCAGCGCCGTATCAGGAAGCATGCGAATGCTGTCGATTACTTCTCCTTTTATATTTCTGCGCAATCTAGCGATCAGCGTATCTTTTACCGTAAGAGTATCAACTTCTCCGAAAATTACGATTCCTTTTTTTGTCTGCCGATAATAGATGTCGAAGACCGCTGTGCGGCGGTCGGATGCGTATTGCTGTTCGGTTGATTTAATAACATGCTTGATGAGTACGCTTTGATTCGCCGGTCTTGCTTCTAATGCAAGAGGAATAAGAAAGATTATAATGATAAAAAGCTTGCGGTATGCTTTCATCGCGCCAGAAATATACAGGAAATCTTACCTTTGGTCAAATATTACAGGTGACGGCGCTTATATTTGTTTTTGCAGCCAAATAGAGATGTCTGAAAGACTTTCATCGCTGATAGCATGCTGTATCGGATATTCGCGGTAAAGAACATTGGCATTCGCTTGTGCAAGCCGCGCGTGTGCCTGCCTGCCTAATTCAACCGGAACAATCGGATCCTGGCTGCCATGCGCGATAAAGAACGAAAGGCCGCCTATATCATTCCATAGATAGGTCAGCTGTTCATGCTGCGGCAGCAAACCGCTGTGCGCGATTATACCTTTAAAGCGTTTTGGACTTGAGAGCGATATTGTTAACGACATCATCGCTCCCATACTGAATCCAAAAAGAAATAACCTGCTTGAATCAACGGGATATTTTTGCTGAAAATCGTCTAACCACCGGAAGAAAGAATCGCGGCTGTTAAGAAGCTGGTCAATATTTACTGTGCCCTTCTCATCCACATCGAACCATGTGTATCCGCCATATTGAAACCTGTACGGCGCCCGCACACTTGCGATAAGAAAATGCGGATCGAAGTACGGTGTTAATCCGAGAAGATCGTCCTCGTCTGTCCCGCGGCCGTGCAGGAAGATAAGCGCAGGATGAGAACCCGGTTCATTGGCGTCTATGGGGGCAGTTTTAGAGAAGAGAGATGGTAGTTCCATAACAATCTGATAAATATAATAAAACCAAGAAGAAAATAAGTATTATTACTGTTTCGAGGAACGGATCAACTCATCTATGCTGCTGGGGCGCAGCAGCATCAATATAGACGAATGCGAAACAATGAGATATTTTTCACCTTCGAATTCGACTTCGATGGCAGCATCGCGGATGAAAATTGCGTAATCACCTTCTTCGGCCTGTAAAGGAAGGTACTTGATAGGATCTTTTGGCGTTGTGGACCAGGATTCCTGATCCATAAATTGCGGATTAGGTACAGCATATCCCGGACCGACACGTACCACGTATCCGCTCTGAACCTTGTCTTTCTCTTTCACTCCGGGAGGAAGATATAAGCCGTGAGCTGTCTGTTCATTGTCTTTATCGGGAGCGACAAGAACCTTATCGCCGACAAGTATAATCTTATTCCTGGATTTCAGTTCCATATTCGATCAATCATTTTATCGGTAAAACCCGCCGGACGATCCTTCTTTATATTTGATAGATAAACACACCTGATTACGAAATGATTCCCAAATCTGCCGCAGGACATCGGCAATTAATTATCGCCGGGATAGTATTTTCTGCCAAAATGTTCTTCCTGATGCCTGCCTGCCGGCAAAAATGAAGCCCATGTTCTATTTATACACAAAGATACGTTTCTAAAAAACATGATGCAAGCGCAGTTCTTACAATCAAACAAAAACTCAAAAAGCAGAAGGTTGTATAAGAAAAATCTGCATCAGTATTACGGATCTCTATCGAAATTTATTCAAGTCCAGAACTTTATCGATGCCGATGTTCTCTAAAAATATCCGGTCGTGTGAAATTACCAGCAGTGTACCTGAATATTGCTGCAGGGCACTCTGCATCTGCTCGATGCCGGCAAGATCAAGATTATTGGTCGGTTCGTCAAGGATAATAAGATCGGGTTCGTTCGAGACTGCGAGCAGACATGCCAGGCTCAACCGGCACTTCTCCCCGCCGCTCAGGACTTCTGCCTGTTTGAAGACCTCGTCCCTGTAAAACAGAAACCTGCCCAGCCGGATACGCAGTTCATGTTCCTTTATGTCCTTACGGGCACGCTGCCGCATGTTCTCCAGCACGGTTAAACCGGGAACTATAAGTTCGTACTTCTGATCAATAATGCCGATATGAATATTGTTACATGTAATATGTCCGGATACGGGTTGAAGTTTACCTGTAAATAGATTAATGAGAGTACTTTTTCCGCTCCCGTTATTACCTGCAAGCGAGATTCGTTCCTGTACGTAGATAGTATAGTCAATATTCTGCCGCCACAACAGCGTTTCGTTATATCCGAAGTTCACATCGTCTGCCTTAATAAGAATTCTTCCTTTATATTCCGGCTCTGCGTTCAAATCAATTTTAATTCGATTATTTGCCGGCAGATTTTCTTTTAATTCAGCAACATGGTTTTGCATCCTGTTCAGCTTTTTCTCATGCACTGCCGCGATACGTGCCAGTGTTTTTTCTCCCTTGCCTCTGCGTTTATTGAGCAATATTTTAGGAATTCCGCCGTTCGCATTATTCTTTTCCGCCCGTGCATTAATTTTTTTGCGGGATGCAGCGGCAGCGGCGGCAATTTGCCGTCCTTTCTTAATGCCCAATTCTGCAGTCAGTATCTGTTGCTCAAGAGCATCGTGTTCAGTTATTTTTTGCCTGTAATAGAGATCATAATTACCGCCGTATGTTTTAGCTGCAACAGGAGTAATTTCGATAATGGTATCCATCAAACGGAGTAATTGCCTGTCGTGACTGACAACAAGAAGCCCTTTTCTGTAGTTCGCGACCATGTCGTAAAACAGTGTCCTGCTTGCTCCATCAAGATGATTGGTCGGTTCATCGAGCATAATGAAATCCGGATTTTGCAGCAAGCATTTTACAAAGAGAAGCCGCGCAGCCTCGCCTCCGCTAAGCTGCCCGAAGAGACGGTCAAGAGGAATTCTCTCAAGTCCGGCTTTACAGGTAACGGACAGGATGTGTTCTTCTATATTCCATTCATCGCCAAGCAGGATAAAATCGGCCTCTCTGCCTTTGCCTGCAGATATAGAATGGAGTGCGGCCAGTTTTTGATCGACCCCCAGCACTTCGGCAATCGTTAGCCCGGTATATCCGGATTGATCCTGTTCTAGGACTGCGAAAATCCCGTTTGTAAGTATAGAACCTTCGCCGGGTTTTAGTTCGCCGCTGATGATCTTCAATAGAGTTGTTTTACCGCAGCCGTTGGAACCAACAATACCTGTCTTGCCGCCGGTAATATTAAAATTGATATTCTTAAATAGAGAGTGTCCGTCCGGGAGAGTGTATCCCAATCCGGATATGCATATGCGGGGAAACATATAATTATCCTCATAGTGAAATATTTAAAAAAAGAATTTCAGTTATGCGATAATTATTGTTTCATGGTCGATGAGATTAGTGAATAAAAGTCCGTTGCTGCCTAAGACACGGTGTTGATTATTTTAATAAATGTACGAATAAAATTGAAATATCTCATGCGAATTTTAACAATGATCCGGATTATTCCTTAATGTTCCGATTTAATGAGAAGTAAAATAATATTGATGTTGAAAACAGCGTTCTGATTATACTCGAATATTAAAAAGGCATAAAAGACTCAATTGCAAATTGCATTTTTTTATTCTACCAATAAATTGTATTTTATATAAAAGAATTGCTGTCTATACTTTCTAATAGATATGGAGGTTAAAATGATTCGTTCTACTTCAGATTACAGGAAAATTATTTTATTTATCTTATTAGGTTTCAGTATTGGGTTTGCCCAGACTCAAAAGGATAAATTAGTTTTAGGAAAAGCAGGTTATTTCGAAATGCCCGGTCTTAACGTGCTTGTATATAATAACACATTTCCTGAAGGACATCAGGGCGGCATTGAAATTATTCAGCATGGAAACCGTATTGCAACAAACGGTGAACTACGCCTAAACGCTACTCCGGGACAGTGGCAGCCAATACCCAAACTTGGTACCGGCTTCGAATCCAGAGGAGTCAGTCCGCAGGATGGAAGCGCACAAGGCCGTATTATTGATTCACTGAATAATGAAATAAGTATATCTTGCAGTTATCCTGACAGCAGCCGGATGCGCAAAGGTTTTAATCCGATTATTTATCCTGATTTACAATTAAAATATAACGTAAGGGTGAAAGCAGAGGGTAAAGCTTTTACAATAACAGTCGATCTTGAAGAACCTCTTCCGGCTGAATGGGCAGGTAAAGTAGGATACATTTTGGAATTATTCCCCGGGGACCTTTACGGGAAGACATATTTCATGGATGCGAACAATGGAATATTTCCGCGGCAGGCAAACGGGCCGGCTTATTTTAATGCAAATAAAGAAGTTGAACCTATGCCGTTAGCTGAAGGAAACAAACTTGTTGTCGCTCCGGAAAGTGATTTGTTAAGGATGGTTATTGAAAGTCCCAATGCGAAATTGCAGTTATTAGACGGCAGCCTTCAACATAACAATGGATGGTTCGTTGTCCGCTCATTGATCCCTGCGGGAACTACAAAAGGAGCAATACAGTGGAAAATATCACCTAATGTAATTGCCGGCTGGATAGATAAACCGGTTGTTCATATAAGTCAGGTAGGATATCATCCAAATCAGCCTAAAGTTGCTTTTATTGAACTTGATAAAAACGATAAACTCCTTAATAAAGTTTCTTTGCTTAAGCTAGAAAGTAATGGGGACCATAAAATTGTAAAAGAACAAGCGCCTAAATCCTGGGGTACGTATTTACGATATCAGTATTCTAAATTCGATTTTTCAGATATCAAAGAGCCTGGTATATATCAAGTTAAATACGGTGATTTTACGACAAATGTATTCAGAATAAATAAAGATGTGTATAAACGAAATGTATGGCAGCCGACTCTTGAGTATTTTATTCCCGTTCAGATGTGCCATATGCGGGTGAATCAGAAATACCGTGTCTGGCATGGCGCCTGTCATCTTGATGATGCTTTAATGGCTCCTTTGAATATCCGTCACTTCGACGGCTACGATAATGAGGAGGAAACATCGACATTATCGAAATTTAAACCGCTTGAACATGTGCCCGGACTTAATGTCGGGGGATGGCACGATGCCGGAGACTATGACCTGAGAATTGAAAGTCAGGCAGAGTCGGTAATTGCGCTCGCTTTGGCTTACGAAGAATTCGGTATTAATAATGATGTAACTTATATCGATCAGAAAAACAGACACGTAGAATTATTTCAACCAGATGGAAAACCCGATATTCTTCAACAAGTCGAACATGGAGTTTTAGCAGTATTATCAGGATACCGCCAAATGGGTGTTTTATACCGCGGTATAATTGAACCCACGTTGAGACAATATGTACATCTGGGTGATGCATCGACTCATACAGATAACAAAATCTGCAATGATAAGGATCTTCTTGAAAAAGCTGCAAAAATCAACGAGTTATGGTATAAGAAAGTAGCCAACCGCTATTCCAGCATTTTTGACCCTGAGTTAAATCTTGATCAGATTGAATTGGTTGTTCCTGAACTTGACGACAGGTTTGTGTTTATGGAAACAAATCCGGATTGGCAATTGATAGGCGCCAGCAGTCTTGCCATAGCTTCCCGTGTTCTAAAGGATTATAATCCCTCACTGGCAAAAGAGTGTTTGGACGCTGCCGAAGATTTATATCAAAAGAATAAGGATGTCAAAACCAAAAGGGATTACTTCTGGATGAGATCTCAAAAGCTTGAAACACTTATTGAGCTGGTAATTACAACCGGAAAATCCGAATATAAAAATGAATTATGCAAAATGAGTTCGCAGGCCAAAAAAACATTTGCTTTTACAGGCTGGAGCTCAGGAAGAGTATTAAATTATATCGATTGTCCTGAATTCAAAGATTCAGTTAATGCAGCGGCAGTTGAATTCAAACCGGTACTCGAAAAAATGCTGTCGGAATCCCCGTTTAATTCGCCCATGTCGCATGCAGAGTTTACTGCTTTCCAATCGTACTATTTGCATAAATTCTGGCCGGATCTTTATTCTGCCGATAATTTATTCTCGATTGTTAATTATCTTTTAGGATGCAAACCGGGCAGCTCTACCAACAGTCTGGTTTCAGGTGTGGGTGTTAATTCTCCGACAATTGCGTATGGTACAAACAGGGCGGACTGGAGTTATATACCGGGAGGCACATTCTGGAACGCTGTGAATTTAGTCAATCCTGATCTGGCTGAAGATAAAACATGGCCTTATTTGTGGCAGGAGAGAGAGTATATAATCACAGCCCCATGTGCCTATTTATTTTCAGTGTTGGGAGCTGATAAAATATTATCTGAAAAGTAAATTGAAGAATTATAAAACGGCAGAGCTGAAAAGTTCTGCCACATTTTTTACTAATTCTGATATCCTTAGTAGTTTTACCTCTGATAGTAAATGCCAGATCCAATTCTTTGATTGAAATAGGATTATGATGATCTAATAATGGATTTGGCTCGTTTGAAGATTGCCAATCTCAGGATCCCGCTGCTTTTTAGCGGGCACCTCCCAAAAAAGGAAAAAGAGCTTGGATAAAATTTCCAAACTCTTTTTATTTGTCGGGACGGCGGGATTTGAACCCGCGACCCCTTGCACCCCAAGCAAGTGCGCTAGCCGGGCTGCGCCACGTCCCGAAGAAACGAAGTTAAAAAAACTCAAGAATCCTGATGAAAAGAACCATTAGTAACCGCTTGTTGGTTGGTTACTACAGTAACTCCAATATAATAATATGATTCCGGTGAAGCAATCCTCAACTTAAAAAGCCCTGCTTATCACCGGGCATTTCTTTAACTATACTCACCATCGATTTTTGTATTTGTAGAAATATTCAAATATGTATTTGGAGTTTTAGGTTTCGGAATAATACTTAATCCAAGATAATATGCCGCTGCATTCCATTTGGATTATCAATTCCCATTTTCATATCTATGCCCATTGCAGCTATAATGAGGACGTCTTTGTCGAATTGGTTAATAGATGTATCTACGCAACAAAAACCTCCACCAGTAATGATTGGCTTGACTTCGTAATCCTGCTGAAAAATAGAAATATTGCCGATGGACATTGTCTCTTTTATTCTTGAATCGAAAATACTCTGAATTATGAGAATCGCCTATAATTCGTTCTTATTGTCTATATAAATGTAAGTTGCAATTCCTTATTGAATATTTTACATTTAACTATGCCACTTATAGAATGGAACGAATCCTTCTCGGTTGGAGTAAAAATAATCGACGAACAGCACCGGAAATATGTCGCTGCCCTTAACCTATTGCACGATGCTGTGCAGCAGAACAAAGATGACGATATTGTCGAACAGGTATTGAAAGAGTTACAGCAATACGTGACTGTTCACTTTAATACCGAAGAACGTTTTATGAAAATGTATAATTTTCCGGATATCGAAAAACATAAAAGTGAACATCTTGAAGCAATCCGTCAGGTGGAAAAGTTTAAGCTGGAATATGAACGCAAAGAGCAGGCTTTCGCTATTAATTTGTTAAAATTTATGACTGATCTATTTCTGAATCATATTCTTAAAGTTGATCGTAATTACATACCGTATGTTCAAGGCAAAATATAATAAATTCCGCCACAACTGACGGGGTTTTGTATCTATTGTCTATCGCGAAAGAATCACCTTCTTGGTCTCCACAAATCGCTTGCCTGGATTGTCCAGCGATGCAGCTTCAAGTCTATAGAAATATAATCCTGACGATACGTTTGCATTCCAGACAACAGACTGCATCCCGACGTTTTGTTCAGTATTAACAAGATCCGATATCACCTGTCCAAGAATGTTGTACACGAATAAATGCACACGATTGCGTGTTGGCAGGCTATAATTTATAGCTGTTGCTGGATTGAAAGGGTTAGGAAAGTTCTGATAGAGAGAGTAATATGAATTTGGAAAATAATATTTTATAAAATGAAACTATTTTTATGGCATCACGTTTATTAATAAATGCGGTGCTAATTTCTGAAATATTCTCCAAATAAATATAATTATAAAACCAACACTATTTAATCGAAGTCATACGCATACACCGCCTATTTATATAAAATACAATGGTCGGATATTTAATGAAAAATACTCAAAGAATAAAATCGACGAAGTTGATTTATATTGGCGCGAAAACTCCCCCGTTGGCTCAACAGGATGTTCACAATAAAACTTTAAATTATGTCCCAACAATAAAAATTCAAAAAATGACCGATGACGATAACCAAAGAGTAGAAAATCAGAGAATTGAAAGAAGGGAGTTTTTAAGAAAATCTTTCGGTCTGTTGGCGGTTATCGGAATGGCATTTATAAACCTGAAATGCAAAGCCTTTACAGACGAGAAAAAGACATTGATAATTGATCTCACTAAATGCAATGGCTGTGGAAAATGCATTCGTAAATGCCAGCATAATGCCCTTTCTGTTAAAAATAAAAAAGCGGAAATTGATCAAAAACTTTGCGGCGGCTGTGGTGATTGTGTTAAGGCCTGCGGGCGAAGAGCAATATTGCAGGAAAGTACTCCCAAAGCATCAATGGATACTCTGGGAGTTGTCTAACAATACGCCGCATAGAGAGTAGAGGATACGATTGTCACAGATTTGACTGTTGGTTACTGCTTAGACTATGTTGGTCATAAGATTGTATTTTTAGATAGAAAGATTTAAAATGTCCGAATAGTTGCCTGACGAGCGGTTTATTATAGTAAAATTCCGTATATTGTTATACCACATTGATGGAGTAACAACATGCCGAATCCTATTACACATTTTTTACTCACCCCTAGCGAAGCTGAAGAAAAGGCATTAATAGTCGCCCAGATAAGGGCAAACTCCCGCGGCCTGTGGACGAATGGCAAGAAGACGAGCTTGCCTAAGCCAAAAGAGACAGCACCCAAAAGCAAGAAAAAGGATTAATCGAAAATAGTCCGGCTCAATGAATTTTAATTTGCGTTATCTTGCAATTATTGAGCATCGATGGAGCACCGATAGCCTGCAGAAGCCGGCGCTTAATTCAGGCGAATTTCAACAATAAAAAAAGCGGCAACATTGCCGCTTTCTGATTCTTCGTCTATTTGATCAATAAAATATAAAAACCTGCCAGTGATAACAAAACCGATATCACTTAATTAGCATATCATTTTAACTAAAAACTATCAACATTTTTAAACAAAAAGCTCGTCGAAATTAGTCTTTTGTTTATTAACCTTGGTATAAACAACTGTCATGGCAGTTGAAAACAACAGGGCGGACAGTAGAAAATAAACCATACTTCCTTTCATCGTAACCTCCGTTAAATTTTAAATACCGCAATCTATTCTATCAATTGATGTCCCGGATTTCTTGTCTCCCTAACCCCGGTCATTTGAAATTTTCTGCATTACTTTTAGTTTTTTGTGAGCTGTCGCAGCCATCCTGGATAAAGCATGCCTGATCCACTATAACTAAGTATAAAGTAATCTGCTGCTGAATCGTTTCGAAGCGTAATTGAATTCAGGTGTTTACTGCCTCTGACAGGAAATTCCCATCTGTAAAAAACATCATTTTTCACGGTATAAGTTGTAGCCGGATTACCATACTTAGCGCATTGCAATTCATAAATTTCTTCGAGAAGTTCTGCTTTCGAATAGAATACTAAGTTACTTGATTCGAACCTCCCATTTTGCGGAGAGATCTCAAGTATACAGGTGTCGGCTTTATATGCCCCGATTGAAAAGCCTGTAAAATAAAGAGTGTTACTATCACTCTGACGGACTAATTTCACTCCTTGTTTTTGTAAAAGCAATATTTTTGCGGTTTCCATTTTTGTCCCAAACGGGATGTTAAGAAAACCGCTAAGAGACGTTTGAGCGTTTGAACTATCAAAATTAAAAACAAGCAATATTAAGAAAGATATTATGAAGCGTAACAGATATTTCATATTCCTTCCTTTATAATACGGTGCAAAGACGTCCTGTCAAATTTTCATTTATTGATTGAATCTATGTTTATAAATTGCTGTTTTAATTATACAAAGAATATCAGCAAAAGAATGATTGTTGGTAGGAATTATCCTATCACCCTATAACGGCTTTATTAATAAAGCTCAAATTGTTGCTCAGATTAAACGGCCGTTTTACAACCGGAACAATGCCTTGCAGCACCTTTCTCATATTTTCAGCGCCGCAAAGATTAAACGAATGAACTACAACTTGTTTTGGCATCTTCTCTTTGGGCATTTTTGAAATATATTCTGCTACCGCAAACCCGCTTAGTTCGTCGCTGGGACAATAGATATTTCCGCCGAGATCGTGGTCTAAACTTACAGCATCGTATGGAGAATGCTTTTCAAGCAGCATTATCGCCTGTTCTGCTGTTTCCGCCTCGTGTAATTTATCCTTAGCAAAGCAACTTCTTGCTTTTCTTGTTCTGATGGGATCGTCATCTAAAAATAAAATCTTCATATTCTTTCCTTGCAATACAATGGGTGATTTTTAAATATAAATTGTATATATGGCTTATTTAAACGTACAAACCAATGCTTTCTAAGCCGGCTAAGATGCAGCACCGACTCCTTTCAAATGTGATATAACTCTCGAATCTTATTCTTAAGAAGGATACTTACGATTTGTTGAATAGGGAATAGCCCGAAAGGATGAAAAAGTAGTTAACCCTTATAACAATTTTATACAGGCGGTAATTGTCGTTGTATAACCTCAAGAAGATGTTCAATGGAATAGTCAGTTAAATTCTCGACATTTTTATGAAAAAATCGAATATGGACTTTTTTCTTGATTATCTGCGTGTTTATAGCTATATTTTTAAACGTATTTTTTGAAAAGTCTGTTCGTTCCCGTACCATTTATATGGCTTCCGGCTGAGCCGGAGTTCAGATGGTAGTTTTATGGCTGAATTTCGGATAAATATCTCAAATCTTTCGGAAGGAATTCACGAACATATCTTAGAAGCAGAACCTTCTAAGATAGGTTTGGATGAGCGGTTCGGAAGAATGGTAAGGGTCAATGTTAAACTCGATAAGGGTTTACGTCAGATTCGCCTTCAGACTGACATATCGGCTGAAGGGACATTTGTCTGCGATCGGTGTCTTGATAATTTTATCTGGCATTTAGATGAGAATTATTCAATGCTTTATGTTCTGGACGACCGGTCCACTGTTGATTTGAATGAAGAAGAGGAAATTCAGGTTCTTTCTGCAGATACGAATTACATCGATCTGGATGAGGATGTTAGGCAATATATCCTTTTAGCTATCCCCCAGAAATTGTTGTGTCGTGAAAAGTGCCTGGGGATTTGTCCGGCATGCGGAGTGAATAGAAATAACGAGGCCTGTACTTGCGATGTTCAAGTAACAGACTCACGGTGGGACGAGTTGAAGAAGCTGTCTCATTAACTTATTAAAACCGAAAAAGAGAATATTATTCAAGGAAATATCATATGCCTAATCCTAAACGACGACATTCTAAAGCCCGTGGACGTAAACGCCGAACACACTACAAGGCATCGGCTCCATCAACACAGGAATGCCCAAATTGCCACGAGCAAAAACTGCAGCATCGGGCGTGTCCCCATTGTGGATATTATAACGGCCGCTCCATTGTCACTCCTAAGGAAACCTAACAAGCAGGATACGTTTTGGCGCCGGGCGACCGGTATCTGAAGCGAATCTCATGGAATCCCCCAAGAAATTACGTATCGCAATTGATGCAATGGGAGGGGACTATGCACCCGGGCGCGAAATCGCCGGTGCCGTTGAAGTTCTCCGAACATCAAATGCTGAATTCGAAATCATCCTCGTAGGAGATGAACAAGTAATTCGTCGTCAGCTGATAGAGCAGAAAGCGAACGACCTTCCTTTTAAGATTGTGCATGCCTCACAGACTATCACGATGGAAGATTCACCGACCGCCGCACTAAAACAAAAGAAGGATTCTTCACTTGCCGTCGGAATGCGTCTCCATCAGGAAGGGAAAGCAGATGCATTTGTAAGCGTCGGTAATACAGGTGCGGTACTTTCAGCGGCGACGCTTATTTTAGGACGCATCAAAGGAGTCAGCCGTCCAACAATTGGAACATTTATCCCGGCAGAGCATGGTTCATGTTTACTATTAGATGCGGGTGCCAACGTCGATTGCCGTGCGCAGCAGCTTTATGAGTTTGCGGTAATGGGAAATACATATATACAATTATTGTGGAAGAAAGAACGCCCTACAGTCGCGCTTCTGAATATTGGGGAGGAAAAATCGAAGGGTAATGAGGCGGCCGTTGAAGCATATAAACTTCTTTCGGCAGGCAAACTCAACTTCATCGGTAATGTTGAAGGCCGGGATATTCTAAAAGCGAAAGCCGACGTCATAGTGTGCGACGGTTTTACAGGTAATAGCATATTGAAATTCGGCGAAAGCGTGCCCGGATTTCTGAAAAGCAAGCTAAAGCAATTTGCAGAACAGGGATTTATTAACAAGATCGCTGTCGGCCTTGCCTTATGGCCTCTTAAAGCATCCCTTAGCGACATGGATCCGAATAAAGAAGGCGGTGTGCCCGTATTGGGAGTAAAAGGTGTCACTATTATAGGCCATGGAAGTTCGACAGCAACGGGAATCAAGAATATGATTCTTCGCGCCGCTGAAGTAGCGCACACACAGATAAATCGAGAAATTGAAACACGCATTAGTAACCTCAGTTTAATAAAAAGGAAAAGATGGAATTACGCCGAGCAACAATTACAGCAGTCAGTCATTATGTTCCTGAAAAGATACTGTCAAATCATGATCTTGAGAAAATGGTTGATACAAACGATGAATGGATTCGAACACGTACAGGTATTCGTGAACGGCATATTCTTGAAAAAGGAGCGACATCTGATTTAGTTACTAAGGCAGTTCAGCAAGTATTGAAAAATCGCGGCATCGCTGCTTCGGAGATAGACCTGATCATTGTTGCTACTATCACGCCCGATATGATGCTGCCGACAACAGCCTGCATCGTACAGGATAGAATCGGAGCCAGAAATGCATGGGCGTTTGATCTTAATGCGGCGTGTTCCGGATTTCTCTATGCTCTCAGCGTCGGTTCGCGGTTTATCGAAACCGGCGTGCATTCGAAAGTTATTATCGTTGGAGCCGATAAGATGAGTTCCATAACAGATTATACCGACCGGAATACATGTGTTTTATTTGGTGATGCTGCTGCAGCTGTTTTGCTTGAGCCGACAGATGAGAAAGAATATGGTATTCTGGACCAGCGGTTATATAGTGATGGTTCCGGCGGTAAATATCTTAATATGAAAGGCGGCGGAAGTCTGCATCCTGCCACACATGAAACTATAGACAAACGAATGCACTACGTATATCAAGACGGTAAATCGGTTTTTAAGAGTGCTGTTGTCGGGATGGCCGATGTTGCTGCAGAAATTTTAAAACGGAATCATTTGACAGGCAGCGATATTTCCTGGCTTGTTCCGCACCAGGCAAATCTTCGCATTATTAGTGCAACAGCAGAACGCATGGGTATAGACAGCAGCAAAGTGATGATCAATATCGATAAGTACGGTAATACGACAGCCGCAACAATTCCACTCTGTCTGTCCGAGTGGTGGCAGTCAGGACTATTAAAACGAGGACAGAAAATCGTACTTGCAGCATTTGGAGCAGGATATACTTGGGGCGCAACGCTGGTCAATTGGTCGTTAGCAAATCCGGAGAAGCCGTAACAATGCCGATGACTGCGTTTGTTTTTCCGGGACAGGGTTCGCAATATGTCGGTATGGGTAAAGACCTGTATGATGGAAATACTCAAGCCAGATCGCTTTATAATAAAGCGGACGAGATTCTGGGTTTTTCTTTAAGCAAAATTTGTTTTAACGGACCGGAAGAAGAATTAAAACAGACGAAGAACACACAGCCGGCAATATTTCTTCACAGCATTGTATTGTTCTCTCTGATGAAAAATAAAAAATTCGAGATGGCAGCCGGGCATTCTCTCGGCGAATATTCTGCACTGGTTGCAGCAGGTGCATTGACATTTGAAGACGGGTTAAAATTGGTCCGGCTGCGCGGTGAGCTGATGCAGCAATCGGGTGTTGAACAACCGGGAACTATGGCAGCGATTGTCGGCCTTGATTCGAAAACTGTTAATGAGATATGTTCTGAAGCATCTTCTGCCGGTATTGTACAGGCTGCGAATTTCAATTCGCCCGGTCAGATTGTTATCTCCGGTTCGGTTACAGGAGTGCGGAAAGTGATGGAGCTTGCAAAGACACGCGGTGCAAAAATCGCAAAAGAACTTCCGGTAAGCGGTGCGTTTCATTCACCGTTGATGCAGTCGGCACAAGCAGGATTAAAAGCGGCATTGGACAAAACTAAGATAATTCAATGCAGCCGTTCCGGTTTATGCAAATGTTACTGCTAGGCCGGTGCGTCAGGCGGATGAAATCAATAGTCTGCTTTATAAACAGCTTACGAGTCCGGTACGCTGGGAAGAAAGTATTGCAAGTATGGTTGCAGATGGTGCGATAAAATTTACGGAAATCGGTCCCGGAAAAGTGCTTCAGGGATTGATAAAACGAATTAACGGGAACGTTGAGACTTGCGGATTTGAAAAATTGAGTGATGTCACAGAAGTAATACCGAATTAATGAAATGATCTTTAAAAAGTAATACAAGAATATTTTCAGTATTATATAAGAGTAAGGAACAATATGGGTATTCTGGATAAAAAAGTGGCTTTAGTTACAGGCGGTGCACGCGGTATCGGCCGGGAAATTGCGATTGAAACTTGCATCCGAAGGTGCCAGTGTAGCATTTACCGATATCCGGTTAGAAGGAGCGGCGGACGAAGTTGTGAACTTAGTTCGCGCAAAAGGTGTTCAAGCAACAGCAATTCAATCGGATGTGCGAAATCTTAGCCGAAGCGCAAAGTACGATTGATGCAGTAGTAAAAGAGTATCAACGGATCGATATTCTTGTGAACAATGCCGGAATTACACGGGACAATCTGATTATGCGGATGTCGGAAGATGAATGGGATTCCGTCATAGCTATTAATTTAAAAGGTACGTTTAATTTTTGTAAAGCTGCGAGCAGGCAGATGCTGGGCCAGAGAGAAGGAAAGATCGTCAATATTGCTTCGGTTGTCGGAGTGATGGGCAATGCAGGTCAAGTAAATTATTCTGCTTCGAAAGCGGGAGTAATAGGCCTTACAAAAACACTTGCAAAAGAGTTTGCATCTCGCAATATTCAAGTGAATGCAGTAGCACCGGGATTCATTGATACGGAAATGACGCAGAAACTAACTCCCCAGCAGCGGGACGCTATTGCCGGTGCAATTCCTATGAAAAGAATTGCCAAACCTGAAGAAATTGCAAGTGTCGTAGTATTTCTTGCTTCACCGGCTGCAAGCTACATCACCGGTCAGGTGATAAACGTGGACGGCGGACTTGTCATGTAAATGAAATAATCAACTAAAACATAATATCTTAAAACAATCTAAGGAGTAATACAATGGCAGATTCTACTGAGAAAGTGAAAGAGATCATCGTCTCAAAATTAGGCGTTGATGCGGCTCAAGTAACACCGGAAGCATCTTTCACAAATGATCTCGGTGCTGATTCGCTCGATACAGTTGAGCTGGTCATGGAGTTCGAGAAAGCATTCAACATCCAAATCCCTGATGAAGATGCCGAAAAAATTGCCAGTGTCGGCGATGTAATCAATTATCTGAAGGCAAAAGGAATATAATCGCTCTTGAGGTAATGCAGCAGAGAGAACATTTGATTGAGTCAGAAGTGTTCTCTCTTTTTCAGAATAATTATCACGGGGCTGGGATAGGTGTACCGCGCCCTGTATCATTTTATATTGATGAGGAAGAAGATATGGCAGTGGATGGAAGCAATCGGCGTGTAGTAGTGACGGGGATGGGTGTTATTACTCCTCTCGGCAATACTGTGCAGGAATATTGGCAAGCATTGATAGAAGGAAAAAGCGGTGCGGGTCCGATTACACTTTTTGATGCGAGCGGCTTCCAAACAAAATTTGCCTGCGAGGTAAAGGGATTCGATCCGTTAAAATATATGGATCGAAAACTTGCACAGCGTGCCGATCTGTTTACATTATACGGAATTGCTGCCTGCCAGGAAGCGATGAAGGATTCAGGATTGAATCTCGAAAAAGAAGATCGTGAACGCATGGGTGTAATCTTCGGTTCCGGAATCGGCGGTATGTGGACGTATCACAAGCAATTCATGAATTATGTCGAAGGAAAGGGACCGCGGCTCATCAGTCCATTCTTCATTCCCATGTTGATCCCGGATATTGCTGCAGGCCGTATCTCAATGATTTATGGACTAAAAGGTCCGAACTATGCGACAGTTTCTGCTTGCGCTACATCTTCTCATGCGATAGGGGACGCTTGCATGCATATTCAATGCGGCAATGCCGATGTCATGGTCACGGGCGGAGGCGAGGCAAGTATCTGCCCGATGGGTATCGGCGGATTTAATGCATCGAGAGCTTTGTCGACGCGTAACGATGCTCCCCAAAAAGCAAGCCGGCCGTTTGATAAAGATCGCGACGGCTTTGTTATGGGTGAAGGCGGCGGTATTCTTATCCTTGAAGAGCTTGGTCATGCCGTTAAACGCGGAGCAAAAATTTATGCCGAATTGGGCGGCTATGGTTTTACAGGCGATGCGCACCATATTACTGAACCTGCCCCGGGCGGGGAAGGAGCTGTGCGTGCTATGCGCATTGCCATTCGAAATGCAGGATTAACGCCTGATGATGTCGATCATGTAAATACCCATGGCACATCAACACCTGTAGGCGATCCCAGCGAAACAGCCGCTATTAAAACGGTTTTTGGAGAACGTGCAAAAAAAATTGCCGTCAATTCGACGAAATCTATGGTAGGTCATCTGCTGGGTGCGGCGGGTGTTGTAGAAGTCGGTTGCTACTATTATGGCGATTCAGACTAATATAGTACACCCGACAATCAATCAAGAGACTCCGGATCCGGAATGCGATTTGAATTATATTCCAAACAAAGCACAGAAATGGAATATCAATATAGCGATCAGCAATACGTTCGGATTTGGCGGTCATAACGCAACCCTTCTATTTAGAAGGTATCAAGAAAGCTAAACTTTCCCGTATGTTATCAGCGGGGATGAAAGAGTTGTGTTGAATAATATCATCAATCGGCTTTGGTGTCGATTTCGACTATCTTGTTTCTCTTTTTTTTCACGGGATAAGCAGGTTAAGTCCCTCGTCGAAAAACTCCGTTCCACCGGATTTGATTTTATCAAATTCGAAAAAGCCCTTCAATACCGGCCTCGAAAATGGAAACTATTTCTCCAGGCGCTGATCCATCGTTCGTACCTTCAGGTTGTTGATGAACGATGGGAATCCAATGAGCGGCTGGAGTTCCTTGGCGATGCAATTCTCAGTTTTGTTGTTGCCGAACATCTCTTTAAAACCTATCCGGAAATGGAAGAGGGGAATTTGACTAAACTGCGTTCGCGGCTGGTAAATCGGAAAATTTTGGCCCAGCGCTCAAAAGATTTATATTTGGCCGATTATTTATTGCTTAGCACAAGCGCTGCGCAATCCATTGATAACGGATCGGAATCTATCATTGCGGATGCATTTGAATCAATAATCGGAGCTTTGTATCTGGACGGAGGTTATGCGGCGGCGAAGAGATTTATCTACACATCTTTATTGGAAAGGCCGGAAGTGTTTAATTCTGCCATGATGGACGATAATTATAAAAGCGCACTGCTGGAATATGTACAGGCCCGGTCCATGGGTGTTCCGCATTATTCGGTAACGCAGGAAGAGGGCCCGGAACATGACAGGCGGTTTACTGTGAATGTTATCGTAGGCGCACAATCCTGGGGCGAGGGATCCGGGCGAAGCAAGAAAGAAGCTGAACAATCTGCGGCTGCCGAAGCGCTCGAACGTATTCAACAACAAAAATCGGATTTACATTCCGAGGGTACACATGAAAAAACAACAATGTGAATTTCTTTCACGGCATCTTGGTCCCCGTAAACAGGAAATGGCCGAGATGCTTAAAGCCGTCGGTGTTCGATCGATTGATGAGCTGATGGATCAGACTATTCCTCAAAGCATCAGAAAAAAACAGCAGGTTCAAATGGAACCTGCGAAAACAGAGTCTGAAATGCTTAAAGAACTTCGTGAGATTGCGAAAAAAAATGCGGTTCTTAAATCGTACCTGGGTCAGGGTTATTATAACTGTATAACACCGAGTGTCATTCAACGGAATATTTTTGAAAATCCGGGCTGGTATACTCAATATACACCTTACCAGCCGGAAATTTCTCAGGGACGGCTCGAGGCTCTCTTAAATTTTCAGACCATGATTGCGGACCTTACCGGTATGCCTGCTGCTAATGCTTCACTCCTTGATGAAGGAACAGCGGCCGCAGAAGCAATGGCAATGTCTTATGGAATTGTGAACAAGTCACCGCAGAAAACAGCGAATAAATTTTTTGTCTCAGCCCGCTGTTTTCGCCAGACAATTGATGTTGTTCTTACTCGTGCAACGCCGCACAACATTGAAGTGGTTGTCGGGAATCCTGATACCGTGGATTTTGACGGCTCATTTTTCGGCGCTCTAGTTCAATACCCGGGAGAAGACGGAGCAGTAATAAATCTGAGGCCATTCATCGAGAAAGTACACCATTCCGGCGCCGTTGCTATCGTTGCAAGTGATCTGCTCGCGTTAGCATTACTTACACCGCCCGGTGAATTCGATGCGGATATCGTTATTGGAAATTCTCAACGTTTTGGAATTTCTCCCGGCTACGGAGGCCCGCATGCCGCATTCTTCGCTTCAAAAAATGAATATATTCGTGCAATGCCGGGCCGTATCATCGGTGTTTCTATTGACGCTCAGAAAAATATCGCATATCGTATGGCGCTGCAGACACGCGAGCAGCATATTCGCCGTGAGAAAGCAACATCGAACATATGTACTGCGCAGGCGCTTCTGGCAATAATGGCCGGTATGTACGCTGTATATCATGGACCGGAAGGTATTAAAGATATTGCTTCGCGCGTTCACCGTTTGGCAATAATTTTAAATACAGAATTAAGAAAGCGCGGTTTCGTACAGCTCAATGAAAATTATTTTGATACACTGCGTATTCAGTTGGAAGATAAAAAACAGGCGGCGCATATTCTTCAACTTGCCGTAGAAGCAGGATACAACCTGCGATTCATAGAAGACAAGTATATTGGCGTCTCGCTGGACGAAACGTCGACGCTCGGGGACATCGAAACAATACTGAATGTTTTTGTTTCAATAAAAGGGGATCCGGTGAAACCTGGTTCCCTTGATGATTCCTTTGAAACGATGCCGGATTCTTACCCGCCGCAGTTTCAACGTAAGAGTTCATTTCTTAAGCATCATGTATTTAACTCGTATCAATCCGAAACAGCAATGATGCGATATATTAAAAGCCTGGAAAACAAAGACCTCTCACTGACTGCTTCAATGATTCCGCTTGGTTCCTGCACTATGAAACTGACCGCTGCAACGGAATTGCTTCCGCTGACGTGGCCGGAATTTGCCGGTATACATCCGTTTGTGCCGGTAGAGCAGGCAGCGGGATATAAAAATATCATTCAAGAATTGGAAAAAGCATTATGTAAAGTAACGGACTTTGCGGCGGCATCGCTTCAACCGAATTCCGGAGCGCAGGGTGAGTTTACGGGCCTTCTTGTTATTCGTGCATATCACCACGATCACGGACAGCCTCAGCGTAATGTGGCACTTATTCCGTCATCGGCGCATGGAACAAATCCTGCAAGTGCGGTGATGGCGGGAATGAAAGTCGTTGTCGTTAATTGCGATGCGCAGGGTAATATCGATGTGGATGATCTTCGTGCGAATGCAGACCGGTACAAAGATACGCTTGCTGCATTGATGGTGACGTATCCATCCACGCATGGCGTGTTTGAAGAGCGCATCAAGGAAATGTGTGATATTGTTCATCGGAACGGCGGCCTGGTTTATATGGACGGTGCGAATCTCAACGCGCAAGTCGGACTTACATCTCCCGGCGTAATTGGAGCGGATGTGTGCCATATCAATTTGCACAAGACTTTTGCTATTCCGCATGGGGGCGGCGGACCGGGCATGGGGCCGATTTGCGTAACGAAACAGCTCGCACCTTATTTACCCGGACATCCGGTTGTGAAAGTCGGAGGAGAGAAAGCTGTCCATGCAGTCTCTTCTGCTCCATGGGGAAGCGCAAATATTTTAATTATCTCGTATGCATATATTAAAATGCTTGGAATCGAAGGATTGACGGAAGCGACAAAGACTGCAATCCTCAATGCCAATTATTTAAAATCCAAACTGGAAAAACATTTTCCGGTTCTCTATCAGGGCAAGAACGGCAGAGTGGGACATGAGTTCATATTAAATATGAAACAGTTTAAGGAACAGGCAGATATCGAAGTAGGAGATATCGCCAAACGCCTGATGGATTATGGATTTCATGCGCCGACGGTATCGTTCCCCGTACATGATACATTGATGATAGAACCGACGGAAAGCGAGCCGAAGTCCGAGCTCGATCGTTTTATTGATGCGATGATTTCTATCCGCCAAGAACTGCAGGATATAATCGACGGTAAAATGGATAGATCAGACAATCCGCTTAAGAATGCACCGCACACGGCCATGGCAGTAGTCGGCAATTCATGGAATCATCCATATACGCGCGAACAGGCTGTATTTCCGGTCCAATCGCTGAGGAAAAATAAATTCTGGCCATCCGCAGGACGAATCGACAACACGTACGGCGACAGGAATATTTTCTGTGTATGTCCGCCGGTGGAAGAATACAAGAATAAATGATGTAACAAGTATTCAAGGTTATTACTGCGCAGCCGGTTAAATTATTATGCCTATTGAAGACGATAAAAAAATCAAAGAGATTCTGTTAACTTCAAAAATCATTGCCGTAGTCGGTGCATCAAATAAGCCTTTACGTGACAGTCATCGTATTATGCAGTATTTGATGCGAGAGGATTATATAGTTATTCCTGTTAATCCGATGTATGCGGAAATTGACGGTGAGAAATGTTTCCCGAACCTGACATCCATCGGACAAGCCGATTGACATTGTGGACGTGTTTCGTAATCCCGATGCGGTCGATGAGATTGTGGCTGAGGCAATTGCAGTGAAGGCAAAGACCATCTGGCTTCAGCTTGGAGTTGTCAATGCAGCTGCGGCAAGGAATGCCGAAAAAGCCGGCCTTCAGGTTATCATGGATCATTGCATCGCGATCGATCACTCCCGCTTGATACGATAAGAATAAATTACAGGCAGGAGCAGAGCGGTTGTTTTATATGAAGGGGGATATTTTATTTTGGAGAAACGTGATAAGATTCTTAAAATTGCTGCTGCTGGTTTTTTTATTCACTTTTTCGCTTGATGCGCGGCCGATGCCGGATTCTATTCTGATTGTATATAATATTCAAATATTCGGCAACTATACAACGAAAGGATATATTATTTTCCGCGAGATGTCCATGCAGCCTGGCGATACTCTGACACAGGAAGCGATTGACCGGGATCGGAACAATATTTACAATCTTGGCCTCTTCAATAAAGTGGATGTGGAATATTCTGTCGATCGAAATATGGCGTCGGTATTTATTATTGTTTCGGAAAGGTGGTATTTTATCCCGTATCCGATACTAGGATTGAAATACCGCGATCCGTCCAAGGTGTATTACGGATTGGGAATAATGCATAAAAATTTTCGCGGCCGAAACGAGAAAGTATCCGCAAGTTTAGGCTTAGGGTACGATCGGTGGCTGATGTTAAGTTACCAAAATCCCAAAATAACCGATGATGACGATATTTATTTTAGCAGTACGTTTACCATCCAAAAAGTTCACAATCTGAGCAGCAGTTACGGTGAGTACGAGAATTCGAATATATTCTTCAATGGAACAATCGGGAAGCGTTTCGGTTTATATCAAGCACTATACAGTACTGTAGGCTATGAAGTCTGGCAGGTTGACGAGCTGAACTTGAATCGTACAGTTTCTTCATCGGGCCGCGATGCATTCCTTACGGTCTCCGTACAATACAGGTATGATACGCGAGACAACCGTGAATATACTACAGATGGTACACTGATCTCACTAGGTATTGAAAAGAGCGGATTTGGCGAGTCGGATATGAATCTTACAAATTATGCATATGATTTACGGCAATTCTTCGGATTCAACAGCGGAAGCTCTATAGGTGTCAGAACAACAGGATCATTCACATTCGGCGGAGTAATTCCTCCGTACCGGCATGTCTTTTTCGGGTATAGTGAACGAATCCGGGGATATTTTTCTAAAGTAATTGAAGCTGAAAACCGGATAGGCATTAACGCCGAACTCAGGCTGCCGATTCTTCTGCCGCGTTATCTTGAGCTCAATTTCCTGAGTATTCCCGAGTTCCAAAAACTGCGTTATGGCCTGTACTTTGCCGTCTTTGCCGATGCGGGAAAACTATGGTCGCGTAATCAGGTCTTATCGGAACAACCATGGTATTCAGGTGCAGGTGCCGGATTACATTTTCTTTTGCCTTATGGATTTAATATTCAAGCAGGGGCAGCAGTCAACAACCTTGGAATACTGGAAGAATTTATCGACTTTGATACGTCTTTTTAATCGAGTTATTATCCATGGATTATTTTTACGTTGAACAGGATGATATCAGCAGCCACGGATTGATACTTCGCGGTGATGAATCAAAGCATATTGTCAGGGTTATGCGGAAGAATATCGGCGACCGTATTTTTGCCACCGACGGCAACGATACAATGTACGAAGCTGTGATCGTTGAAATTAGAAAGGCCGATGTACGCTGCGAGGTTGCTGCAATACACAGAAAGTACAATGAATCGTCTCTTGATATTACACTTGCGGTCTCGCTGCTTAAAAATCCGGCCCGGTTCGATTATCTCGTGGAAAAAGCGACGGAACTCGGTGTGCGGACAATCATTCCGCTGCGCAGTGAAAGAACTATCCCGCTGCATGAGAAACACGACCGGCTTGAAAAAATTGCCCTTGCTGCAATGAAGCAATGCGGACGAAGCTGGCTGCCGCGAATTCAGCCGCTGCAAAAATATGAAGAAGTCGTAAATAATTCATCACACTGGCCGTTAAAATATATTCCTCATGAAAAAACTGACGCCCTTCAAACCATGCCGTCTGAACTAAAACATCATGATGATGCGCATTCGGTTCTAGTTATTATCGGGCCGGAGGGCGGATTTTCGGATGATGAAGTTGCTCTCGCCGAACACAACGGATTCAAACTCATATCCCTGGGTTCTCGCCGACTTCGGACGGAAACCGCGGTAGTTGTGACCTTGGCAGAACTACTGAAGTAACATTTTCGTTACAATAACTTTTATTGTACAATATTAAAAAATATAGCCGGCTCCCAAAGAGAAATCCGCTCCGTTATAGTTCTTCCTTGCTCCAATGGTAGTCTCAAAATCTGCCATTAGATGATAACCCACATTGGCATCCAGCTTGAAATGATCCCCTAGTAAGAAGTCAATACCCACACCTAAGCGTCCGCCAAATGTGGCTTCTGTGCGTGCTTCCTGCGAGAGCGTTGTATTCTTTGCCTCTGATCCGAAGTAAGTTCCAACCGCTGCTGAAAGGAATGGACGAACATTTGCGTCAGATTCAGGATAAGGTATGTAAAACCGAATGCCAAGCAGTAAAGGAATTACGGCACTTGATTGCTGTGTGACATTGGAAATGTTGACGGTAGAACTTGCCTGTGCTGAAAGCAAATCGACTCTCACTGTCAGTGAAAAGTTTTCTCGCAGCCAATATGAATAACCGAGGCCGCCTGTAAAACCGCTGGTTTTCGCCTCCGATTTTACGCCCGTATTGAAAATATCGTTGGATACTCCTGCACCACCCCACAAACCGATTGTAAGTTCAATTGCCGATCTGCCTTTTAAGGTAATATCCTGAGCTGTGGAAATAGATGTCATTAAAATGATCAGCATAAAAAGAGAAAATGTTGTTAAAAAAGTCTTCATTAATGATCTCCTTTTTAGATACTATAATACTCTGTTGATTTTCATGCTCTATAAATTGATGATGTGTGCCGACAGTCTTTTATATGTTCCCGGTATTAATCATTAACCATCCGAGTATGAGCCTGAAAGCTGAGCAATATCTATATTTTCTAAAAACTGTTTTGCATAGCCGATGCGGGCTGCTTGAATCATTGACCGGCCCAATCCTTCCATAGTACAAACATATTTCGGGAGCAGGATTTTAAATAATGGATACAATGAATTAATCAATACTATCAGAATAGGCTTAACATTTTTCTGACCTTTAATCGGTTTTATGAGTCCCGGCCTGAAAAGATACACAGCTTTGAACGGCAGTTTTGTAAGATGATTTTCCGTCTTCCCTTTCACCCTTGCCCACATAACCCGTCCTTTTTCAGTATTGTCGGTTCCTGTTCCTGAAATATAACAAAATGTCATATCGGAATTTAATTCCGACAAAATCTGAGCAGCCTTCATCGTAAGGTCGTATGTAATCCGACTGTAATCTTGTTCATTCATACCGACAGAAGAGACGCCGAGGCAAAAAAAACATGCGTTATAACCTTTAAGATGTTCGTGAATTGCAGAGTAGTCATAGAAATCTTTATGAAGCAGTTCCTTAAGTTTTTTGTGTGTCACATTGCATGGCTTTCTACCTATGACCAAGATTGATTCAACATAGGGATTTTTGAGGGCTTCAAGAAGGACGCCTTCTCCGACCATTCCTGTAGCGCCAAATATGATGGCTCTAATTTTTGTTGTCATGATGTGATTCTCTGAAATATTGTGTTATTCAATGCCCCTGCAGTTGCTTTTTTACATATGAAAATCTCGAACTCTAGGATCAAGAATAATATCGGAATACTTTAATGGAGCATTGAGATAAATACCTTCGTATGACCTGCAGCGGCTAAGTGCCACATATGCTTGCCCATGCGCAAAGGCGCCATATCCTAAATTAATAATGACGTTGTCAAATGTTTTGCCCTGACTCTTGTGGATTGTAATTGCCCAGGCAAGTTTTATGGGGTATTGACGGAATGAACCTATCACTACGGATTCGATACTGCGATACGTGCGGTCGTATTCATATATTGATTTCTCCCAGCTGGTTTGTTCGATCGTATGAACAATATTGCCGAATGATACTTTAATTGTGTCATTAGAGATGTGCTCTATGACTCCCAAAGTTCCATTGACCCAACGTTTGTTCGGATCGTTTCTGACCATCATCACCTGGGCACCTTTTCGCAGTTTGAGTTTCTTGTCAGTTGGTTGTGATTTATCATCGAAGTCGCCCTCGATAACAGCATCGAAGCTGTATTCCTGTGACTGCAATGCAGAAAGCCGCTGCAGATTGATTGCAGAAGCAAGCGTGTTGGTACTGGTGAGAGTGATGGCAAGATCATGTGAATTGAATTTCAAAGAAGGATTGTACCGCTTATTGATCTTCTCCAGATCGGACTGCTCGATTTCTTTGTTGCGTACTTTATTCAAAAGATGAATGAATTCAGGATCTGTCTGCCGAAACACATGCTGAAGTTCTATTTTCTGCAGTCGAATTTCATTAAACACTTTTGCACTAAAAAAATACGGGGTCGCGTAGTTGTCTTCAAAATAATCTCCGAGATCCTGTTCGACAACCGGCGGAAGCTGGAATAAATCACCGAAAAGAACAAGTTGAACACCTCCAAATGGATCATACGGCCGGTTACGGTTTAACCGGAGGGATGCGTCGATTGCATCCATCATATCTGCACGTACCATCGAAACCTCATCGATAATGAGAGTCTCAAGGGCGATGAACAAGTCTGCTTTGCCGCGTATTTTTTTTACATCTTCCTGTGTGATAAGGCGTGTAGGGAAGCGAAAGAATGAATGAATCGTTGAGCCACCGATATTGACCGCGGCTATCCCTGTAGGTGCAACTACAACGGTTTTCTTTTGTGTTTTTTCCTTAAAGTAATAAAGGAGTGTTGACTTTCCCGTTCCGGCGTTGCCGGTGACATAATAATGGCGTTTGGTGTGTTCAAGCATGTCGAATGCGGTTGAAAATTCACGCGTTAATTCGAAGTCGGAAGGAATACCTGCGCGTTCCGATTGTCTGTCCAAACCGGGTGGCGTCATGCCGACAGCTTGTTGGATAACTGAAGAAGAAAGGTCTTTTTTTGATTTCTTTGACTTCTTTGATGGTTCGGCTATAGGCTCAGATGCCTTTGTCGGCTTGATAAATAGTTTTGTCGACCGTTTCAAAGATTTCAGATTCATTTTGAAAAAATAAAATTTCCAGGATTAACTGTGGTACAGGGACATCGCTTCTCAAGTATTATTTACCCGTAATTAATATTTGTTCAATTTACGGTAATTTATAATGAGGTGCATGGTGCTTAACGTTTGTATAAACAATGCTTTTTTTCCGAAAAACAACCCATTCTCATAATATTATTAAATAATTATTATATTTAAACATCGTATGAAAATTATAATAGTCCATTCATAATGGAAAAATGTCATTGTAGTAATTGTTTCCCCAACTTATCAGGATCTTTATGAATACCAAATTCCGGCATCTGCTATCCTTTTCTATCATTTATCTCTTTTTCTTTAAGTTTTTCCCGAATGCAGTAAAAGCCGACACTCTTTCACTGGTTCATGTATGGGAAATGCAGGAAATTGTACTTAAAACAGAAAAGAAATATAAAAATTACTACACGGATGTTACTTGTTGGGTGGAATTAAAAGGCCCTGATTTTTCAAAACGGATTTATGGTTTCTGGGATGGAGGCAATAAATTTGTTGTAAGAGTTGTTGCAACGAAGCCGGGAAAGTGGCAATGGATCAGCGGATCTAACCAGGCCGGCGATAAAGGGCTTAACAGTCTTTCAGGCGGGTTTAATGCGATAGACTGGACGGAAGGCGAAAAGGAGCAAAATCCCAACCGCCATGGATTTATTCGTTCAACACAAAACGGACACGCATTGCAATATGCCGATGGAACACCTTTCTTTATGATAGGCGATACCTGGCTCGCAGCAGCTACATGGCGGCTGCCTTTTAGAAATGCTTCGACCGCAAGTAATTATATTCCCGGGCCCGGAATCGGATTTGAAGACGCGGTCACGTACAGAAAAAATCAGGGATACAATTCTGTTAGCATGATCTCCTGTTTCCCGAACTGGGAGGCAGACTGCAATGCCAGTACATATGCCGATTCCAACGGTATTTTTTTACGAAATGCATGGGAAAAATTTGATTATTTAGTTGATGCCGGAAAAATGACTTCAAAAGATATGCGTGATGAATACGGTAACCGGCCTTTTAAAATGTCCGAAAAGCACAAAGGTGTTGCTGATTTTGATAATATAATCCCGGAATATTTTCAAAGCCTCGATAAAAAAATGCAGTATTTGTCCGAGCAGGGGTTTGTTCCTTTGCTTGAAACTGTTAGAAGAGACATGTGCCCGTCATGGAAGGCGTATTTCGACTTTAATAACTCATTTGCGCGTTTCGTTCAGTACCTGATATCGAGATACGGGGCGTATAATTTTATTTTTAGCGGGATACATCTGGACTGGATACCGAAGGAATACAGCCTTACAGCCGATGAATTTAACGAAGCGCTAACCTATCATTTGAATAAATACGGTCCGCTTCCTTTCGGGCAGCCGCATACAACACTGATTTCCAGTTCGACTTATTCGGTGTTTGGCCATGGTAAAAATTGTCCCTGGCTTACAATGCACAGCGTAGGAAATAAACCCCGTGATCACCGTGTTTCCGATTCGCTGGAAATATTGTTTAAACTCGAGCCTCCTTATCCGGCAATAAATTTCGAGCCGTATTATACCGGATGGGATCATGAAATTAATATGCCGAATGGTGAACGTCCGCCGGCAAATTCTGTACGCGATAATTATTTTTCGCGGGCACAGATGTACGGTTCCGTGCTTTCAGGTGGATTATCGGGCCATGTCCATGGTACGGCAGCGTACGATATAACTACAACCGGAGAACCTGCGGGTATGCGCCCGCATTTCTGGGACGCCTTAAAATATGAATCCGGTTCGTATATGCAGCATCTTAAAACTTTTATTTCCTCTGAAGGGAAAAGATTCCAATCGCTGCAGCTTGCATCTCAAGATATTCATCCTCAAAAAGCTCCGGGCAGTCCTGAAAAAGGTTTGGACGGCTGGTCGTATATGATGCGTACGCCGGAAAAAGATTTTGCTCTTTTGTATTTTGAAAATCAGGCGGTCGTACCTGAATTGGCCGGATTTAAACCAAATGCATCTTATATTCTGCAATGGTTTAATACGGTAAATGGTAAATGGGAGAAAAAGAATGCAATAGCAGCAGATAAAGAAGGAAGGCTCATTCTGCTGAATTTTCCCGATGGTCAAAATCCATCCGTTATTGATTGGGCGGCTAAGATAATTGAAGTATTGAAATAAATTCGATCCAGGGTCTGCTGAGTTTGTAGAAATGCAGCAGGCATATTAAAGTTACGCAGATTGAAATCGGGACTATCCATCTCCCATTTGATCTTAAAATTAATATTGTTCCGGTTAAAGGCCGAAGGTATTTTGAAATATTCATTTAATATCCTTCGCAGCGTTGCTTTTGTTGAACAACTTATCTGCCGGACAGCCCAATTCCTTTTGTTTGCAGTGTCTGCAAGTAAGTCTTCCACGAATAAATCCGTTGCCTGACGTGGTCAAAAGTACCAGCAATACCAGGGCAGTAAAAACTATATAGTCAAATTTAATAACCATCAATATAATTCCAATGATGAATGGAATTAGTGAAATCAATAAATCCGGAATCATATCCTTCCAGGACATCTCGTGTGAACAAAACTTTGAGACATCGCCTTTTCTGAAAAACCAGGAACTAAGCCTGCCTTTTCCGAATCCGCAAATCTTTCCCCAGTAAAAACAAGTTGTACAATGATATTTGAGCAGCCTATATTCCAAAGCCAGAATGCAGATCAAATAAAATATCGAACTAATCCGGCTTGCGCGGAACATTATAAAGAATCCCAATCCATATACCGATAATGATACTGCATTGGATAAAAGAACTATCCGCCATGGATAACTATCATATTTATTGTATTCGATCATTAATTATTTAACCGTATTACCCGGTGCTCTATTCAATTTGATTTTCAATATTTACCCGCCGGGCCTGCCATGAAGCTGATTCCTCCCAGGCTTTTCGAGACAGGTCCGTTTGATGCTGGATTATTTTCAGAATTGAGATTTGTGCATCAGCAAGTATTTTTTTTGTCGAGAAGTTTTTTGAATCGGCAGCATAGTTGGCTGCCATTAATTTCTTATAAAATGCTTTGTATTTTGCTTTAGCCTGGTCCGCAGATTGGCGCCACTGAGCCCGGATTTGTTCAAGCCGTTTATTAGCGGCTGCAATATGTTTGTCTGCCGATTTTAATTTTACTGCTTTAACTTTTATAGGATCGGCAGCGCTCATTTCACCGGTGCTGATTTGGGGAAGTTTGGCGATTTCTGCGGCTTCCCATGAATCTACTTCTGAATGCAGCTTGTTATATTCTTCAACAGCTTTCACCTCTTCTTGTTGTTCACTAACCGACCTTTGAAATTCATCTTGAATACCGTTATAAATCTTTTGCCACTCGTCCATAGCTTCACGCACAAGCGGCGGGTCCGCTTCGGCCGCAGGAGTGCCGGCTGACATTGAATTCATCATTTCCATAGCCATTTTCATTTTTTCTTCTTTGCTCATTTTCTTCATCTTTTTCTTCATTTCAGGACTGTTCATTTTTTGGGCATCTTCGGACGATATTCCCGGCACTACAGAGCTTACATCGGGTTTGGGCTGGGCCTCAAATTCTTTTATAACTCCGTTGATATCCTGTTCTATGGACTTGAACAATATTTCTGCGCTGCATTCCACTTTTCCGGAACCTTTATTTATAGAAATCTTTGTATATGAATCCTTTACGGTTGACGGCGGCGGAGGAATTTTCTCAAGCATTTGCATCAGGTCTTTCTTTACAGGTACTTGAGCCGATAGTGAAAATACAATGGTACTGATTACGACTAGTGTCATAATGGTTCTCATCGAAGATCTCCTTTTTTAGTATTTACTTACCGAATTAGTGTCCTATTGATATCCAATTCGTCATTTCATTATACTAAATATTACCTTTTTATTGGCAGTAATATTCATAATTTATTTTTCAATATTGATGTGCAGTCCGCTATGGCATCATTTGCCTTATTGATAACTTTGTTCAATAATATAAAGGCATGAATCATTCCCTTGTATTGTTTATAAGTAACCGCATTCCCTGCTTCAGATAAACGTTTTGCATATTTCTCCCCGTCATCTCTTAGGATATCAAATTCTGCGGTTATAATATGCGCAGGCGGAAGATTCTTGAGATTTTGTGTAAGTAAAGGTGATATATATTGATCTGCTGCTTGTTCCCTGTTTCGTAAATACTGATCTGCATAGTATTCCATATTTTGCTTCGATAACCATATACCGTTGCCAAACTTATTATATGAATCGGTGTTAAAGTTAGAAAGATCGGTTACCGGACAGATTAGTAATTGAAAACTAATATTTGGCCCTTTTTTATCCCTGGATATTTGTGTTATAATCGCGGCTATATTTGCACCTGCGCTCTCGCCAACAACGCCGATATGATTCAGATTCCCGTTATATTTCTCTATATTATTTTTTACCCATAACAGTGCGTCATATCCATCTTCAATAGCTTTAGGACATTTATTTTCCGGAGATAATCGATAATCAACTGAAACAACTATGGCAGGAACTTTATTGCAAAACGCACTGCAGATATGATCTGCTTCATCCAGATTACCGAACACCCATCCGCCGCCATGGAAGTAAATTATTACCGGAAAACGGCCGTTACCATCCGGCGAATAAATTCTCATAGGTATCATTCCGTTTTTGCCGGTTATTGAGACATTATGAACTTTGCATTTGTTATCTTCTTTTTTTATCCAATTTATATATAGAGCTATTCTTTCTTACTTCATCAGGTTCTTGTTTGGTTAATGGTTTTGACTCATGCCTGGCTAAATTTATAAGAAAAATTTTTATCTGCTCATCTAAGATTCCATCTTTATAGTTTGAATACAGATAATCACTCATAACAACTCCTTCATGATTTCTAAACGGATACAGAAGCCATTAATCGAATTTGTTTTTATTCCTGACTTTACGACCAAATGACCGTAATGTCCTTTGTCTTTAATATAAAATATTTTAATATATTCTTTTGTGAACTGAAATATTGAAGGCTAACAACAGACATGAGTTTTAAATAAATGAAGTATGCGTTTTGCCAATGCACAGCCATGGGCGGCTGCTATTGTAATTCACTAATATGAATATTATTTCTTCTTAAACTGCTTCTTATAAGTTTTGACCATTCGCCCGAATTGCCTGTCCTTCTTGCGTCTTTCGGCATAGGACATTTGATGAAACTCGGATTCCTTCATTAATTTCATATAACTCTGATATCGTTCTTCACTTAATTCTTCGCTTTGGACTGCTATTAGTATTGCGCAGCCGATTTCCTGAGTATGAGTGCAATCGTTGAAGCGGCAATTTTTGGAGAGATTGTGAATATCGGCAAAACTGTCGTCAATGCTGTCGCCAACGGCAATCATACCTAGTTCCCTCATCCCCGGCGTATCGATCAAGAGCGCTCCGTTGTCAAGAATTGTCAATTGCCGGCGGCTTGTAGTATGTCTGCCTCTGCTGTCTTTTTCGCGCACAGGATTTGTCTCAAATTCCTCGCGGCCGAGCAGATGATTCAGCAGTGTGGTCTTGCCCACTCCCGATGATCCGAGGAGGCAATATGTTTTCCCTTTTTCAAGCGCTTGCTGCATGGTCTCCAATCCGGCCGCAGTTATATTGCTGAACGAGATTATTTTTGCATCAATGTGAGCTTGCCTGATCTCGTGTTTCCGCTTTTCAATGTCCTCAGCGCTGATTAGATCGCTTTTGCTGAGGAGGATTACAGGTTCAACATGGCCTTCGTTTGCCATAACAAGATATCGTTCCATCCGGCGGAGATTGAAATTCAAATCGCATGACTGGATTATGAATGCAGCATCAATATTCGATGCAATTATCTGGTAGTCGACTGTTTTTCCGGGGGATTTCCGGCGTAGGAAGGTTTTTCTCGGCAAAAGATCGTGAATTATCGCAAGGGCACCGTCATTGTAATATTGCACCAAAACCCAGTCTCCCACGCAGGGAAGGTCCTGACTTGAGTCAACAGAGAAAAGAAGTTTGCCGGCAGGTTCTGCTTGAACTTCATCGTTTTCATTTCTTATTAAATATCTATCGCGATCGACTCTGGTTATTCGCGCAATGCTCAGTTCGGGTTTTTGCAGTTCATTTCGTCTTTCCTGAAACCACGAATTAAATCCAAGATCTGTCAGTTTCATATTTAACCGGATTCCTATATTAACCGCGTCGTCCGAAAATGGTGCCCATAACACCGCGAAAAATCTGTTGTCCGATCTGACTGCCGATTGTCCGCACGGTCTGTTTAGCCATTGTCTCTACCATACCCTGCCGGCGTTTCGTGCCCCAGAGTATTTCGCCGAGTTTCCCGCGGCCCTCGGATTGTTTTTCCGGTTCGGGCTGATTTTGCACAGGTTCAATCTTTTCCTTTTCCATTGTTCGCTTGCTTAATATTTCGTAAGCGGATTCCCGGTTTACCAGAGTATCGTACTTGCCGCCAATCGGACTTCTACCGCGTATGGCCGCCCGTTCTTCCTGTGTGATAGATCCCATCCTGCACCTGGGGGGACTGATTGTGGTCTGTTCTACAGGCATCGGCACTCCTTTTTCCTGGAGTGTTGAAACAAGCGCTTCGCCGACTGCAAGCTGTGAAATAGCTTTAGCGACATTAAGTCTTGGGTTCGGTACAAACGTTTCAGCTGCCGTTTTAACAGCTTGCTGATCCCGCGGCGTGTAAGCGCGCAGAGCATGTTGAAAACGATTCCCGAGTTGTCCGAGTATCTCTTTCGGTACGTCGTCAGGAAATTGCGAGCAAAAATACACACCGACGCCTTTTGAGCGTATGATACGTACGACCTGTTCGACGCGCTGGCGCAGTGCCGGCGGTGCGTCGTCGAAGAGCAGATGAGCTTCGTCGAAGAAAAATACAAGCTTCGGTTTATCGAGGTCGCCCACCTCGGGCAGGTTTTCGAAAAGCTCGGAAAGCAGCCACAGGAGAAAAGTTGAATACAGCCTCGGTTTGAGTATTAACTGGTCGGCGGCGAGTACATTGATTATACCGCGGCCGGTGACATCTGTGCGCATAAGATCGTTGAGTTCCAGCGCGGGTTCACCGAAAAAATTCTTTCCGCCTTCCCGTTCCAAAACCAGCAGGGTGCGCTGGATCGCACCGATGGATTGTGTGCTAGCCAGTCCGTATTCCGCTGAGACTTCTTTGCCATGTTCAGCCACGAATGTAAGCAGTGCACGCAAATCGTCAAGGTCGAGCAGCAGCATTCCCTGATCATCGGCCAGTCTGAAGACTATTTCGATTGCTCCACTTTGAACGTCGTTAAGTTCAAGCATCCGGCTGAGCAAAGCCGGGCCGATTTCACTTATCGTTGTACGAATCGGATGGCCCGATTTACCATAAATATCCCATAGCACGACAGGACTCGCCTCATTGGCGTAATCTTTAATACCGATCTGTGCAACACGCTGCTGTATTTTTTCATTCGATGTACCGGCCATGGCGAGTCCGGCTACATCTCCTTTAACATCAGCCATGAATACAGGTACTCCCATGCGTGAGAAACCCTCTGCCAATATCATAAGTGAAACAGTTTTACCGGTACCGGTTGCACCGGCGACGAGTCCGTGCCGGTTGCCGTATTTTGAAAGTAAATAGACGGATTTTTCACCCTTGCCGATAAGTATTTGATCCATGTTCTGATTCCTTCTTTATATCGAAATTAACCATTCAACAGCAATGCTGCTCACTGCCGTCTTTAAAGTTACTTCTTGCGCTTTTCGTTCTTGCTTTTCTTGCGTAAGTCTGCTGAATGCGCCCTCTTGTATGTCTGGATATCAACAAATCGCCCTTTGCTGTCCCGAACGGCATAGAGCTTAGTACCTGTCGAGCTGCGATGCGTCGTGCGTCTCATGACGTTTGTCTCCTCTATTATTTGCGTCCGCTAATGCAGCGGTAATGGTCGCCGGTAAAAAGTAGAAAGTATTTAAATCAGTTGCAATATATGAACTGCATGGATTTAATTTAATAAATCCAAAGGGAGATTATATATAATTAAAACGAGGAAACCTTTTCTTCTTCTATTTGTTCTGCAAAAAAATGGAGAATTTCTGTCTGCACTTTTTTTTCTTGACGCAGCAGGAAGTGGCCGCCGGTAAGCCCGACGAGCCGGCTATGTGGAATTCTCATGGCAAGTACTTCAGCGCCTTTCTTCTCGCGCGGATCATCCATGGCCTGCAATATAAGCGTTGGGATCTTAATCTGCTCGAATTGGAAATAGTTGACTGAAGGTGTCGAGATATCATTGTCGAAAATAACTCCATATGTACGCTTTGAGATCGGTAAGCCTGCAATAAGAACATTTTCGATGAGCGAGGTTCTCTCTTCATCTGTGAGTGTAGAGCGGATCTCTTCGGGAAGAAGTATCCCAAGCAGCATATCCGGAGCGGCCTTGATTATTGCCCAATATAGAAAGTCATACCTGAATATAAATTGAGGCGGAGCCGGAATGAGCGGGCCCGGAACCGCTGATGACTGCAGGATCAAGCCCTTCACTAGGTCGGGATAGTCTCTGGCAAACCACATTGCAGAAGTACCGCCGGCGGAATTAGCATAGACAAACACCTGATTAATTCCAAGATGTTCCAATAAAGCTTTATATGCTGCCGCCTGGTGTTTTGGAGAAGTGTTCATGGAGATTTCCGATTTCAAGTAGCCGAATCGAGAAATATAGAGCAGACGGTATCCCTTGTTGACAAAACCGAATTGTCTGGAGAGCAGCATACCCTGATCGACGCCTCCGGTTGTCCCGTGTAAAACAATAACTGTTGGGCCGCTGCCTTCGAGGCGGTATTCGATGCTGCCGTATTTTGATGCATAGATCTTAGTTTGAATGCTGTCAATCCGGGTATGTGCAGCTTCAATATCACTTTTGAAGTCTATATATATGACGATGCTCGCGATAACGACGAGAGTCAAAAGGGCAATTTTTGTATACCGGAGTATCCTGCGCCGCCGGTTCTGCTTAAATAAATCAGATTGATCCTTATTCATGCTAGTAAATATTTATGATGCTGAGTAATTCAATTATACTTAATGCAATATATCACATTCAGGGATTTGATTAATCAAATCCCTGCAAAGATGTTCATTTATATGAGAACTGTCGTTCGTTAATCCGGAAAAGAATTTGGTGTGCGGAATTGTTAACGTCCGACTGCAATGTGTTTATCATTATTTTATTTGCCTCAACAAAAGATAGGTCGGTTATATTTGCAAGATTGATGCGCACATTCATCGCTGCTCCCTCGCAAGCGGCTCCAATCATTAAGACAGCGACACCGGCGTCAGAAAGTGTATTTTTATTTCCTTTTTCGCTTACAATTTTTAAAAGCTCTATCGCTTCAGCACAAAGTTCTAAAAGCAAGACAGGAACGATAGTTGCATCTTTATAAGCAGCCTGAATTGCAGCAACACGCTGTGCACTCTGCTCAGTGGTGTCTTTTGGAAGCCGATAGGCACTGATGACCTTTTTAAAAGCATTCGTGTCTTCATCGATAAGAGATGTGAATTTTGCACGAAGTTTTTCGCACTTTATCAAGACACTTTCCAGTTCGAATTGAACAGAGATATTTGAATCTTTTCCAATTGTAAGACGGCATACCATCGATGCCAATGCAGCTCCGAGCGATGCGGCAAGAGCAGAAACGCTTCCGCCTCCGGGAGCGGGCGAATTGGACGCTGTTTCATCAAGAAATTTGGAAACTGAAAGGCCGGCAAGCATATATACTCCTGACATTAACAACCGCTTGTATAAAAACCGTCCACCATCCCTCATAAAATATATCTGCTCAGCTATTGTAATTCCGCTTTGCGAATTTATTTATACGTTCCTCCTCAACGATGAAGGGGGATATGGGAGGATTACTATAAAAAAATCTTTAGTAACATTTATTTTATTTATATCATTTAAATCAGATACTCGATAATCTTCTTCTTCGGGTCAAACGGTTCAAATCGGTTTAAACCCAATTTTTTGACGGCAAGTGAAACATATTCCGATTCAGAAAGTTCATTACCGTCCGAATAGTACTTACCTGCCTGTAATATTGCATTAAGTGGAGCGAGTCCTATCAGTTCGCTTCCGGAGACGTCAATTCCAAGCAGCCGAGCCTGCTTCTTAACTTCTTCATATGCCTTGTGCATGGATGTAATTTCGTAATCCATGAGATTGATGGATACTTGCGATATTTTATAACGGTCAAGATAAACGCCCATGGCTTTGACTGCTTTAAGAGTGCCGGGTATTTTGATAATCTCGTCCTTGTCGTTCTTCATAACGATACCGTGTTCATCTTTTCTCGGCCTGCCGCTTTCACGTATTCGCAGGGCAATTTCCTGTGCATGGCGGTCGCTGATTGTATTGAGGTTCACATTGTAAGCAATGAGAATTTTACGCGCGCCGGTCACGGTAGCGCCGGACTTTGCATTGAAGACAGGCTCGCCAAAATCGGGTCTCCATTCCGCTTCCTTCAGTTTCTCTGCCAATCCTTCATACTCACCCTTGCGGATATCGGAAAGATTTTTCCGCTGCGGTGATCGCGCCGCAAATTCATATAAATAGATCGGAATGTTTAACTCGCGCGCAACTCGTTCGCCGAATTTCTCGGAGAGCTTTATACAATCGTCCAGCGTTACATCGCTGATGGGGACGAACGGCACAACATCGGCGGCGCCGATACGGGGGTGCTCGCCTTTATGCTGTGTCATATCGATGCATCCGGCAGCAGTCTTAACCGCCTGAAATGCGGCTTCCACTACAGCATCCGGTTCGCCGACAAAAGTTGCTACTGTCCGGTTATAGTCTGCATCAGGTTCGATACTTAATAAGTGTGCTCCGGGAACATTCCTTATGCTCTCACCGATAGCATCGATGGTCTCTTTGTTTTTCCCCTCACTGAAATTAGGGACGCATTCCACAAGCTGCTGCATAGTAGCCCCTCCTTATATTAAAAAACCAGATACGTTCCGTCCTTAATAACTTTTGCAACATGGTCAATACCGTAGTGATAAATAAGATATTGATAATTCGGCACATTATATAAAATAATATCGGCCTGTTTCCCGATTTCAATACTTCCGGAAGAGTTTGAAAGTCCGAGAGCCGCCGCACCGTTGATCGTTGCAGCACAAATCGCTTCTTCAGGCGTCACCGACATCTGTGTGCAGGCAATGGTCATCATTAACGGCATCGAATACGACATACAGGAACCCGGATTAAAGTTCGATGCAATTGCCATCGGAATACCTGAATCGATAATCTTTCGTGCAGGTGCATATCCGCAATTTAAAAAGAATGAAACACCGGGAAGTACCGTGGCGATGGTTCCCGACTGCTTCAACGCAGAAATTCCCGCATCGTCGATTTGTTCAAGGTGATCAGCGGAGACTGCATCCATCTCGGCTGCGAGTTTCGATGCGCCGATTTGCGAAAGCTGATCGGCGTGAATCTTAATCTCAAATCCAAGCGATTTTGCCGTCTCTAAAATTTTTCGGCTTTGTTCGACGGAAAAATAACCTTGTTCGCAGAATGCATCGCAGAATTTTGCCATTTTGTGATTTGCGATGTACGGCAGCAGCCGTCTGCAAAGGAGATCGACATAACCGTCGGGATTTTCTTTATATTCGCTTGGAATTGCGTGTGCTCCGAGAAATGTCGGCACAATATTCACTAAACTTTCGTCTTTAAGTTCGTTGATAATATGGAGCATCTTTAATCTCGGCCTCTTCATTCAATCCATATCCGGATTTTATCTCAACGGTCGTGGTCCCTTGCTTCAGCATAGAGTCGAGGCGGTGACTTGTTATCTTTTTTAATTCCTTTTTGGGAGTTATACGCGTCGCGTTTACTGTGCTGAGAATTCCTCCTCCTTCCATAGCAATTTCTTGATATGTCTTTCCCTCAGCGCGCATTGCAAATTCATTCTCGCGGCTTCCGGCAAAGACCGTGTGTGTATGCGAATCGACAAATCCGGGAAGCGCAATAAGGCCTGAAGCATCGATAGTGTCGATGGAGTCGTCCGGCTGCTGTGAGAGCTTATCATTTGGACCGATCCATGAAAAAAGGCCGTCTTGAATCATTACAGTCGCGTTTTCTATGATGCCGAGGTCGCGCATCTCTGTGCCGGATTTATACGGTTTGCCGTTTGACCGAACAGTAACGAGTTGTTTTATGTTTTTAATGAGTAAATTCATAGAAAGTTAATGTACTTCTTGGAGGGCAAATAACGAAGATTATGCTTCGGAAGCAAGTTCAATAAAAGGAGTTCCCGTGGTCGGAATCATCGATATCCCGGCAACAGAAAAGTCTCCCTACAGCTGCCGTGTCAAAAGATTTCTTTATACAAATGTAACTCACTCTTTTAGGGACATCGGCATAAGTATGCCGAATTTCTTCGCATTTTCAATCGCACGTTTATAACCGGCGTCGGCGTGTCGAATAATACCCAGACCGGGATCGTACGTTAATACTCTTTGTAATCGTGCATCCGCTTCTTTTGTCCCATCGGCAACGACGACCATTCCGGCGTGAATCGATAATCCAATACCGACACCGCCGCCATGGTGAACGCTTACCCAGCTTGCACCTCCTGAGGTATTAAGTAATGCATTGAGAATGGGCCAGTCTGCTATAGCATCGCTTCCGTCGAGCATCTTTTCGGTCTCGCGATTGGGTGATGCGACGCTGCCGCAATCGAGATGATCGCGGCCGATAACAAGCGGGGCGCTAACTTCGCCGTGTGCAACGAGGCCATTGAAGATCGAACCCATCTTTGCTCGTTCGCCGTATCCAAGCCAGCAAATTCGTGCCGGTAATCCCTGGAAGTCGACTTCATTTTGCACTTTTTTTATCCAGTTGCAAAGTTGTTTGTTTTTTGGAAATGTTTCCAGTATTGCCCGATCGGTGCGATAGATATCTTCCGGATCGCCGGAGAGCGCCGCCCATCTGAACGGGCCTTTACCGTCGCAAAAAAGCGGGCGGATATACTCCGGAACGAATCCCGGAATATCGAATGCTTTCTTTACTCCGTTTTCAAATGCCTCACCTCGTATGTTGTTGCCGTAATCAAAAACAATTACGCCTTTCTGTTTCAACTTCAATAATCCTTTTACATGTTCGGTAATTGATTTTTTTGCCAGTGCAATGTATTTCTTTGGATCTTGTTTACGGAGTGCAAGGGCTTGTGCATAAGGTATTCCTGCAGGTACATAACCGTTCAGTGTATCGTGTGCCGACGTTTGGTCGGTAACTATATCCGGTAAAATTCTTCCCGATGCAATTTTCGGAATAATTTCTGCCGCATTTCCCAGTAATGCGACGGAGATCGGGAGCTTTTTTTCTTTCGCTGCACACACCTGTGCGAGTGCATCTTCAAGATTATTTGTCATTGTATCGAGATAACTTGTTTCGAGACGGCGCTTGATACGCTGGAGATCGACTTCGACTACAAGACAGGCTGCATCGTTCATAGTCGCGGCGAGCGGCTGAGCACCGCCCATACCGCCGAGCCCCGCGGTGAGCAGGAATCTCCCCGAAAGGCTTCCCTGAAAGTGTTTTGCCGCAGCCGCAGAAAATGTCTCGTACGTTCCTTGAAGAATTCCCTGTGTGCCGATATAAATCCAGCTTCCAGCCGTCATCTGTCCGTACATTGTAAGGCCAAGGCCTTCGAGCCTGCGAAATTCATCCCAGGTTGCCCATTTCGGCACCAGCATGGAATTGCTGATGAGTACACGCGGCGCATTTTCATGCGTTTTAAATACGCCAACAGGTTTACCGGACTGGATTAGCAGCGTTTCATCGTTTTCCAAATTTTTTAAGCTGTTCACAATGGCATCATAACACTGCCAGTTGCGTGCGGCTTTTCCTGTTCCGCCGTAGACGATTAACTCTTGAGGTTTTTCGGCGACATCCGGATCGAGGTTATTCATCAGCATCCGTAATGCAGCTTCCTGAATCCAGCCTTTACAGGCGAGCTGCCTGCCATGCGGGGCATGAATGGAAAGTCGTTTAGTTTTCATAAAATGGATTCAATATTTTAATGAGTAAACTATTTTTCCGTAACGAGTTTAAAAGATACTCGTACGCGTGCTTGAATAGAAATCTCGCCCGGATCAAGTGATCCGGAAATATCGCTGTGCCCAGAATTGCTTGTTGAGAAAGGAGCAAATCATTATTTTCTCCTTTGTTTTGAGTTTAATTAAAGTTTATATCCGATATTTCGCAAAAAGTCTTTCCGCCATTTAATATCGTCGCCAGTTTCAATACCTTTGGTTTTAATCCCGTCGATTACACCAAGTATACCGCGGCCTTGTTCGGTTTCTGCAATAATGACTTCCGCTGCATTTGCTGTGGCACAATAGATGGTACACACTTCCGGGATATTCTTTATGGCATTGAGAATGTTAACCGGGAATCCGTGTTCCATAAAGAGAATAAAACAGTGTCCGCAGGAAAGCGACACCGCATTTTTCTTTGCCATTTCAATAAGTTTATCGTCGTTGCCTGTCCAGCGGACAAGCGCCTTGCCGGAAGACTCGCAGAAACCCAGCCCAAATTTCATTTGCGGATTTGTTTGGACGATGGCTTCATAGATATCTTCTACTGTTTTTATAAAATGCGATTGTCCCAGGATAAAATTGATATCCTCCGGTTTGTCAATTTTTACAACTTTCAATTCCATAAAATAATCCTTTTTTTACTGTTTTATGAATTGTGAAATTGTTTCCGCATGTACGAGTTGTTTCAGTATACCGGTTCCCTGACGAACCGGCTCAATAACTTCAACAAGAGCCAGGCTGCATTTCTTCATCTCTATATTGGCTTTATTATCGCCGCCTATAATTAATGAAATTGTATCCGATAGAAACGGCTCATGTCCCGACAAGGAGCACGGATTCGACATCGAATCCGGCAATTTGCTTGAACAATTGTCTGGGATTAGTACCATTCACTAGATATTCGGACTTTTCCGTACGCGGTGCTTTAATAAACGATTGTATAACGGCTCCGGTTTCACAGGCGCGTGTTAGAGGGCTGGTAAGAATAATATTTATTTGTGTTTTAGTACGTTGAAGAAATTTTCCGACTGATAAAGCTTGTTTACGTCCGAGTTCGGTCAGCGGACGTTCGTTGTCGTCGAAACGGGAATGAGATGATGCGTCGCCATGTCCAGAAAATAGATC
>CAVYRP010000003.1:0-37259 GCA_963770945.1 uncultured Bacteroidota bacterium | reverse complement strand
TTAAGCAAGACGGCAAACAGTTAAAATTGGCAACGAAGATAAAATTTAATGACAACCAAAAAGACCGATTCGAAAATATCAGAAATCTATTCGAAGAACTTCAATATTTAAACGGACCGGTAAACACATGATAGGAAATTGAGTTTTAATTGCTTAGAAAGCAATTCCGAATTTCAATATTTCAAAATCAATAAGAATATTTTTATCATCAAAACCAGCTCCTTTGATGTTGCGCTCTTCGTGCGTAAAATAACGTCCATAGATGAGACTGCATCCCCAGTTACAATCCGGATTCAGAAAAATAACGGTACCCAATACCGAAGTACAATCCGATCTTGCTTGTAGTAATATTCGCACCATGTGTGCCTTTCGAGAATATAATAAATGTTGTTCCTTCCTCTCCTTTAATATAAGTATATCGAGTACCTGCCGATAAATAAAAACCATCTTGATGACGCCCTAGAAAACGTCGGTACGCAGCATCAAGATTGAGAAGAGTTAAAGGATAATTTTCATCTTTGCTTGTGCCGTTCTGATAATAATATGGAAAAGCAATCTCTACAGATCGATCGACGGCGAATAGGGAAAATCCACCGCTGAGGACTAGAAAATTGTCCGCACTTGCCAAAAGCAATCTGCCCGGATTAAACTCGATACCAAAACGCCTATTTGCCAGGGGTTCTTGTGCTAATTCGTTATATGTTTTCTGTTGGAGATCGAGCATTTTCTTTGAATTAGAGAGAATGGTATCTATTTTACTGTTTGATGTTGTGTCTTGCGCATTAGTAATAAAAGGCAGGAGCAAATGCATAATTATGAGTATTATTATAGATTTCATATTTTAGTTCCCTTGCACATTTATTGATTACTAAAAGGTGTTCAATAAATTCGCTTTCAATTACATACTATTTTCCGATATTGTCAACACTAACTATATTGGCATTAAATATATTGATGAATGCAAACTCACAAAAATGAAAAATAGTTTTGATAGAAAATTTATTACTTCACTTCCCACGACGCCGGGAGTCTATCTCTTTTATAGTGCGGACGATGTCCTGATGTATGTCGGGAAAAGCAAAAATATTCGCGCACGCGTTCGCTCGCACTATGCTGCAAGAGATGAGCGTTGGCTGGCAAAGCGCATCAGCCGGATTGAAGCACGTGAGACGGCAGGCGAACTTGGCGCGCTTCTTTTAGAATCACAGCTAATCAAAGAACTTCGACCGATGTATAATGTTCGTTCGCGGCAGGCGCGCCGTATTATCGTCGCGCGTCGTTTAGAGAACGAACAGGGCTATGCTGTGGTAAAATTACAGCCGGTTGATTATCTCGACCTGATACCGGGCTCGCCGGTTCTTGGAATCTTTAAACATACAAAGCAGGCGAAGGAATTTCTCGATACCATTTCTAAAACACACCAGCTATGCTCGAAATTGCTGCGGCTGGAGCAAACGCGCGGATGCTGCTTTCCGTACCATCTTGGACAGTGCAAGGGAGCATGTATCGGCGAGGAAGATCCGGCAGCATATAATGCACGTGTGGATGCCGCGTTTGAGGCACGCCGTATTATTGCATGGCCATTCGACGGTCCAGTCATACTCGAAGAAATCTCAAAGGATAAAAAGCTTCGTGAAGTTTTTGTGATCGATAACTGGTGTCTGATAGGATCCGGAAAAAACACAGCATCTCCCCGCCGCTTCGATTATGACAGTTATAAAATTCTCTATAGCTACGTGATGGAAGAAGGGAACAAAGCGAAAATTCAAAAAGGAAATATATTAATCCGTCGTGAGCCTTCGCGCAAGAACTGATTTCAAACATTGATTGTTATACATATATGAAAATGAATACTCCGGCACAACAAGACCAACAGCGCGGACTTTATAGAATTGCTTCGGGCCTTGCAGTTTTTACTATCCTCTATAATATAATAGAGGGACTTGTATCCATGTATTTTGGATATCAGGATGAAACACTCGCACTGTTTGGATTTGGTGTTGATAGTTTTATTGAAGTTATTTCAGGATTCGGTATAGCGCATATGGTGCGTCGTATTCGGGAAAATCCGGAAAGCAGCCGCGACGATTTTGAACAAACTGCTTTAAGAGTGACCGGATTTGCATTTTATCTGTTAGCAATCGGACTGAGTGTGACAAGTTTATTCAATCTCTGGACAGGGCATACTCCGGAGACAGCCCTGTGGGGAGTGATCATTTCGCTTATCTCTATTGCAATAATGTGGATATTAGTGTACTGGAAAAGAAAAACTGGGAAGCAGTTAAACTCAGCCGCCATACTTGCAGATGCTGAATGCACCATGGTTTGTATCTATATGTCTCTTGTATTGCTCATCTCGAGCGGTATCTATGAATTGACAAAATTTGCATACATGGATATTCTTGTAACTCTGGGACTCGCTTACCTGTCGTTCAAAGAGGGGCGTGAATGTTTTGAGAAGGCTAAGGGGAGCGATCATTGTTCCTGCTAGGTAGTGTAAAACTGTTTGACTTCCTGTTTATAAAAGCGAAATATTTTAATGCTCATTCACGGGCTTGATACTCGCCCATTAAGATGCCGGGTAAAAATCAAGCCTCTAAAACCGGCTCGTCTTCTTACTCCCCCAACCACGCATTAAAGCACTATGAACTTATCAATTAGTTTAACCTTTTCTTCACTCATTGCTATTCATTATTTACCGCTTCTCCTCTACTCATAGACTTACAGACTTACTTGCATTTATAATGAAATCTCTCTATAGTCTTTCAAATGATTTCGACTCATACCATATATGAACCTGCCGGTTTTAAATCTGCAAGGATAAAAGCCGGGACTTTGATAAAGGACTTATCCAAAGTTACATGGGTACCGCTTCGTAACGCGGTCTCCAAGGCGGATAAAAATAAATCCCTATTGAATAAAGTCTGGGGCGACCTGATGACTCTATTTCGTCTCATCCGCGCCTATATATCCGGCGAGTATCGCGATATTCCCTGGCAGACGATTGTTTTTGCGATTGCTGCAGTAATATATTTTGTCAATCCTTTCGATTTGATTCCCGATCTTATTCCGTTCTTTGGATTTATCGATGACTCTTCAGTGATAGGATTTGTTATGTATTCAATATCCGGCAACTTGAAAAAGTTTCTCGAGTGGGAACAGACTCATTCTGTAATTACGTAAAAAGAGATTTTACTTTGCTATTTTCATTTCACTCTTTCCAGTTTACTGTATTACCGATACTCCTCATCTCCTCTACGGCTTATTTGTTCATTTGCCTATTGGTTTATCTACTCCATTTCTCATATACTCAACTACTCATATACTCAAAGACTCATAGACTCACTGGCGCATAGGCTTTCTTGCATTTCACTCCAAAACTTGCTACACTTTATCTCAAAAAAAGTTTTATACTACAATAATCCACTGAAAGCCTGTATCCTTTTTTCCTGATCTTCGTAAATGAAAGGGTAAAATGGAATTACATCTTAAGGAAGTACGCACGCCGCGCGAATTACGGCAGTTTATATCCTTTCCGTATTCTCTATATCGGAAGAATGCGTTTTGGGTTCCCCCGCTGCGTTCAGATGAGTTTTTCTCGCTGAGAAAAGACAAAAATCCGGCATTCGATTTCTGCGATGCGAACTATTGGCTGGCATTAAAGGACAAAAAAATCGTCGGCCGTGTTGCGGGAATTATAAATAAAAAATACAATGAGAAATACGGAGTGAAAATTGCACGCTTCGGATGGTTCGATTTTATCGACGATCACGAAGTGTCCTCGGTATTATTAAACACCGTCGAAAAATGGGCGAGATCGAACGGAATGAATTGCATCCATGGCCCCCTGGGTTTTACGGATATGGACGGTGAAGGAACGCTTATCGAGGGATTTGAAGAAGTCAGTACACTCGGTGCGATTTATAATTATCCTTATTATCCGGAACACATCGAGCATGCAGCATATTCGAAAGATATAGATTGGATCGAATATCAGGTAACAATGCATACAGGGATTCCGGAAAAAATACAACGCCTCGCCGATATTGCATTGCAGCGGAATAACCTGAAAATTCTAAAGGTAAAAAAAGCAAAAGAAATGCTTCCGTATGCGAATGAAATATTTTATGTATTGAACGATGCCTATCGTGATCTTTACGGTTTTGTTGAATTATCGGACAAACAGATACAGATGTATGTAAAGCAATATTTCGGTTTTATCCGTCCGGAGTTCGTACCGGTGGTGCTCGATTCCGCCGGCAAAGTGGCCGCGTTCGGTATTGCAATGCCTTCGTTATCCGCGGCGCTTCAGAAATGCAACGGCCGTCTGTTCCCGTTCGGATTTATCCGTATTTTACGGGCAATTAAAAATAATCGAAACGCCGACCTCTATCTTACTGCCGTGCGTCCCGATATGCAGAATAAGGGTGTCAATGCAATTTTAATACACGAAATGAACAAGGTGTTTATTAAAAACGGGATCGAGAAAGTCGAGACGAACAGGGAACTGGAAGGAAATATTAAAGTCCAGGCGCAATGGAAATTTTATGATTCACGCCTGCATAAGAGAAGAAGATGTTATAAAAAAGAATTGGCGTAATTGAACACATCTTGCAGCATAAAAAATCATTTTTATTAAAAGGAAATACAAACATTGAATAATTGTCGTCGAATGTCAAGTTGTGCTTTAATTTATAATAGAGCGAAAATTGCATTCGATCCGAGCAATCTGTTTGAAAAACACAAATAAAGAAAAACATTGTATTGAAAATATATATACTGGATGATGAAAGCGTAAGCAGTTCACTCTAATAAAAAAGTAATTGCAATGCAATTACTCTCAGTTTAAAGCAACCGTCCGATCTTCGATCTCCCCCTTCGTACGAAGAGGGGATTAGGGGGGTTCAAAAAAACGATGGCAAGAATCTATTTTAGGAAGCGAATAAAATCAGTGGTGAGATCTTGAATCTTCTTAAATATATTGCAGACAATCGGATTATTATTACTGATGGAGCTATGGGTACGGAGCTCTTTCGAGCAGGTTTGACGGGCGGGGAACAATGCAATCTTTTCTATCCGGATGCAGTCTTAAAAATTCATAGGAGTTATCTGGATGCCGGTGCTACGCTCGTTACGACCAACACACTCACGATGAACCGCATTTTTATTGAGTCGCATGCGCTGGATATCGATATCACAAAGGTAAACGAAGCAGGTGTAAAACTTGCACGGCAGGCAGCCGGCAGCAAGCATTTCGTTCTTGGGGACATCAGTTCCACCGGTCAGATGCTCGAACCGTATGGAGAATTCAGCGAAGAAACATTCGTTCGCAATTTTCAGGAACAAGCCGGAATCCTTTCGGAGAACGGCATCGACGCATTTATAATCGAGACTGTAATGGATTTGCGCGAGGCGATTTGTGCATTGCATGCCTGCAAAAGCATATCGTCTCTGCCGGTATTTGTCACTTTAAGTTTTTCAACTGCTGAAAACGGCGGCAGGACAATGATGGGAAATTCCGTTAAGGAGTGCGCAATTTCATTGACACGGGAAGGTGCGGATGCAATCGGAGCAAATTGCGGCAGTTTAGATCCGAAAGACTTTCCTTTGATTATTGCAGAATTTCGGAAATACAGCTCTCTTCCACTTATTGCACAACCAAATGCCGGGAAACCAAAATTACTAAATAACACGACGAGTTTTGATATGCCTCCAAATACATTCGCCGACTGTCTGGCAAAATGCATTCAAAATGGTGCCGGCATTATCGGCGGATGCTGCGGTACGACGCCAAATCATATAAAGGCGCTCACCAGTTTGCATGGTCTTTAATTCTATAAAGTTAGGGATTCGTCATCAAGTTCTTTTACAAAAAAAATCGTATCGTATTATCAGCTGCAACAAATAATTTCGATTAACATTATGGCGGGTAATATATTCAGGAATGATACCATGTCTGTGAATCAAAATAGAAATTTCATAATCTCTTATTTAACAATGCGAAGATTTATAGGTATTCTGGGAATATCGCTGCCTATCATAGTTGTGATAGGAGGATTTCTACGGAGCGGATCTGTTTTGCAGGGATCTATAAGCGGTTATTATTACACAAACATGCGCGATTTTTTTGTCGGATTACTCTGTGTAGTTTCTCTTTTTCTTATGTCCTATAGAGGCTATGAAAAGATAGATGATCTTATTGGAAACCTGAGCGGAATATTCGCTTTGGGGATAGTAATATTCCCCACTTCTATGTTCTGCGGCCAGGTTGTAAAAGTTGGAATTTTTCTTTTCGATGATAATATTTCCGAATATATTCATTTGTCGTTTGGCGCCCTATTTTTCTTTTCGTTATCGTTTAACTCGATCTTTCTCTTTACCAGGCGCCATCCGGGTGTTCTAGGCAGAGAAAAAAGGCACAGAAATATGATATATCGCCTTTGCGGCATTGTAATGATTCTTTCAATATTTTGTATAACTATTTACACGCTATTTTTACGAGATACATATATTTCAAAATGTTACCCGGTATTAATATTTGAATCCATTGCTTTATTTGCATTCGGTATTTCTTGGATGATAAAAGGAAACACATTATTTAAAGATAAGTAAAACGCACACTGATCAGTTAAGAATCGGCTGCTGCGTACCGTTAAATCACATTTGACCGCTACCGTTGGTCTAATAAAACACTGCAATCATGCAACTATGAGACTTGATGTAAAGGACTGTCAATTATTATGAAAATTAAACCGGCCGTTACTTTTTCCATCCTTATATTAACCTTTAATAATCTGTTCTCGTTTAATCAGACAGACAAAGATGATACGAGCAATACTTATATAAAGAAACCGGTAAGGGTCTACAACACAACTCGCCTGACGACGGAAAAGCCTGAGATAGACGGTATCTTAAACGATGAATGCTGGAAAACCGGGGAATGGGCAGGTGATTTTACACAATGGATTCCTAATGAAGGAGCAAAACCTTCGCAGCCTACACAATTAAAAATTCTTTATGATGATAAAAATATTTATGTGGCCATTAGAGCATTTGATAGTGAACCTGATAAAATTATACGCAAAGCCGGAAGACGTGATGAATTTAATGGCGATGTCGTAGGAATTAATTTCGATAGTTATCATGATCATCGTACCGGATTTGAATTTAATATTACTGCTGCCGGACAGAAGATAGATCTTGTTTTAACAAATCCATGAATCGGCGATTTTAACTGGAATGCTGTATGGTATGCAAAAGCCGGTATGGAAGATTCTGCCTGGACTGCTGAATTTGAAATTCCGTTAAGCCAGCTTCGCTATAGCAGCGATGACGAACAGGTCTGGGGAATGCATTGCTGGCGATGGATAGACCGTCTGCAGGAAGAAAGCGACTGGGAACCTCAATCGTCAACCGGACCTGGAATACTTTATCAGTTTGGCGAACTACACGGAATTAAGGGACTGCCAAAATCACGGCGGATCGAAATAATGCCTTATACGCTTGGAAAACTAAATACTTTTAAAAGTGAACCGGGAAATCCGTTTGCGGATAAAGGAAGATCCTGGTTTGGAACTCTCGGACTTGATGCAAAAATAGGATTATCAAGCAACTTCACTGCTGATCTTACAATAAATCCGGATTTCGGACAGGTGGAATCCGATCCGTCCGTAATGAACCTAACAGCATTTGAAACTTTTTACGAAGAAAAGAGGTCTTTTTTCCTGGAAGGGAAAAATATTTTCACCTTTGATTTTGATGATATAAACATTTTTTACAGCCGGAGGATTGGACATTCACCGAGTTATACACCGGATTTAAAGAAAATGAATACATGGATTTTCCGGATAATACAACAATTCTCAGCGCAGCAAAAATAAGCGGAAAAACTGCAAATGGATTTTCAATCGGAGTGCTGCAAAGTCTAACGGCGAATGAACATGCAGAATTAAATTTAGGAAATACACGCAGGAATGTAAGTGTTGAACCTTTGACAAATTATATGGTTGCCCGTGTGCAACAGGACTTTGATGAAGGAAACAGCTCCTTGGCGGAATACTTACTTCTACAAACCGATTTATTAAAGATCCTCAATTGGAATATATGAACCGAAATGCCTTTACCGGAGGAATCGATTTGCTTCATCACTGGAATGATAAAGAATTTTATATTGATGTCAAATTGATAGGCAGTACAATTGATGGCAGCAGCGATGCAATGCGGATTCTTCAAAATTCATCGGCAAGGTATTACCAGCGTCCGGATGCAAATCATATTCAGTTTGACAGCATCAGCACCCGGTTGTCAGGTTATGGCGGAAAAATAGAGATAGGAAAAGGAAGCAAAGGATTATGGCGTTATTCCACAGGACTCACATTGCGTTCTCCGGGTCTTGATCTGAACGATATTGGCTTTATGCAAACAACAGATATTATTGAACAAGAAAATTCTATATCATATTTCGTTAACCAGCCTGTATCAATTTTCAGAACTTACAGCATCGGTTTTGAACAATTCAATAACTGGGATTTTGGAATGAATCATTTATCATCCGGCGGCAATTTAAGTATTTATCTTGAATTCCTTAATAAATGGGCAATTTCGACAAATGTAAATTACACGTCGCAGGCTTTGGATACACGCATATTACGCGGCGGATATGCTATGCTTGTACCTGCAATCTGGTCTAATACTCTTTACATGAGAACAGATCCATCGGAAAAAATATATTTTGAAGTAAATGCCGAGGCTTCTCTTTCAAATAATCAAAGTTCGAAATACTTTTCCATTCAACCCGGAATATCTTTCATGCCGATAAATACATTGAAACTAACAATCAGCGTTAACTATTCCGACAATTTAAATAATTTACAGTATATCGATACAAAAACTGTCAACGGTGATTATAGATATATACTCGGAAAAATCAAGCAGCAGACAATGGGTGCGACTTTCAGAATTGATTACAATATTACCCCGGAATTATCGATTCAATATTACGGAAGTCCGTTTGCTTCGGTGGGGAAATACTCCGATTTCAAATCAGTTACAAATCCGAGAGCGGCAGAATACAGCGACAGGTATTTGACTCTGAATCCGGTTCTAAACGGCAGCAATTACGAAATTTCTGAAAATAACAATTCCCAGATCGATTACAGTTATGAGAATCCCGGATTTTAACTTTTCTCAACTGCGGTCTAATCTAGTTTTCAGATGGGAATATCGTCCGGGTTCACAAATTTATTTTGTGTGGTCGCAGGATAGAACAAATTATGTTATGCCCGGGAATAACACGGTATCCCGTGCAATGGGCGACTTATCAAGCGTGTACCCAAATAATATTTTTCTAATAAAATTTAATTATTGGTTTTCAATCTGAAGCATCAGAGGCGATGTTGCACTATTTCTTGGAATGGGTGACTTAAACAGTTTTACTTCCTACAACCTCAATTCATACACGACGGTCAATCCTGCATTGAGATATGGTGCCTCTCGGCTTCCATCAATCACATTCATGGGAAAAATACAGTTCAGAGACGGAGTGATAATCAGTGTTCTTAAGTGAATACTCAGAGGGAGGTTTATTTCGTATGCCATAATAGTGAAAATGTTGTTGGGAGTCGTTGTTATCTGACTCGATTGCTGTCCTCCTCCTTTTCCCTTTCCCTGGCTTTTTCCCTGCCCCTTTAGTGTTCTTACGAGACGCTCGGCGACAAGTTCTCCGTTCTGTTCTCCCCATGTAATTGTCAATGAAGGATCAAAAGAAAAATTTCCTATTGGTATAGAACGAGAGATGCTTGCTGCAAATGCGTACTCCATTTCGCTTCCTATGGAAATACCGGCACTTGCACCGAGATTTGCCAGAGCTGTTTCCAGATAGATTCCACCATCTATGCTGTGGTGAATGACAGATTGATTTTCCGTGCTGCTGTCGGCAAACAAAAGGTACGTATAACCGATTGAAGCACCCATAACCGGCGAGATAGTAAAATCGTACCCAACGCCGAGATAAATACCGTCGTGATGGAAATCAGGTTTCTCTGTCCAAACTGCGCCCAGGGAAAAGCGAAGGCCTGAACTCAACGCAAACGCAAGAGAAGGGCTTAGCGATGCCTGCGAGACTCCGCCGTCGCGCCCGCGGAAGGTTGTGTGACTTCTGGTATCAACAGAAGCAATAATTTTATTGGAATGTTCTTCGAATTCATACAGTTCCGTTGACCGTTCATCTATAAGCGTTTCGATATACGAAATAAGTGAATCGCGCAGGATATCGGCTGTGTCGGCCATTGCGTCCGAGGCACTCTCATATTCGTCGGAGGCAGCATCGAAAAAAGCATCTGTCGAAATATCTACTTTCTTTTGAAATGCATTGAAAGTAATCTCATAGTCGTGGTATTCTTTGCAGCCGAGACAAGGCAGGTGAGCGGTTATAAGATCCCTGATAGTACGTTGATTTTTCTGAAGCCTCTCGTACATAACATTCTGCCGCTTTTGGTTATTGGAATTCAGGTTATCCGATAAACGTGTATGTAGTATTCCGACTGATTCAATTCTTTTTTGATCGAGTGTTTTGCCGGTCGATGCGAGCAGCGAGTCTTTCAGAGTTTTCAATGAAGCCCGATGCCGGCGATTAGATGCTTCGAGAATTTGAGAAAGAGAGTCGATAATTTTCTTTTCGGCAATTATCGCCGCATCTCCTGCAGTATGCAGATTCTTAGTGAACTGTTCACGAACCGAAAGTTGATCATCAACCGGATTGCTGTGCATGCGCGATGATACTACACACAGGAAAAGAATTACAGCGAGGCACTTCAAAATAATGACGTTATTCATGGATATTCCTTTTCGTAACCATATCGTCTCTTAATATAATCTATAAAATTGTTTGAATGATGTAAACATAGAAATTATTCTCTTTGATCTTTCTTGCAGAAGAAGGGAAAAGTCGTTACCATTTTTAGCATTATAGCTGCTCACTATACAGAACCGCTTATTCAGTAGTCCTGTGTTTTAAAAACTTAAACTGGAAAATTGTCATGCATGCTGATTATGTCCATGGATATTCGGAAAGAGAATCGACTCGTCTTGCAGATCAGGCGAATTGCCTAAGCGAGCTTCTTCATCATGATTCGTTGTTTCCCGGGAATTCTATAGTTCTTGAAGCCGGGTGCGGTGTCGGCGCGCAGACAAAGATCGTTGCACCGAAAAATCCGGATTCAAAATTTATTTCCATCGATATTTCCGAAGAATCGCTGCGAAAGGCGAAATCTTTAATAGAATCTCTGGGTATTCGGAATGTCGAATTTCAGATCCGGAGATATTTTTGATTTGAATTATCCCGAGGAATATTTTGATCATATACTTGTCTGTTTTGTTCTTGAACATCTTCCTAAGCCTCTGGATGCAATAAAGTCGCTGAAAAAAGTATTGAAAAAGGGTGGAACAATGACATTGATTGAAGGAGACCATGGTTCGGCTTATTATTATCCGCGGAGCGATGCTGCACAGGAAGCTATTCGCTGCCAGGTTGAATTGCAGAAATCTCATGGCGGTAACGCACTTATCGGCAGGGAACTTTATCCGTTATTGGTAAATGCCGGTTTTACGCGGTGTGCAGTCTCGCCAAGAATGGTGTATGTCGATTCGAGCAAGCCCGAGTTGGTCGAAGGTTTTACACGGAATACTTTTACAGCAATGATAGAAGGCGTCAGGGGAAAAGCTCTGAGTAGTTCACTTATTGATAAAGCGACATTCGATAAAGGGATTCAGGATTTATACAGAACATCTGAATCGGACGGTGTTTTTTGTTATACATTTTTTAAGGGTGTGGGGTATAATTTGTAGAGTCCATTTATTAAATGGACAAAAAGATAATGTCATTCCCGAATGCTTTAGTCGGGAATCCAGTAAATAGACATACTTGATACATAATTTGAATGAATGCTTATTGTCGCTTTCTTTGATTGCGCAAAGTGACCTTATCAGACCATTATAGATTGCTTTTGTAGGGGCGCTATAAAAATGGTCACACGCTCTGCGTGTGATTGTAATGGGCCTCCGGCTATCGATTTCGCTGGCTCAAGTAAAACACTAATAAATGCAGTGCTATTCTCATCTACTTGACACTAAAGCTTTTGTATTGTCTGAATAACTAATCATAGACTTTCGACTTGGCTTGCTTCACTTCTATTCATTTCACGGGCTTAGGGTCAGCCCAGATAAAAAGATCACTCTATGCACTTTGAATAAAACGTCGAAGTCGCAGGTGGGTTGAAATTATTCCAGTAAAGTATTTTTGACATAGAACAACCGAATCGGACAGTGTTTTTGTTATACGTCTTTTAAGGGCTTGGTGTATAATTTGTAGAGTTCTCTACTTGGTAGTGTTCAGCTCCCAACCGAACGAATATAATAATTGCAGCTAACCTGAAATATGTCCAACGGGGCTTCGAATTCATACTGTGACGCACGGCTGTCGCGTCACTACAACTGTAACTTTATGAAAACCCTCATTTGCCTATATTAATCCTTGTTAATCTCACTTTTTAGTTAAAATTTTTCTGTCCAACTCTTGACAAACTGCAAAGTTTTTCGTATGGTATAGTAGAATTTATTTACTGAAATACAGTGAAACAGAACAACCCAAATACCTCCGTTTTATCATTAAATTCCGCCGGAAGAAACATCCGGCCTACGGTTCTTCTGTCTACACTTGGTTTATTACCGCTGACTCTTATTCTTAGCCTCCTGCTTGTACTTAGCCTTATTATTGTAGGCTGAGTAAGGCCAGAGGCGACGAAGCACACCGAAATCGGTACCCCATAAATTAAGGTTTTGCAGCGTTCTCCTCTGGCAGAGGAAAAAAATGTTTTTTTATCTGTCTGAAAGGAATGAACTATGCGATCCGACATAATCAAAAAAGGATTTGAACGTGCACCTCACCGTGCTTTGCTGCGTGCAGCCGGCGTAAAAGAAGCGGACTTCGGCAAGCCGTTCATTGCCGTTGCCAATTCTTATGTAGATATCGTACCCGGCCATGTGCACCTGCAGGCATTCGGTAAATTAGTAAAGAACGCAATCCGCGCTGCCGGAGGAGTGCCCTTCGAGTTTAACACGATTGCGGTCGATGACGGCATTGCTATGGGACATGCCGGAATGAAATACAGCCTGCCTTCCCGCGAACTCATCGCTGATTGTATTGAAACAATGATAGAAGGTCATGCATTTGACGGCATGGTCTGCATACCGAACTGCGATAAAATTGTTCCAGGTATGGTAATGGGTGCGCTGCGAACGAATATCCCGACTTTTTTTGTTACCGGCGGAGCGATGAAAGCCGGAAAAACTCCCGACGGCAAAACGATCGATCTCATTTCCGTTTTCGAAGGAGTCGGCGCGTACAAAGCCGGCACAATGGATGAAAAACGATTAAAGATTCTTGAAAAGTTTGCCTGTCCGTCCTGCGGTTCTTGTTCAGGACTTTTCACTGCAAACTCCATGAATTGTCTTTTAGAAGTGATCGGACTGGGACTGCCTTTCAACGGAACTGCTCTTGCGAAAACCAAACAACGGAATGATTTGACGAAGGAAGCCGGAAAAATAATTATGAAGCTGATTGAAAAGAATATCCGGCCCCGTGATATAGTCACACGCGATGCTGTTGATGATGCCTTCGCGCTGGATATGGCGATGGGCGGAAGTACAAACACTGTACTGCACACTCTTGCATTCTGCAACGAAGCCGGTATCGACTATCCGCTTTCACGCATTAATGAGATCGCAGATAGAATTCCGCATTTATCAAAAATCAGTCCGTCAGGTCCATGGCATATTGAAGATCTGCATAAGGCAGGCGGTGTTCCCGCGATCCTCAACGAAATAACTCGAAAAGGCGACGATCTTCTTCATCTCGATCGGCCGACAGTGAGTGGAAAAACATTACGGAGTATTGTTGCGAAATCAAAAGTGAAGAACTGCAGAAGTAATTCGTCCCGTGGAAAATCCGCATTCGGCAAAAGGCGGACTGGCGATTCTGTTCGGTAATCTTGCACCCGAAGGTGCGGTTATCAAGACGGCCGGAGTTTCTGCTGCGATGCGCAAGCACAGCGGACCGGCACGAATTTTTGAAAGTCAGGAAGATGCACAGGCAGGAATTCTTGCGGGACAAGTGCAGGCAGGCGATGTAGTCGTGATTCGTTACGAAGGTCCCCGCGGCGGACCAGGTATGCAGGAAATGCTCTCACCCACTTCGGCAATTATGGGAATGGGATTGGGTGAAAAAGTTGCACTCATAACCGATGGACGTTTTTCGGGCGGTACACGCGGTGCATGCATCGGGCATGTTTCGCCAGAAGCGGCAGCCGGCGGCCCTATTGCCGCGCTGCGTGCCGGCGATATCATCGACATTGATCTGGAAGCACGTACATTGAGTGTTCGTTTGAGTGATGAAGAAATTCGTTCGCGTGTTTCAGCGCTGCCGGAATTTAAACCGCGTACAACGAGCAAATGGCTGCGGCGGTATGCACATTTTGTTACCAGTGCGAATACCGGTGCAACGCTGAGAAGTTAAGATATAAGATTTTTCACTATTAATACTCAGTGTGTTCTTTGATCTGAATAATGCAAAGATATAAAATATTGAAAAAGATGAAGAAGAAACGATATCAAACAATAGAAGGAATAATGCAATGACACCGACAAAAGCATAGGACAATCATCAAGGCAAAACGATGACAGGGGCAGAAATATTTGTACGGAGCCTTGTTGAAGAAGGAGTGGATACGCTCTTTGGATATCCGGGCGGTGTCGTCATCGGTATCTATGATGTGCTGCATGATTTAACACACATCAAACATATTCTCACGCGGCACGAACAAGGAGCAACTCATGCTGCAGAAGGATATTCGAAAGCAACAGGTAAACCCGGGGTTGTACTTGTGACATCCGGGCCCGGTGCAACGAATGCAGTCACCGGTATTGCCGATGCGTATATGGATTCTATACCGCTTGTCGTATTCACCGGTCAGGTTGTAACAAAGCTTATAGGGAACGATGCATTTCAGGAAGTGGACATCGTCGGCATTACACGTCCGATTACGAAACATAATTATCTCGTGAAAGATGTCAACGATCTGGCGAATACAATCAAAGCGGCATTTTATATCGCCACCACCGGCAGGTCCAGGGCCGGTGCTTGTCGATTTGCCGAAAGATGTACTTGCAGCAAAAGCTGTCTTTGAATATCCCAAAACAATTTCGCTCCGCAGCTATAATCCGGTAGTGGAAGGGAACATGAAACAAATCAAGAAAGCGGCGGAAGCTTCTCAATGAATCGCAAACGGCCGCTGATCTATGTCGGCGGCGGCGTGATAAGTTCGAATGCGTCGACCGAAGTTCGTGCACTTGCAGATAAACTGCATGCTCCGATTACGACAACTTTGCATGGATTGGGCGTATATCCCGAGCAAAGCAAACTGGCGCTGGGTATGCTGGGCATGCATGGCACATGGTACTCGAATATGGCTGTCGATCAATGCGATGTTCTCGTTGCAATCGGTGCGCGGTTCGATGATCGTGTGACCGGCAACGTAGAAAAATTTGCCAAGAATGCCAAAAAAATTCATATCGATATCGATCCGTCCGCCATCAGTAAAAATGTTCCGGTGGATGTTCCGATAGTCGGAGATGTGAAGCGTGTTCTCAAGCAGTTAATTGAACTTGTGAAACCGCTGGATACGAAAGAATGGTTGAAGACAATTGATGGATGGAAAGCAGAACATCCGCTGAGATATAAACATGACGAATCGCTTCGTGCGCAGTATGTTATTCACAAGCTGGGTGAAATTACAGACGGTGATGCCATTGTTGTTTCCGATGTCGGTCAATCGCAAATGTGGACGGCGCAATTCTTTAAATGGAAACATCCGCGTACACAAATCACATCGGGTGGTCTGGGAACAATGGGATTTTCGCTTCCTGCATCGATGGGTGCAGCTTTTGGCCGAAGCGACCTGCCGGTTTTCTGTATCAGCGGCGATGGCGGTATGCAGATGAACATTCAGGAATTGGCAACCATCAGTCATAATAATCTTCCGGTGAAAATTTTTGTTATGAACAACGGATTTCTCGGAATGGTGCGCCAATGGCAGGAATTTTTCTGGAAGAAACGGTATTCAAATACGCGCATTACCAGTCCGGATTTTGTAAAATTGGCGGAGGCGTACGGTATTCCCGCTATGCGAGTTACATCACCGGCAGATGTGGAAGGCGCAATTAATAAGGCCCTTGCACATAAAGACGGCCCTATGCTGGTGGAGTTTATCGTTGCGCCGGAAGAAAATGTCTATCCGATGATTCCTGCAGGACAGACAGTGAATGAAATTATTGACAGTCCGGAACCGCTGAAACAATCACATGCTACACATAAGACGATGATTCATGCAAAAGGATAATGGTATTCAACCAGGAGAAGAGACCATGGCATCTTCAACGACTAAAGAACAATTAAAACAGCACACTATTTCTATGACGGTGGAAAACCATTTCGGTACACTGAATAGAATTGCAGGACTCTTTGCAGCCAAAGGGTACAATATCGACAGTCTCACGGTCGGTCCGACCGAGGATGAAGCCGTTTCGCGCATGACTATTGTAACGCGCGGCGACGATCAAATCATCGAACAAATTTTAAAACAGCTTCATAAACTGATCGATACGATTAAAGTTGTGGATTTAACGGAAGATACGTTTGTCGATAGAGAACTCGCATTAGTAAAAGTGCAGTGCACACCGACAACGCGGATGGAAATTATGCAGATCTCGGAAATTTTCCGTACGAAAGTCGTGGATGTAAGTCCGAAAACCTTAACTATCGAAGCGACCGGCTCGCAGTTAAAAGTGGATGCGATTATTAATATGCTGAAACCGTTTGGTATTAAAGAACTGGCGCGCACCGGCCGTGTTGCCATCAAACGGGAATTTCAGAGCGAAGCGTAATTAATATTATGTATCGTTTCAGATGCAATTGGGATTTGATTAATTCTCAATATTCGATTTTAAAAGATTTTTATAACGAATGTAAAACAATAAACTAAATGTATTAAAAGGAGAATAAGACCATGGCATTTATAGATTTCGGCGGAGAAAAAGAAAAAGTAATTACCCGTAAAGAGTTTACGCTTGCAAAAGCACGCAAAGTATTAAAGAAAGAAGTTGTTGCTGTAATCGGCTACGGTGTCCAAGGGCCTGCCCAGGCATTAAACATGAAAGACAACGGTATTCATGTGATAATCGGTCAGGCGAAAGAATATAAAAAGGACTGGGATCGTGCAGTGAAAGACGGCTGGGTTCCCGGTAAAACTCTTTTTCCGATTGATGAAGCAGTCCGTCGCGGCACTATTATTCAGATGCTTGTGTCCGATGCAGCACAGCGTATTGTCTGGCCTGTTATCAAACAGAATCTTAAACCCGGCGATGCGTTATATTTTTCGCATGGATTTTCTATTACGTATAAAGACCAGACCGGTGTTATTCCGCCTGCAAATGTCGATGTGATTTTAGTTGCTCCAAAAGGTTCCGGTTTGAATGTCCGCCGCAACTTCTTATCCGGCGCCGGTATTAATTCAAGTTTCGGTGTGTTCCAGGATGCAACCGGACATGCGGAGGAACGCTGTCTGGCTGTCGGTATTGCAATCGGTTCCGGATATTTATTCCCCACAACATTCTTAAAGGAAGTGTACAGCGACCTGACAGGCGAGCGCGGCGTGCTGATGGGCGCACTTGCCGGCCTTATGCAGGCGCAGTATGATGTGCTGCGAAAGAACGGTCACTCGCCGTCGGAAGCTTTCAATGAAACAGTGGAAGAGTTGACGCAGAGCCTTATCCGGCTTGTCGATGAGAACGGAATGGATTGGATGTATTCGAATTGTTCCGTTACCGCACAGCATGGCGCGTTAAAGTGGCGTCCTATTTTTCATCAGGCAAATCTGCCGGTATTTGAATAAGCTGTACGAATCCGTGAAGAGCGGTCAGGAAACCCGTGAAGTGATTCAAGATTGCGGCGGCAAGGATTATCAGGAATATCTGGCAAAGAAACTGGCAGAAATTCATGATTCAGAAATGTGGCGTGCCGGCGCAGCGGTTCGTGCCCTTCGCCCGAAACAAAAAGCGAAAGCAATTACAAAAAAGATCAAAGGAGTCAGCGGCCGGGGACAGAATTAATCCGGTTTAGTTTTTACATGCAGGGGCACTAACATCAGTGCCTCTGCAAGCAATTTAAAAAGTGAACATTCATAGACTATTTAAAGGCTGTCTATGCAACAAATATTCTTATATGACACGACATTACGCGACGGTACACAAGGAGAAGATATATCCTTTTCCGCCGAAGATAAAATAAAGATTGCCAAAAGGCTTGATTCGTTCGGTGTAACATATATCGAAGGCGGATGGCCGGGATCGAATCCGAAGGATATGGAATTTTTCGAACGTGCCAGAGCGACGAAATTCAAACATGCAAAAATTGCAGCGTTCGGATCTACACGGCGTGCTAAAAATCCCGTTGAAAAGGATGAAAATATTCGCGCACTGCTCGATGCGCAAACACCTGTGGTGACAATTTTCGGCAAGTCGTGGCTGCTGCATGTGAAGCAGGCACTGCAGATTTCTCCGGAAGAGAATTTAACACTTATTGCCGATTCCGTTGCTTATTTAAAAAAACATGGAAAAGAAGTCGTATACGATGCAGAACATTTCTTCGACGGGTATAAACAAGATCAGGCGTATGCACTGAAGACATTAAATGCCGCCTCAGAAGGCGGCGCTGAAATTCTTGTCCTCTGCGATACCAACGGCGGAACTATGCCGTGGCAGGTAGCGGAAATAGTGCGTGAGGTCAAGAAAAAGATCTCGACTCCATTGGGTATTCACACGCACAACGATTCCGATACGGCAGTCGCAAGTGCATTACTGGCGGTACGCGAAGGGTGTATTCAGGTTCAAGGCACAATTAACGGTTACGGTGAACGCTGCGGGAATGCAAATTTGTGCTCTATTATACCTGATCTCCAATTGAAAATGGGATATCGATGCGTTTCGGACGAACAGCTGCTGCACCTCACGAGTGTCTCGCGATATGTAAGTGAATTGGCAAATATGAAACATCAGAAGAATCTTCCGTTTGTCGGTGAAAGTGCATTTGCTCACAAAGGCGGAGTTCATGTAAGTGCGGTGATGAAAACCGCACTCACCTATGAACATATCGTACCGGAATCCGTGGGAAGCACCCGCCGGGTTTTGATTTCCGATCTCTCGGGACGAAGCAATATCATCTTTAAGGCAAAAGAATTAGGCGTGGAACTTAACGAAAAATCTCCGGCTGTGCAGAAAATCGTTAATGAAATTAAGGAAATGGAACATAACGGCTATAGTTATGAAGATGCCGAAGGGTCATTTGAACTGATGGTGAAACGTCACACCGGAGAAATGAAACATTTCTTCGATTTAGAGCGATTTAAGGTCAGTATTCAAAAAGACAGCCTTGAAAAGGATGCCCGTTCCGAAGCGCTGATAAAAATTCGTGTAGGCGATGAAACTGAAATCACGGCCGCAGAAGGAGACGGACCGGTCAATGCATTGGACCTGGCACTGCGAAAGGCGCTTGAAAAGTTCTATCCGGAACTCAGTCAAATTCATCTGACGGATTATAAAGTGCGTGTTCTCGACACGCAAAGCGCGACAGCGGCAAAAGTACGCGTTTTGATTGAGACGAACAACGGAAAAAAATCATGGAATACGGTTGGTGTTTCGCCCGATGTGGTTGAAGCAAGCTGGAAGGCGCTGGTCGATTCGATATGCTATCATTTGTTAAAACACAGGTCAAAAAGCGCTCATTGATTTCAGTATGATGTATGTAAAAAGGAAATTGGTTCAATGATTATCGTAATGAAAGCCGGCGCGAGCAGGCAGCAAATTGAGCATATCTTCGATAAGGTAAAGGAACTTGGATTCAAAGTTCATCCTATCTATGGCGAGCTGCGTACGGTCATTGCATGTGTCGGTGATGAACGCGGTAAATCTCGTCTTCAGGCGCTTGATTCTTTAGATGGAGTGGAAAACGTTGTTCCGATTTTAAAGCCGTTTAAACTTGCCAGCAGCGAGTGGCATGGCTCGAGAACTACGATATCAATTCCTGCACCCGGCGGAGGCAGCAGTGCCGCCGGTCGTGATCGGGGGCGATCATTTTGTTGTGATGGCCGGTCCCTGCTCGGTCGAAAGCCGGGAACAAATATTACTATCGGCAGAACAGGTCAAGAAAGCCGGCGCAAAGGTTCTGCGCGGCGGAGCATTTAAACCGCGGACATCGCCGTATAGTTTTCAAGGACTGGAAGAAGAAGGATTGAAGCTTCTTGCTGAAGCGCGCGAAAAGACGGGACTGTTGATAATAACGGAAGTCATTACTCCAACCGATGTTGCACTGGTCGGTGAGTATGCCGACATTCTTCAGGTTGGTGCGCGAAATATGCAGAATTTTGTTTTACTGAAAGAAGTCGGCAAGCTGAAGAAACCGGTTTTACTCAAGCGCGGGCAATCCAGCACATTAAAAGAACTGTTAATGTCGGCAGAATACATAATGTCGCAGGGAAATGAACAGGTAATACTATGCGAGCGCGGGATCAGGACATTTGAAGATTACACACGCAATACATTCGATCTATCTGCAGTACCCGCGTTGAAAGAATTAAGTCATTTGCCTGTCATTGCCGATCCGAGTCATGGAACAGGTGTAAGGAGTCTTGTTACACCCATGGCAAAGGCCGCAATTGCTGCCGGCGCCGATGGATTGATTATTGAAGTACATCCGAATCCGGAAGAAGCATTTTCAGATGGAGCTCAATCGCTTACACCGGATCAGTTTACCGTATTGATGGATTGGGTTCGTAAATTGTTGAACATTGAAAATAAAAAGATATAGGAGAATTAAACATGGAAGACCGCGTATTCATATTCGACACAACACTGCGCGATGGTGAACAATCGCCCGGCTGCAGCATGAACATTGAAGAAAAACTACGCCTTGCCCGGCAGCTCCAGTTGCTTTGTGTCGATGTCATTGAAGCGGGATTTCCGATTGCTTCTGTCGGCGACTTTGAAGCCGTGAAACTGGTGGCAGAAAAAATTAAAACCTGTACTATTGCAGCGCTGGCACGTGCAGTGAAGCCGGATATTGACCGTGCATGGGAAGCAATTCGTGAAGCTGCAAAGCCGCGAATTCATACTTTCATCGCAACATCGGATCTTCATCTCAAATACAAACTGAAGAAATCGCGCGAACAGGTCTTGCAGGAAGCCGTTTGGGCTGTTCAGTATTCTAAATCATTGTGCGACGATGTGGAATTTTCGTGTGAAGATGCTTCCAGGACAGATATCAATTATCTTTGTCAAGTCGTTGAAGCCGTAATTAAAGCCGGTGCAACAGTCGTCAATCTTCCGGATACGGTAGGATATGCTATTCCGGATGAATACGGCGCAATGTTTAAAGCTGTTCGCGAACGTGTTCCGAATATTCAATCTGCCGTACTCAGTTCGCATTGTCACAACGATCTTGGATTGGCTGTCGCAAATTCAATTGCAGCAGTTCAAAACGGTGTACGTCAGGTTGAATGTACGATTAACGGTATCGGCGAACGGGCGGGAAATGCATCGCTGGAAGAAATTGTTATGGCGATTAAGACACGGCATGAAAAACTCGGTCTGGCAACGAATATCGATACAGAAGAAATTTATAAGTCGAGTAAACTGCTGAGCAGCCTTACCGGTATGATGGTTCAGCGCAATAAGGCTATCGTCGGTGCGAATGCATTTGCTCATGAAGCCGGAATACATCAGGATGGAGTGCTTAAAAGCCCGATCACATATGAAATTATGACGCCGCAGTCTGTCGGAATTAAGACGAGCACTCTGATACTTGGAAAACATTCGGGAAGACATGCATTGAAGCAGCGTTATGCGGACCTCGGATACAAATTATCGGACGAAGAACTTCAAAGTGCATATAAACTTTTTTGCGAAATCGCAGATCAAAAGAAAGAAATATTTGATGAAGATCTCGAGACAATTCTCGAATCAGGAGTAAGTTCAACGGAAGAAGTTTACCATCTGGTTAATCTCCAGATCACCAGCGGTACCAATCTCCGGCCGACGGCGACTATCGAACTGATGCAAGGCGAGCAGTTGACAATAGATTCTGCAACAGGTGACGGACCGGTTGATGCCGCATATAAAGCTGTCGAGCGTATTACAGGTGTTCAGGGTAAACTGACTGAGTATTCCATCAAATCCGTCCATTCTGGGCATGATGCTATCGGTGAAGTGTTTGTACGGGTCGATTTTGACGGTACTACTTATGAACGGACGGGCGGCAAGTACCGATATCATTGCCGGCAGTGTCCATGCATATATTGAAGCGTTAAACCGGGCGCTAGCTTCGAAGAAACGAAAAGAAGAACAACAGAAGAAAATATTGCCGAAAGACAGTGTGACTGCCTGAATAAAGAAATGCAGACAAAAGTCATAGGAATTATCGGAGGTATCGCACCTCCATCGACGATCGATTATTATCAAAGAATAATTGCAGGATTTCATGAGAAAAGCGATGCCGGCAGCTATCCGTCAATTTTGATTAACAGCATTGATATGACTCATATGCTGGACTTGGTTGCGAAAAAAGATTACAACGCTTTAACGGCATATTTAAGCGGTGAAATTCTGAAACTGAAAAACGGCGGTGCTGATTTTGCCGTGATAGCATCCAATACACCGCATATTGTTTTTGAACAGCTGAGAATTAAATCGGCTCTTCCGTTGATCAGCATTGTAGAAGCAGCCTTAGAAAGTGCAAAGAAATTTGGGTGTAAGAAGCTCGGACTGTTCGGAACGAAATCGACCATGCAAGGCGGATTTTATCAGGCCGGATTTCACAAAGAAGGCATTGAGATAATAACGCCGTCACCTGAATCACAGAATTATATTCATGATAAATATATGAATGAATTTGTGAAGGGAATATTTGTTGAAGAGACGAAGAAAGCGTTTATGGAAATTGTCAATTATATGAGGAAACAAAACGGAATTGATGGATTAATCTTAGGCGGCACTGAATTGCCGTTTATTCTCAAAGATGAAGATTTTATTAATTTTAAATTATTCAACACGACAGAAATACATGTAGAAAATATCATTGAATATGCCACTGCAATTTGAAATTTGACCCTAGAAATCGTAATGAAAATACAACTTGGACCAAAAGATATTATTTTTCCTGTGCCAGCAGCACTCGTAGTGTCGGGCACATATAAAAAACCAAATATTATTGCCATTTCATGGATTGGAATGATGAGTTCAACTCCTTCTATTATTGGCATATCATTAGAAAGAAATAGATATTCGTTTGAATTAATTAATAAACAAAAAGAATTTTCTGTTAATATCCCTTCATCAAAATTATTTATTGAAACGGACTATTGCGGCATTGTATCCGGAAGGAATACTGACAAATTTAAAGATACAGGATTGACACCGTTAAAAAGCAAAAATATAGTTCCTCCGATTATTCAAGAATGCCCTTTCAATATGGAATGCAAAGTTGTTAATGAATTCCCTTTTAAAAAGTACATTGTCTTTTTCGGAGAAATCATTGAAACACATATTGATGCTGACAAAATTGATGGACTGAAAACTAAAGATATTGATATATCTAAAGTAGATCCTTTAGTGTATTGTGCAACAATTCGAGAATATTGGTCTATTGGCAAAAAATTGGGAAATAGTTTTTCCGTTGGTAAAAATATGAAAATCAAGAAATAAATAATAACTGCATCCGTTTGGCAGCATAGAATAGAAAATAGTTTTGAAAGCATAAGTTAAAGAAAAAGTTGAACAAGGAAAAACAATATTATGGAAATAGTCAATGTAAAGGATAAAATCAGTAGAATAAAAGAATATTGGCGGCCTAAAATAATTGGGGAGTTAAATAATCAATTAGTGAAAGTTGCAAAATTAAAAGGTGAGTTTATCATGCATCGTCATGATAATGAAGATGAACTGTTTTATGTTGTAGAAGGATCTCTTGAAATTGAATTAAAAGAAAAGACTCTTCGATTAAATGAAGGCGATTTTGTGATTATCCCAAAAGGAATAGAGCATAAGCCCATTGCCCAAAAAGAAGTTCTTGTTATGATGTTTGAACCTAACACAACGTTAAACACAGGAAATGTTCTAAATGAATTGACACAAAAACAGCTTGAGAAACTATAATTGGACACTCTGACAGGTTTAAATTGAATGACTGTTGTTATACAAGAAAGATGTTTTATTAGACAGGAAAAAAGAAACCAATAATTTAAATGGATTATAAAATGGCTCAACCACAGACACTCTTTCAAAAAGTATGGAATAATCATGTTGTAGTGCAGGAACCGGATTCACCGGCTGTCCTGTATATCGATTTGCAGCTTGTCCACGAAGTAACATCGCCGCAGGCATTCGATGGATTACGGCACCGGGGACTTAAAGTCCGCCGTCCGGATCGCACGGTCGGAACTATGGACCACAGTATTCCGACACTTCCGCCGTCTGTCCCTATTTCAGACGAACTTGCCGCGAAACAAATGCGTCAAATGGAAATTAATGCGAAGGAATTTGGTTTTCGTCTTTACGGAAAGAATGACCCGCAGCGCGGAATTGTACACATCATCGGGCCTGAACTTGGTTATACACAGCCTGGAATGACGATTGTCTGCGGCGACAGCCATACGGCAACTCATGGTGCTTTTGGTGCACTCGCTTTCGGTATAGGTACAAGTGAAGTCGAGCATGTGCTGGCGACGCAATGTCTGCTCCAGCGTCAGCCAAAAACGATGGAAGTTCGTATCGAAGGAAAACTCGGCATTGGCGTGACAGCAAAGGATATCATCCTCGCATTATTGGCAAAGATCGGTGTGGGCGGCGGTACGGGACATGTTATTGAATATACGGGGTCTACGATCCGCTCGCTTTCGATGGAAGAACGGATGACCGTCTGTAATATGTCTATTGAAGGCGGTGCGCGTGCCGGAATGATAGCGCCGGACGATGCAACATTTGAATTTCTCGCAAATCGTGAGTTCGCTCCAAAAGGCGAAGCATGGGAAAAAGCATTGAAGCGGTGGCGTTCATTACCGACGGATGCAGGTGCTGCATATGATACAACAGTTATGCTGGATATTTCGAAACTTGAACCGATGCTGACATTCGGCACTAATCCGGGGATGGGAATACCGGTCACCGGACGTATTCCTAATCCATCGAGTTTGCATACTGCAGCGGATAAACAGACGTTAGAGAAATCGCTTTAGTACATGGGATTGCAGCCGGATGAACCTCTAGCCGGAAAAAAGATAGATGTCGTTTTTATAGGCAGCTGTACAAACGGCCGCATGTCCGATTTGCGCGAAGCAGCGCGCGTATTTAAAGGCCGGAAAGTCGCACCGCATGTACGTGCGATGGTTGTTCCCGGTTCCCAGGAAATAAAGAAACAAGCAGAAGCAGAAGGATTACATAAAATATTTACGGATGCCGGTGCAGAGTGGCGTGAATCCGGCTGTTCGATGTGCATTGCAATGAATGGCGATGAAATAAAAGCAGGCCAATATGCTGTTTCAACCAGCAATCGGAATTTTGAAGGACGTCAAGGCAAAGGCGGAAGAACCCTGCTTGCCTCGCCGCTCACAGCCGCGGCGGCCGCTGTGACAGGTAAGATTACTGATGTTCGAACATTATTACGATGAAAAAATAATGCAAACTTATCAGTGGAATGCGGTCGATTATGCTAAGAGTTCAAGTGTTCAGCAGCAATGGGCACGAGAACTTATCCGCAAACTTAATTTGAAGGGCAGTGAAACATTGCTCGATATCGGATCCGGCGACGGTAAAGTGACGGCAGAAATTGCATCACATTTACCCGATGGATCTGTTATTGGCATCGATAGCTCGGAAGAAATGATCAATCTTGCACAAAGCATGTATTCCAGGGATACTTTTACGAATTTGCGTTTTCAACTTGAGGACGCAGCCGATTTGCCGTTTGAGAATGAATTCGAGATAGTTTTTTCAAATGCAGCTTTGCACTGGATTTTTGATCATCGTCCTGTCTTAAAAGGAATTTGTAAAAGTTTGAAACGCGGCGGTAGAATTCTTTTGCAGATGGGCGGGCGAAATAATGCATATGAAGTTGAAATTATGATGAAGAAATTGATCGATAGAAAAGAGTGGAGCAGGTACTTCGTTGGTTTTAGTTTCTCATATGGTTTCTATGGACCTGACGAATATGAAACATGGCTATGTGAAGCCGGGTTGGTGGCAAAACGTGTGGAGCTGATTCCAAAGGATGCTGCGCATCAGGGAATCTCCGGTTTTAAATCCTGGATTCGAACGACGTGGCTTCCATATACACAGCGTATACCGGAGGAAAGAAAAGAAATGTTTATTTCACAATTAGCCGATGAATATATTAAACAGCAACCTGCCGACGAAAACGGCAAAGTGCATGTAAACATGATAAGGCTTGAAGTAGAAGCATTAAAACCGTAATTAATTATTCACTTAAAATAAAATCAAAAATACCTATGGCTACATTTAATACACTTACATCTCGTGTCGTTCCTCTGTTAGCAGACAATATCGACACGGACCAGATCATTCCTGCGCGATTTTTGAAAGTCACGGATAAAAAGGGACTTGGCGAGCAGTTATTCTGCGATTGGCGGTACAATTCGGATGGTTCTCCTAAACCGGATTTCGTCCTGAATCAGCCGCAGCATCGCGGAGCAAAGGTATTGCTGGCAGGAGATAATTTTGGATGCGGTTCATCACGCGAGCATGCCCCCTGGGCGCTCACAGCTTTTGGATTTCGCGCGGTGATCAGCACAACAATTGCCGACATCTTTCGCAGCAACTCTATGAAGAACGGACTGCTTCCAATTATTCTCACGGCGGCAGAACATAAGCAGTTAAAAGACGAAATTCAGAAATCACCGGATGCCGAAGTGACAATTAATCTGGAAAAACAGGAAATCACATTTCCTTCAGGGACTAAAGCAAAATTTCCTATAGATCCGTTTTCAAAATTCTGTCTTTTAAATGGAGTGGATGAATTGGAATATTTACGCCGGTTTACTAAAGAAATTGAAAAATATGAATTATCACATACGCTTTAATAGAGAAGCCGGTAATGCATCGAAAGGATAAGATATGACCCAGAATCACGAAGAGCATCACCATATTGATAAGCATATTGCAATATTGGGTGCAGGCAACATGGGATCGGCATTGATGAAAGGTATCATCAATGCGAAACTTACGCCGCCGAAAAAGATTCTTGCATGCGACGTAAACCTGCCGAGACTTCAAGCCCTCTCGGCTGAATGGAAAATCCGCATCGCAGCCGATTTGAGTGCGGCAGTAGAAATATCGGAGATTATTCTCTTATGTGTAAAACCGCAGACGCTTGAAAGTGTTTTGCAGACGATCAAACCGGTCATCAAGCCGAATCATCTTGTTATTTCTATTGTTGCCGGTATCCGGATTAAGTTTATACAGCAGATCCTTGGATTAAAACTCGGTATTGTAAGAACGATGCCCAATATCGCTGCAACAGTTGATGAAGGTGCCGCCGCAATTGCGTTTGGCGAACATGTAACTATTGAACAGCAGAAGATAGCGAAATCTATTTTTCGAAGCTGTCGGCGAGATCGTCATTGTTAATGAAGACCAGCTTGATGCAGTGACCGGATTAAGCGGCAGCGGACCGGCATATATTTATATGGTTATTGAAGCTTTGATCGACGGCGGTGTCAAAATGGGACTTGCCCGCGATATTGCAACAAAGCTTGCGATTCAGACAGTGCTTGGCTCGGCAAAATTGGCAAAAACTTCCAGGCTGCACCCGGCAATTTTGCGCGATCAGGTAACGACTCCCGGAGGAACGACTATCAATGCGATCCATGAACTTGAATCGCATGGACTTCGAGCAATGCTGATTAATGCGGTTGTTACGGCAACGGAGAGATCAAAGGAATTGAGTAAAATATTAAACAACTTATAAAAAATTATAAAGGAGAAAAGGAAGAACAATGGCAAAGAAATATACTATTGCAGTAATCGGCGGCGACGGTACCGGTCCGGAAGTAGTAGCTGAAGGTTTAAAAGTCCTGAATACAGCTTCAAAAAAATTCGGATTTTCCTATGATACAACAATGTTCGATTACGGCGGAGAACGTTATCTTAAAACAGGAAAGACAATTACAGACGAGGAACTTGAAGGACTAAAGAAATTTGATGCGATCTTTCTCGGTGCTATCGGACATCCTGATGTGAAACCCGGAATTCTCGAGCAAGGTATTCTTCTGAAGACGCGCTTTGCACTCGATCAGTATATTAATCTGCGGCCTATCAAGCTTTACAACGAATTATTCTGTCCGTTAAAAGATAAAAAACCGGAGGATATTGATTTTGTAGTTGTCCGCGAAAACTCGGAAGGATTATATAAGGGATTAGGAAGTTTTGAAAATAAAGGCACAAAAAATGAAGTGGCAATACAGATTTCACATAATACCCGGAAAGGCGTTGAGCGCTGTATTCGATACGCGTTTGAATACTGTAAAAAACGCAACAGCAAGAAACGTAAAGTGACGCTTTGCGGTAAAACCAACGTTTTGACATTTGCATGGGACCTCTGGCAGCGGACATTTGACGAAGTAAAGAAAGAATATCCGGATATTCAGACCGATTATGCTCACGTTGATGCGACGACAATGTGGTTTGTGAAAAATCCTGAGTGGTTTGATGTGATAGTAACGGATAATATGTTCGGTGATATTATTACGGATCTTGGCGCGATGGTGCAGGGCGGTATGGGTATTGCAGCAGGCGGTAATATTAATCCTGAAGGTGTATCCATGTTTGAACCTATCGGCGGATCTGCTCCGAAGTATAAAGGAAAACATGTTATTAATCCGCTTGCGGCCATTTGCGCCCTTGGGATGCTGCTTGAGACAATCGGAGAGGAAAAAGCAGGCAAGGCTGTTGAAAATTCCGTGATCAAACTTGTCCAAAGTAAACTAAAAAACCTGGCAGCGGGAAAAATGGGGTATTCTACAGAAGAAATCGGCGATATGGTTGCAGCAGGAATATAAAACAATCGAAGGATGGAGATTCAAATATCATTTAATGAATTTTAAGAAACAGGAAACTATATGTCTGTAAAAAAAGTGTTAAAATTCGGCGGAACGTCATTAGCCAATCCGGATCGTATCCGTGAAGCCGCATCGATTGTCCTTAATGCTGCGAAAAAAGCACGGGTTGTCGTTATAGTTTCGGCATTTCAAGATGTGACCAACCTTTTGCTGGAGTGTGCGCGGTTAGCGGAACTCGGAAATAAGGATTTTCAGTCGCTATTCTCGCAAATTGCCGACCGCCATACATCGGCATTGAAAAATCTTCATGGCGGTAAACCGCCGAAACGGGTCACAGCTGATCTTCAAGCGCTCCTCATCGAGCTTCGCGATACATTACAGGGAATTTTTCTTCTTCGTCATAGTTCCCCGCGTGCACTCGACTTAACGGCCAGTTTTGGCGAAAGATGTTCGGCGTTAATCATTGCATCGTTTCTTCAGCGTACACATCCGGCGTGCTTTGTAGATTCACGTGAACTGGTTAAAACAGACGATCAGTTTACACATGCAGCTGTTCAATTTGATAAAACAAATCATGCTATTCAAACGAGCTTCTCGAAACTGTTCAAGGTATTCAGAAAGCAATTCATCCCGGTCGTGACGGGATTTATCGGTTCCACAGACGAAGGGCTGACAACGACAATCGGAAGAAACGGTTCTGATTATTCAGCAGCCATTTTTGGAGCTGGCATTGAATGCATCCGTGATAGAAATCTGGACCGATGTGGATGGGATCTTAAGTGCAGATCCTCGTTCTGTCCCTGCGGCATTCGTTGTGCCGAATATGTCGTACGAAGAAGCGATGGAACTTTCATACTTTGGAGCGAAGGTGCTTCATGCATCATCGATTGCACCGGCAGTTGCCAAACATATTCCTATTCTTATAAAGAATACGTTGAATCCGGCAGCAGCAGGAACACGTATCTCGCATCATGTCGATCGATGGGAAGGTGTAGCAAAAGGAATTACATCTGTTGATCGCTGCACGCTTCTTACATTGCGCGGCATGAGTATGGTGGGCGTTCCGGGAATCGCTGAACGATTGTTTCGCGCGCTTGCTTCGCATAATGTCAATGTTATTCTTATTTCGCAGGCATCATCTGAGCATACAATTTGTTTTGCGGTCAGACACGACTGATGCAGCGGCGGCAAAGAAAGCTGTTCATCATGAATTTCACTTTGAATTGCAGTCCAAACTAACCTCTCTGGACGAGAAACCGAATCAGGCTATTATTGCAATCGTCGGCGACGGCATGAAAGGCACTCCCGGCGTATCGGGAAAAGTTTTCCAGGCGCTCGGGACGGAATAATGTGAATATTTCTGCGATTGCTCAAGGTGCATCCGAACGCAATATTTCTTTTGTTATCGACGAAAACCAGAAACTTCTTGCATTGAATGTTATTCATGAAGCATTCTTTGAGCCGAGGAAGAAACTTGGCGTGATATTGATAGGTCCCGGAAATATCGGCGGTACTCTGCTTAAACAGATTCATCAACAGCAATCTTATCTGCATTCTGAAGGATTCGATGTTCGTGTATGCGGGATTTATGATATCGGTAAGGCGGTCTTTTCTTCAAAAGGAATCGATCTTAAACAATGGAAAGAACTTCTTGAGAGTTCAGCAAAACGAATGAAGTTATTCAGAATTTCTCAAGAATATTGCTGCACTGCAGTTGACAAATGGAGTTATTGTTGATTGTACTGCAAGTCCTGAAATTGTTGATCTCTACGAGGATTTTGTAAAGCTCAATATGCATATTGTGACGCCGAATAAGAGAGCGAATGTCCTTCCCTGGTCGCGTTATAAACGATTGACTGATCTGATGAAGAGCCGTCAAAAAATGTTTTTCTATGAAGCGAATGTCGGTGCAGGACTTCCGATTATCTCGACACTGCAGGATTTAATTGCAAGCGGAGATCAAATCGTAAAAATCGAAGGAATGTTTTCCGGAACTCTCAGTCATCTCTTTAATCATTTTGACGGATCAGTGCCGTTCAGTGCGCTTGTGGAAGATGCGCTGAAGCTTGGATATACTGAACCGGATCCGCGCGAAGATCTATCCGGCAACGATGTGGCGAGAAAGCTCTTAATTCTTGCCCGACAAATCGGTTTACAAATGGATATGAACGATATCAAGGTTGAAAGTCTTGTTCCTCAACCATTACGCCGAGGTGCTTTCTCGAAGGAGTTTTTCAAACAGTATGCAAAATATGATGAAGCAATGAAACACAGGCTGGAAGCAGCGCACACACGCGGTTCTGTTCTTCGATATGTTGCGGTATTAGAAGGCAAAAAGGCTTCCGCCGGTATTTTGGAAGTTCCTCGAAATCATATGCTTGCTTCAACCAAAGGCAGCGATAATATTATTGCATTCACAACACAGCGATATTCGAAAACACCTTTGGTCGTGCAGGGCCCGGGTGCCGGTGCCGATGTAACAGCGGGCGGAGTATTTTCTGATCTCCTGAAGCTGCTTCATTATTTACCGCATTGAAGAAATCGAAATAAGGAGAATACAGTTTTGAGCAGGAAGTATGTCATAGTTGTGCCCGATGGAGCAGCCGATAAACCGTTACCAGGTGTTCGGCGGAAAAACAATTTTTGAAGCTGCAGAAAAACCGAATATCGATTCAATCTCGATGACTGGAAGACAAGGATTGTGCCGAACGGTACCTCCTGCTCTTCAGCCGGGCAGCGATGTAGCGATGATGGCTGTGCTCGGTTATGATCCGGCAAAATACTATACGGGCAGAGCACCGATTGAAGCGGTTGCACAAGGAGATAGATGTTACAGAAAATGATTGGATATTTCGATGCAATCTTGTGACGACAGCCGATGGAAAGATGGTTGATCACAGTTCCGGACATATCTCCAGTGAAGAAGGCAAGAAATTTATAGATGAGTTGAATAAAGAATTCAGCAATGATCGTATCCGGTTTTATCCGGGTGTCGGTTATAGGCATCTGATGATTGTCAATGGATATGACTTTTCAGATCTCCAGCTTCAACCGCCGCATGATCATATTGGAAAGAAATATTGTCGACTTGCTCCCGCGCGGAAAAAATGCCGAAATTCTTATCGAACTGATAAAAAAAAGTGAAAAACTCTTTAAAGATCACAAGATCAATCTTGCCCGCAGAAATCTTAAGAAGAACGAAGCAAGTTCAATCTGGCTTTGGGGACATGGCAAGAAAGCACAGATGGAGTCTTTTGAAAACAAAATACGGCTTGAAAGGTGCAGCGATCACCGCAGTTGATCTTGTCAAAGGACTGGCGTATCTCATTGGATTCGATTTTATCAAAGTCGAAGGAGCGACAGGATATTTCGATACGAACTACCGCGCGAAAGGACTTGCGGCAATCGAAGCGCTCAAGAAATACGATATTGTTCTTGTTCATGTGGAAGCAACAGACGAAGCGGGTCACGTTGGTGATGCGGCAATAAAGAAAAAAGCTCTGGAAGAAATAGATAAATATATTGTCGGACCGGTAATGTCTGAACTTAAAAAATACAAAAGCTGGCGGATTCTTGTCATGCCGGACCATCCGACGCCTGTTTCAACACGGGGACATACAAATGAACCAATTCCGTTCGCAATGGCAGGTGAAGGAATCGAAGGTGAGATGCATTTGCCACTCGGAGAAACAAATGCCGCTCAAACAGGAATAATTGTTTGACAATGGTTACCGATTGATGGAATCTTTCCTGAAGTAAGGAAAAATACTCCAATGAGTTTTAATTTATTCGGTTATCTCATCTATGCATCTTTGATGTCGATTACTCCGGGTCCGAATAACCTGATGCTCCTTTCATACGGAAAAGCATATGGTTTCAATGATTCGAGAAATATTATGCTCGGCATTTTCTTCGGGTTTTTTCTTATGCTCTGCTCTGCCGGATATGGTATTGCGAATATTATTACGAACAGTCCAACGGCAGGATTGGTTTTGAAAATTGTCGGGTCATTGTGGATGCTCTATCTTGCATTTGTTTTAAGAAAACTTAGTGTGGAAGTTGAACCCGGGAAAAAAGCGGCGATCGGATTTGGTCAGGCATTTTTCATGCAATTTGTTAATCTGAAAGCATGGGTCATGGCAATCAGCGGAGCGAGTGCGTTTTTACCGCAATCGAATAACATTCATCTGAACGTCTTTGTCTATGCGATAAGTTTCGGATTGGTTGGATTCCCTTGTATGATTATATGGCTCAAGATGGGTGATGTCATTGCAAAGATTATCAAGTCGGAGCAAGCAAGTCAAATGCTGGGATATACGATGTTTTCCCTGATGATTGTCAGTATCGTAACGATCTGGGTACAATGAACAACCATTTTTTAAATGGATTGCTTCGCAGGCGCGACGGGCGTCTTTTCTTCAGATCTTCTTATTACAGCTATCGGGTATCTGGATTTCTTCAACTGGCTGAAGAAAAAATCCATCCGATCTTCATGGAATTTGCATAGGATTGAAACTGGCAGAACGACCGGCAGATGTAATGCTTACCTTTTTTTCATCTCTGGGACTCGTAGAAAAAAAGGAGCTGAATTTCGCATCAGTGAAAATGGCTGCAAATTCTTAACTGCAGGTTCAAAAACAGATCTGAGCGGATATTTCAATTCACTGCGGGAACGGCCTATTTGCAGAGATATACTGGGTGTCTTAAAAACGAACACACCGTTGCACTGGGCTCATTCGCCTAAAAGAGATGAATGGGCAAAAGCAATGGAGAAAAAAGATTTCGCAGCATCTTTTACTGCTGCGATGGATAGTCAGCGGTGCGATTATTGCGCCGGTATTGGCCGGAAAGATGAACTGTATCAAACTATAATAAACTTCTGGATATCGCAGGAGCGTCAGGGATTTACTCTGTGCGCTTGTAAGCAAGATATCCGCATCTACAAGCAGTTGTTCTTGAGAAATCGCCTGTCGATAGAATTGCAAAGAATGTCAATAAAAAACGCATGGCCTTTCTAAAAAGAATATCCGTGATTTCAGCGGATATGTTTTCAGATGAATGGCCGAGAGGATTCGATATACATTTATTGTCTCACGTTCTGCATGACTGGGATATTAACAGCTGTACAAGCTTCTTTTGCAGAAATCATTTGACACGCTCGAGCCGGGCGGGCTTCTTGCCATTCATGACGCTCATATCAATAGGCAAAAAACAGGGCCTGTCGAAGCAGCGGAATATTCCGATTTTGCTTATGCTGTCAACAAGAGGTAAATGTTACTCTATCGAAGAGATGCGGAAATTACTGCAAGGATATCGGATTTACAAAAGTGCGTATTAGTCCGACAATGGGTTTCAGATCAGCTTATAACTGCCCGAAAACCGAGCTAAACTCGATAGATTATTAAAAAGATATTTTCATTTAATTGTATTTAATTATTCGATTATTAATAAATAAATTAGAAAGGAGAAAATCTCATGCAGCATAGTTGGTTAGAATGTATTCGCGGATGCGGCAAACGATATTCTATCTATGATGTGATCTACAACTGCGAGAATTGCGGAGGATTGCTGGATGTTCAGCACAATATCTCGGCGCTCAAAAGACGGACCGCATCATCATGGAAAAAGTTATTCGATGATCGGACAAGGACCAACAAATGGCCCTACGCAAGCGGTGTGTGGGGAAAGAAAGAATGGGTCTGTCCGGATCTCGATAATGAAAATATAGTCTCCATGTATGAAGGGCATACCAACTGTTTCTGGGCGGAACGTTTAGGGAAGGATATCGGAGTCCATGATTTATGGATTAAGCTCTGCGGCAATAGCCATACTGGATCGTTTAAAGATCTTGGAATGACAGTCCTTGTATCTGTTGTAAAACAAATGATGGCAGACGGGAAACCGATTCGTGCTGTGGCGTGTGCATCCACCGGAGATACATCGGCGGCTTTGTCAGCGTACGGTGCGGCGGCGGGAATTCCTACTATTGTCTTCCTGCCCAAAGGAAAAGTTTCGACCGCTCAGTTAGTGCAGCCGATAGCCAATGGGGCAACGGTACTATCGCTCGATACTGATTTTGACGGATGCATGCGCATCGTTCAGGAAATTACTGCCGACAATTCGATCTATCTTGCAAACTCCATGAACTCTCTTCGGATGGAGGGCCAGAAGACGGTCGGCATTGAAATCATTCAGCAGTTTGATTGGGAAGTTCCGGATTGGATGATAATTCCAGCAGGAAATCTCGGCAATGTTAGTGCATTGGGCAAGGGCTTACTGATGATGCGTGACCTTGGACTTATCAAGAATCTCCCGCGAATTGTCTGCGCTCAGGCGGCTCATGCCAATCCATTATATTTAAGCTTCAAAAGTGGATATAAAAAATACGAACCTGTCCAAGCAAAAAAGACACTTGCATCAGCAATTCAAATCGGTGCACCAGTGAGTTATGAACGAGCTGTGAAAGTGTTAAAAGAATTCGATGGTATTGTAGAGCAGGCAACCGAGGATGAATTGGCAAATGCAGCAGCACGGGCCGATAAAGCCGGATTATTCACGTGTCCGCAGACAGGTGTCGCGCTTGCTGCACTTCATAAACTGATCGAACGCAAAGTCATAAAAAAGAAAGACCGGGTTGTTGTAATATCAACCGCGCATGGATTAAAATTCTCTCAGTTCAAGGTGGATTACCACGAAAAAACGTTGCAGGAGTACATTCACTTCTTCCCAATCCGCCCATTCTTTTACCGGCAGATGTGAATGCCGTACGAAATATGATCGATAAAGTAATCGGGAAATAATTATAGCTGCGACGGCTTCTCACAGGATTGTTGAAAGCAGATATTGTTAACGCAGGCTGAAGAAAGTTGTTATTTGAATTAATCAGCAAACACAAATGTCGACAGATTGATATAGTTACAAGGTTTTTTCCTGCAGAGTTGCATGTCTTATGGACATTTAGCACGAGAATGACAACCGCTTATTCCAGTGCGACTTCTCAATAATAATTATTGTGATCGGACTGCTGTCGCAGCAAGTCCTGGCTGCTTATCTATTTAACGGACACACTTATTATGTATCTTCGAACGGGAAAGACGATAACGGCGGCCGCACCAGAATCTCCTCCTTGGAAAAGTATTTCAAAAGTGAACTCCGCTTTCTTTCGTTCTAGGCGATACAAGGTTTCTTCCGGCGCGGAGATGCATTCTCCCGGTCGAAATAAATATCAATCAATCAAGTATCACCCTCGGTTCCTACGATTCCGGGAATAAACCAGTAATCACGGGAGCCGTTCAGCTTTCAGGCTGGACAGTCTATAGCGGCTCGATCTATGTGGCACAGGCATCATCGCTTGTAAAGAATCTGTTCGCCAACGGTGTACAGATGACGCTTGCCCGGTATCCAAATTCAGGTTTCGTATATATTACATCGAAATCAAGCAGCACGACATTTTCAGCATCGGGAGTAACTCAATCGAGCGGATATTGGAACGGAGCGAACTGCAGGCTCAGGACAAACGCCTGGACATACGAATCGCCGACGGTATCCACACAAAACGGAACAACAATAGTTCTCGCATCTGCTCCTTATTTTGTCGATGGCTTTGCTGTGGGTTGGGGTTTCTATTTAGACAATAAACTTGCTGCACTGGATGTTCCTGGTGAATGGTTTTGTGATCCTGTAAGCAATAAAGTGTATTTCTATGCTTCGGGCGGTGTTAATCCGAACAACCTGACTGTCACCGGGAGTACTCTTGATTATGGGGTCAACAGTTCCAGTAATTACATCACTGTCAGGGATTTGGAGTTTCATTATCAAAGCAAAGCAGGATTGAGTTTTTCAGGAAGTAACATCAGCCTTCTTTCCAATACAGTCTATGGCGGGTTAGCAGATGGAATTGATTTAAGAGGAACAAATTGTACGTCAATAGCAACATTATTCAAAATGTAAACGGTAACGGTATTCATTTATTCTATTCTGCAAAAGATGGAACAATTACGAACAATACGATAAAGAGTATCGGACTGGTAA
>CAVYRP010000002.1:0-511756 GCA_963770945.1 uncultured Bacteroidota bacterium | reverse complement strand
GCGTCGTCGGTTCATCCAGAATATATAATGTCTTTCCGGTTCCGATTTTTGAAAGTTCCGTCGAGAGTTTTACACGCTGTGCTTCCCCGCCGGATAATGTTGTCGCCTGCTGGCCGAGCCGGATGTATCCCAATCCGACATCATGAAGCGTTTGCAAATGTCTCTGAATGCGCGGCAGCTCACTGAACAATACCATCGCTTCATCCACCGTCATATTTAGCACATCGGCTATCGATTTACCCTTGTAATAAACTTCAAGCGTTTCTCGATTATACCGCTTGCCCATACAAACATCGCAAAGAACATAGACATCCGGTAAAAAATTCATCTCGATTTTACGAACTCCATCGCCTTCACAATTTTCGCACCTGCCGCCTTTTACGTTGAAACTAAACCGTCCCGCTTTATAACCGCGTATCTGCGCTTCCGGCAGTTTCGTAAACAAATCCCTTATGAGCGTGAAAAGTCCGGTATATGTTGCCGGATTTGAACGAGGCGTTCTGCCGATCGGCGATTGATCGATGTCAATGATCTTGTCAATATGCTGCATTCCATCGACAGATTTGTAAGGAAGAGGAACAAGCTTGGATTTATAAAACTTTCTGGAAAGAATCGGAAAAAGTGTCTCATTGATGATGGTCGATTTACCGGAACCGCTGACACCCGTAATACAAACAAATGTACCAAGCTGAATCTGCAGCGATAAATTCTTCAGATTATTGCCCGTTGCCCCTTTTACTATAAGTGATTTTCCATTGCCCTTGCGCCGTGCAGAAGGAATTTCGATTTTATGTTTACCTTGAAGATATGCAGATGTCAAGGATTCTGAGATTCTTCCTTCACCGTCTACCTTCTTCCTTTTTCCGTTTGTTTTTTCATTTACTAATTGTTCCGGTGTTCCGGTTACTACAACCTTGCCGCCATGTTCGCCGGCGCGCGGACCGAGATCGACGACATAGTCTGCACTTTCAATCATCTCCTTGTCATGCTCAACCACAATAACCGTATTACCCAGATCGCGAAGCGACTTGAGCGATCTGATCAACTTTATATTATCGCGCTGGTGCAAACCGATGCTCGGCTCATCAAGAATATAAAGAACACCGACCAGCTGTGTTCCAATCTGCGTCGCCAATCGAATACGCTGTCCTTCACCGCCGGATAAAGTGCGTGCAGAACGATCCAATGTGAGATAGCTTAAACCCACATTCAGCAGGAAATCAAGCCGCTGCCGGATTTCTTTTATTATCTGATGAGCAATTTCCGATTGACGGGGCGTAAGCGATATATCTTCGAATAATTGCTTTGCCTTTGTAATCGACAGTTTTACTACATCATGAATATTTATTTGCTTGCCTGTTTTCACATCTTCCAAACGAATAGCGAGACTTTCTTTTCGTAATCGTCCGCCTTTACATTCCTCGACATGGACTTGTTGTCATAAACGATTCGACCCAATCACGCACTTGATTCGAAGAACTGTCTTCGTACCATCTATCCAGCATTTTTAGAAGCCCTTCGAAACGATGTTTATATATTTGCACGCGTCCGGTCACTGTGCGTGTATTCAATTTCCAATTTCTCGCCATGCGATCCATAAAACAAGACTTCACGCGCTTCTTTGGATATCTTTTTTATCGGTGTATCGAAGTTAAATCCGTATTTTTTTGCAACAGCTTGAATCTGACTGAACATCCAAGTCGAACGCGGTTTCCCCATCGGTGCAAGCCCTTCCTGATTGATGGAGAGATTCTCATCCGGCAATATCAATTTCATGTCGAATGACCGCAATTCGCCGAGGCCCTCGCATTTTGGACAATAACCTGCCGGCGTATTGAATGAGAACGAATTCGGCGCAGGTTCATCGTAGCTGATGCCGCATTCATGGCATGAAGATTTCTGGCTGAAAAGCTGATCCTTCTCACCGTCATTGACGATTAGAACGCCGTTCCCGAATCGAAGCGCTAGCTCGACCGAATCCGCAATCCGCGGACGCATTTCCTTCTTTAAAGCAATTCTATCCACAACAATTTCGATTGTATGAACTTTGTAACGGTCGACCTTCATTCCTTTTTCAATCTGTTTTACCTGTCCGTCAATACGAACGCGGAGAAATCCGTCCTTTACAATACTTTCAAATAATTCCCGATAATGCCCCTTGCGCCCTTTTACAACCGGAGCGAGAATTTGGAGTTTCGCGCCGTTTGGATAATCTAAAATTGCTTCGATGATTTGATCGACCGATTGTCTCTGGACTTTACGTCCGCAGGAATAACAAAACTGAGTGCCGACCCGGGCAAAGAGCAGCCGGAGATAATCGTAAATTTCCGTCACTGTACCGACTGTGGATCGCGGATTTGTGCTGATGGTTTTCTGTTCAATTGAAATGGAAGGACTGAGTCCTTCGATGAGATCGACATCCGGACGTTCCATAACATCAAGAAATTGACGTGCGTAAGCAGAAAGACTTTCCACATAACGGCGCTGTCCTTCAGCATATATCGTATCAAAAGCCAGACTCGACTTTGCCGGATCCGGAAAGTCCTGTTATAACGGTCAACGAATCACGCGGAATATCGACATCGATATTCTTGAGATTGTGAACACGCGCACCGCGAACTATAATTTTATCTTCAGCCAAATTTAGATTTTAAATGGAATATTGTGGTCGTTTTTTCTTTAACTGATAACTGATCAACTGATCACTGACAACCGATTACTGAATACTTTTCCTCAATTCATTCTTTTCCGTTTATTTAAATACTCAAACAATGCCTTATCGAACGGCATACCGGTGTCCAATAATACATAATCTATATTATTTTCTCTGCATTGCCGCTTATAAAAATCGAGAAACTCCCGCATGGATTGCTGATATGCTTTTTGAATGTGCCAAGGCTGTGTCATCAGTTCTTCCTGAGTTTCCAAATCCTTAAAAATCGCATCACTTCCGAATGCAAATGACCGTTCCAGCGGATCAAGCACCTGCATAACAACAACTTCATTTCCTTTATGGCGAAAATGCTTCAGTGCTGTCATTACCGATTCCGGTTTATCGAAACAATCGCTTAACACAATAACCAGGCCGCGCCTTTTCATTTGTTCGGCAATAAGATGCAGTGCCGGTGCAATACCGGTCTTATTTGCCGGCCGGGCAGACTCCAATTCTCTCAGCAATTCTTTTAAATACGATCTCGTTGCCCGGGGCGGGAGCGATACGCGTATTTCTTCATCGAACAATGTCAATCCGACCGCATCCCGCTGTTCGATCATTAAGTACGATAACGCGGCCGCAATATAAGAAGCATACTCGAATTTCTTGATATTCCCTTTCGAAGCATAATCCATCGACCGGCTTGCATCGACAATTAAATACGATTTTAAATTTGTCTCTTCCTCAAATTGTTTGATGTAGAAGCGGTCCGTTTTCCCGTATGCCTTCCAATCGATGTGTTTAATTTCATCTCCCGGCATATATTGACGGTGCTCGGTAAACTCGACACTGAAACCATGGTAAGGACTTTTATGCAGGCCCGTAATAAATCCTTCCACAACCAGACGCGCACGTAATTCCATGTTCGCAAGTTGTGCTACGACAGCGGGTTGAAGATATTTGAGAGATTCGTTCAAATTAGTTATCAGTTAATGGTTATCAGTGGTCAGTGGCAAGTAGTCAGCAGTCAGTATTAAGCGTGCATAATTATCAATAAGACAACCATTTGATTACTCAACTACTCATAGACTCAACTACTTAATTGCTCTACTATTTCTTCTTCACTTTCTTCGCAGGTTTTGTCTCTTCTTGTTCTGCCTGTGCTTTTAAAATATCATCAGGATTTTTCCCGAGGTTGCTTAGCTCAAATTGTGCCGAACCTGCAAGTTGGTTTTCAGGATATCGTCTAATAAAATCCTCGTAGGCAATACGCGCCGAATCGATATTCTTCAAATCATTATTATAAATGAAACCTATTAGAAACGATGCACTTGACGATGTAGCATGGGTCGGATATTTTTCAATCAACTGCCGGAACGCCTGAATTGCTTCATGATACGATTGCTTCTGATTCTGATAAATTATTCCGATGGCATACCACGCTTCCGGAGTACGGGCGCTGTCAGGATATGCTATTGTTAATTCCCGGTATGATGCTATCGCATTATCATACTGTTCCGCTCTCTGGGCATCTTCGCCTTTTTTATACATCTCTTCAGCGCTGGGTTTCGAACAGCCGGTGAATATAAACATTAAAGACAGTGTGAATAGAACGAATTTCATCGCGCGATCCTTTTCTTTATGGTACGAACTATAAGTTTTCAGTATTCAGTTTTAACTGAGTGCTGATAACTGACAACTGACTACTTTTTTATATTATCAAACCATCTCCGCAGAATCAACGAACTGCCTGATTCTTCAGAACAGCACAAAAGAAGCCATCGGTCTTTTGAATATGCGGAAAAAGCTTAAAGTATGAATTCGTCGGTGTCACTCCTAAGCTCTGCATCAGCGGTGTATTTACATCGAGGTTCACGACTGAGAATTCAGGAAAGTGTAATAAGAATTCCTCAATCACATCTTCATTTTCCTGTCTTAATAATGTACACGTTGCATAAACCAATCTTCCTTCCGGTTTCACAAGCGGTACGCATGAATGCAGAATAGCTTTCTGTTTTTCCGATACTTCATTTATTGTCTGTTCTGTTACTTTCCATTTCATACCCGGATTACGGCGAATCGTTCCCAGTCCGGAACATGGCGCATCCACAAATACTAAATCGAAGAAAGCATTATAACGGTCTCTAAGTTCATCTACTGATTCAATTTTCTGCACACGGACATTCTGCACACCTGCGCGTCTGGCACGTTTACGGAGATCTTCAAGCCGGAATCCGTTGATATCCGTCGCAAATATTTCTCCCCGGTTTTTCATAAGCGCTGCAAACTCCAGTGTCTTCCCTCCCGCTCCGGCACAAACATCGAGTACCTTTGCATTCGGTTTCGGATCGAGATAAATCGGTAAAAGCTGGCTCCCTTCATCCTGCACTTCAAACCAACCATCTTTAAATACCGGAAGAGAAAATACATTCAATCTTTTTCCCAGATGAAGTCCGACTTGAGAAAATGGCGTTCGTGTCGAATCAATTCCATGTTTTTTTAATTCTTCCTGACATTTTTCAACGGTAGTCTTCAGCGTGTTGACCCGCAGCGTTAGAGGAGCTTGCTCATTGAGACTGGCACAAATATTTTCTGTTTCATTCTCTCCATATTGGCCGATAAATCTTTCTACCATCCAATCCGGGAATGAATATTTTATCCCGATCCTTTGAATGGCAGATTCCGATGGAATTACCGCAGGTTTCATCAGATTTGCCAGCATCAGCTCGACATTCTCTTTTGTTTGTATATGCGTTAGTTTGGGAAGCAGCACTTCAGGTGTTATTTCAAGATTCTTTGCTTCAAAAGATAAATATGCAGCTATAAGAAACATTATTTTGTCGGCGTTTGAGAGATCCTCACTGACTCCGGAAAACGCAGCGGCAAGATGATGCTCGCACTTCCGAAAATGACGCAGCGTACCGTATGTCGTCTCTGCAATAAATCGCCGGTCATGCGATCCGAGATATTTACGCGATCTGAAATAAGTATCTATCAGGCTGTCGGCCGGAAGGTTCGACTTGAGAATAATATCCAGCAGTTCCTGCGTATGTCCGATGAGTGATGATATTTGCATAGGATTAAAAAGAGAATCCTTCCTCTCGAGCTATTCAGAGTGGAAGGATTCAGCATCAACGATTCTAAATATTTGCGAATGATTAATTACTAAGTTTTAAGCTGTATCACTTCGTTTTTGTACTATCTCCAATGTATCTTTTTTCCGGCTTCACATCAAGAGTAGGAGGCACCTCGGGATCTACGACTGTCGGATTTTCTATTTGTATTGGTGGAGATGGCGGCTCAGGTACTGTTGATTGTGATGGTTGAATCGGCAGTGTCTGCGGTATATCAATCGGTTGCATCGGTTGCGCCGCTGGAGACGGCGGCTCAGGTACTGTTGATTGTAATGGCTGAGTTGGCAGTGTCTGCGGTACATCAATCGGTTGTACTGATTGTGTAGGTTGCACTATCGGTTCAATGATAGGTTGAGCTGGTTGTTCTGCTGCTTTTGGAATTTTAATTGAGTCTTGCGTTTGAGCAAATACTAATCCCGCTGCGAAGCCAATCATTACAAGTAACACAAAAATTCGTTTCATAGTGTTTACTCCTCAGAATATATATATAAATGTTGAATCGGTTCGCGCTAAAATATAAGACATTTTATAGTAAAAAACTCAGACTGACTTTACTATCTACTTTGCTATATTGGATTTTCCTTTCGACGAAAACACAATCATTCCCCTGTTATCAGTTCCGATTTCCACCTTTTCTCCTTCGCTGACTTCTCCGGAAAGTATTTTTTCCGACAGGGTATTAACAACATACTTTTGAATTACTCTTTTTAGCGGCCGCGCGCCAAAGCCGGGATCGTATCCGATTGTCGCCAGCCGCGATTTTGCGTCCTCTGTGAATGTAAGTGTGATGTTTTTTTCCATCAGCATTTTCTTTACCTGCCTCAGTTGTAAATCTACAATCTTGGATAATTCCGACATTGTCAGAGGTTTGAAAACAATGATCTCGTCAAGACGGTTAAGAAATTCCGGCCGGATGGATTGTTTCAACATCTCAAACAATTTCACACGCAGTTCGCCCATTAATTCGTCACGATTTTCTTCCGTCAGTGTTTCCATTTTCTCCTGAATCAGGTGCGATCCGAGATTCGATGTCATAATCACGATGGTGTTCTTAAAGTTCACCGTTCGTCCTTTGCTGTCCGTGAGCCGGCCTTCATCGAGCAGTTGCAGCAGCACATTGAACACTTCCGGATGCGCCTTCTCGATTTCATCAAGCAGAACGACCGAGTATGGTTTTCGCCGGATTGCTTCCGTGAGCTGGCCGCCTTCTTCATACCCGACATAACCCGGCGGGGCGCCTATAAGACGCGATACCGAGAATTTTTCCATGTACTCGCTCATATCTATACGGACAACCGCGTTTTCATCGTTGAATAAAAACTCTGCCAGCGCTTTTGCGAGTTCCGTCTTTCCTACACCGGTGCTGCCGAGAAACACAAACGAACCGATCGGTTTCCGTTCATCCTGCAATCCGGCACGGCTGCGGCGAATAGCATCGGCAACCGCTTTCACAGCATCTTCTTGATTGACAAGCCGCTCATGTATCTTGTCTTCAAGATGCAGCAGCTTCGTGCGTTCGCTTTCCAGCATCCGCTGAACAGGAATGCCTGTCCACTTTGCCACAACTTCTGCGATGTCCTCCGCATCGACTTCCTCTTTCAGCATCTTCTGATCTTTCTGAACTTCGACCAGTTTCACGGATGCTTCCTTCAATTTTTTCTCCAATCCTGTAATCACACCGTAACGAAGTTCCGCTACACGCCCGAGTTCGCCTTGCCGTTCTTTCTGATCCGATTCGTTTTTTGCATTCTCAATTTCTTCCTTCATTTTACGAATGGATTGAATTAAATCTTTTTCAAGCTGCCAGTGAGCCTTCAAGCCGGAACGTGTCTGATTCAATTCGGCTAATTCACGCTCGATTTCCTTTAACCGCGATTTAGACTCATCGTCTTTTTCCCGCTTTACCGCTTCACGCTCGATCTCAAGCTGCTTAATGCGCCGCTCTATACTGTCAAGTTCTTCCGGCATTGAATCTATTTCGATACGAAGTTTTGATGCCGCTTCATCGACCAGATCGATCGCTTTATCCGGCAGAAATCGATCTGAGATATAACGATGACTCAATTGCGCAGCGGCAACAATCGCTCCATCGGTAATGCGAACACCATGATGAACTTCATATCGTTCCTTCAATCCGCGTAAAATGGAAATCGTATCTTCCACGCTTGATTCTTCAACCATTACAGGTTGAAACCGCCGCTCCAATGCCGGATCTTTCTCAACGTATTTCCGATACTCGTCTATTGTAGTTGCACCGATAGCACGCAAATCGCCGCGCGCCAATGCGGGCTTAAGCATATTTGCCGCATCTACCGAACCCTGCGCCGAACCTGCGCCGACAAGCGTATGAAGTTCATCGATAAATAAAATTATCTCGCCGTTGGATTCAGTGACTTCTTTCAAAACAGCTTTGAGCCGTTCTTCAAACTGCCCGCGGAAGCTTGTTCCCGCAACCAGCGTTCCCATATCGAGCGCAACAATGCGTTTTGTCTTCAGACTCTCCGGTACATCACCGGAGACAATGCGATGTGCAATTCCCTCAGCAATGGCCGTCTTACCGACACCCGGATCGCCGATAAGCACTGGATTATTTTTCGTACGGCGCGAGAGCACTTGCAACACCCTCCGGATTTCATCCTCGCGCCCGATAACCGGATCAAGTTTTCCTTTCCGCGCTAAATCGTTCAAGTCGCGGCCGAAACGCTCAAGCGATTGATATTTATCCTCCGGTGTCTGGTCGGTTACCCGCTGACTTCCGCGAACTTCCTTGAGAGCTTTGTAAATTCCGTCTTTTGTTATGCCCTGGTCGACAAGAAGTTTTGCGGCTGTCGATTGCGTCTCTAATACTGCCAAAAGTAAATGCTCAGTGCTTATATATTCATCTTTAAGCTGCTCTGCTTCTTTTTGTGCAGATTCAAAGAGCCGGCCAAGCAGCAGGAGAAATATTCTGGTTGCCCAATCCTGATCCCTGTACCTTCGGGAGTTTTTCAACTGTTTCATTGATTTTGATTTTCAGATAATTGACATTCGCGCCGAGTTTCTGAAGGATCGGGACAACAACTCCTTCGCTGTCCTGCACAAGCGCCGCAAGTAAATGTTCCGGTTCGATAATCTGATTGCTGTAGCTCGATGCAATTTCCTGTGCATTCTGTACAGCTTCCTGAGATTTTATTGTGAATTTATTAAAGTTCATTTTACGTTACCTACTTTCAGTTATATTTTACCTGCCCCGATTTCTAATCCCTTCCCCTAAAGGGGAAGGTTAGGATGGGGTCATTTTTCTTATTGTGACCTCTCCCCCTTCTACGGTTTGCCAAGAATTATGGAGCCGGAGGCCTTTTATAACACGTGCGAATGCACGTTACAACTTTTAGATAGGGGTCATTTCTTTTTCTTTTGCATTACTTCCCAGATCATGTCCAATACACCATCTATATTTTCTAAAATCTCTATATTGCTAAATCTCAAAACAGTAAATCCTTCATCTTTAAAATATTGATCTCGTATTTTATCTTTTCGTATTGCATTCTCTTGATAATGCTGACTTCCGTCAAGTTCAATAACAAGCTTTTCTTTAAGAGACATAAAATCAGCAATGTAAGTTCCAAATGGAACCTGTCGTCTAAACTTTATTCCAAGCTGGTTGGAACGTAACCGCGACCATAGTATTCGTTCCACATCAGTCATTGTCTTTCGCAGCATTCGTGCTGTTTGAATATTACGATGTGGATATTTTAAAATATACTTTCCCATACCTTTTGCGTTCTACTTTTTCTTTTTATTACTTCTCCCCCTCCTATGTATTAGATGAGGTCAGGGGGAGATTGAGAGGGGGTCATTCATATTATTCAAAATAGCATATAATCTAATTGCCTAATGACCTCACCCTAACCCTCTCCTGTGAGGAGAGGGGATTTGGTTCCTCTTTATTCTATACGATTTCCTGAGATTTTATTGTAAATTTATTAAAGTTCATGTTTCAATCTTTATTAGTTCGCATTATTTATTGTTATAATTAGCTTAAATCTGCAATTCCTGAGTTCTATGGATATACTTCTTCATCTGTACCATTTTCTTCTGATTAGAAATATAATTAATGTTATAACATTCCTGTAGCAGTGTCTATCAATTTGTATTTCTTGAATGATAAATAAAATGGTGAATTCTCTTTCGTAAATCTAAAAGTGCAACTTAGCCTTAGGAAACGATGATCTACATACAAGTATCTTCGATGTGAAAAGCATTGATACTATCTTCAAGTGTTCTTCCTTTATGTTTTCCTCAAATCTGAAATTTATCTCACTCTGATCATTTGAAAAATCTTGAGCCCACCAAGATGACTGGTACATCTTTTAATGTAAATCTACACATCTCTTGGTTGATTTATCATCGCATTAGATCGTCCATTCTCTCATCTCGCCAGAATATACCACGATAAATATTTGCTTGATTATCTCATTCAATATCACTCCATTCTGCAATAGTTCCCATTCTTCAGAAGTTAGACTTCAGGAAATTTGCGATTTCTAAACCATTCTTTAAATATTACTTCAGAATTATCTTCAACGTTCATTCATTTCCTTCTCCGCTTTCCTGTCTCTTTCCACTTCTTTTCTACCTCAAAACATCTCTGTCATTCCCGAACGTTTCTGTCGGGAATCCAGAATCAAGAATTCCATTGATCTGAATGCCCGCCAAAACCATGCGGGCATGACAATTTATCTTATCCCCTTCTCCACTCTCCTCTTCTTCCCATTTCTTTTCTGCTTGCTGTTCAATTACAACTTCCATGGCTTTCTGTTTTTCTCCGGTCTGCATATCATGAAATGCCGCCATTGAAGCAAAGCTGCCGGAACGCTGTAGTATTCTTTTTGTCTTTATCTGCAATTGCATAAATAATTCCAGCCAGCAAAAAAACGATAACACCAATAAATATTAAGAGAATAATTGTAGAGTTGGACATAGTACATCAACTCCTTTCTTTATTTTATTGTCATTCCCGCGAACAGCGGGAATCTATCGTCTAGTAAGCATTCTTTAGCCTGGATTCCCGATAAAAGCATTCGGGAATGACAAATAGAACAAAAGGCGAGTTTTAGCTCGCCTTTTATTTTTATACCAGATCGGTGAGTATTCACCTTGTCTTCTATTATTTATCCTTTTACTCATTTACTCAACGACTTTATACTCATCGACTTATTTATCGTCTACCACCTCGAAGTCGGCATTCTCGACTTTCTTACCGCCTTGATCGCCGCCTGGCTGCTGCTGTTGCTGCTGTTCTCCGCCCGGTTGTCCGCCTGCGAACGGGCCTTGCTGCGGTCCGCCGGCTCCCGGCGGCGGTTGTTGGTTCTTCACCGATTCGTACATTTTCGATGAAGCTTCATTCCATGCATTGTTCAAAGTTTCCATTTTCGCCTTGATCTCGGCTGCATTGTTCGTCTTGATCGCTTCCTCAAGTGCATTGGCAGCGGATTCTACCTTTGTTTTCATTTCGGCAGGCATCTTATCGGCAAGGTCTTTCAACTGCTTGCGTGTCTGGAAGACAAGATTATCCGCCTGGTTCTTCGTCTCTATCTCTTCTTTTCGTTTTTTATCTTCCGAAGCATGCGCTTGCGCATCGTTCTTCATCTTTTCTACTTCTTCCTTGCTCAATCCGCTGGAAGAAGTAATACGGATGGACTGCTCTTTGCTTGTCGCTTTATCTTTTGCAGAAACGTGCAGCATACCGTTTGCATCGATATCGAAAGTCACTTCGATCTGAGGAACACCGCGCGGTGCCGGCGGAATACCGTCAAGATGGAATCGTCCGAGCGTACGGTTATCTACCGCCATCGGCCGCTCGCCCTGCAGAACATTGATTTCTACCGAAGGCTGACTATCCGACGCTGTCGAATAAATTTCGCTCTTCTTTGTCGGAATGGTCGTGTTCGCCTGAATCATAGGTGTCATCACGCCGCCGAGTGTCTCGATACCGAGCGTTAACGGTGTAACATCCAGCAAGAGTACATCGGTCACATCACCGGAAAGCACTCCGCCTTGAATAGCAGCGCCGACCGCAACAACTTCATCCGGATTCACTCCTTTGTGTCCTTCTTTACCGAACAAATCATTCACAAGCTTCTGCACACGCGGTACACGTGTCATTCCGCCTACAAGAATGATTTCATCAATCTGATTCGGCATCAACACCGGCATCTTTCAACGCCTTCTCAACCGGTGGAACGCACCGCTGAACCAGATCTTCCACAAGCTGTTCGAATTTTGCACGGGTAAGCGTCATGTTCAAGTGCTTCGGGCCATCTGCTGTAGCTGTAATGAACGGCAAATTAATTTCCGTTTGCATCAATTGTGAAAGTTCCATCTTCGCTTTTTCTGCCGCTTCGCGCAAACGCTGAAGCGCCATCGGATCTTTGCGCAGATCAATACCTTCCGTTTTCTTGAATTCATCGGCTATATATTCCAATACTCGCATATCGAAATTATCACCGCCGAGGTGCGTATCGCCGTTCGTCGACTTCACTTCGAAAACACCGTCGCCCAGTTCAAGAACGGAAATATCGAATGTACCTCCGCCAAGATCGAATACTGCGACTTTCGAATCCTTGTGCTTCTTATCGAGGCCGTAGGCAAGCGCTGCTGCCGTCGGCTCGTTGATAATACGCCTGACATTCAATCCGGCAACTTCGCCGGCTTCTTTTGTTGCCTGACGCTGTGCATCGTTAAAATATGCAGGCACCGTGATAACCGCTTCCGTGATCTTTGTGCCAAGATAATCTTCCGCTGTCTGTTTCATTTTTTGAAGAATCATTGCAGAAATTTCCGGGGGCGAATAAACACGGTCGGCTATCTGCACACGCGCTGTGTTATTATCGCCCTGGATCACTTTGTAAGGAACGAGCTTCATCTCTTCGTTTACTTCGTTAAAAAAACGACCCATAAACCGCTTGATTGAAAATACTGTATTTTGTGAATTCGTTACTGCCTGACGTTTTGCCGCTGCTCCGACAAGCCGTTCTCCCGATTTAGGAAACCCGACCACAGACGGCGTCGTCCGTCCTCCTTCGGTATTGGCGATGACGACGGGATCATTTCCCTCCATCACAGCTACGACCGAGTTGGTGGTTCCAAGGTCGATGCCGATTATTTTTCCTGAATTTGCTGACATTGTTTTTTTATCCTTTCATTTTGCGGTTAAGGCCGCTTGCGGTATTGAACCGCTTGCGGTTTGAACCGTTGTTTGGTGGTTTTGTATTTCCTTTATTTTGTTATTCTGAGTCTTGTATTGAATTTATTTCACTACCTGACTCGGACCAACAAAATTCATAAGAAAAGGCCGGGTCATCCCACCAAGATGACCCAACCGAGTATGGTACGAACATATCGCGATTAGCCCGTACAATTATTTAACCTTTACTTCAATTTGCTTCGGCTTTGCTTCCTCAGCCTTCGGCACATGGACGGTCAAGATACCGTCTTTAAATGCCGCATCGATTTTGTCGTTTACTATTGCAGCCGGCAGGGTGAAGGATCTCTGAAATGAACCATACGACCGCTCAACGCGATGATAATTTTCTTTCTTTGTTTCCTTTTCCTGCTTCTTCTCGCCGCGAACGGTGAGCATATTGGATTCGACTGTAATTTTCACATCGTCTTTATTGACGCCCGGTAATTCCACTTTTACCGTGTATTCGTCATCGTGCTCCGCAATATCAACCGCGGGAGTCCACGAAGCAAGAGTGTAATCTTCTCCTTCTTCCGAACCGCGGAAAACATTGTTGAACATTCTATTTATTTCCCTCTGCATTCCGAAGAGGTCAGAGGGCCATGCCGCGAGATCGCGGGCTGGATTCCATCGAACGAGAGACATAGGTCTTTCCTCCTTATTGATCGTTTATGTTATTGTATGTTTATTTGCCGTGCCTTAGCTTCTTCGGCTTTCGGCAGTGTAACCAGTAAAACTCCGTCGTTGTATTCGGCGCGTATCTCGTCAAGTCTGATGCCTCTTCCGAGACGAAAATCGCGCTGGTATTTCTTTTTCTCTATTTCATTTAACAGTAATTTTCCGCTTTTTGTTTCATCCGATGTCTGTGCGGAACTAACCGAGAGTACTTGGGCATCTGCACTGACGGTTATCGATTCTTTTGCCACACCGGGCATATCGAGTTCGACAATGAATGCTTCATTTGTCTCGAATATATTCGCATCGGGAACGACAATCATTTCTTCTTCTTCCGTTCCCGGCATCATTGAGTTGCAGCACGCCCGGATAAGAGCGGTGTTTTTCTTATTCTCCATAATTCAAGATCCCTTCTTATTTCACTTCAATAGTATGTGCTTTTGCAGTTTCCGATTTCGGCAGCACGATTTTCAGTATGCCGTTTGTTAAATCGGCAGAAATCCTGCCTGCATCGACATCATGCTCAAATTGAATTGAACGGTTGAAATTGCGGACATTCAGTTCATTCAAAGTAACCCTGGCATTGTCCGGAAGTTCATATGGTTTACGTTCGCCGCTTATCGTCAATACGGCATTTTCAAACTTGATCTTCACATCTTCCTTCTTCACACCGGGCAATTCGGCAATAACCGTTGTCTGTCCTTCTTGTTCTAAAACATCCACTGAAGGAAAAACGCTCCGCGATACTACGGTATCCGTTGAAAGAAAATTATTGATCAGGTTGTCTATGTTTCTTGGATAATCAAATCGTACAAACATTGTGCTATCTCCTTATGTTTTATTATGACTTTTAATCATATTATCTCAATTCATGTGCCATCGTAAAAATCAGTGAATTTTCAAGATTTTCGACACTCTATGAATAATTGTCATCCAAAATGTCAGGTTATCTGTCAGTGTTACAGATACAATACATACAAAATGGCAGGAAAACCTGAAAATTTTTCAGATATTGTCTAAGATTCATACTCTTGCTTTTCAAGGCCATTTTTACTAATCTTTTGCGATTTCTTATTCGTTCATTTAAGAGTCCTCTTCAAACTTTATATTACATCTGCTGAAAAGGCATTTGATAAACAATGAAAGCTGCTATAAAAAATATTTTAAAATTATATCTTTACCTATTCATAACTTTACAACTAATATCTTGCTCGGATGACCAACCCACTTCACCGGTATCTCAAGCAGAGAGAGCTGCACGGTGGGTAGAAGATATCGATTATCTCGGTTCTCAGTTAAAATCAAACCAGCTTAATTTTTCCTCGCTTGTTTCCGTACAGACCTTTGACAATACATTAAACGATGTTAAAAGTTCTGTTGATTCTCTGCAGGATTATGAAATTTTTATTACGCTGCAGCAGATTGTGGCTTCCCTGCATATCGCACACACTTTAATATACCCGCCTCCGGCAGCCAAGTTTCATTTCCTACCAATTTATGCCGTCAAATTTTCAGACGGCTTTTATATTGTGATGACAGATAATAGAAATACAGCCCTGCTGGGGGGAAAAATTATCAAAGCAGGCAATATTGATATCTCTATCGTTGAAGATTCATTAAAGAAAATGATATCATATGAAAATAATTACTGGGCAGACTATCAGTTGTCCGGAGTTTTCAGCTTCGTTGAAGCCTTGCAGTTTTACGGTTTCTCGAACAGCCTTGCGCAGGTCGAGCTTGAAATTGAAGGAACGGGAAAAGTAACGCTGAATTCAATAGAACAGTATTACTCCAATTTTACATACGGTTATAAAAGCGTACTTGGAGGAAAGTCAATACCTTTATATTTGCAGAATTATTCCAGCTATTACTGGAATACATTTATAGCTCCAAGTAAAACTCTATATATCGCGTACAACAAATGTGCTAATGCGTCGAATATTTCCTTTGCAGCCTTCACGGATAATATAAAAACATTTATTGCCTCAAATGAAGTCGATAAAGTTGTCATAGACTTAAGAAATAATGGTGGAGGCAATTCAAGTATAATGAATCCGCTTTTATCGTATTTACAAAATTCATCTTTAAATCAAAATGGCAAATTATTTGTTTTAATCGGCAAGCATACGTTTTCTTCAGCATTGTTAAATGCAATTTCACTTAAAAACGATACAAGATGCCTGCTTATTGGCGAACCTACAGGAGGCAAACCAAATGGTTATGGTGAAGTACGTACATTTACGCTGCCCAATTCCGGATTGACTGCTCAATATTGCATAAAATATTTTTCACCTGTAAGCGGCAATCCCGAATCGTTACTCCCTGATTCTTATATTGATTTGACCGCACAGGATTATTTAAATGGAAGAGATCCGGTACTGGATTTTGTTTTAAGTTATAAGTGAGTGGTTTTCAGGAATAAAAAATTTTAAAGTATATGATAGAGATATTGAGCGAACAGATTGGGCGGGGCAAAAAACAATGATCTCTCTCTGCAGGAACGCATAGCTATGCGTCCCTGCAAAATATACTACACCTCCGACATATCTTGCTTTTCAAGACCATTTTCGCTAACCTTTTTGCGGTTATGTTGGCAATTATTAAAACTGATGTCAGGACTTGCTTGCCCGCCATCTTGTTGGGTCGGCGTCCTGACACTGAATTGACAGCTTCTAAAATAATATACTTTTTGGCGTCAGGAGGCAACTCCTGACGCCAATGTCGGAGTAAATTTAATGCGTCGTTTTCTGATTCTTTTTCCATTTTATGTATTGATTCTCGATGCACAGTCTATTGATAAGACAGCTCTGACTGGATATGAATCGATACAACCAATGGACTTGAAGAATCATTTAAGCATACTCACATCCGATAGCCTTGAAGGGCGCGAGACTTCTTATCCGGGCCAGAAAAAAGCTGCTCAGTATATCGCCGGTATTTTTGAAAAACTTAATTTGAGACCTTCCGGTGATAACGGGACATACTTCCAGCATTTTGATGTAGAGATATCACGCATTCATCCTGAAACAAAGATCGTAGTAGAAACCAGCGGTGTGAAAAATAATTACTTTTGGGGTACAGATTTCATTTCAGAAAGAGCAGGAGACACAACGATAACCGGCCCGGCAGCATTTGTCGGATTTACAGACACGGAATTAGACTCAGCATCTCAAGCGAAACTTGCCGGGCGAATTGTATTCGCATTTATCGGGAGAAAGGATAATGCCGACGATACGACAGAATTTACAACATGGAAACGACTCCGGTCAACCCGGCATGATACCGGAGCGATTGCCGTATTGATGATTCCGGATGAAGAAGGTCCTGCTACATTCCAGCAAGCTCAGAAAATGACACACGATTTTGATTCAAAAAATGGCATCTTTCGTATGAAAAGCAATATGCCTCATATGCAGTCATCGAGTACTCATTTTCTTATTTCACCCGAGTTGGCAGAGGAAGTGTTGAAGCTATCAGGTAAATCGCTCAGACAATTAAGAAAAGAAGCGCTGCAAAATCAGGATTTCACGCCCGTCTACATCGACGATGCAACAGTAACAATTCATACAACGGTTATTTATGAAACGAAACAAACGGAAAATGTCATCGGCATCCTGCCGGGAAGTGACCCTGACCTGAAATCGGAGGCCGTTGCTTTTACCGCTCATTATGATCATATAGGAAAGGACGAAGCCGGCATTATTTATCACGGCGCGGATGATAACGGCAGCGGCACTGCTGCTGTCCTGGAACTTGCCGAAGCATTTGTAAAAAATCCCATCAAACCGAAACGCAGCCTGCTTTTCTTGATGACGACAGCAGAAGAAAAAGGCCTGCTTGGATCGAAATACTATGCGAGCAACCCCGTCATTCCCTTTAATCATATTATTGCCGATTTGAATATGGATATGATCGGGCGAATCGATACGATACACGAAGCAACCGGAGATACAGATTATGTCTACGTTATAGGTTCCGATAAAATAAGCAAAGAGCTCGACAGCCTGCTAAAAACCGCAAACGCAGAATCGGAACAGTTGACGCTTGATTATAAATACAATGACGAACATGACCCGGAACAATTTTATTACCGGAGCGATCATTATCAGTTTGCAAAGAACGGGGTACCGATTGTTTTCTTCTTCGACGGCATCAACGCCGACTATCATAAACCGACCGACACGGCAGATAAAATTCTATTTAACAGGATGGGAAAGATATGCCGTTTGATTTATAACTTAGGATGGAAACTCGGGAATTTTAACCGGTTATTAGTAAATAAATCAATTCAGGAATAGGATACCGCGCGCATGTATTCAAAAGAAGAACTTCAAAACGGGCTGAACACTTTCATCTTCGGTAAAAAGATATTCACGTACGATTCCATAGACTCAACCAACACATGCGCAAAAACACTTGCGAGTACCGGGGCTGAAGAAGGGACCGTAATCATTGCTGAATATCAGACAGCGGGACGCGGCCGGCTTGGAAGGATATGGCAGTCAGAGCCAGGGAACAACGTATTATTCTCTGTAATCATCCGGCCAAAACTGGAAATTAACAAAATTGGACTGCTTCCATTTTTTGCTGCAGTAGGCGCAGCACAAGCTCTTGAGACCGTGACAGGTACGCGTTTCGAATGTAAATGGCCGAATGATATTCTCTTGAATGGAAAGAAGTGCTGCGGAATCCTTCTGGAAAGTTCATTTCAACATAATGTACTGGATTATGCAGTTATCGGGATAGGCGTAAATGTTAATCAGAAAACATTCGATGGAGATTTAATAAACCGGGCAACATCACTCAGTCAGGAATTCGGCAGGGAATTTGACCGAAGAGAAGTATTTCATCATATTATGAAATCATTAGAGCTGCTTTACTCGGAAGTAAAAAATGGTAATTTCATGTCAACGCTCAATGAATGGAAATCACGAACGACCATATTCGGCAATCAGGTTGCTATTAATCAGGCCGGCGAGCGCCTTCACGGACGCGCAATTGCTCTTTCTGCCGATGGAGGATTGGTTATAGAAACGCCTGAAGGCCGGAAGATTTGTTATGCAGGCGATGTTGTATTCACAAAAGAGAGTTAAGAAATAATGTTATATAACCTTATAAAAATATCTATCTCAAATATCCTTTTACACTATTACTCCATCACCCCTTATAAAGTGTATCTGCGTAGCTATTGTAATTCCGCTTCGCGGATTTATTCACACGCTCCTCATAGAGAAGGGGACATGTGGAGGAGATCAGTAAGCTAAATGTATCACAAAGAACATACTGCATATTTATAAAATAAATTCAAAGAAAACGGGAAGACAATATGTTCATCGCAATTGATATCGGGAATACTCATACAGTCATTGGTGTTTACGATGATGAGACGCTAAAAACTGATTTACGCATTCACAATGCCATGCAAAATACGGAAGATGAGATCGGCAGACAAGTGCTGGCCCATTTTATGGAAAAAGGAATAGATGTAAAGAAAGTCGACGGCGCCGGCATATCTTCAGTTGTGCCAAATATGACCGGCACCTTTGTCTCTCTTTCTAAAAAGTATTTTCATCAGGGACCGCTTATTGTAAGTACGGATTTAGATTTAGGCATAAAGATTTATTATGATAATCCGAAATCCCTCGGTTCCGACAGGCTCTGCAGCGCTGTTGCCGGATATGCAAAATACGGCGGGCCGCTCATAATTATTGACTTTGGTACCGCAACGACCTATGGTGTGGTGGCGTCCAATGGAGATTTTCTCGGCGGAGTTATCACGCCCGGTATTGCGACATCGGCAGCCGCTCTTCATCAACGTACTGCCCTATTACCCGAGATTGAATTTCATCTCCCGGACAGCGTTATCGGTATCGATACAATTAGCAGCATACAAACAGGAATTCTCTGGGGCGCAGTCGATGCGATGACCGGGATGGTACAGCGTCTTCAAAGCGAGATACGGAAACGCGAATCAAAAAATGCCGCAGTAATTGCTACCGGCGGCTTTTCAAAATTTATCTCGGAACATTCGCAGGTAATTCAGCACGTGGAAAAATCTCTTGTGCTGGATGGAATTCGATTAATTTACGGCCGAGTACATCGTTAATATTTTTTCATTCAGAGACCGAAGCAACTTTTTCTTCAATTTCCTTTTTTATACGGTCCAGTTCTCTCACTTCCGCATGATGTGCATAGAGCATCCGGTATAATCCAAGCAATCCGCGTATGGAAGTTTCCAGGGTCACGGCATCCTGCTGAAGCCGCCTCAAGAGGCTGCGGAGTTGTTCACTCTGCGGCGAAGGTACCTGCGTACACAATTCTTCACCCTTTGTTTCGATTTCCACATTTATATTGGCCAGAGCAGAATTAAGAGTGGGGGTAATAGCATTCAACACGTCACGCACTTTATCGGTTGCCAGCCTGTTCAATTTCATTTCCCGCGCACGTTCTTCTTCGATAAATTGCGTTACGCGGAATCTGTGACGTTCGCTTGTTGCATTGATGACAACGCCGAGGTGCTGAAGATCCAGTTGTTCTTTCCGCACATAATCATAAGCGCCGAGCTTCATCGCATCAACGGCAACAACATCCGATCCTACAGCCGTCAGCATAACCACCGGTGTCTCATTATTATTATTATGCATCCATTGCAGGAGATCGATACCATTCATATCCGGCATATAGTAATCGGTAAGAACGATATCGAAATGCGAGCCGCTGTTTTCAAGCAATTCTTTCGCCTGACGGCCGTCCCGTGCAACAGTTACGTGATGATTCAATTCCTCTTCAAGCTGGCCTGCAACTATATCTGCAAAGAATTCATCGTCATCGACGAGAAGAATGTCTAGATTTTGCTGGACCGATACATCTTCCATAAGTGAGCCTCGTAAATATTAACTGTGGCTAATCTATGAAATCTAGATATACAATCCAATATCCTGCATCACAACCTGTCGTTTGAATAAATAAGTGTTTCTACTTATATAAGCAGTTCAAATGTGAAATTTCACTCATTATACGACTATCGCTGTATACGCGCCGACCCGCCCCGGGCAAACGCACGCACCTGTTCTGCCGTCACCATCGTAGTATCTCCCGGTGTCGTTGTAAGCAATGCACCATGAGCCCATCCAAGTTTTACAGATTCTTCAGGTGTTTCACCGGCCAATAAACCGTAAAAGAATCCGGCTGCATATCCATCGCCCCCGCCGACACGATCGACAACAGTCAATTCACATGTAGGTGATACGTATGTCTTGCCGTTTACCCAAGCAACCGCACCCCATGTATGGTGATTTGTCGAACGAACTTCACGTAATGTAGTAGCGACGGCTTTTACATTCGGATGTTTCTTAATAACCTCATCGATCATCGCAAAAAAAGCGGTCGGATCGAGTTTTGATTTCGATTCCACATCTTGACCTGGAATTCCCAGTCCCTTCTGCAAATCTTCTTCGTTGCCGACGAGCACATCCACATTTTCAACTATACGTGCGATGGTTTCCACTGCTTTCTTTTCGCCGCCCCAAATGTTCCATAACTTTGCACGGAAATTCAGGTCAAAACTAATTACTGCACCGGATTTCTTTGCTGCTTTCATCCCTTCTATGATAACTTCGCCAGTTGTTTCTGAAAGCGATGCAAAGATTCCGCCGCTATGGAACCAGCGCACACCGCCTGCAAAGATCGCATTCCAATCGAAATCACCAGATTTTAACAAGGCTCCTGCTTCATTAGCACGATTATAAAACACTACGGGAGGACGCACACCCTGTCCCCGGTCGCTGTACACCGTTGCCATGTTCGGGCCATTCACGCCGTTGTGTTTAAATCTTTTATAAAAAGTCTTCACTCCCATCGCTCTCACGCGCTCATTGATTAAATCGCCGATCGGATAATCAACCATTGCCGTTGCGATGCCCGTATTCATGCCAAAACAGTCGGACAAATTTGCCGCAACATTAAATTCGCCGCCGCTCACATGAATTTGAAATTCATGTGCTTTTCTAAATGGAATAATGCCGGGATCGAGGCGATTCACCAACGCACCAATCGATACCAGATCCAATGCACCGTCTTTTCTTATATTTAAATCACTCATTCTATGCTCCTTTGCCTGTATATATTTCTTTTTTACTTACACACCTGAATATGCCGAGAAGCCGCCATCAATCGGAACGACAATACCGGTAACGAACTTTGATGCAGGCGATAATAGCCATAGCATCGCGCCAAGCAAATCGTCCGGAGTACCAAAACGTCCGGCCGGCGTATGATCCAAAATCTTCTTACCGCGCTCCGTCAATTCACCGGTTGCTTTGTTTGTCAGGAGAAAACGGTTTTGATCTGTTAGAAAAAAACCAGGTGCGATGGCATTCACGCGGATGTTTGGAGTATATTCCTGCGCCATATGTACGGCAAGCCATTGTGTAAAGTTGCTGATTGCCGCCTTTGCCGCCGAGTAAGCCGGAATACGTGTCAGCGGGCGAAACGCATTCATCGAGGAAATGTTCAAAATAATTCCTTCATTTTGTTCAACCATCTTCTTTCCGAAAATCTGACTCGGCAGAATTGTCCCGATCAGATTCAGGTTGGAAACAAACTGCAGCGCTTCGGTTGGAATATCGAAGAACGATTGTTCGGCGTTTGTTGTGGCTTTAGGATTATTCCCTCCGGCACCGTTAATAAGAATATCGATACGTCCATATTCTGCAAATAGCACACCGGCCGCCTCCTGTACTTTGGCTTTATCGAGAACATCTATAAAGATGACTCTGTGTTTGCCTTTCGTGCCTTTTAATGTCTGCAGCACCTTATCGCCAAGAGCTACATCACGGTCGAGTATGGCAACATTCGCATTGCATCCTGCAAGAGCTCTTGCCATATCGCCGCATAGTACGCCGCCCCCGCCTGTGATTGCAGCAGTTTTTCCCGAGAAATCATATGCATTCGTTATTTCTTGTAAGTTCATTGAATAGCACTCCGTTGAGATATTCTGTTATCTGTTTTAAATATTTAATTTGTTTTTCGCTGATAATAATACAATATAATTACATCTGTCCCGGTATTAAAAAATTGCATACTTAATTTTACGAAAAAAAACATAATAGGTTGAATATTTTTAAGTGCATGGAAATTAATTACTAGACATACTGCTATATTTTCCGCTGACATTCATTTATTCGTTCTATGAAAATCCAATAATAGACATGCTATTTCACCGGATTATCCTGATTATTCCTATGCATCACAAAATAATCAGCGCCCCAATAGCTGTATTTATCCACAACTTTTATCGTTGTATCCTGCAGCATATTATCTTTAGTCACTTCGGTTTGAGTGAAAATTGAATTCGATGAGAATGGATCCCAAAGAATAATGCATTCCTGATATTTCTTAAGTGTTTTCTTATCGAACGGCGCGAAATGCGGCCCTCCGGTCGGCGGCTCATCCATGACATAAGCTGCCGCTGAATTATTACTCAGTAATGTCAAATCCGGATATTCAGCCTTCACTGTCTTGCGTCATAGTAATTATTACCCGGTCATAATTCGGCCAGAGCCGCGGATGAGTTGTCAGTGTACAATTGAACACTACAGCACTCAAAACGAAGATTGAAAAAACCAGCTGTAGATTCGGCCGCCTTATTTTATCAATTATTTCAGAAAGGCCGTAAACCGATATAATCCCAAAGAACGGGCCTACTACCGCCATATATCGAAGCTCGCCGATACTTGCCGTCCAATGAAAAATCTCTGCCCCGGCAATCGTATGAATGATAAGTGCTGCCGCTATCGTACCGTAAATAATTCCGAATTCCGCACTCCTCTTCGCCTTAGCAATAAAAACAATACCTGCTGCAAAAAAAATCAACTGAGCAAATCCGAAGGTTGTATGGAGATTCTCAATATAGTGTGTCACTGAGATGCCGGGAATAAACTTTGGCAGATTTGAAAACTTTGACCATTCCCTGAAAAATGTCATGACATCGCCTGAGATGATCGTAGTCGATCCGATCCAGAGCAAAGGCCCCAATAAAACAAGGGGAAGTATTTTCCATTCGCGTTTTTGAACATAGACGAGGAACATTATACCGGCAAATATATACATTTCGGTCCGGCACAATATTGCCGCCGAAGCTATCGCCAGACTCCATCCATGTTTTTCTTTCAGGTGATACAGGTACGAAAGTGTAATCATAAATGCTGCCGGCATTTCCGTCATACATGAATACGAAAGATCGAACAGGATCGGTTGAAGCCCAACAAGTAAAACGACCCATTCTGCATTCCGTATCCCCTTAAGTATTGCGATCCGATAGACTAATAAACAGAAGACAAATAAAAACAGACAAGGCAAAAAACATCGTAAATGTATGTCCGATTTGTGCCGGAAGTGCAAAAAGCCATTGCGGTATCGGTCTGTGCCAGGTCCGTACTGTTATAGGCAGCGCTTGTAAGACAAACCTATCATACATATAATGAGCGCACTCGTCGACAAAATAGAATCCGTTCGATTTGAGAATCCAAACTGAACCTGTAACAGATACAATAGCGAGGAAAAAAGCGAGAAGCGGTTTTTTCAAATGAAATTCATAAAATTTTTAATTATCTAAAAATAGAAATCTTTTGCGGTTTATTCAAGCATGGATTATGGAATATTAAACTGAACAATTCATGTGTTTAAAATAAGGATTACAAGCGCATTTATAAAAATACATACCTGTTATTTTTGACAGCAGTAAATCGTAAATTGAATTTCCTAAATATTATTTTTCTCTAGTTGGATATTCACTGCTTTAACCAGATCTTGCGCAGCAAACGGTTTTGTAAGAAAATCATTGACATCCAATTCCATCGACCGAACCAACGCTGCAATGTCGGTTCTGCCGGTCAGGAAAATAATCGGGATCTTAGAAGTTTCCGGGTCCTTCCTCAGTTCTTCAAGAACATCGAAGCCTTTAAGCTTCGGCATTTCTATATCGCATATAATCACATCGGGCGGATGATTACCGACAGACTCCAATGCCCGGATACCGTCTTCTACCAGAATAGTATCATGTCCTTCCGAAGAGAGTACCGCTTCAATTGCAGTAAGTGCATCTTTTTCATCATCGACAACTAAAATTTTTGCCATTGTGCATCCGCCTTTCGTGCAGTAGTGTATATTCACGAGTGAGTTCTGAAGTTGTCTTCAAGTTATTTTACGATATCCCGCCTTTACAAAATGAAAGTTATATCGATATATATAAATGTACTTTAGTAATTACAAATTCATTGTTCTTTTGGAATTGCAGCAATTTTTCCTTCCAGTGGGCCGATGTGGTCGGTTTCATACATCTCTGCCCGTTTAAAATCCTCAAGCGCTTTAGCAATACTATCGGCAGACTGTTCGATGAATTCAATGTTCTTGACTGCTTCATTATTATCTTTAACTAATCTTTTTGTCCTGCCGATCAGGAGGGCAATGACGGCAAGCGGATTGTTGATCTGATGCTGCAGTCCCTTTACAACTTCATGCATGGTTTTCAGCTGAGTATCTTTCGTCTGCAATTCTTTCGCACGTACCAGCTGCTGTGTTTCATTCTCATGAAGTTTAATACGATACTCAATTACTTTCACTAAGCAGACAGCGAGAAGCCACATGAACGGCAGTGCACTGAATATATCGTAAACCTCGTAAAACGTTGCACCCTGGTGTTTCACCTTATAAAAAAGACGCATTATAGATATGAACAAGTAGCAGTATATTATGTATCCCGAAAGCACTGCTGGATACTTCGCAAAAAAAGCTACCGCGTACTCAGGAATTGAGCGTAGGAATTTTATCATAGGGATTCCCTCTCTATATCAATCCTCAAAATGCTTTATTCAGGGAAAAAGCCGGGTTCGAATATTCTATCGCTTCAAACATAATTAAAAGAACATTGATAGACTAAAATTTCAATTTATGTTATTCCCTGAACCTGAAAAATATAGTGCAAACTATGAAAATTTCCACTTGGGAACAAATCTCATTCGGATATTAAGGATGGAAATGCGCTTAGGAGGGGCTTAAACCGCCTGCTTATACCGGAGGAATCGATGATATATTATTATTCTCAAGTTGTACACTCTTGGCGTCCAGTACTGCGCGGATAATTCGAAGAATATCATTCGGAATATACGGTTTCTGAATAAACCCGTTGGCCCCGGCTTTCAGAAGCTCTACCTTCATTTCCGGTTCGAAGAATCCGCTGGCGAGAACGACTTTGACACCGGAATTCATTTCTCTGAGTATCTTGAATTCATCCTTACCGGTAATTCCCGGCAGCCCCATGTCTGTAATAACAAGATCAATTTCCTGTTTGTGCTGGTCATAAACCTTTAATCGCTTCCAGTCCGTCTGCTGCAGTATACACTTTATACCCTTTTAATTTCAGCAGTCGACTTACCGATTCCAATAGAAGTCCTTCATCCTCCACAAGTAAAATGGTCTCCGTACCTCCGACATCAATTGGTTCGGGTGAAGGCGGAGCAGGAATGACTTGTTCATTCATTAAGGAAACGGGGAAGTATAACCTAAAAGTTGTGCCGAGGTCCCGTTCACTCTCTACATCGACAAAACCGTGATGGGATTGTAAAACTCCATAAACAACCGCCAGACCCAGGCCTGTTCCTTTACCCATTTCCTTAGTAGTAAAGAAAGGATCAAAGATTCATCGGAATTATTGCTTTATCTATACCTTCGCCTGTATCTGTTACGCTAATACAAAGATATAAATCCTGATCGGCAGCAGGGAACCTTTTTTGGACCTGATCTCTCGTTTGTTTTTCTACATTAATAGTAATAGTCCCGCCATGAGGCATAGCATCACGGGAATTGACATAGAGATTCAAAATTACCTGATGTATTTGTGCACGATCGGCATATATAAACGGAATATCTTCATCGATCTTCTCTGCAAAAGTGATAACCTTTGGAAATGTTTCTTTGAGCATTGAGAGAAGTTCATGGATCAGATCAACAACACTCATCGGTTCGAAGACGACATTCGTTTTTCTTGCGAAGGTGAGAATCTGACGAACAAGCTCCTTGCCCCTGTTCGACTGCATCGAGTAATTGCACGTCTGCTCTCCAGAATTTTTTCTCTTCCGCGATTTTCTGATCGTTCTAACAATGAGGCATAAATGAGAATAATCGCGAGAATATTATTAAAGTCATGCGCGATACCGCCGGCAAGCGTTCCAATACTTTGAATTTTCTGGGATTGGAGTAATTCCTGCTGGAGTTTTTTCCGATCCGTAATATCGTTCTTTATTGCTATAAAATGTGAAATTTCTTCTTGTGTTTGACATACAGGAGTAATTGTCATTTCTTCAGTATAAAGACTTCCGTCTTTACGTCTGTTCTCAATCTCTCCCTTCCATACTTCTCCTGAAAGAATGGTCTTCCATAATTTTTGATAAAAGGAGTCAGGATGACTGCCGGATTTGAGGATATTCGGTTTATTGCCGATAACCTCTTCTTGAGAATAGCCTGTCAATTTAGTAAAAGCCTGATTTACCGAAATGATTTTTCCGACTCGATCTGTGATTACAATTGCATTCGCAGCCGACTGCAATGCAGCGTTTTGAAGCATAAGAGATTCTTCCGCGCGTTTGCGTTCGGTGATATCGCGAATATTACACTGGATGACCGATGTGCCGTTTACTCGATAAACATTACTTACGAATTCAACATTGATCTTCCGGCCATCCTTTTGTTTCCATCGGAAGATCTTCATAACGGATATATCCTTTTCTCTGCAATTTAATAAAGGCTTCTCTTCGACGCTACGACATCCTTAAAAAGTCCAATTTCCCAGAGTGTTTTCCCAAAAAACATCTCGCGCGAATATCCAAGCAATTCGATCATAAAAGGATTGATGTCCACTACCTTTCCGGTTTCTGCATCAAGAATGAGAATACCATCCTTGGCCGATTCAAAAAGCCGGCGATAACGGGTCTCGGATGCTTCGAGATCATGCTGAACACGTCTGACGTTCGATCTCCGCTTTATCTGCTTTACGAAATACAGCCCGTGCAATTTGAACAATAAGAACACCGGTTACGATCGCAAAACACCATGCTCAGAAGTCGCAGAAAGTAATGCCTGGTTAATATCGAATAGCTTTTGCCAATACTTCGTTGAGATACCCCTCTACGAGAATTGCGATAACAACCAACGGAACAAGAACTTGAAGCATTCTTGCGCTTGCCGACGTTCCGACAAACGGTCGTATAAAAAACATTTCTGGTCCGGCGGCTTCAACCAATCCGCATCCCAAAATCATAAATCCAATGGCGGATGTTACCGTTAAAGGGATCATCGTGCCGCCATAGAGAAGCGGTGTACCAAGCAAATATCCGATTGTTGCGACAAAACCTGCAAAGAGAGTTATCAGTCCATACCCGCCGACTAAATTCAAATATCTTAACGATTCTCACTGAAGAGTTTTAATGTCAGTGAAACTCCGGAGAAAAAGAACAGTATACCGGTGAGGGGAGACATACGTTTAATATCGAATGGACCAAGTTTTTCTACAACAGAGAATAAAACGGAATCAAAAGTAAAATTAAAATCAGCAAAGTATCCGATGAACACCAACAATCCATTGATGGATATGAAAGCTATGATCGTCGAAATGATTATTTTACTTCTGATATCGAATTGTTTATGAGACGAGAAGAATCAAGATGAGCCCGAATACAAGGAAAGACGCTGACGGGACCGGTGCAATAGAAAAATATTCCAAACGAATACCGGTAAATATCGCGAAACCACGGTATCCAGCACAATAATCCGAAGACACCGATCAAGAATGTTATGGTACCGAAGATTGATACAGCGAGATTGAAATTTAATTCCGGTTCTACTTTACCTAACGGTGCAGTAGGTTTTGGGGATTGAATAATTTCTAAATTCCTTTCAAAGCATTTAGATCTTTAACCGAATTAATGCAGAACAACTTCCGGGAAATATCAGATTCTTGATAAAAAAACCGATTGTTTTTTTCTACAGAAGGATTCTATTTCAAATACATCTTAGGAAATTATTTAGGTCTCTATTACGAAAAAGTGCCCCGGATTACCGTATTTTTTTATTATGCTTTTTCTCTTCCATCCCTATGGAGAGAATAATACGCACATTTATAAATATATACAAATATATTTAGTCCACTGAGAACACTTAAAAATACTGAATTAGTTAATGCTTTTCAACCCTGCTTTATATTTTCCTCAAAAATATGAAGAAAACCTCATGTTTGTCTTAGAAATTTTCATTTTATTGAAGGAGGAGAAATTAAATACTTTCAAATTAAACGTATTGCATTGAGTTCTGATCTTCAATGAATAACGGGATAACCTTTTCAAAAAACCGCAACATCGCCTTTGTTTGTTTCTCCTCCTCATTCGGAGGTCTGGAATTAAGCATGCTAAAACTCGCATCTGAATTCAACAAGCGAACTGCAGAATGTCTTATTATCGTACCTCCGGACACTTCGCTGGCTCAGTCTGCCCGACAACATAATCTCAAGACAGAACTTTTAAAAACAAAATGGAAGTACGGCGATGTTTCGGCTTCAATCCGTTTAGCCCGTATTCTTCGGAGTCACCGCATTGATATCGTTGTTATAATGCAATCAAAAGACATGAGCATTGTCACTGTTGCACATTTGCTCTATCCATCCGCAAAACTTGTGTTCTATCAGGAAATGCAGTTCGGTATAAATAAACGCGATATTCTTCATACATGGATGTACTCGCATCTTTCACTCTGGATTACTCTAACAAAGAAAATGAAACAGGAAGTCATTGAGCATACGCGCATGCCACAGGAACGAATCAGTGTTATTCCCATCGGGACGGACATGCAACGCTTCGATCCCGCTCTCTATAACAAAGCAGCAACCAGGCAGCAATTTAATATTCCGCAATCAAAAATTGTTATCGGTGTCTTAGGCAGACTAGATCCGCAAAAAGGACAGGAAGAGTTCATTCGAGCCATTCCTGATTCTTTTAAAACATCAGACGAATCTGCACTTTGTCATCGCAGGAGATGAGACCGATGGTCAGCATGGATTTAAAAAGACACTTGAAGATCTGAGTATTGGAACTTCGTGTACGCAACTACATTCAGTTTCTTCCATTTACAAATGCAGTTCCTGAATTCATGTCTGCTATCGACATTTTCGTCCTCCCTTCCCATGCCGAAACATTCGGTTTTGTTCTCGTCGAAGCAATGGCAATGGGAAAGGTAATTGTTGCAACAAACTCCGGCGGTGTACCGGAGATTATTACCGATGGTTCCACAGGACTTCTTGTTCCGCCGCGGAATGAACAAGCGCTTGCCGATGCACTTTTAAGATTACTTAAGGATCAGCACCTGCAGATCTTCATTTTCTTTAAACGCACGTGCTGACGCTCTCAAACGTTTTGATGTCGCGCAATGCATAGATCAGCTGGTTATCTCATTGAATACTCTGTAAAACCGATAAAATGTCCATTTAACACATTTTTAGAAAATTAATGTAACATATGGAAAAAACGTTTTTTCGTGACTTTCGCATCTTAGTAAGGGAATCAAATACCATCAATGGTGTGTTTAGTTATAAATAATAAAAAAAGGAGTAATATTATGACAACCGTCAGAAATATTTTGCAATCAAAAGGCAGTGACATCTGGTCGGTCGCACCTGACACCTCGGTTTTTGACACCTTGAAAATTTTGGCGGAAAAAAATATTGGGGCACTCTTGGTAGTGGAAGGCGACCAGTTAGTGGGAATTTTTTCAGAACGAGATTATGCAAGAAAGGTTGCGTTAAAAGGAGAGCACTCTCACAATATAACCGTGCGAAATATCATGTCTCCGGATCCGATTTCCGTAACACCTGATCAATCCATAGAAGATTGTATGGCGCTCATGACCGACAAACACATCCGTCATCTTCCGGTTCTGGAAAACGGTAAATTAGCAGGCCTGATTTCAATTGGAGACGTCGTAAAAGCCCTCATCTCACAGCATGTAGACACAATCAAACAATTGGAAAATTATATTACGGGAACGAGATAGTATTTCGATTTGATGATTTAGTGATTGAATGGTTTTCGATTTAGTATTTTTGTGATTTACAACGTTATTCTCGTTCCCGCCTTGCCTTCCAATGCACTGAGTAGATGTTCCGGATTTGTAATCGTCACGAGCTTTCCGCCGGCCGAAAGGAAATCAAGCGCAGCTTCAATCTTTGGCTTCATGCTGCCTTCGCTAAACTGGCTGTCGGCAAGATGTTTTTTTGCTTCTGCAGCCGTACTGATTCGAAGCGCCTGCTGATCAAATTTTTTATAATTGAGATAGACTTCCGGCACTTCTGTCGAAATTACGAAATGCTCGATGCCTAATTTTGATGCGAGCAATGCAGATGCCCGATCTTTATCAATCACCGCTTCGATACCTTTGACTTCACCGTTTTCAAGTATCACCGGAATTCCGCCGCCGCCTACTGCTATGACAACATTATTATGTTCCAGACAATCTTTGATCACATCCAGTTCAATAATATCTTTCGGCAAAGGAGAAGCAACAACGCGACGGTAACCGCGGGCAGCATCTTCAACAATGCTCCATCTCAACTCCCTTCTCTTCCGTTCTGCAATTTCTCTGGAATAAAACGGGCCGATCGGTTTTGTCGGGCGTTGAAATGAAGGATCGTTTTTATCTACAACGACTTGCGTGACAACGGTAACAACAGGGCGTTTGATTCCTTGTTTGCGGAATGCTGTCTGCATGGAATTCTGCAGTATGAAACCGATTTCGCCCTGCGTCATGGCGACGCACACATCAAGCGGAAGTGTGTATGTCTGCGATGATCCCGCTTCTGAACGCAGCAATTGCGCACCGACCTGCGGACCGTTGCCATGAGTTACGATAAGCGCATAGCCCCGCGCGACAATTTCTGCAAGGCTGTCGGCGGTGAGCTTAGCGTTTGCGAGCTGTTCGGCGATTGTTCCGCGCTGTCCGGCCCGGATGAGCGAGTTTCCGCCGACTGCGACGAGTATTGAGTTTTTCACGTCCCTTATCTTTCAACAGCGTATACAGAATTGCTTTCTGCGAGTGAAGCCGGTTTTCCGCTTCATCAAATACAACGGACTGAGGCGAGTCTATCACTTCATCCGTTACTTCCTCTCCGCGGTGTGCCGGCAGGCAATGCATAAAGACAGCCGTGGATTTTGCTTTTTTCATTAACTCAATATCAATTTGAAATCCTGCAAACGCTTTCATCTTCGTATCGAGATCCGCCTCCTGTCCCATACTGACCCATACATCCGTGTAAATAACATCTGCATCCTGCACGCCTTCCGATGGATTGCATGAGAGTTCGATTTTTGCTCCTGTGGTTCCGGCAATCTTCATAGCGTTCTCTACCACAGTGTAATGCGGCTGCAAACCTGCAGGAGTAATTGCAATAAAGTTCATTCCGACTTTTGCTGCCATGAGCATAAGCGAATGACAGACATTATTTCCGTCGCCGATCCATGCGAGTTTCTTTCCCTTAAAAGAGCCGAGATGTTCCTGAATGGTCAGAAAATCGCCAACTGCCTGACACGGATGTTCGAAATCTGTCAGAGCATTGACAACACTTATCTTTGCAGACTTTGCAAGTTCGTCGATATTCTTTTGTGCAAATGTGCGTATAACAATTGCATCGACCCATCGTTCGAGATTTTTTGCAACGTCATGATTGGATTCGCGCTTGCCAAGACTGATATCGGCGTTGGTAAGATACACGTGTATGAGCGCCTAATTGTTTCATGCCAATCTCAAATGTCACATGTGTGCGAAGCGATTGTTTTTCAAAAATCAATGCAACCGATTTGCCGTCTAAGGATTTGGCAAACTTTTTTGGATTCGCCTTCATTTTTTTCGAAAGGTCGAGGATCTGCATCAGTTCTTTTGTCGACCAATCTGCAATACCGAGAAAATCTCGTTTCATTATTTATATTCTCCTTGTATCAGCATTGTAGGGACAGCGGCATGCCGTGATCCCTCACAGTCATGATGCCCCTATCATTTCAATCCATGTTTTTTCATAAAACTGTTCAGAATTTCATTCAAGTCCGGTTTTGCAATTTCATCCAAATCGTATTGCACACGCGTGCTCGGTTTATTGATCTTGATAATTCGCCGCAGGTCGATCGGTGTGCCGATTATAACCGAATCGCATTCGACCTTATTGATTGTTGTCTCGAGATCCGTAATCTGTTTTCCGCCATATCCCATTGCCGGCAATAATGTTCCAATATGCGGATATTTCTTAAAAGTTTCCGCAATAGAATTGACAACCCACGGACTTGGATCGATGATTTCCTTTGCGCCGTATTTTCGGGCAGCAACACGCCGGCACCGTATGTCATATCGCCATGTGTCAATGTGGGCCCGTCTTCCACAACAAGCACACGTTTGTTCCGGATAACGGTTTCATCTTCTACAGTAATAGGCGATGCTGCTTCGATAATGACTGCTCTCGGATTGATACTGACGATATTTTTCCGGACAATGTCGATATTTTCGCGCGATGCCGTATCTATTTTATTGATAATAACAATATCAGCCAGACAAATATTAACTGCACCGGGATAATAGGATATCTCATGTCCCGGCCGATGCGGATCAGCAACCACGATAGTAAGATCCGGCTGATAGAATGACATATCATTATTTCCGCCGTCCCACACGATCACATCGGCTTCTTTTTCCGCTTCACGAAGAATCGCTTCATAATCGACTCCGGCATAAATAATCGTACCGTTGACAATGTGCGGTTCATATTCTTCCATCTCTTCAACAGTGCATTCATACTTTTTCAAATCTTCAAGCGAAGAATACCGTTGAACCTTTTGCTTTACCAGATCGCCGTACGGCATCGGATGACGGACAGCAACAACTTTTTTTCCGGCAGCGCGGAGTATTTGACATACCTTGCGCGAAGTCTGGCTCTTGCCGGCGCCCGTACGCACTGCAACAACAGCGATGACCGGTTTTTGCTCTTGAGCATTGTCGGATGCGCTCCCTGCAATTTAAAATCAGCACCGCAGGCCATTACCAGTGCTGCTTTGCTCATCACATAGTTAAATGAAACATCCGAGTACGCAAAGACAACTTCATCCGCATTTAATTCTTTGATAAGGCGCGGCAGTTCCGATTCCGGAAAAATTGGAATACCGTTTGGGTAGAGTTTTCCTGCCAGTTCAGCAGGATATTTACGCTCTTCAATGTTTGGGATTTGTGTTGCGGTAAACGCGACGACTTCATAGCGATCGTCAGTGCGGAAGACGGTATTGAAATTATGGAAATCCCGTCCCGCTGCGCCCATGATGATCACTTTGGTGTGTCTCATAGGAATACCTCAATATTTTGTGTGGTCATACTGCCGCCGTTCATGTCGGTGTGAACAGCTGGGCAACTCTCAAAGCACAAGACCCTGAGCAACATCTTTGAGTTTTATGGATTTAATATCGGAAAGGTTTTTGGGAGAGGCAACTGGAAAGGAAGATTTAGAGATATTGAGAGATTGAGATGTTAAGATATTGAGATATTGAGAGGTTGAGAGATTAAGAGATTTATAGACTCATAGACTTATAGCTCATAGACTTATTGACTCATAGACTTACTGACTCATAGACTCACAGACTCATAGACTCATAGACTTTTGGCATCACTTTTATCCTTGCATCTCCTGCCACCTCTGTGTATATTGAGCCATGATTTGACAATAACTGGAGCGGAATAATATCGCTTGCAAAACATCTTAGTCGTTCGGACAGATCGTATTGGAGATGTAATTCTCACACTTCCGACAGTCGAAGCGCTTAAATCAAACTTCCCGAACGCACATGTAACGATGCTGGTAAACAGTTATACCAGCATATTAGTTGAGGATATTGCAGGCACTCTTCTCTATGATAGAGATGGAAAACCAAGACCGTTCTTTGAGATGTTGAGGGAAATTCGAAATGCGCATTTTGATGCTGTCGTAATAGCATATCCGCGTTTCCGAATAGCTTTACTCCTGCGGCTTGCGGGAATTCCGGTACGTATCGGAACCGGTTACAGATGGTACTCGTTCCTTTTCAATAAAAGAATCTACGAACATCGAAAGACCGTCGAAAAGCACGAAGCTGAATACAATCTCTCACTCTTAAAAGGATTGGGACATAGGGTATCTTCGAATCCCGAGAGTAAAGATTACTATCTCTCAGACAGGAGAAAAAAACAGCTTCCGATATTCGTCAATCACTTGGAATTTCGGACACAGACCGTTTAGTACTGCTGCATCCGGGAAGCGGCACGTTCGGCACGAGATTGGAAACCTGAACGCTTTGCTCAACTTGCCGCTGAATTGACAAAGCTCGGTTATCAGGTTGTAATTACAGGCGGGAAAACAGAAGAAGCGCTGGTAAATCGTGTTGCGCATGAAGCAGATAATGGTGTGAAATCCTTTATCAGCACATTGAACTTGAAAGAGTTTGCAGCATTCATCCAGACCGCAAAATTATTCGTGGCAAACTCCACCGGTCCACTGCATATTGCAGCGGCAGTCGGAACTCCGGTGATCGGATTTTATCCGCCTGTGCGTGTGATGAGTCCAAAACGCTGGGGACCATTGACCGACAAAAAGGCGATTTTTATTCCCGATCCTGTACTTTGTCCGCGCTGTAAAGGCGGTGAATGCCAGGGCAACGATTGCATGGATCAAATTTCAGTACATCAGGTTTTAGATGCTGCAGCGAAGCTGATACACGGCAGTTAGAAAATGAAGTAAATAATTTACGATTATATTTCAATATTGGGGCATTATAAATGAAAAAAATCTTCGATTGTGTCTATGATCTCATTTTTCTTGCTGCCGCCTCTCAAATTCAAGCACAAGATACGGTTGCTGTAAAATCTATCGACAGCCTTCGCAACCTTAACCAATCTGCATTTTCTCTTGGTGAAAGACTTGTGTACGACGTAGGCTACAGTTTTATCACGGCAGGTGAAGCGGTGTTTTCAATTCCTGCAATCGATACGATTAATGGCAGTCCATGCTATCCAGGTACTCTTCACAGTCGTTTCCACTCCGACCTTTTCCTTCTTTTATAAAGTAGACGACCGCTATGAAACAATGCTTGATAAGAAAGGAATTTTTCCATGGCGGTTTACACAGCGCATTCGTGAAGGAAAATATAAACATGATTTTTCTGCGGAATTCGATCAACTGAATGGATATTGCCAAAGCAAACGATAAACGATATCCGATTCCACCATATGTCCATGATGCCGTATCGGCAATGTATTATGTACGCACAATGGATTTTGCCGGATCGCGCCCGGGAGATAGATTTTACTTGCAGAATTTCTATAAAGATTCAACTTACTCGCTTGCGGTAAAATTTCTCGGGAACCAGCGGATTGAAGTAGAATGCCGGAACATTTGATTGTATAATGGTAGAGCCTTTAATGAAAGAAGGCGGACTATTTAAAAGTGAAGGCCAAATAATTATATGGATGACGAACGACGAACGTAAAATACCGGTAAAGGTAAGCACGAAAGTCGTAGTCGGATCCATCGATGCGGAATTACGTGAATATTCTGGAATCAACGGACCGATAAAAGCAAAAGTGGAGTAGCTAATTCTCGTATGACAAAATTCAAACAAATAGACCTCAGCGGCATTAAGACCATCTCCATTAAAGACCGCAAGAGTAAAGTGACACCGAAAGATTTTGCCGTACCGCATTGATGCAAAGAAGGCGAGTTTCAAGAATTTTATAGATTCACTGCCCCGCATTCTAATCGGCAATGAATTGCGCAGTATAGTTAACGACATCGTTCACGCCCGCGCAAAGAAAAAACCGGTCATTCTCATGATGGGGGCACACGTCATTAAGGTCGGACTCTCACCGCTCATTATCGATTTACTTAAACGCGGTATAATTACGCATGTGGCAATGAACAGCGCAGCTTCCATCCATGATGTCGAAACGGCAATGTGGGGTCATACTTCGGAAGATGTAGCGCTGAATCTGATGGATGGAACATTCGGAATGTCAAAAGAAACCGGGCGACTTCATCAACATTGCACTTGACAAAAGCAATGAAGGAAACAACTGCCGGGTACGGTGAAACACTTGCCAAAAATATTCTCGCAAAAAAAGGACGCAATCGGAACGTAAGTATTCTTGCCAATTGTTATGACCTTGGCATTCCGGTAACGGTGCACGCAGCGATAGGAACGGATATCGTTCATCAACAGGCGACAATGGACGGCGCCGCGACCGGTGAATTGAGTTTTCGGGATTTTAAAGTGTTTATTAATTCCGTCAAAGACTTAATCAACGGCGGAGTGGTATTAAATTTCGGTTCTGCGGTAATTATGCCGGAAGTTTTTTTGAAAGCGCTTACTGTTGCACGCAACCTTGGTTATAAAGTAAAGGGATTTTCCACCGCTAATTTCGATATGATCCGGCAATATCGTCCGCAGGTGAATGTTGTCGAACGGCCGACACAAAAATACGGACGCGGTTACAATTTCACAGGACATCATGAACTTATGTTCCCGCTGCTTGCCGCAATGATCAAATCTAAACTTACTTCCAGATGACCGAATTTCACGATCACATCCCCGAACCGGCTGATCAGGAACAAGCGGTTTTTGAAAAACTTTCTTTTGTCGATCGGCATAATATACATCCGCTCTTATTTGCGTTTGTATCGCTTATTTTTATCTTTCTTCTATATCAAATCGGCGGCGGCGTGCTTATGTTTCTGGTTACAGGAGCAGCAGCCGTTACACGCGAAAATGTCTGGACAATGCGCTGGCTGACACTCATCGGACAGATATGCTTCCTCCTCCTCCCGACATTAATGTTTGCACGATTGTTTGCGACTCGGTTTAGCCAGGTGTTCAAGTTTCGATTACCCGGACTTCGAGAATCAATATTCGCATTCATCGCACTATTTTCGCTGCAGCGGGTATTCGAAGCATATATGTTTTTTCAGGAACAGATTCCCCTGCCGCAATCGCTGCGTGATCTTATAGAACCGATCAAGAATTTATTTCAGGAAATAACGAAGATTTTAGTTCATGCCGATTCACCGGCGGAACTTTTTGCAGTTATTCTTGTTGTGGCAATAGTACCGGCGATTGTAGAAGAACTGCTTTTTCGCGGCCTTATCCAAAAAGTATTTGAACGGTTAATGTCTCCTATTGTGTCCGCAATACTGGCAGGAACGATATTCGGATTGTATCATCTGAATCCGTTCGAGATTGTGCCGTTAATCGGTTTGGGCGTGTTCTTCGGATTGCTAAGATATCGGTCACAAAGTCTTTTGCTCCCTATGTTTGCACACTTCTTAAATAATCTTATGGCGGTACTTGCATTATATTACGGTTTGGACGACGAGCGTCTTTTATCTGCCGCGCAGACGGCTATAGATATGCCGGGAATGCTGTTCGAGTTGATCGGCTTCGCCGTACTTTTCTTTTTGAGTTTCGTAGCATATCTTCGCCTTACACATGATGAATCGAGACAGGTTTATTGAAAAATTAAATGAACCAAGTTCATACAAATCTGTCGGTCAATAATACCCGGCTGTATATCACTCACTTATCATTAAAACGTTATGCCTCAATATAAAAATCTTACGGCGCGGGTTCTTGTTGCGCTTGCAGCCATTCCAATTATCCTCTGGATGACCATGCTCGGCGGGTATTTCTTCTTCCTCCTGATAACCGTCATCTCATCGCTTGCACTTTATGAATTTTACGGGCTCGCAAAAGCCAAAGGCGCTGCGCCGCTCAAAACACTCGGACTCGCTTTCGGAGTAATCGTAAATGCCGTCTTCATCTACGAACGGCTTCAAGTTGATGTCTACCGGTTTCTTATCGATCATTTCGGGATCCATATTCCCATATTTTCGCAGTATCAGACTTCTCACCGTTGTACTTGCTAAAATTTCTTCTTGATAACCATGCTCATCGAGTTGTTCCGAACCAAGGGATCGCCTACAATCAATATCGCCGCAACCATACTGGGTGTTCTGGTCATTTCGCTGTGTTTTGGGATGCTCATTTTTTTACGTGAATTATTTTCGTACGGATTTCCGATTCAAAAATTTTTTGCGGCAGCCATGGCCAATGACCGGCAGCTTGAACAGATTAATCGATGGGGCGGATTTACGGTTATTGCAGTTTTTGCTTCGATTTGGATTTGCGACACTGCGGCATATTTTGGCGGTAAGACTTTCGGGAAACATAAACTTTTTCCAAGAGTCAGTCCGAATAAAACCTGGGAAGGAGCTGTATTCGGTTTCATTTTTTCAATTCTGACCATGTTGACAGCTGCAAAAATATTTATGCTGGAATATCTTTCATATCAGCATGCTCTTGTACTTGGAATGCTCATCGGAATATTCGGACAGGCTCGGCGATCTCATAGAATCCAGATTCAAGCGCGATGCAGGTGTTAAAGATTCCTCTTCTATTATTCCAGGGCACGGCGGCGTATATGATCGGTTCGACAGTTTGATTTATGTCTCCCCGATTGTGTATCTTTATATTGACTTTGTTGTGCTGTCGTAGCACTAAGCTGTGTGGAAGGATATTTGTGGCTGTAAGATCAAAGGTCAACGTTGTTACACTCGGATGTCCGAAAAACATTGTCGACTCGGAGTTCCTGCTCGGTCAATTGAATCACAGCAATGTTCAAATTGTAAAGAATGCCGATGAAGCCGATACGATTGTTATCAACACGTGCGGTTTCATTCAGGATGCAAAACAGGAATCGATCAGATGCCATTCTTGAAGCTGTGGAGAAGAAAAACCGGGGCAGAGATAAAAAAAATTGTCGTAATGGGTTGTCTCTCCGAGCGTTTTAAGAATGAACTTGCCGCTGAAATTCCGGAAGTCGATTCGTTCTTTGGAACCAATCAATTGCACGATGTGCTGAACTCTCTTGGTGCAGATTACAAAACCAATTTGCTCGGCGAGCGTCTCCTTACAACTCCATCGCACTATGCATATCTTAAAAATCTCCGAAGGATGCGACAATCCCTGTTCTTTTTGCGCCATTCCACTCATGCGGGGAAAACATCGCAGCAGGCCGATGGAAGAACTTGTACACGAAACACAACTGCTTGCCGAAAAAGGAGTAAAGGAACTCATTGTCATTGCGCAGGATACGACATACTATGGATTGGATTTGTATAACAAAAGACAGCTTGCGGAACTTCTTGGCGAGTTGAACGGCATAGATGGAATCGAATGGATTCGATTGATGTATGCATATCCGGCAAAATTTCCGCAGGATGTTATTGAAGCGTTTCAGAAATACACAAAACTCTGCCGCTACATCGATATTCCGATCCAGCATTATCTGAGACAATATTCTAAAATCCATGCGGCGCGGTATCAGCCGGAAAGCAACGCGTGAATTGCTGCTGAAATTGAAGAATGAAATTCCCGATCTCGCTCTCCGAACGACGCTCATTGTCGGATATCCGGGTGAAACAGAAAATGATTTCAAGGAATTATGTGACTTTGTCGAAGAGACTCGATTCCATCGCCTCGGTGTCTTTCTTTATTCACAGGAAGAAGGAACAGCAGGCGTTTGATCTTGGCGATCCGATCCCGGCAGAGATAAAACAGGAACGGCAAACAGCAATAATGGAAATTCAAAAAGATATTTCTGAACAGCGACAATGAATCTCTTATCGGCAAAACAATTGAAGGTATTAATCGATACTCAGGAAAAAGAATTTTTTGTCGGAAGAACAGAATGGGACGCACCGGAGATCGATCAAGAAGTACTCGTACACAGCGATCGGTCATTGAATTCAGGCACATTTCATTCTGTAACATATTACCGATGCAACAGAGTATGATCTCATTGCAGCAGTTTAATGTACACTTTGACGGAGAACAATGCTATGGCACATAGAAAGAATACAATCGATAATCTTCGGCGGGACTAACAATCCTTGCAATTGGAATTCTTGCCAATCACCTGCTTGCACAGACCGATATTCAAAATGAATCAAAAGGGTATGTTTCGGAAATATATACAGAAGCGTTCGCATTTAAATCCGATTCATCCGGGAAAGGACGTCTTGATATTTATATTCAGGTTCCCTATTCTGAAATCAACTTCGTTAAGGAAGGAGAACAATACATAGGGCGTATTGAAATGTCCGCAACGGCAGTCACTCAAGATAAGCAGGAAATCTGGCAAACAAGCCAGATGGTTGAATTACGTCTGAAAGATTTTGCACAAACTACTTCCCATCGACTTTCTTCTACTCAAACGATTTTCAACAGATCTCACTCCGGGAAAATACGAACTGATTTTACAAGTAAAAGATAATGAGATCTAAAAAAATAACCGCTATTCACAAAACGATTACAGTAAAAGATTTCAGCATAGATTCGCTTGCTGTGAGCGATCTTGATGCTGGTACATAGAATGGATATCTGATGGTACACAAAAGAATATCGTGCCGAATTTAACAGGAATGTGATTGCAAAAGAAGCGAATGACTTTTATTTCTTCTTCGAAATCTACTACAAATCTCAACTCGATTCTGTTCAATTATTATGCACATTCATCAATCAAAAGAAAGAAATTATCGTACAAGGCGTACAAAAAAGCGAAGTACTGGCAGGCAATCGGACACAAATTACTTGGAAAATTGACACACCGTCGCTTGCTGATTGATCAATATGTTTTTCTTATTGAAGCTACCGGATATTCTAAAACCAATCCAGGCAATAATGGTTCATGCATCATCGTCCCGTCCCTGTCTTGTACGAATGAAGGATTTGCCTTCGACCGTAACGGATATCGACAAAGGCAACGGATCAGCTTCAATACTTTGCACAAGGCAGTGATATTACATTTATCAAGGAAGCAGCATCTCAGGATGAAAGACAGAAACGATTTCTTGAATTCTGGGCAAAACGCGATCCGGATCCGAAAACACCGCGGAATGAACTGATGGAAGAATATTATTCGCGTGTCGCCTATGCAAACAAGAATTTTTCACAATATATGGAAGGCTGGAAGACAGACAGAGGAATGATTTATATACGGTTTGGTCCAGCCGCAAAGCGTAGACCGTCAACCTTTCAATATAGAAAGAAAACCATATGAAATTTGGTATTACTATGATCAAAATCGGAAATTTATTTTTATAGATGAAACCGGATTTGGCGACTATCATCTTCAATATCTCGGATACAGATTTATGGGGAAGGATACGGTGAATCAATTCCATCAATTTCAGATTGATTCGAACCGATATTTGCTTCACACTATCTCATTGTTTATTGTGCAGCCTTTTATTTTTTGCATTATCATCGATTGTCAACGGACAAGTATCATTCACAGTGCATTCGGTAGAATTTGAAGGAAATCATGCCCTTTCAGCTAATCAACTTACTGCTGCTCTTTCAACTCAAAGAGGCAGCCCATTTTCCGAGTCTACGCTTACAGGCGATCGGGAACGTATTCTCGACCTCTATAAAAATCATGCATATCTTCATGCCCGAATAGATTCGATGCAGGTACAACGCGATACTATAACAAACGATGTGGAAGTGCATATTTTCATTACAGAAGGGAAACCGTCGATCGTACGGCGAATTGAATTCGACGGTATATAATAATCTTACAGCTGCAGAGTTATATTCCGGTATGCAGCTGCATGAAGGCGATCTTTTTATTCCTTCTCTTCTGGAAGAAGACATTCAAAATATGCTTCAGACAATATGAAGACAAAGGATATCCGCTTTCAAAAATTGCAGTTCAAGATATTGCCTTTGCCGATTCTGCAGATGAAATGTCCGTCACAGTACAATTGCATATCGACGAAGGAAAAGCGTTGCACATTTCTGAAATACATATCGAAGGAAACAAGACAACCAAAGATTATGTCATAATGCGCGAAGCACGTATTAGGGAAAATGAATTATTCAGCAGCGATCTTCCTGAACGTATCAAACGCCGACTAGATCATTTACAGCTTTTTTCGTCCGTCTCCACTCCGGAATTATATTTAACAGCAGCAGAACAGGCGGGATTACTGGTGCGAGTTGTTGAGGGAAACCAGAACAATTTCGACGGAATGCTTGGGTATGTTCCTTCGTCTGCGTCCGATGGAAGCGGCTATATCACAGGACTTGTCAATATATCATTGAGAAATCTTTTCGGTACAGGACGTAAACTTTCCGTCCGATGGTATCAGGAGACTAAAAGCTCCCAGGAAACTGAACTTCATTACTTTGAACCATGGATAGCTTCATATCCTGTGAATGCGCAGCTTGGTTTTTTTCAACGAAAACAAGATTCGACATATGTCCGGATGCAGTATGATATTGCTGCAGAATTGATGATCACTGAAGAGTTTTCCGCCGGCATCTCGTTTTTGCAAAACAATGTGTATCCAACCGAGCGATATGATAGAAGTAAAGCTATCGCCGAAAGCAGAACCGCAAGCTGGGGAATCTCTGTCCGTTACGATTCACGTGATAATCCGACAACACCGACAAACGGTATTCTATACTCCACGGATTATGAAACCGGTACAAAACAAACGTTGAGCAGCGATGCTTTTCCCATCGGATCGAAAAGTTCTACACGCCGGATAGTATTCGATCTTTCATATTATCTTTCACCGCTCCTTCGGCAAGTCATTGCAACCGAATTGCATCTTAGAGATTTCAGCAGCGGAAACATTGATGTCAGCGATTTATACCGGCTTGGCGGTGCAACATCTTTGCGCGGATACCTGGAAGGCCAGTTTCTGGGATCACGGCTTTTGTGGACAAATCTGGAATATCGTTTTCTTGTTGCACCTCTTTCATTTTTTTACGCATTCCTTGATTTCGGGTATATTGCTCCATTCAACAACGATTCAGGATTACGGATATTGGAACAGAATAAAACCGGATACGGTATCGGTGTTCGGATGGATTCTGCACTCGGATTGATCGGTGTCAGTATAGCATTGGGAGAAAGCGACACATTCAGCAGCGCAAAAATTCATTTTAGGTTGATCAATGAATTCTGAAAAACTAAAAGCATTTGTTCAATTAAGCCGTCCGGTAAACATACTCATAATTGTTGCATCCATCCCTGTTGCATGCTGGATCGCCGGAGGAACAATACAAGATTTATTTATAATTTTCCTTGCAGCACTGACAGGTGCATTAGTAACAGCCGGGGCAAATGCCATTAATGACTCGTTTGACATCGAGATAGATCGGATCAATAGGCCGGATCGTCCGCTGCCGTCTCGGTGTTCTAACACAACACAATGCGCGACAGATGTGGTTCATAGTTTCTGTCAACTGCAATATGTATAAATATATTTATCAATTTTCCTGCATTGCTCATTGTTATTTTTGCCGTTGTACTTCTTTACTATTATTCGGCCCGGCTGAAAAGAACCATTATAGCCGGCAATGTGGTAGTCGGATTCATGACGGGAATGGCGTTTATCTACGGAGGTACCACAGTCGGACACGTCGAACGTGCTCTTATTCCGGCCATATTTGCGTTTCTTATCAACTTTGCCCGCGAGTTAGTTAAAGATGTCGAAGATATTGAAGGCGACAAAAAAGAACAAGCCGTTACATTACCCGTCAAATATGGAATCAGACCCGCACTTGATCCTGGCAACTTTATTGCTTCTTATACTCATCGGTATTACATTTGCGGTGATTAAATATTCTATTTATCATTCTGCGTTTATGTATATTGTTTTAATTGCCGACTTTCTTATGTGTGTTTCAGGAGTAATGATGTGGCAAGACTTCTCTCCTGCCAATATGAGACGTGTAAGCGGCATCTTAAAACTCTCCATGGTGATTGGCTTAATGGCCATTATTGCAGGTTCAGTATGAATTATGAAACATTCCCAAGTAAATCTTGAAACAGAACGTGCACTCTGGGCGGAAAATATCGGACACATCGCGGGAGTAGATGAAGCCGGCCGCGGCCCGCTTGCAGGCCCTGTGGTTGCAGCAGCAGTCATTTTCCCAAAAGAATTTATTCATAGACGGCGTAGATGACTCCAAGAAATTATCGGCAAGAAAACGGGAAGAATTATTTTCAGTGATCTCGCAGCACGCAGTGAGTATTGGAGTGGGAATAATCGATCATAATGTGATCGATCGCATCAACATTTTGCAGGCAACTCATTTAGCGATGCGGAAAGCATTGGAAAGCTTAGCCGTCAAACCGGATTATGTTCTTGTCGATGGTAATTCATTTAAACATGAAACTTTGCGATTTCAAAATATCATCGGCGGTGATGCAAAGTCATTCACTATTGCTGCCGCTTCGATTATCGCGAAAGTAACACGCGATAGGTTGATGTGCGAGTTGGATGTTGCGATTTCCGCAATATGGATTTGCCCGGCATAAAGGGTATGGAACACGTCAACATATTGAAGCTATCCGCAAGTACGGTCTATGTGAAATTCATCGCAAATCGTTTCATCCTTCCGTTCTTCAAGGAGAACTCTTATCTTAAATTCATTCCGTATTTCTTCAAGAATTGTCATAATCATCGCACTCCGATCGAATTTTAGAACCGGCAAATAGATAAAAAGACACTTTTGTTTGCTATGATGACAGATCACATGCAAGTGAATTTTACTGAAATTCATCGAGTGTTTTTACTACATTTAGAACATTCTAATTTGCATCAACACTACTTTTCCAGTAGCATATGAAGCAGTAAAACGTGATAAGGTCTCTCGTCGCAATGTCATCTATGAATCGACGAAAATGGGGAAAAGCCGGAGAAGATCTGGCAGCTCAATTTCTCGAACAAAGCGGCTTGAAGATTCTTGAACGTAATTTTCGTTTCGAACGAGGCGAGATTGATCTTATTGCCGAGGAGGGCGAAGAGCTGGTCTTTATCGAAGTTAAGGCACGGCAATCAAATACATTTGGTGCCCCGGAAGATGCAGTAACCGAAAAGAAACAGGAACAGATGCATACTGTTGCCGAAGGGTACTTGTTCAAGCACGAAATCGATGATCGTCCATGTCGATTCGACATCGTGGCAATTGATTATCAAGAATGGGAATGCAGAAATTCGTCATATAAGAGATGCATTCTGATTTTATTTTTGAGAAGGTATTAGGTAATGAGAGTATTTGATTCGCATGCAGCACTTTATATAGACTACTACCAACTCACCATGGCACAGGGTTACTTTCTGACCGGGAAAGCACAGACGACCGCCGTCTTTGATTATTTTTTTCGCGAAAATCCATTTGGGAATGGTTATGTCGTTTTTGCCGGACTCAGTGATCTGCTGGAAATTCTTGAAACATACAAGTTTGAAGAAGCAGAAATTGAATACCTTCAGTCGTTGGGATTCAAACAAGAATTCCTTCAGTATCTCCGGCGTTTCCGTTTCAACGGTACTATTCATTCAATGCGTGAAGGTGAACTCGTCTTTCCGCTGGAACCGATCGTTCGTGTAGAAGGAAGTCTCATCGAAACACAAATAATTGAAACGCTGTTATTGAATCTTCTCAACTTTCAATCGCTTATCGCTACGAAAGCATCGCGTATTCGGTTTGCTGCCGGCAATCGAAAGCTTTATGATTTTGGATTACGCCGTGCACAAGGTTTAGGAGGCATTCACGCAAGCAAAGCCGCCATTATCGGCGGAGTGGATGCAACATCAAATGTCTACTCCGCATATCATTACTCGCTTGAACCGGCTGGTGCACAATCGCATTCATGGATCCAGAGTTTTGGCGATGAACTGACGGCATTCCGCAAATATGCAGAAATTTATCCCGACAATTGCATTCTTCTTGTCGATACCTATAATACATTACGCAGCGGATTGCCAAATGCAATGAAGGTAGCAAAGGAAATGGAATCAAGAGGTCAAAAACTCAAAGCTATCCGGCTCGACAGCGGTGATCTTGCTCTTCTAAGCAAGAAAGCTCGCGCACTGCTCGATTCAGCGAGACTCAATTACGTACAAATTGTTGCTTCCAATCAGCTGGATGAGTTTCTCATTAGCAGTCTCCTCCAGCAAGGAGCGCCTATTGATGGATTTGGCGTAGGAACACGTCTTTTAACTGCCCATAATTGCCCGGCTTTGCACGGAGTATATAGACAATGCGTTATCGGGAATCAGCCTACGCTGAAGTTCTCGGACAATTATGCAAGGACAACGCTGCCCGGACGAAAAAAAGTGATGCGTTACTTCGATACGAATGGATACTTTGATACAGACGGGATTATGCTTGAAACCGAAGAAGGTATTGATATTTTCTATCATCCTTTTTTTACAGAACAGCATCGTAATGTGGAAGAGTACACTGCAAAACCTATTATGTTCAAAGTGATGGAAGGCGGACACATCATCGGGAAATTACCGACTCCGACAGAAAGTGCGAATTATGTCTCGCACCGATTCGTCTGCCTGTCTCCGGAATATAAACGCTTTGAAAATCCACAGCAATATAAAGTCGGGATCAGTCCTTCGTTAATGAGACTGCGCTCATTCCTGTTCGAACAAATGCAAAAGGGATCTTTAGTAAGAAGATAGCGACTCCGAAAGGTTTATACTCCTTGGTAGTCGAAAGCTTCCGTCCAAACAGACGGCAGACGAGAGCTTTCGGAAGGTTACTTGTCAAGGTATGATACGCGGACTAAAGTCCGCGACTACCAAATACTTCCTGTAGTCGAAGCTTTTTCGTGTCATAACCTACGACAACACCCTAAAGGCTGCGGCTTAACTCGTCACTATCACACCGCTTCTCCGATCTTTTTTGAAAAATATTTTTACCGCCAGAACCACGACGCCCAGTGAAAGCAAGAAAAGCAGAATATCCACGGCAATAAGAATGTAATTGCCGTTCTTTATATAATCTAAGAACAGAATCACCAAAGCGGTGATAGTTGTTGCCAGCATAAAGAGCGCCGGGAACAGAGCAAAGAAATATTTTTTTCCCTTTAAAACCAACCAGCCTGCAACTGTTATTAATGCAAGAGCAGCAAGAAGCTGATTGGCGGTTCCGAATATCGGCCAAAGGACAGAGAATGCATTTGAATAGGCAAGAATGAACATGAAAACAACAGTCAAGAGAGAGTTGAACCAGTAATTTTTAACGAAAGGTTTCGGATTCTTAAAAAGAATCACCCATAACTCTTCGAATAAATATCTATTCAATCTCACTGCCGCATCGAGCGTGGTAATGACAAATCCTTCAACAAGCAATATCCCAAAAACAGTGCCCAGAGATACGGGGATCCCAATTCCTTGATGAAACAGGTTGCCTGCTGCTAACGAAAATCCTAAAATGGGATTTGACTTCATAAGCGGATCCGATGGCCACACGATAGATTTGTAATCTACAAAGCTTAATCCTACACCGAGTGCAAGAAGAACACAAACGGCAAGCAGCGATTCCAACAGCATAGCATTAAAGCTTACCTTACGGGCATCCGTTTCAACGGTAAGCTGCTTACACGTTGTTCCGCCTCCTACAAGCGAATGAAATCCTGATATTGCACCGCAAGCAATTGTTATAAACATCATAGGCCAAATCATACCAAGGTTTGTGGCCCCTTCGGTAAAATTAAAATTCGGCAGTGAGACAACAGCACCGTTAAATCCTGCAACCAGCAAGGATACAACCATTAAAATAATTCCACCGTACAGGATTTGCACGTTTATAAAATCGCGGGGTTGAAGAATGACCCACACCGGTGTTCCGGAGGCAATCAAAACATAAATCGAAATTATGATCATCCAATGAAACGGCTGCAAGTGAAACCGGGAATTCAATGCCAAGAAGAACGGAAGCTATGCAGATAGCGGAAGCGAGCAGGTATGCAGCGATTGTTTTAATTTCTTTCTTGTGAATCAGCCACCCAAGAAATGGTGCACACAGCGTTATAATGATAACGGAAGTGGAAGCAATCCCGCCGATTCTTCCATATGTGACTCCATCGGTTGTTACGGTTTTTAAGATTGTATCGGTTCCTTCAACACCAAGTTTTGTAGAGCGGCCAGAGGGATGTGAGAGAAATTGCCGTTGCACTTAAAAAAGACGAGCACACCAGCAGCAGCATCATAATGGTGAACGTAATCATCAAATTAAAACCGGTCTTCCCGAGAGTGGTTCGCGCAACTTCTGCAATTGATTTTCCTTTTTCGCGCAAACTGATGAACATTGTTGTAAAATCATGAACCGCGCCGAGAAAAATTCCTCCGACAACTACCCACATCCATGCAGGAATAAATCCGTACAGCACTGCCATGGTCGGCCCGATAATTGGACCGGCACCGGCAATAGCTGAAAAATGATGAGCAAACACAACGTAGCGTTTTGTCGGGACATAATCCCGTCCATCATTTATTGTTACGGCCGGAGTCAGATGATTTGGATCTTCTCCCAGAGTTTTGGCAATAAATTTTGCGTAATACTTGTTCGCCAGGAAAAACAATACTATCGGAATTGCTAAAAAGAATAAGACGTTCATGTGTGCCTCATAACTTTCATAAAAATTTATATGCAATATAAAAATGTTTAATGGAAAATCATAATAACTGCGGGATTATCTAAGACATTCTATTGAATTATAGCCGCTCGCGGTAAAAGCGGGCATTGCGGTATCAACAAACCTTAGAATATAGGGCGCTGCAAACATCAAATGAAATATTTTCTTTACGCACTCTTGAATTGCGTTTCTCGAAAGACATTCTTACATTTTAATAAATTATAATCACGATAAATTTACTCATGCAGAGAATGTCGCGATTCGTTTATCCACCTTCCGAAAATCGTATACGTTCCAAACAAGAGAGTCTTCTGCGAATTGAGGGGTTATCGCAAGAAGACCTGTGAAAATAGAAAGGAGAATCTTACTTGGATTCGGCACGGATAATAGAGACAATGAAAATTTCCCGGGAAATACTCAAGCGAGTTGATCAACTTGTTAAAGCTAATAATTTGGAAAAAGCTCTTCACGAAGTAAGAAAAGCACGTGAAATAGATCCAAAGAATTTATATGCATTTGCTTATGAAGAACGCATTCAAGAACTTTTTGCTCAACGGCAGAAACAAGAAGCATTAACCCCACAAAACTCTCAAAAGTTCAGACACAGCAAGCGAAGAATCTGAAACCCTACAAGATGGAAGACCAGCTACTCGGTGAGACGCCAGAAATTACAGAAACGAAAGTCCCGGCGTTATATGAAGAATTTAAAAAAGCCGGATTGACGGAAATCCGACTACAACTGAACCCGCTCAAGTAAAACGGGCATCAAAAGAGGCATTAGAGATTTTCAGACAAGCATTACTACTTGCATGGTCGGATGGTCAAAAAACAGATGAAGAAGTAAACGAACTGCATTATCTTAAACAATCGCTCTTCATTACTGACGAGGAACAGGAACTATTAGATCGTCAGGCAAAACTAGAATGCTATATTCTCTTTGCTCAAACATTTGCTTCAATCTCACGCGCCGAAGGCAGAAGTAGCAAGCACGCTTGCCGAGCTTCGCAGAAGTTTCGATGTTTCCAATTCCGATCAAGATCGTCATCGAGGCAAATCTGGTTGTTCTTAAAGACGGGAAAAAGAAGAAGCAAACGATCGTCGTCATCGACGATGAAAAACAAATACGCACACTGATGAAGGAAATACTAACCCAGGCACATTATCAAGTTGATGGATTTCAGCACATCGGATGATGCATATGCTTTTCTTAAAAATGAGAAAGCCGACTGTATTCTATGCGATATTAGCTTAGAAACTTCAACCATGAATGGCTTTTTATTCTATCGAGAAAACCAGAGAATTACATCACCTTCAACAAGTACCGTTTATTTTTATAACGGGATTAAATGATGTTGTACTAATGCGTGCCGGTAAAGAAATGGGTGTCGATGACTTTCTTGTTAAGCCTATCCACAACGAAAATCTCCTTGCAACAATTCGCGGAAGAATCAGGAGGTATGAACAAATGAGACTTATGACGGGCATTTAGACTTAACTCCCGAGACAATCAATTCTTTTGGCTTTTAATTCCTAATTTTTCTTAAAAACATTCCTTAAAATTTCCCCGAAAACACTTTTCTTGAACGGTTTCAGCAAAACCGTATGAATTCCGAGAGATTTGAGTTTTTCCGGACCTTCCATTTGATCATATCCTGTCATTAAGATGACCGGTAAATTCTTGCGTATCTGAAGAATTCTGTTTGTAAGTGCAATGCCTGTCATAAACGGCATTGTGTGATCTGTAATAAGAAGATCATATTCGTCGGGACTATTTTCAAATGCTTTCAAGGCATCTGTCGGTTTTGTAAAAGGAAATGCGCGGTATCCTAATCCTTTTAATAATTCAGTAAGAGCATCGAGCAGCTGAGGCTCATCGTCTACTATCATAATGCGTTCCGAGCTTCCTATGCTCTCTTTAATTTCTTCAAGCTTTACCGTCTGCTTCCTCACCCTCGTATATTGGAAGATACACATCAACCTGTGTACCTTTCCCGACCTGGCTTTGGACTTTTGTTACACCGCCATGATTTTTCACAATGGCATGAACAATGGAAAGTCCTAACCCGGTTCCTTTCCCCGGTCCTTTCGTCGTAAAGAACGGTTCGAAAATCCTTTTCATTGTTGCTGTATCCATACCTGCGCCAGTATCCTGAACCGTAAACACGGCATATCGCCCTTTTTTCAAATCAGGGTGAAATAATATTGCCCGATCATCATATTCTACGCTTCTTTGACGTAAAATGAGTTTCCCGTTCATTCCACTCCATTGCTTGAGCAGCATTTGTGCAGAGATTCATTACAATCTGGTGGATCTGCGTTGCATCAGCCAGAACAAGAGGTCCTTTTGACGGTAGATCCAATTTGATCTCGACGGTCGTAGGAATCGACGCGCGGAGAAGTTTCATACCCTCGCGTAATATATAGTGCAGTCTAACCGGCCGATAATTCGAATCCTGCTTTCGACTGAATGCTAATATTTGCTTAACAAGTTCCTGTGCCCGATCCGAAGCATGAATCACTTCGTCGATATACTTCATAGCACGGTGGTTACTATTCAATTTTGATTTTACTAATTCCGAATTACCGATAATAACCGAGAGGATATTATTAAAATCATGAGCTATGCCGCCCGCAAGAGAACCGACGGCTTCCATCTTCTGCGATTGAAGCAATTGAGCCTGTAAATTTCTCTGCATCTCTTCTGCATTCACTCCGTTCCGTAATATCGCGGAGAATAATTGTGTAAATCTCCTCTTTCCCAACATTCACTTTAGAAACGGAAGCTTCAACAGGAAAATTCTCTCCGTTGACGCGAACTCCATTAATTGTTCTTATTTTCCCTTCAACCAGACCCGCAACTGAACTCTGGTCGGATTCGTCCGAACTATCCGGGTTCTTTACATTCTGAGATAACGCGATAAACCGATCTATAGATTGCCCGAGGGCCTCAGATTCCAGACAGCGAAACATCTGTTCCGAAGCAGGATTGAACGACTGGATTCGCAGATTTTTGTCTAATGTAATAATAGCTTCCATTGCCGAAGTAATGATGCTTGAAAGACGGCTTTGATTTTCACGAATAGCTTCCTGGGTTCTTTTCAAATCTGTCAGATCAGTTACAATACCGAGAACAGACGGCTCTCCTTCATAGCGAATTAATTTCGACATATTCAGACATTCGATTTTCTTATTCTCTTTATCGACGAGCGTAAATTCATACGGCTCTACTTTAATTCCTGCTAAATGCTGCCTGATTTTTTGAAGGACGAGATAGCGATGTCCGGGTACAATAATCGAAAGAAAATCAAATTCAGGTGCATAGATTTCTTCACGTAAATAGCCGATTAATTCTTTGCATTTTTCATTCACATAAACAATTTTTCCATTCTTGTGAATGTAAACCATGTTCGGGAGTTCTTCCGTCAGTGTCCTGAATTTCTCTTCGGATTCCCGTAATTCTTCGGTTTGCTTTCGAATCGCTCTTTCGCTTGTTCGAGCTTTAATAATACCCCGCAAAAGATGATCGGTCAGAATACGAATTGCAACTGCTGTTATTAAAAGGATAACCGATATATCGACGACATCAAGGTAATTAGTATGCTGCTGAGACTGTCTAACAATTACTCGTGAAATTTCGAGGAACCGATAACAATGACGGAGAAAATCGTCCAAAATGTAAATGCATAAAACAGGTTTGGTTTTAGAGCAATTCCTGCGAACATCAGACATATTGGGAGGCCAAGAAGGACTATGTTGTGAAGACCGCCTGTCGTAAAGAGAAGATATGTAATAAAACCCATCACCGTCCAAAGAAGAAGCCCTTCCGCCCATTGTAAACGGCCAATTCTCAATAAAACTATCGACAAGATAATCATTACACCGATTATTAGTGTTTGCAGAAGAAACTGATATTGGCCTATTACCGCCCTCTGGGCAATAAGTATGATAAATCCGGCAAAAATACTTAAAGCGATGACATTGAGAATTTCTGCAACGCGGTTTTTTTCTTCATCACCAAAATCCGGCGGCTTAAGGAAGGAGAGAATCTTATAGTACAATTCCTTTGTTCGCATATACGTCCTGCGTTCAGTAGGATAAACCTTAAATAAAGAAGGTTATTTACTGTGGTAAATTTTTTCCCTTACCTGAAAACGACGGTTTCAATATACGAATGGCAGAGTGTGAATTCAAGTGATTGAATAATTTTCTTATAAGAATTAATCATAAGCTCAGTTAATTAAACAGGTCTTTTTACTTTCGCTATGAGTAGAAACACTTATATCTCTCCTTTCATTATTCGTGTCATTTAATATCTACGCATGAATTGTGCGCGTCATTTTTTTGGAAAAAGGACAAATTTTCAATATAACCGATAGAACCTTGAGCGGTGATAATGAATAAGGTCTCTATCGGCCATTAATCTTCATATTTCGTGTTATTTTCAAACCGAGGATTGGACAACCGATTGCGAAGATAAAGACTCTACAAGTCACAGCAATAATCGATAGAAAAGGCACGAGTTTATAAAGAAAAACATCTATAAAAACAAGAAATGCCTCATATCGTGGAATATCTTGGACCGATATAGCGCAACACTGAAGAGAACAATGCAAATAAGAATCGCCGCACTGGAAATCTTTTCAAACGCGACAACATTTGCACTCTAGAATGACCGAATAATTTTACGATATAAATACTTTTGCTACTTCAAGAAGCATCGAGGGCTGGTTCCAGAGCGCGTTGCGGAAAACCGATCCGAGTGTCTGTTTTTCAGCCGGAAGTTTGAGTGAACTTTCGGCGATGGAATTCAATGTGTCGTCCGAAAAATTTGAGATTGCTTCCTTAATATTATAGAACACGTCATGCCGCCACCCAAGCCGTTTATGCCAGCGTTTTTGATATTCGTCAAGCAAAGACAGATCATTATTTTTTACAGCTTTAGCCGCCTCTTCTCCCGCAATCATCCCTCCGATCATACCGCTGATAATTCCGCCGCCGGAGACGGGATTTACCTGATGTGCCGCATCACCGACAAGCATAACACTGTTCCGCACTATTGGATCACATGTTTTGGCACATGGCACTCCGCCGGCAATATGGGTCAGTATTGCCGCGTGGGGATATTTAAGTTCCATAAATTCCTGAAGATACCGGATCGCCGATTTCTTTTTCGATTCTTCAACACTTATTCCGATACCGACATTCGCTGCAGACGGCCCTTTGGGGAAAACCCAGAGATAACCGCCGGGAGCAGTTGCATCACCAAAATAGAATTCGAGACAGTCCTGTTCAATATCTATTCCGGCTACGGTCATCTGTGCACAGCTTTCCATATCATGTATGGAACATGCCGTATCTATCCCCGCCCATTTGCCCACACGTGATTCAACACCGTCTGCACCGATAACAATTTTCGATTTGATTTCAACCGGTTTGTCTTTTATAAGCGCTTTCACTCCGATTGACATACCGTTCGCATCCCTGAGTAAATCATAAGCATATGCTTTTGTTACAATCTCGGCTCCCTCCCTGGCCGCCAGTTTTGCTACTTCATAATCAAAAATCCGGCGTTCAAGCACATATCCGGTTCCGTCAAGTCTGGGGGTTACCTGATTTCCGTTAGGTGCAATAAGCCGGAACCGTTTTACAGTTGCCGCAATCCATTTCGGATCCGGCTGGATAAATTGCACGACACCTTCATGACTGACCGCCTCACCGCATCGTACAGGATAACCTACATCGCGGTCTTTTTCCAGCATTAATACCGAAGCGCCGCCTGCTGCAGCGAACCGTGCGGCGGTCGAACCGGCAGGTCCCGCGCCGATTACAATAACATCATATTGTTCTTTGAGCATTTGATGATTTTCGATTTATGTTTTTGTGATTCCGTGATTTCTGATTTAAGCTGCCAGCGTTCTATGTATCCGCGTACTATCGATTGCAAACGTTTTGTCATCTTTTCACTTATTACTCTATAACTTATCACTTATTACTTGCTGCTTCATTTAAAAATATTGATTGCGTCTTCGGCATCTCACCTACCCCTTCCTTATGAAATTGAATAACTTCCCAGGGACATGCCCAAACGCATTTTCTGCAGTTCGTACATCGTTCATCTATGATAGAAATGCGCGATTCCATCAGCTCAATTGCATCTTCAGGGCAAACACCGACACAACAACCGCAGTAATCGCACTTGCCGGGTATTATGTGAATCATCAATGGCATTTTTCTCGGCATACTTGCCTCTCTTTAATATCTATGTTCGATGTGTAGTAAGCTGCTTGAGCAATTCGTTTAATTCTATCGCACGCTGCTGAAACGGCCTGACCTCGAGTCCCTGCATTTTTGCTTTTTCAAGCAGTTGTAAATTTTCTTCTCTTTCCCTTTGAATATTTTTACGATGAATAGCAACAACTGCGTCCTTCGCAATTCTCATCGGCTCCGCTTCATCGATCTCCTTTTCCATCTCCTGCCAGCCGTGGCTCAATTCGTAATGGCTTAACACGAGATCGCTGATAAGGTTCTTGAACTCCGATTCTTGTACTTCATTTATTATAGAAGTCGCATCAATTGTTCCCCGATCGTCATATAAATCCAGAATAAACTGAGCAAGTCTTTGCATGCGTTCATTGCTGAATTGACCTAATGAAATATTCGAAAGCAGATAGTGAATAACCTCCGAGTTGCCCTCAAGAATCAGCTTTAAAATGTCATGTTCCTCAGGCGGAATAGGTGTCATTTCGGGTGCGAAGGGTTTCTCGGCATCCGGCTGAAGCTTAACAGAATGCTGGTCTTGAAATGCTTTCAGCCCTCGTTGCATGTTTTTCCTGTGCAAGCGCACGTTCAAGTTCACGATAAAGCATGCTCTCGTAGACGCCGTACTTCTCAGCAACATCCTTTACATAAAAATTGCGCTTCAACTCATCTTTCATCTTGGCAATAGACTGAACGAGCGAACGTACAGCCTGTGTTTTCCCTTCAGCTGTTGTAAATGCTCCTGACCGCTGAAATTGTTTGGCTTTAAAATCGATAAAAGAAATCGAATTTGTAAGGCGTTCTTTAAACTCAGTACCGCCATGTTTCAGCACAAACGAGTCCGGATCTTCTCCTTCGGGAAGCTCTACAATACGAACATTCAAGTCGTGCTCAAGCGCAAGATCGATTCCCCGTATTGTGGCACTGGAACCTGCGGTATCTGCATCATAAACTAATGTAAGATTCTTTGAATAACGTTTAATAAGCTTGAGCTGTTCCTCTGTGAGTGCGGTACCGCTTGAAGCAACAACATTTTGAATTCCTGCCTGATAGAGCGATATTAAATCCGCATATCCTTCCACCATCAATGCATTGTCTTCCTGACGAATAAAATCCTTCGAGTGAAACAATCCGTACAATACGCGGCTTTTATCATAAAGTGGAGATTCCGGCGAGTTAATGTACTTGCCGGCGATAGCATCATCCTCGCGCATTTTACGCGCCCCAAAACCGATAACACGCCCTGTCGTCGAGAAAATCGGGAACATCGCACGCCCGCGGAAATAATCGTATAACGAGCCGTCATCCCGCGTCCGGGCTAATCCGACTTTTGCAATATCTTCTATTCTAAAACCTTCCGCCTGCGCTTTAAGCACAAACGCATCCCAGGAGTTCAACGAATACCCGAGTCCGAAGGTACGTATGGTCTCATCGTTAAATCCGCGCTTATAGAAATAAGCGAGCGCTTCTTTTCCTTCTTCCGATTCCGTTAAGTTGCGAAAAAAGTGCATGCCGGCAAAGCGGCAAACTGCGTAATAATTCTCAAACTCTTTCTGCTCTTCGGTCGCCGGTATATTTTCTTCCGGAATGATGATACCGGCTTTCGAAGCAAGAGATCGGACCGCTTCTACGAAAGATATTTTATCCATCTCCATCAGAAATGTATATATATTGCCGCCTTTGCCGCATCCGAAGCAATGGTACATTTGTTTCTCGGCACTGACTGTGAACGACGGCGTCTTTTCCGTGTGGAACGGACACAGTCCGAGATAATTCTTGCCGCGCTTCTTCAGTTGTACATATCCGGAAATGACTTCTACAATGTCATTAGCGTTGCGGATTTCATCGATTTTATCATCAGCAATGCGCATTATGAAATAAATCTACCCAAATAAGTAAGGACAAGCAAGATTGCAATAATACATGTAAGGTCGATGTAATCGAGATATTACCGATGGTGCTTTTCACGTTGAGCATTAATATCGATCATTGAATTCAACAAATTTAACGTTGCATTTTTTCTAATAGAAGGTATAACTTTTTTTATTGTCCGCCTCCCCTATCAGACACGATGTTACATCTGTCTAATGTCCCCTCCTCAAGCGAGCCTGCCCGATTGCTGACGAAGTCAGGCGAGGCGGGGAAGGCGCATCTAAAGGGGTGGTGTACTATATTCTATTACATTTCATATTCATTAATATATAACATGGCTTTACATTCCATCGATTATCGAAGCCAATCGGAGGAGTTATTAAATATGAATAACACCGTTGCTGCGAAAATAATTTCATAGTCCGTCGATTTTCACTCATATATCCCTTAGAATCAGCAGATTCTTACGCTCCAAGGACTTTTTTTCAGTAAACGTCCGAAACTGCCATACGAGACGTTGAAAAATTGGTTTGAATATGGCAGTCGCAATCTTCCGCCAGACAAATGATGGACAGGTAAGATTGTGTTTTCTAAATAGAAACGCGAACTCTAGTTCGCGATTACCCTTATTTCATGAATATTTCAGAAGTTACGATATATTTAAATCAGCACAGCGGCAAGAAAAAAGAAAATCAGGAAACGCTGGAGTTGTAGGCGAAAAATTTGGCCCGGATTTCTCCGAGCCAAATAATTGTAATCCACTGATGATGACAAACTAATAGCAGGTATAATTCTTCCTTGATATCAGCTTCAAATAAATAATGCAGCTGATCCCGATGAACGGGTGCGCTTGCGAAGCTGCTGGTAGAACAGTATTCCATATCCGACTACAACGCCTGCCGAAACTGCCCACTGGAGATTTCCATCAAATAGCATGGGCATTCCGATTTGAACAAGCACAAGCGCAATCATTAAAAATGCCACACGGGTCATGGAACCCGGCATCGCCATCCATCCGCTTTTAAGCTGCCCTTCCTTTTGGCGTTTCTCATTGCGATGAAGAGCAAAATTCTGAATTGCGCCAAATGCAAGTCCGATAAGTCCGCCGACAATGAAACCGGCGATTGTAAGAAGAGTATTTGTCATTTTCTTTTCCTTAAAAGTTTAGAAACAAAATTTATTACCTCCCCGGCATGCGTGTCCAGTCAAGGACACGCACCAGAGAAAGTAGATTATGAATAATTATCTCGGCTGAGGACTTTCTGAATGTTTGTCCATTACCGCACCACTGTATCCCGGAACACCCATTTCTGGAATATCAAGGCCTTCTACTTCGGTCTCAAACGGTACACGATTACCAAATATAAGTTCTGCAATCTTGATAGACAATGTAAGCAAGAATCGAAAGCGTACTATAATACAAGTTATCACGCCGATCGATTCTGCCCAAAACTGACTCATCCCGCCGCCGTAGAATAATCCTGTAACAGTTCCGGCAACTCCGTTCCATCCATCGCCGTAAGTTCCATCGGCAAACAAACCGAGAGAGAGACATCCCCATGCACCATTTACACCATGGACAGAGATAGCACCAACCGGATCGTCAATCTTTAATCGATCAAAGAAGAAAACCGACTCGACAACGAGAATACCGGCAACCAATCCGATGATTGCCGCTCCACCCGCGGTTACGAAAGCACAAGGAGCAGTAATAGCCACAAGTCCTGCTAACATACCGTTTGCCATCATAGATGGATCCGGTTTCTTCGTCCGTACCAGCCACATCCAAAGTGTCGCAGAATAGTGCACCGGTCGCAGAGGCAAGCATCGTGTTGACAGCAACAACAGCAATGCGAAGATCTGTTCCGGCAAGTGTCGAACCGGGATTAAATCCAAACCAGCCGAATGCCAGAATGAACGTACCGATAATCGCCATTGGAATATTGTGCGGAGGAATCGGATTCACACTGCCGTCTTTATTGTATTTGCCGTATCGCGGTCCGATGAAGCCATGCAAAGATAAATCCAATGACACCGCCCTGCATATGAACAACAGATGAACCGGCAAAATCAACGTGACCATGGCCTATTCCAAAATTAACGCCGAGCTGTGCAAGCCATCCGCCGCCCCATACCCAGTTACCGAAAATCGGATACATGATGCTGCCGACACAAACACCATAGACCATAAAAGCAGAATACTTCCAGCGTTCAGCCGCAGCGCCGGTCGGAATGGTCGCTGTCGTATCCATAAACACCATCTGGAAAAGGAACAGTGCAAATGCCGCTGTGTCATATCCGGCGCCTTGCAGAAGAAAACCTTTCCATCCGAGAAGACCGAACGGTTTTCCAAATAAATGTAACGGTAATTTCATTAGTTCAAGCCGGAATATCCGCCCAAGTGTTCCAAGGGTTCCAATGCCGCCGAACATAAATGCAAATCCGCAGACATAAAAACCTAACATACCGAGCGGGTAAATCATCATATTCATCGCCATGGTATGTGAAGCATTCTTTGCTCGCGTTAACCCCGTTTCAACCATTGCAAATCCAGCCTGCATAAACATCACCAGAAATCCGGTAATGAGCGTCCACATAAAATTAATAGCAACACGATTATGACCGACGGCATTTCCGATTTCGGTCAAGGTCGGTTCGCCCGGTTTTGCTGCGGGAATATCGGAGATCGTTCCGGTATTACCGCCATTAGGATCCGGTGTTTCGCCTCCGTATGCGAGCGATGATGCACCGAGAAGCATCAATACGAAAGCACCGAGCAGCAGATGTTTTTTATATTTTATTAGATGTCTCATAAGTAGTTTCCTTAGTGATAAGTGCATAATGTTTCTTTGTTTATGATCGAGTAAAAATGCTCTTAAATGTTTTCGTTGATTTATTTGATCACAGAATCACCGGATTCTTCAGTGCGAATACGAACAGCTTCATCGATAGTGGAAACGAAAATCTTTCCATCACCGACTTTTCCGGTTTGCCCTTTTTTAACGATGATTCCCATTACTGTTTGAAGCTGATCATCGGTCACTACGACTTCCAATTTTATCTTTGGAAGAAATTCTATTTTGTATTCTGCGCCGCGGTAAGTTTCCGCATGGCCCTTTTGTCTTCCGAATCCCTGTACTTCTATTACCGTCATACCCTGAATACCGGCTTCCAAGAGGGCTTCACGGATATCCTCCAGCTTATGCGGCCGGATAATTGCTTCGATTTTTTTCATAAAGATCCTTTTCTATTAATAGTGGTAAATACTTATATATTAATATCCAACTGCATCGTGAACGCACCCGGGATATCCGCATTGAATTCATCACGTGCGAATATAACGCTTACGTTCTTTGAGAACGACCAGGCAAATCCATAACTCAATGCGCCATAGCCGCTTTTACCGCTTTGATAATCAACTGCGAGCCAGAGATTTTCGCTGATCTCGGGAATCATTCTGTCCCAAGAGAGCAGAAATCCGGTATTATCGGGCGCTAATAAGGTTTTACTTCCCGAGAAACCGCCTGCTTCAATCCGTCCGATAACAGGAATTGTTTTTCCAACCATTCCATAAAAAATATTATAATCGGTTATGTTTTTTGCGAAACCGAAACCAAATCCGCCGACCGCAATCGCCGGGGACCACTCAGCAATTGCTCCCTCCGGAATACCGATTTTTGCATTCAAGGTGAAAGGCGACCATTGGGGCGTAAAATAATCAATACCGATTTCTGCCTGCACACTGGAAAAAGGAAGCACGCCCACAGTCAAACCGAGATCTGTCGGGAGTCCGATACCGCTGTATGGTTTTCCTGTATTATAATCGTATGCATAATTATCGATGCCAAGATGATAGACACCATACGGTTGGAAATCCACTGAAGGGATCCAGATAATCGTAGATGGCGTGGCATTAACAAAAGAACTTGTCATCATAATAATCGTCAGTATTATTAGAGCAGTCTTTTGAATTGGTTTTATATTTTTATTCCTCTTATAAAGAAAAAATAAAAACGAACTCGTCATCATAAATATTGTAAACATTGCAAGAGCAGTTTTTTTAACCGGCTTCATTTTGTATCTCCTAGTAGTTTATGTAGTTTATATTGTCACTATATTATTTATCTAAAAGAATATTCGAATTATACTTTTTACAACTGGATCGTCATTTGCAGTATGATGCATCTAATTGGGCTGCACGAATCCCTGTAGAAAAACTGATGCTCATAAATAACATCGTAATAGCTACAGAATTTCTCACAAGCGGCCTTTCATTATTAGTATTCTTACTTAAAAAATTGTTTACTTAATCCTTTAATCGGATTCCCCTTTTTCATCTAAGAGCGGCCGGCTGACATCATTGACCGACGATACAAATATTTTGTCTCCATCTCCCCTGTCCGACTGAGTTTTACTCGTAAGAATGGAGACTACCGTTGAAACCTTATTCTGCGGAACGATTATTTCCACTTTTACTCTCGCAAGAGAATCGATAGAATAGGCTTCGCTTCTATAGATCTCCTTATGTTCCTTATGGCTTCCGAAGTCCTTCACTTCCGCTGCCATCATCTTGTGAATTCCCGCCTTTAATAACTCTTTGTGCAGAATTTCAAGTTTATCAGAACGAACAATTGCTTCGACCTTCCTCAAAGCTCTAATATCCTTTTCTAAAATGTGTAATACTTTATATATTAATGTTAATTGCCTTACTTACCTTATAATATAAGGTATAAATATTAAATGTCAATAGTAATATAAATAAATATATCTTCATTACATTAATAACAACAAGTCTACTCTATAAATTAGTTCCAATCCTCCCTCTTTATTTAATCTTTCGCTTAATGTTGAGTCCGAACTTATATGTAGAGCTATAGATATTGGCACATGAAAATCATCATTATTTTAGGTTTTATCTGTTTTCAAAAGTTGCCTTCAGTTATTTTCAAAACGTACATTGTAACTAATGAATAGTGCTTCACGTAACTGAGGTTATAAATCCCAATGTATCATTCAAATCAAGGTGAAATCATGAACCCATTCGCAAAATTTGCAGTACCTCTGCTCGGCCTGGCATTCCTGTCGCCGGACCTGTCTCCCGCACAAGAACGCGAGCGGAATAAAATTCCGGATCAATACAAATGGAATCTTACCGATATCTATCCATCTGATGCGGCATGGAAAGAAGCGAAGCAGCGGCTTGCAGAGACCAATCCGGCAGCCGAGCGAAACGTTTCAATTCCTTTACTCGAAAAATATAAAGGAACCCTGGGCTCCTCTGCTCAGCAGCTGCTTGGATGTCTTGATCTCGTCACCGAGCTCAACAAAGAATTCTCCCGGCTATATTCTTACGCCAGTATGAGTCTGGATCAGGACACGAAAGTACAGATCGTATCTTGGGATGCAGCAGGAAATGAGTCAGCTTGGTGCGTCGTTCAGTGCAAAAGCAGCATTTATTGAACCCGAAATTCTCAAAATCGATCCGGCGAAAGTAAAGGGGTTCATTAAAAGTGAGAAGAAGCTGGAAATTTACAAACACTATCTGGACGATCTTCTTCGCCGAAGGCTGCATACCGGCACAGAAGGCGAGGAAAAGATTATCGCAGATGCCGGTTTAATGTCGGATGCACCATCCAGCATTCACGACATTTTCGCCGATGCAGACTTCCCCTATCCGGAAATCACGCTTAGCGATGGAAAAACTGTACGACTCAATCAATCAGGATACAGTTTATACCGCGCTTCCACTAACCGCGAAGATCGCAAGAAAGTATTCCAAACTTTCTTCAGTAAGCTGAACGAATACCGCCGGACGAGCGGTACACTTTTGAACGCCGAAGTAAAGAAAGACCTGTTCTATAAAAATGCACGCAAGTATGCATCCTGCTTAGAAAGTTCTTTAGATGCCAACAATATTCCCACAAAAGTGTATTACAGTCTTATTGAGAACGTGAATATAAATCTTTCCACATTCCACCGATATCTCAAACTGCGCCAGCGCATTCTTGGTGTGGATCAATTGCATTATTACGACCTCTATGCACCGCTCTTGAAAAATGTCGATCTCAAATATACATACGAGGAATCACAACAGCATATTCTTGCAGCATTGAAGCCGTTAGGATCGGATTATACCGATGTCCTTAAAAAGGGATTTTCGGAACGCTGGCTGGATGTCTATCCGACCGAAGGTAAACGTTCCGGCGCTTATTCCAACGGTTCGGCATATGATGTGCATCCGTACATGCTGTTGAATTACAACGGTAAGTACGATGATATGAGTACTGTTGCTCATGAATTCGGCCACACGATGCAAAGTTATCTTTCCAACAAGAACCAGCCGTATGCCACAGTCGCAATATCCGATCTTTGTGGCCGAAGTTGCCTCCACCTTCAACGAAGCGCTGCTGATCGATTATGTATTGAAAGAAACAAAAGACGATGCAGCACGGCTCTCGCTGCTCGGCAGCTATCTCGAAGGCATTAAAGGAACCGTGTTTCGACAAACACAGTTTGCTGAATTTGAATTGAAGATTCACGAAATGGCAGAAAAGGGCGAACCGCTTACCGGTGATGTGCTAAATAAAGTGTACGATGATATCGTAAAAAAATATTACGGGCATGATAAAAAAGTCTGCATAGTGGATGACGAGATACAAGCTGAGTGGATGTTCATTCCGCACTTCTATTATAACTTTTACGTCTTCCAGTATGCCACATCATTCACCGCATCGGCAGCTTTATCCGAGCAAGTGCTTGCAGGTGATAAAGCAACAACAAAAAAATTCATCGAATTCCTTTCTGCCGGCGGCTCTGATTACCCCATAGAACTGCTGAAAAAAGCGGGCGTCGATATGACAACCTCCGAGCCGTTCGAATTAACAATGAAGAAGATGAACCGCGTTATGGATGAGATGGAAAAGATACTCGATAAAATGAAAAAGTAAACTGGATTATTCTACGGGCGCAACGCACTGATGGCAATTAAAATGCTGTCTGTCCTTTGCGCCCGTTTCATTCTGTAACTAAAACCGCAGCAGACCGCCCCTTTATTCCGTCGCGATACATGCTATTTTAAATATACAACTCTTCTTGTTGGCTGGAACTCCACCGAACTGGTCGTTGTTTATTCCACAAATTAACAGCTTTTCCTGAAAACTCTTATATGTATTCCAATATATTAAATCGGAGGATATATGAAACGGTTCGTTAGATTCGCAATTTGGAGTTTGATTGCTCTTGCAGGTATAGTAGTTATTGGAGTTTTGTATTTTCTATTGAAATATCCGCAAGTCGATCCGCCTTTATCACTCTCAATCGAACGAACCCCGGAACGCATCGCTCGGGGAAAGTACCTGGCAACTCATGTAACGGGATGTATTGACTGCCACTCAACCCGTGACTGGAAATATTTTGCAGGACCCGTTATACCTGGAACAGAAGGTAAAGGCGGACTTCTATTCGACGAAAGTATCGGCGTTCCAGGAAAACTTTATGCTAAAAATATCACTCCTGCCGGTATCGGTGCAATGTCAGATGGCGAGTTTCTGCGCGTATTGACATCAGGGGTGGACCGAAACGGAAAAGTTTTATTTCCGTTAATGCCTTACTTGAGTTTTAATAAAATGTCGGAAGAAGACCTCTATTCAATTATTTCATATATTCGAACGCTCGAACCTATAGAGAATCAAATACCGGAATCGCACATAGAATTCCCCGTCAATTATTTAGTAAGGACTCTTCCTGAAAAACATCAACCTTGCCCCGAACCGGAGAGGAATAATCAACATAAATACGGGAATTACCTTGTAAACGCCGCGGCCTGTACCGATTGTCATACTCCGCAAAAAGACGGGAAACCTATCGAGCTGGAATGGAATTTGCGGGAGGAGCAGAATTTCGCACTCCATTCGGAATTATCCGTTCGGCCAATATAACTCCGGACGAAGAAACAGGAATCGGATTATGGTCAAAAGAAATTTTTACCGCTCGCTTTAAGAATTTTGCGTCGCCAAAATCTACGAGCATTAATCCCGACAGTATGAAATATTACACCGTTATGCCCTGGACATTGTTTGCAGGAATGACTGAAGAAGATCTGGAAGCAATATATACACATCTGCATACAGTTAATTCCGTGAAGCACAAAGTGGATCGTTTTACTCCGATTTCAACTCAATAAATCATGGAAAAAGATTTCGGCTATCATAATTTGAACCAGCATGCATAAATGGAGGCATTATGTTCATAGGACATTTCGGTGTTGCCCTGGCCGCTAAAAAACCGGGGCCTTCTCTCAAGCTCGGGACATTATTTATTGCAGCCCAATTTCTCGATCTGCTTTGGCCTGTCTTGTTAATTCTCGGGCTTGAACATACACGAATTGCACCCGGCGGCAATCCATTTACCACACTCGATTTTTATGATTACCCCATCTCACACAGCCTCTTGACTTCCGTCGGCTGGTCTTTTGCAATTGGTGCCTTGTACTACTTCAAGCGGCGGATCTGGAAAGAATCTTTTATTATCGGCTGTGCAGTTTTCAGCCATTGGCTGCTCGATTTCTTCACGCACATTCCCGATCTTCCTGTCGCTCCCGGAATAAATACTTTCCTTGGACTCGGCTTGTGGTCTTCTGTTCCGGCCACTATTATTATTGAAAGCGCAATATTTTTTACCGGAATCTTTTTCTATTTACAGACTAATAAGAGTAAAGATAAAACCGGACAATATGCGTTCTGGGGACTAATACTCTTTCTTATCATTACTTACATATCCAGCATCCTATCACCGCCTCCCGAAGATACAAGAGCAATTGGTTATGCAGGCCTTGCACAATGGCTCCTTGTAGCATGGGCCTACTGGATTGATCGGCACTTTCAGACGAAACCGCCGAGGACTGCTGCTGATTAAGCAAGTGGATTGTTTTACATTTCGTTTTTGAAAATCCTGCACCATCTCACCTGGATGATATAGGGACATCCCGGTTTTCAGTACTTTTTTGATTTGATTCATACGACTCTTTTTGCCACATTAGCACAACTATTAGTACTATTTATGAAAAGAACACCGCATATGCTGTTTTTATTGCTTTTTATTATCATCGGCGCGATGATCGGCATTGGTGCGTATACATTTCTATATGCGAAAGGTTACTCCTATCTTACTGACAATCCGGACGCCTGTGCAAATTGCCACAGCATGACCCCCCAATTCAGCGGCTGGATTAAATCGAGCCATCGTTCTGTTGCTGTTTGCAACGATTGCCATACTCCGCAAAATATATTCGCCAAATATTACACAAAAGCATCGAATGGTTTTTGGCATTCATTTTATTTCACGACCGGATGGTATCCCGATAATATAGAAATTACACAAAGGAATATCGGGGTAACTGAGAATGCCTGTTTGAAATGCCACCAGGATATTGCCGATATGATGAAAGGGACGCAGGCCGGTGAAGGAAAGGACTTATCCTGTATAAGATGCCATACTTCAGTAGGACATTTAGAATAACATAAAAAAACATCTGAAATGTTAAATTTTTTAAGAGAGCGACTTATGGAAAAAAGGAAAACCGCTTCTATCAAATTTATTGCTATTATTATAGTTCTTACTGCAGCTATGGCGGTTGCGGTCACAGCGCTGCTTGTAAATATATTTGAGAGAAAACAGGAAGCCCGAAACCCGTTTTATAAGGTAGTAGAATTGACGGACACAACCGAATCTCCTGAAATATGGGGGAGGGATTTTCCCATGCAATATGACGACTACCTTCGTACTGTCGATCAGATCAGGACAAAGTATGGAGGCAGCGAAGCAATGCCGCGCACGCCTACGCAAGCCGATCCGCGTTCTATCGTTGCTCAGTCGAAACTCGAAGCAGATCCGCGCTTGAAAACTATGTGGGCAGGATATGCATTTGCGAAAGATTTCAGGGAAGAACGCGGACATGCATATATGCTTGACGATCAAACGTACACCGAACGTCAGGTCGTTGCAAAACAACCTGGAACCTGTATGCATTGCCATGCTTCTGTTTATGTACCTTATAAGAAGCTGGGCAACGGTGATTTGATTCAAGGATTCGAGAAAATGAATCAAATGCCGTACTCCGAGGCACGCAAGCTCGTCACTCATCCTGTCGCCTGTATCGATTGCCACGATCCAGGCACAATGCAATTACGCATTACGAGACCCGGATTCATTGAAGGCATCCGAGCACTCAAAGCATCTCAGGGTGTTAAGAACTACGATGTAAATTCTATGGCAACGCGGCAGGAGATGCGCGCATTCGTCTGCGGCCAGTGTCATGTTGAATACTATTTTAAGGGGCCCGAAAAACGTCTTACGTATCCGTGGTCAAAAGGTTTGAAGGTGGACAGCATCCTTTCTTACTACGAGGAAATAAAATTTAAGGATTGGCTGCATGCAGAAACCGGAGCTGAGGTTTTAAAAGCACAGCATCCGGAATTTGAAATGTGGAATCAAGGTATTCATGCCCGTTCCGGTGTAGCGTGTGCGGACTGCCACATGCCGTATAAACGCGTCGGCGCTCTAAAAATCAGCGATCATCATGTCCAAAGTCCGATTCTTAATATAAATCGTGCATGTCAAACTTGCCACAAGTGGAATGAAAAGGAATTAAAAGAGCGGGTCGAGATTATCCAGGAGCGGACGTATCGATTGCGGAATCTTGCAATGGATGCTCTTATTTCTCTTATTCAAGATATAAAAAATGCCAGAGGATCCGGGAAAACAGATGCCGAACTATCTGCTGCACGCAGCTACCAGCGGAAAGCACAATTCTATCTTGATTTCGTTGAAGCGGAAAATTCAACAGGATTCCATGCCCCGCAGGAAGCCGCCCGCATTCTCGGTGAATCAATCAACTTAATCAGGCTGGGACAGATCGCATTATTTGTTGAAGGAAAATAACTTTTAAAACTCATTAGAAAGAAGGATATTTTTATGTATAGATTAATTCAGGATTTTCTCGAAACATGGAAGTATGAACGGATAGCGACGATAAAAATATTGAGAGCTCTTACGGATGCTTCGCTTCAACAAAAAGTAAGTACACCCGGACGCTCACTTGGTTTTCTTGCCTGGCATATCACAACCACGCTCGGCGAGATGGGCGGAAAAGCAGGGTTATCGATTGAATCACCCGCAGAAGATGCTCCGGTTCCTGTAAAAGCATCGGAAATTGTTAACTCATATGATCAAGCAAGCTCTTCACTTGAATCATATGTGAAAGCAAATTGGACAGATGATATGCTGTTGGATCAAATTGATATGTATGGAGAAAAATGGACGCGCGGAGCTACACTCACCTCGCTCGTTTCACATCAAATTCATCATCGCGCACAAATGACAGTGCTTATGCGCCAGGCGGGATTGAATGTCCCCGGCATCTATGGGCCGTCTCGCGAAGAATGGAAAAAAATTGGTATGACAGCTCCGGAATAAAAATAATCAAATAGATGATCCCGCTCACTGACATTTTTGATTGTTTAAATGTATCTTCTTTCTTTGCGAAGTAAAATGGAGATTTAGCATACTATTACAAACTAAAGGATTCATCATGATTAAACAATGTCTTTTTTTTAGCCTGCTAACGGTGCTTCTTGTAAACACAGGTTTTTCACAGGGTAATGGACTCGGTCTTGGACTGATGATCGGCGAACCGACGGGCATTAGCTTTAAAGGCTGGGTTACTCGCTCAAGCGCCATCCAATTAGGCATAGGATACCCGTCACTTTCGTCAAGGTGGGGAACCGCACTTAGTGCAGAGTACATCTGGCATTCTCATATTTTCAGATCACGCGAGTCTTTTCCGTTATTCTACGGCCTTGGCGGTATTTTCGGCGTAAGCAGCGGCACAAATTTGATGGGAGCACGCGGTGTCCTGGGGATAGCTTGGTGGCCGCGCAGATCATCAATCGACTTATTTTTACAAATGGCACCTACAATATACTTCGAGCCTGTTTCGCAATTTGAATTTGATTTCGGATTTGGTGTTCGGTATTTCTTTTGACATTATTTTCATGCCTCACAGGTTACAACGGCCTGTGAGGCATTTTAGCACGCCACTCGCCGACTTCATCTCACCATTCACCGAAATCGCTGCAACATCCATAAAAAATCCCTGTATTATAATATAGATCATTTTTTAAAGGAGAATTTTATGGAACGTAATAATAGATTTTCATTCGGCCAACTCGGGGTTGGTGTCTTCCTTCTCGTTATCGGCAGTATTTTATTGCTGGATAATTTTGATATCATCAATACGCCGTCGATTTGGAATTTCTGGCCGTTGATCCTAATTATCATCGGAATCGGAAAATTATTGGATGCCCGTCTCCCGCAAGAATACCAAAAAGCATTCTGGATGCTTTTCCTTGGGACATGGTTTCTTATTTCAGAATTACATCTCTTTGGATTAAGCTATCATAACTCGTGGCCTATTCTGCTTATTGGTTTCGGCATAGGCATGTTATGGAAATCCCTTTATCCTTCACAAAATACAACAGAAGATCATTGCCATGGAATCTAAAAATTCTTCCATTATAGCGCCGCGGTTAATACTGGGAATAGGAATCATTCTCATGGGAATCCTTTTTTTATTAGGTAATATGGATATAATAGATCCGCATGAGTATTTTCGCTTTTGGCCGGTATTCCTTATCTTGATCGGAGTCGCATACATCATTCAATGCCGTCAAGGATCAGGACGGGTTTGGGGGATCATTCTTGTATTGATCGGCAGTGCTATGCTCTTACATCGGCTCCATTTTATATATTTCAGTATTTGGAGTTATTGGCCGGTTATTCTCATTGCCGTCGGTATTATGATGATCGTTAAAGCTTCTTCCCACTGGAGAAGCATCGGCGTTACACCAATCGAAAAGGCTGATGCGAATTCTTATATTAAAGCAATAGCCGTTATGGGCGGCTTTAAACGTTCCAGTAGTTCGCAGGAATTTAAGGGCGGTGAATTTACTGCAATCATGGGCGGGCTTGAGATTGATCTGCGGGACGCATCGATCAATGGTGAAGCAGTCATTGATATCTTTGCCATGATGGGCGGTGTGGAAATGCGGGTCCCGGAGGATTGGATTATTATTATCGAAGGATTTCCATTTATGGGCGGATATGAAGATAAGACTCGCCCGCCGAAAACAAGCACGAAACGCCTCGTTATTAAAGGAATAGCTGTTATGGGCGGTGTGGAAATTAAAAACTAACTCGTGCACCCAATACTTTCAAATAGGCGAACACTCGCCCTTTATTTGATAATCTGGCTGAGTATCATTTCCCTCTCTGAGATACCATTTATTTGGTCTTCTAGATCCCAATGGCTGCCTATTCTCATAGCTGATCTACCGATCAATATTCTTTTTGCATTCATTTGTCTTTCTTCCTATTACATCTGTCGGTTTTTCCCAATTAAGACAACAAATTGGTATAACCTTGTTTCATTATTTCTTGTTGCCGGCTGTATTGCTGCAGGTGTCGAATTTCTTATTGGTTATGCATGGATATCTTATATAGACTCCATTAAACTATCATCACCAATATTACCGTTATATGATTATTGGTCTGCTGGAATTTATCTCACTTTAGTTCTTATCTTTCTGCTAATTGCAGTCATCCATTATGTTCTCATTGCATTTGAACAATCGCGCGAATCGGAACGTCAGACATTAGAGCTGCAGGTGCTTGCACAGGATGCTGAATTACGCGCACTACGCGCTCAAATCGATCCTCATTTTTTATTCAACAGCCTGAACTCAATCAGCGCCTTGACCGCCGCTGATCCGGCAAAAGCGCGTACCATGATAATCCTTCTGGCTGAATTTTTCAGAAATAGCCTGGATTTAGGAACAAAAGACCGCATTCTGCTTTCCGATGAGTTATCGTTAATCGATAAGTTTTTAACAATCGAGAAAGTACGATTCGGATCGCGGTTAAATGTTCAGCAGGAAATCGATAAGAAAACATTGGATTGTAAAATTCCGCCGCTCCTTTTACAGCCATTAGTTGAAAACGCTGTCCGGCATGGAATTTCACAGCTCATTGAAGGCGGTACTATTACTTTCCGGACACAATTGCTTCATAGTAGACTGAAAATATCAATAATAAATCCTTATGATCCGGATTATATACCGAGGAAAGGCACCGGCCTCGGCGTCAGAAATGTCCGTTCCCGAATTCAAACACTCTATGAAAATGAAGGGCGGCTTGACATTGATAAGAAAGACAATATTTTTACTGTCGAACTTATTTTTCCTGTATAAGATTGATGAATAATACAAAATTACTTTTATGACTGCAAAATCTCTTATTCGGACAATCATAGTTGACGACGAAGAACCTGCGCGTCTTCTTCTGATCGAATATCTTAAACAGCGGGATGATATTCAGCTTGTTGCGGAATGTGCTAATGGATTCGAAGCTGTCAAGGCGCTCACCGAATTAAAACCCGACCTTGCGATACTGGATATCCAGATGCCCAAGCTGAACGGTTTTGAGGTTCTTGAACTTATCGAAAATAAACCCGTTGTAATTTTTGCCACTGCATACGATCAATATGCCGTTAAGGCATTTGAAATGCACGCCGTTGATTATTTGTTAAAACCGTTCAGCAAAGAACGGCTGGATGAGGCTCTAGACCATGCATTAAAACGATTAAAGTCAAAAAATACTCTGCCAGTAGAAACAATCGCAGCCGATGCAGGAATGAAACCGGCGCTTCTCGAACGCGTGCTCGTGAAGGACGGTCCAAAAGTGCATGTCATTCCTGCAGATAAAATAGATTATATCGAGGCAGAAGATGATTACGTGGCGATTAAAGCAGATGGGAAATCGCATCTTAAACAGCAGCGCATGTCTGAACTGGAAAAACAGCTCGATCCGGCAAAATTCATCCGCGTTCATCGTTCTTCCATCATAAACCTTGAACGCATCGCCCGCATCGAACTATATGCAAAAGACAGCCGCATGGCGATTTTAAAAGACGGAACGAAAATTCTTATCAGCCGCGCTGGGTACGACAAATTAAAGAAGATGCTGTAAAGGAATTTTCCTTTAAAAGTGTTTTTACTGTTATTTATTTCCTCCCCTTTTCTATATGTCTGTTTTTCAACCGAGACCATAGAATAACCTCCGCATCGGGCATTGCCTTTCGTAGTTGTTTTCGTCTTCTTTTCTCGGTTGTTAGATTAAAAACTGGGGACATTGCTTTTCAACCCCATCATCCCGAACTACGGTATAATTCGGGACATTTCCCCTCATGCGAGGGGAAGAAATAATCACACTTAGATCAACTTCTATAAAATCCTCTCAACAATCTTTACCGCTTCACCTACACAGCGTTCACAAACCTTTTGCGTCAGTTTATGCTCGACAGCGTATTTCTTGCCTTCCTCTGTATTCATATCGCATTGCATTAATTCTCTACAGGATGTAGCCGAAAATATTTTTTTAAATTCAGCATCGAAAGTTTTAACCAGGCTGTAAGTTTTTTCCCGCTTTTCATTGCCTTCATCATCAAGAGATTTACCATGGTTCAAACCGATTGCCATATATGCCCCTGTAACGGCTCCGCATGTTGCCTGCATGCGTCCCATTCCCGCTCCAAAACCGCATGCAATTTTCAAAGCTGTCGCTTCATCAACCTTCTTTTCTTTGGCAAAAACGGTAAATACCGCCTGTGCACAGTTAAATCCATCTCTAAAATATTCCAATGCTTCTTGTTCTTTCATTGCTTTTCTCTTTCATGTTATTAGATTGATATTTATTAGATACTTTAATATTTACACAATTTCAATAGTTTGCACTTGAACAAGTTTTTCATGAGATTCTATAGCAAGGATCATTCTCACAAAAAAAAGGACACTATTATGAAAAAAATGATTCTACTCATCGGTCTTTATTTTATTCTTCAAATGGGAGTAATTCAAGCACAGGAAAAAATCGATGAAGCTGCGCTTCTTTTACAGCTGGACCGTGATTTTGACAAAGCTACCGCTGAAAAAGGAGTTGAAGGCTGGGTTGCCTACTTTGCGCCAAATGGTTCTATGCTGAGCGATACAACCAAGCCGATTACCGGGCTGGAAGAAATACGGAAAGCTATGGAACCGGCATTCAGCGATACAAGTTTTTCTCTTCGCTGGCAGCCAATGAAAGCTGAAGTTATGATTCCGGGAGTTATAGGTTATACCATTGGCAGATGGGAGAGACTGCACAAAAACAAACAACACAAGCTGATGAAATCCACAGGCACTTATACATCTACCTGGAAGAAACAACCGGACGGCTCGTGGAAAATAGTGCTCGATACGGGTAATCCCGACGGACCACCGAAGGAAGTGAAATGAATTATTCGACATCACAAATCAGCTACGAAGAAACAGAAAATGGAAAATAAGAATTTAAACAGAATGGATCCTGAAGATTTCCGCAAGTACGGCAAAGAAGTAGTCGATTGGATCGCCGACTATCTGAAGGACACTGAAAAGTATCCTGTATATCCGAATATAAAACCAGGCGACATTAAAAAACAATTACCCGATTCCCCCCCATTGTCACCGGAAAAAATGGATAAGATTCTTGATGATTTCAACCGTATTATTCTTCCAGGTATGACGCACTGGAACCATCCTAATTTCCATGCATACTTCTCAATTACAGGTTCCGCTCCTGGTATACTCGGTGAAATGTTGAGTGCGGCTTTGAATGTAAATGGCATGCTCTGGCGGACTTCGCCGTCTGCTACAGAACTAGAGGAAGTCGTTCTTGACTGGCTCAGGCAAATGCTCGGACTACCCCCGGATTTTCGCGGAGTTATCACAGACTGCGGATCTGCTTCAAACCTTGTGGCCCTTGCGGCCGCACGTGAATCAATTCACATGCGGATACGCGAAGAAGGATTAGCAGGACGTACAGACATTCCAAAGCTCAAATTATATTGTTCGGATCAAACACATTCATCAGTAGAAAAAGCCGCCATTGTACTCGGCGTGGGTCAGGATGGCGTAAGAAAAATTCAATCAGATGCAGAATATAAAATGGATATAAAAGCGCTTGCTGCTGCAATTAAGGAAGATAGAAAGAACGGATGGCTTCCGTTTGCAGTCGTTGCGACAGTCGGGACGACTTCCAGTACCAGTATTGATCCGATTCCGGCAATTGCCGATATTTGCCAGCGGGAACATATCTGGCTGCATGTAGACGGTGCATATGGAGGTATAGCAGCAATTATGCCGGAAATGCGATATGTTCTTGACGGCTGTAATCGTGCTGATTCTTTTGTTACCAATCCTCATAAATGGCTCTTCACTCCAATAGACTGCAGTGCACTGTACACGCGCCATGTCGACATATTAAAGCAGGCATTCAGTCTGGTTCCGGATTATCTTACAACAGCAGAAGGAAACGTTAACAATTATATGGATTGGGGCGTACAATTAGGCAGGCGTTTTCGTTCATTGAAACTATGGTTCGTTATCCGCTCCTTCGGTATTGAAGGAATTATTAGTCACCTTCGTGAACATTGCCGGCTGGCGCGCGAACTTGCATCATGGATCGATACCGATAATAATTTTGAACTGCTCGCTCCTGTTCCCTTCAGCGTTGTATGTTTCCGATATCATCCGCATGGAATCTCCGACGAAGTAAAGCTCGAACAGCTGAACACGCAGATAATAGACCAGGTTAATGCAACCGGCAAAGCCTTTCTCTCACACACAAAACTGCACGGGAAATATACGATCCGTGTTGCAATTGGAAATCTTGCTACCACCGAGAAACATATTATGAATCTATGGAATCTTATCAAGACTATAAAAGAATAAATTAGAAAATACTATTTGAACGGCACTAATTTCTTTATCTCATTATAACTCCCGTAAATTACAGCCCGTAGAAATAGATTCCGGCTGTATTTTCATAGCGTCGTGCAGCGGATTGAAACGCATATAAAACCGGCTATTTTCAATGCTCTAATAGGGCTTGCTCTTAATCAATCCTCTAAGTAGATTATCTAACAAGGAGAGACTTCCGAAAGTGCCGTTGATAACAATTTTAATTCTAAATGCCATTTATCACAACTATTTATCGGAGTTGTAATGAAACCATTCATTTTTCTTCTTCCCCTTCTTTTTGCTTTCGTATTAATGTATTGCACTGTGAAAAACGACGAAGTTGATTTACGTACGTTCATTGACAGCCATGTTAAAACTATCGAACCAAAATTAAAGATGATGAACCTGGCGTACTGGAATGCAGCCGCTTCCGGTGAGAAGAAATATTACGATGAACAAGCCGCGCTCGAGCTTGAAATCCGTACAATCTACTCCAACAAAAAAGAGTTTGAACAGCTCAAGAGATGGAAAGAGGCGGGTAATATTAAAGATAAGCTTCTCGAACGTCAATTAATTCTACTTTATAATAACTATCTCACAAACCAGAACGACACAACATTAATGAGGAAGATAGTTGAAAAGGCAGCCGCTGTACAAAATAAGTTTAATGTCTTCCGGCCTGTTTTAGACGGCAAAGAAATAGATGATAACGAAATAGAAGGAATTCTAAAAAAAGAGAATAACTCTGCAGAGCGGAAAAAAGTATGGGAAGCAAGCAAAGAAGTCGGCCAGGCAGTTGCCGCAGACGTTATAGACCTTGTCAAGTTGCGCAACGAAGCCGCCCGACAGTTAGGTTTTAAGAATTACTATGAGATGTCGCTTATCGCCTCCGAGCAAAGCGTCGAAGAGATCACTGCAATATTTGACGAGCTAAAAAAACTTACGGATGAGCCGTATAAGAAATTAAAAAACGAAATCGATATAAAACTCTCTAAGAAATACGGAATAAAACCGGAAAATATGATGCCGTGGCATTACGAAGACAGGTTTTTCCAGGAAGCGCCAAAAATAGGTACGGTTGATATAGATAAATATTTTAAAGGAAAAAAAGTCGAGGAGCTTGCAGTTGCTTTTTATAAGGGAATTGGTTTGCCGGTCGACAACATTCTAAAAAACAGCGATATCTACGGGCGCAAAGGAAAATACCAGCATGCATTCAGTACGATATTGACAGGCTGGGTGATGTCCGCACTATGCAAAGCGTCGTCGATAATAAGTACTGGATGAGCACTATGCTTCATGAATTAGGTCATGGAGTATACAGCCTGAATATCCGCCATGATTTGCCGTTTATTTTAAGGACTGAAACTCATATTTTCGCTACGGAAGCCATCGCAATGCTGATGGAACGCCAGGTTGATAATGCTGATTGGCTGGAAACTATGGTGGGAATCAATCGAAAAGACAAGAGAACAATAGATATTGAAGGACGTGAAAATTTACGCATGCATGCGTTGATCTTTTCAAGATGGACACAGGTTATGATGCGTTTTGAAAAATCCATGTACGAGGATCCGGATCAGGATTTGAACAAACTCTGGTGGAATCTGGTTAAGGAATACCAAATGGTCACACCGCCCGAAGGGCGCAACGCACCGGATTGGGCTGCTAAAATTCACTTATCACAGTCTCCTGCTTATTATCATAATTATGAACTCGGCGAATTGATGGCATCACAGCTTCAGGCATATATAGCAAAGAATATTTTAAAGCAAAACGATGTGCGTGAAGTATGTTTCGCAAACAAACCGGAAGTCGGGAAATACCTGGCAGCGAAAGTTTTCGCTCCGGGAGCCGGTTTACGCTGGGATGCCTTAATAAAAGAAGCGACAGGTGAACCTTTATCTGCAAAGTATTTTGCTGAAGAATATGTGAAGTAAATTACCATACTTTAAAATATTTGACACATAAAAAATAATTATTTAAGGAGACTATAATGGAAGATGCCGGATTTACTGTCAGCGCAGGATGGATTATCGTTGGTATTGTTGTTTTCTTTATCTTTCTTATTGGAATTAGAATTATCCGTCCAACTCACCGCGGATTAGTGGAACGGCTTGGCAAGTACAGCCACTTTGCAAATCCCGGTTTTCACTGGATCATTCCTATCATTGACAAGATGTACCAGGTAAATATCACGGAACAAATGGTTGATGCGGAACCGCAGGAAATTATTACTAACGACAATTTAAATGCGGTAGTAGACGCACAGGTATATTTTAAAGTGAAAGATGACGAGCAAAATGTCAAAAACTCGCAATATAAAGTGAACAATGTCAACTTTCAGATTGTGAATCTTGCCCGCACAACGTTGAGAAATATTATCGGCACAATGACTTTAAAATCCGCCAACAGCGAGCGGGGACGAATCAATGAAGACCTGCATAAAATATTAATCCAGGAAACAGCGAATTGGGGCATCGATATTGTCAGGGCAGAGCTGAAGCAGATTGACCCGCCGAAAGATGTCCAGGAAACGATGAACAAGATTGTAAAAGCAGAAAATGAAAAACTCGCTGCTGTCGATTTTGCTACGGCAGCGGAGACGGAAGCAGACGGGAAAAAACGGTCTGCGATCAAAGAAGCGGAAGGAATACGTCAGGCCCGGATACTCGCAGCAGAAGGCGAAGCTGAAGCCATCCGGTTAGTAAACGAAGCAGCAAATAAATTCTTTGTAGGAAATGCTCAGCTTTTAAAACGGCTTGAAACTGTTCAGCGGTCGCTTGAAAAGAATTCCAAAATTGTAGTCCCGGCTAATGCCGAGCTTGTTAATGTTATCGGTGAATTAGCCGGCGGTGTTCTGCCAATAAAGAAGTAGAATGATCTGAGTGCAAGGTACACTAAGATTACCTTGCACTTTTTCACTTATAGATTTAGTTATATTATAGAATTCCTGAAATAATTGCGATTTTACAGGCAAATTGTTAGCTTGTTCAGGTTAGTATTGTTCTATCTCCATTTGAAAATCTGAGCTGGGAAGGATTTATGTAATGCCGAATACGCTGCTTCTTATCGATGACGATGCCAATTTCGTGACGACTTTACAAATTGGTTTAAAGCAGCATGGGTATGCTGTTATAACCGCACCGGATCCTGAAACGGGCTGGAAAAAAATGGAGCAGTCTCAACCGGGTATCATTCTTCTTGACTGGGAGATGCCCGGCATGAGCGGAATCGATTTTACTAAACTTGTCAAAAAAGACCCTGCACATGGCAATCGTTATATTATTATGCTCACAGGTCGATCAGGAACCGAAAATATTGTCCAAGGTCTTGATGCCGGCGCTGACGATTATCTTATAAAACCATTTAATATAGAGGAGTTATTAGCACGGATTCGTCCTGGACTGCGTTTTCGTACTCTGGAAGAACGGATTACAGAGGAAACGAAACGGTTAACAGTTTTGGAAATGGCGCTTTCCGTCGCTGATAAGATCGGTAATCCGATTGCCGCTGCAAAATTATATCTTCAAATTCTTCTCGAAAATCCGAATCTATCAAAATCCACTGACGCAGTTGACACCTTGAATTCACTCGGCGAACTTCTCAATGAAGCCCTTAAACTTATCGACCAGTTTCAGTCTATCAAAACACCTCGATCTATTCCTGCTCCGGGCGGCAAAACAATGATCGCGCCTGAATAGTAAATTTAAAATAGTCATAAAGGAACACATATGAGTTCATCAAAATCATTATTGCGCTGTTTGAATTGCGAACAATCTGACCGAGAGACTCCGCTGCTGCATATGCATTATAACGGAGACGATGTGTGGATTTGTTCACAATGTCTGCCTACACTTATCCATGCACCGCAGAAACTTACAGGCAAACTAGAGAACGCTGAACAAATAAGACCGGCGGCGCACCACAAACACTGAATTTCTTCGAAGATTCTATGTCAAATAAAACTATTCTCATTACAGGAGCAAACGGCGAAATCGGCCATGGACTGATCGAACATCTTTCCGAATGCGGCGATATTCACATTATCGCAATGGACATTGTACCCATCGACGACGGGGTAAAAGCTCGATGTCATCATATCGTTACCGGTGATATTCTGGATGCTCATCTCCTCGAGACACTTTCGACCGGACATGATTTCGATACCATTTACCATCTTGCAGCGCTGCTTTCCACACGGGCAGAACGCCAGCCGACTCTTGCGCACCATGTAAATGTCGATGGAACATTGAACCTTCTTGAAATTACCGTCACACAATCACGTTTGCAGGGCCGCAGGATCAAGTTCATCTATCCAAGCTCCATCGCTGTATATGGCCTTCCTGATTTAGGGACAAAACAAAAAGCAGGTAAAATAAAAGAAGACCAGTGGCTTTTACCGCGAACAATGTATGGAATTAATAAATTATACAACGAACAACTCGGCAGATATTATGCCAATTACTATCGCCAGCTCGATGCCGAACCGCCGAAGGGACAAATTGATTTCCGCGGAATTCGGTTTCCCGGCCTAATCAGCGCTGTTACTATGCCGACCGGCGGGACCAGCGACTTCGCCCCTGAAATGCTGCATATGGCAGCGAAAAAATTGGAATATGAATGTTTCGTGCGTGAAGATGCGCGTATTCCGTTTATGGTAATGCCGGATGCAATTACCGCACTGCTGAAACTTCAAGCTGCTCCGTTTGAAAAGCTTACGCAGGCTGTCTATAATGTCGGAGCATTCAATCCGTCGGCATTGGAAATTTCTCAGATTCTTCAAAGAGCATTTCCAAATACCAATGTTAAATTTGTATTGGATTACAGGCGGCAGGCAATTATTGACAGCTGGCCCGCAGATGTAAACGATACGGCAGCGCGCTGCGATTGGGATTGGAAGCCGGAATTTTCGCTGGATCGGGCATTTTCTGAGTATTTGATCCCTGCTGTTCAAAAAAGATATTCAGTAAATTCTTAGGACTCATGAAAAAGATCGCCGGGACATTTACTTTCTTTTTCCTGCCTGTCCGGATATTTTATCTAATTGTCGATATTATTAGTTAAAGTAAATATTTTCAGGATTGACGTAATCGTTTTCTTCTCTTAGAAAGGATAATAGACAATGCGTATAGGCATTTTAACTGGAGGGGGAGACGTACCCGGATTGAATGCGTGCATGAAAGCCGCTTCAACAAGGATCCTCGATGAAGGATATGAAATATTCGGAATAAAGAGAGGCTGGGGCGGTCTGCTTAATTACAATCCGGATGATCCGAAAACTCATGAAGATATTATTCTCCCATTGACAAAAACCGTTGTTAGAACGATCGATCGAACAGGCGGAACGTTTCTGCATACTTCACGCACTAATCCCGGCAAAGTACGTCCAAAGGATATGCCGGAATTTTTAAAGGGTAAATTCGAACACATAGGCGGTACAGAACCTGCCGATTGTACTTCTCATTCGCTTCGCGTAATCGAACACCTTCATCTGGACGGGCTCATCGCTATCGGCGGTGACGATACATTAAGTTATGCAGTACGTCTTCATAAGGAAGGTGTGCCTATCGTCTGTATTCCGAAAACAATGGATAACGATGTATATGGAACCGATTACTGCATCGGTTTTTCCACAGCGGTTACACGAAGTGTTGAATTCATTAATTCTATGCGTACGCCGGCCGGTTCGCACGAACGAATCGGCGTTATAGAATTATTCGGCCGCAATTCCGGGGAAACCTCGCTTATCTCGGCATACCTCGCCGGTGTCGACCGTGCAATAATTTCGGAAGTGGAATTCGATATCGATAAACTTGTAAGGCTGCTCGTCGAAGATCGCAAAGATAATCCAAGCAACTATGCCATTATGACTGTCTCAGAAGGGGCAAAACCTTTAGGCGGTGAAATGTCTTTTACTGGAGAAGCTGATGCATACGGTCATAAAAAACTCGGAGGCATCGGACAATATATCGGGAGTGAAATTGAGAAGAGATCCGGAGTAGGAGTAATGGTCCAGCAGCTCGGATATTTGATGCGCGGCGGTGCACCCGATGCTCTCGACAGAATGGTAGCCACTACCTACGGGTATCTTGCTGCTGATTCATTAATACAGAGAAAATCCGGACGAATGGTTGCATTGCGCGACGGTAAATACACTACTATTTCGGCCAGCATGATTACCGAAGGAAAAAAGTGTGTCGATGTGGAAGAATTATATGATATCGAGAAATACCGGCCAAAGGTTGCACACCTGCTTGGTAAACCTATGTTCTTATACTAAATTGTTTTAAAAACTTAACAGTAAAAAAGTCCCCTTAATTTCAAGGGGATTTTTTATGTATATTAATAAATTAGAAATTTACAGATCGATATCGCAACATAATGAAAAACAATTCAGAAATTACTGTGCAGAATATAGCAAAGATGATCGATCATTCAATCCTTCATCCCGTCTTTACCGACGACGATTTAAAGAATAACTGTGCAATCGCAATGAAATATCATGTTGCCACGGTATGTGTAAAACCTTATCATACAAGGATGGCAGCAGATATAGTCAAAGGCTCAGATGTCTCGGTGTGCGCAGTCATTGGGTTTCCTCACGGGAATAGTTCTGTCGAAATAAAAGCCTCGGAAACTCTTCAGGTTATTAAAGATGGTGCGAACGAGGTAGATATGGTTGTCAATATCGGCAAAGTTTTACAAGCCGACTGGGATTATATCGATAACGAACTAAAAATGATCCATAACATATGCCTAAAAAACAACGCACTTCTAAAAGTAATTTTCGAAACGGATTATATTACGCGTGACGAAGACAAAATAAAGCTGTGTGAACTCTGCTCCAGACATAAAATTGAATTTGTGAAAACCTCCACCGGCTACGGATTTGTCAAAGGGAACGATGGTAAATATTCATATACCGGCGCAAATGAGCATGATATAATACTAATGCGCCGGCACTGTTCTCCAGAAGTGCAAATAAAAGCAGCCGGAGGCATACGAACTCTGGATCAAGTCTTGAAAATGCGCGATCTTGGAGCCGCGCGTATCGGCGCTACTGCTACCGCAGCGATTCTGGAAGAAGCACGAAAAAGATTTAATAAATGAAATTCAAAGGAAAGGATACACATTGCCGGACGAAAAATATTTAGAAGAGCATGTTCTTGTATTCCCCACTCAGCTTCTCGATCAAATTGGCAAATTTCAAGGGCTCTCATTTGAACTGGATAAATATTCAGACTTAATCAATAATCCGAAGAACCATATTTTCATTAAAAGAAAAGATGCGGAATCCAATCCTGACTATAAACAGTTAATTCCTTATGCTTTATTGAATTGTGCGGGTAAAATATTTATTTACCGGCGCGGTAAATTACTGGCAGAGAAAAGACTGCATGGCAGCTTCTCGGTGGGCGTAGGCGGCCATATATCCGTTACAGATCCGGGTTTATTCGGCTCTACATACGAAGACGGCCTCAAACGAGAAATCAATGAAGAGGTCCATATCGAATCCCGTTACACACAGCGGATTGTCGCCTTGCTGAACGATGATTCAAATGATGTCGGGAAAGTCCATCTCGGCATAGTACATGTTTTAACTTTAGAAAAGCCGCTCGTTCAGCCGAAAGAAAAATCCATCAACGAAACAAAATTTGCAGACACGGAAGAACTTAGGAAGAAAATAGAAACGTTCGAGAATTGGTCGAAAATCTGCATCCAAGATATCGACAAAATTATCAAAGAGCCTGCTTGATATTTTAAACGATATCAAAAAGAAATTTCAGAAAATGCGGGAAAACCGGCTACAGCAATATTCTCCTGCCTGCAATATATTCATATAATTATTTTTCTGGATTTTTATCCAATTCTTGATTTAATTAAATACATCAAATGATCATTTCTGTGAGCAATTTTAACAATTCAATTATCAAATATCTTGTAATACAATAAAATCTATGGAATCCCATTATATGACAAAAAGTCCTTTACAATTAGCAAGAGCAGATTATAAGCCAAAATTACCTGCCGATTTGACCGGCAATTCACTAATAAAAGAAGGTTCTGCAACTCATTCTATTGCGCATCAAAAAGAAATCAACACGATGTTTCCGCATACATATGGCCTGCCAATTCTAAATATTGAATCCGGTTCAAAACCAATGAAATCGGCTGCCTATCAATGCTGGAGTTATCCTTTCCGGAGGCCAGGCTCCCGGCGGACATAATGTAATTGCAGGACTTTTTGACGGATTAAAAGCCTTGAACAGCAGCAGTAAATTATTCGGTTTCTTAGGCGGGCCTTCAGGATTGGTAGACGGAAAATATATTGAACTCACCGCCGAAATAATTGAAGAATACAGAAATACCGGAGGTTTTGATATTATCGGCAGCGGCAGGACAAAATTGGAAGAGCAATCGCAATTTGATAAAGGCCTCGAAAATTGCAGAAAGCTTGGGATCAACGCACTTGTGATCATAGGCGGAGATGATTCAAATACGAATGCCTGCGTGCTTGCTGAATATTATAAATCCATTAATGCAAACGTACAGGTCATAGGCTGCCCGAAGACAATTGATGGAGATCTAAAAAATGAAATGATAGAAGCATCTTTCGGATTTGATACGGCTTGCAAGGTATATTCCGAGCTTATCGGCAATATTGAACGTGATGCATTATCTGCAAAAAAATACTGGCATTTCATAAAATTGATGGGACGTTCCGCTTCACACATTACGCTTGAATGTGTCCTTCAGACCCGTCCGAATTATGCCATTATTTCGGAAGAAGTACAGGAAAAGAAATTGACAATGGACCAGATTGTCGAAGATATCGCCAGGGTTATTAAAACACGTTCCGATAATAATGAAAATTTCGGTGTGTGTTTGATACCTGAAGGCCTGATTGAATTTGTTCCGGAGATAAAAAAACTCATATCGGAAATTAACGACGTAATTGCTCATAAGGCGGCGATTTTCAATGTACTGGAAACTGACGATGAAAAATTCCAGTTCATTAACAGTCATATCAGCGCCGACTCGACAAAAGCATTTAACTCGCTGCCGAAAGAGATACAAATTCAGCTCTTAATGGACCGCGATCCGCACGGAAATGTGCAGGTCTCACGTATTGAGACAGAAAAACTGCTGATCGAGATGGTCGAAGAAAAACTGAAAGAATGGAAAATCGAAGGAAAATTTAAAGGAAAATTTACCGCGCTGCCTAATTTCTTCGGATACGAAGGCCGCTGTGCGGCACCATCTAATTTTGATGCCGACTATACTTATTCTTTGGGTTACACTGCAGCGGTAATCATCGGATCAGGAAAGACGGGTTATATGGCATCGGTTCGAAATCTTACCGCTCCGGCTGAGAAATGGATTGCAGGAGGCGTTCCGATTACCATGATGATGAACATGGAAAAAAGACACGGCCATATGAAACCTGTCATTCAGAAAGCATTGGTGAAATTGGACGGCAAACCATTTAAAGAATTTGCAAAAAACAGAGGGGAATGGTCTGTAAAGACTTCTTATGTTTTCCCGGGTCCGATACAATACTTCGGACCGAGTGAAGTATGTGATGCAACGACAAAAACCTTACAATTGGAAAAAAGCTGAGTAAGGAAGATTAATATTTATTGACCCGGCAAATGCGTATCAGACTAATCCCCTCTTGACGGAGGGGATTTTTATTTACATGCATATTTCTACTTGAATAAAATACTTTCCACATACCGCGCAATCGCGGGAGATGAAGTCAATCCCGGCGATTCGATACCAATCAGATTGACAAATCCCGGCAATCCCCGCTCTTTTTCATGAACAATAACAAAATCACGGGCAGGTGCGCCTTTCTTTTGAAGCTTCGGACGAATTCCGCTCATATCCGGCGTTATATCTTCATCGTTGATTTGCGGTAAAATGCGGCGAATAGATTCAGCAAATGCATGCCCTTTTTCTTCTGCAACAGTATAATTGATCGTACGGCCTTCGAGATATTCTACATCCGGGCCGAACTTCAACCGACCTCCCCAATCCATCAATGCATGTACTCCAAGTCCCTCATTGCCCGGAACAGGATATACAAGTCGCGAAACAAGCTTTGCTTTCGAAGGTGTAACTGCAAAGTACGATCCCTTGACATAATTAAGGCGCAAATTCTCCTTATCGATATCGATACCGATCATCTGTGCGATAAGATCGGAGTCCAGGCCTGCCGCATTGATGACAATCTCGCTGGTTACACTTGATTGAGTCCCGACATCATCGATAGTCAATTGGTACTCGCCGTTACCTTTTTGAATTCCCGTTACCGCGCAGCGTTGCTGAACCACTCCCCTATTCGATTGAATTGTATGAAAAAAGAAATCCATGAGATCATGAACACTGATAACACCTGTTAACGGAGAGAACAATGAGCCTTCCGTCCGAATATTAGGTTCCAGCTTTAATGTCGATGATTTGTCCAGAAGTTGAAGTTCTACGCCATTCTTTGCAGCATTTTTTCGGATGTTTTCAAGTTTTGCCAATTCTGCCTGCGTAGTTGCGGTAATAAGTTTTGTCAGCGGCCTATAGATGATATCATTCGCTTTGCACAATGCATACAATTCATCTCTTCCTTCCACACATAGACGCGCTTTAAGAGAACCCGGTTCATAGTAAATACCTGCATGGATCACCTCGCTGTTGCGGCTCGATGTTTCCATTCCATACTTTTCATTTTTCTCAAGAACGACAAGACGCGGATGTTTTTCGGAAAGCCGTGCCGCAATGGCAAGTCCTACAACACCGGCACCTATCACTGCTATTTCAAAATCCGCCATATGATGCATCTTCTTCATTTATAAAACAATTTTACTGGATACAACAAAATACTAAATCCTTTTTCAAAGGACACGTACAATCTTGATTGATTAAGTTTTGCTTCGTATGTTGTATTTATATGAAAAAAACGGATAACCAAATTACAGTTGTTCCTGCAGCTTATCGATGAGGCCTATAAAAGCAAGGCCTGGCATGGGCCGAATCTGCGGGGATCAATTCGCGGCCTGTCTGCACATCAAGCAGCATGGCGTCCTGAATCGACGCGGCATAATATCTGGGAAATAGTCATCCACTGCGCATACTGGAAATATGCTGTACGCAGACGATTATCAGGAGAAAAGAAAGGATCTTTTTCACTGAAAGGCAGTAATTGGTTCAAATGTCCTAAAAACCTTGACGAGAAAACATGGCGGGAAAATCTTAGGATGCTTGATGAAATCCATCATTCTATGTGTAAAGTAATCACTCAACTTAAACCGTCCGAAATTAATCAAAAACCGGCCGGGAGTAAATTTACAATAGCATCAACTATATCCGGAATTGCCTGCCACGACATATATCACGCCGGACAAATTCAATTGCTCAAACGACTGATGAAGCGATGAGCAGCAATATATCTCCTAAAAAACCAATCTGGCAGAAAACTTTTGCGGCACTGAAACACAGGAACTATCGCTTGTGGTTCTGGGGACAAATGGTATCGTTATTCGGTACATGGATGCAAACAACTGCCCAGGGATTTCTCGTCTATCAATTGACACAATCTTCGGCATATCTCGGATATGTGGGATTTTTCTTCGGGCGTACCTTCCTGGTTTTTTATGATGTACGGCGGAGTGGTTGCAGATCGTATCTCAAAACGCAAGCTTCTTATCATCACACAATCCATTATGATGGTACTGGCATTTATTCTTGCTGCACTCGTATTCACCGGTGCCGTTAAAGCATGGCATATTCTAATACTTGCGTTAGGACTGGGAACTGCTAATGCTTTCGATGCACCGGCGCGTCTTGCATTTATTTCAGAAATGGTGGATCGTGAAGATTTAACAAATGCCGTTGCACTCAATGCGACCATATTTAACACAGCTCTTATTATCGGCCCGGCTATTGCAGGTATAGTTTATGCAGCCTTCGGGCCGGGATGGTGTTTTGCCGCCAACGGTATATCATTTATTGCCGTGATTATTGCACTGGCGTCTATGCATCTTCAACCGGGATTCACAGACTTCACAGCACGGTTCCGCATTCTCGGCATTAAAAGAAGGAATTAACTATGTAATTCATCAACCGACTATTCGTGCGCTCATCATATTGGTCGCAACAACAAGTCTGTTCGGAATGTCTTTAGGAACATTGCTCCCTGCATGGTCGGTGAAAATTCTAAAAGGAGATGCAGCAACGAACGGTCTTTTATTTTCCGCACGGGGCGTCGGTTCACTTTTAGGTGCGCTGGCGATTGCATCATTGGGATACATTAAATACCGGGGAAAACTTATTTCGATAGGATCGTTCTTTTTCCCGCTTTCAATTGCGTTCTTCGCCCTGGTGCATTTTCTGCCGTTTTCACTGCTTCTCATGGCATTCATTGGGATCGGTTCCATTATGGTCGTAAACCTTTCCAATGTAATGATTCAAATTCTGGTTCCGGACGAACTTCGAGGACGTATAATGGGTGTGTACAGCACAATTTTTATGGGATCAATGCCGATTGGCGCACTTTTGCTGGGAACCATAGCGGAACAAGCGGGAGAAGCGGAAGCGGCTCTTATTAGTGCGGGAGCTGCTTTTTTTATAGCATGCCTCGTGTGGTTTTTTATACCGCAAGTACGAACACTGGAATAATATGGAATAAAAAAGGATGAAACAACATTCTCTGCTTCACCCTTTGAGTAACGACTTTATATATGTTGTCTACTGTGTACCCATCAGATGCACCAGCCAAAGGCTCAAGTCAGGCCAGTAGGTAATCACCATAAGCACAACAAGTTCTAGAACGATGAAAATAAGAATCGACTTTATAACTTGAAGCATAGGCTTCTTGAATCTCAAGCTCGACAGGAAAAGATTCATTCCCACAGGCGGTGTCAGGTAGCCGATTTCTAAATTCGTGAGAAAAATAATACCGAGATGAACCGGATCGACATTAAACGCGCGCGCAATCGGGAGAATGAGCGGTACCACGACGAACGTTGCAGAAAAAATATCCAGCATCATTCCGACAATAATCAGAAATCCGTTGAGAATAAGAAGGAATGTTACCTGACTTGAAATTTGGGTCTGCACCAACTCAAATAAACGCTGCGGTACTTCTTGATCGATAAGATAATTTGTCAATCCCAGCGCTACACCGAGAATAGAAATAATCGCACCTACCAGCAGCATCGATTCTTTCATCACACGCGGTAAATCGCTGAATATTTTCAGGTCACGATAGATGAACACCTCAACAACGAAGACATAGAATGCAGTCACTGCAGATGCTTCCGTGGCAGTAACAAATCCTCCGTAAATACCAATCACAATGATGAACGGCAATGGGATTTCCCATGCTGCTTCTTTGAGTGTCTTGCCAACATTCGACCAGACGAAGGTAATACGCGGCACGTTTGCCTGAACACCTTTGCGTACGCTATAGATACCGAGCATCGAAATCAGTATTATACCGGGAATGATACCGGCTATAAATAATTGATCAATACTGACTTCTGCAACCATGCCGTACACAATGATAGGTAAACTTGGAGGGAACAGTAAACCAATACTGCCTGAAGCCGTTACAAGGCCAAGTGAAAATTTTTCAGGATACTGTTCCTTAATCAGCATCGGAAAGAGCAATCCGCCGAGTGCAACAATCGTTACACCGGATGCACCGGTAAACGCAGTAAAGAACGCGCATGTGAGTAAGACAACTATCGCCAAACCGCCGGGAATCCAGCCAAATAATGCTTGTGCCAGATTGACCAAACGTTTTGGTGCATTGCTCTCAGCAAGCATATATCCGGCAAAAGTAAAGAGTGGAATCGCAACTAACGGCGGCATATCGGTAAGGCGGTAGAGTTCAATAATAACCGCCGATGTATCAATGCCGGAACCATAGAACAAATATAAAGCCAAGGCACCGAAAATAGTAAAAATCGGAGCACCGCAAAGCGCCAGTAAAACAATAATCGCGACAATCAACCAGATACTCATACCGCCGCTCCTTTCCGCAGTGCCTTACCTGCATCAAGAATCGCACGGACAATGAAATGGAATGTCAATAGACCATATCCAACCGGAATAATAATCTGGGCATACCACGAAGGTATTTCAGCAAACACAGTGTTATTATTAGCAATTTCAAATTCGATAAATGTCAGTGATGCGCGAAACAAAAGGAAACAGATTACAGCCGCAAAAACATTAGACGACTGCGGCAACTACTCCTTTAAATCGTTCGGAAAGATACCGTGTAAGAATATCAATATTGATATGACGTTCACCGCTCGTAGCAAGTGCTGCTCCGAGAAATCCGATCCATAACACCAGATGGCGGAGTAGAATGTCTCCCCACACAATACCACCGGTAGATAAATTTCTCAGGACCACCTGTCCAAAAGCCATGAAAAGCATAACGAGGAGGAGAAAGATCAGCACCGCTCCTTCAATCTTATTGAGAGCGGAATCGATAGACTTGAGTATTTTCATTTTTTCTTCGCAGTCTTTCTAAAATCTTCCACAGCTTTTTCAACGCGTTTCATAAAATCTTCATCGTACATTTTACCGACAAGCATCTGGCGCGCACGAGCTCCAACAGCAATATATTCCTGTATTTCTTTATCATTGGTTTGCGTAAACGTAATACCGCGTTTCTTCAATTCCATCAAAGATTTCTCGTTATCCAATCGTCCCGCCTCGGTCAGTTTTTTCATATAAATTCTTGCCGTTGCGAAGAAGAATTTCCTGTAAATCTTTCGGCATTGCATCAAAATATTTTTTGGAAAGAAGAACGGCACCGGCTGAACAAGTCAACGGGAAATCTACCATATACTTTGCCTGAGTGTACCACTGCAAAGCAATCGCGGCGTACGGAGTTGTATAGAATGCATTGACTAATCCGGTTTGCAGAGATGTACGCACGTTATCGAATGAAAGAGGAATCGGTTTAATATCCAGCGCACGGAATGAAGTTTCCGCTACAGGATCGCCATCCCACACCCACATCTTGATCTGCTTGATATCTTCGGGTTTATGAATCGGCGAATTGCTGAACACATATACAAATCCGACTTCTGCCCAACCAAGTAAAACATAGCCATTCGCCTCAAATGCCTGCTCAAATTCTTTTTCAAATGTTTGATTAAGATAATCGGCTTCTTCACTGCTGCGAATTAGAAACGGCGTATCGAGGATACGCACCTTTGGCGCTATTTCACCCATACCAACACCGGTGAAACCGGCTGCATGCAACTGTCCGACACCGATTTTACGGATGACTGTTTTTTCATCCCCTTGAACACCGCTCGGATACATCCGAAATTTAATACGCCCGCCGCTTTCTTTTTGGACAGCGGCGTCTAATTCTTTCATCACATTCATCCATGTGCTGCCTTCCGGCGCAATAGAGGCAAATTTAATTGTATATTGCTGACCATAACATACCGTCAGCATAATTGGTATGATGAGCGCAAAATAGAGTCGTTTCATTTGAATTCCGTCCTTTTCGATTAACTAAAACAATTCATTTTTAATGTGCTAATAATTTTCGTGCTTTCTGCTTTGCGATAACATTTGCAAGCCGGATTTCCGGCACATCATCTATCGAAGCATCCTCAACCTGCTTCAGTAAAGACTCAAATAACGGCTGGTCCAGCGTGTTGACAGCGTACACTTTTGCGTAGTACAACTGTGTCATTAAAAATTTTCCGCCGTTGATTGCAAGAGCTTTCTCAAAATATTCTTTTGCTTTTTCCGGATTTCCGCCGAGAGAACGAGGAGTGCTGCCTTCAATAACGCCGAGAAATAAATATGCTCCTCCGTGATAAAACGAGGAATCTTTTTCAGCAACGAATTCAATGAGGGCCTGCACCTTGCTCAAATCGGCCAGTCCCGCAACATCTGTGCGCGTAATATTTACATAACTTCCCCAGCTGAATGCCGTCCAAAAAATCGCCGGTACATCATCCTTTGTAAATGTTTTTACGGCACTCCGAAATTGTGTAATATCGCCATCCAGCGCATTTTTGAAATTCTTGTTCTTTTTTAGGATGTGCATACCATAATCTTTTGCGCGCAGGTAAAATACGCGGGCACGTTCGATACTATCATCTTCACAGAAAGCCAGCGCATAGGAATTATATCCCTGCGCTGCGAAGAGAAGAAATTGTTCGTTCTCAGGGTCACTTTTAATCATTGCCTCGATGAGTTTTAGGTTGCTCCCAAGCGCCTCATGTGCAAGCTGTAAATCGGATTCCTCGTTGAACGATGCCAGTCCATTGTCGAGAATACCGCCCATCGAACGGAGCGCGATAGTCTGGATACAGCCTTCGAAGAGAAACGCTGTTATAATGACAAGTATTATTCTCTGCATAGGTTTTATCTCTTTATTTGTATCAATATAAATATAAGATGTGTTCTTTAGGAAAAGTTTTCAATGTTTGATAAAAATATATGGAAAAATGTATAGGATTCAAAGATAACCGGATTAAGAGTTTTTCATCAATATATGATTTTCCGGATAGTTTTCCTCTATCACACACTTGCACGAAACCCGGCTATTCAGAACTATCTATAATGCTGAATCCTCGGCTTGAATACAGTGCTGTCACGGCATTTCCGGTATTCATTTATCATTATTTTTCACATTTGACACTTTTCCGATAAACAAGTAACTTCTCCAAGTATGATTTCTTGACTACTCAATCAAAAGAAAGACAATTATGCATATCCTCGTGATTGAGGACGAACAGAAAGTTGCCCGTTTTCTAAAAAAGGGCTTAGAAGCAGAGGGTTATGAAGTAGATACTGCTGCCGATGGAAAAACCGGCGAGAAGTATGCCCGGACAGAAATATATGACATCATCCTTCTGGATGTACTGCTTCCCAGGAAAAATGGTTTTGAAATCCTGCGTGATTTGCGCAAAGATGAAATTAGAACTCCAATCTTGATGCTGACAGCCCGCAGCGCAACGGAGGACATTGTCGGCGGGCTTGATCAAGGTGCGGATGATTATTTGACGAAACCGTTTGCCTTTAATATATTGTTAGCACGAATTCGCTCATTGATGCGCCGGGGCACGGTCAGGACAAAACTCAAATATGCCGATCTCGTTTTAGACACAGTCGCGCATAAAGTAAGCCGTTCCGGCACTCCCATTGAACTGACTGTACGCGAGTACGCACTCATCGAATATTTTCTGCGTCACCGTGGAAAATTAATTTCGCGATTGGAGCTTTCGAGAGATATTTGGGGGTATAATTTTGACCCCGGCACAAACGTTGTAGATGTGTACGTCAACCACCTTCGGAAGAAAATCGATACCGACTTTTCGATAAAACTTATTCAGACAGAACGCGGTAAAGGATATTACCTATCCGATAAGAAGCTGTCATTCAGTCCCGGCAAAGGAACGCCGGCCGGCAAGTCCGCATGACAATATTTCACTCCATCCGTACAAAACTTTCATTGTGGTATGCTGCAATTCTCGGCGTTACACTTATCGGTTCGGGTATAATTGCATATATTGCATCACGGGCAGCGCTTCTTGATAATCTGGACTATTCCTTAAAAAACGAAGTGAATTGGGTGAATGGATTTATCGAACCTCAAGCAAAGAAAGTAAAAATAAAACGTGCCGCGCTTAAAGAGCTGCAGGAACTCAAGCGCAGCGCCGCTCAACAGGAAGAGCAGCCGGAAGTAATCGACACAAGTGCAGGTAAACGTACCGAAATAGACGAGATGTGGAACCAGATTTACCAGCATACCCTGCTGAGTCCAAGGCGTCATTACATACAGATTCTTGACCGGAACGGGGACCTGCTGTACCGGTCGCAGAGCCTGCGCGGGCATACGATTAACTATACCGATATACCGTATCAATGGATCAATGTTGTCAGTCACAAAGGGCCCGGATGACCGGGAGATTCGCCTCGCATTAACACAAAATGATTATGTAAAGATTTTTGTAGCATATCCTCTTGAGGCGATCTACGAAGTTACGGACAGTGTTTTCTATAATTTTCTCTTCATCACACCGTTAGCGCTGTTGATCTCTGTTATCGGCGGGTGGTTTTTAGCCCACAAATCTCTCAAGCCCGTAGATGAATTGACAAAAGCGGCAAAAGAAATTACTGCTCAAAACCTTAACCGGCGGCTTCCGACACTCCGGGTAGACGACGAACTTGGCCGGCTAACGGAACAATTCAATGATATGATCGGCCGTTTGCAGGCATCGTTCGTACAAATTCAGCGATTCTCAGCCGATGCATCGCATGAGCTGCGGACACCTCTTACTATCATGCGCGGCGAGATTGAAGTCGCGCTGCGCAACCAGCGGATGTCCAAACAATCCCGCGAACTTTTTATGAGTATGAACGATGAATTGGTCCGGCTTTCCTCGATCGTTGAAAGCCTGATGATTTTGGTAAAATCGGATACCGGCCGATTGGTATTCGATATGCAGCCGGTCCCGATGGATGACTTTATGCGCCAGCTCTTTGAAGAGGCACAGGTACTTGCTGAATCAAAAAAAATTAAAGTTAAATTAGAATACTCCGAAAATATACGCATAAAAGGCGATGGTTCCCGGTTAAAACAACTTTTCCTAAATCTCATTGATAACGCCGTCAAGTACACGCAACCGCATGGACTTGTGACATTGTCGCTAAAAGAAGAAGCTGAAACTGCAGTTATAATGATTAAGGACAACGGTATCGGAATTCCGCGAAAGGACCAAAATAAAATATTCGAACGGTTTTATCGCGTCGAAAGAAGCTCAACAAATTCCGATAATGCATCCGGCAGCGGACTCGGCCTGGCCATTGCTAAATGGATTGCGGAAGCACATAACGGATCAATCGAAGTGAAAAGCAGAGAAGGAAAGGGAAGCACGTTCATAATCCGGCTGCCGATTATGTAGAACGTATTGCCGCCGATTCATACTATAAAAGCGAAAAGAGATTAACGGGAATTTTCTTTTTTCCGTCTAAGTGCTTTATTCACAACCGGCGGTACCAGTTTGCTTACATTGCCTCCAAGCCGCGCTATTTCCCGGACGACGTTGGAACTGAGATATGTATATTTTTCGTTAGGCATGAGAAAAATAGTTTCCATTTTCTCATCAAGCTTCCTGTTCATCAGCGCCATTTGCAGCTCATACTCAAAGTCCGTCATTGCCCTGAGCCCGCGAACTACGGCTGCAGCTTTCTTTCGCCGTACGTAATCCACCAGCAGCCCCTGGAAAGAATCGACTTCCACATTTTTATAGCGCTTTGTTACTTGTTTGAGAAGCGATAAACGTTCTTCTTCCGTGAAGAACGGGCTCTTCGTTGTATTCCGGGCAACTGTAATAATAACTTTATCGAAAAGCTTGAGAGCCCTTTCAAGAATATCCAGATGTCCGTTTGTCACGGGATCGAATGTTCCGGGGTAAATGGCAATTTTCATTTCATGTCCTTGAATGCATAGGTGGAACAACAGCTGTCAGAATTAATACCGTCGTCTGGCCGAAAGGCTTTTTAAGAATTTCATATTTATGCTCATCCAATTCTATTATTGATTCACGGCTGTGTTCCATCACGACATACGAACCGTTACGCACCGCACCGGAATCATAAACAGCATTCGGCAGCAGGCCGATATTATCCAGCTTATACGGCGGATCCACAAAGATGAGATCATATGCCCGTTTTATATTCTTCAGATACCAAAATACATCCGCTTGATATAAAGTGCACTGCGATTTGCAGCCAAGCGATGCAGCATTTTTTTCCAGTACCTCCAGCGATTTTCTTGATTTATCGATAAATGTAACGTTTCTCGCACCACGGCTGATTGCTTCCAGGCCGAGGCTTCCGCTGCCGGCGAATAAATCAAGCACTTCCAAATCGTCAAAAACAATGCGGTTTGTCAGAATATCAAAAATCGTCTGTTTCGCACGATCTGTTGTCGGACGAACAGATAGATCATGCACCGTCTCAATTAATCGGCCGCGAAAGCTGCCAGCAATTATTCTCATTTCGTACGCAGCGCCAGGCCTATTGCTGCAGAAAATCGGTATCCATCCCTGATAAATGAAGGATTGAGATGTTTTTTTGTAATGAGTTTGCGAAATGGATTAAGCGCCAGTGTTTGTTTAATCCCGGTTGTTGTTCGGAGCGACAAGACTAAACTTTTTGTAACATCAATTCCATGCAGAAGTAAAGCTGCGGGTGTAGTATCATCTTTCTGCTTCAAGTATTTCAGATATTCCATAATGTATTTTTCGGGAAATGGCTCATTATTGTAAATGAACGACCGATAATCCGTCATTTGCCCGTTATGAATGAGGCTTGCATCAATGCCGTTTTTACAAAGCCCGATTAGTACAATATCGTGTTCCAGAATTTCAGGATAGTTTGTTATAAGGGTCTTTTCTGTGCTGAATTGGTCAATATCAATTATATTCAGCTTCATTTTTAGCCCGGCTACAACTTTCTGCAAAAATGCGACCATTCCGCGCCGCACCGCGACCATAAATGTCTGCTGGGCATCAGTCTTTTCAAGCGGAAGCCCATGAGAATCGATAATAAATTCTCTCGGCGACGTGTTTGGGAAAGTACTGATCAACTTCCCACTGAAGATACTGAGAGAGATCTTTGCCGGCAAGACCCGGCTCTACAGGAATAATGTTAATAAAAAGCGGGTCGGGCGGCAGCGCAAATGAAATATATTCAGTAGAAACTTTATGCTGCTTCATCATTTCCCGCAGCTCTTTTATAAACATATTTAAACTGGGATGATCGGGTGTGATGGTTGCACCTATACGGCTCATATCTATTGTCGTATCGCGCTCAGCCAATATTGTAACAATAGTTTTCTTCCTTTTATGCTCAACCTCGGCTAATTGGATTTTTCCTCTGAGGAACGAAAAGCCGACGTTATAAATTGATTTCATATTTAGAATCTCTCGATGGATAGTGGCTATTGAGTCGTAATCATAGAACTGAGATGTTCCAATTTATTTCTGCCTATTCCTTTAACAGAAGAAGATCTTCGATAGTTGTAAATTTTCCTGTTTCTTTGCGATAATCCAGAATACGTCCCGCTGTCACTTTTCCGATTCCCGGTAAATCCATCAGTTGCTGCTTCGTCGCTGTATTAATATTGAGTTTTCCGGATTCTGCTCCGGCTTCAGCGCCTGCCGTAACGGCATTCAAGCTGTCCTCCGGCACCGCACTTAGTGCTGCAAATGTACTGTCCGATGCCTGATAATCAAACTGCGGCAAAACCGAAAATGCTGATTGATACAGCCGAATCGCCGCACCAATAATCATCGTTGTTACCAAGAACAGAATTACATTCCGTTCGGTTTTTGTCAATGCCAGCCATTCTGCAATACGCTTCAACATATCCGTTTATGAAAACACATCTTTTACTTTATCAAAAAAAGACCGGTCCGTATTAAGACGGTCCTCCTCGCTCGGGTTCGCATGCTCGCAGGTTGAAAGGCTGCGCAGTAATTCTTTTTCCTTGGCATTGAGTTTTGTCGGCACCCACACGTTTACACGCACAAGTTCATCGCCGCGCCCGTAGTTATTTAAATGCGGAATACCGCGTTCACGCATTCTAAGCATCCTGCCTCCCGGTGTCCCGGGATCGATTGTAAGCTTTGCTTTTCCTGCAAGTGTCGGAACTTCTACATCCCCGCCGAGGGCAGCAGTCGGGTAACTGATCCATAATTCATAAATGATATCATCACCATTGCGTTTAAAGTTCTGATGCTGCTCTTCTTCAATTACAACGATGAGATCACCGGCGGGACCGCCGCGGCGTCCTGCATTTCCTTGACCCTGAAGGGGAATATAATTCCCTTCCATCACGCCTGCGGGTACATTCACTTTAATAGTCGATTCACCCTGTACACGCCCTTCGCCAAAACAACTTAAACATGGGTCTTTCACAATTCGCCCCTCGCCTTCACAGGAAGGGCACGTTGTAATATTCACGAACTGGCCGAACATCGAACGCGATACCTGTCTCAGTTCGCCGCTGCCGCTGCATTGAGGGCAGGTCGTTTTTCCGCCGGAACTCTTGGCTCCGCTTCCATTGCATATATCGCATTTTTTCTGGCGTTTGATTTTAATTTTCTTCTCGACACCGCTCGCGATTTCTTCCATCGTTAAAGAAAGACGGACGCGCAAGTCCGAGCCCGGCTGTCCGTGCTGAGCAGAAGATCGCCGCCGCGACCGCTGACCGCCTGTAAACATTTCGTCGAAAATCGAGCCGCCGAAACCGCCGGAAAAAACATCGCTAAAGGTGCTGAAGATATCATTGATATCATGGAAGTCGCGGTAATTCGTACCTCGTAATCCTTCATGTCCGTACTGGTCGTAGCGTTGTTTTTTTTCAGGATCTCCCAATACTTCGTAAGCTTCCGCCGCTTCCTTAAACTTTTCTTCCGTTTCTTTGCTTCCGGCATTGCGATCTGGATGGTACTTCATCGCCATTTGTCGATACGCCTTCTTAATTTCATCCTGCGACGCAGTACGTTCAACTCCTAATATTTCATAAAAATCTCTTTTTGCCATAGTCTCTTTTTATTTTTTAGACGCTCCGGTTGATGTCTCTGTTTTATCGGTTCCGCCGGGCGCTTCTTCCGGGATGGACGAAACTACGACCTTCGCATGCCGAATAACTTTATCGTTTAATGTATATCCCTTTTCAACTTCTTCAAGAATCGTATGATTCGGTACATCGCTGCTGGGAATTTGCAGGAGTGCGTCATGATAATCAACATTAAATTCTTTTCCAACTGTGTCGAACGACTTGACACCGCGTGCTTCCAGCACTTTCATGAGTTTTTGATAGATCAGCTCAATGCCTTTCACCAGTGCATCATTTTCTTTGTTTTCTTTCATGTGCTTAAGTGATCGTTCAAAATCATCAAGCACCGGCAGTAAATTCTCTACGAGCGATTCTGCTGCATATTTAAGAATATTCGATGTCTCACTTTCGATACGGCGTCTATAGTTGTCGAATTCTGCCGCTTTTCTCAGCAATAAATCTTTATACTGATCAACTTGTTTCTGGAGATCCTCTATTTGTAAAACTGATTCGTTCGCTTCCGGTAATTCAGGCGGAATACCGGTCTCAGGTTTTAATTCCTCTCCATTTCCGTTATTATTGTTATTTAAATCCTTTTCTGCCATAATTCCTTTTATATAGAATATTTAAGATTATAATTTTCTTTTTATGCGCTCAACATCTTTGCAATTGTCTGGGCAACGTAATCCACAAGTGGAATTACCTTGCTGTAATTCATGCGTGTTGGGCCGAAAATGCCGACACGTCCTGTCACTCCTTCTGCATCATAAGTACCGGTTATAAAGCTGTATTCTTTTGTAGTCTCGTCTTTATTTTCCGATCCGATAGTCACCACAAATCCCTTTTGAAGTTCATCGTGCTTTTCCAAAAGATGAACTATTATATCCTCGTTTTCAATCAATTCAATTACAGATCTAAAATTCTTAGGATCTACAAATTCCGGGTGCTCAATAATATTTTTTGTACCGCCAATCAGGACTTTATCGCGTTCCTTGGAATCGGTGAATAATTGATCGACCGATTCAATAAAAAGGCGTATCAGCCCGGTATGCTCGGTCGTCACATCCCGAACACGATCCACAAATGAATCACGAATTTCGAGCAGTGTTAATCCGGACAGCCGCTCGTTCAACAACCTGCCGACCTCTTCGAGGTGATCTCTCCTGATCTCAACACCTATCTCCATCATTATCGTTCGCACTATACCGGTACGAACGGAAATCACAACGAGTATTTTGGAGCCGGCGATCGGAACCAGTTCGATCTTTTCAAATATACCGCTGCTGAGATGCGGCGATGTTACTATACCAAGTTGATGCGAGATCTTTCCGAGAAGTTTCGAAGTTTCACGCAGCATTTCATCGGCATCGTTCGCCTGATCCAGCTGTTGACGAATCCGCAGCTTTTCATCATCACCAAGCTGCTGCATTTCCATTAGATAATCAATATAGAATCTATATCCTAGATCGGTCGGTACCCTGCCTGCCGATGTATGCGGATGTGATAAAAAACCGAGTTCTTCGAGATCAGCCATAACATTTCGAATAGATGCTGCGCTCAAACTGGATTCAAAATGCTTGGAGATATACCGCGAACCGACCGGAATGGCCGTCTGGATGTAGTTATGCACTACATGGTGCAGAATGCTTTGTTCGCGCTCGTTTAACGCTTGATTTTTATCGGTCAATTCTCCCATACAATATCTTTATCTCCAATACAAAATTAACCATTAAACGCTCCGTTGTCAAGGTAAGCACTCAATGAGTACGAGTGCTCGGACACACATTTATTGAAAATTTCGAAGCATTTAGGAAATTGCATCGCCCAACATTTCTCATTATCTTATCATAATTATGAAAGCAAAACTTATACTCGAAAACGGCACAATCTTCGAAGGTGATTCATTCGGTTCCAATAACGAGACGACCGGTGAAGTTGTATTTAACACCGGCATGACAGGTTATCAAGAAATCCTGACTGATCCCTCTTATAAAGGACAAATCGTTACAATGACCTATCCTCTCATCGGAAACTACGGCGTGAATATCGATGATCTCGAGTCGGCTAAACCGCAAGTAGCAGGATTTGTTGTAAAGGAATATAGTAATTTTCCAAGCAACTTCCGCTCGACGGAGAGTCTTGGTAATTGGTTATGCAGGCATAATATCATTGGCATACAGGGTGTCGACACTCGGATGCTGACGAAGATCATTCGCTCTGCCGGAGCAATGCGCGGAATAATTTCTACGGAAGATTTAGATGATAAAAGCCTGCTTGCTAAGGTAATAAAATCACCGCAAATGGCCGGACTCGATCTTGCAAGCCGTGTCACGACAGATAAAGCCTATACATGGAATAAAATCGATACAACACAATTTTCGCTTCCGGCACTATATTCCAGCGGAAAAAAATGGAATGTAGTCGTTTATGATTACGGTGTAAAACATAATATTCTCCGGCGATTGACTTCCTACGGATGCAATCTCACTGTATTGCCTGCCCGGACTCCCGCAGAAGAATTATTGAAGATGAATCCGGACGGCATATTCCTCTCAAATGGTCCCGGCGATCCTGCAGCGGTAGACTATGCCATTGAGAATATCAAAAAACTCATTGGGAAAAAGCCCATTTTCGGAATTTGCCTCGGCCATCAACTGCTGGCATTAGCACTTGGCGGCAAAACATTTAAATTGAAATTCGGCCATCGCGGCATAAATCATCCTGTAAAAAATTTGAAAACCGGCAGCATTGAAATCACATCGCAGAACCATGGCTTCGCAGTTGATCCGGATTCTCTCGATCCAAAATCCATTGAGATTACACATACAAATTTAAATGACAACACAAATGAAGGATTCCGCCATCGATTTTTACCTGTATTTTCCGTGCAATACCATCCTGAAGCTTCCCCGGGCCGCATGACAGCGACTACCTTTTTGCACAATTTATACGATTACTGGAATCTTAAAAGAAATAAGTTTTAAGAACATTTTTACAGATTTCTTTGACTTGTCCAAACTATCCCCATTACTATATTATGATAGTTACAATTATTTGATATAAATCACAGCAATTGTCTATCTTTCTTTAGGCCCTTGTATCTTGCCTATCTTATACTTAGTTTTTATAAAATATGGTTAATTGCTTGGGGTTTTTTATTCCTTTATTATTCTTTATCACCTTATTTATGGAGGCATTATGAGATATTTAATTACAGCAACGATTGTCGCAATGTTGATTGGGTTGACGGGATGCAGCGATGACAAATCTTCGAACCCTGCCGGACCTGGAACAACACAAAATACGGCGGCTATTCCTCAGATCACTTTTAAAGGACCAAATACTACCTCAACGGATCCGTATGCAATGTGGGCAAAAACATCTGCAACAACATTTAATGCTATTTTAGCGCCAAGCACAGTATTTGCTTCTTTGCCTGCCCAGCAAAACGGAAATACATCCACATGGACATACACCGTTGGCGGGGCAACATATACATTTACCGGCATAAAGCAATCTGACGGAAGTTATGTGTGGACTTATGTAGTTAATGGCACATCAGGTACGACAACTTACAACAATTTTAAAGGATTGGAAGGAACCTCGAGTGCGGATGGGAAAAGCGGGAGCTGGGCATTTTATGAACTCAACCAAACAACAAAAGTAAGTGATCTTGCATATACAACCAATGCCAGCAACGTACTCACTGGTACATGGATTACATATGAATCGAATGGAACAATATCTTCTAAAATGATTTTAGTGAATAATCCGGACGGATCCGGTAGTCTTGAAATATACGACGATGGATTACACATGAATTATAAATCTGTCTGGATTGCCAATGGCTCCGGCACATGGTACACCTACGATTCATCCGGCGTACAAACTGAAACGGGAACTTGGATTTGATTATAGAAAGATCTTAATGATGAAAAGCCGGATGTGAAAACACCCGGCTTTTTTATTGTACACATTTAAACAAATTATTTATCGCTTTGCAGCAGCCATGAGTGCAGTTGAATATTCCTGATTGTTCTATAAATAGACAACGAGAAAAGGTAGTTCTATCGATCCCATTCAGTTTACGATAGTTGTGCCGCAGAGTATCCAGATCTCTTTGGGAAGACGACTAATGCCGCACCGGGGATTTATTCAATTACTTGTCTATTTGACCGATTATCGGTTTTCAACTGTTATATATTTCGGGATTAACTATATTTGAAAGTCTGTCACCGCGTAATCCATGAATAATATTCTCTGCCGATAAACGCGACATTGCATTCCGTGCTTCGATTGTCGCCGATCCGATATGCGGAAGTACCGCTACAGTCTCCATTGAAAGCAGCGGATTATTTTGTTTCATGGGTTCCGGATTTGTCACATCCAGACCGGCACCCCAAATAACACGCTCATTGAGAGCATCGATTAGATCTTTTTCGTTATGAATCGATCCCCGTGCAGTATTGATAAATATTGCCGAACGTTTCATTTTCTGAAATATTGTCTTGTTGAATATTCCATTTGTTGATTCATTTAACGAACAATGAACCGACAACACATCGCTTTTTGCCAGCAATTCATCAAATTCCACTTTGCGAGCTTGCAGAGTTTCTTCTGCAGCTTGATTTCTCGAGCGATTGCAATAAATAATATTCATTTGATAAGCGCCTTTACAGCGTTTTGCCATTTCCAATCCTATTCTGCCGAGACCGAATATACCCAGAGTCTTATTCTTCAACTCTATTCCAAGATGTGCCTTAGGCCGGAAGAAAGTCCACTCTCCCCGCGCTATGGTTTTATGGAGATGAAACGCTTTTCGCGATGCCGCCAGCATCAATAAGAAGGCGACATCTGCAGTGGATTCACTCAGGACATCAGGTGTGTTTCCAACCGGTATTCGCAGCCGGGTCGCTTCAGCTATATCGATATTGTCGTATCCGACAGCTAATTGAGCGATGACTTTAAGGTGTCTGCATTCGTTCAGGAAAAATTTATCGATCTTATCTGAAAATACGCATAGCAACGCATCGTGCTGTTTGGCATTCTCAATGAGTTCAGGCTGCGTCATTGGCCTGTCGATTTGCCAGACAGTGACTTCAAAGCCCTCCGCACGCAGTATATCGATTCCCTGTGCCGGAATATCACGCGAAATAAATACTTTCATACTATCCTTTTATCAAGTTAACGAATAAGAAAAAGTGTACGGAAAAGTAAGAGTAAAAACAAAGCGCCGGCTACCGACCGATAACCGACGCTTTTATAGGAAAACAAATATGAAATATTATTTACCTGCTGGTTATCCGTTTGGGCAGCGACTGGCACATTTCCACTAATTGAATAAATTCACTCCGGTAACCTTCCTTATCTTCTCCTTTTGAGGCCCGCGCTAGATCAAGAACATTATTGTAATTCGTATTTCCTAAATATTTTGATTCCCTGAGAATCATGCAAAACTGCACTATTGATGCGGCAAATTGGAAATCGCCGGTAGCCTTACTAAGTGAAATTGCATTTGCCGTAACAGGAATCTCCTGCAATATACTTACAGTATCTTTTGGCGGTTTATACCGGATTTTTACAGTTAATAATTCATCCGTCTGATTCGACAGCATATTAGCGGCAGGACGCTGATATTTCAAAGAATCGACTTTCGGCAGATCGATATCAACACCTATAGGAACAATCTCATAAAAAGCAGTCACAGAATGGCCTGCCCCCATATCGCCCGCATCTTTTATATCATTATTGAAATCCTCTTTGTTAAGCAGCCGATTTTCATATCCGATTAGACGGTAAGCTTTCACTTTTGCGGGATTGAACTCAACCTGCAGCTTAACATCCTTTGCAATTGTATATAAGGTACCTGCAAGCTGGCCGACAAAAACCTTTTTTGCTTCGAGTATATTATCGATGTAAGCATAATTTCCGTTCCCTTTGTCCGCAAGCTTTTCCATCTTTGAGTCTTTATAATTGCCCATTCCGAATCCCAGCACAGATAGATAAATGCCGTCTTTCCGCTTTTCTTCGATCAGGCGTTCCATCTCGGCATCGCTCGATGCCCCTACATTGAAATCCCCGTCTGTGGCAAGTATAACACGATTATTGCCATCTTTTAGAAAATTTTCTTTTGCGATTTTATATGCAAGCTTAATCCCCTGCCCGCCTGCAGTAGAGCCTCCTGCTTCAAGATTATCTATCGCATCAAGAATCTTGGCCTTCTCATCGCCAGATGTCGATTGCAGCACAATCCCGGCACTTCCTGCGTATACTACTATTGCAACTCTATCGATACTCCTGAGCTGATTGACCAGTAAATGAAAAGCTGATTTCACTAAAGGAAGCTTATTCGGATCTTCCATAGAACCGGATACATCGAGCAGAAATACGAGGTTGCCCGGAGGTAAGTTGTCGGTTGAAATATGCTTGCCCTGCAGGCCGATCATTATAAGACGGTGCTTTGGGCTCCATGGTGCCGATGTCATCTCGGTGCTTACTGAAAACGGATGTCGGCCCGTCGGTTCAGGATAGTTATATGTAAAATAATTTACAAATTCTTCAGTAGCGTACTGCATCAATAGGGGGAAGCGAACCATTACGGATGAACCTGCGTACATTGCCGTACGATGCCACATCAACATCAATTGAAAATGTGGAAAGAGGATTTTGTGCGGCATCTAAAAATTCGTTCTCTGTGATTTTATCATAAGCCTCTGTATTGAAATTTACAGCGAACGCAGCAGTCTGTCCACAATCAGCTATGCACATAGGAGCAGATTCAGCATATTTGGCCAGCCTAAACGACGATACTATAGTCTTGTCTTTTTCTTCCGGCATAATTTCAGTATGAGTTATATTGGAAGATCCCGTATCCAGACGAACATCAAGCCGCATTGTAGTATCAGGCTGAACAAGCACATTTGTCTTAATTAATTGAGTATAGCCATTGCATGAAAATTGCACAATTTGTTTATTGGCTGGAACGGATTTTAATTGATAATTCCCCGAGCCGTCCGTTTTGCCGGCGTATCCGGTGCCATAAACTGTTACTGCTACGCCTGCAATAGGTTTACCGGAAACGGCATCGGTAACTCTGCCAATTATTGCGCCTTTCTTTTGAGCACATGACGGCATCACCATCAAGAGCACTAACGCGGCTAAAACGATTTTCTTCATGACTTTCTCCTGAATTTATTATGTGTATCAGTGATCTATCTGTTATCTACAGATTTATACAATAAAACCAGGAAAGGTAAACGGGAAAAGATTAACAATAGCCGTTATATCACTGACAATTTATTACGGCTGGCGGATTATCTAATGCCGGCAGGCGCAAGGCCGGGTAGTACAGAATATTAAAATAAAGAACCATAATCCGCACTCTGATCGTTGCAAATGCAGAATGCGGAATAATGGTTCAGATTAACAGAAAAATATAATTCAGTTTTATTGAACTTTAGATTATTGAAAGTTACTTCATTCTTTCGAACATTTGTATTATTCTCTATATAAAATTATTTCTTTTTCTCCAATCTTTTGAAAATTACATAGAGGTCGCCGTACTTAATAGGCTTTGTATTTGCATTGACGCTGAGTTTTTCCAGAGCTTTGTTTATTTGCTCCGGATACATGTTAATGTTAATTTCTCCGAGTAATCCTTTCATTTCACGCGACGGACCGACTGAATACTTCATTGCCAGATCGCCAAAATCCTGTCCCTGGCCTATCGCTGTGTAGACTGTATCGGCTTCTTCCGGGGTAGTACACAAAATTTCTGCAAGATTCATTATTTGTAACTCTGCATAACGCACATTTGTCCGCAAGTGGAACCATGTACTAACCGGTTGATTTCCGGTATGAGCAGGGGCAAAACGCCATTGTTTAATAGATGCTAAAGCCAGCGTATCCCATTCAGCATCGCCGCTGCCCTTAAGAAGCCGGGCTTTATTAACTGATCCGTCCTGTAGAATGAATAATACCACATCTAGATCAAAAGACAATTTGTGAACCGTTTCCGGAATCGGAGGAAGCGGGTGCTTCAATAGTACCTGTGGAATCGAACCATCCGAAGTTTGTCTCATTGATGCACAACCCACAAAACAAACGATACAAAGAAAAATAATCGCGAGTCTCATAATATACCTCCTGAAAGTAATTGTTTTAGATTTAAAACATTAACTTTACACTTAATTATCACTGCGCTAAGCTCAAAAATGATAATTAGTTTTCCTTTCAATCTCAAGCAATATCAGGGGACTGTTTAAGCGTCCACGATAATACTTCTGTATAATTTCAGAAAGTATCATATATAATGAATTCCTCTAGTTTTTTCTTGGAAGGTGATTGCGGCCACTCGACAGGTATACCTAAAGGAGTGATACATACTCTCGTGTACGTATCAGGAATGCCGAATGCATCTTCTGTAACACTTTCAGGTATCCCATCAGTAATAAAGACTGTTCCATACCCCAAAGCGCGCGCGGCAAGCATCAAATATCCCGCCGCCATCGGTCCATCCCAATGATTATAATCCGGATACGTTGAGTTATTATCAGTTAAAATAATAATATAGACAGGGGCAGAAAAATAGTTGTCTAAGTTGGACCTGACTTTTTCTTCGAATTGTGCTTTTGTAAGTCCTTTGGGAGTGTTTCGCTTCAAAGATAATTTAACACACGATTCTTTCATCTGATTTATTTTGTTTTTATCACGAACAACCAGAAACTTCCATGGCTGCTGATTTCCTGAGGTAGGCGCCGTCCGGGCTGCATCGATAATTTTAAGTACATCCGCATCGGGAATAGAATCCGATTTAAATTTCCGCACGGATCTTCGGTTTTTCAGGATATCCCAGATATCCGACGATTGATTCATTAAAGCGGTTTTTGTTTTTGGCGGATTCGGTACGACTTCTTTTACCTGTGCCATTAAAAAAGAACCAGCCAAAAAGAAAGCGATTAAAATCTTCATCTTTTACTCCTTGAGACAATTTGCGGTGTTTTATTTTGAGTTTTCCAATGTTGGCGGATTAATATCGCCTTTGAACAATATTATAAGTATTTGAGAATGTGAATCTTACTCCGGAATTATCTTAAATATTTTGAGGACAGGAAGGAGAATGCTTGCAGCGAATATACTGGCGAGAGCACCAAAAATAAAAAAGATAATTCCCCAAATTGACCACAGCTTTTGTACATGCTGAAACTGTTCGATACTTTTCCAGTGTTTGTTCTGCCAGGCCCACTCATTGCCTTTGAATCCCAATACAAATACCATTAGAATTCCAATAACCGGAATTAATGTCAGTAATGCGATATATGTCCTGTTGAATAATCCCCATATCACGCTAAGGAAAAAAGCCCCCCAGTTCCAGGTTATGACTACCGGCGGAACTTCAGAATCTTTGCCTTGCCCTGACGTGTTATCCATACAAGAAGACTTTTTCTACAGCTATTATGTATTGAAATACAAAGAGGGAGATCTTTCTCCTCTTTATTAAGTAATGAGAATTTAAGCGATCATTTCTGCCAAAATATTTACCACATACCAATTCAAAAATATCAATGAAATAAACGTAATAATACTGACAATTACCCTGATGGCAGTTACTTCTCTTATTTCTTCTAAGAACCTTTGGAAAAGAATGAAAGGCGTTAATAGGCCGATCAGCATCCATATCACAATGCTGGTAAGGAAACAAGTTCCCGTATATGTATTAAATATTTCTAAATCCAAATTCAAGATTATAGCAGATAAATATCCCAGTAGAATCAGTGCAATACTGGCGATTATGCAAAGGAACACTGCTCCAATTCTTAAAAATATTTTGCCAAATGAAGATTCCTGCTCCGATTCTTCCGGCGGGATAATTTTTAAATCTTCCATATATTTTCCTTTTAACTGAAGGGAATATGTATATAATCATTCTTATTTATCAACACTTTGATAGTATTTATTTTTTATTCAAAACACAACATGGTTATGGCCTTTCCGCTTCATCTCTGCGATTAATATCGATATTATTGACTTTCTATCGACTCTACCCGCATCCATTTTCATTTCGCCGATTGATATTTGAAATATGCTGCCAATATTTCCCGATGTTCGCTTTCGTAGGGTCGAGGTGACCTCGCTCCTACCCTTCGGATAATGTGATCTCGAAAGGATTTTGCCCATTTAAAAAATGGGAATTTTATGGTTGAGACGATAAGTATTAATAAAGTTGACGACATTCGGGAAAAAAGGACTCCACATGTCTTGCATGTATCTGAAGGCGACGTGGCGCCACGTCGCCTGTATTCGTATTTATAATGGAATATTTTCCGAATGCTCCTTTTCAAATGCCCATGCGATTACATTATTGACTATATAATCCTGTATATACTGTAATTCTTTTTCATTACGAATAATCCGGTCATAATAGTTTCGCTGCCATACCTTCACACCCGATGTATCCCGTAATTCGTTTATCAATTTCGTCGATTGATATTTGAAATATGCTGCAATATTTCCCAATGTTCGCTTTCTACAATGATAATCCATATCATTGATTATCCATAGTTTCTACCCACATCCATTTCCATTTTCTCGGTTCTTCGACAAGGGCATGTTTCATTGCATTATTAAATATGTATTCGAGATGATTTGAAAAGTCTTTATCACCACGGATTATATGATCTCGAAAGGATTTTCTCCATTTAAAAAAGGGAATATTATGGTTAGGACCATAAGTATCAATAAAACGTCGACGATATTCGGGAAAAGAGGACTCCGCATGTCTTGCATGTATCTGAAGGCGACGTGGCGCCACGTCGCCTTCAGATTGGATATTTGTCTTTCTATCAAACATAATATCGTTTGCATCTCGAGCATAATTTGTTTTAAGAGACCGCATTACCTCTGAATAATTCGCTTTTACCGATGGCGTGATCAAAAGATGCACGTGGTCCGGCATAACGGCATAACCATGCAGTTTAAATTGTTTAAGATCTCTTGCAAACAATAAATCATTGATAAAAAGTTCGGAAAGCAAAGGTATTTGAAAATATGGATATCGATCGTAAGTAACCGTAGTAATGAAATAACTCGCCCCTTCCTCATAGATTCGTCTCTGTGAGTTACGATGCAATGGATATACGATTGGCGCGATAGGCATTACGACGACAAATTAAACTGCAAACAGTAAAAATGCAAATCCTTAATAACGCAAGCAGGCGAAGATATATATCATCGCCTGCTGATAAGACTAAACAACAAACGCCGATGATGCTGCCACCACCGGCGTTAGTTAAAAATCATTATATGTTTTTACTTCCCCAAAAAATATTCATCTTTCCTCCCCGGCTATTCGGAAAACCTCAGGAACAACCTGAAGTCGAGCCGCACTCAAGGCACTTATAGCAAGAGCCGCTGCGGATCATAATACTTCCGCATTCGTGGCATGGAGGCGCATCGGATTGTGTCTCAAATATGAACTTCTCGTTTTTCTCCCACACCGAAGCGGCTTTCGTTGCCGCGGCATTGAGAATACCTACCGGTTTCTTAGCGGTTTCTTCTGAAATTTTCACATCGCTTACTTCATTATTCGTATTCACCGCTGCGTTCTCGTCTTTGAAAAATTTCCTGCCGAGCCAGCGGAAAATGTAATCGCTTACGGATTTTGCAATCGGAATATCCGGATTGTTCGTAAAACCCGACGGTTCGTAGCGCGCATGGCTGAACTTATCGACCATCACTTTCAACGGCACACCGTACTGCAGTGCAATCGAAATCGATGTAGCAAGCGAATCCATCAAGCCGGAAATCGTAGAGCCTTCTTTGGACATCGTGATAAATAACTCGCCGGGAGTTCCGTCTTCAAACATTCCGACAGTGATATAGCCTTCATGTCCGGCAATGCTGAATTTATGAGTAATAGATGCCCGCTCATCCGGCAAGTGGCGGCGTGCCGGCCTGTTGGTTATCTGCGGTGTTTCTTTTTTCTTATCGAGCGATGTACTGAGCGGCTGGGTGCGTTTGCATCCGTCGCGGTACACGGCAATGGATTTCAACCCGAGTTTCCATGCTTCGGTATAGGCCTGTGTAATATCTTCGGCGGTCACATCGGTCGGCATATTCACTGTTTTTGAAATTGCACCGGACAGGTACGGCTGTGCTGCCGACATCATCCTGATATGCCCCATATAGTGAATAGAACGTTTGCCATTTGCCGGTTTGAATGCACAGTCGAACACCGAAAGATGTTCTTCTTTCAGATGCGGTGCGCCTTCGATAGTATCGTTCTTATCGATGTATGCAATAATATGCTCGATCTGTTCGCCGTCGTATCCTAATTTCGTAAGCGCTTCCGGCACGGTCTGGTTGACGATCTTCATCAAACCGCCGCCGCTCATTTTCTTGTATTTCACCAGAGCGATATCCGGTTCAATACCTGTAGTATCGCAATCCATCATGAAACCGATCGTGCCGGTCGGGGCAAGAACGGTTGTCTGCGCGTTGCGGATGCCGTGCTCTTTCCCTAACTCTACGACATCTTTCCATACATCATGCTGCGCTTCCCAGAGACCGGGTTCTACTGCATTCTTGTCGATGCGTTCTGCGCAAATTCCATGTTTTGCCATCACATTCAACATCGGATCTCTATTCGCTGCAAATCCATTGAACGGTCCCTGTACTTCGGCGATTTTTGCGGATTGCTTGTACGCTTCACCGCACATGAGAGATGTAATAGCAGCGGTAAGAGTTCTGCCTTCATCACTATCATATGCAACACCGCGGGACATCAGCAGTGCACCGAGATTTGCGTACCCGAGTCCGAGCGGACGGTAAGTCGTGACTGTTATGCGTAATCGCCTCTGTCGGGTAACTTGAATTATCGACGGACATTTCCATTGCGGTAATCGTTACCTGAACAGCTTTCTTAAATGCTTCCACATCTATATCGCCGTTTGTCCTGCGGAATTTCATAAGATTCAGCGATGCAAGGTTGCATGCGCTGTCATCGAGGAACATATACTCGCTGCAAGGATTCGATGAATTGATCGGTGCCGTACCGGAACATGTGTGCCAGTTATTTATCGTTGTATTGAATTGGATACCGGGATCGCCGCAGATCCATGCCGCATCGGCAATTTGTTTCATCAGATCGCGCGCGCGGAATCTTTCCATCGGCATTCCGCCTTTTACTGCTTTAGTCCAAAATTCCTTATCTTCCAGCACGGCTTTCATAAATTCATCGGTCACGCGGATAGAGTGATTTGCGTTTTGATAGAACACAGAATCGTACGCGCCTCCCGGCACATTGAAGCCGCCGTCATAACCTGCATCGATGAGCGCCCATGCTTTTTTCTCTTCTTCCGCTTTACAATTGATGAAGCTGATAATATCCGGATGTTCAATATTTAGAATTACCATCTTTGCTGCGCGGCGTGTCTTCCCGCCGGATTTAATAACACCTGCAAATGCATCGTACCCTTTCATGAATGAAACCGGTCCGGATGCAGTACCGCCGCCGGTGATACGTTCCTTAGAGGAGCGAAGCGTAGAAAGATTTGAACCGGTGCCCGAACCGTACTTAAAGAGCATACCTTCCGTTTTCGCTAGCTCCAGAATGGAGGTCATTGAATCTTTAACCGAATTGATAAAGCATGCCGAACATTGCGGCATTTTTTCAACTCCGACATTAAACCAGACCGGGCTGTTGAACGACATAAACTGGTTGACGAGAAGATACAGCAATTCGTGATAAAATATTTCCGCATCTTCTTCAGATGCGAAATAACCGTCTTTCAATCCCCATGTATAGTACGATTTGGCGACACGATCGACAAGCTGCCGTATGCTCGTTTCGCGTTCTGCAGTTCCCAATTGACCATAGAAATATTTCGAGACAACAACATTCGTTGCTGTCATCGACCATGATTTTGGGAATTTCAACATCTTTTTGTTCAAAGATTTTTTCGCCTCGATCGTTCGAAATAGTAGCAGTACGCCGTTCCCATTCAATTTCATCGAATGGATGTACGCCTTGTCTCGTAAAAAATCTTTCGAAACGTAATCCCCGTTTCACAGCATTTCGTTCTTGTGTATGTGAATGGACTCGGGCTGAGGGGGACTGCACATTTTGCATATCTAACTCCTTGCTTAAAATGGTATGGTGCAATACAAAAGCTTCCAACCAATGAATAATAAATACGTCTTACGACGGCTGGGATAATTTGATTTCAATTTTCAGAAAAAATATTGATGATAAAAAAGAGTGGCCGTTGCGCGCCACATTTATTCTCCTCTTTTACGACTCTAAACTTTATAAGAATTAAGTACCTTCCTGCTGCCTTTTTGGCGTCGCAACTGGTTGTAAATATATTCTGTTACAGTCCCTTTGTCAAGTTAAAAATGAAGTGTTTTTTTAAGGGTTGAACATCGTCATAAAAATCACTTGACATAAAAAAATATTTTTTATGTATGCGAACATGAATTTGTTTCTTTTTTTGCACCCTTAATATCATTTATCAGGTCTCCCGGCCGCTGTAATCGTTTAATAAAAAAATATATACGATTCTAAAGCTTCAAGAAAATGAAAAACAGAATTCCTTTCATCTATCAATCCTATCTAGAGAAAAAAAATGTTTTGTCGAAATTAGGATCGCGAATGTAAAAGTCAATTCCGGTACTCTGTTTACCAACACTGCAGAGTTCGAAAAAGTTCTTCATTTCATCGGAATGTTTCTATCCGTTAGAAATTCATTAAGGGAAAAGCGGCAGCTACTTGACAAATGCTCGAATAATAATCCTTCGCGGAGCAATTTTAAGATAGACCAAAATTAATTGTATTTGCTGCAAAAAAAGCAAAGTCCGATATAAACTCACTTCGAAAGAGGAATACGCACGAATTTCCGCTGAATAATTCTATCAGGTACTATCCATGCATCCCTGTATCCTTTTTCCGTAAACTCCGGTAGCCGCTGGTTTGCTTCATAGCGATTTAAAAAATCTCCCACACGTACTTTGTACACAGGTGCATCGTACACTACATATACTGAATCGCCGACAAATTTCTGAATTGCTATATCCTTTCATAAAAGTTGCTTCATCAACGCCGGAGGAAGAGAATATCTGAATTCGAAATCCCTGTACTACTTCTTCCTCAATAACCAGACTGTCTTTCGGAATTTCCAACGACGACTTTTGTTTCGCTTCCTCAATATTTATTTTCTCAATAACTTCGATTTCCTGGTCATAATCTGCCGGATCCAATGTTGCCTCATAGTCCGCTAATGAACGATTGCCGTCTTTCGATGTTTCCTGTCCGCGCTCTCCATTATGCCTCAACGAAGAAGACGACGAACATCCTGCCGACAACAATGCCAGAAAACAAAGTGTAGAATATATTATCGGCGTTTTCATCATGGTATGAAGTTGATCCAGCATTTGCTGTACTCACCGGGATATTGTTCTTTCATAGTATCGGCAAGTGCGAACGCATCCTCGCGGTTTTCATATCTGCCGATGCTCACACGGTACAGTTTGGCATTCTTTATATATTTATTAAAAACCGGCTGATAAATAAATCGGCCTTTTGCTTTTTTTTGTGTGCTCAAAGCTTTGGAAGCTTGAGTGAATGCTCCTATTTGCACGGTATAGATCGGATGTTCCGGACGCTCGATTTTGATGTGCTGGCGTACGGAAGATTTCTTTTTCCTTATGACGGATGCTCTCACCGTGTCCTGTTTTGATTTGAGTTTTGGTGCAATACGCAACGATCGATCTGAAATGCTTAAATTGTTTTTTAAATTCAGGATGGAATCCTGGTTCATCTCCCGGCTGCCTGTAAGGCCCATGGTATCAATCGGATCGAAAACCCTTACCGGAGATTTTGCTCTATCGCCTGCGCCTGTTTCTTCCGACGAAACACAACCCAGAAACGAGAGAGTCATACCGATGAAAAGCAAACTGATATTGAAAGATAGTCGACCCACCGAGAGCCTCTTTCAGATAATGGATTATAACACCATCTGCTATCCTGTAACAATTTTAACACTTGCACTTGCACCGATCCGCGTCGCACCGCTTGCAATAAGAGCAAGTGCCTTTTTCTTAGAACGTACACCGCCGGAAGCTTTTACTCCTAGTTCCGGTCCGACAACTTTCCGTATAAGTGCAATGTCCTTAACGGTCGCCCCGCCTTTTACAAATCCTGTCGATGTCTTAACAAAGTCGGCTCCGGCATGTTTCGCCAGGACGCATGCTTTTATCTTTTCATCATTGTTCAATAATCCGGTTTCGATGATTACTTTTACCAGCGCTTTCAAGCGATGCGCCGTTTCGACAACTGCAAGAATTTCGTGTTCGACATAATCATATTCGCCGGATTTCAGCATTCCGATATTGATCACCATATCAACTTCACTGGCGCCATGTTTTATTGCCCGTTCCGTTTCAAAAGTTTTCGCTGCACTCGATGTTGCGCCCAGAGGAAAACCGATGACGGTACAGACTTTTACATTTGAATTACTCAGCAAGTCAGCACATAGTTTCACATACGCCGGATTGATACATACGCTTGCAAAACCATAATGCTTTGCTTCAGCACATAAATTCTCAATTTCCTGTAGCGTCGCGTCCGGTTTCAGAAGTGTATGATCGATCATCCGGGCAAGTTTGGTAATCAGAAGCATTTCGTCCCGAAACCAATATCGTCTGAAATCCGATTTTCTCCGCCTTTTTTTCCGTCGATCGTTTTTACTTTCATAAGGAGAATCGCTTGCGCACACCTTCTTTTGTGCGGATATTTTTTTTGCTTTTTAAATATACGAGAATTATTTAAAGTTACAAACACATGCACGCAGGACAATGAATGCAATAAGTTTCTTTTAGTAAAACATTTCACCTGATTCAACTGAATAACCCCTAAGAAATTCTTCAATACCGAGCCGGCGTTTTCCTTCCTGTTGAATTTCGAGGAGAGAAACAATACCGTTTCCGGTTCCGACCTCCAGTTTGTCCCGTGTTCGACTCAAAATAATTCCTGCCTGTGTCGATTGTCCTTCAACTATTTCGGAACGATATACTTTAATCAGCTTGCCCGTATGTGTTGTCCAAGCCGTATGATTGGGTGAAAGTCCTCTAATAAAATTATGAACCTGCTGTGACGACTTCGTCCAATCAATCCGGCAGTCTTCTTTAAAAATCTTTGGTGCAGGACATGCAAGCGAATCGTCTTGCGTACGCGGCTGTGCGCTGCCGAGTTCGATAAGGCGAACAGTCTGAAGAACAGTCTCTGCACCTGCCTTAGAGAGTGTATCATGCAAATCACCTGCAGTGTCATTCGGACCGATTGGTACTCGTGTCTGAAGCAGGATAGAACCCGTGTCCACCTCATCCTTTAAAAAGAATGTCGTAACGCCGGATTCTTTTTCTCCGTTGATAATAGCCCAATTGATCGGTGCGGCTCCGCGATATTTCGGCAGAAGCGATGCATGAAGATTAAAAGAACCGAGTTTCGGGATCGTATATACTTCTCGCGGTAAAATTCGGAATGCTACTACAACAATGAGATCGGGGTGAAGCAACCTGGATTTCAGCAATAAACTCTGTATCGTTAAGTTTTTCCGGCTGAAGAACCGGAATCTGATGATGAATTGCAAACTCTTTAATAGGAGTAAAGGAAACCTGTTGACCACGTCCTCTCGGTTTATCCGGGGCTGTTACGACAGCCGGGATTTCATAGGAATGATCCAGAAGTATGCGAAGACTTGGAACCGCAAATTCCGGTGTGCCCATAAAAAGGATTCGCATTCTGTTACGTCCTCAGCAGCAGTAACCACCGGATAGTCGGGATCGACTTCTCCTTTTCGAATCTTTCTCAATTTAGGCAGCAGCATACTTCGTTTTGCTCTTATTAATCACGATCCACGAAGAGAACACCATTGAGATGATCAAATTCATGAAGCACAACACGCGCAAGCAATCCGTCAGCTAAAAGTTCCTGCTACCTTGAATTCACTGTCACGAAAACGGATACGTACTTTTTCTGCCCGTTCTACTTCACCTACGCACTCTCGGAAGGCTCAAACATCCTTCTTCCATCGATCCAAGAATCTTCTTCATTTATAATCTCTGGATTGATTAATGCAAGCGTTCGAGGAAGATCCGGTGAAGTTGGATGCGCAGAATCCTCCATCTCACCTTCTGCATTTGGTTCGGTGACATCCGAAATATCTATCGTAATAACGCGTCGAAGATCGCCGACCTGATTTGCCGCAAGACCGATTCCGTTGGCTTTATGCATCGTCTCGAACATATCATAGATGAGCTTGATGATCGAATCATCCAGTGTTTCAACCGGCTTGGCCTTTTTCTTGAGAATTTCGGTTCCAAAAAGATAGATGGGAAGAATGGACATAGTATTTTATGATTCTTTTTTATTTTACTTTAGGTTTTAATCTACAATCCGCCGAGCACACTCATACCGCTTGACATAATAACCGCTCTGAAGCGAAGAGATAGTCACGCCGAGTGAAACGCTTGCATGTGCAAACAGATCGTCACCCAAATAGATACCGACGTGAGAAGCGCTTTCGCCTGTCGTGTTAAAAAAAATCAAATCACCAAATTTCAATTCACTCAATTCTACTGCTGTACCCATTTTCGATTGTTCGTAACTCGAGCGTGGAAGCAGAATACTCATGGAATTCTTATACACCGTCATAGTATATCCCGAACAATCCATTCCATCAACGCTTGATCCGCCATGCACATACGATACGCCCATATACTTGGAAATTTCACGCATCATCTTGCTTTGATCGAGCGGTTTTATTGCAGTCGTTTTTTTCTTTTCGAAAATCTCGGTCGCCCTTGGCTATATTTTCTATTTCTTTCTTATCCGGTTTTTTATCGGTCTCTTTAACTTCTTCTTCCGCTTCCTTCGATGAAAAACGCGGTCCATGATGCTGTGTTGCGGCAGAAGAAGTTTTTTTCTCCTTGCTTCTGAATCGAGGTGATGATCCGCTGCAGCCTGCGAGAATAAAGGCTGTGAGAACGAAACCTATCACCAATAGAATGTGTTGTCTGCTCACGATGAAGAAAATGCTTTCGTTATGACAAAGCCCCGCACGCCGCGGGGCTTGCTTCGATAACGATCACGATTTTCCGGTTCCTCCGGTACGTTTTCGTTTATCCAAGATATGCACGCAACGCTTTGCTTCGCGATGCATGACGCAATCGGCGAATTGCCTTCTCTTTGATCTGCCGAACGCGTTCACGCGTTAAGTTAAATTTTTCTCCGATTTCTTCCAATGTCAGCGAATGTTCCGAATCGAGACCGAAGTACAACTTGATCACTTGCGCCTCGCGTTCACTGAGTGTTGCCAACGCACGCTTTACTTCATTCTTCAACGATTCTTCTAAAAGCCCGGAATCAGGTGTCGGTTGACGATTATCCTGAATAACATCGAGCAAGCGGTTGTCCTCGCCCTGTGCAAACGGCGCATCCATTGATAAATGCCTGCCGGAAATCTTCAGCGTATCGGAAACTTCAAAGAGCGACATATCCAATTCTTCTGCCAATTCGCTTGCGCTCGGTTCGCGTTCAAATTCCTGTTCCAGCGTACTGAATGCTTTGCCAATCTTATTGAGTGCGCCTACACGATTCAGCGGTAAACGTACGATACGCGATTGTTCAGCCAGTGCCTGCAAGATCGATTGACGAATCCACCACACCGCATATGAAATGAATTTAAATCCGCGGGTCTCATCAAAACGTTTTGCTGCTTTGATCAATCCAAGATTACCTTCATTGATTAAATCACCGAGCGATAATCCCTGGTTCTGGTATTGTTTTGCCACACTCACGACAAAGCGTAAATTCGCTTTCGTCAGTTTCTCCAGCGCTTTTTGATCGCCTTTTTTTATACGCCGTGCGAGATCAATTTCTTCCTGCGGCACTAATAATTCGACTTTGCCAATTTCCTGAAGATACTTATCAAGTGATTGGCTTTCACGATTTGTATATTGTTTGCTTATTTTCACCATTGACTCTTTATCAAAATTCAACTCTTGTTGCCCGTAGGATTGCTACGGGAGTTCCTGCAGAATGTTCCACCACTATATTATAACAAGAATAAGGAGTGCGGAAAGTTCACATTTACCGGAAATTACTTTCCAAATTCCTCATACTTTTCGAATTTATCTCATTCCAGACCTGTTTATTAGACTCTGCAACACGTATATTGTTTCCTGTCTCAATATCTAGAAAATTTCTCCTAAGAAGCTCTGTCCAGCCAACAAATGAGCTTCTCCGACACCAAAAAACTCCGCTGCAGTTTTCCCGACATCCGCAAACGAACGACGAACTCCGAGATTTACATTCTTCTTCCCGGAAGTACTGGCACAAAGCAGAGGAACGTACTCCCGAGTATGATCCGTACTCTGATCTGTCGGATCATTTCCATGATCGGCAGTAATAACAAGCAAATCACCATCGTTGATACACGTCCGGATATCCGGAAGTTTTTCATCGAACTCCTCAAGTGCATTCGCGTATCCTTTTACATCTTGCCGATGGCCGTACAACATGTCGAAATCTACAAGATTTGACATCAGGAATCCTGATCCCATCGTTTTGGCTGTTCTAATAATTTCCTCTACCGTTTCCGCATTCGACTTGGTATGAATTTTTCCTGCAATCCGCAACCGCAGAATAAATCATCTATCTTCCCGATACCTGCCGTTTTAATATTATCCTCCGATAAAATATCCAATATCGTTTTTGCCGGAGGTTTAACCGCATAATCGCGTCGATTCTGTGTACGTATATATTGTTTATTTTTACCGATAAAGGGGCGTGCTATCACACGACCCACACAATGTTCATTTACCAATACCTCGTTCCCGAGTAATTTTGCATATTTCATAAAGACGCTCAAGGGGAATAACATCCTGATGCGCTGCAATCTGGAACACCGAGTCGCCCGATGTATATATAATGGGAAAACCGGTCCGCACATGTTCATCACCTAATTCATTGATGATCTCCGTTCCTGACGCTGGTTTGTTCCCTAAATATCCGCTGCATCCAGTAATACGAAGAAATGTCTCGAGTACGCTTATCTGGAAAACCCTTCGGATACAGTGGGAATTTTTGTTGCGTGATAATACCTGCTATCTCCCAATGACCTATAGTGCTGTCCTTGCCTTCCGATACTTCCGCCATTTTTCCGTAACAACCGAATGCGTTATCAATTCTTGCAACGCCTTTGATGTCAGTGATATTGCCAAGTCCTAAAGAAGCAAGGTTGGGCAAATGCAGGCCGCCGACTGTTTTCGCAATGTTCGCAATTGTATTGGCTCCCCGGTCTCCGTAAATATCCGCATCCGGCAATTCGCCGACGCCAACGCTGTCAAGAACAATAAGTATCAGTTTTTTCTGTTTCAATGCAATCCGAGATATGCATTGCGAGGACTGCTAATATATCCTAGTTATCCTAAAATTTCTTTTTCATTGCACTTACATATTTGAACATGCTGCCGATTGAACCGGTAGGAACCATGCGCCGAACGTACCGATTGTACATAGAGCGTCGGAGTTCTTACCGATCCGCACTTCGGACACTTTACGCCTTTTTCCTGTCCGGCTTTTTTTGCTTTTTCCGCAAAGTCAGTTTGTTTTGCCATTTAAATCTCCAGAAGAAATTATTTACATTGTTATTATTCTAATACACTCGTATAATATTACCGCCTGCTTCAATAGCTTTTTGAAGAACCCGGTTCGTATTCTCCAGCAAATCAACATCGGATGATTCATCGACTGCACCGGCGACACCAACACTGATTGTGACGGAAAAACTTTTATTTTCGATATTCAGAATATTGCTGGCAACGTTTTTTCGGATCTTTTCCGCCCATAACGATGCTTCATTGGACGTCGTATTCACAAGAAGAATGACAAAGCAATTAAAATCGAACCTGCCGACAACATCGTAGGGGCGAATGGAGACTTTTATCATTCGTCCGACATTTTGCAGAATAAAATCAAAGGCTTCTCTGCCATAACGCGAGATATGATCGTCCATGCGGTCGATGGAAACCATTACCAAAGATAAATCGTTCGAAAAATCGCTCGCACGCTGCACTTCTTCGTGCAAACGGCTCATAAAACTCTTACGAGTCGAGACGCCCGTTGTTTCATCAAGCGAGACATAATTATTCATTACTTCCGTGAGGCTTAAAATTTCCAATGCCCACGATGAAGTTTCGGCAAGCTTTTGCACAAGCTTTACATCAGCGTCCGAATACGTTTTCGGATCCTTGCTTTCTATCACCAGGGCGCCATAGCAGCGATTCAATGAATTTAAAGGTATAATAACCAAAGCGCCTTTCGATTCGCATCGTTCAGCCTGGTAAAACCGCGGCAGCGCAGCGGTTGATAAATCATCAACGATCTTAGGAACACATGTTTGTACGACTTCAATAACAAGACTATGTTGAGGATCCAGCTCACTCATGAGCGGAACATACGGATCATTCATGCGGTTCAGGAGATTGTGAACTATCCATGATTTTTTACTGTCGTCAAATAAAACGACTGCAATATAATCCCATGGAACAAGCCGCGACGTCTCCTCGGCAAGTGATCGCGTAATAGAATGAGCTCCAAAGTCAATGCTCAATTGTTCGCGCACCCGGCTGATCGAACGCAGTACTTCAGAATCCAGCAGCAGATCGTACTTTGAAGTATAACTTCGGATAAGCGTCGAAATCAGTTTTGCAATCTGTGCCAGAGAAGTTATAGTTTCGTTTCCATATGCATCCGCATCCAGACAATCCAAGGTAAGAACTGCCACCGGATCCTGCGATTGGATCCCGCTAAAGAATATCGGAACACCTACAAATGTTTTTATTGGATCTATTGCACTCGTAATACGGCACCATATCAGCTTGACCAAGAGTGTCCACAAAATTGACAATCTGCGGTTTTCCATTTACTGCGATTTGACTAACGACATCGGAACCGATCGGCAATCGTCTGTTTGTCATGAATTTATCGCTGTCTGTCGTATGCCCTTCGAGCACCAATTGTTGTCTCTCTCTATTTATCCAAAAAAGAGCAACTGTATGAGCAAAATGTATATCCTTCACGACACTCAATACTCTCTGAATTAACGTATTGAATTCGGTTCTCGGACCTTCCTCTGCACCTTTCTCCAGTCCCGGGGGTTTCTATAAACTCATTTAATTCAAACACTGTTAAAGTCGTTTTTTCCGAATCCTTTTTTCCCGATACCATATTTTCTTGATCTTTATATATCTGGTTGTGATCGTTCCGGTTCGTCAACAAAATCAACTTGGTATTGTTTACCGCTGACTTGAAAATCATCAAAAACAAGTTTCTTCATTCGAATATCTAGACTCCTCTGATGTGAGAGAATGACTGATTCTCATCTGCTGATTGAGCAATAGATCCTTTGCGTTTGCCTGCCTCGACAATCACATAAGCAATCGATGCCACAGATAACAATAAGAGTATTATCTTCACCAATGCAGCCGAGAAGACAAGTCCCCCTAAAAATGAAACGACGCCCACCACTACAATCAATTCCTCTGCAAGCGTTAATGAATGCATCCAGGAAAAGAATGTGTTGAACCTTCGGGCGTCAGTCATTGAGTCTCGAGAATCTTATAGTTGCCCTCAAATTTCATTAAATTTACCTGTTTTGTGCTGAAAAGTCAACCAATCATATAGATATTAATTGTTTCTAACTTATTCAGTCATCCGGATGCGTTTTTGAGATTACATTCGCCAATTGCTTGCGGCAGTATTTTTTTTTGCATACCTTTTTGCCATTGAATCATTTATGCTTAATCTCTCTTAATTGGAAGTGCTCATGAAAGCTGTCATCATGGCTGGCGGGTTTGGCACACGTTTACGGCCCCTTACCAGCGATATTCCAAAACCGATGGTTCCTATGGTCAACAAGCCTATTATGGAACACATTGTTGAACTGCTTAAATCGCACAATATGAAAGATATCGTCTCCACGCTCTTCTATCAGCCGGATGCCATCACAGGTTATTTCGGAGACGGCAGCGCCTTCGGCATCAACATGCAGTATCGCAAAGCAGAAGCAGATTATGGAACAGCGGGAAGTGTTCGTAATGCAAAAGATTTTTTAGATGAGCGTTTTCTGATAATTAGCGGAGATGTTCTTACCGATTTTGATTTGACAGCCGCTATTCGCTTCCACGAAGAAAGAAAAGCAAAAGCTACATTGCTGCTTACCCGAGTAACAAATCCACTCCAATATGGAGTTGTTTTAACAAAAGAAGACGGAAAAATTGCCCGTTTCCTGGAAAAACCATCGTGGGGAGAAGTATTCAGCGACACAATCAATACGGGAATTTATATAATAGAGCCTGAGATACTGGATCTCATTCCTGAAAAACAGGAATTCGACTTTAGTAAGAATCTATTTCCCATTCTCCTAAAACGAGATCTTGGCCTCTTTGGTTATATCGCAAAAGGGTACTGGAAGGATATCGGCAGCCTAAACGAGTACCAGGATGCACATATGGACGCTCTCCGCGGCGATGTAAAACTGCATGTTGAGGGAACTAAGAAGGAAAATCTAATTGTCGGCGAAAGTACGATAGTCGAAGCCGATCCGCGTCATCTTACCGGGACAATTATCATTGGAAAGAACTGCCGCATACATAATGGAGTAGTTATCAGTAATTCCGTTATCGGCGACAATTGTGAAATTTTTCCCGGCACCGTAGTTAGAAATTCAATCATTTGGAATGAATCGAAAATCGACTCACGTTCCGAATTATCTATGGATGTGATTGGATCCAAATGTACCATCAATGAAGATGTTACAATTCTTGAAAATGTTTTCATCGGCGATTCATGTACTATAGGAAAGCGCAGCAAGCTGCTCTCAAATATTAAAATTTGGCCGAATAAAAACATCGAAGAAGGTTCTATCGTAACACGCAGTCTAGTGCGGGAAGATAAATGGCTGCGGGAACTCTTTACAGACGCCCGCGTCACCGGTCTTTCCAATATAGAAATCAGTCCGGAATTCGGAGCTAAATTGGGAGCCGCATTTGGAGCGCTTGTCGGAGCGGGCTCTACTGTTGTCACAAGCCGTGATTCGGACAATGTATCCAGGATGATAAACCGTGCGATTATGTCCGGACTCATGTCTGCCGGAGTTCACTGTATCGATCTACGCACTACTTCAATTCCGATCGTCCGGTACGAATTGCAGACCGGAAAAGAACGCGGAGGGATTCATGTCCGTAAATCTCCATTTGATAGAAACAGTTCCGACATCATTTTCTTCGACCAGCAGGGGAAGGACCTGCCGTCAAATAAAACAAAATCCATGGAACGGTTGTTTTTCGGCGAAGACTTTAACCGGGCTCATCACAACCAGGTCGGTTCAATTTCATTCCCTGAACGTACGACAGAGAGTTATATACAGCGGGGACTGGAAACACTCAATATTGAAGCTATTCAAGCGGCAGGCCTGAAACTAGTTATTGATTATTCGAACGGAATCGCTTCCACTATTTTCCCGAACATACTCGGTAATATGAACGTTCAAGTGGTTGCCCTCAATGCATATCTCGACAGTCGAAAAATTACAAGAACAAAAGAAGAATTTGAAGAATCATTGCGTCAACTGGCATATGTTGTAACTTCATTGAAATATGATATTGGATGTATGTTTGATGCCGGAGCAGAGAAGATATTTATTATCGATGAGCACGGTAATCTAATCGACAACGACCGTTTGCTGACGCTGATGTTAAAATTCCTAGTTCTCTCTCAAAAAGATATTACAAAGATTGCAGTACCGATCTCAGCGAGCGGGGAAATCGATCTCATTGCAGAAGAGTTCCATTTGGAAGTCGTTAAGACACGCGACAGTCATCTTGCTCTGATGAACGCTGCATCAGACAAACAGATCAAATTCGTCGGCGGAACAAAAGGCGGATTTATCTTCAACGAATTCCTTTTTGCTTCCGATGGGATGTATTCTATTTCAAAATTGCTTGAATGCATTGCAAAAACAAAAAAACGAATCGGTCAGCTCGATAAAGAAACGCCGCGGCTGCATTTCGTCAAGAAAAATATCTCATGCCCTTGGCATACAAAAGGGCGCATTTTACGCAAACTTACAGAACAATCGGAACAAATTCCCCGGGATCTAATTGAAGGAATTAAACTTTATCCTCCCAATCTCGGGGAGCATACGTCAATTTTACTGAATCCGGATAGTGCGCGGCCAATGTTTCATATTAACGCAGAATCGAGCGATAGAGCCGTAGCCGAACGTCTTGTAAACGAGTATGAAGCCCTTATTCAACAATGGATTGTAGGCGGCCAACGGGAGGATTTGTAATTTAATTTGTATTTTGACAGAAATTCTGCAATCTTTAATAGTTCACATCCGGTTTGAAGTGAACCTTTGCATTCTTTATGCAGCTGTGGCAATTTGGAGAATTGAATGAAAATTACCGACATACTAAACGAATCGGTTGTACGAACGAATCTTCCCGGCGCAACAAAGGAAGATGTTATTAATGGAATGATCGAACTTGCCGGTTCTCAGAAACAAGTTACCGACAAAGAACGCATGCGAACGGCGATTTTTGACCGGGAAAAAATTATGTCCACCGGTGTCGGGTCGGGATTTGCAATTCCGCATGGGAAAACAGACGCAGTGAGCGATATCGTTGCGGCTTTTGCCGTTACTGCACAGCCTATCGATTATCAATCCTTAGACGACCAACCCGTGCGACTGATGTTCCTTCTTGTGGGGCGCGACAATATGGTGGGCCCGCATATAAAGCTCCTGAGCCGCATTTCTCGTCTAATGAACAAAGAAGATTTTCGCAAACAACTCCTCGAAGCTGAAACACCCAAAGATATCCTGGAAATCTTTCGACAGGAAGAAGACGCAAATACTGAGGGATAGCTTCGCCGGCGTGCATTCATTTCATATCAATAACCTGCTAATGAAAAACATTTAACACTGCAGGAAGGGCTGCATATTTTGAAATTTCGTACAATAAAAGGGACAAAAGATATCCTGCCGGATGAAATCGCCGGCTGGCAGCACGTGGAATCGACTGTCCGCCGCGTGATGCACAACTTCAACTACAGGGAAATCCGGACTCCCGCATTCGAACAAACCGGCTTATTCGCCCGTAGTATCGGTGAACTAACGGATATTGTGAGTAAAGAGATGTACACCTTTCTCGACCGAAGCGAAGAAAGCCTCACTTTACGGCCGGAAGGGACTGCGGCGGCATTGCGTGCTTATATTCAGAACAATCTCGGGGAACAATCTCCGCTGACTAAATTGTATTATATCGGACCGATGTTCCGGCAGGAGCGCCCGCAAGCCGGACGTCTGCGGCAATTTCATCAATTCGGGGCAGAAGTTCTCGGCGCATCTTCTCCATTGCTGGATGTCGAAATGATGATATTACCGCTGGAAATCTACAAACAACTCGGTATAGATCTCTTTTCTCTCAAAATAAATTCGGTAGGCTGCGAGAAATGCCGTCCTGCATACAAAAAGCTTTTACAAACGGAACTCCGTAATGTGTCATCTCAGCTTTCAGCGGATAGTCAGGCGCGAATAGAGCAAAATCCGCTTCGCGTACTCGACTCCAAAGATGAAAAAGACCGCGAACTAACGGGTAATATGCCTCTGATGCATAAACACCTATGCGATGAATGCGCGTCGCAATTTGCTTCAGTTCAAGCGCTGCTTAATGCACTTGCTATTAAATATGAAGTGGATGGAAGGCTCGTCCGTGGGCTGGATTATTATACAAAGACCGCCTTTGAAATAACAAGCACTGCGCTTGGATCACAGGATGCTCTCGCAGGAGGAGGCAGGTACGATTTGCTTGTTGAAGAACTTGGCGGTAAATCTACACCTGGTGTCGGTTTCGCTGCAGGAATTGAACGACTTTTGATGGTGCTATCCAAACTTGGAAAAAACGAACAAAACCAAACTGCTCCGGTTCTCTATTTCGTCGGATTGGATGAACCCGCCCGCACTTGGGCATTTCTGAAAGCAAGCGAATTGCGCCGAAAAGGAATCTGTGCTGAGATTGATTATCTTGGACGAAGTGTAAAGTCCCAAATGAGAGAAGCAAACCGGCAATCGGCAGATTATGTTATTGTCGTCGGCGAACAGGAACTGAAAACCAAAGCTGCAAAATTGAAAAACATGCATACCGGCGAGGAAACTGCAATCTCATTAGACGAGATCAAAATCCCTTCCTGAAAATGGCAAGCAAGAAAAAGAGGGATCCGGATTATACGCTGAACATTTTTCATCACTATGATGAAAAAACCAAGCGAAATGTGATAGTATTTCTCGTTCAGACGACGAGAATATTCGTCAACTTCCGTTACGAAATTCTATTAGAGAATGAAGTCATAAATAATGAGATACGCCTCCACATCAAAGGGCTTTACGTTCCCGAATTGTTGATGCCGCAGACAGGCCCGGCACAAGGACGACATGATTATGAACATCTCGACGGAACATATCGTCTTGTAATAATAAAACAGGATAAAACTATAAATGAATTCTCGGTACATATTTCACAGAAGTCCGTCGATATCTTGGAAAAACCGAAGACTTCATTCATTATTATTTCAAGCGATCCTGTGAATCTTGCTTAATTTAACGACTGTGTAATTTGCTGATTTTAATTTTAATTTATTTTTGAGTCTATTATGTGTCCACGACTTTTCCAAATCGGTCCTTTTACTGTTTACGGTTACGGATTAATGCTTGCTCTCGGATTTATCATCGGGAGTTATCTGTTCGTCAGCGAGTTTAAACGCCGCAAACTTGATCCGAACATCGCCAACAATGTTACAATCATTGCCCTGGTTGCCGGAATTGCAGGTGCAAAGATATTTTATGTAATTGAAAACTGGTCGTCTTTTATTATCGATCCTTTAGGTATGATATTCAATCCCGGCGGATTAACATATTACGGCGGATTTATCCTTGCATGTTCTCCGTTTATTTGTATGGAAAGAAGAAAGGAATAAAATTTTTAACTATCGCCGATGCCATTTCGCCCGGCCTTATTCTCGGTTATGGAATTGGTCGCATCGGATGCCACCTTGCAGGTGACGGCGACTACGGTTTCCCGACAACACTTCCATGGGGAACAAATTATTCGAACGGAACTTATCCTCCCTCGGTCGCATTCAGAGATTTTCCTGAGATTACCGGCCAGTTTCCGGGAGGAATAGTTCCTGATAATATTCTCTGTCACCCGACACCGGTCTATGAATTCATCATCTGCGCATTGATATGCTGGTTCCTTTGGAGCATCAGAAAGAAAACAACCGCAGACAGGCAAACTTTTTATGATTTACTTGATGCTGGCAGGTATAGAACGATTTATTATAGAGTTCCTTCGTCCGAATCCAAGATTTATTTTTGGTTTAAGCGAAGCACAGCTTATTTCACTAGTAATCATCGCGCTTGGATTTATTGGCTGGCGAAAATTTACTAAACCGGCCCTGACATCAGAAGCGAAATAAAATGGACAATCTAATCGTCGGCAGACAGCCGGTTCTGGAAGCTCTTAAATCACGCCAGCCGATAGAACGAATTCTAATTCTGCACGGCACATCCGGCAGCCATATCGATCAAATAAAACAGCTTGCACGAAAGCTCGCTATTCCCGTAAAAGATACCGATAAAGAACGTTTTGCGGAACTAGCCGGTGACACTCAGGCGCAGGGTATCATTGCAATAATCGATTCCTACCAATATGTCGAGATGGAAGAAATTCTTGCCATTGCACAGAGAAAAAAGTGAACCGCCGTTTATACTTATTCTCGATGAAATTGAAGATCCGCACAATCTTGGAGCGCTGATTCGTTCTGCTGAATGTGCCGGCGTGCATGGAGTCATTATTCCGCTGCACAATGCCGCGTCAGTAAATTCCACCGTTGTCAAGACATCAGCAGGCGCTACAGCACATCTTCCGATTGCGCGTGTCACAAATATTGCACAGACGCTTGACGAACTGAAAAAAGCCGGAGTCTGGATTGTAGGCACGGAAATGGAAAGTGACAAACTGTACTATGCATGACTATCGCGGAGCGCTGGCAATCGTTGTTGGAAACGAAGGAAAAGGGATCGCAGATTAGTCAAAGAAAAGTGCGACTTTTTGGTAAAAATACCGATGCATGGAAAGATTGAATCGCTGAATGCTTCTGTGGCAGGTGCGTTGGTAATGTTTGAAGCAGCAAAGGGAGAGAGCAATTGTGATAACCTTGTCAAGGTTCTAAACCTTGACAAGGGTAATTAGCCTACTTTGCCAATATCATTTTCTTAGTATCAACATACTTGCCAGCTGAGAGCCGGTAAAAATACACTCCGCTTGGCAAATGTGAAGAATTAAATTCAACTTGATATTCTCCTGCCTGTTTTTCTTCGTTCACTAGACAGCAATTTCTCTTCCATGCACATCATACACACGTATATTAACCTTGTCAAGGCTCCAACCTTGACAAGGTTTGCTGGAATCGAGAATGTAATATTTGTAGATGGATTGAATGGATTAGGATAGTTTTGTCCTAGTGTGAATTCTTTAGGTACATTGTTTGTTGGTATTTCTACTGCGTTGTTTCCTTTTATTTCTATGTCTGCTGTGTCTGCTATTGATTGTCCTATTGTGTCTGTTGCCGATACTATTATGCTTGTTTTTCCTTCATATGCTTGTTTTGGTGTGATTATTAGTGAGTCGTTGCTTATGTTTTTGTTCTAGGTTCGGGTTTGGTGTGTATGTGAATGTCATTCTTCCTTCTGAGTAGAAGTTGTTCTTTAAGTTTGATGATACTGTGTTGTTCGTTGAGTTCTTTGTAAACGATGTGTCAGGTAGGGCTTTTGCTACTATTGGTGGCGATTGTGTTGTGTGTGATATTGTCTTGAATGTTGATGTGCTTGATATAGTTTCTTTGTCGTTGTCTGTTGCCGCTATTGTCCATGCGTATGTTACGTTGTCTTTTAATGTTCCTGCAGGTAATGTTAGCATTGTTGCGTTGATGTTTTTCATTATCGTATCTAGTTTTGCGTCGCTGCCTGTCAAGTGCATTTTGTACCTTACCCAATCTCCATCAGCATCTGTTGATGGAGTCCATGTTGGTGTCATTGCTGCTCGTGCATCTACTGTATTGTCACCGTTTATCGGATTTGTTATTGATGATTGTGATGGAGCATTATTCGTAACTGTTGTTATGGCATCGCTGAAGTCTGTCATGTCGAAATATTGTTTATCAGTCTGTCTTAAAATTTCAGCGTGTATCCCAACTTTCTATAAGCAATATCTGTTGCATTCGGCGATATATGGTCGCTGTTGAAAATGCTCGGACTATAACCGACAGTTTCCGGCGGAGTTGGATCGCCAAACTGACATATTGCGTGTGCAAACAATTCATGATCTATAAAATAATCTAATAAATCTGGTTTTAACTGACAAGTGCTGTTTAGTATGTCTTGTCCTTGCGGTGTGACGGTAGTTCTATAGACTGGGCCGCTTGTTCTTTTTAGTGTTATTCCTCTGTCTATTCCCATATTTACTTTTCCTGGTACGTAAATGTTCCAAGAGGCATTCAGTTGTGCAATGTATCCCATTATTGTTGTTGAATCTGCTGTTCCGAAGTCTGATGCGTCTAAGGAATTACTGGATCTGGTGACGTGATGTCGAATAGTCTAGGATTTTTTCTTATGCTGTTTACTCCGTTTGTTGTTTTTAGTAACTGTGCCGTTATTCCTGCTCCGTCTATTATTACTCCGTTGAATGTTTTGCTTGCGTCTATTGCTATTGATTGTGATGCTCCTATGTATGATGCTCCTGCCATTGTGATTGTTGATGCTCCGTTTACATCCTCGAATGTTGCTATTCCTGTGCTGTTTGTTGTTCCTTTCAGTGTTCCTGATGGTGTTTGTAGAATTACTTGTGCTCCTGGCAATGGGTTTCCTTGCTGATTGTTTGCTTGTACTGTTAATGTGTGTTGCGCCTCTGCTTTCTGTGTGTATCCTGATATTGTTTGTGCTATTGCTGACGCTAAGAGCCTTGTCATTGCTGTGTATTTTCTCATATATCTCCTTGAATGTACCCTTGTCAAGGTTCCAAACCTTGACAAGGTTTATAGTTCACTCATCAAATAAATAAGAAGCGATTTTTTGTTTATCGTTTGCTTCAATAAAATCTTCTACGAATTTCTGATATTCTTCACCATTTTTAAAATAACTGTCCCTGAGTTTATAATCCATCAAACTTCCATTCCGCTTTCCAATCCACTCCAAGTAATTGGAATACCTCCATTCTTCTATGTCTTTTACAAGCTTAGCAGTCAATGGATTAAGATGAACATATCGAACAACTTGCAAACAATATGAATCGGTATCTATTTCCTTTACCTTTGCCTGGCCTTGAAAGATTGTTCCGCTATGACCGAATCGCTTATTTATCGCTTGTGCGTAAGCGTTAAAAACAGTCTTCAAAAAAGAACCGATTGAACCGGACTTTTGTTGCCTGATAATTAGATGGTAATGATTGGACATAAAACAATATGCCGCTACGATAATTTTATATTGAATTGAATACTTGATAATCAGGGTAACAAGATATTTATAATTTTCATCCTCAAAGAAGATCGGCTGCTTATGTGCACCTCGATTAAAGATATGGTAATAATGTCCCTCGGTGTATTTCATATACACTCCCTTTTCCTGGCGCTTATACCCTTGTCAAGGTTTTGAACCTACAATGTAAGCTTGTACGCAACCTTGTCAAGGCTCCAAGCCTTGACAAGGGTTACTATTCTTCCTCTTCCCCATCCTTCATCAATCCGTAACGTTTCATCTTTGTATAAAGATGACTGCGCTGCATATCCATTGCATCTGCGGCTTTGGTAATGTTCCACTTATGAATCTCCAGCTGCTTCTTGATAAATGCCGCCTCCGCACGTTCCTTGAAATCTTGAAACGTCCCGCTGATCTCAAGCGATTCGGTTTCTTCTTTTTTGCCGGATCCTCCAAACGTATTCAAAACGGATATGTCAATTAATGTGCCGGGCGATAGAATGACAAGCCGTTCAATTGCATTTCGAAGCTCACGCACATTACCGGGCCAGTCTTTTTGCATAAGAACATTAAGCGTTTCCTTAGAAATAGATTTTTTTGCAATACCGTTTCTCGAGCATACATCATCGATAAACGAGTTGACAAGAACGGGAATATCATCACGATGTTCGCGAAGAGCAGGAGCCTGAATTGGAATAACATTCAAACGATGAAAAAGATCATTGCGGAAATTTCCTTTCCCTATTTCTTCCTGAATATTTTTATTTGTTGCAGAAAGCACCCGGACATCAACAGGTATAAGTTTGTTGCCCCCGACACGCTCTATTTTCCCCTCCTCCAGAGCCCGCAGTACTTTTGCCTGCGCCTGCAGACTCATGTCGCCTATTTCATCCAGAAATATTGTTCCGCCGTCAGCTTGTTCAAATTTTCCAATCCGCTGCATTGTTGCGCCGGTAAATGAACCTTTTTCGTGTCCGAACAACTCCGATTCGATCAGCTCTGCAGGAATAGCCGCACAATTTACTTCGACAAACGGTTTCGCTGCCCGTTTACTTTCGCGGTGTATGGCACGGGCGATCAGTTCCTTTCCTGTGCCGTTATCGCCGGTAATGAGCACGCGTGCATCTGTAGGCGCTACTCTATGAATCACTTCGAGAATTTCCTTAATCTTTTCGCTTTCACCGAGGATGCATCGTTTCCCTTCCACATGCTCCTGCAGTTTCTCATATTCTTCGGCAAGTTTTGCATGCTGCATTGCATTACGAACAGTCACAAGAAGTTTATCGCGGTCAAGCGGTTTGGAAAGAAAATCAAACGCACCGAGTTTAGTCGCTTCAACAGCAGTCTCGATGGTACCGTGGCCCGAGATCATCACGACCGGCAGTTTATTGTTTTTCTGCCGGATTTTCGTCAGCACTTCAATGCCGTCCATGCCGGACATTTTTACATCCAGTAAAACAACATCCACGGGAAAACGGTCAAGGTTTTGCAGTCCTTTTTCGCCGTTCTCTGCAAATTCAACTTCATAGTGTTCATATTCGAGAATCATTTTAAGCGAATCACGCACAGATTTGTCATCGTCAATAACAAGTATAGTTTTCATAGAAGTTCTATTCTGTAAATTTCATTTTTTAATACTGTAAGTTATATCTATTTACGGTCTTCAAATTGAAAAGTCAAGTAGTCGGAAGGCAGCAAGTTCGTTACAGTTAATAAATCTTCGCCGAACTTTTCGCCTTGCTTATTGGCACGTTTATCGCGCGGATCATCGGCACCGCCGACAATAAACACTGCTTCTCCCCATTCTATCAAATTGCCAGCTGTTCTGGCAAAATCAGGAGCTTCGGTTACATAGGAAAGATATGCAGATCCGAAAAAATGCTGAAGTTTATCCCGATCTCCCGCAGGAATGGCCGGCGAATCCGAGTAAATATGAATTGGAAGATGTTTAATACGAGCATTAAAAATGCTGTCCTTTTCGAATGTAAGCGGAATTCTCAGGAATTTGATAATGGGGATCTTGATATCAACATTCCTGTGTTCCAGTACCGCCGCTAAAGAAAGGAAAAGCGCGCGAGCTATATTATGATCCGATATCTTTAGTGCCTTCAAGTAAATAGCATCGAGAGCGCGCATATCTCCGTAATTATTGCGTAAAACCTGAAACCGTTCATCGATTATGTATTTCCGAATATATCTGGTGTCGGTTATTATTTGCGGTGTGAAGATTTCAGCAAGAAATGATCCGATGGAAAAACCTTCATTATTCTCCTCGTCGAAATCCCATGATAATACATTTACATAATTAGAATCGATTTTCTGTGCGCTTGCGACGGAAAGAAGCAGCAATAAAAGCCATGTAAATATGCAAATGCATTTCAATATTTTTATAATCTTCAAAATGATTTTAATCCAGCCATAGGACAAACGGGACAAAGGTTTCGCAAATTTGCACTTTTACTGCGGTTTTTTAGACCGAGCGAGGATTTCTTGGACTGCATCATACGGTGAAATAGAACGGGAAATTACTTTTTCAATTTGTTGTGTCAGACAAGCTGTACGCTCTGAAGTCCAAAAATCAATTTGCAGCTGTTCATTTATTATTTCATTAATGCGCTGTTTTAGCTGTATTTTGCGTCTTTCAATAAATGCATTGGAATTATGCAGATAGCGGCGATGCTGGTCGATCAATGCAGCAACTTTATCGATACCTTTGCCTTCATGAGCTTCTGTTTGCACGACGCGCAGCTGCCAATCTTGCCTGTCGCGTGAACGAAGGCCAAGAATAAATTCAATTGTGGCTGTCGCCCGATCAACACCGGGACGATCTGCTTTATTCATCACAAACAGATCGGCAATCTCCATCAAGCCTGCTTTCATTGCCTGAATACCGTCTCCGGATTCAGGGACAAGAACTACAACGGTTGTGTCTACAGCGCGTATAATATCGAGCTCCGATTGGCCGACACCGACAGTTTCCATCAGTATGATGTTATACCCCGCCGCATCAAGAATATCTGCCGCCTCTTTCGCTCTCCTGCTTAAACCGCCGAGACTTCCCCTGGATGCCATACTGCGTATGAACACGCCTTCGTCCGCTTCAACATCGGACATACGGACACGATCACCTAAGAGCGCCCCGCCTGTAAACGGACTTGTTGGATCGACAGCGATGATACCTACTTTACAATTCTGTGTCCTATAGAGTTTTGCGAGTCCAGTTGTCAGGGTGCTTTTTCCAACGCCAGGCGGGCCGGTTATGCCTATTCGATAGGCATTTCCGGTTCGGGGAAAAAGGGCGTGTAGAATATCGGTAGATTCCTTTTCATCATTCTCAACTATTGAGATTGCTTGTGCGACGGCACGTACATCGCCATGTAAGATTCGATCAACCATATTATAGGTTGAAATCACCCCGGTTGGGAAAATTTCTTCTTGAAGTATTCTGCAGTCAATCTTAAGCCCTCTTCGAATTGGATAGTCGGGCGCCATCCGAGTTCTCGTTCAATTTTCTTAAAGCTTATAACACTCCGCTGCTGCTCACCGGCCTTCGCAGGAGCATGCTGCTCAGGACAAGAGGGATTGAGATGACTTCGCAGCTCGAAAAACAGTTTGTTCACATCGCTTTCTATTCCGGTTCCGACATTATAAATAGCGGAGCCGTTGTGTTTTAAGGCCAATAGATTTGCTTTCACGACATCGCCGACATAAGTATAATCGCGTGTTTGCTTGCCATCGCCGTTAATAATAGGTTTTTCGCCTTTCAACATTTTATTACAAAAAATTGCAACGACACCTGCTTCGCCATGAGGATTCTGGCGGGGGCCATAGACATTGGCATAACGAAGAATGACATGATTGATATTGTAGACAGCGTTGTAGAAAAAAAGATATTTTTCCGTGCAGAGTTTTGTGATGCCGTACGGAGAAAGCGGGCGCGTGGGATGTTCTTCATCGGCCGGGAAATAATCCTGTTCGCCGTAAATTGCGCCGCCTGTAGATGAGAAAATAATTTTCTTAACTTGATATTTACGAGCGGACTCAAAAAGATTAAGTCCGCCGACTACGTTGACAGATGCATCGAACTTCGGATCGGCGACCGACCTCCGCACATCCATTTGGGCCGCCAGATGGTTCACAACGTCAATCTTTTCTTTCTGGAATACTTCTTCTAACTTTTCACTCCGAATGTCAATTTGATAAAAACGGGCCTTCGGATTGAGGTTTTCCTTAAATCCTCCCGATAAATCATCAACAATAACGACATTATGTCCTTCAGCGATGTATGCATCTGCAATGTGCGATGCAATAAATCCTGCCCCGCCGGTTATCAGAATATTCAAAGCGCCTCCTAGTTATCAATTACTTTTCGATGTATGTAAATACTTGAGAGCTTTCTTGCCGATATCGCTGCGATAATAGGCGCCATCGAATGTAATCTTTCCAACAGCATTGTACGCATTTAGAATCGTTTGATCCAGCTCGTCATTAAAACCAATTGCAGTAACTCCAAGAACACGTCCGCCGGAGGTTACAATTTTATCGCCGTCTTTCCGCGTACCTGCGTGAAACACCACAATACCATCTTCCATCCTGCTGTTTTCGAGTCCAAAAATTTGTTTCCCGGATTGATATTTTTCCGGATATCCTTGCGAAGCCATTACGACACATACGGCAGTGGCCTGATGTAATTTTACTTTAGACGGATCGAGTTTATGTTCGGCTATTGAAAGAAATATTTCCGCTAAATCTCCCTCGATAAGGGGAACAACGACCTGCGTTTCCGGATCTCCGAAACGGCAGTTATATTCGAGCACTTTTATCTTACCGGCTGCTATCATTAATCCGATATACAGGCAGCCGCGATAGGGAAATCCTTCCTGCTTCATGCCGTTAAGCGTAGGATTAACTACTTTACGTACGACCTGCTCAAGAATTTCCTTTGTCACAATCGGAGCAGGAGCATATGCTCCCATGCCCCCGGTGTTCTTCCCAAGATCACCATCGAGAATTCGTTTATGATCTTGTGCAGATGAAAGCATAGCAAACTGTTCGCCGTCTGTCAGAACAAAAACCGATGCTTCTTCACCGGCCAGAAATTCCTCAATAACAATTTTATCTCCGGCACCGCCAAAAGCCTTCTTCAGGACAATTTCATCCAGCGCGATGAGCGCCTCCTGCCGGTTGTTACAGATAATAACCCCTTTGCCTGCTGCCAGGCCGTCCGCCTTTAATACCATCGGCGGATTAAGTGTGTTGATATATTTTTTTGCCGAGTCGTATTCGGCTGCTGTAAAATTTATTATATCCGGCAGTTGGAATATTATGCCGCACCATAAAATCCTTTGAGAAAACTTTACTTCCTTCCAATTGGGCGGCAGATTTGCTTGGTCCGAATACTTTTAATCCGTTCTCTTCAAAAACATCAACGAGTCCTTCAACGAGGGGCTGTTCAGAACCCACAACTGTCAGATCTATTTTTTTCTCTTTTGCAAATTTCAATAATCCTTTTATGTCAGTCGGTTTTAATTGTACAGGTACAGCAAACTGTTCAATACCGGCGTTACCTGGAGCGCAAAAAATAGATTTAACCCGGGGGCTTTGATGAAGCTTCCACACGAGCGCATGTTCTCTTCCTCCCGATCCGATGACAAGAATATTCATTCAGATTGCTCCTTCACGGTAATAATACCGGCACGATCATAATCCATTAATGATTCGAATTGTTTTGCCAATTCGCCGGTCAGTGCAAGCCGGTCAAATTTCGAAGAAAAGGCATTCGGAACTCGTTCCAGCTTTTTATGTTCGAATCGATTGAACTGTTCTAGAATGGCGACTTCGTGTGCTGTAACATCTTTCAGCGGTACACATATCGCTGCTTTACAATCACGTATAAGCTGCTTGGTATATCCTTCAACTAAAGATGCTATCATGGGTCTGCGCGTTCCAAAATATTCATATAATTTGCCCGGCGTTTGGAAATCATTATCTATAACGAACCAGAGCAGATCGGATTCGGAAAGAAATTTAACACAATCGCGATGCGGAAGATATCCGAGAAAATTTACCGCATCCTGCAAATCCAAATGCTTGACGAGCCGTTTATCTTCCTCGCGTACATTGCCGATCAGGTTTACCTCGATACGTCCACGCATTCTTGGATTATTCCGTAAAACGTTTGCAAGCGCCTGAAAAAATATTCCGGGATTTCTGTCAGCATAAAACGTACCTGCATGTGCAATCTTCATCCGTAAAGGCTTGGCTCGTTTCTCGACTGACCGTTTCCGGCAAATCTTCCGAATCAAATCCTTGCGAAATGATGACAACTTCCTTGTAATCAACAAACGGATGCCGGCGAAGGATGCTCTCCTTTACGCGGCGATGCGTTACAATCACACGATCGGCTGCTTTTAACACTTTTTTTTCCAAATGCTTGTGCCATAACCGATGTAATGGCGTGGGAAAATATTTGAACGGATATTCCAGCCACGCATCCCGATAGTCTACAACAAGAGGAATTTCAAACTTACGCTTCAATGCTGCGCCTATTAAAAAATCCGTTTGAGGCGGCGCTGTAGCAAAAATTAAATCAAATTGTTCTTTTTCAAGCAAACCGGTAGCTGCTTTTACAGCAATAATTTTCCAGCCTATTTTTGTATCAGGGATAAATAACAGATCACCGAAGAACTGCAGTATCTTTCTCATACCTTCGGACGGCATTTTAACGATTCCCCGCTTCTTGAAAAAGTGATTTGCATCGTATGAATTTGTTCGAATAATCTTCACACCGGCTTCTTCTGCTTCTTTCAGCAGCGTGTCGTCAAATGCATAATACCCTGTCGGTTCAACTGTAAGCACTGTCGGTTTCCAGCCGTATTTCGGCAGAAACTTAGCAAACTTCACCGTTCGCTGCACACCGCTTAATCCCATTGGCGGAAAATAATATGCAATAAGCAGGACTTTTCTAAACCCATCATTCATCATAATTCACACAATTATTAATTCTTTGGGAGATCTTGTCAGTACATCACAACCGTTTTCTCGAACAACTATATCGTCTTCAATTCGTACACCGCCGCTTCCCGGAATATAAATTCCCGGTTCTATTGTCACTACATTCCCGGTTTTAAGTATCGCAGTACTAAGGACAGAAAGCCGTATCGACTCATGAACATTAATACCGAGTCCATGACCAAGCGAGTGAATAAAATATCGTCCATATCCCATTCGCTGAATGTATTTTCTTGCCGCAGCATCAACCAAACGGGCTGCAATGCCGTTATGAACAGCGTCAATCGCTTTTTTCTGTGCATCAAGCACAATATGATAAATCTTTTTCATTTCTGCCTGAGGTTTCCCCACAGCGATTGTACGTGTAAGATCGCTATGGTAACCGCAGTAGCGGCAGCCAAAATCCAATACAACCATTTCACCGCGTCGGATAATTTTATCGGATGCTTGTCGCATGAGGCAGAGCGCCACGTTCTCCGCTTGCAACGATGGGATCGAAAGCATCACACTCCGCACCGTATTTACGATGCCAGTAGCTGATTTCCGCAGCTACATCACATTCACGTATACCGGGCCGTATCAGCGTTAAAATTTTCTTGAATACCTTATCTGTAATTTGTGCGGCATATCGGATTAACGCTATCTCTCCGTCATCTTTAATCTCGGTAATGGTTTCAAGAATTTTTTTTTCAGGGATAAAACGACGGCCTGGTAGAAGTTTTTTCAGATTCTGCATATCTGCTACAGTAATATGCTCGTTCTCAAATCCGATTCGTGCATTTTTAGGAATCAGAAATTTTTCCGCGATGAGCGGGAAGAGATGCTGCTTTGCTATAATGATATTGAATCCATCAATTTCCTGCGGTGCTTGAATTTCATACCGTCTATCAGTAATAAAAAATTGTTTTTCCGGAGTAATGACACATAATCCGCTGGAGCCGGTGAAACCTGTCAGATACCGAACGTGGGTCATTTCAGTTACAAGCAATGCCTGAAGTTGAAACTTCGTCATCGCTGTGCGAATTGCGAAAAGCCGTCTGTGAATCATTGGGTGATCTAGAGATGGTAATTCGGCGCCTCTTTTGTAATGGAGATGTTGTGCGGATGGCTTTCGCGCAGATCCGGCGTCAGTCATTCGTATGAACTGTGCCTTCTTTTTCATCTCAGAAATAGTTCGACACCCGCAATATCCCATGGCAGCTCGTAATCCTCCCATCATCTGATATACTGTATCGGCAAGATTTCCTTTGAAAGGCACACGTCCTTCAATTCCTTCCGGCACCAATTTTTGAATGTCGTCTTCTGCATCCTGAAAGTAGCGGTCTTTGCTCCCTTTTTTCATCGCCTCAAGCGAGCCCATACCGCGATAAATCTTGTAGCTGCGTCCTTCATAAAGCACCTTCTCGCCGGGGCTTTCTTCAATTCCTGCAAATAATCCGCCAATCATCACAGTATCTGCGCCGGCAGCGATTGCTTTAGCAATATCACCTGTATGTCTGATTCCGCCATCTGCAATAATCGGAGTCCGTGTTTTTCCGGCTGCTTTAACACACTGAATAATTGCCGTCACCTGCGGAACACCTACGCCCGCCACTACGCGCGTAGTACAGATTGATCCGGGTCCAACGCCGATTTTCACTGCATCTACACCCGCTCTGATAAGCTCTTTTGTACCATCAGCTGTGCAGACATTACCTGCAATCAAGTCTATATCGAATTTGGCCCGCACTCGTTTAACAGTTTCAATAACACCTTTTGAGTGTCCATGAGATGTATCCATAACTACAACATCCACACCTGCAGCAACGAGAGATGCAACACGTTCCAGTGTATCGGCTGTATATTCCTACTGCAGCACCGACTCGTAGGCGGCCGAGCTTATCTTTACATGCATTCGGATTACTTTTTTTCTTTTGAATATCTTTAAATGTTATAAGACCGCGTAATTTACCGTTCTTGTCAACGACCGGTAATTTTTCAATACGATGTTTTTGGAGAATTACTTCCGCTTCTTCCAGCGTAGTCCCTACCGGCACTGTAATTAAATTCACCTGCAGTCATTACTTTTGAGATAAGGAGATCGAGATTCGGTTGAAATCGTAAATCGCGGTTAGTAAGAATACCGACCAGATTTTCATGATTCACAACAGGGATACCCGATATGCTGTATTTCCGCATCACTTCCAAAGCTTCGCGGACAGTTTGTATGAGGCGAGAGAGTAATAGGATTCTGAATCATTCCGCTTTCAGAACGTTTTACACGATCTACTTCATCTGCTTGACGTTCGATTGTCATATTTTTATGAAGAATTCCAATTCCGCCTTCGCGTGCTATCGCAATTGCCATCTCGGCTTCAGTCACCGTATCCATTGCTGCGCTAATGAGCGGAATATTAAGCTCTATATTCCGAGTCAGCTTTGTGCGTAGATTCGTTTCCCGCGGAAGAACCGACGATTTTGCCGGTACCAGCAGCACATCGTCGTAAGTTATTGCTTCACCAATGATTTTTTTGTTAGGCATAGTATTAAGCCAATTCTATAGTTAAGTCGAAAATTTGAATTCCTCTCCTGAATTTCATTACGGAAAGTTCCTTGGAAAGAATAGATGATTTTCCGCCGAAACCGGTCAACCATCAATAACGATTAATTTTGATAAAAAAATTAGTCAATAATCGACGCAAAAGCAAGAAACACGGCTGAAGTGTTTAAATATAAAAGCCGGTTTCTCTGATCAACCCCACCACGAGAGATCAATAACCGGCTTCACAAGAAGGAGTTTTGGGAATTTTGAGTTTGTTCCCAATTATCGTTACGAATGCTAAGAAAGAAAGTTACAGAAAGATGAGTTTTTTAAGCGTAAAGATTATTCAGGAGAATCCCATCGCGGTACTTGAATGTTATATCGCTTGATTTTAAGATAAAGTGTTTTCGGAGTAATGCCCAACGCCTTTGCAGTTTTAACACGATTCCAATGGAGATGTTTCAATGTACGTTCAATATGAAGTTTTTCAAGATCCTCCATCGTAACGAGACTCTCTGCTTTGCGGCAGTTCAGAAATAGCTGTGGACTGAGAAGGTGCAGTGCTTAACGCAACATTCATCCATAAATCTTTTGGTTCTACCAAATCGGAATGGCTGAGAGCAATTGCGCCTTCAATAACATGTTCAAGTTCACGAACATTGCCAGGCCAATCATAGGTCATCAGTACCTGCAATGCTTCCGGGCTGAGATGTTTCGTTTTTGTTTTTCGGGCAAGGAAACTTTCTACAAGAAGCGGAATATCTTCTTTACGTTCTTTAAGATTAGGCAATCGGAGACTTACAACATTTAATCGATAGAGTAAGTCCTCACGGAATCGATTCTCTTTTACTTCTTCCTGTAAATTTTTATTTGTTGCTGATACAACACGAACATCGACTGTTCGGCGTATTGTTCCGCCAACCCGGCGAAACTCGCCTGTCTCAAGAAAACGAAGAAGTTTTGGTTGAGTAGTGATACTGATATCTCCGACTTCATCCAGAAATAATGTACCGCCATCAGCAACCTCGACAAGTCCTTGTTTTGTTTTAATAGCACTTGTGAACGACCCTTTTTCATGTCCGAACAGTTCACTTTCCAAGAAGTTGGTCCGGCATCGCGGCACAATTGACGGCAATAAATGCCTGATTCTTCCGCAGACTATGCTGATGAACAAGTCGCGCAAAAAGCTCTTTGCCGGTACCGCTCGCTCCTTGAATCAAAACAAATGCTTCACTCGATGCCAACTTGATTGCTTTGTTGACAATATCCTTGAATATCTGGCATTCACCGATCAGTTCAACCGGACGGGCAAACTGATTTACTTCCTTTTCGATGAGAAGTTGTTTATGCTCGAGTGCACGTCGGACAGTTGCAATAAGTTCATCTGTTTCGTAAGGTTTGCTGACAAAATCGTACGCTCCAAGTTTTGTCGTCTCAATAGCAGTTTTTACATCCACGATATTCGTCAGCATGATAACTTGTGTGGCCGGAGCATGTTCTTTGATATGCTTTCAGTACTTCAACGCCGCTTATACGAGGCATCTTGACGTCGAGCAAGACAACATCGTACACTTTTGCTTGAATAAGATTAATGGCGTCTGAACCGCTCAGCACGGTGTCAACTTCAAACTCCGGTAGATCTTCCAAGTTCAGTTTTAACGAGATACGTTATCGATTCTTCGTCATCAACGACTAGAATCCGATGTTTTTTTGACATAGCGGCAAGGCTCCCTTGCCAGCTTTATGCACTGGTAAGAACTCTTTCGACTGTGGTAAGCAGATCGACGAGATCGTAGGGTTTACTTACGAAATCCTCTGCGCCAAGTTTTTTCGACTCGATCGCATTCTTGAGGTCAGCAAAACCTGTCAACATAACGACCTTGGTTTTTGGCCAGCGGTCCTTGACAAATTTTAATACTTCAAATCCATCAACATTGGGCATTTTAATATCCAAGAGGATAAGATCAAAACCTTTGGTTGTTAAAATATTGATTGCATCCTGTCCATCGGCAGCACTGGTCACTTGATACCCTTCACCTTCTAATTCTGCACTCAGGACAACACGAAGCGCTTCTTCATCATCAACAACCAAAATTCTGTTTTTTGCAGGCATAGCCAAGCTCCTTGCGGAATGTCTGTTTTCGATTAGGAAACCAATATCATTATTGGTTTTTAACCGATATTCGCTCTGCTGATTATATGAAGAATACATATTGAAAAGCAACTTCAATAATTTGATTTTTTCATAAAATTTTTACACCCTGCTGTGAAACTCAAAAAATGCGACAAGCTTTTATATCATCATCCATCAATGTCCGTTTTGAGACGGTTGCTCCATATAGTTTCTTCTGTCCCTGAAAGAATATTTACATACCGGGCTAGAACAAACAACAGATCGGCAAAACGATTCAAGTATATCAGTGGGAATCTTCCTATATCCTCTTTTCTGCCTAACGCGTCCACCAGCCGTTCTGCACGGCGGCAGACAGTACGGGCAACATGAATCTGCGCACCTATAATCTGACCGCCCGGAAGAATGAATGACTGCAGCGGCTTGAGATGCATTTCTATCCGGTCGATGATCTTTTCCAAATTATCAATGTGATCTTGCTGAATCCGCTGAATTTTTAAAGATGAACTGTCATGAGGGGCTGCAAGATCGGCGCCCAGAATAAAAAGCTGATTCTGAAGTTTTTCAAGGATTCTATCCACATCGGCGGGAGGTTTAAGGGCACGGATAACGCCAAGCTGTGAATTTAATTCATCTACCGTACCGTAGGCATCAATCCGAAGCGAACTTTTTGATATTCGACGACCTCCGAAGAGCGAGGTATCGCCGCTATCGCCTGTCTTTGTATAGATTTTCATAAATAATTTTATTTACCTCAGATTCCTTTTTCTATAATACTAAATGATGCTTGAAGAAAAAAGGCCGGCAAACGGCCGAACGTATTGTTCTTTCCCGCAGCAAATCCGGTGCGGGCCATTTTTCCCGATTAATCTACAGTTGTAATAATTTAAATCTATAAAATTCTCACTTTCGCTTTCATTAAAGGAACTGCTGTTTTACAATTAAGAAAATATACGTTTTAATAAAGCGCTGCCGGCGGTAAAATATCTTCTATAGAAATGAATGGGATATCTCCGAGATCGAGCATAGCGTTTATAAGCGCCGCTTTGATAAATCGTTTTAAATCCGTGTACGAAATATCCGCTTGCTGAATTACACCGCATTCTAAAAGTACCTGCCGTTTCGTCCCGAATAAAAGAGGCCGGGCCGGAGTCACCCAATTTTTGCCGTCAAAGAAAACAATATTTGCGCGCGATGTATCGGCCACAAACCCCTGCCGCACAATAAGGATATCATCGGCATCACTGCCGCGTAAAAGATCTTCAATACAGAAACGATTGAGAAATTTATGCTCATATTGAATTACATCATTGTGTACAATACGCAGAGTTCGTACCGGTTTCGGCGTATATGGAATAAATTCAACCTTCCGAACTTCCTGTGCATAAATAATACGGCATTTATATAATCCACTATCTAGAGTCTCCGGCAGTAAGATATGATCACGTAAATCCATTCTATCTTCCAGAGTAAAGACAGCTCTGCGTGAAAATGCTACACGATCGTTATGAGCTTCGATATTGTATAGCTGACGATTCTGTACTTTCACTGATTCAATTAATTGGCACATAAACTTTATCGATCATTTCTTGATATTCCAATTCGACCGTACTCAGAGAGGTGATCCCGCCGCCGCTTTTATAATACAGAATTCCATCGATATTTTCTATAAATCGAATCATAACGCCGCTGTCCAGAGAATTTCCGTCAAAAATCCCGAATACACCAGTGTAATATCCGCGGTTGTATTGTTCACTTTCCAAAATAACTTCCAGTGTCTTTTTCTTTAGGTGCCCCGCTGATAGAACCGGCCGGCAGCAGTTTAAATAATAGCGTTCCAATTTGATTATAATAATCCGGCCGTAGAAAGCCGGTTATCTTCGAACTTACCTGGAGCAGGTTTTTTTCATTTGTTGAAATCCGCTCTATGTAACGAAATGAGTCTACATGAACGTCGGATGCAATTATACTGAGATCATTCCGAATCAAATCGACAATCGTGGTATGTTCAGCGATTTCTTTCTTATCATTTAAAATGATTTTCCCGGCATGCTCACCGGATGCATCGATAGTGCCTTTCATCGGATATGAAGATATTGTGCAATCCCGGATCTGAACAAAGGATTCCGGAGAAAACACGACGAACTGATTTTCCATCCACAATTTATACCTGGCCTTACTTAATAAGAATATTTCGCGCAAATCTCGGTCGATTTCTATTCGAGTGGGAAATGTAAGATTCAGAAGATAGGAATTACCCTCGTGTATATTCCTCATGATATTTTCAAATCCTGCCGTATAACGCTCAAATGGTATCGGATATTTTTTTAAAAGGATTTGTTGTTGAGAGCCTGAAACGGAGGTATAATTAGACACGCCTTGTAAAGTCATACATAATGCATGTGCAGTCAATTGCATCTAAAGGAAGAACTATGGGTGACTGCATGAGAAAATCTATTATGAAAAGAAATGGAAGACGGCGTGAGCCGAAGTCGTTCATCGATTTTATTGCTTCTTCTTTTGTAAGTTTCTTCATCAGAATTATTGCACGAAAGAAAAAAACAAAAACCGTATAACCGCGATCAATAAAGAATGAATCATCAGCTGCTCATGCAGCATAAAAAGTGGACGGAATAACTTTTTATCACTTTTTTTTCTTCATTATCCAGAAATCCGGAAATCGTTGATAATAATGCACCACTGTTACGATGCCGTTGAAAAAGTTATCAAGAACTATGAATTCATTTGGTGCATGAGCGTTTTCATCCGGCACGCCGAAACCGAGCAGGACAGAATCAATTCCAAGTATTTTTTTAAAATCGACGACAATGGGAATAGATGCACCGTCACGCTGATACAGCGGCTTCTTGCCGAATCCTTTTTCCATCGCTTCCATGGCCGTCATCACACCCGGACTGTCTATCGGTGTTATAGCGGGTTCACCTCCATGCAGGTTGCGGACTGCTACTTTGACAGTTTTCGGTGCAATTTTCTTTATATGTCTTTCAAAAAGTCTTGCGATTTTCGCCGATGATTGATTCGGTACAAGACGCATAGAAATTTTTGCATATGCTTTCGAAGGAATAACAGTTTTTGCCCCTTCACCGGTATATCCTCCCCAAATGCCGTTGCATTCAAGCGTCGGACGAGCCCAGCGCCGCTCAATTGTTGTATATCCTTTTTCACCATAGAGGTATTTCACACCGTTCATCTTTGCAAATTCTCGATCATTCCATGGCAGTTTTTTGAATGCTATCCGTTCTGCTTTCGTAAGCGGTTTTACATCATCGTACATCCCTTTTACTGTTATCCTTCCATTTTTATCATGAAGAGATGCGATAATTTCTGTCAATGCTTGAATGGGATTGTGGAAAACACCGCCAAAAGTACCGGAATGCAGATCAGAGTCTGTTCCAGCCACTTCTATTTCCATATATGAAATACCGCGCAGCGCATAAGTCACGGCAGGTACACCATTGTCAAAAATATCAGAGTCGGAAATAAGAACAACATCAGCTTTAAGCAATTTTTTATATTTTAACAAGAAATCGGCAAAATGTTCGCTCCCTATTTCTTCTTCACCTTCAAAAACAATTTTAATATTTACCGGCAGTACACCGCCGTCATGCAGAAAAGCCTCGATTGCTTTGAGATGTATAAAAATCTGTCCTTTATCGTCTGCAGTACCGCGTCCATAGAGATTACCGCCGCGTTCAGTCGCTTCAAACGGAGGCGTTGTCCATAAATTCACAGGATCTTCAGGCTGAACATCGTAATGTCCATAAATCAGGATCGTCGGTTTACCTGACGCATGCAGCCAATCGGCATAAACAACCGGATGGCCTTCTGTTTCTAAAATCTGGACATTTTGCAGCCCGATGTTCAATATATGTTCCTTTATCCACTTTGTCGCGCGATACATATCCGGTTTGCGTTCTGTCTGCGAGCTTACACTCGGAATGGCAAGAAATTCCTTTAATTCGGAAAGATATCGGGAGTGACTAGATTCAACAAATGATAAAATGTTTTTCATTGTTTAGCCTTATTGGATGAGTTCTAAGAACATTATATGGATGAATGTACCAATCGGATAATGGAAAGGCAAGAAATACGCATGAAATGGAATTATTGAGAAAATTTTAGTGACGCGAATACTGATATTCAAACTTGACTTGAAGATGTTAATCGCAGACGGTTCTAGAAGAAACGCAGAGAATTGATGAGAAAATCAGTGAAACACTTTCTATATCAGAGACTGTTCGGTTTTAAAAAAAGCAATTTTTTGAGATGCTCACTCATCGCAATCAGAATCGATGATTGGAAGTTCGGTACCATGAAAACGACCTTCGTCTCTTGGCTTGCCATTGTGATAATCTCCTTTCTTATCTATTATGTAATTTGATAATATAAAAAATAAGCTTATAAAACTTCAAAATCGATCCATCACAAACTAATTTCGCTTCACTTCGCCTTCCCGTTTAAAAGTTTATCATATATCTTTTTATTCTGTATGATTTTAATTGCTGTCTGTAATTGTTTATCTCGCGAAAAAGTTGATTCAAAACGGGCATTTTCACCTTTCATTCGTGCAAGAATTTCAGTCTTTAACGAACTCCGAATTTCTTCTTGATAGCGATGAATCTGCCTGTCTTTATCATTCCTGAGAATAGTCTGTAATTCATCAATACCATCCACAAACGATTTATCGTATCGAGCATTTACCGCAAGCTTACGCAGTTCCAGCAGCCTTATTTCTCCTTCTTCTTCACATTCGAAGCCTTTTTCCTTCAGAAAGGACCCAAAGTTCTCAATCTGTTTATCCGTCACTTCAAAGGAATCGGGGAGCGTCTTGTTTTCTACAGCAAAGCGGTTTGCATACTTAAAGAACATCGCTTTTCGATTGAGTTCATCGAGGAATACACTGTGGAGAGAATCTGTCACAATCGTATCCGGAAGAATGCCTCCGCTTTCCCAAACACGGCGGCCATGAGCCGTGCGAAATTCATGTTTCAGGCTATCCGGGATAGTGGTTCCATTACCTTCACCGTCCCGATGTTCGTAGTCAATTTCCTGAATACACCGCCCGCTTGGCGTGTAATATTTTGCTGTTGTCATTTTTAATGATGAATTTTCCGAAAGCGGCAAAATAGTCTGTACCAATCCTTTGCCGAATGTACGCGTCCCGACAACAATACCGCGATCTAAATCTTGTACTGCTCCGCTGACAATTTCGCTGGCGCTGGCGCTATAACGATTTACCAGTACCGATAACGGCAGATCGCGAAGCATAGGAATTTCCGAAGAAGTATAATTCCTTTCAGAGGCAATTTTGCGTCCGCGTGTTGAAACGACTAAACTTTTCTCGGGCACAAATTTGGAGATAACATCGACTGCGCTTTCAAGCAAACCACCCGGATTATCCCGTAAATCAAGTACCAATCCTTTAAGTACTCCTTTAACCTGAAGATCTTTGATAGCGCTGCGCAGATCCTCTCCAGCAGTCCGCGAGAATCGTTCCAGCCGAATGTAAGCTATGCCCTCCGATACATATCCTGAATAGGCAATATTTCGAACGAGGATTTCTTCACGCATTAATACAAAATCGATCGGCTTCTTCTCGCCTTCCCTTTCAATTTTCATCCTAAATTCCGTACCAGGAACGCCTCGCACAAGCTGGCGAACATCATCCAGCGAACTTTCTTTTAATGATTTTCCTTCCACCTCGATAATTCGATCGCCGACTTCCAGCCCCTGTTTTGCTGCCGAGAAACCTTCCAGCAGACTGATGACTGTAATATGCCCGTCACGTTGACCGATAGTCACGCCTACACCGCCGTACTTGCCTGTAGTGATCAGATCGATCTCATCATTCTCTTTTTCACCTATAAACACAGTGTAAGGATCGAGTGTCTTAAGCATACCATCAATACTGGCGCGCATCAATTCTTCCGGATTAAGAGTATCAACATAATTCACGGCAATTTCCTTATAAACCTTGCCGTATAGATCGATACCGCTGTATATTTTTAGGAATACATCGGTGTTGTCGTTTTCTTGAATAAATCCAAAAGAGAGAAACGCAAATAATAGAATAAAAACCATTACCATTATCGTTTTACCGTTTTTCATGTGAGTTTGATTCATAAGAATTTATCCCAACCTCATTTCTTTGCTGTAAGTGCTTCTACTGCATGTTGATATATAATTTCATGTATATCATCGACAGGCTGTAATCCATCGATGATATGATATCGTGGCTCTTTTTTTGCAATTTGAAGATATCCTTCGCGGACTCGTTCATAGAATTCCATACCGCTTGACTCCATCCTGTCCTTATTGGTTTTTGCTGCTGAAATTCGCTTTTCAATTTCTCGAATCGGAATATCGAGGAAAAAAGTCAGATCCGGCACAAGTCCGCCGGTTGCGTACCGATTAATTATTTGTATAACATCGAGGTCAATACCGCGGCCATACCCCTGATAAGATGTCGTGGAATCGTAATATCGATCACATAAAACCACTATGCCGCCTTCCATCGCAGGCAATACAACATCCTTGATTAATTGCGAACGGCATGCAGAGAACAGGAATAATTCGCTTGCTTCGGTCATTCCTGTATTAGTTTTATCAAGCAGCATCTTGCGGATTTTCTCACCGATCTCTGTTCCACCAGGTTCCCGGAGCACAAGCACATGGTAATCCTGAAGAGTCAATCGATCCGAAAGCAGTCGTACCTGGGTCGATTTCCCGGAATAGTCAAGACCTTCAAAAGTAATAAGCATGGGTATTAATGGTATGGTTAATTTATGATTACTGAATTGATATTTCGATAAGAGTTTTATTCTTCACTTTGCTAAATTCTAGAATTCTTGCTTCTTCAATTTATATATAATACTCAAATTCACACAGTTAAGCAATCTGTCCGGGTATATCCATCAATTCCAATGGATTTTTTATTAACAAAGTCCACTCTATCTCGCATAAACCTGAAGCTCTATCGGGGCGCTGTTAAATATGGGGCAGCGACGCTGTATATATCATTTTTTCTCTTGAATAACATCCAATCCATAACATTATAGAATTTTTACATAAGGCGGATTAATTGCCTGCATTGAATTATCCGATTGGTTAAGCTTTTCTTGCTCCTCTCAACATTTTTCACTAACATATAGCAGTAACAGAAGCGGTTATCAATCCCGAAGGATGCCGAAAGTAAAAAAGAAACATATCCCGCCACCTTCTCTTTCTTCCTCTCAAAAAACGTTATATGCCGTTGAGCAGAGACGTCTTGAATCGCGGGCAGAAGATTCTTTGCTTATCAAGCGTGCTCTTGGAGGGGATCAAAAAGCATTTCATAAACTCCGCATGAAATATTATGATGCCATCTTTAAACTTGTGAATAGAATGGTACATAATCGTCAAGAAGTGGAAGATTTGACACAGGAGGCCTTCATTAAAGCATTTACATCGCTCGATAGATTCGATAATCAATACTCGTTTTCAACATGGCTTTATAAAATCGCAACAAATAATTCCATCGATTATATCCGGAAGAAAAAGCTGCAAACGTTTTCTATCAACAAACCGGTCGAATCGGAGGAAAACGACTATTCATTCGAATTGCCCGATACCGAGCCCGAGCCCGATCAAGAATTGATATCCTCTCAGCGCAAGAAGATGCTGGACGAAGCGATGAATTCGCTTCCGCCAAAGTACCGGCAGGTCATCCTTATGCGTCACGTCGATGAAAAAGAATATCAAGAAATTGCTAAAGCGCTGAAACTCCCGCTTGGTACAATAAAAGCGCACATTTTCCGTGCACGCGAATTGCTATATAAGCAATTACGTGATAAAATACGCCATTATTGAGTGTTCATGCAACTTTCCGGACACTCTTTACGTAAAAAGAAGAAAATGCATAGAGACAGGCGTACAATGAAGAATTCCATACTCTTTCGATTTATTTTGCTTTTAAGTGCAATATGCATCTTAACAATAAGCGCTTATGCAATTCATACAAAACACCGGGAATTCAGCCGAACAAATGAAAAAGAGCTGCGGGTAATTCTTGATATTTCATTCGGCAGCATCACGATCGAACGGGGTAACGCAGACAAAATCGCCGAAGTCGACTATGACGAGGAAGAATCAACAAAGCAGAAACTATACATCTCGTATGATATTTCGAATGAAATGGGATTATTGCGCATCAAGTTAAAAAAACCGACTAATTTTTGGGGCAATGATGAAAACGATGAAGGACAGCGTAATCATCTCGATATTAAATTAGGTGATGCTGTTCCGATTTCCTTTGAAGTAGAATTGGGAGCGGGCAATGGTGAAATCGATCTGACCGATTTACAGGTAAAAGGATTTAAAATTTCTACGGGTGCCAGCAGCGTGGAGATGAGGTGTGAAAAACCCAATCCTATTTCCGCTGAAAATATCTCCATAGAATCGGGAGTAAGTAAGTTTACAGGAACAGGTCTAGGCAATCTGAATTTTCATTATTTGGAATTCAGCGGAGGCGTCGGGTCCTATAAACTCGATTTCAGCGGTAATTTCCGTCAGAGCGCAGAGATGCAGTTAGAAGTCGGCCTCGGGTCTATTAATATTTATGTACCAAAATCAATTCCTGCCAAGTTGATGTACGATGATCACTGGCTTTCTAGTTTCAGTCTTGACAACGATTTTGAAAAGACACGCAATGGAGTCTACGAGACTGATGATTTCAGGGATTCTTCAAAACATTTGACGATTCGCATGGAAGCTGGGTTAGGCAGCGTGAACGTTCATAGAAAATAAAAAAAAGAAATGTTCATCTGTCCCGCATCATCCGGTTCCGAAGTGAAAAAATTGTCCCCATGACCGCGGCTGATTTACTTCACGTATCCGAATAAGATTAAGAAGAGCTTGCCTATACGCATCACCGGGTGCAAGACCGTTGGCAAGGTGCGTAAAGAAATTTTCACTGAAGTACTTTGCAGCTTTCCGGTCTGCCTGCCATGCATTATAGAAAATGTCGGAAGTTCCATTTATATGAAGCAGCAAAGCATGTTCAGCGGAGAGCCCTAAGCCCAAGCCATATTGATTGGATAAAATGACAACTGGAGCGGCTGTCAGCTCGGTCAACTTTTGAAACGGGGCATTCGTTGATTGCTCTACTATTAATCCATTGGATAGAACAATATTGCCGAGCGGAAGCTCAATACTTCGTCGGCTGAACTCCGTGGAGATCAACAGAATATCTGCTTTAATGGATTTCAAATTGTCCCATGATGCTTCCAGACCTATCATGACGCGAGCATTTTTAAAAAAGCTTCGTATGTCCCTCAGCTCATAATCCACTGACCAGTTTTTACCGGTTGGATTTCCGAAGGCTACCACATTCTGTGTACGATTAAATGATGCTAAGCGGTAACGAAGCGAAGCGAGTGATGGAATATAGTCTACACTCGTCAACTCAATCAAGTACTTAACATTTCCTTTTGCGTCCTGCCGTTCGATAGCATGGAAAGGGAAACCATCCATTTCACGATTAACTACAATAATAAGATTCCGTTCGAAGAGGTCATCGACCGGACGAAGGAGAAGTTCGTACATTTGTGTTGAAAGTATTGCAAATCGTGTCATCGATGCAATACTGGCCTCTCCGGCTTCGCCGGAATAGACGGCCGGATCCTGGAGAAGTCTTCGATATTCCGCCATACGATTAAAAAGAGTGTCCCGATCGAACTGCGGACTTGCGGACAATAAGCTTTGACCGTGTCAAGGCAAAAATGAACAGCGTATCATCGGTCGGCAAATATTCTATTGCCAGTGATCCATTTGATATGCAATTTCTTAATGTTGCTACTTCCACCCGTGAGGGAAATACTAATGTCTCATAATTGGGGTGTTCATTTATAACATCCAATGAACCCTTGCGAATCGACTGCTTGATTGATTCGAGTTCGGCATGCAACTCATTTATATCTTTACTTTCCGATAAATATTGTCTGCTGGAAAATCGGGCTGTATATTCCACCTCGAGCATTTTTGCTTTTTGAAGCTGCGCCTGAACATCCTTTGTCAATTGTTTTAGTTTCGGATGACGGAGAGACACATCCAATTTCTGGAAAACAGCAGCAAGTTCTTTAACACGGGAGAATTCGAGGATTTTCAATGCCTCTTCCTGGCGGTGCATTTTGATTAGTAAAGTGCTGAGCAGTTCGTACCATTCAGTTTGCAACGGATAAATTTCAAGTGCTGTTTGATATGGCGAGTGTAATTCAATATCGTAATATTCAGCAAGTGTATTCTGTGCAAGTGTAACAGCTTTTGTATACCATTCATGTGCCTTTAGAAGATTGCCGGCGCGTTCTGCTTCTTTTCCTATCTGTGTATACAAGTATCCCTCACCGGCAATATGTTTGCACTCTTGAAAATTTCGTGCAATCTGTTCATATGATTGCTGAAGTTTTTCTTTACTCTGCAATCTCTGTTCCGATGTCATTAATTCGTAATCGCACCGGACGATGAAAATAGAGAGATAGTTTTCTGCGATTCGATCTCCCTGCGAGCGTGCAAGCTCCATCGCTTCAGTATAGTATCGTTTTGATTCGTCCGGTTTTCCATTATGTTCGTAGAGAAATCCCAGCCGGAACAGTAAAACCGTTTCCAGGTCTTTACCGGAGCGCGCCTGACGGAGCGTGTTGATAGCATCGCGGAAATCTTTGAGTGCTGCATTTACGTTGTTTTGATTTGCATGAAGAAGTCCGGTTTCCAGAGTATACATGAGCGACAAGAAGCGGATCTCGTATCTTTCCTGTAGACGCCAATGCTTGAGTCAGTGAATTGGCCGCTTCTGCGTAATGCTGTTGAATTCTATTAATACTTCCAATTCCGTTAAGTGCTGCGACAATATTAAAATCGTCTTCGCTTGCCTGTGCTTCCGTAAGCACATCATTATAGATGTGCAGCGCCTCATCGAGGTCATTGTTCATTTTCAGAGTAGAGGCAAGTTTCAACTGTGCTTCAGCCTTAGCCGTCCTGTCGCCGAATGCCGTTGCGGATGCAATTGCATTTTTATACCAGGCTATTGCGCGATCGAACATTTGTAATTTTGTATAGATATCCCCGTTATAAAATGATATTCTGATTTCACCATGTACATCTCCTTCTTTCCGCATCAACATTGCGGCTTCTTCCGAAACAGCAAGGGCTGCTCTGAATTCTTTAAGCTCCGTTTCAGTTTGAACTAGAAATGTCAGTGCTTCAATAAGTCGATCGCTTCTTTTGAGTTGCTTAAACAATCCGATGGCTTGTTCCAAAAGCGGTTTTGCCTGTTTGAAAGATCTTTCTTGAATGAGAACGACTGCTTTTTCGTATATCTCCGTCGGATCCGTCAGTGGGTGTTCGCCGATATCACATGCAAGAAAAAGAAATACGGCAAAAAAAGGAAGAATTATAGTGCGCTTCACAGAGGCTTCAATTTCCGTTTCATGATAAAATACAATAGCCGAATCGATTCGGATGCGATGAGAATATAACAAACTACTGCTTACACTTCAACAGAAAGTTTCTGCTTATTTACTGCGTCTTTTTACTACATCAAGAATTTCATCAGCATTGTTGGATAAAATGCCGTCTACGCCATATGTCAACATCCGCTGGGCATCGTTAACTGAATTGAGCGTATAGACATAAACCGCTATATCATGGTTGTGTGCATCATCGACCATCCGATGCGTGAGTTCCCGTTTGGCACAGACAAAAACCGATGCTCCGACACGCCTGGCAAGCGCCGACGGTAACCGGCTAAAATCACGAGTCAGATTATACAATACACCGGTCACTGACGACGGCTTCATTTCCTTTATGTTTGCTAAAAGCTTGTGATTGAATGAAGAAAACATAACATGACCATCCATACCGCAGTTGTGAACTGTTTCAAGGACTTTCTTCTCCAACAATCCCGGCGGTTCGCGATGCAGCCAGTCCGATTTAATTTCCACATCCACCCAGATCCGGTCGCCAACCTGTTGAAAGACTTCGTGCAGTGTTGGTATGCGTTCATTTGAAAACATCGGATGGAACCATGAACCTGCATCGAATCGGCGGATTTCCTCTATGGAATAATTGCGTGCGGGGCCATTACCTGTTGATGTACGTTGAAGAGTGCGGTCATGAAGAACTATCACTTCTTCGTCCTTTGACAGCCGAACATCAAGTTCTATCATATCAATGCCGGGAATGCTAGCCGCACGTTCAAAAGATACAAGTGTGTTCTCCGGCGTCTTTGCTGAAATACCACGGTGCGCAACAACATACGGCGATTTATCGTACAATGCCCTCGGTTGATACGGCTTCATTTAATTCTGTCTTTATAAAGAGTATCAAGCACTAATTTATGTACGTATCCAATTTCGTCCATTCCGTCGATAGGAACAAGCCGATTTGTTTTTCGATAGTAGTCTATGAGCGGCTGTGTCTGTTGTTTATAAACTTCAAGGCGCCGGCGGACAGGTTCCGGTTTATCATCGTCACGCTGGTAGACTTCACCGCCGCACTGGGGACATACTTTAAGATCTGCGTCGATGCGGGAAGTAGTGTATATACGTCCGCAGCCTCGGCATAATCGCCGCTGATTCAACCGATTAATAATCTCTTCGTTATTGACTTCAAAACTGATTACGCTGTCGAGCCGGATACCGAGTTTTTCAAACAGGGTATCAAGTGCGCTTGCCTGCGGAATTGTTCGTGGAAAACCATCAAGAATAAAGTTCTCTCTTGCCTCGGCTGATTTGAGTACTTCTTCAATCAGACCTATTACCACTTCATCAGGAACAAGGTTACCGGCATCCATATAGGTCTTGGCTTTCAGCCCAAGAGTTGTTTTATTTTTCACAGCTTCTCGCAGTAAATCCCCGGTCGAGATATGAACCGAATGAAATTCTTCTACAAGTAATTTGGCCTGAGTTCCTTTGCCTACACCGGGAGGTCCAAAAAGTATAATTTTCATATGTGTGTCATTCTTTATAAGTTTATAATAGCTGAATTAAAAGTGATATTAATGTACGGGAAAAATAGTTTTAGACAAAATTGAGTCCACCGGGGAAAGGACATGTTAATGGGAAACTCGAAAACATTTTTCCCGTTTCTCGCATAACAAATTTTATTATTCAGATAAAGGCAGATTATTAACGGCCAGTCTGCTGCAGAATGTGTACTAAGGAACTATACTAAAAGTCAGAAAATAAGTAATCGCACTTGCCTGATATTCAATACCGGGTATGAGGATGAGCTGCGGCCAATCCCTGATTCGTGCTCCAATTGCACAGCTGCCGCGGAGAATAAACTCCAGGCTCGAACCTGTAATTGATATTCCTGTACCGACCGTGGGTTGGAAATAGACTCCTTTCCAGTATCCAATTTTACGGCAGGCAATTATACCGAATTTCACAGCATCAATAGTCAAGTCTTTCTTTATCGTATCTATACGGTGTTCCATATTTGGACCGGGGACATCCACTAATGATATTGATTCCGATTTATAATGATTGTAACTAATAGAAATTCCAAGTGTCGGAACTTTCTTTGCATCCTCCTGCTTAATAGGATAATAAGTGACGATTGGTGTAAATATTTCATCGTTTAAATTTTTATTATTTGCTTTCCAATAAGTCAAGCCCAAATCAAGGAATCCTTTATAAGAGAACCCTCCGTAAAAAAAGCTCCCGTCTATTTCCTTATTTATTATACTGATCCCCGCGCTGCCTTCGATGCCGCTTCTGCCGCGTCTGATATACTCACTCTGAGAAAAAGAACAATGAATCAGGCTGACCATCAGAAGGACAAATATGAAGGACCGTTTCATATTTTACGTTCCTTCAGAGACTTTTAACCTGGCTTTCGATTCAATGACTGCAAGCTGTCCGCATGCTGCCTGAATATCCTGACCGTAGCTGCTCCGAACCATCACGGTTATATCGGCTTCGCGCAGTGCTTTGGCAAATACTTCGATATGTTGAGCAGGCGTCGGTTTGAGCGATGCTCCAATTCCGGACGGATGCATAAACGAAATACTATGAAAAGGAATGAGATTCACTTTGCATGGAATTCGTTTACTCAGCTTCGCAAATGCCTTAATGTCCGCAGGCGTGTCGTTGAAACCATCGAATAATATATACTCGAATGTCGGGCGGCTGTGCTTTTTTTTAAAGTAATAGTCCAGAGCTTCTATGATTGTATCGATTGGAAATTTCTTTGTGACAGGCATAAGCTTTGTACGTTTTTCATTGTCCAGAGAATGGAGTGAAAGCGCAAGTTTCACCGGGCGTTTCTCATCAGCAAGCTGGCGGATCCTGTCTGCATAACCGGCAGTGGAAATTGTAATGTGTCTCGCCCCTATATTCAATCCCCGGCCGTCATTGATAATATCGATCGATTTCATAACATTCTCGTAATTAAGGAGCGGCTCGCCCATGCCCATATAAACGAGATTAGTAATGCGCTTTGCACTATTTCGCTGTACCTGAATTACTTGATCTATAATTTCACCGGCGGTCAAATTACGGACAAAACCCATAGCTCCTGTAGCACAAAACTTGCAGTCGAGGGGGCATCCGACTTGCGTAGAAATGCATAGCGTTAAGCGCTTGTCTTCTCCGGAATTTTTCTTTGACGAAGGTATTAAAACGCTCTCAATTGCTAATTCATCTTCCAGACTGAAAAGGAATTTTATCGTACCATCCGTTGATACACTTTTCGTGATTTGCTGAAGATTAGATATTGAGGATACGGAGGCAAGTACTGTTCGAAACTCCTTTGAAATATCCGTCATCTCATCGAAACTTTGTGCAGCTTTGGCATAGAGCCAGCCATAAAGTTGTGCGGCGCGGTACTTCTTTTCGCCGAGTTCTTCCACGAACTTCTGGAGTTCAGAAAGATCCAATCCTTTTAAGTTTTTCTTATTCGTCATAATAAGTTAAGTTACGGAAAGATAGCCGGGTGTGCAAGAAATGGAATAGAAGTATAGCGGGTTCAGTTTAGTGCATTCAGACGCCAATAACCCGCCATTGCGATGATAATGTTGGTAAACTCAGATCATTTTAATACTATCAGACGGTGATTTTTATCATCGCCTGTTTTATATACTGAAACAAAAATACAGGCATAATTTCAAAAATTGGACAGCTATTCGGATTTACCTATCGAGTCTCCTAAAAAAAATCCGGTATCGACCTACCTGTCCGTTTATGGGATTTATCCCGACGAAGTCGGGGCTCTCCCACAAATAAAAAACCCTGTACTCATTGCTGAAGACAGGGTCTAATTTAAAATCTGGCATCGACCTACTCTCCCATGCAGTTACCCGCATAGTACCATCGGCTCCGAGGGGCTTAACTTCTCTGTTCGGAATGGGAAGAGGTGTGACACCCTCGATATAGATACCAGAAAAATAAAATTGGGAAGCTGCATATCTACTAAATTCTGTTTCGAACTTCTAATGATGACCTCCATCTTCTGAAATGATTCTATCGATGGATCAACAAAAAATTAAGATTAAGCCTATCGACCTATTAGTACCGCTCGACTACACACATTGCTGTGCTTCTATCTACGGCCTATCAACCAAGTCATCTCCTTGGGGTCTTATGACGCCGAAGCGTCAGGGAAACCTCATCTTTGGGCGGGTTTCGCACTTAGATGCTTTCAGTGCTTATCCCATCCGGACATGGCTACTGAGCAATGCCACTGGCGTGACAACTCATTCACCGTCGGTCCGTTCACTCTGGTCCTCTCGTACTAGGAGCGACACCCATCAAGTTTCCTACGCCCGCACAGGATAGGGACCGAACTGTCTCACGACGTTCTGAACCCAGTTCACGTACCGCTTTAATTGGCGAACAGCCAAACCCTTGGGACCTTCTCCAGCCCCAGGATGCGATGAACCGACATCGAGGTGCCAAACCTTGCCGTCGATATGAACTCTTGGGCAAGATCAGCCTGTTATCCCCGGCGTACCTTTTATCCTTTGAGCGTTGGCTCTTCCACTCGAAGCCAACGGATCACTAAGTCCTGCTTTCGCATCTGCTCGACTTGTAAGTCTCACAGTTAAGCTCCCTTATGTCTTTACACTCGCCGCATGATTACCGACCATGCTGAGGGAACCATTGAGAGCCTCCGTTACAATTTAGGAGGCGACCGCCCCAGTCAAACTACCCGCCTAACACTGTTCCCTCGCCAGATTCATGGCGAAAGGTTAGAATTCAATCAGAACAAGGGTGGTATTTCACTGACGACTCCACCGAAGCTAGCGCCCCGGCTTCGCAGTCTCCCACCTATGCTACACATGTTTTGACCGAACCCAATGCTAGGGTGCAGTAAAGGTGCACGGGGTCTTTCCGTCCATGTGCGGGTAACCGGCGTCTTCACCGGTACCACAATTTCACCGAGCCCGTGGTTGAGACAGTGACCAAATCGTTACACCATTCGTGCAGGTCGGAACTTACCCGACAAGGAATTTCGCTACCTTAGGACCGTTATAGTTACGGCCGCCGTTTACCGGGGCTTCGGTCGCAAGCTTTGCCCGACTTGCGTCGGGATGACCCGCTTCCTTAACCTTCCGGCACCGGGCAGGTGTCAGTCTATATACGTCGCCTTCACGGCTTAGCATAGACATGTGTTTTTGTTAAACAGTCGCTTGGCCCATTTCACTGCGGCTTCGTTCTGCAGACGTTGTACACGCCCACATACTAGAAGCGCCCCTTATCCCGAAGTTACGGGGCTAATTTGCCGAGTTCCTTAACCACGGCTCACTCGAGCACCTTAGAATATTCTTCCTATCTACCTGTGTCGGTTTGCGGTACGGGCACCACACAATCTCCCATACGAGGTTTTTCTTGGCAGCATGATTACGTGGAGTTGTGGCCCATACGGGCACCCTATTCACCTCTCGGCGATAACTGGGAAACGGATTTGCCAATCTCCCACGCCTACAGGCTTAAACCAGCTATTCCAACAGCTGGCCCCACTTCACTTCTGCGTCACCCCTTATAGTCAAACGATTGCATAGTGGTTCAGGAATATTCAACCTGATTGCCATCGCCTACGCCTTTCGGCCTCGGCTTAGGACCCGACTAACCCTGAGACGATTAACGTTGCTCAGGAAACCTTAGATTTTCGGTGGAAATGTTTTTCGCATTTCTTATCGTTACTTATGCCTACATCTGCGTTTCCATCAACTCCAGCATGGCTCACAGCCACACCTTCGCATGTCGATGGAATGCTCCCCTACCACTTACATTGCTGTAAATCCGCAGCTTCGGTATCAGGTTTGAGTCCCGAGTATTATCGGCGCCAAGTCGCTTGACTAGTGAGCTATTACGCACTCTTTAAATGAATGGCTGCTTCTAAGCCAACATCCTAGTTGTCTGAGCAACTTAACATCCTTTCTCTGTTAACCTGTATTTAGGGACCTTAGCTGGCGGTCTGGGTTATTCCCCTCTCGGCGTCGGCGCTTATCCGTCGTCGCCTGACTCCTGTAGAACATATTAACGCAATTCGGAGTTTGTCTGGGTTTGGTATCGTTGTGACGACCCTAGCCCAATCAGTGCTCTACCTGCGTAATATTATGATACAAGGCTAGCCCTAAAGCTATTTCGGGGAGTACCAGCTATCTCCGAGTTTGATTGGTCTTTCGCTCCTACCCTCAGTTCATCCGAGCGGTTTTCAACCCACATCAGTTCGGACCTCCATGGCGTTTTACCGCCACTTCATCCTGACCAAGGGTAGATCACACGGGTTCGCGTCTGCGGCACGTTACTGAGTTCGCCCATTTAGGACTTGCTTTCGCTACGGCTACATGTCTTAGACATTTAACCTTGCAACGTACCAGCAACTCGTAGGCTCATTAAGCAAAAGGCACGCTGTCACTCCTCTCTACTGCAAGCAGCAGAGATTTGCTCCAACCGTTTGTAAGCATATGGTTTCAGGTACTATTTCACTCCCTTCTTAAGGGTGCTTTTCACCTTTCCCTCACGGTACTTGTTCACTATCGGTCACCAAAGAGTATTTAGCCTTACCAGATGGTTCTGGCAGATTCTCACAGACTTCCACTTGCTCCGTGATACTTGGGATACTTTCAGGAGTCAATTTATTTTCACTTACGGGACTATCACCCGCTATGGTGCAGCTTTCCAGAAGCTTCAGTTAATAAATTGATTTCTTACTCCTCGGACTATTGCTGATTCATCCTAAAAGTCCCACAACACCTTCCACACAAGGGTCAGCACCTTGAACGTGTGAAAAGGTTTAGGCTGTTTCCGTTTCGCTCGCCGCTACTAAGGAAATCACTCTTGTTTTCTCTTCCAGGGGTTACTGAGATGTTTCACTTCTCCCCGTTTGCTCTTCGTTGACTATGAATTCATCAACGAGTACCGGACATGACTCGCATGGACATGACTCGCAGTGGGTTGCCCCATTCGGAAATCGTCGGGTCAGAGGCTGCTTCCGCCTTGCCGACGCTTATCGCAGGTAACCGCGTCCTTCATCGCCTTTTGGTGCCAAGGCATCCACCATATGCTCTTAGTAACTTAACCAAAAATCTTTGTTGATACACAGACAGATCATCTCAATTACGAGATGAAGGTGCATCATTAGAATTTCGGACAGAAAAACTTGAAAATTATATTTAGGTTATGCATTTGGAATAATCGTTCACTCGTTTGCTCGTCAGGCAATTTTCATTGCAAGACAGCTACTAGTCGTTACTAAATTATTCACACTTCCCAATTGTCAAAGAACATTTGAATTTCGAAATTCGAATTTGATTTCGAATTTTTCTATTCAAATATTATTTCAAATAAACTCTTCAATTTCGAAATTTACTTTTTCGAAACTTCATTGTGGAGCTGGTCGGGATCGAACCGGCGACCTCCTGGTTGCAAACCAGGCGCTCTCCCAAACTGAGCTACAGCCCCGTAGCTGGCGTGTCCAGACACATACCCCAGTGTGGGCCTAAGTGGAGTTGAACCACTGACCTCACGCTTATCAGGCGTGCGCTCTAACCACCTGAGCTACAGGCCCAGAGTTAAACTAACACAGGATAAAAAAATAAAAAGTGTGCACGTCTTTTGCCAAATTAGTTGGGCAGAATTGTAATGAGATATTCGTTCCGATTGCTCGGACGAAATCTCCTTAGAAAGGAGGTGATCCAGCCGCACCTTCCGATACGGCTACCTTGTTACGACTTAGCCCCAGTCACTGATTTTACCTTAGGCGTTCCCCTCCTTGCGGTTGAGTAAACGGCTTCGGGTACCCCCAGCTTCCATGGCTTGACGGGCGGTGTGTACAAGGCCCGGGAACGTATTCACCGCGGCGTGCTGATCCGCGATTACTAGCAATTCCAGCTTCATGAGGGCGAGTTGCAGCCCTCAATCCGAACTGAGACCACTTTTATGGGATTGGCTCAACCTTGCGATCTTGCAGCCCATTGTAGTGGCCATTGTAGCACGTGTGTGGCCCTGGGTGTAAGGGCCATGAGGACTTGACGTCATCCCCACCTTCCTCACTACTTGCGTAGGCAGTCCACCTAGAGTGCCCAGCTTGACCTGATGGCAACTAAGTGCAGGGGTTGCGCTCGTTGCAGGACTTAACCTAACACCTCACGGCACGAGCTGACGACAGCCATGCAGCACCTGTACTCCGTGTGTATTGCTACACTAGCCGGCTTTCACCGGTTTACAGAGCCTTTCAAACCCAGGTAAGGTTCTTCGCGTTGCATCGAATTAAACCACATGCTCCACTGCTTGTGCGGGCCCCCGTCAATTCCTTTGAGTTTCAACCTTGCGATCGTACTCCCCAGGTGGGATACTTAATGCGTTAGCTTAGACACCGAGCCTTGCGGCCCGACATCGAGTATCCATCGTTTAGGGCGTGGACTACCAGGGTATCTAATCCTGTTTGATCCCCACGCTTTCGAGCATGAGCGTCAGTAGCAGACCAGTTGACTGCCTTCGCCATCGGTGTTCTTCTAGATATCTACGCATTTCACCGCTACACCTAGAATTCCATCAACCTCTTCTGCACTCAAGATTAGCAGTATCGATGGCAGTCCTCAGGTTAAGCCTAAGAATTTCACCACCGACTTACTAACCCGCCTGCGCTCCCTTTACACCCAGTAAATCCGGACAACGCTAGCATCCTACGTATTACCGCGGCTGCTGGCACGTAGTTAGCCGATGCTTTTTCTTGAGGTACATTCAATCTCGCCTGTAGCGAGAAATTATTCCCTCATAAAAGGAGTTTACGACCCGTAGGGCCTTCATCCTCCACGCGGCGTCGCTGCGTCACCCTTTCGGGCATTGCGCAATATTCCTCACTGCTGCCTCCCGTAGGAGTCTGGACCGTGTCTCAGTTCCAGTGTGGCTGATCGTCCTCTCAGACCAGCTACCCATCGTCGGCTTGGTGGGCCGTTACCTCACCAACTACCTAATGGGACGCAGGTTCATCCAAAGGCGCCTTGCGGCATTTAATTCCAATATAATGCTATACCGGAAAATCATCGGGCATTAGCCTCGATTTCTCGAAGTTATTCCCGTCCTCTGGGCAGATTGCCTACGTGTTACTCACCCTTGCGCCGGTTTACTCAAGATATTGCTACCTCTTTCTCCCAAGACTTGCATGTGTTAGGCACGCCGCCAGCGTTCGTCCTGAGCCAGGATCAAACTCTCCATTGTAGAATTTTATTATTCTCAATTTCAAGTCTGATTAACCTAATCTCTGAGTCGTTAGACTTTTCGAATAGGGTTGAAACCCAGCTAAATTGACATTTGTTGTGCACACTTTTTCAAAGAACATCCTTACGATAAAAATGCCCATCTTCAATGGGCATTCAAAATTTCTACTTTAAGGAACTAACCGCCTTTATTGTGCAGGTTTTAATATACCACTTCATTTCTTAAATGTCAACATATATTTCCCTAGAAATGAAAATAGTTTATCGTTGACGTAATATTTCTTGTCGGACTTGCTTTTCCAACCTAAGGTGTTCTTCTGCCGAGATCTTAAACCGTTCCCGAAGGATATCCAAACGATCCAAATCTTGAGGAGTGATTGATCCGCTTTTCCAGCTGTCAACAATGGCTTGCAAATAAATCTCAAGCTGTACTTCCTGTTCCAAATCTATATTCTCTTGATCGTTAATTCCCATCGCCTTTCGAAGCACTACTAAGATGGCATTCTCATCCTTACTTAATGCGCCATCCGACCATGCATGTTTAAGCGCCTGAGCATATGCCTGAATTGATACAACCGGAACTGTTGATGCTATTTGCGTCGTCCTTTGCAGGTCAGTTCTGCCTTCTTTCCTCTTCTTGCAGTAAACGCTTTTTCTCTTCTTCCTGCTAGCTTTCGGGTCTTTTCTTCTTCTCGCCGCCGATGAGCTTTTTCTTCCTCTTGCTGCCTGCGGGACTTCTCTTCAACATGACGCCGCGTCTCTTCGACCAGGCGCTTGCTTTCTAACTCCGTTTGCCGTTTGACTTCAGCTTGGTGTTCAGCCAATTCTGCCTGGGTTTTTTCCTCTTCAATATGCCTGTCATCAGCAGGCAAAGACGCAGCATTTGCCGCTTCTCTTTTCTTCTGCTCAAGAATCTTTCGCTTGAGCTCCTCAACTTTTCGTCGTTGTTCGTCCAGATCTGGCATATTTAGAAGTAAATTACTTTTTTTCCATTATGAAACGCGTTATTTACCAACTTATTCCCTTGTTTAAAATATATTCAAAACGTCTCCGAATGTCAACGAATTGATCAGTATCTTTTCACACAAAATTCCGATAAATCAAGGTTTATCCGGTAATTCGCTGAACGCACTTCCGAATAAATCATCCGCTATCTCGGACGATTCTACGAAATCGTTAAATTCAAGCCCTTCCCGTTTCTTTCGCATTATATATAAAAACGCTAAAGAAATTGCTGTACCGGCAAATAATCCAATCAGAACATATTTTTTCATCGATTCTCTTTGTCTGTGGAAGCGAAATTAAAACAAAAATGACTTCCTCTGAGTATGAGACACTGATATTCCCATCATCACTATGTTATTATTGAAACCGGATGAGTTATGCCGCAGGAGGCGGCGTTGACTGAGATTCACCTTCAGCCATTTTTGCTTTTACATCCTGAACTTCATTACGAATCTCCTGCGCTTTCTTTTTCAGGTTTGCCATATGTTTCCTAAGACGTACACCTGCCGATTTATTTTCCTTTAAATAAAATTTCTCGAAGTCAGTTTTAAATGTTGCTACGAGATCCAACAATTCTTGATACCGATCCATCTTATCGCTCCTATAGATTAATTAGCCTGTTAGTTGTGAAAAACTTCTTAAATATAGAATTTTAAAGTATTAAATATTTTATGTGTTGATTACATTAAAATTTCGCCAGTAAGATACACATTTGATTCGGAGAAGTCAAAGGGAATTGGCTATTTTTTTCAGAAATCACTATTATTAAGGGAGTTGGCTGTGTTTCATGTCTGCTTAATTACCTCCAATCGTAATGAATCCTCAATAATATATAAATATGAATAAAAAATTCCCTTCAGGAAGCCATGAATAATAGAATCCTGATTATAGTTTAATAATCACATTTTACAAGTTTTCCCCATTTCATTGTTTTCGTAGAACAATTAAAAGAAGCATCTAAATAAAGCATGAAAGAGTATCCGGATTTCAATACGATCGAATGAAGGACAACAGCGGACGAGACTTATAATTACGATTGAATTCTGCGATTTTGCGATTCTTACACAAAAACTAAGGTTTAATTTTGAGATTTGTGTTTAGTATATAGCCAATTGGATATAACTGCATTATTATGGCACATGGATATTTACCTGTTTCATCAGCACACTCAAATTGCCGGCAATTGGTTCGGCAAATTTATCGGAATAATCTTCGGTAACTGTATTTGATAGTCAAGTCTCTTGCGATGCATTGAACTTAGTTCCCATTCAACGACTTTAGCTGGATTTCGGAAAGATATTTAAAAGATGCTTCACTACATAATCAGTCGAAATAGGTTTTATAAGATATGCCGCTGCTCCGAATGAAAGGAGTTCTTGAACGAGGTCCGTCTCGTTATGTGAAGTAACCATTACGATCGGTAAATTTTTATATTCGCTTATCAAACGGATTGCCTTGAGAGTTTCTTTGCCGTTCATGACCGGCATTTCGTAATCGAGAAAAATAATGTCTGGTTTTTCTGCAGAAATCTTTTTCAGCGCATCTTTTCCATTTTCCGCTTCGATAATCTGTGCACCGAACGCCTTGGTTAAAATTTTCCCGAGGAGCATCCTGCATTCAAGACTATCGTCAACAACCAGCGCCTTACTCATTATTACGATTCCCAAAATTTGATTTTCTGGATTTCAATATAGCGAGCTGTATTGTTAATCGCAATATTCCCGGAATCGAAAGCCGCTAAGATTGTACAGCCTGCATCTCTTTACTTTGATGCTTGATTATTTCGCCCTTCGTTTGCGGCAGTTCGGGTATGACAAATTACAATTTGATTGTTGCAATTATATCGGAATTCATCTATAATATTAATAGTTCAATATACTAAAAATAGGTAATTTAGCTCAGCTGCTGTCGTTTCCTGTCTTTGCCGGTACCGGATAAGGAAAGGAGGACGGCATCTCTTACGGATAGCAGAAAGGGAAATTATATTAATGAATTTCTTTGATGATAAAATTGCAGAACGGCTTGGGGGTATCAATTTCGGCAAATCGACGCGGATTTATAAATTCGAACTGATCAAACGAGCTAAAGCAGCGGCAAAAATTGCACACCCCGATATACCTATCATCGATATGGGAGTCGGCGAACCGGACTGGCCGGCAGATTCTCTTGTAGTTCAGACCCTGTCACAGGAAGCGGGGAAACCTGAAAACCGATGGTATGCAGATAACGGTATTCCGGAATTTCAACTTGCTGCCGCTCAATATTTACAAAACGTATACGGACTGCAGATTGAAAATCCGACAGAAAATATTATTCATGGAATAGGATCAAAGCCGATCCTTGCATTGCTTCCAATCTGCTTCATAAATCCGGGAGATATTCTTCTTACTACTGTGCCCGGATATCCGGTATCGGCGACATATACAAAATATATCGGCGGTGAAGTATTTAACCTTCCGCTTCTTAGAATCCAACTCATTTTTTCCTGATTTAGATTCTATCCCGCCTGAAATATTGAAAAAGTCAAAAGCCCTATATTTGAATTATCCAAATAATCCAACCGGAGCTGCAGCTACATCGGAATTCTTCAAACATGCAGTTGACTTTGCACATCGCCATGGTATCGTTATTATTCATGATGCCGCCTATAGTGCATTAACTTATGACGGTTATAAACCATTAAGCTTCCTGTCTATCGATGGAGCTATTGATGTCGGTGTAGAAGTCCACTCATTATCAAAAGCATTTAATATGACGGGATGGAGAATCGGCTTCATATGCGGAAATTCTAAAGCCGTCAGGGCATACGCAACCGTGAAAGACAATACTGATTCAGGGCAATTCAGGGCTGTCCAAAAAGCAGCAATACAGGCGTTCAATCATTTGGAGATCACACAAACAACAATAGAAAAATATTCGAGAAGATTTGATCTGCTGGTGCGCGCACTATCTGAATTGGGATTTAAGGCAAAGAAACCTAAGGGATCATTCTATTGTTATGTCCCTGCGCCGACCGGTACGGAAGAAGGTACGCAATTCAAAACAGCAGCCGAGTTTTCGGATTATCTCATCCGGTCAGCCTTGATTTCGACCGTTCCATGGGATGATGCGGGGGCATATATTCGGTTCTCGGTAACATTTGAAGCCGATTCTATAGAAAAGGAATACAAGGTTATTGAAGAGATGAAGAACAGAATAAAAAAGTTGAAATTGAAGTTTTGATATAAACCGGACCGATTTCTAAGTTTGAAAGAATACTATTTTCCAGGAGAAAGATTAATGCATTATTATAAATATCATGGACTCGGTAACGATTATATTGTAATAGATCCGAAAAAAACGGACATCAAATTAACCGCTGAAAATGTAAAACTCATCTGCGACCGCAACTTTGGGATAGGTTCCGACGGCATATTATACGGACCAATATTTATCGACAATGTAATTTGTTTAAAAATATATAATCCGGACGGAAGTATAGCGGAAAAAAGCGGAAATGGAGTCAGAATTTTTTCCAGATATCTTGTTGAATCGAAGTATGTTAATAAATCCGATTTTTCTTTTAAGACCGACGGCGGAATTGTTGAAATAAGAATCCTTAAGGACGACGCGTCTCTGATTAAAGTAAATATGGGAGGAATCACTTTTACAAGTTCAAGAATACCTGTTAACGGTGCCGAAAGAGAAGTGATTAATGAGACATTGAATATTGGGGGGAAAGACTATAGCATAACCTGCTTATCGATAGGCAATCCTCATTGTGTTATTCAGATGAATGAAATTTCAAAAGAAACGGCTATATCTGTTGGACCGCTTGTTGAAAACAATCCGCTATTTCCGAACCGCATAAACGTTCAGTTCTTGAAAGTAATAGACAGGGATAATATTCGAATTGAGATATGGGAAAGAGGGGCAGGTTATACTTTAGCTTCCGGAAGCAGCAGCTGCGCAGCGGCCTGTGCTGCTAATAAATTGGGCCTGGTGAATAATAATATAACTGTGCAAATGCCCGGCGGCAAAATAAAAGTCGATATTGTAAATAATAAAATTTTCATGACAGGGCCCGTCTCAAGTGTTTCAGAAGGCAATTTTACAAAAGAGTTTATGTCTTTAATAACAGGACATTAGCATCGCGTAAATATCTATACCAGGGTATATCCGCTGCTTCTGTATTCATTTATTATTCAAACAAACTGGATTTTTCGATGCCCTTGATTCTCATTCTAAAAAACATTAGACTTTATTTTAGTGATTCCTATTATCGTAATTTAGGTAATTCACTTCTTCGCTCTTCACAGGGAAGCAAAAATAAAACTTGATGATACGACGGCAATTAATGCCGGCATAAGATAAATGCTAAGTGTTGCAAATTTCTCTAAAGGGGGAAAAAAACGACATAAGTAATTATTAATGCCGTTATGTAAGATAAATATATCTTTTTTGAAACAAATTTGTATCCCGAGATGTTAGAATAATAAAATATGTTAGATTCGCTCCGAAAAGACGGTACCATTACTTCTTGGCTTATCCACAGTGAAGCCGAGAAGGACGCAAATTTATTCAAGGAATTACCTCTCGATAATCCTGAGGAAACCTGGTGTATAATTTTTAAGATCCTTCATCGGCCGGAATCCGAGATATATCTTACGGCCCTTTCCGACTGCCTTAAAAATCTCATAATCTATCATGGAGAGGAATTCATTGATTGTATTGAAGCTCAGTCTGAACAAAACGCTCGTTTCAAAGCATGCATGAAGAGAATACACTCTTATCCTGAGACCCGAATCGATAGACCTTTATGGGACCGACTGAGAAATGCAGCCGGGATTCCTATGGAACGCTTAGCACCATCCTCAGGAAAAGTACTGGAACAGATTTCGGATCTTACAGAAGTTCTTTATGCAACTCCGATTCCACTTGGGTCGAAAGATGCCGCAACTTTTACTGAAAATGATATGGATCGTATTGCCCTTAATTGGTTAAAATATCAAGAGACCAGTTGGGCATGGGAAAAGATTAATCAAATAATCAGGGACGAATTTATCGAATATGCATTTAACGTTGTTAAAATTCTCTACGAGAAATCTTCATCCGATGTTCATTTGAGTTCAATCGGCACCGGTCCGCTTGAGAGCCTACTAATAAAGAACGGTGAATTTATTATGGATCGCATCGAAGAACTTGCTGCTACCGATAAGCGATTTCGAATTTGTCTCAGCTACGTTTGGCCAACAAACATAGCAGTCGACTTATGGAAAAGAATTCTTAAAGCAAGAGCCAATGAACCTCAACGCAAATAATTTCTAAAAACGAACACAACAAACTCAAAGATTTACAATTTCTTTATACCTCTCTAATGCCGGCTTTTTGACAGATTATTTTTCATCAAAATGATTGGGGAATAAAAATGCACATCATTGATCAAAAGATGCTTGGAATAATAATTCTATTTCTGCTTGCAGCTCTTGTGATTATTAAACGAGCGGCAACAGGAACTATTTTGGAGAAACCAAAACCCGATCCGCTTCTCTGGCTCGTCAATTTATTCAATCTTTTCTTTTTATTGGCCGCTAATCCCCTTGCCGCGGTCCTGCTCATAACCGGCAGCATAAATGAATTTGATCCAGAGTACTCTTACAATTTCAACGGGACTTTTGACGATTATCGAGGCATCGGGCTTAATTATTTATCTCACAGGTTTTTTACTGATGGGTTGGGCATTGATAACGCTGGGAAGCAATTACCAGTTAGGTGGAACCGATCCTCGAGCTGCCGATATCATGATCGCCGGCGGGCCATACGCCTTCATCCGGCATCCTATGTACACTGCGGCTCTGTGCATTGCTTTCGGACTCACGTGTTTGATTGAGTCTGTAATTTGCTTGTGTGTTTTCATCATCTACCTCGTGCTCATTCTTCTTCTCATTCCGGTGGAGGAAGAAAGTTTATTGAAAACATACGGCAATCAATACGCGGCATATAAACAAAATGTAAAAAAACTTATTCCTCTTTTATTCTGAAAAATAATTCAGTTTGATTGGGGCAGCATGAAAATCAATTTCTGAATTTATTCTAGTACCTGTATAAAGGGATCCCGTTATGATCGAGTCTATAGTGGTAACACTGCTTCCCGTCTCATTTCTCACCGTTCTCATAAGCTCGGGAGAGAAATTTCGCCACAGGAATATTGATATGGACGGAGAACCGCCTATCAATAGAAACCTTTTTTACACAAGCAAGTATTCTGTTGTCCTTGTATGGATGGCTGCAGTCTTGCATACATGGGATATAGCCATCCCCGGAGAATTGTACCAAATACCAAAATGGCTTTCTTTGTTTATCTGGATTTCCGGATTTACTCTTCTATTAATCGGCCGATTGGGACTTGGCAGCTCATTTAGACTCGGATCTCCCAAAGAAGCAACCAGATTAAAAGTAGACGGATTATTCGGGTTTAGCCGCAATCCGATGTATGTCGGCATGTATTCAACTCTTATTGGTTCAACCCTTTATACAGCCAATCCATTAGTCTTTATTATTGCTGTGTTCATTATTGCAGTTCATCATAAAATAGTACTGGCAGAAGAAAAATTTCTGCAGAAGGTATTCGGTGAGGAGTATTTGCAATATTGCAGACGGGTTCGACGATATATTTAGGAAAATCGGTTTTGACCATTATGCGCTGAAACATTCTAAAAGGTGCGGACAAGAAGACGAAATTGTTAATCAGAAGAAAAGATAATTTGCATAAATCAATTGGGCGCATAATATCTTCTTATCGTATCAGTCCGTGCAGCTGCCGGTACTAATTCCAATGTATTATTATTTCTTATTACTCCCTCTGTACGAAGCTCTATATTAACCATGTTTGTTCCCAAATCCATATAAACTTTTCCAAACTCATTAAAATCCTATATACCGCCAAAACTTTATCTGTCGTTATAGGCATAACCGGTTACTTGCATGCATGAACGTATTGCATTCGGATCGTCTGAATAACCGTCGGGAGCAGGAAATTCAAAATTATTATAATTGCTTATATACGTATCATTCGGACGTTCCGCGATGTTCGATATATGACCCTGCCAGGGCAGCGTCTGCGGATAAATATAGCCGAACACAGCTTTTTTGGGCCACTTCAACAAATCATGCGGAAATCCAAAAATTGTATAATATGGATTACTGCCTACAATAAAATTCGGATTGGAATATAGTGCTGCTATGGATATCAATAAAGAAAAGGAATGATCAGCTTTTTCATCCTAACTCCATAACTTTCTTAGAATTGATATATTTTAAGACATTCAATTTAATTTTCTTTAAATCAACAACAAGTGAAAAAAAATATAAAATGCCGTATCACATATAAAACGCGAATGAAAATATTTTACAGGTCAAAAGGCTGAATCTGCCTTTCAATAGTAGATTGTATCGTTAATCTTTAAACCTGCTGCAGCCATCCAATCAATCGATCATAAAATGCTTAAAATCTTATAAATTACACGTATTTAAGAATTTTCTACTTTTTCAATTCAGTTGCCCAATTATCATTACCACAATCATAAAAAAAGTAGTATTATTGCGGTAATAAATATAAAATATAAAAGGAGATTATTATGAATACCATATCGTTACAATTTATGCTTTTGGTATTTTGTTTACTCTTGATTATTCCTGCCGAAGCATTTGCCGAATCAGAACCTAATGATACACCGGGAGCAGCAACTCCCTTAGCGCTGAACGGTTCCGATGGTGGAACACTTTCTTATACAACTGATCAAAACGACTGGTGGGTAGTAACAACAACTGTCGATGGGGCACTCTATATTGAAACAAATTCGAATGCCTCAGAAGTTGATGTCGATCTGCACTTGTATGACAACGGCGGAACCAACCAGATTGCCAGCTACGACATCTCTGCTGGTAATAAAGAAACAACTCATCGGAATGATTTACTTCCTGGAACATATTATATCAAGGCTAATTATGCATACGGCAACGGAAACGTGGGCGGAGCATATACTATATTGTGTACATTCACTCCGGCTGGTTTATCGAACGATCCGGAATTCAATGATTCATCCAATGTGGCATCGGTATTAAATCCGAATTCCTCATCCACGGGACATTTAGGATATTACGGCGAGGGATACGAAGACCTGACAGACTGGTGGAAAGTAACGACTACATTCGATGGATCACTTGTTGTAAATACAATAAGCGATGCTACGGTTGATATCGATTTATGGATGTTCGATCAGGATGGGAAAACTCAAATTGCCAGTTATGATACCAGTGACGGTATTCATGAAGCAACGCATTATTATAATCTGTCGCCCGGAACCTACTATGTAAAAGCATATTGTGCAAACACAGGCCAAGGATCATATACGATCAGTAATGTATATGTGCCGACCGGACTGGTTAATGATTCGGAACCCAATGAGACTTCGGGAACTGCTAATACTTTGGCGCCGAACAATTCATCTACCGGGCATCTCGGGTACCTTAGTCAGGGTGCACATGATGCGAATGATTGGTGGAAAGTAACTCTTCCGGATGATGGAACCCTTATTGTTAGAACTTACTCAGATGCCACACTCGAAATCGATTTATGGATGTTCGATCAGGATGGAACAACTCAAATTGCAACGTATGATACAAGCGCAGGACGCAATGAGGCAACACATTATAATGGATTGAAGGCAGGAACGTATTATATACGTGCATACGGTATCAGTTCTTATTATTACGGCTCATATACAATATCATCCATTTATACTGCAGCGAAACTTTCAAATGACATTGAATCGAATGATGCACTTAGTTCTGCTCAGTCAATTTCTGTGAATACACAATATAACGGACATATCGGGTATTTCGGAGCTGCGGTATGCGATCTGTATGACTTTTATACATTTACATTGCCTGCGCAATGGGATACACTATTCCTTCGCACAGACAGCGATCCAACCGCGGATATTGATCTGATACTCTATGATAATACAGGTTCTCAGATTACTTCTTCGAGTGCATCGGGACCAATAGAACTGCTTATTTACCCGACAGCCCCGGCTGCTGTATATTCAATCCGCCTCAGTGCTTATGGATATGGTTATTCGTATGGATCTTACAGCATTATTGTCTCGAATGTCCGTCCAACTTTGCCTTCAGCCGGAGTGAAGGAACCCGGCAAAGAAGCGGCACCAACTTTACCGGAAAAGTTCGCATTGTTGCAGAATTATCCGAATCCGTTTAATCCGAATACAGTTATCAGCTATCAGCTGTCAGTGATCAGTGATGTGAAGCTGAGTATTTATGATGTAATCGGAAGAGAAATTGCGGTGTTGGCAAACGGCAGACAAAATGCCGGAACCTATACAACGCGATGGAACGCACAAAATTTTCCAAGCGGTATATATTTTTACCGCCTGCAAGCCAACTCGTTTACTCAAACAAAAAAACTCATTCTATTGAAATAGTATCGGAAGAAATTATTGAAATTATCTCTATGATAAGAAAGGAGTCTTGTTATGTTAAGATTACGATTTCTTCTATCGATTTGTTTTTTCTATATACTTTCCTTCGGAATACTTCATGCACAATGGGTACAGACTGAAGGACTATCTGGTGTGAACATACGATGTCTCCTTGTCAGTGATACTACAATTTTTGCAGGTACCGATAATAGCGGTGCTTGGCGTTCAACCGAAAACAGCACAAACTGGACAAGGATCGATATTGGTCTAACATCAACATTTATCCTCTCTCTTATAGAAAGCGGTCCTAACCTCTTCGCAGGGACTAACGGCGGTGCATTTATTTCGACCGATAAAGGCGACAGTTGGACAGGTATCAACGATGGTTTGACAGACTCATATATCTACACTATTGCTGCAATTGGACCAACTCTCTTTGCCGCAACAAATGACAGTGGTGTTTTCGTAAGCACGAACAACGGCACAAATTGGACAACCACCAACCCTGGATTAATGAATAAAACTGTCACTTGTCTGGCTGTTTGCCCAAATGGAGTAGGCGGCTCAAATATTTTTGCCGGGACGTATGGCGGCGGTATCTTTCTTTCGACGAACAATGGCGCGAGCTGGACTGCGGCGAACAATGGATTAACAAGTGTATACGTACGAAAACTAGCAGTGTGCCCGAATGGCACTGGCGGTTTAAATATTTTTGCCGGAACATACTACGATGGTGTTTTCCTATTGACGGACAATGGTTCAAGTTGGACGGCAGTTAACACAGGTTTGACTGATCATGCTATCCTTTCTCTAGCATCGGTCGGTCACAACATCTTAGCCGGAACCAGCGGATCAGGTGTTTTTCTTTCGACGGACAACGGCGCGAGTTGGACAGCTGTTAATACAGGGTTGACAGATGAGAATATTATGGCTATTGCCGCGAGCAGTTCCTATCTTTTTGCCGGGACTTTCGGTGCCGGTGTCTGGAAACGACCATTATCGGAAATTATAACACCTACCTCTGTCTCGACTGGAAACTTTATAAAGGAATTTCATCTTGAACAAAACTATCCGAATCCGTTTAATCCGAATACAGTTATCAGCTATCAACTGTCAGTGATCAGCGATGTGAAGCTGAGTATTTATGATGTACTCGGAAGAGAAATTACGGTGTTGGCAAACGGCAGACAAAATGCCGGAACCTATACAACGCGATGGAACGCACAAAATTTTCCAAGCGGAATATATTTTTACCGCCTGCAAGCCAACTCGTTTACTCAAACAAAAAAACTCATTCTATTGAAATAGTAATTGGTAATGATTTATTCATTCGTTCATAAAATCTATATAGGCAAAGTCGCTTCGTCCCTATATTTAGAATCATAGACTCAAGGAAAATTATGAAAAAAGTATTCATACTTGCAATTGCCGCCATGCTCTCTTCTTCATTTCTTCTGACTGGATGTGCTGGATTATCTTCAGGCTTAGATGACAACATAACCGTAAAAGACAATCTATCATTGAAAGGAAGCTGTATCATTACAGGCAAAGTAATCGATGACGACACCGGCGAGCCGATCAGGGAAGCAAATATCGTGATATTGTCAAAACCGACACACACCGTCTCTGATCTTTATGGACAATTCGAGATTATCGACATACTGCCGGGTAAGTATACACTGCAAATATTTTGCGTGGGCTATTTCCAAAGAGATATTCCGAACATCGAAGCAAAACCGAACAGACTTATACGGCTCGATATTGGACTCGAGCCGAGATCCGATCACGGCGAATAACAGATACAATCGGGAATAATCAGATGTACCGACAAGCTTTGAAATATTAAGTTAATCGCCGAAAACTCTTCGCTCCGTTTCAAGGTCTTGATGAATCAATCCGCTGCAATTAGCAACTGCTTACTAATCACTCTTTACTATTCGCCGCTCATTCCTTTCTTTTCCCTATTAAGGGAATTTATCATAGTTCAACCGTGTTTATTGTCTGTGAACATATGAGGCCATTATGAAAAGATTCCTAATTTTTACTTGCTGTTTACTTATTTTTACCTGCCACACACAACCGCTATCCAAACGAATAAAAATGACCCCGATAAAGGAAACGAAACTTATTCCGGTACAACTTCTCATTCCATCAAAGTTCAAAGACAAAATACATGGAAATCATGTACTCAACGTTCCCAGGGGATATACAGCTAAAGTATTTTATGCCGGGAGATTGGATAAACCGAGGTTCTTTGCATGGGGTCCGGATAGTATTCTTTATGTAGCAAATAAAAATAACGGCGAAATTATTGCACTGCCGGATAAAAATCATGACGGGATTGCCGACACATTTATTGTTGCAGCTTCCGGATTTAGCCTTTCGCATGACCTAAAATTTTATCATGACGCTATGTATGTTGCCGAAGAACGCCGAATTATAAAATGCATGGATAAAAATAATGACGGGATATATGAAACAAAAGAAGTATTTATAGATAATATCGCTGCCGGAGCCAGGCAGCCGGGCGGCGGACACGATACGCGCACAATCGCCTTCGATCCGGCGAAGAAAAAAATGTACCTCTCCATCGGCTCATCCTGCAATGTATGCCGCGACGAAGAATACCGCGCAGTGATCGAAGAATATAACGAGGATGGAACGGGCCGTCGTACGTTTGCGACAGGCATCCGTAATGCAGTAGGGATGACACTGCATAACGGCCGGTTATGGGCAGATAACAACGGCAGCGACTGGCAGGGGAATGAAATCCCGCCTGAATGGATTGATATTATACGTGACGGCGGATTTTATGGACACCCGTTCGCTTACGGTGCCGGCATTTACTTTGATTTTTCAGCCCATAAAGAATACACCGATTTACTTCCGTTAACTTCAGCAGACAGCGCTCTCGTGCAATCCATGGTGCAGCCCGCAGCACTTATCCAGGCACATAGCGCACCTATGGCAATAGAGTTTTCGAATCCATCATTTCCTCCGCAGTTTCGCACCGGCGCATTTGTCGTATTGCGCGGTTCATGGAATAGAACACCTGCCACCGGTTACAAAGTTATTTTTATGGCATTACGAAGCGATCAGGATACAACTGCCGAGTATTTAACGGATGTAATCACAGGATTCCAGCCCGACAATACGACATCCCAGAGAGCTGTTTGGGGACGTCCTGTCGGATTGGCAACAGACCTGCGCGGAAATATTTATTTAGGTTCCGATGATATTACACAATTCATCGCAATTATTTCACCGGTACCGTAATAAGAATTAATTCCGCAGAAATAACTTAGCCCTGTGAACTTGTTAATTGAACAATGCAATCGAGGAGATCGGAGAATATGAGAAAAATCGTTTCAAGTATGCACATATCGCTCGATGGTTTTGCGGGCGGGCCCCATGGAGAAATCGATTGGATTAAAGTCGATGAAGAACTTTTTAATTTTTTGACTCCAATCACCGAGCAAGCTGATACGGCGTTATATGGACGTGTTACGTACCGTATGATGGAAGAATACTGGCCGACTGCAGCAGAAAGACCCGCAGCCACGAAACACGACAGAGAACATTCCCGCTGGTATAACAGTGTTATGAAAATTGTTTTATCGAAAACGCTGCATCCATCGGATGTGCGGAATACCATTATAGTAAGCGAAGATATTCCCAAAATAATTAATACAATTAAACAAGGGACCGGTAAGAATATCCTTATGTTCGGAAGTCCATCTGCAGCGCAGACACTGATGCAGCATAATTTGATCGATGAGTATTGGCTGTTTGTAAATCCGATTATTCTTGGAAACGGTATTCCTATGTTTGCCAATTTCAAGAACAGCATTCACCTAAAACTTCGGGAAGCGAAAGTTTTTTCATCAGGCGTCATTTGCCTTCATTACGAAAAAGAACCGGAGAAGTAAAATCTCAGATATATTCAAAAATAATACTGCAATTTGAACAAACAATTTCATTAATTATTTATGATCTATGCTCGTTCAGTTTAGATTTCTTAACTTAATAAAACCGCCGCTTTTATTCAAAACAGTGGACTTGCATCATGAAAACAAATAATCTTTCAGAAAAGAACTCGCTTTACTTGTTCTATGGCTTTGGGATGTCGATACTGCTTCTCATCGCCGATTATTTTTCAGGCCCGTTTATTCAGTTTCCGGTCAGTTATTTAATCCCTGTCGCCTTTCTTTCATGGTTTAGCGGCCGGCGCTGGGGGCTTTTTTTCGCAATCCTCATGCCGTTAGTTCGCTTCTATTTCAACGCTGTTCTTTGGACAATACCATGGACAATATTCGAAACTAGCATCAACGCACTGATAAGAATTGTCGTCTTATCATCGTTTGCACTCATCATCGATCGTACAGCAATTCAGACACGTAAGCTGTCAAGACAGGTTTCACTCCTGGAGGGATTGCTGCCCATATGCTCATATTGTAAGAAAATACGGGATCAAAAAGACCAGTGGCAGGTAATCGAGAAATACATCATGGACCGAAGCGTAGCCACATTTACACATGGAATTTGCCCCGACTGCCTGCGCGAACACTACGGGAATGTGGTCATAGAACAAAAATAACATATTCGTTAATCTTTTCGGGCGAAGCCTCTTAACCCTGTTTCTCGGGCTTCAATATTAAGCACCTGCGACGAACAATCTATTCACTGTTTTCTTTTCACCCGATGAAAGTGAAAGGCATCCGATTGAGCAGGCCCAAAAATGCCAGCATAAAATAATCGGCCCTCTTTTCCCAAATGACTTTAAATTGGAAAACAAAAAAATCGGGGGTCACTATGACAAATACCGGGAAAAGATTATGTTTGAGCGATAGATTGGTCGGCTGTGAAACCCGGATCGCCCCATGAATTTTTCCGCACATCTGGAATTTCATTAATTTTTTTTCGTACATTTATCGCAGTAGTCATATATTATAGTCTCAATAAAACATTAACAATAAGGAGGCGGAAATGATTACAGACAAAGACAGGAATCTGGCACAAAAATGCATAGAGTGCCCGGTTTGTAAAAGAGCTAGAAAAAATCAGCGGGGAATATTGTTTTGGTTTGTCAAATCCGTTGAAGGAAAGGTTTGCCCTGCTTGTCTGGCATATGAAAAAGTGTACGGAAAGAAAGCTCACGAACCGTTTAGTTAAGATAGAACAAAAGATTTAATCCGGCTATATAGATCAGCGGGATAGAAAAAATGCTGTTAGATCCTTTTCTATCCGGGCACAACGTGTTTTGCTACGGCAACTGGCTTGATACCTGCCCATTAAGACGGCAGGTAAAAATCAAGCACCTACTACTGTTAACTATTTACCGTTCACTATTCACTATTTACTTTTCACTTATAACTTATCACCGCTTCTACTCACTTCCGCACTAATAAACTACGCACTGAACCACTTTTCTAATCATAGGCTCCACTTCTTATAGGCTTCATCGACTCATACTTTTGCCCTTCTTAACCTCAGCGAATTTGTCACCACACTCACGGAGCTGAATGCCATCGCTCCGGCAGCGAACATCGGATTGAGCATACCTAAAGCCGCTAAGGGTATTCCGATTAGATTATAAATAAATGCCCAGAAAAGATTCTGTTTGATGGTACGCATAGTACGTCTGGAAAGACGAATAGCTCGAAGGACTCCTTTTAAATCGGATTTCATCAGTGTGATATCAGCAGTCTCCATTGCAATGTCCGTACCGGTTCCAACAGCAATGCCGACATCTGCCTGCGCCAATGAAGGCGCGTCGTTTATGCCGTCGCCTACCATTGCGACAATTTTTCCTGCTGATTGAAGCCCTTTAATCTTTGCGGCTTTTTCATACGGCAGAACCTCGGCATACACTTGATCGATACCGGCCTGGGCGGCAATTGTACGTGCTGTGCGGGAATTGTCGCCCGTAAGCATAACAAGTTCGAATCCCATTTTTTTTAATTCCGCCGCGGTTTCTTTCGATAGCGGTTGAAGAGTATCTGCGACAGCAATAATTCCGATAAGCTTTCCATCGGAGGAAACAAGAATAGGAGTCTTGCCCTGCGCAGACAGATGAAAAATAACGTCCTCCGATGAAAGTGCAATATCTATCGATGCATCACGCATCATTTTCTCGCTGCCGACAATCGCTTTCCGGCCTTTCACAGTTCCTTCCACACCGAATCCGGTATGAGAATGAAACGAATCTGTTTCGTCCAAATCGAGTTTACGATTCCGCGCTTCCTGAACAATTGCTGTACCTAATGGATGTTCGGATTTATTTTCCAGCGAAGCTGCAATCCGAAGCACTGTCTGCTCGTCGTTACCGTTAAGTCCTTGAATATCGGTAACAGACGGCTTGCCGGAAGTGATAGTACCTGTTTTATCAAACACAATAGTATTGATCTTATGCGCCCGCTCGAGACTTTCCGCATTTTTTATGAGTACACCGAGCATTGCTCCTCTTCCTGTACCGACCATTATTGCTGTCGGCGTTGCAAGGCCGAGCGCACAAGGGCAGGCGATGACAAGCACGGAAACAAAATTAATCATAGATGCCGCGAACCCGATCGCACCGAGAAAATACCAGGCACAAAATGTAACGGCTGCAATACCGAGGACTATCGGGACAAAAACTGATGCGATTTTATCGGCAAGATGCTGGATGGGAGCTTTGGAACCCTGCGCGTCTTCCACAAGTTTCGCTATATGGGCAATTACCGTATCCGCACCGACAGCAGTGGCACGGAATAGAAAGCTTCCGTTTTTATTTATCGTACCGCCGATGACTTTACTTCCGATATTTTTTTCAACCGGCATACTTTCGCCGCTCACCATCGACTCGTCTATAGTTGAAGAGCCGTTCAGCACTACACCATCGACGGGAACACGTTCACCCGGGCGTACGATCACAACATCGCCGACCGCAACATCGGAAGCCGAAATTTCAAATTCTTTATTCTCTTTTATAATGCGTGCAGTTTTGGGCTGAAGATTCATCAATAACTTTATTGAATCGGATGTCTTGTGTTTTGCACGGGCCTCGAGTATTCTTCCCATTAAAATAAGAGTGATAATCACGGCCGCAGAATCAAAATAGACATCATGCAGATTTGTGCCGGCTGGAAACCATTCCGGAAATAATACGACAGAAGCACTGTAGAAAAAAGCCGCGCCGGTCCCGACAGCAACGAGTGTATTCATATCGGCCGCAAAATGTTTTGCCAATGTCCATGCCGGCTTAAAAAATCGTTTTCCTGAAACTATCATAACCGGTGCCGTGAGAACCAGCAACAGAGTATTAACCTCGTTCATTGATAATGGAAAATGGGACATGAACCAATCCGTCATGCTTAGCATGTTAAGCAGCATGATCGGGATTGTGAATGCGAGGCTAAAGAAAAATTCGCGCTTGAGCCGGCGGTATGACTTTTCCTGGGAACCTTCCAAAAGTTTCTTTTGCTCGAGGCTTAGAGAATTTTCGGAATGTTCTGCCGGAATCAACAGCTTATACCCCGCCCTATCGACAGCTTTGGCAATCGTGTCGAGGGATGCTTTGTCCGGATTAAACGAAAGCGCCACCGCTTCTGTTGCAAGATTGACATTCACGGTTTCGATACCGTCGATTTTTTTTAAAGTATTTTCAACGCGTGCAACACAACTGGCGCATGTCATTCCTTCAACCGGAAGCGTTAAAGTTTCAATATGATGACCGGACTCATTCATTTGATCGATGCGACTTTGTAGCCTGCTTCTTCTATTTTATTTGTAAGAACATCGGCGACTTTATCATCTTCGTACCAGACGCGTGCTTTACCGATTTGGACGTTTTCAACTTCCAAACCTTCGACTGCTTCCAGCGCCTCTTTTACATGCATCACACAATGGCTGCAATTCATTCCATGAATAGTCAATTCGTGAGATTTCATATAATTTTCTCTCTTTTTTATTAAATATTTTATTTCCTTCGATTCATTCACCTATATATATGAACAAAAAAGTCCGCATAATGGTTTCGACTCCATTTTTGAGTCGCCATTACATCGAAAAAGGCAGATTTTAAAATCAATCGCGATTAGATAGTAGAATTTGAAATTGTTTTGATGAAATGACTGCCTCTGAAGGAGTGAGTAATGGAGCGGACTCCGGTCTATAGTCATCCGCTCCACCGAATTTTAAATGGATTCTTTTTCTAATTACTATTCCATAAAGCGGATCTGTTATTTAAGAAATATCATTTTCTTAATTTGAGAAAATTTATTGCTTGTAATCTCATAGAAATATATACCGCTCGAAAGATTTACACCATTGAACTCAACTTCATAAACACCCGATGACATATATCTATTTACCAATATTGCAACTTCGCACCCGAGCATGTTATAAACTTTTAATTGTACGACTCCGGCGGCAGGAATGCCGTATTGTATTGTTGTTGTCGGATTAAATGGATTCGGATAGTTTTGACCAAGGTAAAATTCCTTAGGTAAATTGCCGGACAATTCTCTTGTTCCGGCAGCCGTTACAATCGATATATGTCTTGTTAGAGTATCGCTGTTACTAAATCCGTCGTTAACTGCAAAACTTATCGTTCGCTGCAATGTGCTTGGATCGCCGCTTGTATTCTTATATTTTACCGCTCTCAATGCCGCCTGGTAATCTGCCAACAGTGCAGATCCGCTCAGCGTAATTTTTCCATTGGATGCATCCCAGGCTCCGGTTATTCCACTCTTATTGACAAAACTCAGCTTGTCTTCCCCGTTCCTGTAATTCCCTGTTATCTGGACAACTGCACTTTCTAAATTAGAATCGTCTGCATCGCTCACAATTATTGTTTTTGTTATTTGAACCGTATCTGACCCTTCGGTATAACTTAACGAGCTATTTTCAATGCTTGTTAATAAAGGAGGACTATCCACATTGCTTATATTAACAGTCCGCATTAAAGTATCGCTGTTACTATCTCCATCGTTAACTGCAAAACCTATCGTTCGCTGCAATGTGCTCGGATTGCTGCTTGCATTCTTATATTTCACCGCTCTCAATGCCGCCTGGTAATCTGCCAACAGCGCAGATCCGTTCAGTGTAATTTTTCCATTCGACGCGTCCCAGCTCCCGGTTATTCCGCTTTTATTGACAAAGCTCAGTTCATCTTCCCCGTTCCTGTAATTTCCTATTATCTGTACAAATGCACTTTACTAGATTAGAATCATCCGCATCGCTCACGACTATTGTTTTTGTTATTTGAACCGTATCAGACCCTTCGGTGTATACCAATGGACTTGATTCTATATTTGTTAATTTTGGAGTCAATTCAGATACTGTAAACGATATAGTATTTGAATAACTGCTTGTTACGCTGTTATTATATGCCCTTACGCGGTAAAAATAAATTGTCCCGGGTGTAAACCTGTCGTTTACTATATATGATGTCACATTGCCCACATCCTTATTATCATATCCGGCAACCATGTTATTAAATGCCGCATCGGTAGCCGCATCCAATAAATAACCTAAAGCACCCGAAGAAGCTTCCCAATTGGCAGTAAATCCTGCGGGAGTGTAAGATGTAACAATTGTTGCCACCGGAGCAGGAAGTCCTAATGCGACCATGATTGTATCAGAATTGCCGCTTATTCCGCCCGCATTAAATGCTCTTAGACGATAATAATAATTTGTACCTGCGGCGATGCCGGTGACACTGTATGTTGTTACATTACCGACATTTATATTGTTAAATCCGGCAACAAAATTTGTAAATCCGATATATAGTGCTACATCCAAATAATACCCTGTCGCCAGTACAGATGCACCCCAGTTTGCATTGAAACCTGTGTGTGTAATATCTGAAGCTCCATAAGCTGCCGGAGAATCCGGCGGGCCTGTCAGAGGTGCAGCGGAGCTCGCAAGCGTCCACCTGGAGAAACTCGGGACACCTGTTTTAGTTACATAATTATTCGCAGCCGAAACAATTCCACCTTCGTTGGTCCAATTTGTACCGCTATCGGTCGATTTGAACAACCTGAGGTCAGCTTCCGTTATCCCGTTTAACTCTGCCTCGTTATAATTGAAAACTAATGTCGCATTAAGAGAAGAATTATTCGTAGGCGTGATATTATAATATCGCAGCGAAGAGACATTACCGTTGCCGGTCTGCTCGGTATGTCCGCGTGTAATGGTTGTACTTCCCATATTAGCTGAAGTAGTAATTTTAGCTCCAAGACCGGCTGCATCAAAAGAGGAAATATTATTTAATGTTCTAGTAGTCGTAATCGTACCAGAAGTACCTGTACAGCCTGTAAGTTCCTTCAACAAGATTGCCGGTACTGCCCAGAGTTACAGTCTGTCCGTTCAAATCGAAATTTTTTCCAAGTAATAAATTCATATTTATCGTAATTGCTGAACTTAAAGCAGGCGAGGCTGTAGAAGAGATAAATAAATTATTGACTGTCGGTGATCCGCCTATTATTGCTTCATTACCAAGATTCCATTTATAGATACCAACACTGTTAGATGATGCCGGGATTGCACCCTTTGACCAGTTGGCTGCATCGGACCATAAAGAGCTTTCGGCGCCAATCCAGGTATCGAATGCATCGGATGATACCCAATCGGTGGAGGGGTCCATATTTGTAAGCGTTCCGTTATTTGCATTACTCGTAAGATCATATGTTGTCAAACCATCGATCTGATCAAGCCTGTAGTAAGCTGACAACCCGGCCTCATTACCGGTTAAAGTTTTGCACATATCTTCTCGTATTTGCTCTGCGGTCCTGGCTACAGACCATACTCTAACTTCATCTATCTGTCCCGGAAAAAATGTTGACCCGCTTCTCATGCCCAGATATAAAGGAGTCCCGGAATCGGGTACACCGTTGGTCCAAGCAATACTTTGGTTAAGCGCTCCGTTAACATATATTTTTAATGTAGTTCCATCGATATGTGGCGGCTATATGATTCCATACTCCGATGGACAATGCAATACTTGAAGTCAGCGGCATTCCAGTCGCTCCAGTTATTACCGAAAAGAAGACAAGGTCTGTTATCGGAAAAAATTTCTAGGCTGTATCCTTCATGACCCGAATTATGGTCAAACTTAGAAATAACCGATCCCCACACTCCACCCACTGGTTTTACCCATGCTTCAATTGTAAGAGTTTGGGCGCCGTTTCTTTGAAGGCTCGCATCATTTCCGCAATTTATATAATCGTTTGATCCATCAAAGTCGAGTCCGTTCCTGCTGTCGGCAAACGCACCGGATGTTGTCCATGCATATCCGCCTGATATTGTTCCGTCATATGTTCCGGCTGTTTGATTATCCGAAAGGGACGAGCCTGAGCCGTCAGACATTTTATAATATGAAAGTAATCCGGTTTCGTTGCCTGTAAGTTCTTTGAACATATTTGCTTTTATTTCAGCTTCGGTCCGTTCGGTATCCCATACACGTACTTCATCCATTTTTATATTTGCAAAAGTTGTCAACCAGTAATCGCTCGCAAGCGTCAATATCTCAGTGCCGGTAAGGGCATATGAATTTGTGAGGCTGGTATTTATATATAACCTGCCGTTTACATACATTTTTATATTGGAGCCGTTTATAGTTATGGCAGTATGATACCAGACATTTAATACGGCAGTAATCCCTGTGCTTTCTGTGACAGCATTATTATCATCGCCTGTGTTTGGCGCACAATAAACGCCGATTGCACCTGAATTAACAAAGGGCATCACTCTTCTTCTATTGATGCCGGATATTGAATGCAGGTCAGCCAGAAATTGAGTGCCTGCTTGTGCAGTAACTCTTGTGAACCACATTTCAAGTGTCACCGTAGTGTTAGTATTTCCGGTGTTCATTGTTGCCGTAACTTCAGCATCGGTACCGTTAAACTTTAACGCGTACCCGCCATTCTGGGCAAATAGTGTACAACTAAACATTAAAATAAGAGAAAAAATCCATATCAATGTTTTCATAATTTACTCCCTCCTTGTTGATGTCCTCAAAATTAATCTTCGTTGAAGGTTATAAAAAAAATAAAGATTGTCAAGCTATCGAAACGTTAATTATCCATTTGACTACACTTACTATTGCTCTTCCATGCAATCGACTATAGCAAAACGGTCTTTTCATCGATATATCGGGACAAGAGAGATAGTTTCAGAGTAAATACATAGTCGTAACACCGGTGATTTTTTCCTATATTGACAATTGTTCAAACAAATATGCATTATCAACTGTAAATTCTATCAAGAAGTTTTTTCCATAACTAAGATCGGTTCCTATGCATTTTCCACACACATCGACAGAAAAACGCCTCGGCATCGCGATCGTTCTTAATGCAATAATATTTATCGTTGAATTTGCCGGCGGGCTGCTGACCAACAGTCTCGCGCTTATTTCCGATGCTATGCATAATCTGAGCGACTTTTTTGCGCTGACCCTGAGTTATTTTGCGTCGAGAGTCGTTTCATGGAAATCAAATTCCCAAAAATCGTACGGGTATGTACGTATCGAAATTTTAGTGGCATTCATTAATGCGCTGACCCTCGTTCTCATCGGTGCATATATAATCTATGAAGGCATCGGCCGCTTTCTTCATCCCGAACCTGTTGCCGGACTCTGGATGATTACGATTGCTGTTTTCGGTTTGGCTGCAAATGCAATTTCAACGTTTATGCTCCGGAAAGATGCTCATGACAACCTCAATGCCAAAAGCGCATACCTGCATCTTCTGACCGATACAATAGAATCGGTTGCTGTCGTCGTAATCGGATTGTTGATTTACTGGCAAAATTGGTACATACTGGATCCGGTTATTTCCGTTGCTATAGGCATCTTCGTAATTAAAAGTGCATGGAGTATTTTAGTCGAGGCCGTTCACATCCTGACAGAAGGAACGCCGAAAGGAATCGATCTTCACGCTGTTGCAGATTTCATACGGTCATTCCCGGAAATCGAGAACGTGCATCATCTTCATATATGGAGTCTTTCTTCTCAATTCCGTGCTTTGAGCGCACATCTTGTTGTTAAAGATCAGTTGATCAGCCAGGGATGCATCATCACAAAAAAGATCGAGGCAGAACTGCAAAAAAAGTTCAGGATCAATCACCCGACACTGCAATTAGAAAATAAGATCTGCGGCGAGCAGGATACCATTGTAGATATTCACCATGATCATTGAGAATTAATGGCCGGCAAGTGCAATTCTATCCGATTCGCTGCCGGTTTGCTTGGCGCCTGGCAATCCGGTTTTATGCAACCAAAATACTCCGTATAATGTTGTTAATAAAAATAAAATATGCGGAAGAAACGTTTAATATACCGCCGGTTTTAATGGCCCATACAGCGGCGGGATAATGAATCAATAACTTATTTAACGATGAAACTTTTTACTTCAAACATGAAAATGGCGGATGTCGTTCACGGCAACTACCTGTTGATGCCGGTCATCAGCCGTTTCGGTATTCCGCTTGGTTTCGGTGAGATCACCGTGCAGGCAGTATGCAGGAAATATAAAATTGACGTTGAATTCTTTCTCGCGATTACGAACGCTTTTTCCAACGAGCATTACTTTCTTGAAAAGAAGCTTCAAACCTTCAACGTATTAATGATTGTAGATTATCTGCAGAAAACGCACAGCTATTACATTAAATCTCAGGTTCCGCTTATTGAAAAACTGCTGACCAATTTGCTGCACCGCCGGCCGTCTAATGGAAAAAATTTAAAACTGATTAAAAAGTTTTTTCTGAACTATAAACGGGAATTATTCAATCATTTGGAACGGGAAGAAACTACCACCTTTCCTTATATAAAAAAAGTGTACCGCCTGTTTCATACGCCGCATCCATCGCCGCAGGAGAAACGGATATTGTCGAAGTATTCAATGCATGTGTTTGAAGAAGAACATAACGAGGTCGATGAGAAATTATATGATTTGAAAAATATCCTTATTAAATATGTCCGCGGCGATTCAATGGAGGTGCAGTACCAGGAAGTCATCTTTGAATTATTCCGCCTGGAAAAGGACATTAAGGATCATACGCGCATTGAAAATAATATCCTGCTGCCGCTTGTATCGGAGATGGAAGACGCATTGTTTTATCCAATGGAACATTCAAAATATACGGCAGGAAAGGAAGCTCTCGGAGAGACCGGAACACGTCAGGCTCCGCAAATAAGCGCAAGCACAGTCAAACAAGTTCAGGCGGGCCGCCTTACAATTCCCAGCATTCTGAAATCCAAAACGAAGAAATTTGAGGGGCTTACATCTCGCGAAGCGCAAGTGCTTCAGCTTGTAGCTTGCGGCTTTTTAAATAAACAAATTGCCGATAAGCTCGCAATCAGCCTCCATACCGTTATCTCTCATAGAAAAAACATAACACATAAGCTGCAGATTAAAACTGTCGCAGGTCTGACGATATATGCGCTGCTTAACGGTTTAATATCCTCAAAGGATATTAGTATTAGCTGATTTCTTTCAAAAATCCTTCTTTTAATTATCCCCTGTAAATTTGAATTCCTCATATCCCAACAAATAGGGATTGTCCGGCATTTCCTCTTTGTGTAATATGCTTATGCAAAGAGAAGAAAAAAACATAAAACAATGACAGAACATAAAATTATACCGCTTCACAAAATTCAAAAAGGCAGCCGTGTTTGGATTGTACAAATGCCCGAAGGAAAGGGAAAAAACCAGTTAATCCGGCTGGGAATTTCAAAAGGAGAATTCATGCGGTGCCTCGAACGCCTTCCCGGAGGTACTATCGTCATTGAGAAAAACCGCAGAGAAATTGCAATCGGAATGGCGCTGGCAAAATCTATTTTAGTCGCTGTCGTCAGTACGAAGGAAATGGAACAGAAAACGAATAAGACTTATGCATGAACTTAAAGATCAGTCAGGTGACGTAAAACTTCATCCGCAGCATATCGACCATCATAAACATCTTCATGCGACACCGTTAGCCGATAATACAGAACTTTTAAAAATCGTACTGGTGGGAAATCCGAATGTCGGAAAATCCGTAATCTTCAATTTTCTTTCCGGATTATATGTGGATGTTTCGAACTATCCCGGTACAACGGTGGAATTTTCCAAAGGCAAGTATAAAGATTATATCGTTTACGATACTCCGGGTGTTTACGGTATTTCATCGTTCAGTGAAGAAGAAAACGTCACCCGCGATGTTGTTCTCGAAGCAGACGTCATCTTAAACGTCGTTGATTCGGTACATCTTGAACGCGATTTATTCCTGACCCAGCAATTAATCGATACCGGCAAGCGTGTTTCCGTCATTCTAAACTTCCAGGATGAACTTGACCATCAGGGAATTTCAATCGACATTCAGCAGCTTTCGACCTTGCTCGGTGTTCCGGTATTCCAAACATCTGCAGTACGAAAAACCGGATTCGATCAATTGGAAAATGCGATCCTGCAGGCACGACAGGGCATTATTGATCACGCACTTCATAACAAACTCCATACGATGCTGACTGAAGTCGGATCACAGGCTGAAGCGCTGCTCATTCTGGAAGGAGATGAATCGCTGGCAAAGAAGCATGGCGTACCGCCCGGAAACGAACGCGAATATTTGTATATCGAAAGACGCAATCATATCAATCTTCTTGTGGACTCCGTCTTTCATGAAAAGAAAACAGGCGCCCGCCTGTCTACTATGATAGGCCGGTGGGCAATCAACATCTGGACGGGCATTCCCATGCTGGCGGCAGTCCTGTATCTCATCTATCTCTTCATAGGCAAGCTTGTTGCGAGCGAACTCGTTAATATAACAGAGAAACATATCGGAAATGAAATTTGGGAGCCATGGATACGCAGCGTAGTCACATCTGCGATTCCGCTTAATTCCTGGCTGGGCACATTGCTCGTAGGAGAATTCGGCGTTGTTTCCATGACGGTCACTTATCTTTTCTTTCTGCTGCTGCCGCTAGTTACAGCATTTTATCTGGTACTTTCATTAATGGAAGACAGCGGATACCTGCCACGGCTGGCAACTCTTGTCGACCGCAGTCTCAATTCTCTCGGCCTGAATGGAAGCGCCGTAATTCCGCTGATACTGGGCTTCGGCTGTGTAACGATGGCTACTATTACCACACGCCTTCTCGGCAGCGAAAGGGAAAAAACAATTGCAACAACGATTCTCCAATTTGCAATTCCCTGCTCGGCTCAAATAGCAGTGGTAGCGGCATTATTAGCAGGGGCCGGATTTAACGCAATGATTATTTATTCCCTGACAATCTTGATTGTTCTTATCGCGATCGGTTCAATTCTTCATCGCTTGCTGCCGGGGGAATCTAGTCCATTGCTTCTCGATCTTCCGCCTATACGCATGCCGCGTCTCGATAACATAGTCCGGAAAACGACGTTCCGCTCGTATGCATTTATGAAAGAAGCAACGCCATGGTTTTTTGCCGGTGCGCTCGGCATCGGTATTATGCAAGTGACCGGGCTCCTTGTCGTATGGCAAAATTTATTAGCACCTATAGTCACCGGGTGGCTGCAATTGCCGCGCGATGCAGCAACTGCATTTGTTATGGGATTGGTACGCCGCGATTTCGGTGCGGCAGGTTTATATTCACTCCACCTGTCGCCGCATCAGGTCGTCGTTGCACTTGTGACCATTACACTTTTTGTTCCATGCATTGCATCATTGATGGTAATGCTCAAAGAACGCGGATTGAAGGAAGCGCTCATTATCTGGTTCTCAACTTGGGTCGGGGCGTTTCTCGTCGGCGGGATTGTTTCGCAGATACTTATATAAAGAAAATGCATCATACACTCGAAACAAAATTAAATCTTGAAACGCGGGTTTGCCCGCAATGCCGGTATAAAATAACAAACCCGTTTATTACGCGCTGCCCGAGGTGCTCAGAGTTAGTGCCGACCGAAGAACTTGGATGTACTTCATGTATTCACAGGAAAAGCTGCCCCGCTATTCCTACTGATTCAAAAATAACCGCTTAAAGCGTTTTTCCAAAAAGCCTCTGATGTCAAACGGCTATTTTAGTAAATAAGTTTTATCGTCTGTTATTTTAATAACATGTTATTTTAAAAACTTGATAGTGCCGCTATTTTTTACTAAACTCTACCAGTCTGTCTGAATTCACTAACGCCATCAGACAGTCAATCAACCAACACACAAAACATTTTACAGGGAGGAAGTATGAGACAATCACCAAGTATCCAAGATGTTAACATGAACGAGTTAGAAAACGTTCATGGTGGTTTTTTCTTTATTGCTCTCGGTGTTCTGGCGTTGATTATTATCTATACTGAAAGAGCGAACTAGAAAAAAATGATGCATTCTATGCGATGGGAAAGCAATCTTTTGTTTTCCCATTATTTATTGCCAATTCATATGAACAAAATAAGGCACATTGGAATCGGCGAATATTAAAATAAATGGAATAGATAATGTCCTTGGCGGTCTATTCTTTATCATTCTTGCAGTAACGGCCATTTGTAATCTATGTGTTACTGCAGCGAATTAAAAGAAAATGAATGTATCATAATTAAAGGAATAACACACTATTATTTTCCTTTTTTTAAATATATAAGGATAGAACAATAACAGGACACAGATATTTGATGAAAATTTTTTATATATATCGATGGTATTCAATAAAAAATTTCTTCATAAGTCTATCAATAAAGGAAAAAGTGCTTATCGTATGTGTGACAAGCATCCTTCTATTATTCTTGTTTGGTATATTATCCCAGTTTGTCCATTCTCTGAAGACAATACTTCTTTTAAATCTACAGGTAATTAAAAATATAACACCTCAATTTTTGGCGCTTGCAGTGTTACTTTCCCGGCTTTTCATTCATCCTGAAAAAACTTTAAACCGAGCCTTTAATGACCATAGCTTTTATGCCGCCTTGCCGATTAATAGAGAATCAGCCCTCCATTGGTACTTAATTGTCAACTTGTTAAAAGATTGTTGTTGGATCATTCTCGGAATTGCATTTACATTGATGGTCGCACAAGAGACAAATCTTAAATGGTCTTTTTATTTCAGCCGAACAACTCAACTAAGTATTTTATGGGTCATGACAACTTCTCTTATATCGTCTGTATTTTCAATCATGCGTATTATTCTTGCAAGCCGGCTGCGGTTCGAAAGAAAGCTCGTTCTTAAATTACTCGTTGTTGGTGAAATCCTATTTTCTATTCTTTTCTTTCTAATGATCTTATACTTAAGAATAAAATTTACAGACTATATGACAGCATCTTGGGGCGCGAATGATTTGCTGACCAGTATTATCTTTTTTTTAACAATATTGTCTTTACTATATCTCATCATTACCAGGTTATTCTCATCCTTCAAAAATGAAATATTAAGATATTTCGAAAGTGAAAATGATTTTTATTCAGTAAAAGGCTTACCTAAGCCCATCCATAAATTTATAATAAAGTGCAAATCACCATTGACGCGATCTGTTATCAGGCTTTCTCTGACTACACGTGCCTATGGATTCACAAAATTTAATTCTCTTGTTGTAATTCTAGCACAAGCAATCATTCTACTCGTTTTCAGCATTACAATTGCAGAGGCATCTGTATCCTTGATTGTTTTTGTTATTTGTGCAATTATGTTAATAACATCGTTCTTTTTTGCTATTCTTGCATCTGTACCTTCTCTTTTTACAATAACAAGATCATTACCATTATTATTCAAAGATGTCACCCGATCATACATTAAAGGAGGATTATTGCTTTCAATCCCAGCCATTGTATTTGTTCTATTACTAAGCGTATTTCAGGATTTAACAACAGCTTGCTGGCAATAGGTCTTTCTTCATTGCTCAGTTTGTGCATTATTCCATTGCGAGTATTTATTTCACTACGATATCCGAATTCAAGATTATTATCAGACATTGCTCTTATCTCAAGTGTCTTTATTATCGTTCTTTTATCGCAGTTGTTTATTATTATGCCAATCTTCGGGTTGATATTTATTGTTTTACATTATAAAAAAAAAGGTATTCGGGTATGGAATGCCAACGGTCAATTATAGGAATACTAATATAATAAAATGGATATTTTAACTGTTACAAAACTTTCGAAACAAATTGGATATACAAAAATCCTGCATGATATCTCTTTCAACGTTCAAGCCGGAGAATTTATTGGTCTTATTGGTCCGAATGGAGCAGGCAAGACAACTCTTCTCAAATGTATAACTGGTCAGATAGTAGTTCCTGAAAATTGTGTGAAGATATTCAATTATGATATTACTCGTAATAGCATCTTAGCGAAAAGTTATTTTGGGTATGCTATAGATCCTTCGATCCTTCCTTTGCAACTGACAGGGATACAATTCGTTGAGCTCATTGCGTCTGCCCGCCACATCGAATTTCAAAACAGCAATATCTTGTTTTTTATGAAATTGTTATCACTTGAATATAAGATGGATGACCAAATTGGCACATATTCTCAAGGAATGAAACAAAAGTTATCCATTATTTGTGCACTATTCGGAGAGCCATCATTGATCATTCTTGATGAATCTCTGAATGGCTTAGATCCAATAACTTTATATAATCTCAAAAATTATCTTAAAGAAATTACGCAAGTTAAGGGTGCAACCGTGCTTCTTTCATCTCATCTTATCGATTCTATCGAAAAATCCTGTTCCTCTGTTATTATGCTGTATGAAGGCTCAATAAGGAAAATATGGTCGCGAGAACAACTTGAGAATGAAAAAGAAAGAACACAAAAAGATCTTGAACAACTGTTTGTCGACCTGGTATTGAATACATCTTCAGAGTAATTTCAGAATGATTTCTTTTTTATTCTCAATCGGCCTTTCGTATTTTGCATATGCAAGATCTGTTCTCACAAAAACAAATTACTTACCATATAAAATTATCTACCAAAAAGGCTTTTTTGATTGTGGAATTGCTTGTCTTCAAACAATTGCTCTTGGAAAAAAAATAACATTATCACAAGCAGATTTAAACAAAGCAAAACAGTTAATAAAAAGGCGACATCAAAAACTATCGTATTTTAAAGGCGGGATATCACTTGCAAATATTGTCTCAATAGCTGAAATGTGGAATTTGCAGCCTCATCCTGTTAAGGCTAACTATGCAGCCCTGTTAAATCAGAAACTCCCTGTACTAGCTCATTTAAAGTCTCTCCACTATGTAGTTGTCCTTTATACAAGCGATAAATATGTTATTGTTGCCGATCCAACCTTTGGAATCGTCAAATATTATAAGGGTGAGTTTGATTATCTTTGGAGCACTTATTTAGTCTTGTTCAATTCTTAAATAGCGCGTCATAGATTATTAACCGTCACTCCATTGTCCATTTTTATGGATCGAAAGGAAGCAATTTAATTTTGCTTTTTTATAAATATTCTGTATCATTCTATCATTCATTCGGCTTAAACTCTATTTTCAACAATAACAAGGAGTTATTATGGATAACCAACAACCTTTACCATCTGCTCCATCATTAGGTAATACAATAAGCGACGTATTTGTTACACCCTCGGAAGTCTTTCAGAGTTTAAAAAATACTGCTCCTTCTCCGATGTTGTGGGTAACGCCGTTTATCGCAACACTTCTCATCGTTATAGTTTCAGTTTTAATGATTTTCACGAACGATACATTAAAGTCAGAGATGAAAGAAACTCAGAGTAAGGCAATTCAAAAAATGGTTGATGATGGAAAACTTACTCAAGAACAAGCCGATATGGCGGAAACCCGATCTGAATCCATGGGCGGCATGATGATTGCCTTTGCCATCATTGGCGGAATTGTTTTTATGGCTGCTTTTTATTTCGGCGGTGCACTCTTCTTGTGGTTAGCCGATAAGACCATTCTCAAATCGGCTGTCGGCTATGGAAAACATCTTGAGATGTATGGCATTGCTTCGTGGATCGGAGTGCTCGGCGGTATTATAACGGTGTTGATGATGGTAGGACTCGGTTCTATGACTGCAACTCCCAGCGGTTCGCTCGCACTTCTAGGCAGTTTTGATCCGACAAATAAAATGCATATGCTTCTTGCATCATTAAACATTTTTTCCATTTGGCAGACTGCGGTAATCGGTATTGGCTTGAGTAAATTTTCGGATAAGCAGACAGGCGCAGGTATGGGAGTCGCTTTTGCGTTGTGGATTCTCTGGGTTGCATTTTCTATCCTGCTCGGTATCGCCCGATAATCCGAAATATAATTCCATTGAAAGCCTTTCCTTCAAACGCTGAAGAAAGGCTTTCTCTTTTTCTACTTCTTTGTACAAAAAAAACGGCGCACTAAGCGCCGGACTCATTTTACTTACCGATATTCCGTCAATTCATTTTTTTATAATAGGAAGATAGATACTGATTGTGGTTCCTTTATCCACAACGCTGTCGATTTCTATCTTTCCGTTATGGTCATCGATTACCTTCTTGACAATTGCCATGCCCAGTCCCGTACCATGTTTCTTCCCGAAAGTCATAAACGGCTCAAAGATACGGTTCTTTACTTCTTCCGGCATACCGCTTCCGGTATCCGTAAAATCTATACGTACATTTCCGTCCTGTTCGGCCGTCGTAACAGTGAGTTTACCGCCTTCGGACATTGCATCGCGAGCGTTGCTGGCAATATTATAGAAGACGCGTACCATTTTATCCTGATCAAGCCGCACGATACCTTTAAACTGTTCATTTTTTATCAACGTGATTTTATTCTTTTCTAAATCTTTCTCGATGAAATTCAATACTCCGTTCATTACATCGAAGAATTCGAGTTCTTTAAAATTGGACGCGCTTATGCCGCGTGTGAAATCCAATATTTCCTGCGTCATATTCACAAAGCGGTCGACCTGATGTATCATATCATCTGCAAGCTTGCTCGCTTCTTCATTGCCCGATTTCTTTTTCATCACCTGGGCATATACGCGCAGAGTTCCCATCGGATTTTTTATGTCATGAATAATTACACTGGCCATCCGTCCGACAGCCGACAAACGTTCATTTTGAACCATTTCCTGCGCCATTCGCGCATTCTCGATAGCAACAGAAGCATGTGCAGAAAAAGCATCGATAAAGGAAATGTCCTCGCTGTCAAATGATCCCTGACTTTTATTTAAAAGCTGAAACACGCCGATAATTTTGCCGTCCTTGTTCTTTAACGGCATGCAAAGCATATTATATGTATGATACCCGCTGCGTTTATCTATGTCAGGATTAAAACGCGGATCGGCATAAGTGTCGGGGATATTTATAGTTTCACCTGTCTCCGCAACAAATCCTGCCAGGCCCTTGCCGATAGGCAGCCGGATTTCAACCATATCCGATCCTTGCAGTATTTTTGACCACAATTCTTTCTTAATATTATCGACAAGGTAAAGCGTACCGCGGTCGGCGTTAATACTTTTTGCCGCCGAATCAAGAATTAATCCGAGCAATTTATCGAGGTCAAGAGTGGAGTTGATAATTTTACTCGCTTCAATTAACCGCTGAAGTTTATTGAAGCGGATTTCGTTAGCCTGTCGCTGCTCCTCGAGCCTTTGTACAACATTATCATCTGCCTTCCGAATCCGTGAACTCAACTCACGGAGGAGATTGAATGCTACTTTGTGGTTCGAAAGGAGCAGTTCTTCAAATTCATTTTTTGTCATCGAGAGAAGAACGGAATCCTCGATGCACGAAGCACGCGCAGAACGCGTTCGGCCGTCGAGCGATACAAGCTCCCCGACAACTTCTCCGCGACCCAGAATATCGAGTGTTGTCTCCTCTCCAAAAGTTGTTACGCGGGAGACCCGTATTTTTCCTTCTTCAATAATAAAAACTTTATTGCCGGCCGTATTTACGTCGAAGAGTACCGCCCCTGCCGAGTGTCGTTCCTCGTGGAATTTTTTTATTACTTGCGAGACTTCATCGGGCGAAAACTGATGGAATAAAACGGTTGACTGAAGACTGAGTATGCGATCATCATTTGTCGGCATCTATTACACCTTCATACTGGTAGAGACGATAACCGCGTGAATAATAGCAAGAATCGGTCATTTAGTCAAGAAATGAACCTTCGCTTTTAAGACGTCTTTCATTTTCGCCAAAGACCGGGCACGGTGACTTATCCGATTCTTTTCTTCCTCGCTGATTTCTGCATATGTCTTGGTAAATCCGGTCGGGATAAAGATCGGATCATAGCCGAATCCGTTGGTTCCATGCGGCGTTTCACCGAGTACACCTGAACAGATTCCTTCCGTCATTTCTTCAATACCATTGCCGACAAGTGCAAGCACTGAACGGAATTGTGCCGCCCTGCGCCGCGGTGCTACAGCACGCATCTCTTTCAGCAGCTTCAGGTTATTCATTTCATCGGTTGCTTTTTCACCGGCATAGCGGGCGGAGAACACTCCTGGCCGGCCGTTGAGAAAAAAGACCTCAAGGCCGGAATCGTCTGCCAGCGTTAGTAATTTCGTATATTGATACGCAGTTCGGGCCTTCTGAAATGCATTCGCCTCAAACGTGTTCCCGTCTTCTCTCAAGATCAATTCAGTGGAAACATCGTTGAGTGTGAGTATCTCAATATCGAGATCGCTGAGCAGTGTTCGCAGCTCCCTCGCTTTGTGCATATTTCTTGTAGCGAGAATAAGTTTCATCTGTGAAGAATCGGATAGTCTGGATAATATTCGATGATTAATCAATTATAAATTCCATATTTATTATAATAGTATTAAAACTGCATCAACCGATCAGAGTTTCGATTGCTTTTTCAATGCGGTCGACTCCGATAATCTCGATATCGCCGTTGGCCTTGAGTGTTTTCAAATTATGCTGGGGAACAATAATGCGTTTGAATCCGAGTTTTGCCGCTTCATGAACACGCTTTTCAATTTGACCGATAGTACGGATCTCGCCGCCCAGCCCAATTTCGCCGACCGCGACAGATGATGAATCGACCGGAATATCGCGAAGGCTCGATGCGATAGAAGCGGCAATTCCTAAATCAACAGCCGGCTCATCGATACGGATACCGCCTGCAACATTCACAAAAACATCTTGCTGGCCGAGGTTCATTCCGGCACGTTTTTCCAGCACAGCGAGTAATAATGCAAGGCGCCGGTAATCAAAACCTGTGCTGGTACGCTGCGGCATTCCATAGTTCGTCGGTGTCACAAGCGCCTGCACTTCAACAAGGATGGGACGCGATCCTTCAATACTTGCAACAACAGTGGAGCCTGATGTACCATAATTACGCTCTGATAGAAATATTTCCGACGGATTCAGGACCTCGCGCAAGCCGGTATCATGCATTTCAAAAATTCCTATCTCATTCGTCGAACCGAACCGGTTTTTCAACGCCCGCAGAATCCTGTAAGCATAATGAGCTTCACCCTCAAACTGGAGAACCGTATCTACCATATGTTCAATTACTTTAGGACCGGCAATAACACCTTCTTTGGTTACATGTCCGACGAGGAAAATCGGGATACTGCGCGTTTTGGCAAGACGCAGCAGCAAGGCGGCTGATTCACGCACCTGACTTACACTGCCCGGTGCGCTTTCAAGTCCGGGCCGGAACATGGTCTGGATAGAATCGACAATTACAAGATCGGGAGTTCCGGATTCAATAACATCCAGAATAAGATCGAGGTTGGTTTCAGCGAGCAATAAAATATTTTTTGACGAGACGGCATTCAAACGCTCGGCACGAATTTTAATTTGCCGGACGGATTCTTCACCGGTCACATACAAGACCGCCTGATCCTTTAATGCAATCGCCAGCTGCATCATAAGTGTTGATTTGCCGATACCGGGGTCGCCGCCCAGCAGAACAAGCGAACCGGGCACTATCCCGCCTCCCAGCACACGGTCAAATTCATTCAGCATTGTCTTAATGCGAGGAACGTCTTCTTTTTCAATTTGATCAAAAGAAACAGGTTCAATTTTTGAAGCAACTCCTGTTTTACGCGAAGCCCTTAACGGTTTGACAGCTTCCTCGACAAATGTACTCCACTCGGAACAATTCGGACATTTACCGACCCACCGCGGTGAAACATAACCGCACGATTGGCAGACATATTTTGTCAGGTTTTTAGACATATATTCAATATAGCGATGGAAGAAGATGAATTCAATAAATAGATGGTTCGAATAATAAATTTAAAGGATTCTAAAAGCAATTCTGATTGCTGTAGGTCTGCAGCTGGATGGTTTGAACATACCAGACAATGTCGGGAATGCAGTGCCTCCATTCCGTTCTGACCTGATTCCGACGATTTGCTGAAGAACAAAAAACCCGCCAAATTACAGCCGGCGGGTTTTTCACACTCTCATTAAAACTGAATTATAATTTTGCCCAGCGTGCCTTTGCTGATTTCACGTTCTTGCTCATCGGGTAATTCTTCACCACTTTTTCATAAGCCGCTTTTGCTTTTGCCTTACTGCCGAGATTTTCATATGCCCGAGCGAGCATATATTGAGCATCCGCTTTCTTATCGGAATTTTTCATTTTGAGTACATCTTGAAACATCTGCAGCGCATCTTTATAGTCTTTCTGTGCAAAGTAAGCTTCACCCAGCCAATACCTCGATCTGCCGACTAATTCATCTTCGCCGCCGCCATCGACAATTGCTCTGAAACCTTTGACTGCAAAATCATACCTCTGCGCTCTGAATGCAATTATAGCATCATCATATGTCGCCTGAGAAGGCGGAAGAGCTTCTTCGTTCAAAGTGCTTGTTGATGAAATATCTCTACTTTTACCGGTCATTTCCGCTGAATCAGACCTGAATTTCTCCGATGTATATTTTGCATTTACTTCAGTCAAACGTGCATTTAAATTTCGGTTTTCCTGTTCGAGTCTAATAATATTTTGCTTTAGACTTGTGTTTTCCGTACGAAGCTCCTGAATTTGCTTTTCGTATTGTGCCAGGGTACGCATGACCTGGTTCGATTTGACTGGTATCAGCTCCGATAAAATTCGTCAATGTCTTGATCGGATGAATTCTCCTCCTTTACTTGAGGCTCTTCATACACAGCTTCTTCGCTTTCACCACAGCCGGCAAGAAAGAATGTGAAAAGGACGAGAATGATAAACCATGAATATCTTTGTAAAAGACTGCTGCCAATCATTTTATTGAGACCCATAAAGCCTCCAGACAATTGCGAATGAATAGTGGATTTGTCACAGCTTCTGCTAAATTTATCAATACACTCATTGAAAGTCAAGTGGTTTTCCCAAAAACACCCGCGTATTTTAATTCAATAAATATCTAAGATTCTTTCATTTCACACATTCCATCATTCGCGTAACGATACGTTGAACAATGGTATCCGGAACGCCGTCGGGAAACTGCGATTGAAGCCGCATATCGCACATTTCATTCACATAATCTACGGCAACACAACTTCCGTCGGCAATAAAAGCTAATTCTGTTGAAAAAAATTCAAGCTGACAAATGGCGTGAATACGCTCTGTGATTGACCGAAGTTGTCCGAGACCTAACCGCCGCTCCTCTTCTTCAAGCATCGGAGAATAAACATGAGTGTTGTCATTCCACCAGGAAGGAATGATATCGCCGAAAGCATAGAACACACGGAACCAGGCCCGGTGTTCGGCAAAAATAGCCGGTGTAATCGTTTCCTGCAAGCAGATATTTATCGTTCTTATGAAATTGGCGTGCATCGATAACTTCTTTCAACGTTTCAGCTCCGATTACAACGCCAATACCGCCTCCGGTTGTATTTGCCGGCTTAATAATAAACGGCCGGCCGAGCTTTGCCAGCTCGCTTAATGAAAGTTCGATTTCATTTTTATGATTGTAAGGAGTGATAATGATGGTGTAAGGAACATTAATGTTATGCGAGAGGAATTCGAGATGCATCGTCGCTTTATCGGCTGCAACGGCTTGAAGATCATAAGGATTCATGGGATGCGGTGCATATGTTTTACAGGAACGGAATTGTTTTAGCACATACAATGCTAATGGCTGGAACATCTCGTCTTCATCGGAGGCACGGTCAAGAAAGTATCTGAAACGGATTCTTTCTCTGGTCAATAGATCGTAAATTTCTTCCACATTTTCATTGCGAATTTCCAATAATGTAACATCATTCAGGCAGGCAGCCTTGCGTATATGATCAATAAATCCGAAGTCATATTCCCAGTTCCAAGCAACAGCAAGATCGTATGTCCGGACTGTTTCCATAGAATAAAAGTACTTGCTTTCCATTTATAAAACAAGCAATCCTATACTTGTAAGTGATGCAGTGTTTCAATATATTTATATTGATGAATAATAGTTTAAAGTCATTTTTATTCCTCACTTCAATCGTGGGGATTTTTTTTCTCTATGGCTGCAGTAATTTAGAGCAATCATCCCGGTCTATGCATTCCGAACGGGCTGACACACAACAGGGTGATAAAATCAAAGAAATGCGGCATGATCGCGCACTTCAGCATTTTATCGAAGGCGCAGCACTGGATGCAAAGGGGTCATACGCTGAAGCAATTCTTGAATATCAAGAAGCAATTAAAGCAGATCCAAACGCTTCGATTTTCTATGCTATCTCAAAAGACTATTTGCTGTTGAACAAATTCAACCCGGCCGCCGAAACGGCAGTTGAAGCTGTCCGGCTGGAGCCGCAGAATATAACCTATCGTCAAAATCTAGGTGCCATCTATTTTCAGGCATCGCGGAGGGATTTAGCAATCCGCGAGTACGAAGAAATCATAAAGATCGATTCAAATAATACGGTCGGCTGGTTTGCACTGGCGCATCTCTACCAGCCGTCGGACCCTCAAAAAGCTGTTGCGATTTACGAGAAATTACTCAGCCGGGATGACGGCCAATTGGACATTCTTTTTCAATGTGCACAGCTTTATTTTTCTCTCGGACGCTATGATGATGCAGTTATAAAATATAAGCGAATTCTGGAACTCGACCCCGGCAATAAACAACTTCAGAAGCAGCTCGCTGAAACCTATGCAAAGGGCGGCAAACCGGAGCAGGCGCAAACAATACTCGAGACTATAGCTGCAGCGGATTCTTCCGATACGGACGCCATTGCAGCACTCGCAGATTTTTATTTAGAGCAGAAACAATTTCAAAAATCCATAGAGCTTTATGAAAAACTTCTGAACAAGGATATCAAAAATACAGAGCTCAAATTACGGATCGGTATTGGATTCTTTGGGCTTGCAGAACATGACTCCACATTGGTTTTAAAAGCGAACACGCTTTTTGAAAACCTGCACAAAGAAGTCCCGACCGATTGGCGGCCGTGCTGGTACCTCGGAGCTATTGCCGCAAACCGGCATAAGGACTCGCTTGCGGGAAGCTACTTCGAACAGGTAACGAAACTGGAAGAACGTCACGGCGACGCATGGTGGTTTTTCGGCTCATCCTTATTTGAACAAAAGAAATTTGAAAAACTGATTGAAACAATGGAACAGGCCCAGAAAATCCTTCCGAACGATTTCCGTTTCTATCTGTTGCAGGGGCTCGCGCTTTCACGCCTGGACAGACAGGAAGAAGCTGTGAAACCATTGGAGAAATCATACGGACTGAATCCAAAAGATCTCAACTACTATCAGTACACTCGCTTTGACATTAGACGGCTTGCAGCGTTTTACACAAAGCGATAGTTTATACGAAGAAGGATTGAGACTAAATCCTAAATCCGCTCTTCTTCTTAATAACTATGGATACAGTCTTTCCGAACGCGGGCTTCAGCTGGAACGCGCTTTGGAAATGTCAAAACAAGCTATCACCGCGGAACCGGAGAATTCCGCGTACCTTGATACGTACGGGTGGATACTTTTTAAATTAAATAATTATAAGGATGCTGCGATATACATTGAAAAATCCACCATGACCGGACAAGCCAGCTCCGTTGTTTACGAGCATCTTGGCGATGTATATGAGAAACTGGGACAAAATGAGAAAGCCCTGGAATCATGGAAAAAAGCATTTGAGCTGGATTCCAAGAACAAAAGTGCACAAGGAAAAATTTTTCGAGGAGTGAGGTAATGGTACATCGTTTTTCTTACATATTGTTTTTTTTCTGTCTTCTTTATACCGGATGCCGGACAACAAGCACATTGAATTTAAGCAACCGGTCCGTTACTTCAGAGGAAGTTCAAGAAATTGCACGTACACATCACACACGCATTCAATCCATACAAGGCGAAGGGCGGATTTCTGTTGAAACACCTGAGATTGCTCAAAGCGGCGCTTTCATCTTAACCCTTCGCAAACCGGATTCCGTTCTTATCAGTCTTCGGGGGCCTTTCGGCATAAAAGTCGGATCAGCGCTTTTGACCCGTACTGAATTTCGCTTTTTATAATAGTATAGAGAACCAGCTCATCACCGGTTCTACGAGCATAGAAAACCTGAATCGTATCCTTCATGTACAATTAAGTTTTGATGATCTGCTGAATATCTTTTCCGGCGGAGGATTTCTCGACGATGATCTCCGTTCACCCGATCAAAAAAGCATCGAAGACGACCAGTTTGTTTTCATGTATACTTCCAACAATTCCACCCGGCGATACTGGATCGAACCGACATCCCTGTATATTCAAAAAATTCAATTTTTGGATAATAACGGAAAACTTACCCTTGAGCAAACCTTCAACGACTTCGAGAATGTCGACGGAATTGCGATGCCGTACGCCATTCGCATCACACAGCCGGAAACGCAGCAAATGCTGACACTTAACTATTCCGATATTATGGTAAACGTCGAACAGCTTCAGTTTACATTTACGATTCCACAGAACGCTGAACGAATTCGCTGGTAATGTTCCCCCTGTCTCGCATCTTTCTTTTGATCTTTTTTTTATTCACCGCACTTCCCGCTCCTGCCCAGAAGACCGAACGTGAGATCAAACAGAAAGAAAATGAGCTGCAGAAATTACGCAACGATATTCAGTCATACGAGAAAAAAATAAGGGAAAGTGACAAGAAAGAAAAAGTCACCCTGGAACGTCTCGATAACCTCGAAAGACAATCCATTCTTATACGCCGATTGATACAAAAACTTCGGGAAGAAGAACTTGGAATGACGGCAGAAATCGACACCGCTAAAACAACAATTGCAGATTTGGAAAAACAGCTTCAATTTTTAAAATCACATTATGCCAATTATATATGTTCGGTATATAAACATGGCCGTGTGTACGATCTCGAGCTGCTTTTCTCCTCTCAATCAATAAACCAGCTTTCTATCCGTATTCAATATTTAAAGAGTTTTTCAGAACAGCGGGCTAAAGACCTCAATGAAATTGATAAAAATAAGATCGTCCTGGAACAAAAGAACGAGCAATTACTCACAAAACTGCAGCATGAACGACAGCTTTTAATCGAGAAAACACGGGAAGAAGAGAATCTCAAGCTGACATTTTCCCGGCGGCAAATAGCGCTTAAAAAAATTCGAAAAGATAAAAAGACATATCAAAAAGAACTTAACCGGAAGATGGGAGCATTTCAGCAGATTGAAAAACTTATTGCAGATCTGATCGTGAAAGAACGAATCCGGAAAGAACACGAGGCAGCGGAACAACGCGAACGTGAGTTAGCAGAAATGCGGGAACGTGAAAACGAAAAAAATATTCCATCACCGGCACAAAAGCCGGTTGAATTAGCGGCATCATCTGGTTTTGCAGAACAAAGAGGAAAGCTTCGATGGCCGGTAATGCATGGATCGATTCAGTCACGATTCGGCAATCAAATCCATCCTGTTTTAAAAACCGTAACACAGAATACCGGCATCGATATAGCCACGCCGGTTGGTTCCAACGTCCTGGCTGTTGCAGACGGGGAAGTGGCCGTACTATCTTTCATCCCCGGTTTTGGCAATGTCCTAATTCTGAATCACTATAACGGTTACCGCACAGTATATGCACATCTCTCGGATATTTCTGTTAAAGAATCGCAACGCATTACGGAAGGTATGGTCATTGCAAAAAGCGGCGATACTGTAGCGGGAGCCATCCTTCACTTTGAAATCTGGAAAGAGCGTGAAAAACAAAATCCCGAATCGTGGCTGACGAAACACAGGTAATTATCGGCATTATTTTGTTGTTACAGTGCCGCTCCAACGATTAATACAGACAATTAATTATCCGTCGCTCTATTACATCAATCATTTCAAGTTAGTTCATTGCAGATGGTATAATTTTAATAAAGCTTTTTGCTAAGTCGTATTTATTGCTTCACCGGCAAGCAAAACGATGCAAATTGCGGTAATTTTATCGGGCCGATGGTATCAAAGATTAATTGTTGTTTTATCATCATATTTTCCATACATTTATTTTTGAACTGAATTTTCGGGGTGTGGCTCAGCCCGGTTAGAGCGCCTGCCTTGGGCGCAGGAGGTCGGAGGTTCGAATCCTCTCACCCCGACAAATTCCGCTTTTTTATGACATTTTTACATAATTACTGAAGCACTATGTGTCCATTTTCATTTTTTAGGGCAATATCTAAAGGTATATTCGTTAATGCCGCTCCTTGATCTTTTGAGTGACCTGGTTTATTGACAATATCTTGGAAATTATATACCATGAATTGCGAAAGTGTTTTTTTTATTATAGGAAAGTATAGGATTAAGCGATGGCTAAGGCGACAGAAAATCCTAGAAGCGCGGAACAGTTAAAAGAAGTCGCAATATTCTTGAAACAAGCCGATAAACTTGTTAGGGAAGGAAATCATGCGGCTGCATTAGAGGAAATTGCAAAAGCACGCGCAAGGGATCCGAGGAATTTATATGCATTAGCATATGAAGAACGAGTCCGATCTCTTGTTACTGCTCAAAAAGATAAGAAACCGGAAGCAAGTAAAATCTCACCGCAGCCGGCGGCACCTCAACCTCTTCCGGCTGCTTTAGAGCACATTTCAAATCTTGCTATCGTCGAAGCACAGCGTTCTGCTGCTGTTGCTGTAAAACAAGAGCAGGAAGTAATTCTTCGAAAAAAAGAGGAAGAAGACCGGCGAAAGAATGAGGAGCTTAGACGGCAAGCCATTGAAACGAAGATCGCTACTTTCCTTACTCGCTCAAAGGATTATTTAGCAAAAGGGGAGTTCGACCGTGCACTGGATGAAATTGCACGCGCGTATTTGCTTGATCCTGCCAATGAAAAAATTCATGCAGCAGAAAGCAATGTACGAAAGAGGCAGGAAGAATATCGTCTACGCGACGAACAGGAACGGCTTCAGAAACAGCAGGATGACGAACGCAAGCGCCAGGAGCTTCTAAGAGCTCAAGTGGCGCGAATGCAAAAAGAGAAAGAAGAAAAGCGGCGCAAAGAAGAAGAAGCACGCAGACAGGCACAACAACAGAAAATCAGCCAATATCTTACACGTGCTCAGGATTTCCTCGATAACGGACGTCTTGATGAGGCATTAAGTGAATTAGCATTTGTCGTTGTGATAGACCCGCTGAACGAAGATGTCCTGGCATTAGAACGAAAAATTCGCGACGCCCAGGAACAAGAGCAAGCTGCACAATTTGAACAATACCGTAAACGGGAAGAAGAACAACGGAAAAAGCGCGAAGCAATCTTCGGTGCAATTCAAAAGCACATCGAAAATGCTGAGCGGCTTGCCGGCCAGCAAAAATGGTCGGAAGCATTGCGAGTTATTACAAGGGCTTATGTTTTGGACCCGGTGAATGATGCATTGCAGGCATGCGAGAAACGCATTCAGGCAGCACAGGAAGAAGCATTGCATCTCGCTACCGAGCAGCGCCAACTTGAGGAAGAAGCTGTCCGCCGCCAGCAAGAGGAGGAACTTCGCCAGCTTGAGCAAGCAGAGCGTGAACGTGCCGTACTAGGCGAGAGTGCTGAAACCGAAGCGAAACGGCGTGCCGACAAGGAGAAAGTTTTTCTTTACCTGTCTAAAGCCCGCGGCTATCTGAACGACGGTAGATATGAAGATGCTCTGGGCGAAGTTGCGCTTGCATTCATCGTCAATCCGTTTGATGAAGATGTCAAACAAATGGAACATGAAGTTATCACAGCGCAGGATCTGAAAAAAGCGCAAGAGGCAGCTTCAGCGCAAGAGGATTTAGCAGCAATTCCTGCCGATGAGACTGCCGGACAGATATCCGGCTACATCGCAGAAGCATCCCGATATGCATCCGAGAATGAGTTCAGCAAAGCACTCGACGAAGTTGCAAAAGCATTTATGCTTGATCCATTAAACGAGTCAATCCAGAAATTTGAGTCCCAGCTTCAAAAGGATTTTCACGATCACCAGGAAGAACAGCATAAGATACAACAGGAAGAAGCCCGGAAAAACGCTATTACCAAACATCAGACCCGGGCAAAGGAATTTCTCGATCGGGAAGCATTTGACGAAGCATTGACAGAAGTTGCAGACGGATATTCCTATGATCCAAACAATGCAGAACTGATAGCTCTAGAGCAGCAAATTCAAGATGCATACCAGCGTTGGCAAGGAAAACAGGCAGAGGAAGAGAAGAATACACAAATTGAAGATCTGCTTTTCAAAGCGAAAGAATGCCTTGCAAAGGAATTATTCGACGATGCTCTCAAGACTATTGGACAGGCGATCATACTGGATCCAAAGAGAGAAAATCTGAAAACAACAAAAGCTGAGATTGAAAAGGTACAAGGTGCATTCAAGAAAAGAAAGCAGTCGGAAGAAAATAACAAAATCATACAGAAACACATTTTCCGGGCTAAGGAATGCAGAGTTCTCCGGAGCTATGAAGAAGCAATCGATGAAATCGATCAGGCGCTCTCACACGATTCTTCCAGGGAAGACTTGATAGAACTCAAGAACCAGATACAACAGGAATCTACTGAGTGGCAGGCGCAGAAAAATCAGAACGACCAAAAAACTTCTCTCAAACAGCACCTCCATCAAGCACGCGAACATCTAACCAACAAAGTATACGACGAAGCAATGATGGAGATTGCTCTCGGGTTGACAATCGATCCAAAGAATTCAGATCTCATGGCTCTTGAAGAAGAAGTCATTAAAGCTCAAGCTGAAACGGAACTTGCCGAGAACGATCTTGCTGCAAAATCAACCGGATCCGATTCTAAGAATGAAGAACGGGATCAATTGATTTGGATTCATCTACGTGCGGCAGATGAACTTCAGAAACAGAATGAATTTGCCCAGGCTCTCGATGAATTGGCAAAAGCCTATGTAATTGATCCGTTGAATAAGGAAGTCAAGAAAGCAGAACTACGCGTACGGCAAAACGAGATTCGACATGCACAACAAACCGGCCAGACGCTGAAACTGGTTTACCCAAATGAAAAAAAATCAATTGGCGGAAGCTGATAACAGTACATATAACGAGACGACAGCATGGAACCCCAAGACATATTGACCACTCAAAAAATAGTTGTCGATCGGCTGCACGAAGTTCAACGGAAGGCAGAGACCGGAAAATTTACCGATGCTCTTGCTATAATAAGAGAGGTAAAGAAAGCAGATTCAAAGAATATATACCTCATCGCCATTGAAAAACAGATTGCAAAATTGTGCGATGGTTCCTTGCCGGAGGAAAGCCGCACAGGAATCGTTAAGTCTCTTCCCTCCATGCTTGATCGCGCTATAGGCGATATCCAGCGCCGTGCTTCGGCTGCTAAAGTAGATGAATCGCAAAAGGAACAAAAGGAAGCAGCCCTCGAAAAGCTGAAAAGCCAGTATTTTCAACGTGCGGACGACTATGTTGAAAAACATGAATATCAGCGTGCACTTGAAGAGATTAGACGTATTTATATTATCGAGCCGGGAAGCGTTGTTGCCAAGGAGTATGAAAAGAAAATCGAACAACTTGCGGCTATACACGCGCGCAATGAAGCAGAAAAAGCGGCTTCAACAGAAGTAAAAGAGACAAAAGCGGAAGTAAAAGAAACTAAAGCAGAGGCAAAAGGATCAAAGGTTGAAGTAAAAAAACCGAAGAAAGCCGATCCTGATGTCGAACCGCCAAAAGAAAAGGTCGTTGTACAGCTTGAAGAAGAAGAAAAAAAATCAAAATTACCGATACTTATAGCGGCGGCGGTTGTGGTAATCGCTGTCGGGTCATGGCTCATATTCTCTCGCGGTTCCTCCAGCAGCACACAAACGGATCAGCAACAAATGCAACAACCGCCTGCGCAGGACAGTGTCGTTATTTCAACACCCGAATCTGTAACAAATTCTCAATCCAAAGGACCTGGTTCCGTTGCAGAAGCGACAAAACAGCCTGCAAAGAATGAAAAGAAACAACCTGAAGCAAAGCCTGTTACTCAGACACAAAAACCTGTTCAATCTTCAACTACTCAACAGGCAGCAACGCAGCCGGCAAATAATAGAACACAAACAACGACACAGAATCCAACCGGTGCACAAACACAGCAGCCTGCACAACAGCAGCCTGTCCAGCAGCAAGCAAGTACAGCGACAAGTGCTCCGGCGCCTATGCCATTTGTTGCTATTGAAAATCCGCCTGAGGTTATTCGTCGCGAGCCCGCAAAATATCCTGAAGTTGCCATCAAAATGGGAATTCAGGGAAGGGTTACGGTCGAAGTAACTGTCGATGCCCAGGGAAAACCGATTCAGACAAAAGTAGTGAAAAGTTCAAGCGATATTTTTAATGATGCTGCTGTTGAAGCTGTTATGAAGTATACATTTAAACCTGCAATGCAATCTAACAGCCCTGTAACCGCAAAAATATATATTCCTATCGACTTCCGCTTCTCAAAGTGAAAATAATAAAGGCTTCTTCGTATCGCGAAGAAGCCTTTATTTATTCTTTACGGCTAAATCTGTATTTAATTTATAATTTTCGCGGAGGACTTAGTACGTTTTACAAATTCGGGAACAGATTGTAAATCCGCGCCTATGCCGTTTCTTTTTTTCTTAAAAAGTGACGACGGCTTTTTAAAGAATGCCGGTACCTTTTCTTTCCATTCATCGACTTTCATGTAGACAACAGGAACAACGATCAATGTCAGGAACAGTGAACTGAGTAAGCCGCCGATGATGGCCATTGCCAGACCGGATTTCCATTCTGACCCGGCCGCCGTCGATAACGCAATAGGCGTCATACCGAAAACCATGGTAAAGGTTGTCATGAGAATTGGCCGCAGCCTTGATTTTGCAGCTTCGAGCAGCGCATCATAGACGGACAATCCCTGTTCCAATCTCGTTTGATTGGTTCTATCAACAAGTAAAATTGCATTCTTGGTAACAAGACCGATCAACATAATAATGCCGAGTATGGTAAAGATACTCAGTGATTTTCCGGAAACAGCAAGTGCAATCATCGCGCCGACCATTGCCAAGGGAATCGCAAATAAAACAACAAATGGATACACATACGAATCGTATAATGCAACCATAATGAGGTAGACAAAGAGAATTCCGATCAACATCGCAAGAAAAAGATCGATGAAGCTGTCACCGCGCATTTTTTCCATACCAAGGTATGAAAGTGAAATTCCTGCGGGAAGCTGAACACCCGCAATTTTATCTTTAAATTCCTGCATAATCGTACCGGTCGGCCTGCCCAGCGTTTGTCCGTTCACATACACGACGCCAATACGGTCTCTTCGCTCAAGTTTCGTCGGCCCGGAAGACAGAAATACATTGGCGAATTGTTTCAATTCAATCAACTGACCGCGGTTATTCATAAAGGTCATACTGCCGATGCTTTCCGTCCGTGACCGGTTATATTCATCGAACTGAATGCGAATATCATATTCGTTGGTCCCATCACGGTATTTCGATTCGTCATCTCCTGTCAGTGCGACACGTAATGTTGTGCCGACGTCAGCGACGGATAATCCGAGCTGCGCCAGTTTAGCACGGTCGATCTCTATCTGCATTTCCGGTTTACCGGTTTCTGAAGACAGGCGAACATCCGTTGTCCCCTGAACAGAATTGAGAACAGACTTTACCTGATCTGCAGCCTGCATAATGAGTTTATTTTCTGTCCCGCTAATGCCTATTTGAATTGCCGCTTGGTCCGCAGATCCGAAGATACCAATGGGATTGACGTACACCTTCGCACCCGGGATCTGACGTACTTTTGTTTTGATTTCTTCCCCAACTTCCGAAGTTGTCTTTTTACGATTTTCTTTCGGAATAAGTGCCACATTAAACTGCACCAGGTTATTACTCGACAGGGTAAGTGAACCACTTTCCTGAGCACCAACGCTCGTGAATACCATCTTCACTTCCGGCATTTGAGACAACATCCGTTCTATTTGGAGCGCCGTCTGATTCGTTTGTTCGACAGAATTACCCGGCATCAATTCGACAGACACGCCAAACTCTCCGCGATCAGATTGGGGCATGAACTCATTGCCGATGAATCCGAACGCAGGAATTAAAAGAGCCAAAATAAATACTCCGGTCGCTGTGAGGGCAACTTTTCCCTTGTTCACAAGAGACCACTTTAGTACGGTCTGATAAAAATCAGAAAACCTGTGATAGAACCGTTCAAAGGCAAGGGCAAATCTCCCCAACAATGTCCTATCCGTCAGCCGCTCCAATTTCGCAAAGCGCGACGCAAGTGTTGGGGTAACGGTAAAGGAAACAAAAAGACTCATGAGCGTTGCACCAACAACCACCAGTGCGTATTGCCGCATTATTTGTCCTACAATACCGGAGACCAATGACAACGGCAAGAACACGACTACATCCACCATCGTGATGGAAATCGCAGCCAGGCCGATTTCATTTCTGCCGCGCAATGCCGCCGTCCGGGATTCTTCCCCTTTTTCAATGTGATGATAAATGTTCTCCAGAACGACGATTGAGTCATCGACAAGAATACCGATCACCAACGACAATCCGAGGAGCGTCATCAAGTTCATGGAAAAACCCATTGCATACATAAACACGAACGTCGCAATGAGGGACGAAGGAATCGCGACCAGGACAATGAGAGAATTCCGGATGCTGTGTAAAAAGAGAAGCATCACTATCGCTACCATCATAATTGCAAGCATCAAATCTTTTTTCACTGCGTTTGCCGAGTCCAGGGTAAACGTTGAGCTGTCCTGAGCAATATCAAAAAGAATTCCCTGATCCTTATACTCCGCCTGAATATTCAGCAATTCAGCACGAACGAGTTTACTGACACTCACAGCATTGGCATCCGATTGTTTAACCACCTGGATACCAACCGATGTCAGCCCGTTGACGCGGTTCATTTGCTCGTATTCTTTAATTCCATCCTGTACTTCTGCAATATCCCGCAGGCGAATATCGCCGTTCTGACGTGAATGTCCCACGACGAGATCTCTGAGATCTTCAATGGATTTAAACTTGCCTGCAATACGTACCGTAAATTGTGCATCCGCATCTTTAATTTTTCCTGTCGGGAAATCCATATTTGCCGAACGCACTGCCTGAACAACCTGCAGAACGGACATTCCATAGGCTTGCACTTTTTTGGCGTCCATGTTCACCTTGATCTCGCGCTCTTCTCCGCCTGTGAGGGAAACCTGTGCAACTCCGGCGATCTTGGATATTCGTGGCTGTACCCGGTCCTTTAAAAATTGAAAAAATTCCCGGGAATTCATTTGGCTTGTCACTCCCATACGCAGGACCGGAATTTCATCAAATGCAATCTTGGATACGGTCGGCGCTTTTGCATCTGTCGGAAGTTGGGAGAGAATAGCGTTCACTTTACGCGAAGCATCCTGGACCACATTGTCGATGTCGGCATCCTGCTTAAATTCAATAATGACCAGCGACATACTTTCAAACGACCGGGAGCTTACTGCATCGATTTTATCGATTCCCGACACAGCATCCTCAATAACTTTTGAGACATTGTTTTCTACTTCATACGGAGATGCTCCGGGATAAATCGTCTGCACCACAACGACAGGAATAGACATCTTCGGAAGCAACTCATAATTCAGCTGGAAATAGCTAAACAATCCCAACACGGCTATCACCGTAAAAACTACTACAACAAGCGTGGGACGTTTTATAGATAATTCAGTAATCGTCATTGTTCTGATCCTTTATATCTCATTACTTTCGGATAATCACCGGAGCATTATCACTTAAATTGTTCTGACCATTTAAAACTACCTGCTCACCTTCCTGTAAACCGCTTAAGACTTCAATATCCGTTCCAGCTTCTTTTCCGGTTACAACAGAACGAAGCTTTGCTTTGTCATTCTCAACGACATAAAGCGATGCATTCTTTACACTTCCGACAATACACGCGCGCGGTACTATAACTAAATTACCGGCAGATTTCGGTGTAAACATAACTCGCCCGAACATCCCGGCTTTTAACTGCTGTTTGGAATTTTTCAGTACTACTTCAACCGGATAAGTATGGCCGTCATCACCTTTTGATGAAATACTGAAAATCGATCCTTGAAACACGTCCTCCGGGAAGACATCGGTCGTTACTTCAACCGGTTCACCGACCTTCAAGCGAATTACATCCTTTTCTGAAACACTCACTTTTACTTTCAAACGCGAGATATCGACAACATTTGCAATCGGTGTCGATTGCGGAGCACCCATCACCATTGATCCGATATTCACATAACGGGCAGTGACAATACCTGAAATAGGAGTGGTGATTTTTGTGTCACTCAATTGACGCCGTGCAACTATGTATTGCGATTCTGCCGCTTGATAACTCCATCGCGCCTGCTCAATCTGAGAATCGGAAATTGATCCCTCTTTATACAGCGCCTCGTAACGTTCGAGGTCCTTTTTTGCTTTCTCGTAGGTTACATTAGCAGCCTTATAGGCGGCCTCACGAAGTTCGCTGTCGACTTCGACGAGAACATAACCTGCCGGTTTATAGTCGCCTACTTCGGCAGTAACTTTTACTATTCGTCCGGATGTTTCGGAAACTATTGCTACATCATTATAAGCTACAATTGTACCGACTTGCGAAAAGCTGTCCGTTATATCTTTTTTTGATGCCTTTACTATAGAGACAGAGTAAGATGTTGCGATTATCCCGGTTTCACTATTCTGGCCGTCGCTTTTCGTATTGTTGCACGAGTAGAAACCGAGCACCAGTGCAATAATTACCATGCATAAAGAAATAAGTTTTATTTTAGTGTTCATTGTTCATTTCCTTTTATAAATATTTTTCATTTATTCACCGATAGCTTTCGAAAGTCTTGCTATCGAAAGTTCGTAGTCAACAAGCGATTGTGTGAGATTGAGTTTTGACTGCAATAATGCAACTTCCGCATCCAAAAGTTCAGAATTAGATGTCAATCCTTTCCTATACTTGTCATTTGTAATACGATAATTTTCTTCTGCTTGTTTTACACCCTGCTCGGATACTGCTTTACGTTCCCTAAATTGATTGACACCAAGATAACTCTGTGTTACTTCAAGCATTACACCGTCTTTCAACATTGAGAACCCTTCCTGTGCCTGTGCTAATTGGGCCTCAGCTTGATTGGACTGATAACCTGTCTGCCACCAATTCCAGATATCAAAAGATAGAGATACCGATACATCCCATGTATCCTTGAACTTATCAACCGTTGGGAAAATGCGCGAATTCGGTCGTAGATAATTGTAGTTGCCGATCAGATAAATTTGAGGCCAAAAACCGCCTCTCGCCGAAGTCAATCCGGATTCTCCTGCTTTCACTCGTGCACTCATCCCGAGAACATCCGGCCTTTTCTCAAATGCCTTACTTACGAGCGAATCTATATCTTCCCATGTACGATCTGTTATTTGAATGGATGAAGCCAGGTCAATTTCCGTCTGCAATGGCAGTCCAAGAGTATTATTAAGGGAATACATAGCCAGCTTTACATTATTAGTTGCATCAATTTGACGAACCAATGCATCGGAGAGCTGTACCTGTACTTTCATCAGGTCGTTTGATGTGAGCATTCCCTGCTTCATAAGATTCTCTGCGTCTTTTGCATGCGATCTGATTTGGTTTACATTCTCATCTACGAACTTTTTAAATTCATTTGCACGGAAAAGATTCCAATATGCCGCTTTAATACTATATTGAACCTCGGCTTTGTCTTTTTTGAAATCTTCTTTCGTTGCGTCTGAAAGATACCCAGCGGCATTTGCCGCGCCGGAGATTTTTCCGCCGGTATATAAAGGCTGCTGCACTGTAGCTTTTAGTCCGTAATTATCGAGGACTGTCTGCGATAAAGTTGCCCGGCTTTCAGTTGGAGGAACGCCCGGCATGATAAAATTTGCAGGCAGCACTATTTGACTTGGCGGCACATCGCTTAAACGCGTATATGTACCGTTAAATTTTAACGATGGTAATCTATAAGTGTTTGCTTCGCTCGCTTTTGCATCTGCTGCTTCTACTTTAAATTGTGAAGTACGGAGAGCCTTGCTGTTTTCCAGACCAATTTGTACAGCCTGATCAATTGTTAACATCATTTTCTCCTGCGCATGCAGGATAAATGTAAAAAGTGAAAAAAGGATTATTAGTTTTACAAATTGTCGTATCATCGTTTCCTCTCATCTTAAAATATTGTCATCCAACATTTATTCATTCACCTGAGCTGAGTATTCAATATACGCTTTGTCGGTAAGGATAGACTCAAACAGTAATCTACTTGATACCTTCAGCACATGCTCTAAATCAATATTCATCCGTTCTTTCCATTTATCACAGTCGCTGTCAATACGTACCAATAGCGACGTTGTACTGGACCAAAGGATAATTGCGACTTCAACAGGATTTAGATCAGATCGGAAATTTCCCTCTTCCATTCCGCGCTTCAATAATCCAATTATTAAGTCCCACATTTTCTTGCTTTGTACGTCGCACGACTGTTTCATATCCTCAGATACTTGTTTGTGAAATTGAGGTGCTTGCAGAAAATGGAACATCCTGAAAAATTCCCGATTTGAATGAACATATTCTTCATATCTGTTGCCAAACTTTATTAATTTTTGGATTGTCGAATCATTCGAATTGACGATTTGTTCAAGTCCTGCATATAATTTTTCCATCCCGCGCATCATAACGGCAAGATACATATCTTCCTTGCTCTTATAATAAAGATAGAGTGTTCCTTTACTTAATTCCGCCGCATCTGCAATTTCATCCATAGTTGCCGCGGCAAGCCCTTTCTCAAAAAACACCTTCTGTGCAGCATCTATAATTTCCTCTTTCCTATGCTCTTTTTCGCGCTCTTTTCGCTCAATAATTCCCATTATACTACCTTTTATTTATTGACCATTAGTCATTAATTATATTATAGTATAATAAATGTTACATTCATTATCAATTAGTATTTGATTAAAAATAAATGCATAATCTTAAAATCGATGAGCTATCATTAAAATACTATTGAATTGAAAAAATGTTGCAGGATTTTCGGTGATTGGAGTAAAATTATCGGTAAAAAAAAGGACATAGTGTGATAACTATGCCCTTTTATTCAAAAAAGAATATTTTTTATTATATTTTTTGTTGAAGGTATTGATGAATTTCTTTTGCGGCTATTTTTCCGTCGCGCATTGCAAGAATTACAGTCGCGCCTCCGCGGGAAAGATCACCTCCGGCGAAAATTCCCGTCCTGCTTGTATGCTGAACATTATCCGTTACAACGATGCCTTTCCGTCCGGTTTTCAAGCCGGGAGTTGTTGACTGGATGATAGGGTTTGGTGATTGCCCAACAGCTTCAATAACATTTTGAACTTCCAAAACAAACTTTGGTTCGTTAGATGAAATGGGTTTGCGGCGTCCCGACTCATCGGGATCACCTAGTTCCATTTTTTGACATTCTATACCGCATACATTGCCGTTTTTATCACCGAGGATACGAGTCGGATTAGTAAGCATCATGAACTCAATTCCTTCTTCTTCGGCATGATGCACTTCCTCAAGCCGCGCAGGCATTTCAGTTCGGGAACGGCGATAGATCAAATATGCATGTTCTGCGCCGAGACGTTTTGAGGTACGAACGGCATCCATTGCCGTATTCCCGCCGCCGATTACTGCAACGCTTTTTCCGATTTTAACAGGCGTATCATATTCCGGAAATTTATATGCTTTCATTAAATTCACACGTGTGAGGAATTCATTTGCTGAATAGACTCCGTTTAAACTCTCGCCTGGAATTTCCATAAACTGCGGAGTTCCGGCACCTGTTGCCAAGGAAGATCGCATCAAAACCCCATTCCTCTAAAAACTCATCAATAGTTCCTGTTCGTCCGACTAGAAAATTTGTTTCAATCTTGACACCAAGTGCTTTTATACGCTCCGCTTCCAGGTCTAGAATAGTACGCGGAAGGCGAAACTCCGGAATGCCGTATCTCAGTACCCCGCCTACTGCATGCAATGCTTCAAAAATCGTAACCTGGTAACCAAGTTTAGCTAATTCAGCGGCGCAGGTCAAACCGGCCGGACCCGAACCCACAACAGCAATTTTTTCGGATCGATGTTCCTTAATAACCGGTGGAGAAAACAAATTGTGTTTCAATTCGTAATCCGCAACGAAACGTTCAAGTTTACCTATTGCTACGGCATTATGTTTTTTACCGAGCGTGCAGACCTTTTCACATTGCTCTTCCTGCGGACATACACGCCCGCAAATAGCAGGAAGGTAATTTGATTCCCTGATTTTATTAACGGCTCCAATATAATCCTTTTGATATACTAATTGGATAAAAGCGCGAATATCGATATTAACCGGGCAGCCCTCCTGACAGACCGGATTCTTACATTCGAGACAACGTGCTGCTTCAGTTAAAGCTCTCTCTTCATCTATTCCGAAAGACACTTCTTTAAAATTCTTTTTTCGTTCATTGGGTTTTTGTTCAAGAGAAGATTGTCTCGGAATTTTCATTCTCTCGGAGGATTTCAACTTATTGATAGCCGTTGTCATACCATTCCCTCCAGCTTGCAGATATGAGGTTCTTCAATTAACCGGCCGGCTGATGCTTTTTCCATTTCAGCATAACCTCGATTTCGTAAAAGCATTTCATCAAAATCCACTTCATGCCCGTTGAATTCCGGGCCATCCACGCAGGCGAATTTCATTTCCCCGTTTATCGACACACGGCACCCGCCGCACATACCTGTTCCGTCCACCATTACGGCATTTAAGCTTACGAGTGTCCGCACATTATACAGCTTTGTCAGGTTAGATACCGCTTTCATCATCGGTAAAGGACCGATTGCATAGACCATGTTAATCCCAAGTTTGGTATCCAGCAATTCCTTAAGCTTATCTGTAACATATCCTTTTTGCTTGTAAGAACCGTCGTCTGTAGTAATATAGAATTTATCCGAAACCTGCTGCATTTCACTTTCGAGAATCACTAGCTCTTTAGAACGGGCGCCGATAACCGTATATATGGTATTACCAGCTTCCTTTAATGCCTTTGTTATTGGATACAATTCTGCCGTACCGACTCCGCCGCCTATGCAGGCAGCAGTTATTCCGGCTTCAATTGGTGTAGGATTCCCCAACGGACCGACAAGATCTGCGATGTAATCACCTGGATTTTTTAACGCAAGCATTTTTGTGGTTTTACCGACAGCTTGGACAATTAAAGTAACAGTGCCCTTCTTCAGATCGCTGTCAACTAATGTAAGCGGTATACGCTCGCCGGTCTCATCAACGCGTATAATAACAAAATTGCCAGCTTTTCTTTTTTGTGCTACATAGGGCGCTTCAATTACATATTTCGTTATAGTTGGCGCTAGAATTTCTTTTTGAACAATACGATACACAACAGCTCCTTCTTTTCTTCATAAATATAGAATAGCATAAATATTGCTTCAATTATTATACCGCGCTTTAAAAAAAACCAGGACTATCAAAATTTCATTCGGTTAGCCATCTTTACTCTAATTTACCGGCAGATATTCTCAAATCCTACATATGCTTCTGATAATTAGGAAATTAGATGGAAAAAAAATCTTGCCTTTGCACTCATATTTCAATATCTTATTGTAGTTATTGTGAGCCTGTTATGTAAATCCCGAAGGGATGTCCCGAAGGGACTCCTTCGGAGGATTCCCATAACGGGCTTTATTGTATATGTTAGACTTCGTTAGTTCTTTAATATCTATCCCGCTTTCTCCGCCTGCGGCGGATAAGCAGGATCCCTGCCGCGGCAGGCAGGCACAATTTCACTTATAACTTAATTTCAATTTGTTCATTAAGTTATGTGAAATTGGGACATGGTGGCCATAGTTCAGTCCCAATTTGACTGAACTTAAAGAGCAACGCGAGTTAAGTTCATTGTCAAATTGAGGATCCCGTTGAGCGAAGCGAAACGGGATTGGTTATGTAAGCCGCTAAAATATTAGATTCATCATGGTGGCCATAGTTCAGTCCCAATTTGACTGAACTTAAAGAGCAACGCGAGTTAAGTTCATTGTCAAATTGAGGATCCCGTTGAGCGAAGTGAAACGGGATTGGTTATGTAAGCCGCTAAAATATTAGATTCATCATGGTGGCCATAGTTCAGTTGGTTAGAACGCCAGGTTGTGGCCCTGGAGGTCGTGGGTTCAAATCCCACTGGTCACCCCAGCAAATTGCGAATTTCGATTTTCAATTTCGAATTAGTTTTTTTAAAATTCGAAATTGGCAATTACCAATTCGAAATTTTTTGCCCCTATCGTCTAGAGGCCTAGGACACGGGCTTTTCAAGCCTGGAACACGAGTTCGAATCTCGTTGGGGGCACGATAAGATTGAAGAATTAAGATTGAAGATTTGAGATTTTCGATTTAAAAAAAACCAGCTCAGGAATGGGCTGGTTTTTTTGTTTTTAAGAACTCGAGTTCTGCGCCGAAGGCGCACCCGCCAGAACGCACGGCGGGCTGGTCCGCCTCTGGCGGAGAAACTCGTTGGGGGCAAGGTCAATGTTGGCTGTAGTGCTTTTTTGTTTCTTTACTAAAGAGTAATTCATTTGCCTTTTGATTTTGCCTTTTGATTTTGCCTGTTCTAACATTAAATCTAGCGCTTTCCTATTATAAACTTTTCCTCGTACGATAACAGTTTCAATCGTTTTTGTATTTTCAATATTTTCTAATGGATTCTTATTCAGTAGAACCAAGCTTGCTAGTTTGCCTACCTCAACAGAACCAAAATCAGCTTTTTTGTTCATAAATATTGCAGAATTGATTGTTGCAGACCTTAATGCATCAAGAGTCGACATACCTCCCTTAACCATAAGCGACAATTCATCGTGCAGAGAAAATCCCGGGAAAACATAAGGATTTGGAAAATCGGTTCCTGCAATAAATTTCACTCCTTTCTTATTCATTTTGCCTATTAAGCTTAGCTCAAAAAGATACCTTTCTCTTGTGACTATTAGCAAAAGTATCTATTTGGCTTTTTGTATAAGGATTCATTTTTTGATTCCATATCTCAATAACAGATCCCGGAAGATAGGTAATTCTATTATCATTTGTAAATATTGAATCGTTTAAATAACTCATTGCCCTATTAACTGTTAAGGTAGGACATAACCACATATTACTATTAGCCAACACAGAACACAGAGAATCAAACCTCTTTTCAGAAAATCTGCTTAAAAATTCCTTCAATTGATTTGGGAGAATTTCTGTTATTATTTTGCGATAAGCAGCCTTCCAGAAATCCATATAAATGTTCCGAGCTTGCCATTCCTGCTTCAATTGCCTTGTAGATTGAAACATTATTGGGTATATGACCGGCAAATGTGATGTTTCTTTTTTTGGCTTCCTTAGCAATAGCCATGAAACATTCTTCAGATAACGAACTATAAACTTTGATAAAATCAACTTTTTTGTCAATTTGCTTTTTTACGGCATCGATAGCTTCATCTGGTGTTGTAACTACTAAACATCCGCAATGGGAAAGAAGGTGGATTTCCATCAATAAGATCACCTGATAGATAGACATCCGGTGACACGATGCCTTCCTGTTGTGATTTTTTTGGGGATTTTTACAAACTCCGGCATATCACCCCACATTTCTCTTACTCCTGTAATACCATTGGCAATAAGTAAAGGATCTATATCTACATGGTTCCATTTATAATGAGCATGCATATCCCAAAGTCCGGGTATTAGATATTTACCTTTTCCGTCAATTACAAAAGTTGAATCCGAACCAACAATTTCGCTATCATAAATGGCGCTGATGCGATTACTGTCAATAGCAATTGTTTTATTTTTTAATATTTTTCCTGTTTTAACGTCAACAACATTAACATTAGTAATTAAACAATCATGATTACCCGCATAGCAAAATGTCACAATTGGAATTATGAATAAATAATTTACAAAACTTGATTTAAGTCTCTTAGAAATGGTTGTATTCATAGCATGTTTAATTGGTTTTTAAAAAATGTTAATCGGTATACTTTAATATTTGGATAGCAAGTTTTTTCAGCATTACAGCTTACTATCGTAAATACTAGAATAACTAATTCTTTTTTCATAATCTTTCTACTTCCTTATTGAATCCTTGAGATAATGAAACCGATCTCCTGCAATCGCGTTAGTTTCAGGATATTTTACTTCAATGTTGCGTGTCTGCAAAAAGTCAGCACATCTTTTATATTCTTCTGGATCAATAATACCTTCGACAAGGTAAACGGCTCTCGGAGATAACTGGTCTATCAGATAGAGGTAAGGATCATAAGCATTGCCGCCATCTGTGCGAACGCGCAGAATTGCGATGTCTATCGGTCCGAAGCGTTTCAGTGAATCTATGCCTTTACGATACCCTTCCACTCGAGAAGTTTCATTAGTGCTCATATACGATATTCCATTGAATATCTTCAAGCCGTCAACTTCAAAGAGGAAGCCCACACCGGGTATACGCGGAGTCGTGTGAACCCTGATATCCCCAAATGATAAATTTCCGATAGGACCAATCAGATGATGAGAAGGAATGTCTTGGATTTCTTTTTTTATTTCAGTTGCCCTGCTGGAATAGAATACCCAGTTAACTTCAGGCAATAATCTTAGCTACTCTGCCCTCTTCTGAATTAAGAAAATCAGTTCCCGGGTAGCTGGTTAATATTGTGATATTCTGGTTTGTCAGTTCGTTTGGATTGAAATGCCCGTTTACTAAGCCTGCTTCCAATCGATGCATCTAAATTTATTAATTGAGAGAGCAGAAGAAAATGGTTCTTTGTCTTCACGGCATATCCGCCAACTTTCATATACCAGAGATACGCCTCGCCTGCACTAAGGGTGGCGGACAGTTGCGGCGCTTTACCATAGTTAGTTTCAACTATGGCACTTTCATCAGCCCCTGCAGCAATTAATGCATCTACTGTATTGTGATAGCCATGTTTAGCTGCATAGTATAGGGCTGTATGCTTACTATTATTCAAGGCATTTACATCGGCGCCGTGTTTGACCATGATTCCAATCATGTCCGCGAAACCCCTCATAGCTGCCAGATGTATTTCAGTGTTGCCGAAGTTGTCTTTTCGATTGAGTTCTGCACCGCTTTCGATTAATAGTTTTGACACGTCCTCATTTGAAGAATAAATGAGGGCAAAGTGCAGGATTGATAAACCATCAGCTATTGCGTTAACATCAGCGCCATTTTCAATCAGTAAACTGGCTATCTTGAGAGAATCCACACCACAACGTAAAGGGGTACTACCATAATTATTTTGTGCGTTGACATCAGCCCCTTTAGAGACAAGGCGTTGGACAAGATCGAAATCCGACCCGGAAGAACCGGCAATAGCACAAACACCAATCAACGGTGTGTTTCCAAAATTATTTTTGGAATTTACATTAGCTCCTATGTCAATAAGAAATTTTGCAATCGTCTGATTCTCTTGTAAAATCATGCAAGCATGCCAGGTTAAGAGGTGAATTGCCATTGTTGTCTCTTATTTCCATAAGCTTTGGGTCTGCTTTAATGAGTGACCGAACTTTGATTAAATCACCTGCGGTGACTGCTTTATGTATTCCTTCTGCCTGCTGTCCTGCCGTTGTTTGCAATACTGATAAATCGAGTATCAATAAGAATATCTTACAAATTATTAATCGATTGTTTCTCATTATTTTTCCTTGTTTATTTTGTCTGCAATTATTTCAGCAAAAATACTTATAAGATTTTTGAAACCGCCTATTTTATTTTTTTAGAATTAATACTTAACGGTTGCATTATCAGAATTCAGAGACGACTCCCTCCAATAGATGTCATCATTCTTTTCAAAGAACCAGTATTTACCGTCAGGTGAAATAGTGAAAACATCATCATCATCTGGAGTATTTAATTCGGATCCAAGGTTCTGTGGTATTGTCCAGGTTTCATCCGGATTTTTGTAACATACATAAACATCTTTTCCGCCGAAGCCTCCGGGGCGATCGGATACAAAGAGCATGTATCTGCCAAGAGGATCAACAGTGGGGCGGACTTCACTAAATTCAGTATTGATGGGAAAACTCAGTTTAACAGGTTCAGCCAGTCTATCTCCTGATACTTTAGCCACATATAGGTCCCCGGTCTGATTTGGAAAGTCCCAGCGCAGGAAATATACAGATCCATCGTAGTCAACAGAGGGATGAAACAACATTATCAAATCACCACTCATTTCAATCACATGTTCCGGATCCGACCACTCATTTCCAGTTTTCCTGCACCTCCAGATACTATATTGCCGAATGTCTGATTTACCACGACTGGATGAAAAGTAAAGATATTTACCATCCGGGGAGAAAGCTGGTTGAGTGGCACAATCATTAGCCAAAAATACAGCGGGCTTTGCCGGCAGCCATTTAACACCCAGCTTTTTCACATGCATGATTTTGCTGTTGGGCCATCCGGAGCCTGAAGTGAAAAACATCTCGTCTCCTTTCGGTGAAACGGCAAGGCAATGCTCACTTGAGTTTTCTATTGAAACAATTCCGGGCGCAAAAATAACAGCCGTATCACCCGGAGTAGTTTGTCCCAAATAATCCCCGAATAAATCTGTGAATTGCTGCCCGAATGAAGACTGAGCAGCCATAATTATAAAGATAGCTATTTGTAATTTTGTCATGTTTTTCCTGATTTGATAAAATTAAATTAACATTGCTGCGATATTTATTGACATCGTGCTTATTTGCCATATCTCATTGTTTCAGGATATTGAATAAGCTTCTCAACTTCTTCATCAGTAATATTCAGCGCAAATTTATTTTCGCGCCAACTTTTAATCACTTTTGTTACCAGATCACGGTTTTTATCTAAAGTATATTGTTCAAACAAACCCGATATATCACCTTTTTTCTGGATGTTTATTTCAATCAGCATCATCGGACTGCTGCAATCGAAATCAAATTTATTAAATGACACTTCTTTTATTTCCGGGCTTGAAGAAGTTTTGTAGTATATACGAAGATTTGAAATATCATAAACAACACTCCAGGCTGTGCTTCTTTGAGAAACATCCGATAGAATACTGAATCCATAATCAATGATATTTGTGCTGTTATTATTTTCATAATCCTTTACCATTTTTGCTGCCCGGGCAAATCTAAATAATGAGTTTGTTCCTCTCGGAATAATGCGGCTTCCTCCAAACCCTTCAAAATTCTTCAATGAATCGGATGATAATTCATAAGTATCATTTGTCAATACCTGTGCATCAGTTTTCCTTATTAAATGATAAACCATTTCACCATTTAGAAAATCAATAGCGGCAGCATTTCCGGATTTATCATAAACGAAATAATGAGATTCCCCAAAATATTTTTGAATCCGCAATTTAGGATTTGTTTTTATTACTTCTTCAACCGCAGAGCAATTATCTAATTGGTATTGTATCCATTGTATTTCGTCTATCACCGGTCGTTCATCTGGAGTAGGGTATTGAGTTTGTCCCAGCCACGATTCTTCAATAACTAATCCGGCTTCGTTCATACCTCCGGAAGTAAAACCAACACCATTCTGGGTAAACGTAATGCTTCCATATTTTGAAGTCCATTCAAGAATAGAAGAGCTTGACGATAAGAATGTTTTTTTAGTTACGTTCCTTTTATTCACAACCAAAAAAGCCGTGTTGCAAAACCAATCCAGGTTTTTACCAACTATAATTTGCTTGCCTTTACATATTCCAAAGGCAGAACATGCCGATACGGTATGGTTAACAATCAAACAGAACGCCAAAATAAGAATTAGAATCGTCTTCATCATTTTAGAATTTTTCATATGCATAATCCTCTAATTAAATTTTGGTTTAATATTATTTATAATTACAGTTCTTCTTCTTATAAGTATAACCACGATTATTTTTTCACTTTACTTTTTTCTCTTAACCGATCAATAATTGAAGTGCTCACCCAAAAAACATCTGCTTGGCGGCCAGCAACCCAGCCTGTGTAGATTAAATATTTGCCATCAGGGCTAAGTCCTGGCGAAGATTCTTGACCAGGAGAATTTATTGATTCTCCCATATTAACCGGTTCAGACCATGTATCTTTATTAATATTATGGAAACTGATATACAAATCACCATAGTTATCAAAACTGCCTGGGCGGTTAGAGGTAAAGATCAGGTAGCTATCATCCGGCGCGATAAACGGCGAATAGTTCCAACTGAGAGGCAAGTTGATGCAATGAGGAAGCATATCCGGCTTGGTGTACTCACTATTGATCAGTTTCGTCCGATAGATGATATGATCTTTTAGCCTTCCCTTTCCTATAGTATCGCACGCAAAATAGAGTGTGCCGTCGCGTGTGATAGTTGGACCGTAAACAGATTTTATTTCCGGGAAACGTTCGACAAGGCCAATTTTCTTGGGCTCACTCCATGTATCGTCTTGTTTCTCAACAAAATAGGGGCCATCGGATTTGTTGAACGGCATTAACGATGTGAAATAAAGTCGTTTGCCATCGGGAGAAAAAGCCGACCCACCACCGTATAGCGAACCCTTTTGCTTAGTCCATCTGTTTCCAATTCTTTGCATGGTTTTGGACGAAATCCAGGTATCCGGATCATAAAGACTTGTATCCATTCCTGGTCCCGGGCGCACCCACCAGAATATTTCGTTACCATCAGGAGAAATCGCAAGAGTGCTGTGTTCCATGTAAATGGTTGAAACAATGCCTGGTGCAAAAACAACCGGGGTATCGCCAGGAGGCGTTTGCCCTAAATAATCACCGTATAAGTCGGTGAATTGTTGCCCAAATGAAGATTGGGAAATTAGAATAAACACGAGAATCAATAATCTTCTTTTCATAAACCATCTTGAAGTGAAAATTCGTATTGCTTTCATATAACGTATATTCCATTGTTTTTAATAATCCATTATTCACTTTATACAAGCACGAACAGCGCCGGGATAACCGGGTGAAACACTCATCAATTCCATTGGATTATCACATTGCAAATGACGATGTTATGTGGAAGGTGACACCGGCATTACGAAGCCGCTCGCTGAAGGGTTCGCGGAAATACTGAAAATCGACTTGGACATCATTGAATTCCTTCAGCAGCGATAACTGTTCGTTAGTTGTTTTTGTAGCTTCAAATTCCCATTGGAAATGCACAATTGTAATTAATACTGCATTAACAAATAGAATTGATGCTAAAATTCTTGTACTCCAAAAAATAACCCGGCTGTTGGTAATTGTGAATCCGGCAATTATAACTGCCACCGGCAGCATCCATAACTGCGGTCCATAACGTGCCCACCATGTATGTGTGCTTATAAGAACCGATAATACGATTGTGGAACAAGAAAGAATTAAAAATAATCGATTAGCATCCCGATGAAAGAGCAGAAGTACAAACAGGAACAGGGTAAAGATAAGCGCACCACTGAAGAGCGGACCGAATCCGGATATCCGTACATCATGAAAATAGTAAATACTAAAATCTTTCCAGCCAACATCGAATGGCAACATAAGAATCGCGTTCTCGCCCGGGAAGGCCGGCTGTGCACCGGGCCGTCCAAAAATTGCATAGGTAAAACGAATAAAACGGTTTTTGCCCCTCATGTTTGGCGGAGTCTCGTACAGTTCGATGGGGTCCTGCCCCATCGCGCTAAGACTTGGATATGCTGATGAACCGAGCATTGGATAGAACGGATTACCGCGACAAATAGTGTTGGTGATATAAGGATTCCAGCCGAAGATTAAAATTCCTGCAAAGATTGACACTGACTGAATAATCAAATATTTCCAAATTAGTTTACGATCCTTAATAAGAATGTAAATTCCACCCGCAGCAACAAAGAAGCAGAGATAGACAAGCCCTGTAAATTTTGAATTGATGCATAGAACTGCCGACATAATTGCGATGAGAATGGCAAGAGGAGCCGGCTTCCGAAACCACTTTACCATAGCAGCAATGGAAATAAATAGGAATGAAATCATAAGACCATCGACGAGGTATGAAACCAATTCGCAGGTGATGACAGGATTAAGTACAATGAGCGCAGCAATTGCTATCGCATTACGTTTTTTCAATCCGAGATCTATCAGTAATGCAAAACCCACGAAAAATGTTGACGCAAATATCATCAACGCTTCAGCTTTAGCCATTTCGATATTATGTGTCGTTTCAAATAGTGCAAGAGCTACATACCACGGACCCTTTGCATAAAAACGAAGCCAATCGCGGAGGTGAGGAGTGAATTCATGCAATGGATCGCGTAACGGATTCCAGCCGTGCGACATTTGATACACCGCTGTTTGATGATACCAAAGCCCGTCCCAGGACATATCATAAAAGGCATTAGCTGCAAATAGAGAGATGCCTATTGTTATTAAAGAAATCGTAAGAGAAGCAAATATATATTTTATCTTCATTCCTTCCCTTTTTGCGAGCCAATAACCGCCGGCAAAAGCAAGAACAAGGGCGGCGGGTGCCACGAAAGGAGTTACCTTCATATTGAAGGCAAATAGAAGGACTACAGCTAACTGTGTCAGGAAGAGGAAACCCAGCAAGTTTCCGACAATAGACCAGCACAATGCTGATAGACTATTTTTCCGATAAAAGCATATTTGGGTTTTCATTTGAAGTGATCATTACATTCATAAGTATTCCTTACAAATATTTTTAATAATTTTCTGGACTTAATCTATCAACGAATTATTTCGTAGTATTGAACAAAAAAATATTCACTCTATTTCATAAACTGCTCTTACTTCTTCATCAGAAAGAACACGATTATATATTCTTATATCATCAATTTTTCCATCGAAGTACACATTGTCATCAGGCTGATAACCGATTCGAATTGAGCTTTGTGATTTATCAAAAGAATTTAGATCCTTTAGGGCTCCAATCTTTTTCCCGTTCATATAAACAGTGACAATTTTTTTATCCTGGTCTGCAGATACTACAACATGAGTCCAATTATTGATCGGCACCTTTGTATTTGTAATCCAGTAATCAACCCACATGTTTTGTCCCGAAATGGAATTGCACTTTGTAAAGCCCCATTCATAATTTTTATTTTCACCAAAACCAACCCGCCACGCAGATGCCCACTTTGGACCATCTTTGGAAATCCACGATTCCGAGTTTTTAGCACGACGCGGATATACCCATGAGCAAATAGTAATCGATTCGGCATTATTTACTTCATTATTATTGGTTCTGATGTAACTATCCTTGCCATTAAAATCTAAAGAGCTGTTTTCCCTACCGAGCCTGTCCTCACATAAAGTTATATTATGTATAAACATTTTTTGTTTGAACACACTCTCATCAAATGCATTTCCATTGAAAGGATAATATGCAGCAAGATTATCATCAAGTTTAACGCTTGTATTATTTTTAAATAGATCATTCAACAATCTTCCATCGTTGGAATTTGTCATAACAAAACCAAAAGAGGTTATGAGAAACAAAGCTACAATTGATGCAGCAGCATAATTAAAAAAAGGCGAGCCATAAATATTTGATTTTATGCCCAAGAGCCGCGAAACTCTATATGACAGACTTGATCCGTTCGCGGCTGTTACTAGTAAATTATGCTGCCGCACTTCCTCAAGCTGAACGAGTGATTTTACATATATCAATCTATCCCCTAAGATCTCAACAGCATAATCATCACAGCAGTTTTCCCTTTCTCTGCGTATTCGATTTGAAATCCACCAAACAGCAGGATGAAAAAAACCAAACGTTTCTACGACCAACTGAATAAAATTTACCAGGTAGTCATATCTTTTAATATGTGCAAGCTCGTGCAGTATAATCGCTTCAATATACGCGCTTTCAACTCCGGTAAAAAAAGAAACCGGGATAAGAAGAACAGGTTTCAAAAATCCTATCACGGCAGGTGTATCGATAGACGGCGATTGCAGAATTGTTATTACCCGTTTTATTCCAATCTTCTGCATCAGTTCTTTTATTTTTATTTCCCATAAGGGATTGACTACAATTTGAGCCTGACGAACTAAAGACCTGATTTTTGAAAATCCATATATCCGGTAGAGTGTTGTAAGCATTACTCCAATTATCCAGATTATACTTATTAAAGGAGTATATCTATTTATATAAAACATCAGATCTTCATATGATGAGATTTGAATTTGACTGGTTCGGAATTGTGTCGCGATTAATTTACCATTATTAAAAACTTCTTTAGTGTCTACAGGTGGCAGTTGATTAATTGCCGATACATTAAAACTATATGAATCATTTATCAAATTGCTGATTGAGAAACAAATCGGAAGAGCCACCATCAAAAGCATTGAGAAACAACAGATAGTATAACGTACTTTAGAGCCGGCTCTTTTAAATACGAACAAAAGCAAGTACGACATAAGAGCGATTGCCGCCGCCTGCCAAGCAAAATGAAATAATATCAGTCCGATCTTATCAAACAAAACCATAAGGAGTTTGAATCAATAAATACATTTAAAGTTCATGTTCTTTTTGGTTAATCAATAATTTTATCTTTTCGAGTTCATCACGACTGACTTTTTTCGCAGACAATGCACTCATAACAAGCTTTGCTGTTGACCCGGCAAACACGCGGCTCAATAAAGAACTGACTATTTCTTTTTGTACGAGATTCTCTGAACTTGCAGGTGCATACATATGAGTCTTTGACGACTCGTCTCTTCTCAATATTTCCTTTTCGAACATAATCTGCATAAGCTTGAGAGTAGTTGTGTATCCGGCGTTTTCATTCTGATTTATTTTAGTGTTTACTTCTCTAACGGTACTCGGTCCGTATTTCCATAAAATGGATAGGATCTGCAGCTCTTTTTCAGTGGGACCAATATTTCTTTTTCTTGCCATAAGACTTTCCAAATATCGAACTTTGAATACCTCATTAACATAAATATATTAGACAACATTGTCAACGAAATAATTCGTAGTTTATTCTTTTCCTGTACGACCTCCCCCAAAAAGTAATTCATATGTGACTCTGGATAAAATGTATTAGTCTAGTCCCTCATATTGGGTCTGAATTCAAATTAAAATTCCGGTCGATTTGTACGAATAAAAAATATATTATCTTCACGCTTTAATTCACTTGCTAGTTTCAAAAATGTGCAGCTAATCCTGCTCCTGCCGGACTAACACTCCAATAATATTCACATTTTCTGTGCTGAATTTATTACAATTTCAGTAAAAAATCCTCGTTCGGTCGACCTTCAAGCTCCATCCTTTAATTCAGCGGAAAGCCAGCAATTACGATAAATGAATCATATTCGGAGCTGCAGTAGTTGTTATACCTCGTTGGGGGCACAAGGGTTTAAAGAGTTCTTTTCTGATTTGCTAACACTTTTCGCAGGCCCGCGAAACAAGTTTGAATTTTATTGACCTACCCGACTACCTTATGAGCAATCTCACAAATAAAACTGAATTTGTTTGAACCAAAGTTCTTGAGGTATTGGTCTCGCTCTTCTGTTTCGAGTGATTGAATGAGGGATTGAAAAGTGTGGAATCCGAGTACGTTTGGGCAAAAAAACGCAGCCTTTTATTCACCCACATCGAATGCTATGTTAGCCCTAAACCTTTAGCAACCAGTTGATCAACAACGCGAAAAGATAAAGACCTACGCCAAACGCAGTATGATTCATCAAACTGCGAAGTCTTGCCTGCGTGGGATTTGAAGTCTTCGACGCAGCAAATCCAAGCCCCATCAAAGGTTGCATAATGAAGAATGGTGCCAAGACTGTGATGACCCCGAAGACAATTGCAGGAATCAGCGACGGATGCTGAAGCCAGTTGTTGCCAACTAATGCAACGAAAGCGACAGCGAACGTGGTGCCAATCATGTAGTGGGCGATCCATCCTAACGTGCATTCTGCGCTCTTCTGTGGAGTAGATACAATATTTGAATGCTTAAAGGTTCCTTCCGGCATGTATCGAAGCCAGCGTCCGACGAGACAGATGTTGGATGGAGATATCTTAAAAGCATGTTTGAGAAACTGCGCCCAAAGATCAAAAGTAAGAGTTGCGCCAAGTCCGATGAGGATTGCGTTTATGAGGGAGAGATCCATATTTTTCACAGGTCACCTGTTTATTTTTCACGATGTTACTTTCCCAGAAACAAGTGCGGATGAATTGAATCCCTTTATAATCAGCCACACCCCTATGAACACCTCCCACAGACCACCGGGAATCGAGGAAATCAGTCCCAAACCGGATCCCATCATCTCCGAAATCATTCCGCAAAAAATGATTACGTATCCAACGATGCCCCACACGGCTATCCAACGGGGAATCAAAGTTGTTCCGTAGAATACATAGCAGAGCATAAAACCAGCTATCCCGAGAGTGCTCATGGCGATATTGTAGGTGTACTGACTCGCGTTAATGGACAAAGTGCTCAAGATTTGAAGGTACAAAGTATCGGTACTTCCTGCTTTCAGGTACTCGCTCCCCAGCGGTATTTGAAGAAGTATGAAGAGAACCATGACGGCAATAAAGATAGCGTCGACGATCCTGGAAGCGAGGTAGCCAAAGGCTATGCGTTCGTTATGCTGCTTCAGGATCGGGAACATTAGGACACCATGGGCGATGTCACCGGCAACGGCCATCAACCAGAGTAAAGCGCCGATTGCCAACGTTATGCTGTGTGCGGAAACATGTCGAAAGGTGATTCGGCACACCAAGAATGGATTGGATGAGTGTATTCCCTGCAATGCCTACAACGAACCCCAAGAGGTACATCACCCCAACGATTCTTGCAGTCGTTTTGTAAATAATTATTTCCTCCTTGCAGCAATTGAAAATCCATGCGGCGTGCAGCTGGGTCATTCATTGATCAGTTAAGTGTCTTGTCAGCCTTGAATTCAATCGCAGATGGATTGAACCCTTTTACAGTGAGCCAGACGCCCAGCGAAAACTCCCATAGCGCGACCGGAAGTGCGGCGATCGCTGTCGATGGGGACATGCCGTCCAATGATACCGAACAGCACGGCGATGTGGCCGCGACGAGCAGAGGCGCTCCGACTAATCCGATCAGGGAAGAACCCGAGGCACCAGGCGCGACTGGTACAGCAGGAAGCCCAGCAACAGATGCGTTCACGGCCGGCATGAAGCTTTGTCCGATAAGGAACATCCGGTCATACAGAGCGACCAGCGCGCGGCCGGTGACCAATGCATCTGCTCCGGCTCCGGACTGCCGCAAGGTCACGACCGACAGGAGGAACGCGACGCCAGCGAAAATGGTGGCGGCTTCCAAGACTCGGGAACCGACGAAGCCCAGTGCGACTCCTTCGTTCTGCTTCTTGAGCACCGGGAACAGCACGACGGCGGTACCGATGCCGGCGAGAGCCACGATAATCTCCAGGATGGCACCGATGATGACTGGAGTATCCGGGCCGAGACCGACCATGTAGTTCGGATCGTGTACCGAACCGTAGAGAGCGAGGGTCGGGATCGAGACAAAGGTGAGCAGGTAGAGCACGCCTGCAACAAGTGCAATATTTCTTGTGGACTTCACGGAATCCTCCTTTTTTTTAATTTTGGTTTCCTGAAACAACGTATCAATCACCGGATGCGTTTGAGTTCAAAGTGTGAAGCGTGCAGCCAGCTCGTTGTCAACGAGAACGGTCGTTTCCCAGCCAGCTCCAAATATTCCCAAGATCCCGTTGTTGTACGTCGAGAAAAAATGCACCTCGTGTCCCTGGTAAGTTCCTTTCGCATCAATCGTGTTGGCGAAAGCAGCGGGCTTATCTGCCACGACGACGCTATCATTGATGGCTATTGAGATCGTGCTGGTGATGGGCGCTTTGCTTCCGGTAATATTCCATTGTCTCTCGACATTCTTTGGTGTATACGTAGAGAATTGAGACGCGGTGCAACCGGCGAGCAGATACGAGGCCGCAGATGGTGAGTAGAGTCTTGTTCATGATCTTACCTCCGTGTTTGGTTTGTGTAGTGTAGCTCTGTAAAGAAATGAATAATAGTAGAATGTGCAATCAAAATCTATAACAATGAGGGCATGGATTTGGTTCCGAGGTCTTTCAGGAATACCACTAATGATGGAACCTGCAAAGGACCTTCACACCATATTCATCGGAACTGTGTTTAATATCGGTTCCAGTCTACTGAGATATCTTATGAGTACGAGTGTACCGTTCATTCTCCTCTGATTTCAACCAAGTAAGTTTCAAACTGAACCAAGTGAATCGAGTTTTTGAATTAGTTGATTATTCTGCCCAATTACTCTTTCCGCAATTTCGCGAACGAGGCTGAGCCTATTTGAATCATCCGTCGTGTTTGCATAAAACTCAGAAATAATTTATCTTATTCGCATAATAAACGTGTTAGTTTGATCAGAGGTAGCTGCTATCACATATGGTAACACTTCGGTAATTTTTTCGTTGTTCTAGAGCTGAATTTATTTCGAATTCAGTGAATTCGGTACCGGGTGACTTTTCATACCTGGAACACTTAATTAGACTTCCACTTCTCGATTTGTATCGGTTCTCCTTTTGAATGTTTTTCCCTACTAAGTAAAAATGCTTGAAAATGTATTTTTTCCAACTTATCGTTGGCACACAAAATGGGGGCAGATCACTTTTATCATTCTCTATCGCATTACACGATGAGCTCATAAGCGGTGAAAGCAGCAATTGCAAATCCTGTTACGGTTCTTCGAAACGTGCATTTTCGAAGGCTGCAATCCCGATTGTCTTTTATCAGATTTGCAACTTTGAGGCATAAATAAACGTATTTTAAATATTGCCTTGAGCATAAAGCGTATAAATTCAATAAGTCGAAATAGTATTACGATTACCAATCTTGAGTTAAAAGCAGTTGTTATATATTTTAACAATGTTTTACAAATGAATTACAGCAGCAAAAGAATATTTTGATACTTTTAATCGGATTGAAAGATTGAGATACGGCTAAATTCAAAGAAGACTGTATAGTCCAAAGTATATTTAATTCATACAAATAATATTTTTATAAACCGGAGGTGTAATCATGTTCAAATACTTGTACTCAAGATTTGGTTCTTTTATTGCATTGCTATTTTTTGTGAATGTCTGTGTTATTGCTCAGACTTCACTTAAAGATGAAATGCGTTTTCCTTGGGCAACTGCAACAGGCGGCTTTATTCAAGACTGGCTTATTATTGGTGGATTTCCAAATCAAGACGGGAAAGGTTTTGATAATGATTATCTTCAAGAGCATGATGGAGAATTAAAAATCCAGCCTGTACCGGGAATGACACATAAACTTCTGAACGGTTCAACTTTTGAATGGAAAAAATATCATTCACCGTACAACTATATTAATTTTTTTGATGTACTGGAAAATGTCGAATATAGCAATAAAGTAGGATATGCCTATACGAAGGTTCAGCGCCCGGCGGATGGAAAAGTAATCCTTTCATTTGGACATAATGTCAGCAACAAACTTTGGGTTAACGGAAAACTCGTTTACGAGAGCAGAACCGACAACCAGGCTGAGGAAAACAATCATATTGAAGTTGAAATGGCTAAGGGCAATAATTCGATTTTAATTAAATCTGTCCACGGCGGCTGGACTTGGGGATTCATCGTTCCGCATCATTGAACCTGAAAACATTTCACTTATCCATGATTTCAAATTATCGCCCGAAATTTTAAAACCGGGCATCAAGGATAAACTCATTATTAAGACCGATAGATCGCTTAATCCCGAAATCCAAAAGTTTGATGTAAATGTAAAAGTTGTTGCCCCAGGTGGTAAAGTCGTTTCTGAAAAAACCGTAAAGAGAGGAGAGCAAATTACATTCGATTCAAAAAAATGGCAGGACGGAGTGTATGATCTTTGCTTTAAAAGCAATAATAACCGGGGTGAAGTAGAAACAGCATATATATATTGGTACAAAGGAAATGCTGTTCAAAAAGCAAAAGAACTTCTGGCAAGCGTACCAAAGAATCCTGCATCTCCGGAATGATTATCATCATGTGATGCTCTCTCAGATGCTGACAGAGAGGTTCGGATTTAATCCGGATAAAGTTGATTCTACAAAAATATCCGACCTTTATTCTCCTCTGATGGAATATGAAGAATTAAAACTTAACAAAGATCGGGAAGAAAGGTAGTGTGCGTGCGAATGGTTTTGTACGGCTTACCTACATTGATGAAATTGATAATACTCCTCAATTTTGCCGTGCCTATCTTCCGTTAAATTATAATCCGAACAAAAAATATCCGCTTGTTGTAATGCTTCATGGCTACTTTGGAGAAAATCCGGTTTATGTTAAATGGTGGTCGATAGACCAAAGGCATTATTCTATTGTTGATAAATACCCGGTCATTTATATCGAACCTCACGGAAGAGGAAATACAAGTTACAACGGCATCGGAGATAGAGATGTCCTTCGCTGCATAGAATTAGCTAAACAGACATTTCAAGTTGATGAAGACCGTGTTTACCTGAAAGGCGAATCAATGGGCGGCGGCGGAACATGGAATGTTGGAACACGACATCCTGAATTATTTGCTGCAATAGCACCTGTGTACGGCGCATGGGATTATCATGTATCTATGGATGAAAATCAACTTGCAAAACTCACCGAAAGCGAGCGGTTCAATTATGAAAAAAGCAGTTCCTTAGTTCATGCAGATGCTCTGTTGACAACCCCTGTTTTTGTTATACATGGAGACATCGATAAATCGGTTGATGTTAAAAATTCCAGGTATGCAGTCAGAATGCTTCAACGATGGGGGTATGATATTCGTTATCATGAATACCCGGGTTTTGGGCACGAAGGAATTCCTTATAGCGATCAACTCATTCAATGGTTTCTCGAGCATAAACGGAATTCTCATCCTGATAAAGTGCGTGTGAGATCGGCTGACCTGAAATCGGCATCGGCACACTGGTTAACAGTTACACAGCGAAATGATCCAAATTCTTTTATTGAAGCCGAAGCGGAAGTGCTGTTAAACAATACCATCAAGTTGTCAACTGATAATGTATTAGAAGTTGAACTTACTCCTTCGAATAAATTAATTGATCCTCAAAAACCTGTCACGGTTGTTTGGAATGTAAATGACATTATTGAGACAAAGGTTACGAATGGAAAAATACTAGTAAGAGATAAGAGGTATCATCCTTCTCTCGTTTATAAAACTCCGAAGGTTGAAGGAAATATAACTGAAATTATTACCTCACCCTTTGCAGTGGTTATCGGTACGATTTCGAAAGATTCATTAATGATAAAGATGATAAATAAGAAATCGCAGGAGTTCATTGCTTACTGGAAAAATTGGCAGAAATACAACCCCCGAACATATAAGGATATAGAATTAACAGATGCTGAGATGTCCAAATACTCGTTGATTCTTTTTGGCGATGCCGAAGCAAATCTCATAACCAAAAAGTTGAGTAATAAAATCCCATTAAAGATTTCATCCCAGGAAATCGAGATTGCGGGAAGAACGTTCGCAGCAAAAGACGCATGCGTACAAATGATTTATCCGCATCCAAATAATCCGGAAAGACATATCCTGGTTATCGGAGCGACTTCAGGCGAGGGAATGTTCTTCTGTAACCAATCAAATCTAAACTATGATTTCATTATTCAGGATGGCGTAATTCCAAATAAGCCTGGATTGACAAAAGAAAAATTTAATATAGCTTCCGGTATTTTTGATTACAATTGGCAGATTAAAAATGAACTCCTTAATACAGGGGATCCGGAACTAAGAAAGAATTGTCCTATTCGGAAAGTATTACCCGATCTGACAACGAGGATCGATAATTTACCCGTGATTGATTCGCATATCTTTGAATCGTATAAAGGAAAATATGAAATACAGCCGGGAGTAAATATAGATATCTATACGGATTCCGGTAAATTCATGGTGAAAACTCCCGAAGGAGCAAGGATTCAACTTCTTCCACTGTCCGATTCAGACTATTTTATTGAGGTAGCAGATGTCCAGGTAACATTCGGTAAAATCGAGAACGGTAAAGTTGATAAATTAACTGTTCATCAAAACGGAAGGGATAGTGAAGCAAAGAAAATTGAATAGCCGCTGAATAAAAAAAGTTATTGGATGTGGATGCAAGAATATTCCGTTTCCACCGAAAAGTCCTCCCTTCAAGGGAGGACTAGGTGGGGCAAATAAGAAGGCGGTTATGAATCCGGTTGAAGCACTTCGCTACGAATAATCTCGAAGTGCGGAGATCCCGATTTATCGGAATTGATTCATGTTTAAATTGACTATCATTTTAGTTATTTAAAGTCAATATCTCTCTGTTTATTCGGCCTTTAATTTCCACCAGTCGAAATTAAAAAGATTGTGCCCGCCGCCTTTGAAAACGAAGTACAGCATCATGTACTCCTTTTACCTGATTCACTTTACACGACTGAACAGCCCAATTTTGCATACCTCCTGTGTTTTTAATAACACATATTCCAAGCAAGCTGCCGGCGCTGCTATCGAGGCGGATTTCAAAGCTTCCGCCACTGGAAACCGAGGCCGCACTTGCATCGAACGATTTTGCACCTTTGCCAAAATCGACCCCTTTAATTTTTATCCAGTCGCCGTTTTCGATGCTGCAAATGTTCATTCCCCCGGCTTGACATGTTTCTGTGTTTATACCGTATTGTGCATTCATTGTTTCGGCTTCAACACGATCAAATGGATTAACGTATGATAATTGCGCCAACCCGTCAACTGTGTTCACCATAGTATCAATGGTCCCATCGGCATTGTGTTTAAATTGGTCAATGCAAAGATTGCGTTTATAAATTGCTGGGATTTTAGCCTGCTTAGCCACGATTCGGTTGTGATATGCCTGGTACCATATGCCATTAAACTTAAAAATTGCCTGATGGTTATTGTTGTCGTTATGCGGTGGCTGCTTGGAAATAACACCTCCGTATGTAAAGCCAGAAGTGGGACTTGTACTTTTCATGTAATCGATACGCATTTGTGCGCTGGGATTAGAAGAATATGAGAAATAATAGATACCATTGTTTTTATGCATCCATGATGCTTCGAAGAAATTGAGCGCCGATAAATGGATGGCAGAGTCGGACACACTAATCATATCGCGGTTTAGTTTTATTACGCGGACATTATTGTCGCCATTTCCTCCAAAATACATGTAGGCTTGTCCGTCATCGTCGATAAAGGTCATTGGGTCGAAAAGCCACATGTTTTGAGCAGGCAAAACACCGGGTGTGTTCGTTTCAACAAGTTTTTTACCAATAGGGTCCTTAAAAGGCCCTAATGGATTATCGGCAACTGCTACACCAATGCCATTTCCACTATTTCCAAAATATAGAAAGATTTTTCCATCGCGTTCAGCAGGCGACGGTGCCCAGCTATTACCTGCCCAGGCTGCATCCCTGGGTACTTCGAACACAATGCCATGATCAGTCCAGTTTTTTAAATCGCTACTCGAAACACAAACTATGGACTTCATGTTGTAGCCGCCCTTTTCATCTTTTGGGTTATCGTCATCATTAGAACAGTATAGATAAACCCTTCCGTTATAAACAAGTGCACCGGGGTCGGCTAAGTAACGATGAGAAACTATTGGATAATCGGCTAACGAGTATTGACAAAAGCCAATTAAAATAAAAAATAGCATAGTAATAAAACAAGTTATTATTTTCATAATTCAATAATATTAGTTTATAGAATAATTAATTAGTTAGTTATTTAGTTTATAACATTTTGATTTTTATTGATTTCAAATCTTTTGTTTCGGAACTGTTCCCATATAAAATCTCATACTCCCCAACTGCTACAACCATTTTGCCGTTCATTCTATCGAAGAATTCAAACGAATTGTAAGGCAAAGTAATTACAGCCTTACCAGTTTTCCCGGCAGCCACACTCACTTGCTGGAAACCTTTTAAGGTTTTAATCGGACCATCGTTATCATTTATTCTGCGCACATAAACCTGAACAATTTCAGTTCCATCAAGTTTACCCTTGTTTAAAACAGGGATAAATAGTTCGACTGATTCGTTATTCTTAATTTCTGTTTTATTTAGTTTGGCTTCTCCAATAACAAAAGTTGTATAGCTTAAACCATAACCAAATGAGAAAAGTGCATCAGACATAAAGCGATAAGTACGGCCTTTCATCGAATAATTTTCAAAATCGGGTAATTGATTTACATTTTTATAGAAAGTGATTGGAAGTTTACCCGATGGGTTATAATCACCGAAAAGGACATCAGCTACTGCCTGACCTCCAGACTCTCCGCTATACCATGCCTGCATAATAGCCTCACAGGTTTCAGTTTCGGGCAATAAACCTATTGCTGATCCAGAACAGTTTACAAAGACAATTTTTTTGCCGGCCTTTTTTAAAAGTTGCAGACATTTACGTTGCTCGTTCGGTAATTCTATATCGGTTCGGTCGCCGCCTTTAAAGCCGAGAATAGAGACAGGCGATTCTTCGCCTTCGAGATAAGGTGAAATTCCACCCACAAATACAACGATGTCGATCCCTTTTAGTTTGTTTATAAGTGTTTCGTAATTAACAGGGATTTCCTTTCCGATATTAAGTTTGAGGTTAGCTTCAGCCCACACCTGATCTTGAATGAAACGGACTTCAACCTCATATTTTTTACCCTTTTCTACTTTTAAGGGAATCCGTAAAGGAGCTGCCCTCCAGGCGTTAAAATTAAGCAACTGCTCACCGTTTACCCAAAGTTCGGTAAGCCCGAGCGCTTCTACTCTGAACACAATTTCACCCGATTGTGAAGGAGTATAAACTGTTTCATATTTTGCAGAGAACGCTTTGAGGTGTACACTTTTGCTAAACTCATGCTGGCCAGCTGTTGCGAGGTTAATTGGATTTATAATCTGATCTATTGTTACAGCCTCTCCTTCGAATTTTTTGTTGTTCCAATAAGTAGCTCTGATTCCAGGTTTTCCATCGATACGGCACTCGGTAATAAGGCTTTCGGTAATTACACTTTCAGTCAAATCACATCCTTGATCATATAAAAGCCTTCCATCGGGCAGTTTTGACTTTATACCATTTAAGATGGTTATAGTCCTGACGGGCATTCCGTTGTAATTTCCCCATAAAAGAGGTTCGTTGTTTGCATTAGGTCCAATAACAGCAATTTTCTTTTCGTTCTTAGACAGTGGCAGTATATTATTCCTGTTTTGCAGAAGTACAATCGATTTGCGGGCTATGTCCAAAGCCAGTTTCCTGTGTTTTTCATTGTTTACAATACTTACGGGAATTTTTGCCCACGGCACAAGAGTATCGTTATCCATTTCACCCAAATCGAAACGCCCTTTCAATACACGAATTACATTCATATCAATATCGCTTTCACGGATCAATCCCTGGGCTACCGCATCGGGCAATTTCTCGTAAGCATAGCCGAATCCACATTCAATATCTGTACCTGATAAAGACGCTCTTGCAGCTGCATGGGTAATATCAGGCTCAACTTTTTGAGTTTGCCAAAAATCGGCTAGAGCTCCACAATCAGACACAACAAGGTGTTTGTATCCCCATTCCTTACGAAGTATCTCCTGCAAATAACGGATATTACCGCAACAGGGTTCATCATCGATACGCTGGTAGGCACACATGACCTGCTGTACGTCTGCGTCTTGTACTAGCGATTTAAAAGCAGGGAGGTAAGTTTCCCATAAATCTCGCGGGTCAATATTTGTGAGATTTAGTGTATGCCGGCTCCACTCAGGTCCGGAATGAACTGCATAGTGCTTGGCACATGCCAGTAATTTTTTATATTTAGAATCAGAAGAACCTTGCAGTCCTTTCACTACCGAAACTCCCATACGCGACATCAGATACGGATCTTCGCCATAAGTTTCCTGTCCACGTCCCCAGCGTGGGTCGCGGAAAATATTGATGTTGGGTGTCCAAACGGCAAGACTTCTAAAACGCTGATTTTCTTCTCCTTTCTCTTTCGACTCGTTGTATTTGGCTCTAACTTCATCAGAAATTGCAGAAAAAACTTCATAAACCATCTGTTCATCAAATGAAGCGGCCATTCCTATTGGCTGAGGAAAAACGGTAACATTCGTGTTATTTGATAAACCATGCAGGGCTTCGCTCCACCAGTTGAATTTTTTAATCCCTAACCTGGGAATTGGTTCCGAAATATCGCACATCAAGCTTGCTTTCTCTTTTAATGTCAAGCGTGAAACCAGGTCCTTTGCTCTTTCATCAGAACTTAAATTAGGGTCTTGAAAGGAATATTGCTGTCCCCACAGATTAAATGTTAAAAAAGTAGATACTATAAATATATAATATTTTGTCATTTTTTAATATTCATTAGTTTGTTGTGCATTTAAAATTCTGAGTTAATGTCAATAATAAATGCAGCTTTCCCATTATAGTTTAACTTCAACTTTCTTTCCGTTATAAGTTACTTCATTATCATACTTTTCAACATCACTCATTCCGATACCATTGTTTTTAGAAACCATAACAATATTGAATTTCCGCTCATTGAGCATTCCGGGGAAAGAACCTTTTCGGTCGTTGATGGTTAAAACTTTTTTAGCATCATCCCAATTAAAAGTAATAGTAGAATAAACTCCTTTCTCATAATTATAATTATCGTTTTCGTCTTCGTATAATGTAAACTCACCATCGGCACCTGCATAAACACGTATTTCAAGATTATCCCATTTCTTCTCGGTTGCATATTGCACTTTTGGACCAATGGGAAGTATTGAACCTGCTTTTACATACAATGGAATAATATCAATAGGTGTTTCCTTTTTTACAGTTTGTCCGCCGGTATACTTTTCGCCTGTCCAGAAATCAAACCATTCGGACTCCTTTAGGGAGATAAACTTCTTCATTTTTTATTGTGCGAATAGTCTCCAATCCGGGCAGTATCCTTACCCTGTACGCTAATTTTTGAATACATTGGTTTTGTTACCGGGCAAACCAAAAAGGATTTCCCAAACATATACTCATCATTGATATCTAATGCATTTTTGTCTTTTGCAAAATCCATAACCAGGGCACGCATCATAGTGGATTGATTTGCTGTAACATCCCACGATGTTGAATAAATGTAAGGCAGCAACAGGTAACGCAGATTTATTGATTTCTCAATTGCGTCATAAATCTTATCACCTTTCTTTCCAAACTGATAAATTTCGCGGGGAGCATCTGTGCCGTGCGAACGCATCATCGGGCAGAATGCTCCGAACTGAATCCAACGGGCATATAATTCACAGTAATCAGCATCAGCAAGCCCTTTTTTAAAATTCCAAAGGAAGAATCCGCCTATATCACTATTCCAGTAAGGAATACCGCTGAGTGAAAAATTCAGTCCTGCCGAAATTTGCTGTCTTAGTGCATCCCATGATGCAACAACATCGCCCGACCAGGTATTGGCGCCGTAGCGCTGCTGTCCGGCAAATGCCGAACGTGTAAGTATAAACACACGCTTATCGGATGTAACAGAACGTTGATGGCTGATAAACACCGCCAACTGTCATTAATGGAAAAGCATTTCGTACTTTTCGGAATGAACCGAGATATGTTTTATTGTCAAAATCGGACGGCTTGAAATCCAAATGGTCAGGTTCTGATGAATCCATCCACCATCCATCCATTCCAAGCGAGAAGATACCTTTATTCAAATATTTCCAGTAAATATCCCGGGCTTCGGGATTATAAGGATCATAAACTCTTACACCCGATGGGTAATCCATATTTGGCGGCCATTTTTCTGAACCGGATTGCGGCCATGTTTGAAAATTCATAAGCGCACCTATTTTATCGAGTTCCTTATATTGTTTTGTTTGGGGACCAAATGAATTCCAAATTGATATAAGCATATGCGCATTTAGATTGTGCACATCGTTAACCATCTTTTGCGGATTGTAAAATTCGGGATTGAGGAATTCCATGGCATTCCACAAGTAATTGTTGCCCCAGTATTGCCAGTCCTGAATAATACCATCCAACGGAACACCTATCTCGCGGTATTTTTTAACAACATCAACAGTCTCATCCTGACTTTTATAACGTTCTTTGCTTTGGAAGTAACCAAAAGTCCACAATGGGAACATCGGCACTTGCCCGGTGAGATCGCGCATTTGGGCAATTACTCCATCAGCATTGCCGCCGTACATAAAATAATAATCTATACAATCGCCCACATCCGATTTGAATGAAGTACTTTCCGGAGTATCCTCAAAGATAGTCGGCGAATAATTATCCCAAAATAATCCGTAACCTTTTACCGACACGAAAAAAGGAACATAATCATCAGTATTTCCCTGTACCATATTTAATTTCAGGTTTCGTTGAACCATTTTTCCTTGCTGCTGCTCTCCCAAACCGTATATTGCTTCGTCTTTTTCCAAAACAAAAGATTGAGTCACACTATATGTTTTAGCACCAGCATCGTTGAAATCAGTAAATGCAACACCCTTTTCTTTCTCGCTTAACAACGGTTTGCCAGCCGGAGTTGAAAAAGAGATTTTACCGCTTTTCAGGTTCAGGTCAACTTGAATACTTTTACTTTTCAAGTATAGTTCATCTCCTGCCTGCTTTTATACTAAATGCGGTTTTTTGCGGAGCTTCAATTACCGAAAGACTATTTTTTGTAAAAGTTTTGCCTTCAGGTGATTTCAATATTCTAACAGTTGACGGATTGTAGAACTGTATTTCAACTTCGATGGAGTTGATTGTTGATTTCATCCCCAAATTCGGTTTTCTGATACAATTGAGCCTGAGCAGAAACAACTATAACACATACAAGTACTGCGATGGTTAAAAATACTTTTTTCATATCTTGAATCCTTTTAAATTAATATTATAGAGACATCCGGAAAATGTCTCTTGAGTTTATTGTTCAGTAAGGTTGATATTGCATCATCTATTTCCCTGAAATCTGATGAAGATTTAAATATCTTTAACGCACTATATTACTTTCAGGAAATATTTTTATTTACATCAAATATGCCGAAATATATTCTTGATTCTTTACTTTTATTTATTCCCATTCTTCATATATCCGACTTCCCGGTAATACTTTTCAGCACCTGGATGCAAGGGCACTCCAAAATTTTGCCAGACAGTCTTCGGATCATATGTATATACCCTGATGAACCATTTTAGTGCTCCGTGATTTTCATCGATAGCTTTCGCAAGATCATACGCTGCCTGTTCAGGAGTGTCATCACGTGCAAAAACAGATTCACCCGATCTGCCGAGAGTTTTTATCCGACGGTCAACACCCCTGAGTAAGCTATGATGCACCTCGACGAATTCAGCATCAATATTTTGTTGGGCAACGAGTTTTAGCAAATCTTCAGGTAATTCTAAAAAATAAAGATCAAATTTTTGGCTTAAAGTTGTCCAGTAGGAAGATTCAGGGTTCATGGACGGACTTGCAAGAAAACCTGCGATAATATCAACATCACCTTTTAAAGCTTCTTCTATTGAAACTCCCATCTTGCCTCCCCATGTTTTAATATCATCTGCAGTGATACCATAATATTTCAGGATGGTCATCATGTTGCCATCGGTACCCATGATTCTTACAGGGAGATGTTCTTGTTTGATACGGGCAAAGTCTTTAATTCCTGATTCTTTCTTTACAGCAATCAGATAATAGAACGGATCTTCGATTTTTGCGATCAGGCGAAGGTTCCGATATGGTCCCTTACCGGCAAGTGTTCCGTTATAAGCTGAACTCAGCATTGCACTTGATGTTACGCCAAAATCAACACGCGCATCAACGCGAACATTAACGCCATCATGAAGATTTATTTCATCAAGCAGCGGCGGATAATCATGCTCAGAAACAAGACGTGGTCCGTACCACCGGTTACAGTTACGGCAAAGTATTATTGAATAACCAAATGGTTTCATTGATTCTTTTATAAAATCACCCAGTTCTCCCCATGGACATCCGCTTTCGCATGCTGCAGCCATTACCGGCCTTTTCACATCCCAACCTGTTTTGCCGACATCAATAGTTTCTTGGGCTGCGAGACTCACAGCCAGAATCACAATCAAGAAGCTTATAACAATAGCTGTTTTTTTCATATAAAATTCTCCTGTGAAACGCTCATTCCACCTTCAGTGCACTGTATCCTGCCACAGCTTCTTCAGCGCTTCGAATTTCTCCCGACTGGTAATGGGTCGCGGCCCCATCTTGTCACCCAATTCCATCGTCTCTTCCTGGTGTTTCTCTGAACGCTGGCCACATTGGCAATCCCTTTCCATTCGGATTACCCGTACCAATGAAGTTAACCCAATAGTTCGACATTATCTCTGCGATTTTCTCGTCTCCCGTCGTCCACGGACAATATGACTGGTTAAGATTGTTAAAGATATACGGCAATTCCGATGAGTGGAACGTTTGATAGCGTTCTTTTGTGACCCTGGGTTGCGGATGCGTAAATAGGTACATGTACACGTTTGTCTTGCAGGTTTTCTCACGTTTCATGGCCCACAGGTACATCGAGACCATGGAAATGTCGCGTGAAAAAATTTTCTGTGACTCTGCGACTTCAGGTTCCGTCGATGCTGGGTAAAGCTTCAGAATTACATCCGCCTGCGTACCTGCCTGTTGTCTCACCAGTTTCCGAAACTCTTCCGCTGGAACCTTGCCATAGCTGTCGCTGTAACTTCCTTCGTCTGCAACCCAGCCGGTTAGTGTAGCGACATCGCTTTGCTCGCCTGCGGCAAAAATCTCATCCGCACTCTTTGGCAGAAACCATCCGTCTACGATCGGGGAAAAGTGGAACTCGTCTTTAGTAGCAGCGCTCAAGTCAGCTGCCGGCATAGCTCTTAATGCAGCCAATGAAGCGGCACTCATTGCTTTGGCGAACCTTACTCCAGTCTGTTCTGCTGACGACAGACTTTCTCCTGGTCCGATCCTGGCATTGGAGCCGCTCTGTGCAATTGCTCGAATGAATAGTCCTTTGGCGAGCGGTGATGCTGTCAAGAAGTGTACAGATGCTGCCCCTGCCGACTGTCCCATGATTGTCACGTGAGCCGGATCCCCACCGAATACCGAGATATTCCTCTTGATCCATTCAAGCGCTGCCACCTGGTCCAACAGCCCGTAGTTACCTGAAGAATTGTGTCCCGATTCTTTTGTTAGTTCCGGATGTGCGAGAAATCCCATCACACCTACTCGATAGTTGACCGTAACTACAACCAATCCTTTCTTTGCTAAGTTCTCGCCATTGTACACTGGCACATTGCCCGATCCGCCTGTGAACGCACCGCCTGGAATATACACCAGCACCGGACGCTTTTCTTTTGATGAATTCGCTGCAGTCCAGATGTTCAAGTACAAACAGTCCTCACTCACTGATCCTTGAGGTTGATACTCTGCTGTCCAAGGTCCAAATGTATTCATGCATTACCTGGATTGGATTTGCTGAAAATTTGTCTGCCTTTCGTACACCTTCCCATTTTGCAGGAGGTTGTGGTGCACGCCAACGCAAATCGCCGACAGGCGGTGCTGCGAACGGAACACCTCTGTAAACCGTCACTCCATTTTCAGATGTTCCTTGCAACAATCCACATTCGACTTTCACCGGCGCAGGTTGTTGCGCAAACGCAAGTACGGCAGCAAACATCACCAACATCACAAAGTAAAAAACTGTTTTTCTCATACGACGATTCCCTTCATTTAAATCTTGATTCCTCTACTGCTAGATAAACAGAATCATCACAAAAAAATATTACAGTCAATAAGCTATCTGCGTTTTATAGATAGTATTATTAGTGATGTTTTATTGTCACAATAATTATTTCGCCCATGCATCTCCCTCCGGTGATCGCCGCCACTTGAAATAAGCATCCAAAGTATTTGAGTGATTTAGCGCTGGGTACCGGTCCTGTGTGCGGAGTTTGACCGAAGTACATTACCACAGGATTGGCATCACTGAATGCCGGCCATGCAGGAACACCAGAGCCGCTGGGATCACCATACTTTGCAAAGTTTGTCCAATAGGTTGCCATGGCTTCTGAGATTGCCTCATCAGTATTCGTTGCTTCCGGACTCGATGGATTAAGATGTTGGAAAACGTATGCTACATCCTGACCGTGCGGTGAGCCATATCCAGCTTTCGGTGAATCCTCCGGAAAGTCCGGATGTTGATCGAAATAGTAATAGAAGGCTTTGGATTTTCCCATCTTTGACTGAAGCCGAGCCCAGCTCCATGTTTGCCAGCCGAATGCAGCATCACGTGCCAGATCACGCGCGGTTTTTGGAACTGTGTTCGAACCAACAGGATAGGCTTTAATAAGCTCATCTGCAAACTTACCGTATCGTGTCTTAACACCGTTAATGTATTCTTCCGGAGTCTTGGGCGGTGAAAAACTTGCACCTTCATCGGAGTTGTAACCGACGAGAATTGGTGTGTCATTAAATTTTCCTGCTTCGTAGAGTTTATATTGATCATCTGGAATTACATATCCATCAATAATAGGCCATGCCATGCCCTACCGAAGCCGCCCATTGGCAGTTTGTCGGCAGCTTATCTTCCGTAATTCCGCAATAGATGAAACCTCTGCACTGTTAGCGTACGCTTGTCCGTCACGTTCCGCATCGGATAGGCGTTTCATATTCTCACCGGGATAGGTAGTGGGCCGCGGAGGTCCGAACGAGCCGCCGCTCTGAGAAATAGCACCCTGAAATAGTCCTTTTGCGAGCGGCGATACGCAAAGCATGCTAACTGCGATTCCCCCGGCTGATTCGCCAAAAATCGTCACCTTGTTCGGGTCACCGCCGAATGCGGCAATGTTCTTCTGTACCCATTGGAGACCATGCGATCATATCGAGAAGGCCGTAATTTCCAGAAACGTGATTCGCGGACTCTCTGCGCTCAAATCCGGGTGCGCCAAAAATCCAAGTTGTCCTACACGGTAGGCAATGCTGACCAGCACTACGCCCTTCTTAGCCAGATTCTCTCCGCTGTAAGTTGGCTCAGAAGTTGACCCGCCATTGAAACCGCCGCCGTAGATCCAGACGAGTACGGGAATACGATCGCTTGCAGATTTTGCAGGTGTCCAGACATTCAAGTACAGACAATCCTCACTCTTTCCTGCAGGAGCTGCCCCAAGCTTGAATTGGGCCGGGAGCAAATTTGGTGGCTTGCCGTACACCTTCCCATTTCGCGGCTGGTTGAGGTGCGCGCCATCGGAGATCACCAACAGGTGGTGCGGCAAATGGGATGCCTCTGTAAACTGTCAATCCATTTTCGAACGTTCCTTGTAATAATCCTTCTTCTACTTTTACAGGTGCAGGTTGCTGGGCGATACAAGACCCAGCAATCATCAACACAGATATCATTACAAAAAAAATAATGTTCTTCATAGAAATTGTTCCTCTATTATATGGTACTATCGTTTGGCTTTAGACTATTTGTTCGTCTAATAAGATATCTGTCACCTTAACTCATCTCTCCTATTGAGTTATGATTTACGATCTCATGGTGCCTCACTCACGTAGGAAGATACCTGGTCCACTGGTCCGCTCACATATCTGGGATAATTTGGATATGAACATAACAGATATCCTGCGCCTTCCTGTTTTACTCCTATTTTACCCTGCGGATTGATAATAAGTGTTTTGGCTGGAGCCTGGTTATTTTCCACCCAAGCCATAATCAAGTCCATGTTATCATTGCCATTTGGGGCAGGAATATTTTTAACTTCCACCGGTTTTCCTTCGCCGTTCACTTTATAACTTCTTCCTGATAAACCATGACCAGCCTGTGGAACCACATACAAGCGTGCAAATTTATCAATTGTTTCCCGTCCCATTTTATCAAGAAGCGATTGGTAATAATCAAGCTGAGCTCCGGAGAGGCTATATTGTCCATTGTACCAATGGTAATAATAATCTTTCCACCGTTTGTGTAAAAGGCTGAAAGATCAGGATTATCAGAATCGAGCCATTCTGATATCTGCTCTCTGCGTTTATTCCATTGACCTCCTTCAACATAATCGAGTGGATTGGCTTTAATATCCTGCATGAGAAAGCCGGTAACACCAAGTGTTCCCAACGAATTATGTACTTGAGCGTTTTCATCAGCTCCTTCCTGACCTTTATACCTTGTTCCGGTAATCATTCCGAAACCATCAGGTTCAGTGGTGGGCAGCCACATACCGAAAGTCTTTACACCATTGGCAAGCGGAGTGGCAAATTTATAAGGACTGTAAACAAATTCCATTGTTTTGATTTGTTCGTTGGTTAGTTTTGCTGATTCCGATTTATCGTTAGGATCCGGATCAATGTTGTTTGGTGCGCGGAGTGCAACCCAGGGATCAGTCGGACCAACTCCATCGTTAACATTAAAAATAGCCCGTGCTGCCATGTAATTGTTAATAATGCCATCGGCAAGTCCGTCAAGTGTATCGCATTGTCTGAGAAATTCAGCCCTGATGGCATTAACCTTGGCAGGTGTCACCCAATTTTTTAACGGTTTTTCCTGAATCCTGATCAGCTCAGGTGCCAGCATTAAGCTTGAAAAATTTACGATCGGAACATTGGAAATAATTCCATTATAATCTTTAGGGTATCGTTGAGCCACTTCGAGTCCTTCGCGCCCGCCATGTGAGCTTCCTACATAATAATTGTATTGAGGTCGCTTTCCATATACACGCTCCATGATCACCATGGCAGCATCATGGGTCTTCTTCATTTGCATGTATCCCAAATTCCGGATTGCTTCATCATTCAAAGCCCATTCATCTCCCGGTGTTGGACCTGAAGCCAATGGTTTGTTTTGTGGTCCACCGGGGAATCCCATTCCTCCTGCCTGATGTCCCGCGTCGCTTCCGTATAAAGCAAATCCCTTGTTAAGCATCGGATTCCTGCCTTCTCTTACGGTGATGATTCCGTTCATACCGCCACCGCCGGCTTGCATAGCGCGTTGCGACCAACTTGCCGGCAACAATACCCTGAAATTAATGGGCCAGCCGTTTGGATCAACAGGAAATATTGAACCTTCCACAACACCATAGGCCGGAGTTGCATCAGTGGATTCTATCCACCTTGGCTCATAAATTTTTACCGAACCTATAGGCTCACCAATGGAGGAAGCAGGAATAGATGTTCCAGCCTTTATTAAATCAGCTTTGGTTATGACGATATCTGCAGGAACTTTGGTTTGACAAAAAACTACATATCCAGCTAAAAGAAACAATGTGACAAAAGAACAGAATGATTTCTTCATACTTTTCCCTAAAAATGATTATTGTAATGGAGTTCTGTTATACTTTAAAAATTTGTTCGCCCAAGGTATAAAAAATTGAAAGTTGGGTGCATCGGTATGACCGCCATCGTGTTGCCGCCATGCTAATTCACCGTCCAATAAACCAGTGAGAACAGGCGGCATTTTTTCTTTCATATAATCGTTAGAAACACCTATATCTTTTGCGCCTAATAATTTAAAAACCGAACCTGCTGCAACTGTTGCCATATAACTACCTTGTTGGTCTAACCATTTTGCATCGCCTTTTTCTGGTATTCCGTAACTAATAAAAGTAAGCCGAGGAGCGCAAAGGGCAATCAGTTCGTGGGAATCGACAGATAAATCGCAACCAGTTTTACTTCCAGCATTTGCTTCTGAAGCAGCATAACTCAAATAATTACCAGCCATCCAATGATACTCACCACTACCAGCGAGGTTTTCGACTGCTTCACCAAATACACGGCGCTGTAATGTCGCGCCTCCTTTTCCTGATGAACCTATTAAACCGACAGCAAACCTTGGTTCAAAAGCAAGTGTTACTAATGCAGCTTTTCCATATCTGGATACACCTTCAATCCCTACTTTTTTTGCATCGACCAAGGTATCTGTTTCAAGATAATCGAGTGCACGAGCGGCTCCCCATGCCCATGCACGTAAAGATCCCCAATCGTCGGGTTTTCGAGGTTGACCTTTATTTACCAAACCTATTATACCTCTTGTAAGTCCCGCACCATTATCAGCCTGAATACTGTTGGGATCTAATGTTGCATATCCCCAACCGGCTGCCAGCAACTGTTCGGTCGGAGGTGAATCTCCATTGGTTGCCGGTGCAAACCAATTTGGTCCGGGCAATCTTGTAATTGGCGAGTACACCGGATATTTTTCAAATATTGCTTTTAATTCTGGATTGCTTTTAATCATCATTTGTTTAAATGCCGTATTAATTTTTTCCATATCCTCGAGTGAAGGTTGAGCAGGAGAAGGAAACGAAGGTCGGCCAAACATTATTAGAACAGGAACAGGCCCTTTAACATTAACAGGTAAAACCAACATCATATTAATATCGACATTGATTAAGGGATATTGACTATTATCGACATGTCCAATAAGCTGCTTCGCAATTACCGGAGTACGGCCAACAAACTCCCGATCGATAATTTTTACGTTCCCAGGTAACTTTGGGAAGTACTTTTGGCAACCTGCCATACATTTCACGTTCAAAAGCTTCAATTATTTCCGGTCGCCGCTGCTTCCACCAAATATCAGCCGAAGTTACTTTTTTGCCGTTGTTTAATGTAAGCACATCGGGCAATTGTGGACATGGATTTGCAGCTGCCTCATCGTAATTTGCATGATTAGGAGCGCTTTCATTGCCGCTTGGACCGGGTCTTAAACTTTTAATTCCCAGTTGTTTCAACATATTCTCGTGATCTTGTTGTGTGGTAAATGTTACCATCTTGGGATATTTAGTACTATCTATTTCAGCATTTTGTGAATATGCCGATTTTGAAACGATCAAAATCAAAAGAATAAAAAATATTTTTTTCATAATTTTTTTCTTTTCAATCTTATGAGCAATAACGATTAAATTAGCTGTTCAATTATATTATTTATATTAAACCTTCTAAACAATCATCAGCATTATTACGGATTATATCTTGATCCAAGTATCAATTTATCACCTGAATCATCTACCTCATAAAGTTGTGGTTTGCGAGGTCCTTTTTCTTCTGCATGGTGAACAATAAATAAACGCTTCCCTTCGAATGTAGTAAACAACATACCATGACCGGAATTGTCTCCTTTGAAAGCTTCTTGTTCCTGTATCCATGGACCTCTGATACTTGCCGGATGTCGGAATATGCTACACCTTGTGCATAACGATGCTCACCCCAGCTCGACCACAACATACCTAATTTGCCTGTTTTTGTTCTGAACATTTGAGGTCCGTCGGTAACCCAACCCGGCATTTTCAAACCAAAGGTGGCTTCACCGATGCTATTCATCTCTTTGGACCATGCAGCCTCACTTGCACGGAAGATGGTTGTTGGCTCAGCTGTTCGATGTGTCAGGTCTTTTGAGAGAGGCATATAATCCATTGTTCCATCGATGAGTTGGGTCCATTCATGAACGAATACTAAATAAGTAGTGTCATTCTCTGTATAGAGCGTACCATCAATGATATCCCAGTCTTCTGGACCGAGACAGAATTCATGGTCGGCAACCAAAGGTTTAAAAGGTCCTTCGGGTGAATCGGCTACTAAAAGCTGTGTCTGGTTACGCGGCACATTGTACCGGCGCGGAACATATTCAATCAAGTGGCCGTGATCGCTCCAGGTACCGGCTAAATAGTATTTATTCCCGATATGATGAATCTCAGCCGCTGCTACCCAAAGTCCATCCATCCAAGTTCCTGTAAGATCTATAATCGGAGTAAGGGCCTGTCCACATTTTCAGGTCTTTACTATTATAGAGACGACCGCCGGTGCCTGTCAGATAATAAGTATGGGATTTTTCATCGGGATAGATATAGGGATCGCTCATTGAAATTTCGTCTAAAGAAACCGTCTGAATTTTTGGTTCAGGACGCGGTTGCCGCATTGCCTGACCTTGTCCAACAGATCCGGGAGGCGGTCCGCCGAAATTTCTTTGTCCCGGATCGGCAGGAGGCGCCTGTATACCCGGTACAATTTGCTTTTTTCGCATTGGTCCATCCTTGATCTTGCGGGATGTTAGGTTCCGCAACTTTATATCCTAGAAGAGAAAGCATTTTTATTCCGTATCTCGTCCCAAGTTTTCTGTACCCCGCAGTAGTAAAATGCAGATGGTCAAATCTTGCTGCACAACCGCTCGAAGAAATGATGTATGAGTTGGGAACGAAGTTCGGAAGTGTTGCAATGATTTTATTCATCGCCGCACAGGCACCGTTTTGATCGGCATTCACCATCTCTCCGGCAAGCAGCGGCACTGAATTAGGTTTGAGATTCAAATCTTTGATTAGATTGTCGTAGATACCTTTGACCTTTTTTGTCCATGCACTGTCATTCGTATTCGATTCTCCCTGGTGCAGCAGAATACCTTTTATCACTCCCTCTTTCTGCGCTAGTTTTGCCATATCTATGAGATATGCATATGGATTGCCGTTGTAGATTTTAATAATATTGGTCATCCACGGACGGAGCTGTCGAAGCATATGTTTGATAACTATCTTTTTCAAACAATTCAATCTTACATCCTGCGACCGACACATTCACAATTCCTACTTTGATGTGCTTCGGAAGGTTGGCGACCATTGTTCTCCCGAAATAGTCGGCAGGGCAAAGCCCCGTGTTGGGGCGGCATAGCGGTGGAACGGCTGTATACCATCGCCCTTTTTCTCGGTTCCTTTTCGGATCATCAACCGTTGCAAGAACCCTAAAGCGGTCATCGACATTCATCTTATCCTGCTCTTCAATTCCCGGAAAACCCTCCATATTCGACTGTCCAAAGCAGATGATAAATATAAAAATTCGGATCTTGTGCGAACACATTTGTATTCATCATTAATAATTCGACGAAGAACACTATAACGGCAAGCAATTTATTTTTCATAATTCCTTCTCAAAATAATTCGGGAAACACATTCCTTCGATATCTGTACGTGAAAAATGTTTCCACGACACATTGAAATATACTCATCTCCAGATGTTTACTGTAACTATTTCATCGGTTCACTCTTTTTAACTTTATAATCATATCCTGTTCCATAACGTTTGCCTTCATTTCTATCGAATCGTTATCCAGATATTTGCATGCGTGACTTATCTTCATTCCCTGCATCTCAATATCAAATGAAAAATCGTTTCCATGTACAACCCCATTGGTCAATGGAATCGATCCCATCGCGGAAGAATCTGTGCCTGTTAATGTATTGCCATCAACCTTAAAAGTGAACGTCAATTCCATGTCACCCTCCGGCCCCGGAACTTTCGCTAACCATGCGCCATTGATCTTCGATTCTTCTTTCACTCTGCGCAATATCATCGGCTCCGGTCTCCTGGATCCCGTTATTTTAACAATATCGCCCTCAATGACACCGGTGCTGCTTAACGTCTGCCCGTTAATATTGATATCGTAAGAAAACTGATTGCCGTGGATCTTTCCGTTTTCTAACGGCATCGTTCCCATTTGTGTTGAAATTTCTCCATCCAGGGAATCTCCTTTCACTTTAAAAGTAAAAGTTAGTTCAAAGTCACCGTTGGGTCCGCTTCTTGTGCCTTTCCATATACCATCAAGGTTTTGTGCATTAGCAGCCAAACTGCTCAGCAATAATAAAAATACTACAGTTAATATTTTCATGTTTTCTCCATGTGTTAATTTGTTTTTTGTGAGTGTAGTTACATATATATCATTTCATAGAATCAACACTTTAAATCTTTAAGCTGTCTCGAATTGTTTGTCGAATGATTCAAGCATATGTTGAGAAAGACACGGGACTCATCATGTCATTAATGAGTTGAATCCTCTCAAGAACAAGTTACCGGTATACACTGTCATTCACCTAAAAGGACGCCTCCTTTATCGAATTGAATACATATACAAATTAATTCTTGCGCCAGAGGTTCGGCAGAAAACGATAATACAGCAAGTGCCGCCATGTTGCCCAATCATGACCGCCATATCCGCCAACATAATACTCATGCAGAATTTTGTGGTTCAAAAGAGCTTCATGCAGAACTGTACATCGGGCACCCATCCGACCTTCAGCCTCCACCGTACCCTGGCCAACAAAGAGGTAATCGATTTTTTTGTTTACGTCCGGATCATTTAGGAACTTAGCGATAGAGGTCTCGCTATTGACGTCGCCGGCACTAAGCACTCCAAAAGAAGCAAACAAGTCCAATGAATTGAACCCGACAAACATGGTGTGGCGCCCGCCCATGGATAAACCCGAGAGCGCACGTCCTTTTGGATCGCGGCGGACACTGTACTCACGTCTCGACCAACGGAATGATGTGCTGCCGGAGTTCTGCTTCAAATATCTTGAACGTCAACTCGGCATGCTTTGGATGGTTGCGATGTACAACCTGATTGTTGGGGATGGCAATGACCATCGGGAGAGCCTTACCATCCGCCAGCAGGTTATCCATCATAAAATTCACACGTCCATCGTATATCCAGTTCGATGGTAAATCGCCGCTTCCTCCCACCAAATAAAGGACAGGATAACTTTTATTGCGGTCGTAACCTGGAGGTGTATAAACGTAGAGTTCACGTTCACCGTTCGTTACATTCGAATGATAAATGTGGCGCGTAACTGTGCCATGTGGAACATTCCGAGCATCGTAATATGCGGGGACACTGTCATGCACAACCAATTGACTGTATGGCGGCATTGCAGTAAAACCGGCAATTGAATTGCTGGGATCGGCAATCTGAATTCCATCTACATTAAAATAATAAATATACATATCCGGCCTGAGAGGTCCTACCGTCAGAGTCCACACACTATCTTCACCTTTCTTGAAAGGCACAGGCTGGCCTGATTTCCCAAGTGCTGTAAGAATAGCCACACCCGAGAGCCGCACATCCTTCGCGGCAGGTGCCTTCAACCGAAACGTGACAGTCCTATCATCTCGAACATCCGGCGAATTGAGCGGTGCACTGAAAGGGATGAGATTTTCCTTGTTCTTTTGAGGGTTGTGTTCCAAATTGATATTAGCCTGTTGCCCCAAAGCAAGACTCGTGTGCCAGCAGGCACGAAATAATAAGACAATTGCGTAATTTCATTTTCGCCTCATGTTCAAGTGATTAGATGTGAATTCCTCCGCCACAAGTTCGGCAGAAAACGGTAATAAAACAAGCGATGGTTTAAGACTCCAGTATTTATTTGACACATTTATGAAACAATTTATCATGATTAACGTTGTATTTTAAGCATCGGCAAGTTCACAAAAAAACCGATATATTAACACAATAAAATTTGATAATTATCCGCAATTTGACCGTCCTGGCGAAAAGGATAACTATACAGAAATAATAAAATTTTATTTTATCAACTAGAATTCTGTTATAAAGGATTACATATGAAAATAAATATTTTCCTCATGACACTCGTTGCGACAATGTTTTTTTCGATACGGATACTTGCCGATGATAGTAATAAAGATATTCACGATCCTCGTGGAATAATGAAACCATGGGAAAAAGGCGCTTGGGAAACAGGTAAATACCGCAATGTATTTTTAGAAGCCGGGTATAAACAAGAAGATATTGATGCAAAATTAGCCAAAGCTTATCGTGATGTATTTGAAGGACCAAACAAGGTATATTTTGAGGTGGGTGATTCCATGGCGTATGTTTCCGATTTGAAGAATCATGATGCCCGAACAGAAGGATTGTCATACGGTATGATGGTGGCAGTACAGCTCAATAAAAAGGATGTATTCGACCGGTTGTGGCGATGGACGAAAAAAAATATGCAGCATCAGGGTGGACCCCGGGATGCCTATTTTGCATGGAGTGTTAAACCGGAAACCGGAAAACACAATTCGGAAGGATCCGCTTCCGACGGAGAATTATATTTTATAACAGATTTGTTATTTGCTTCCAATCGGTGGGGAAACGAAACCGGAATCAACTATTACGCCGAAGCCCGAAGAATACTTGATGCAATGTGGAGCAAGGACGGAACAGGTGGAGTAATGAATGTTCTTAACGTTGAACAAAAAAAGATTACATTTACGCCCGATACATCCGGATACAAATGGACCGATCCTTCCTATTTTCTACCGGCCTTTTTTGAAGTGTGGGCTGAATATGCCAAAGACGGCAAAGAACAATTTTACAGGGATTGTGCCGATACTGCACGCGTCTTTCTTCACAGGGCTTGTGTTAACAATACCGGTTTGAATGCGGACGCGACAGACTTCAGTGGAGCCCCTCGTGGCTGGGGCCGCTTCCGTGGTTCATTTCGTTTTGATTCCTGGAGAGTTCCAATGAACATCGCCATGGATTACTCCTGGTATGCCAAAGATAAGGAATGGCAGCAGGACTACTGCACGGCGAATTCAAAACTTTCTTTTCAGCAGGGGAATTGATACGTTCGAAGATCAATTCAACATAGACGGAACACTTCCTGAATTCATTTTACCTGCCGGCGGAAAACGTGCACTACGTCATTCAATAGGATTCGTAGGCACTTCTGCAGCAGCTTCACTCATGGGAACACAGGCTAAAAGCTGGAAATTTGTCGATGAAGTCTGGAATGCTAAACTTGAACCTTACTCCGATGGATATTTTGATCCGTATTATGATGGTTTGTTATACCTGTTCAGTCTCATGCACTTGAGCGGGAATTACAGAATTATCAACTCCCATGATCAATAAATAAATTGATTCGAATAAATAGCTAATTATCTATTCCATCTCAATTTTTACCCAGTGAACAGGCAGTCAAATATTAGATTCTTGACTGCCTGATTTTTTTTCCTCATTTGGACAAAGCAATCCATAAAAAAATCCCCACAGTATTAGTGCGGGGATTCGTTTGACAAATACAAATGATTCCTATTTGAATATTCTTGGAGCGAAATCGTTAAGGGCTCTGCGCCATGTGAGCCATTCGTGGGCGGTGCCCTGAGATTCGTGGTAAATGATATGCTTTATGCCATGAGTTTTGAGTGCTTCAACAGCTTCTTTTGGTGAACGTTCTTCTGTTCCAGTACTGATGAACAATAAATTCATTTGCTTGTCGAAAGAATCTGCATCCTTGAAGACACCATTGAAAGCAGTCTCTATTTGAGTTTTCATATCCGGTGGGGTGTTTGCATTATTTCTACCCATTCTCATTCCCATAAAAAATCCACTGAACGTACCCATCCAAGCAAACTTATCCATATTGGCAAACACTGTCATAGTGGTTTGCATACCACCTCTGGATAGACCGGCCATGGCCCTGTTCTGTCTGTCAGTCTTTGTGCGAAATGTTTTATCAATGAACGGAATCAAGTCGCTGATATAAATTTTCGTAATATCCCCTGAAGCTGTGCGAACATCGGAATTGGTTTGAATATCGCCACTCGGCATGACAACAATCATCGGAACAGCTTTCCCGGCTTCAATCAATCCGTCCATGATGTTTGCCATGTGTCCTTGCACAGACCATCCGTTTTCATCTTCTCCCCAACCATGCACAAGATAAAGGACGGGATAATTTTTGTTTGAGTTTTTTTCATATTCAGCAGGAACATATATATTGACATGGCGTTCCAGTCCATTAACATCAGACCAATAGTGAATGGATCGAATCTGTCCGTGGGGAATATTTTTATTATACCTGTAATAATCTCCTTCAGGACCTTCTGGAATTTCAATTCCTGCAGATTCCCAGTTACTGCCGAAATAGGCTTTACTCCCCCGGTCCATCACAGCAACACTGTCAATGAGGATAGCATAATAGTGAAAGCCAACGACCAGCGGATCAGTGGTAATCCACCAAACACCTTTTTCATCTTTTTTCATCGCGTGATTTCCACCCAATTGCAGTGTAACAGATTGTGCATACGGTGCAACAACTCTGAAAATAGCCTGACGTGTTTGAGCATTAACAGCCGGATATTGCGATATAAAAGTATTGGTCGATGCAGGTTTAAAACCTTCGGGAAGTGGTTCTACCTGCTGACCGCGCATCATACCAGCGAACTGAGCTGATGCAATATTATAAATTATAATTGTGGATAGAATAAAAATTGCTTTTTTCATAATATGGGCCTTGTTAATGTTAAAAGAATAATTTATTATTTTTTTTTATTACGGATTATATCTCTTTCCAAGAACCAGTTTATCACCTGAATCATCTATCTCATAGAGCTGCGGTTTACGAGGACCGTCTCCTTCAGCATGGTGAATAACAAGCAGACGTTTCCCTTCAAATGTTGTGAACATCATTCCATGTCCGGAATTGTCATCCTTTAATGGTTTCTCTGCTTGAATCCATGGGCCTTCAATGGTACCAGATTCAGAATACGCAACACCCTGGAGGTAGCGTTTAGCACCCCATGTTGCCCACAGCATTCCCAGTTTGCCTGTCTTCGTCCTGAACAGTTCAGGTCCATCGGTAACCCAGCCTGGAATTTTTAAACCGTATGTCATTTCACCGTTGCCCACCATTTCAAGTGCCCATGGCGCTTCACTGGCGCGGAAGAGAACAATCGGTTCGGTAATGGTTTTGCTTAAATCAGGTGAGAGTTTTACATATTCCATGGTACCATCGAAAGTCTGCATCCATTCACGAACAAAAACAAAATAGGGAACACCATTTTCATACCAGAGTGATCCATCGATAATGTCCCAGCTGTGTGGAAGATAATCGTAATTTGGATCAGGATTAAAATGTTTATAAGGACCTTCTGCTTTATCTGACACTAATATCTGTGTCTGATGACGGTAAACATTATATCTGCGCGGAATAACATCGACAAGTTCTTTTCTGTCCCCAAAAGTAGCTGCATAATAGTATTTACCATTAATATGATGAATTTCGGCAGCGGCGACAAAGTTAATACCTTCCATCCAGGTTCCCTGCACGTCATATGCCCCGTATGGTCCATCCCAATTTTTCAAATCCTTACTTTTATAAATACAGCCGCCGCTACTGGTCAGGTAATACATTTTGGTAGCGTCGTCTGCAAGGATATAGGGATCGCTCATACTCAACGAATCAAGAGTCATTGTGACTATTTTCCGGGGATCTGTCACACTCGCACTTACCCTGGGTCTTCTTAGAGCATTTGTGTTTGGCTTTGTTGGATTGAGGCATACCAAAACCTTTGGATCCAAGAGGAGCTGGAATTGTTACTGTTGGAACAAGTAATTTTTTTACTTCAGGTTGAGTCTGGGCGGTGGTTGTATTCATTGAATTGAAAACCACTAGCAGGACAACCAAGAATGCTGTTTTCTTCATATGGATTATTCCTTAAATTATTGTAAATACCTTAACTGCAAGTTCGATAGAAAACGAAACTAAAGCAAGCAGTGCCATATGGCCCACTTGTCACAACTAGTGTTTTCGTGCGAGTAATCAAGAAATTGCTGCTGTTCTATTTCTTTATACAAAACCATAACACACTCTTTCAAATAAAATGCAATATAAGTGGTCAACCCAGATCTATCATAGCTAAAATCAATGTACCAAAACCCAAACCCGAACTCGTTCTGTCCAATCCGTCTACAGCTGCAAATTCGTAACTATAAAAGTTACTTGAAACTAAGGAACGAATTGCGTACACTTTACTCCACAAAGCGAGAGTCATTCTCTCTTTGCCTGCAAGAATCAAAAATCTAATAAAGGATCTATTATGAACACACTTCGTACTATAACGGTTCTGATGCTGGTTTTTATTAGTGCCGTGGACTTGATGGCTTTTCAAGGCATCCCTGCTACACCTGGCAGAGCCGATCGCCTTCCAACTCCCATCGACACAAATCGTTCCATCGCACCATACTTTACGCCGGCGAAATTATCTCCGAAGGCACCTGACGCAAATGGATTCCTCCAGCGCTGGTTGCTACTCGAACCGATCAATAAGCCAAATCGAACGAACACCGTATTTGTCGATAGCTACATCCGGAAGAACTTTGGATACATTGTACTTTCCCAAGCCAGTTCACAGCGTTCCTCGCGATGGTGATAAGGTGACGGTTGCAGACCAGGAACTCGCTTGGCATGCTTTGGAAACACCAATTTCAACGTCAAACTCTTTCGCTTTGCGTATGGATTGAACAAACAGATTTATGGTGTCGTATTCTGGGCTGTTACCGTTGTCAACTGCCCGAAGGAAATGAAAAATGTTCGCATGGCCGTCGGTTCCAATTCGGCATCCATGTGGTGGCTCAATGGCAAGGAAGCCGTTATCCTTTCAGGCGATCGTCGTATGGTTATGGATGATTGTGTTTCTAAGCGCCTGACACTTAATAAGGGTGCAAATGTCATTCGCGGTGCAGTTATCAACGGTCCCGGCATGAGTGATTTCTGTGTCCGTTTCATTGATGAGAATGGTAATCCGATCAAGGATCTTACCATCAGTCTTGATGCTGGAAAATAATAAGTTATTCTATTTTTAATCTCAATCGTATTGATCCTGGAGGTTTTATGAAATTTCGTATTTTATCTGCAACCGTTCTCACCCTGCTTGCTTTTTGGCTTTCTTGTCAGTCACAGGCTCTGAACGGCAAACCCTATATCCACGATCCCGCAACGATCACGTTTTGCGATGGAAAATACTATACCTTTGGCACAGGCGGCGGCGGTTTGATTTCCGAAGACGGCTGGACCTGGGACGGCGGCGCAGTTCGTCCTGGTGGTGGTGTGGCTCCCGATGTTATTCGCATTGGGGATCGTTACTATATGACCTATGCAAGGGGAGGCGGCGGCATGTCAGGCGGACACGCCAGTAATGTTTACGTCATGTGGACAAAGACGTTAGATCCCAAATCTCCCGATTTTGGTTTTAAAGACGAAACCCTCGTTGCTTCTACCGACGGTGTTGAGGACTGCGATGCTATCGATTCGGCATTCCTCCTTGATCCTACCGATGGCCGGCTGTGGCTCAGCTACGGAACCTACTTCGGTTTCATCCGGCTTATCGAACTCGATCCTAAAACGGGTAAGCGCATGCCCAATAATAAAGCACTGAACATCGCCATCGACTGCGAAGCCACCGCAATGATGTATCGTGATGGCTGGTATTACCTTCTTGGGCACTCACGGTACTTGCTGTGATGGTGCAAACTCAACGTACAACATCGTCGTTGGGCGCTCGAAAAAAATAACTGGACCCTACCTTGACAACATGGGAATAGAAATGCTTAAAGGCGGCGGCAAGTCGGTTGTGACTGCCAATAGCCGCTTCGTCGGACCAGGCCACTTCGGTCACCTCGTACTGGATGAAGGTGTGGAGAAATTCTCTTGCCATTATGAAGCAGATCTTGATCGCAGCGGTTACAGCGTGCTGGACATCCGTCCATTACTTTGGAAAAACGGTTGGCCTGTTGGCGGCGATAATTTTAAAGCAGGCACGTATGAAATCCAATCAGAACGAAGCGGATTTGCATTAGAACTTGCAGTAGACTTTGTGCGTATGCCCCGCATCTGGACGAGGCTTCTTTGGCGGACCTCCTCCAGCTGCACCGGGCAACTCCTGGCGCACCGGCAGCTAATCCACCTGCAGCGACAGCTCCAGGAGCCAACCCACCGGCAACCAATCCGTCTGCAGCGAATGCACCAGGAACCAATCCTCCAAGTGCAGGCGGACCTGGTAATCCCGGTATGCCACCTGGTTTTGGCGGCCGCGCACCTGCAGGTCCTGTGACCTCAATTCCATCTCAGACTCTCGAAGAGGCATCAAAAAATTGGCCTGCAGATAATATCGATATTCGCATCGGCGACTTCATGGCACGTCCCCATCAAAAGTGGACGATTACTCCTGTTGACAGTGTCGGCGGGTATCCCGGCTCGCCTTATTTCAAGATCACTATCGCCGGTACGAATCGCGCACTCGCCGCAACCGCAGACGCTGAAGTTATTGCTGTTCCAGCCTTTACCGGCGCTCCCGAACAACTCTGGCGCATCGACCAGTTGGTTGATGGCACCTATCGTATCATGCCCAAGGTTGTACCCGATTCCAAGGAAACATTAGTTCTGACGGCGGTTGGCGGCAGCACACCGACGCTGGCTAAGTACGACCCCAAGAGCGACAAGTCACGCTGGAATTTTAAAACGCCATGAGGGAAATAGTACAAACTATCAATTATTCAATTGGTGAATTCTAATTAACTTCGAAATAATAAACAGAAAAATAATTAACTGGGAAGTCTATGAAAATTCTATTTTCCTTACTTGCGATTATAATACTGTCTTCATTAGTCTTTTGCCAGAATAAAGATACGAATCCTGTACTGACAATCGAAGGTGGAAAGATCATTGGGGTACCTACTCCTACCAAGGGAATTATTGCATATAAAGGTATTCCTTTTGCAGCCCCTCCGATTGGCGATTTGCGTTGGAAGGAACCGCAAGCTGTCGTACCCTGGGAAGGAGTAAAAACAGCAGATAAATATGGTGCTGCTGCCGAACAAGTAACGTGGGATCCCGCAAAGTTTTTACGGCAAAGAATGGCGTGCCAGCGGTTCTGTTCCATTCAGCGAGGACTGTCTGTATTTGAATATCTGGACTCCGGCTGCTGGTCAAAAGGGTAAGAAACTTCCTGTCGCTATGTGGATACACGGCGGCGGTTTTCGTGAAGGCTTTGCTTTTGAACCGGAAATGGACGGCGGTGAGGAATGGGCTTCACGCGGCGTCATTTTAGTATCGGTAACTTACCGTCTGGGCGTTATTGGTTTTTTTACACACCCGCTTCTATCGGCTGAAAGCCCGCATGGAGTATCGGGTAATTATGGATTGCTGGATCAGATTGCTGCAGTTAAATGGATTCATAATAATATCGAGCAATTCGGCGGAGATCCCAATAACATAACCATATTTGGTCAAAGTGCAGGTGCTGGCAGTGTTCAGGCATTATGTGCTTCTCCACTATCAAAAAATTTAATAAGCCATGCAATAAGCATGAGCGGCGGTGGTTTAGGGCAATTTTAGATTGGGCAGGTAATTCGCTCGACACTGCCCAGCTGGCGAATAAAAACATGATGGATTATTTTAAAAAAGACGACGCTTAAAGGAAATGCGTGCGCTTTCTTTCGAAGAACTTTTGCAAATGTCCAAAGAATACTCCGATGCGACGAAGAAACGAATGTTTTGGGGCTCCCGTGACAGACAATTATGTCTCGGAAGGCACTTTTAACGAAGAAGCAAAAGCAGGCAAGATTGCCGACATCCCATATATGTTTGGATTCACAGCCAACGATTTATTCGATATGACAAAACCAGTAAAAGATTTCTGCGCTCTGCGTGCGGAAAAGAGCAGCAAGCCGGCTTATGGCTATTTCTTTGCCCGTCCACTGCCGGGTGATACGAGTGGCGCTTTCCACTCTTCTGATTTGTGGTATATATTCCATTCGTTCAGATATAGCTGGCGGCCTTTCACAACCGGCGACCATGCATTGAGCAAACAGATGGTCGATTACTGGACCAACTTTGCTAAATTTGGAAATCCGAATGGGACTGGCGAGGGTATATGGACTGCCTACTCTCCTGCGGTTCCCAAACTGTTGATTCTTGATGTCGATGGAGACAAAGCGGCGTGCACCATGACCGATTCTCCAGTATACAAGGGAAGCCCATTTCGTTTGGGGAAGATAAAAAACAACGGAATTTTGAATGCACAAAGAGAGCCTGGAATCGAATTTCCGGGCTTTTTCTTTTTTCAACTAAAATTGACCGGTAGAGAATAATGCGCTTATAAACGTCAAGCGCAAAATCATTTCCTGCATTTTTATATTTCAGAACATCCTGATTAAACTTGAATATAAAGACACGTGGGCTATGCTCGCGTATCTTTTTTAGATCAATCCGCTCAACTATATTTCTTGCTTCGAGGATTTTTATCTACACGCCTATTCCCTAAACTCTCAGTTTTTCTTCCTGCTTCCGCCATCGAACAAAACCAGAAAAACAAGATTAGACCGCACGGCCTAAATTCAGTTTGTTTCATGTTTTCCGAGTCGAAAACAATAGTGGTTGGACCACTTGTCACTGATATAGGATTGCCACAACCATTGACGCTGAAGTTGTAGCAGTTCCAACATTTACCGGTGCTCCTGAGCAACTCTGGCGTATCGACCAGTTAACCGATAACACGTACCGTATCCTGCCAAAGGTTGTGCCCAATTCCAAGGAACCCCTGGCACTGACCGCGGTTGGCGGCAGCACACCCACACTTGCCAGGTTCGACCCCAAGAGCGACAAGTCGCGCTGGAAATTTAGGAGGTACCACCCAGTTGAATCGAATCCATAATTGAAGTGCAATAATCAATATCTGTATCCTGGCGCTTACTTAATAACCCCCATTGCCTTTTTGTAACGCCAGCAGCTTATATACTTTTCATCCATAATTTCAGATAGGCGGAAAAATCGTTTGAACATAATAATTTTATTATAAACTTTGAATAAACACGGAATATCCATCTCCAACAATCAACAAACGATTATCAAAATAGATTATTGCACGTAAATCAGTCTCTGATATTTTTATGTGTTTGTTACATTTTGAGCATGACGGCAGGCTCAATAATTCGCCATTATCGCATGCAAGAATGAACTGATCCCGCTCGGGGTCATATGTTAGGTCGTTGGGTTTTCTTGTCAGGCACTGGACTAATCCCTGAGATCCTGATAAATTGGTACTCTCTCTGTCCAAACAGTTCCCAGTGATGAGAACAAAATGGAAGGCGAACCATCATCATGTGTCCCGATGATGACAATACTGTTTTGAGCAGCTAGTATTTTACTTAAATTTTGCGTACTTATTATATCCGGCATACTCCTTATTGTAATCTTGGATTTCCCATTGTATGCCATCAAATGATTTTATTATCTCCCCTGCATCTGAAATCCCAATGAAGAAAGAATTGTTGGCAGAAAGCGATACAATATTTCCTTTGATTGAAGTCGGAATAATATTCCAGGATTTACCATTTATTGAAGTAAGTATTGTTCCGCTGTCTGCACCGGCAATGAACAATCCGTTTTTAAAAGTAATTCCATGGATATTCTTATTCGTTCCCGATTCTGCACGATAAAAACTTCTTCCATCCGTGGAGTAAAGAATTGTTCCATAGTCTCCGGCAGCTATCAGTATTTCCTCATTGGAAAAAGCACAGTGAAGATTAAACTGACAAGAACTATCGACAGGTATTCTTTCTCCTGATTGGGAGATGCAGTCAATTCGACCATCGGTTCCAACAGCGATAAACTTGTCCTTGAAAAGTACAATATCAGTATAACCTTTTGAATCGTCTGATTCTGAAAGACCTGTTGCATGCGATAAGTGATAGAGATCCTTAGCCTGCAATATGAGTAAAAAGCAAAAAGATTGACCAACAAATGAACACGGGCAATAATTTATATACCGGAACCAACATTGTTCGATCAACTATTTATTTACTTCAGAGTTAAAACTGATTATTTCGCTCCACTATTTTTAATATGGAAATAATCGACTGAAACCTCGAACGGACTTTGAGGAACATTCTGCTGTTCGAGATCGCCTTGCATATTCATGAATCTGGCCATTCTGGGATCCGGCACACCCTCGCAAACTAGAATTCCTGCTTTGATATCTTTAAGCAAAATGATTCGTGTTGCCAACAGATTCGAATTTCTTTCCATCTGATTGAGTACGAAGCACTGTATCGATCACCTTTCTTCTCTAATTTCAGAACGAGCGTATTATCGTCCTTGATAATATCTGTCATACTTAAGGTTGCTATATTTTTCGAAGTTCCATTTTCCTCGGTAACAAGAAATACCGAGCCGCTTTGATTGCCTCCCGGTCGTCCAAAACCTCTTCCGCCTGCACCATAAACCAATTTTAATATAATTGTCATCATCCTGGTATGCAATCAGTCCGCCGTTCTGTGAAAATCCGGAAGGTTTTCTTGAGAAATCAAGTTTTGATTCGATAACCCAGTCGGTGTTGGCGCTTTGCAGCAAAATATTTTGCGCATTATTATTTGCTGCCTGAAGATCTCCCGCTTTTGAGGTAATCGTGAGTGATCCGGTTTTCTTCGACAGGCTCCAGTCTGCAGGATTTTCTCTTACCCAGCTCCATTGTTTCCCAAGTATCGTGCTATTAAATTCATCATCGACGGATTTAGTTCCAAAATTAATTGCATAAAAGTTCTTTTCCAGTGTAATATTGTCAGTCAAAGTAATGAATGCAGTTCCGGGAATACTCTTTGCCTGTACTATATCAACCGAAATATCCGGAACCGGAAGAAGTTGCTTCAACCTTGGGAGCTCCAGTTGCAGAGGCTGGTAAAAGATAACTATAACTATGTATATCAGGATTGAATCCAGCTACCTTTTTTCCATTTACTGTTATGCTGGCCGGTTTCATATCTGGTGATACTTTAATCGGGAAACTGCCGGATTCTGTATTACCATCGATTGTTACATGAGCTGTAATAGTTGCCACACCGGTTCCTTTTGCGGTAACGAGACCATTCTCATTTACAACTGCAACATTCGTGATTATTGCTGGTATAAACAATTTTCGCTTTGGTAATATCATAGAAGCTGTCATCTGTCATTGCTGCTGTTACATTTGTTTGTGCACGTTGAACCATTTTTCATTACAACAGATCCGCAATCGGCAACTACAGTTTTAAGAACAGGAATAAACTTTCCATTCATTGTAGCGGTTACATGTTCCCTTAATATCTTTTGAAGAAGCACCTATCTCAAACAAATATTTTCCCTGATCGTAGGTGATCTTATTTTTATCCAGATCCCAGAACCAGAGATCGGCGCAATCAATATCGATCTGTACAGTTTTTGTCTGACCTGCCGGTATGGTTACCCGTTTAAATCCTTTCAGTCTCTTTATAGGTCTTTGTAACGATGCCGGACTTTCCGGTGTCCTCATATAAATCTGAACAACTTCGTCACCTTCGCATTTTCCCGTATTCTTAACATCAACACTGATGGTTATTTTATCCTGTGGAGTAATTGTATTCTTACTGATTTTGAAATTGCTGTATTCGAATGTTGTATAGGAAAGACCATATCCGAATTCATAAGAAACTTCCTTATCGAAATACCAGAATGTGCGGCCGTTTTTTCCATTGCCGCCTCTGAGTGTGTAATCAGTTATTTCAGGAAGATCTTTAACGGATTTATACCAGGTACCATTCAGCTTTCCGCCCGGATTTACATCGCCGAAAAGAATGCTTGCAATTGCATCACCCTGTGCCTGACCGTTGTATCCAACCCAGATAATTCCGGGGATATTCTGAAGGTTTTTAAATTCTTCAACCTCAACACATCCCAGATGTCTGCATTACCACAATGGTATTCGGATTGGCTGCCGCAACAGCTTTAATAAGATCTACCTGATTTCCGGGTAATACAAGAGAAAGCCTGTCAGCTTCTTCTGTAGCAGTCTTTTCATCTGTTCCAACAAACACAATTGCAACATCGGCGGATGCAGCAGATTGCAATGATTTTGTCGTCAATTTTTTCATCGGCCGGTGCTTTATAAACCAGGATAGAGCGTCTGAGGTCCGTTCAATCCAAGTTTATTGACTTTCACTTTCGTCAGAATGCCTGTCACCATAAGGTCCGCCTGCTCTTAATCCGGCTGCAACGGTTGCGTTTAATGTAGTCAAGCAGATTTCCTTCCGGAGAACCTACTCTTACTTCAACGATTCCTCCTTCGGTAAGAATATTCAGATTGATTCCGATTGTATCGACATCTGTCAGGTCAACGTTGTCGTAGGCAGTCCATGAGCCATCATCAATTGATCGTACTTGTTCTTCCGTTCCCATTCCGGAACCAACAGTAATCCCTTTTGATGATGAACTATATTTAGTAGCATCGAATTTGGAAACAGTTCCGTTAGATTTTTTCAATTCAAAACCGGCGATATAGAGCAGATTGCTTTTACTTGCTGTATTGCCGCCTGAAGCACAGCACTACTTCTGTCGAAAGACCTTTCTCTGAAATATATTTTTTCATTCCGGCAAAAGGAGAAATCATATTTTCCTTTGCCGGTCTTCCTGAATACGGACCCAGTTCCACTTTATCTGCCTGAGGACCGATAAGAGCAATTTTTTTCAGTTCAGCCGGATTCAGCGGCAGGGCTTTCTTATTTGTTTTTATACTAATAGTATTCTTCAGAAGGACAGGAGTTTTTGTAGCAATTTCTCTTGCAAGCGCTTTATTGGCCGGCGAGCCAATCACATTCTGTTGCGTAGAGGGAATAAGGAACCTTTGCAGGAGGATCAAATTCACCCAATCTCATCCTTATAGTAAATATATTCACAAGAGCTCTATCGATATCTGCAATAGTGATAAGATCCTTCTTCAATGCATCGATAGCACTTCTCTGATAAACACTTCCGCAGTCGATATCAACTCCTGCTTTCAATCCCTGAGCGGTTGCTTCTTCAGGTGTTTTGACATAATGATGACTTGTATAAATCTCCTGAATTGCTGAACAGTCGCCTGTGATGTATCCTTTCAATCCATATGTTCTTCTTGCTATGGTATCGAGGTATAGTTTACTGGCTGAGGTTGGAACTCCATTTACTGAATTATATGAAGACATTATTGATGGCAGTTTATCTTCCTCAATAAGCTTTTTGTATGGAGAGATATAAAACTCTCTCATATCTCTACTGTCCATAATCGCGTTGCCATCATGACGGTTGAATTCGCTATTATTTGCAAAATAGTGTTTGCCGCAGGGAACAGTTTTCAGGTAGGTAGGATCATTACCCATCATCCCTCTGACAAAACCACCTGCAATCTGTGATACCAGGAAAGGATCTTCACCATACGATTCCCCGGTTCTTCCCCATCTGGGATCTCTGATAGGTTCAACGACTGGCGACCAGTACGTCAGACCGGTAATGACAGGAGAATTCAAAGCTCTGGCTTCATCTGAAATAGCAGCAGTTTCTCTTTGCATTAAATCCGGATCCCATGCCGATCCAAGAGCAACACTATTTGGAAATGAAGTAGGAGAACCAGTGTTGGCACCCATTCTAAATCCACCCAATACTCCATGGAGGGCTTCACTCCAAACATTGAATGCATTTATTCCCAGACGAGGAACTGACGCCATATTATTACCAAGCAAACTTTGTTTTTCCTCGAGAGTCATCCTTGATACAAGATCGGCAGCTCTTTCCTCAAATGAATAAGCCGTGTTAAGATAAATCGGCTTTTGAGCATTTTCATCTGCCCGGTAAAAAAGCCATAAAGGCAATACCACAGAGAATCAGAAATAAAATTTTAATAATTTTCATTTTCATTTTTCAATATTCCCTTCGTTATCTGGATGCTTTTATTCTCAGGATCGTAAATGAATTTGGCTTGAATTTCAATGCAAATGAAAAGCCATTACTTTTTCATCGCCGCATTTCAGCTCACGCTTTGAAATACTAGTTGAAATCAAGAGCAACGGTTTCTCGGCCCAATTAATTCCCGTTGATTAATTGTTGATACAAAGCCGGATCGAACTCTTCCAAACCGGTTATGCTGTACAAATGATTGGCAGAAATCCATGGCAACCAGAACCGGTGTCCGCCAACGCCGCGGCCACGCCCGCCCGGACCCATGCGCCAGCCTTCCTGCTGCCATCCGATTCCTTTCAAGTCATACTGGCGCCCCGGAAGAGCGACCATGGATTTTGTATCATGCAAAAGGATTCGTGCCACATCGAGGTAATGCTGGTCATTCGTGTACTTGTAGAGCTTCGCATAGGAAGGCACAGACCAATCCAGGTATTCATCTGCACCACCAACACCCATGGCTGTGATCCCCTGAAGTCCGATGGTCGGCACACCTTTTTTCCAGTGGAGTTGCGCGTCGACTGCATCGAGCGGCATCGGCAGATTCCAGATCCACATCCAGCTTTCGGCGAAGTCTGCTGCCGTCCTCGCACGATCCAGCCATTTGGATTCTTTCGTTGATTCATAAAGACTCAGGAAGGCTTCCAAGCTCAGCATTCCGGCTTCTTTGTCGGTGATGTTCGGATTGTCACTGGCGCCGCCGACGAAGAGTCCGCGCGATCCAAAATTTTTCCAAATATATTCTGCAGCACGAATGGCTGATTGTTTGTACTTCGGATCGCCCGTCTCTTCGCTTATAATGACGAGTAAAGGAACAGGACAGTAGCTGGTCGTTCCCGTCGTCTCTGCAACCTCACTGCTTCCCGGTTTCCAACGCCGAGGGAATGATCCATCTTCTCTTTGCTGCTGGATAAGCCAGTCAACATAGGTCTTGACCCAGTTGAACCATTCAGGGTGCTGAATACCGAGGGCGCGTTCGCGTCGGTACGCCCGCATCAGCACGCGCATATCTTCAGTGGCGTTCCGCAAGTAGGGTGCGAGCCAATCCTGCCGATCACCAGTCCATGGTTTTCCGGTTGCAAGATCGTAGCCGATCGCCTGAAGCGGAACTGTGTTCAGTGCGTTAATCATAGATGAGATAATGCCCAGACCAAGTTGACGCATTTTTTGTCCACGCTCGGTTTTGTCGCGATCGCTTTCGCGCAGCAACTGATCCGCGCATTCGATATTCTTGCTCACGAAGCCCATCGCTGTCATCGTCCGATTCCATTGAAGTTTGTTCGTATCAAATGTGGCGACTGCAAAAGGAATGCCGGTACGCCCATCGATGGTAGCGGCCTGATCAGCCAGGTGATTTGTCAAGACACGGCGAACCAATTCGACGTCGATAGGAGTGACAGCAGGCTTCAACGTATTCCAGGCCCATCGCCATGCGTTTCGGGTCACTTCTCGAAAAGGTTCATTGAGCCCGAATCGAAAACTCACGTCGTAGTTGTGCACAACTCCCTGAGTGATCGGATGAAAGCGTCGAATCTGACGTGGTTGCGCCGCTGCATTCGGGCCGAACCCAAACATACTCATCGTACCGGGAAACTGAAAACTGAGCTCGATGGGATTTCGATCAGTCTGCCATACTCCGAGTGCACCGAATTGAAATCGCGCATCGGTCATCACATTTTTTGAAAGTCTCGTCTCCTCGACCGTCGATTCGCCTCGCGGAGAAGGATCGAGCATTGCCACGGAAGAACCATTGCTGAATGAGAGTGCAAACAGGGGTGCCGGAAGCATATCCTCACGCAATTGGAATCGATGTGCTGCATAGTTCATCTTGCCGCCGGGTGAGCGGTCACCATTGTAGGTTGGGTCACCGTACAATGCAGTGGGAATCATGCAATTCATGTCGGACCAATGTATGGAAGTATCGACCGCGAGCATGACGGACGAATTGAATCCGCCAGAATCATTCCCCATTACTTCTATTTTCCTATGCACCGATACAACAGCTCCATTCAAGCTCCAATGGTCTTCCACTCGGAAAACAACATTATCGCCGTAGGTGATTTCAGCGCGGGCATCGATACCGGAGGATGATTGTTTAAGCGTCTTATATCCAGCTGCGAGATCACGAATGTCCTGTTCAGTGCTGAAAGACTTCGAGCCGCACGGTTTCTGTTGCGTCAAGCGTGGAGCGCTGCCGCCGGAAATCTCGATGCCCCACTCGCCTCCTGCGGTGCGGACGAACGAGACTGTTGCCCCGGTCTGCAAGCGTCCCAGGTTCATACGATCACTCTGCTGTGCGAAGACCACAGATATTGTAAAGAAAACCATAAAAACCAAGTATTTACCAAACATCAGCATGTTCCTCCTAAAGTCAATCAAGCAATTAAATTATCCGTTGAATCAAACGATTCATTTTACGCATCCTGAATCAGTGTGCATCGGGAATTGGTTCCTTTGCGGGCAAAGATTCCGCCGGTTTTCCGAATACTGTGAACTCGATAATCCCCAGCGGTGTCGTCCTGGGCCAGTTCGTCAAGGTCAACCGAACAAAGCGGCACTTCACCGGAGGGATTTCATCAAAAATTGTATTCCGTGAGACGGCATTCTTTGTTTGATCGAGAACCTTGGTGTATATATTCCCATCCATCGACACGTCGATCTTGTATTGATAAACTTCATTCAAAGGTTGTTCAGGAGTTGTTGATACTGTTGAAGCAGAACGCCTTCCAAAACCACGTCTCACGCCGTTAAACATCAGACGAGCAGCGTCAATTGTGAACAGTTGCACGACATCAAAACGCGTTGCTGGAGAAAGCTCAATCGTAAGAGTCGGTAGTGTATCTGTCGGCGCAGGCTCCCACCAGGTGCCGCTGGAGTTGTCCACAGCATAGGCTGCATTTCGTCCCGGCTGCTCGGATGAGAATCGTGAAAGTGCGTTCATTGCACGGATTTTGTTGATAGTGACTGGTATCGATTCGCTGCTACCTTTCGCTGTATCACTGACTGCAACGGGTGCCCATTGCGGCGTGTCCGTCACCTTTACATACATATTTCCTTCATTATCAAATGTGATGCGATCCATTCCGATTCGCCGTCCGCCGGGAGGGTTGGAAAGAACGATTGTGTAGAACTGCCAGAGATTTCCATCAGGTCCTTCGACGATGCTACCATGAGCGGTACCAGTGACAAGGCCATCTGTCTTGCGGAGCAACGGATTATTAGGAGCATAAGTAAATGGCCCCATGGGCGACTTTGCCGTATAGTATCCCTCGGCGTAAGTCTTCCATTGTGTTCCGGAAGCCGAGTATTGCAGGTAGTAAATACCGTTGCGTTTTTGAAGCCATGGGCCTTCGATCCATGCAACATCCGTGTATTCGTTCATCTCGCCATAACGTTCCCAAACGTGTTCGCTGTTGAATGCAAAGAGATGTTTGACCGGGCCTGCGAATCTCGTAAGATCATCGGGGTCAAGCGGTACGACGTAGATGCCGCTTACACCACGACCTGGGTAATAGAGATAAGGCTTGTTATCATCATCAATATAGATGTCCATGTCGAATGCACCGTTCCATCCGCCGCCAACGTTCGGTGTGTTTTTCCATTCTCCAATGCTGGTAAAAGGTCCCAGCGGATTGTCGGCTTTAAATAGCGGGCCATCATTTCCGCACATATAAAAACTGCCATTGTATTTAACAACGTGCGGTGCGACAGGGACGTTGTCAATATACTGGAATGACCAGTTGAGCATATCGTCCGAGATCCATACGCCGCCGCCCGTGCAGTACATATAGTACTTCCCTTTCTCCCGAATGACCGTGACATCACCGGACGCATTACCACCCGGTGCAGTAATCATTGGCAGAGGATTACAATAACGAGCTTGTTTGCTTATCTTCGATTGCTGCGCGCGGGCAAACGAGCCAGCCAGGCTGGTAAAAATTAACAAAATAATAAACGATTTGTGATTCATATTTAGCCTTTTTTGATAAAAGTTCAATATGGTTATCATTAGTTTCTATTATAAATAAACCTTCTTTGTGACTATTGAAAATCTATGTTGTAGAATTAATTTGTTACAGGTCGATTTAAGAATACTTATTTCGTGAAAATAATATTTCATTAACCAAGGTAAGCATGTTTTTGCATACGTAATAGAATTATCTATGATAATTCTATTGTTCTACTATATAAAGCAGCACCTCTTATTAAAATTATTTGGTGTAACACCGAAAATGCCGATCGTATCCAAATTGGTTATTCGTCCTATAGTGAAGGTCGGGATTCAGGAAGCAGCGATTATGATATGTCTTTTGCCAATGGAATAAAGAAACCTTGTTGACTTCTTAATGTCTGACCAATAGACACCTAATTCCATAGCGGAAGGTCTAATTAAAATAATGAATGCTATGAAAGTTATAATCTCACAAATTGCACTTATAAGCCTATATTTAGGGATGCTTGGATTCTGGATGAATGTGTAAAGCGTGATAAATATTAAAGAATTATTTATTAAATGGATTAATAGAAGAATGAAAACAAATTTATAATAGAAAGTTTTTTGATTGAATAACGATACTATTCTATTTTCAGACATATTGCTGGCTCTAACTTAAATATGAAGAAGGACACACGATATCTTAAAATATAATGGCCTTTTTTTTAACCGACCCGTTTTCAGACGCACAGCCTGCAGCGATCTATTTTGTCTCTTCAGGTGTGCGAGGCAATTCCGGTTCCGTGACTTCATAACCCAGCAATGAAAGCATTTTCAATGCGTATCGCGTTCCAGAATTTTGTAACCTGCAGCATTGAAATGCAGGTTGTCCCGCGCATCGGGCAACCGCTTGAAGAAATGACGTACGAATTGGGAATTACTTCAGGCAGTTTTGCAATGATTGAATTCATGGCTGCACAGGCGCCTCCCTGATCGGCATTCACAGGTTCACCGGCGAGCAGCGTTACTGAATCGGGTTTGAGATTTAGATCTTTTATCAGATTGTCGTAAATAGCTTTACTTTTAAAGTCCAGGTACTATCATTTGGATTTGATTCTCCCTGATGCAAAAGAATACCTTTAATAACACCATCCTTCTGAGCTAGTTTTGCCATCTCAACAAGATATGCATAGGGATTTCCATCATATTCTTTAATTATATTAGTCATCCAGGAAGGAGCTGTTGAAGCATAAGTCTGAAAATTATCTTTATCGAACAGTTCAATTTTACATCCGGCTACGGAAACATTAACAACTCCTACTTTGATGTTCTTCGGAAGGTTGGCAACCATTGTTCTGCCGAAATAATCGGCAGGGTATAGACCGGTTTTGCAGCGGCATAAAGGAGGAACAGCAGTGTACCATTGCCCTTTTGTTCTTCCAGGTTCGGACAATCAACAGCCTGCCAATACCTGGAAACGATTATCAACTGATTTGTCCTGTTCTTCAATTCTTGCATTGCCCTCCATGTTTGACTGTCCAAAGCATAGGAAAATGTAAAAATTCGGATCTTGTGAAAAAACTTTTGTATTTGTTAAAAGTAATCCTATCAATAAAAATTTTACAAGCCTGGAGTTCATTCTCATTCTCCTAAAATATGTTAAATGAATAATTGTCAACCATGTTCTTAATTAAAATTTACTGAAATTTATTTATGAATATAACAGCCACCATTTCAAATGGGATATAAAATGCATTAATAATTAATCTTCAATAAAGAAACTGCTTGACGCGGCAATTGCATTTTTATACGTTGCCGTGCTATTTGTGATTTTTATTTCTTCAGGTTCCTGAAAGTATTTCCAGTTGCCCGGCTTTTTCAAGTTCGGCAATTTGATTGGCCGTGGGATTCTGCGGTGATCCCATCTTTTTCCATACTTCATAGGAATTACTATGCTCATTGTCTATCCGGTATTGTGTAAGTGTCGCTTTCTCAGCCGGGATTCCTTTAATGTTAAGAATCAACCGGAGAACCAGTATCCTGAATATCCAGATCATGATAATTCCAAAGCAAAACTGTTACGGTATTTTTATCGCTTGCATGCAAACGCATTGATATCGGTTTGTTTACCTCTGACACCTGAATCGCAAATAGTCTTGAAGTTATATCTCAGATCTCCCGAAACTTCAACACGGTTGCCCGACATCATTCCCAGCATACGAAAAACATTAAGCACCGGCTTATCTACACCATTGGTTGCCAAACTGCGAAATCCGGCAAACCAGGGTTGGTTTTCAAATTCAAACGACCAGTTAACAGCGCCAATCAGGTTAACTCCGTAATAATCTGCCATATCATAAATGCGGGTAATAGATGCAGCCTCGTAACTTGAATATAGTGTACCGTTGCGATAAGCATTTTCAGGATGCGTCATCACACCGCAGGCGGCACATCCTTCAGGATCGGATTCCCCGATAATAACAGGAAGCTTTTTGATTTCCGGGAATGAAGTAATTACCGAGAAATTATCTTTTATATTATTCAATTGTGATTTCATTCCCATTCGCACAGTTCCACTGATGAAGTCAGGAGATGCCTTTTGCATGAAATGCTATATAGTCAAGCGGGGCTCCGATTTTTCCGGTGGCTGAATTGGTATCCGATAAACAGTGCCGGAGAAATGGCTCGTAAAAACCAGGCGCCGCCGCCGGTTGTATGCGGACCGCCGAAACGGGCAGTCGGCAATGCGCGTTTCACCGCATCCGATGCATAATCATACATCCTGCAATAATCATTTAATTTTTCAGGGGACATTAAATAAAAGATGTCCGGTTCATTCCAGACTTCCCAGTACCAGCTTTCAACTTCCGCTTTCCCGTAACGTTCAACACAATGCTTTACCCATTGATAAATAAGTTCAGCCCATTTTTTATAATCTTTGGGAGGATAAGCCCAACCTGTTTCCAGCTTACCGGAACCGCCGGGAGACCAATGATGCTGGTATGGTTCAGGGTGGGTTGAAAGCGCTTCGGGCATGAAACCGATTTCTACAAGCGGTTTCATTTTTCGTTCAATATAAGTATCGAATATTTTATCAATAATTGTCCAGCTGTAAACGGGATTGCCAAGGCTGTCTTCCGTATACATGTTGGTAGATCCCCATTTAAGTGCCGGTGTTCCGTCACCTGATGTCATAAGATTATGAGTGCGAACGTAAACCGGAACAGGACTTAAATCTGCCAGTTCCGATAACAGCTTTTTCCCGTTTTTCATATAAGTATAATTAGGTTCATCATACCCGAACCATGCCCAGATATGTTTCATCGGACCTTTATCTTTTGTAATATCTACGGTGATTGAAACAGAATCGGTCTGTGAAAAAGCACTTGAACAGAGACAAATAATAAGCAGTACGATTGTTATGCATTTCCAATTTCTAAAAGTCGCATTGCGATGTCCATCCATTACGCACAACAAAGTACGGTTGGTTCGTTAAGTCTGCCGTGAAGCCCGGGTACAACCATGCTTTTTCCGGTTCTTCTTTCAGTTCAAAATAATATTGAAGAGGATACTGCGAGTTGGTATAATCCGCCGGTATGGTCGCCCGATAGCTTTTACCTGTCAGCTGCATTTCCACTGTTTCATATCGCTCAGCATGATTCACGTGACGATAGTACAACCTGTACCGATCCGATTGCTTTCTCAATCGATAGTTCAATATCCAGAGGTTCTCCTGCTTTAAAATGTTCCGGTTGGATATGGTGACAAACTGTAAAAGCACGTACGGGTCGTCCCATGGCTTCCTGTATAGCCAATCGCACATTGTCCTGTTGAGCAACGGTACTGCTTTGGGTTTGTTCCAAGTTTTTTCGCCATAAGGCATGTCCTCATCCATGGCAGGCAATCTATCGAGCCAGTGTCCTCGTATATACATCTATTCACCGACGGTAATGTCGGGTTTGTAAACATCCCGGGCACGATTGGCAAGCTCAGCCCAGTAGTTCCGTGCTTTTTGATACATTTTTAAAGATAGTTCCAGTGCCGTGCGATCGCCGCTTTGTTCGAAGATTGCATAGAGAACACCGGATCGAAATTTGGCTCCAAAGAAACGACCTAATCCCACTTGTATTGCCACATCAATAGCCATCCGCCGGAATTCAGGTCTTTGTTTGCCTTTCGACTTGGCTTTCTGCCTGTGCAAGATGTTTAGCCGCTGCATCAGCATAGTCTTCTATCCATTGTGCATATTCGATGGGTGAGTATTTGCCGCTGCGTTCACCCTTTAACAATTCTTCTGCAAAATCATTGATCCGCAAGAATAGTTGCGGATCCATCGGGCTGACATTGCCGAATACTTTGGGTGATGGTGTATCAAAATATGGATTTTTATTATTTGGATCAGCTATAGACAGGTTGGTGTACATCTCAGGCCAGTAGAGATTGTTCGCTGCCGAAACTCCGTGAGCAGTCAACACAATTGGAAGTATACGGGAAGCGTTTGCCAGAGCCAATTCAACAGCCTCTGCTCCGGCACCGAACTGTTTATTCAGATAACGGCGCCATACATCCGGTTCAGTATTCGGATTGTAAGCCAGTCTCCCAAAAACTCTAAGACTGTAAAGATATTTTTCCCAATCCCACCGGGGTTTTAAGGATGAATCCAAATAACCGCAACGATCTCCGGCAATTCCTGATCCGCGACGGCCTTTGAACGATAGTGGTTCCATAAGTTCAACTCCTGCACTACCGCAGAAACTGAACGCCTTTGAGTGTGCAGCACTCATTTCCGGATCGCCCCACAGAAGAAGACGTTGCGTTCCCGGCCAGATTCGATGCAACACACCATAATGCCGGTCTTCCTTTAAAAGATCGCCATAACCGTAGCGAATAAAACTGCGTGATCCTGCACTTAATTTCATGAGATCCGTCTGTTTTTGTGTCCGGCTTTGGAATTTCGAATGCTCGAATATCGGCCTGATGATAAGGCAAGCCAAGATGCTCTGCCCAGTACTTGGGAGAGATGTTGACCGGCAATCCGGTGGCAACCGCTAAATCGATCATTGTTTGGTTCATACCCTTTGCATGCATATCGATCTCAACCTTGCGGCCGCAAGTAGCCACGCCATCAAATACTGTCTTCCAAAAATTGTAACTCCCCTCATTTACACCGCTCTCTCCGTGTATGCGGAATGTTACTCCACTGATTGCGGACAAGCTTTTAAAAGTTGTCGAATGGCATCCCGGCAATACGGACCGTGAGTTTCGGGTGTTAGTCCCTCGATAGTATAATTTGGATTAGGACTATTGAGCCATTCATATCCGTGCATCCAGATTCCCAATTGAAATTGAATACCTCGAGCTGCAGTTTGCTCGCTGATAAATTTCAACATTTCGAGATTCTTATCACGTTCTGCATCAGGCAATTGCGGTACCCGTACATTGTATCCCGGAACAGATAAGAAAGAATGGATAGGCAAAAAGGAAATATCCGTCAGTTACATTTTGGAGAAAATCGTAACCGATTCCCAAACTCAAATTAAAGCGATTAAAACGTTGGGCAGTCAACATTGTAAGATATTGTTTCCACATCTCACGATCGTTAGTACCAGGGTTTATCTTCAATATCGCTAACAAAGAGTCTGTTGAGGCTGCGGATGACATTAGCAGGTTGTTCAATAATAGGCTTTTGAATATTCAGTGAGTCTAAAGGTTGATTTGAATATTGGACACGGTCTGCAAGTTCAAGCAGAGCATAAACAAGCCCCCGCACGTCATATCCACAAGCCAACAAGATTTGTTTGTCATCTGATTTAACCGGTACTAAACCAAGGGCTTCAGGTACAGCAGGAATATTTGTCTTCGCATCTTTAAGCAGTTGACGGGCTATGGAAGAATCTGAACCTGCAACGACAATGATTAAATCACCGCTTCTGGCCTGAGCAAGCTGATCGCATCTATATACATTTATTCCCTCGGACATCAGTGATTTCTCCAACTCCTTTACAGCCCATTGTGACGGTAGCGACCCTGCTGTTTGGTCAGCAGGATCTATAACAATAGAAACTCCTTTTGCTTTGAAATTAAAGTAGCCTAACGATGACAACCAAAAGCAGAAATTCCAGCAATTTTCACAAAGTGTCGCCGGCTAATGCCCTCGAGTTCTTTTGAAGACTTTTTATTCACATCATATCCCTTTAAATCAATTCCTATCGTACTCGCGTACGAGGAGATTTAGAATTTTGTCAGTAATAATTTATATTCCTTTGTCTTAAATGCAAACCTGAACACCAGCGGATTATAAGAGATGCCTTATAAATAATTCTTTACAACAAAGAATAATATAAAACGAGATAATAGCCGATGAACAATATCCTCCTTTAGCCCCCGAGTTTTTGCACCATCTTTTTCACTTACTCTGAAACACAACATCAGATAATAGTTACCAACATATCCACCTATACAAATTCCGAAGAAGAATTCCTTTCTAGTCAATATTCTTTTTTGATTTGCCGTTGTTTAATTGAGGCCATGCCTCTAACAAGGTCATCCCTAATTAGTTACTCCGAGAGTCCGCAGACATACCGCGAACTAATTCTAGCTCAATTCGATTCAAATGTCAAGAAACAATATTAGGAAACCGCAGAGGTGAATTATTATTCTTTGGAATATACTTCAGATTCCCGCTGCCACTGAGTCTGATCCTGAATTGACGATCCTTTTATTAAGGTTAATTTCAGGCTTCAAAATTGTTTTTATCTCAGGAAATATTAATGCTTACTTTCTATCCATTGCAATTATTTTCCATAAATATAGTATCCATATTTATTTCAAAACATTATTTTCTTCTTTAAAAAAGATTGTCCTAACTGTAATGAACAAATCTGAGGAAGAATTTTCCGATCCGGCCAAACATCAGGATTGTCGACCGAAATGTGTTAGTGTGGCGAATGCTATCGCTGACATGCACCTCAAAAATCAGATATATATTGACTTCATTTTTTTCGACTGCTATATTAGCTGAGGTTAAAGCAAATTTTATCAAAGAGACTATTTCAATGGACAGAGCATTTCTAACGAAGAATACCATTCCTTTCACTGTCCGATATATCCTTTGGCTGATCCTATTAACTATATCGGCTTTGCTCTTCAGTTCTTGTTCATTTTTCGTGACAAAACCCGCACTGGTGCCTACGGGAATTGTTGATGCCGACGATCCGAACATTCAATATATCGGCCGGTTCTATGCACCTGATCCGAAAAAAAGAGTATTCGATTGGCCTGGAGTTCAAATCTACGCAAAATTCCAGGGAACGAGCTGCTTCATCCGCTTGACGGATAAAAAAAATGAATACGCGGTCATTGTCGATCACCGTGCACCGAGAATACTGACCGTCGATTCGACAACAGACATTTATTGCGTCGCTTCCGGTCTGACCGACTCTCTTACGCATTCCATCTTAATACAAAAAAGGACTGAGCCGCTTGTAGGAAAAGGTATTTTTTACGGATTTATTCTTGACAGAGGAAGAACACTCCTGCCGCCGGAAAAACGTTCTGAAAGGCGGATAGAATTTATCGGTAATTCTATAACGTGCGGATATGGTGTGGAAGGCGAAAGTCCGGACTGCCATTTCAGTCCTCAAACAGAAAATGCATGTACGTCTTATGCATCAATGACTGCTCGGGAACTTAATGCCGATTACCACCTAATCTCCTATTCCGGACGCGGAATGGTGCGCAACTTTGGGGATAGCAGTGACTACATCCATCAATCCTATGCCGGCATTGTACGATCGGATCTGCTATTCCGATACAATCCATAAATGGAATTTTGCCTCATGGGTTCCGCAGGTCGTTGTCATCAATCTCGGTACAAACGATTTTTCGACTCAACCATATCCATCCAAAAATATTTTTCAGGAAGCGTATGATCAACTCATCAATCGTGTTCGATCACAATATTCAGGCTCAACGATGTTCTGTATCTGTGGCCCTATGATAGCAGAACCCTGCACCGGTTATGTCAGGGAAGTGGTGGAAAAGCAGCAAAAACGTAGCAGGGATAAAGATGTTTTCTTTGTAGAGATAAAGCCGGATACGTTGAGTAAAACAGACTGGGGCTGCGATTTGCATCCGAACATCACAGGTATGAGTAAAATAACAGATATCCTTTCCCGCGCCATCAAGCTCCGAATGAGCTGGTAAAACTTTTTTTCTGTCCCTGCAGTCAACTTCATTAATGCCGGCATCTTTACCTGCAGGCTCATATGAAATGATTGTATGTCTTTAAGAAGAAAGGTATACAATGGTCATTAGTGAATGCAGCAGTAAAAGTATATTATCAACCCAAATCTAGATCGCCCTATAATCCTACTGTTCGATAATAATCCTTTATATTTTTCAGATTTTATTTGCAGTCCAATATGTTTTCATCTATTAGGTTGACAGGCTTCACTTTTTCTGTCATTGAAAATAATGATACTTAGTCGAACTAATTTTCTGAATCTATAATTCCTCTCGAATATATAATTCAGAGAAAATTAGACATCCTATTATCCGAAGATAAGTTATCGTCTAATTTTCTCTGATCGAAAAATCCGGTTTGCAGTTATTTCTTCAACTCAATTGTCACAACAGATTTTGCCGGCAAATTAACTTTTAGAATATTATTCTGTACATTAAATGATGAAAACTTTTGAATATTGACCTTTTCAGGTTGTCCAAAGTCATTATAATCATTTTCATGTGGTGCGGTAATAATTTCGCCTTCAGTTTTAGATAACTTATCCGAACCTCTTAAATCAATTTCAATACTTCTATTGTTGTGCGGATCAATATTGCAAAGCGAGACGTGAATTACTCCTTCTTTATCTTTTGAGGCAGATGCACTTACACTCGGCAAGGTCATACCATCATATGAATAATCTTCGCAAGTTACATTGATCGGCAAAAGCGTTGCATCCTGATGTACTTTATACATTTTGAAAACATAGAAGGTCGGAGTTTTCACAAGCTGATTATCTTTTGTGAGCAGCATAGACTGCAGAACATTTATTATTTGAGCAATGTTCGCCATTTTTACACGACGAGCATGGTTATTAAAGATATTAAGATAAATGCCGGCTGTTACGGCATCACGCAAAGTATTTTGTTGAAATAGAAAGCCGGGATTTGTTCCAGGTTCAACGTTGAACCAATTTCCCCATTCGTCAGCCATTAAACCGATTCTATTTTGCGGGTCATATTCATCCATTAATGCAATATGTTTTTCAAGGCCTCTTTCCATCACCAATGTATTTTTCATTGTGTAGAACCAGTCATTTTCATTGAATTGTATCGCCGAAGTTTTGTCATTCCAACCATGGCAAAATGTATAGTAATGATATGAATAGCCTTGAATTAGACTCCGAAAATTCTGCGTTTTCTTTAATATCGTTTCTGTCCAATTATAATCCGGATCAGTTCCACCGCTGGCTACACGATACAAATCACCTGAACGCATATAAGTAGAAAATCTTTTATACAAATCCGCATAATAATCCGGAGTCATATTTCCGCCGCAGCCCCAGCTTTCATTGCCTACTGCCCAATATTTCACATTCCATGGTTTTTCTCTTCCGTTTTTCTTTCGCAATTCTGTCATCGGACTTTTTGCACTTGAGTTAACATACTCAACCCAATCCGAAGCTTCTTGAACGGTACCGCTGCCGACATTTACACAAAAATATGGTTCTGCTCCAATCTGTTCGCAAAAATCCAAAAACTCGTGGGTACCAAAACTATTATCTTCGGTTACTCCTCCCCAATTAGTATTAATAATAGATGGCCGCTTATCTTGCGGGCCTATTCCATCCTTCCAGTGATAAGTATCAGCAAAGCATCCCCCGGGCCAACGCACGACGGAAGGACCAATTTCTTTTAGTGCTGCAACAACATCATTCCTCATACCGCGTGTATTCGGAATAGCAGAATTATTTCCGACATAAATTCCGCCATAGATACACTGCCCTAAATGTTCGGCAAAATGGCCGTAAATAAATTTACTTATTGTATCCCTGCCAAGATCAACATTTACAATAATTCGATTCGATTTTGCTTTTGGATCGTCTGCTGCATTCAATACAAATATATTAAATGCAAACAACACCAATAATAATCTTTTAAATAAGTACATTTTATTCTCCTTTGTTTTTTGAGCTTATTATTGTTTATGAATATTAAATAATTTACAACTAAAAGAACTAAAACAAGTTAATAGTATATGTGAATGAAGTTGGTTCTGAAAATACCTGATATTTTTCAAGCGGCCGTGGGCCGCAACTGTTAGAGCCAACACCTAAGGTTTTGGTAGCAATACAAAATACGGTTGCTGAACTGGCAGGTAAGTCAATTTTATATTCTATCGGGATACATTTGCTCGTCGGTATGAGGAAGGGCTGATACCTGCATTAATTTTTCATCGGATTTTATCAAAAGAGCAGGCATATCCTTGCCGCTTAATTTTGCCCATCGCACTTCTTCGTGATTTCCGCGTTCCATTGGTTTTTCGTATTCGTATTGTTCATTTACGCCTAATTCATAAACACCTACATCAGAACCACTTTTACGATCGGAATAGTTCTCGATTGGCCCGCGGCCAAAATACGTCATACGGTCGAGCTTTTTATCGAGCAGCATACGCACGCCTATACGAGCTAAATTTATCCGAAACCCGACAAATTGAACTTGATTGTCAACCTTTATGGAGCCATCGCCTTTTACCAGATAACTTGCCGTATGATACACACCAAATCCTTCTTTTCCATCGGCTTTTGTTGTCGAAATTACTTTTACCGAGAAGTTATCAACCTTTTCTACTTTAAAATCGACCAATGTATATTGGAGGGTATTGACACCAAACTTTTCCCAGAGGTCTGTAAGCCCAGTTGTCGTCATTCCGGTGAGCTGCGCGCCATAGGTGCAGTTTGGGTGAACCATCGGCAGTTAAAAGATTTAGTCCGTTTTTTATTAACTGGTTCATAAAACCGGTTTTTTTATCGAAACCTACCGAAAAACCGTTTCCAGTAATTGTTAACGATCGTGCATTTTGGTTCAGTTTAATCGGTTGTGTAACTTTTGTTTCCACAACAGGCGGAGTATTAACCGGTAGTTTGAATTGCATGGAAGCTACTTCAAAACCTTTGTCAGCCCAAAGTGTTTTTTCTTTTTGTGTATATGAAACACGCACAAAATACTCAGCTCCGGCTTTAGGATGCTCTATCTTATACGGAATATTTGCCCAGCCTTCTCTTCGGGCACTGATTGGGCGAAGGTTGATTATTCCTTTGTCTATTTCCTGTCCATTTTCAGTCAAACTCCACGCCGCGTTAAAATCTTTCAGAGAAATGAATTGATATTTATTCTTGATCATAATCGTTCCACCAGCAGGATCAATCAACTTAGTGTCAATCCATTGAAATGCTTTTTTCATTTCCGGGTAATGCGGTTTAACAGTTTTTCTATCCCAGGCCACCACGCCTTTGTGAATAAAATAATGGTCGTTCGGATATTCTCCAAAACCTCCGCCATAAGCTAATATTGGGTGATTAGGGTCGCGTTTGTTCCACAATGCCTGATCCTGAAATTCCCATATCGCACCGCCTAATATTTCGGGATTGTTATCAAAAACTTCTGAATATTCATCAAGCGAACCCATTGAATTGAACATGGCGTGCACAAACTCGCAGATGTAAAGCGGTTTAGTTAATCCCCAGTTTTTTGCCATGTCAACATAATCTTCGGCAGTTCCGTACATTCTGCCATCTAAATCGGCAGGATTTTTTTTCCCGGCCCCAAAACGTTCGTAATGGACAAAGCGGGTTGGATCAATGGCTTTAACAGTGTTTAGGGCTGCCACAAAATTAGAACCCACTCCACCACATTCATTTCCGAGCGACCAGATGATAACCGAAGGGTGGTTTTTAAAATTTTCGACATTAGCCACATTGCGGTCAATAATAGCGGCTTTCATGGTGGGCTCTTCGTCGAATCGTCCGTCATACCCGTGAGATTCACAGTTTGCTTCGGCAACCAGCCAGATTCCCCACTCGTCGCACAATTCATACCAGCGCGGGTCATCGGAATAATGGCTGGTGCGAACATGGTTACAATTTCCTTGTTTGATAACCTCGAGGTCTCGAATCATCTGCTCTTCGGTTATTGCATGACCAACATCCGACCAGTGTTCGTGACGGTTTACACCTTTCAATTTGATAGGCACACCGTTTACCATAAAAATACGGCCTTTGATTTCGACTTTACGGAAACCTACTTTTGATGATACAATTTCACCTTCGGAATTGGTTAAAACTATAGTATATAGATTCGGCGTTTCGGCAGTCCATTTTTGCGGATTGGAAACCTGAAATTTCACATTCAACAGCTCTTCTTGTTTTGCATTTGAGTCCGGTGCCTGTTGCACTTCCTCTGGTAATTTCTTTCCCGTTTTTGTCGTAAAGTGTAGCAGTAAGTGTTTGGGCGTTGGCTGTTTTGTCACCATAGTTTTTAATTTTAGCCAATACCTCTACAGTTGCATCTTTATAATCCTTATCCAAATCCGTTTTTACAAAAAAGTCGCGGATGTGTACCTGTGGGGCGCTCCAAAGCGTTACATTTCGGAAAATTCCATGCAAGCGCCACATATCCTGATCTTCTAACCAAGTACCCGAACTGTATTGATACACCTCAACAGCGATCATATTTTTACCGGGTTTCAGGTATTTGGTAAGGTCGAAATCGGCAGCATTGCGGCTGTTTACACTAAAACCTACTTTTTCGCCATTTACCCACAAAAAGAACGCACAGTCAACACCATCGAACGAAATAAAATTGCGGCGGCCGATCCATTCGGCAGGAACATCAAACTCCCTGCGGTAGCTTCCCACCGGGTTTCGCTCTTTGAAAGCCGTATATTTTTCTTCCGGCTCGCTCATTACATGCGGGAAATCCTTTTTTATGGTGTAACCCAAATTGCGGTAAAATGGTGTTCCGTATCCTTGTACCTCCCAGTTAGACGGTACCGGAATTTCTTTCCATGCAGATACATCATAATCCGGTTTGTAAAAATCAACCGGACGTTGTTCCGGACGTGGCACCCAGTTGAATTTCCATAATCCGTTCAAGCTGCGGCAAAGCGAAGACGAATGTCGTTTAGCAAGCAAAGCCTCCTGCAAATTGGCATAAGGCATTAACGTGGCATGATATGGTTCTTTATTTATTCCGAGCAGTTCGGGGTTTTCTATTTCAGGAGGAATGGAAGCCCCGCCAGTTGGGTCCGATATAAGTTGAGAGCAAAATCCGTTTAAAGAATAAAGGATTAGAAATAATAGATTTATCAATATGATTTTTTTCATGTGTTTATCTAATTAGTTAAACAATATCACTTTTACCTCATAACAAGTCTTTAAGTTAATTATCTATTTACCTAGAGGCACAGGTAAATCTGCATTTGTTCCGAACCAAGTATAATATTTTCTTCACAACATTTCCATAATATATCCAATATTTTAGTTGAGTATAAACACCTTATTTATGTCTTTTCACTAATTGTTAGTATCTGAATAACAGCTAACGAATTTCCTTTGATAACCGGATTTTAAAACATTAATATCATTCAATCGCAAAACCATTTTAAAACGGACATTTTTGGATAAACTGCCGACTTGAATTTCCAATTCTTATGTAATTCATAGTAAATGTTGACTTACCAAAAAGCATTATTGTGATACCTTTTTAAAAATAATAATGCGCACTCATTCTACTTCTATTATCTTACTTCCTTTACTAATTCCATTTTCATTAAAAGCATCAATAGTGAAATAGTACTTCGATAAACTATTGAGACTTCTTATCGTTATTGAATCAGCACCCAGCACCTGATAATTGTGATATAATTTATCTTTTTGGGTTCCATAACGAATGTTGTAACCGACTGCATCCGGACTTTTATCCCATTTTAGATTTACCACACATCTGTCTGTTGCCGAACGGATCAATATTCAACTTCTTAATTTTTGATGGAATAGTTCCTTTTCCGTTTCCAAAAACACGCAGATCCGGCAAGTGCAAAAGTACCGCTCGGAACACGATAATTGGTAAGTCTAATAAAACGGGCTTTTATAGGATTCTTGAAGTTCAATGTAGTCATGAGGAACATCTGTTTTGTTTTCCGTTTTATCTATCAATGTATGCCAGGTTTTATTATCCGACGAATATTCCAATAGGTATTGATAATAGATTTCAGGATTGCGTCCAAAGATTTGTGTTTCGTTTTCTGCATAATTAATCTGAACAGCATTTATCGTGCATTCCTTCTGCAAATCAATTGATATCCACTCACCTTTATCGCCGGTTTTAGCACTCCAGTATGTACGGATATTTTCATCTGCCGCATATTGTTTTGGATGATCGGATAATTCAGAAGAAACTTCAACCGGTTTGTTGTAGGAAAGCAGCATCCAACGTGTTGATAATTCATCCGGACCCGATATTTTTTTCTTGGGTACGATGAAAGGGAAATCGCCAAAACCGGTATATGTATACAATTCTCCATCCTTATCAAAAAACATTGGAAACAGTCCAAGGCGTCTTTCAAACATATGTTTCTGAGATATTGTCATAGTCGAAATATGCCAGTAGTTACCGTATTTATCCTGAAAAGTACTGCTGTGTCCCGCACCGGCAATAAATCCTTCGGGTTTGGATGAGCATGGATTATTTGGTGCAAGCGAATAATCTCCAAGTGGTTTATCGGAAACATAAAGCCCATCGCAATAACTTTTAAATTCAGTGCCGGGAACTGCATACTGTAAATAATATTTACCGTTATGCTTTGTCATCCAGGAACCTTCTATCCAAGGATTGTTCGATTTATCATTGTAATCTCCTGATCGTTCCCATCCGTATTTGTCTTTATGACTGTTGAAAAGATCTTTTGATTTTCCAATCGGATTAAAAGTCTTTGGATCTAATTCAACTCCGTAAATAGGATTTACATTTGAACATCCATAGTAAAAATACAAACGACCGTCATCATCAACAAACAAACACGGATCAATCATTCCGATAGGAAATGCCGGATTCACTACTTGCCACTTACCCGATTTTGGATCGGCAGTTTTATAAATCACAGGTTTATCCGCCGATGCCATGAAATATAAAGTATCGTTCATTACAACGGCTGTAGGGGCATAATCCTCCAAGGAAGATCTTCTGTCGTTATTAAATCCCAATTGATTAAATCATTGGAATGGAAGTATCCGCCCGATTTTGAAGCGAACAGATAGTATTCATTTTTAAAATTAATCATTGTCGGGTCAGCGGCTTCGCGTCTCGAAGGCTTATCAAGACAAAATCTGTAGTTAAGATTTAGCGGATTACAAATAGTAGTTTGTTTGTTTCTTTCTGATATGTTATTAGATTGTCCATATGTTTTTGCTATGACACCTAAAAGAACTATTATAGTTATAGTAATTAACTTTTTCATCATTTGCACCTCCTTCCTGTCTATGTAATGGAAATCAGAATCTGAATGAAAAAAGGACAGAGCGTGATTTGCTCGTTATCTTTTCTTCATTTCAAAGCATTGATTCATTTTTATTCAAACTGATCTTCACTCTAAATATAGATTCTCGGTAATTTATAACAATCTCATTTTCTATTGGATTGTAATATTTTTTTTCAATCGAATATCTTTCGATGAACTGCCGACTTGAATTTCCCACTTACCCGGTTTCGTTTTTAAATCATTTGTTCCGGTGTCATAAAACGATAATTCGGATGCCGGAATTTTGAAAGCGAGCGATTTGCTTTCTCCTGGAGCAAGTGTAATTCTTTGGAATCGTTTTAGTTGGTTGATTGGTACTTTTATTGATGCATGTAACGCATGAGCATAGACCTGGGCTACTTCATCGCCTTTTATCTTCCCTGTATTTTTAACGGCAAATTGTATCTCAACCTCGCCATCTATTTTTATTTTATCCGAATTGAGTTTTAAATTGCTGTATTCAAATTGAGTGTATGAAAGTCCGTATCCAAACGGATACAACACCGGCTGCTCAAAATACATGTATGTCCGTGGGTGATTAATAAGATCATAATCAGAAAAAGGAGGCAGCTGCTTTGTGGACGCATAGAAAGTTTCGGGAAGTTTTCCGCCAGGATTAACATCGCCAAACAATACATCAGCAATTGCTTTTCCGCCATATTCTCCACCGTACCATGCCTCAATAATTGCCTTCGCTTTCTTTTCAATCCCTGCAAGCGCAACAGGACCGCCATTCACAAGCACAAGAATAATATTGGGATTGACCGAGGCGACTGCGTTAATTAAATCCCTTTGAACTTGCGGTAATTCAATTTCAGTACGATCCAGTTCTTCACGACTAATACCCGGAGAAGTACCAACAATAAGAACAACAACATCATTTCTTCGCAGCGACCTCTTTTGCTGCACTGAAATCCTTTTGGCCGATATCCCATGTTAATCTGTGCAACAGGCACCTAATCCATTATCATACTGTTCAAATTCAATTTCATACTCTTTCCCCGGTTTGAATTCAAATTCCACACTGCGTCGGCTGTTCAGCATGGTCCTTCCAATCATCAATTAACAACTTGCCATCCACATAAAGACGTGCACCGTCATCATTGCTGATTCCAATATGACGGACTGTTTCCGGTGGAATTATTTTACCCTTCCACCGAATTGAAAAATGGTCTTCGGAATGCCAGGAGCCGGAGAACCGGTTCCAAAATTAAAATTCATCATGGAATCGACACGTGTTACGACAGGTTTACCGGATAAAGTCATATTATCAAAATACTCACCAACCATTCCGGTTTTATCGTTCCTTCAACCTTTGAAAAATATTGGGATTCAATGGGTCGTAATAATTGACCTTCAACGACACATCCCAATGAATATTCTACCTTCATTCCGAGTTCAGATGCCTTTGCTGTAATCCCTTCAAGCGGACTGACCTGAACATTCGGCCAACCGCTATAGATCCCCAGTTGAGATTCAGCAGCATTCGGACCAATAATTGCAATTGATTTTACTTTCCCCTTTTTGAGAGGTAATATCCCGTTATTTTTTAACAGCACAATAGATTTCTGCGCTACTTCAAGCGCTAATTCACGATTTTCTTTGCTGTCAAGTTTATCTTTTGTAATTGAACTGTAAGGAACAACTTCAGGTGGATCAAATTCACCCAACCTGAAACGTGCGGAAAGAACCCGTGTCAGCGCTTGATCGAGATCCTTTACTTCCAACAATCCTTTATCAAGAGCTTCTTGAAGGAATTGGCGATACTCTGTACCGCAATCTAAGTCGCATCCTGCAAGGATACTTCGGGCAGCAGCTTCGGCGCCAGTCTTAAAGAAACGATGTCCGAAGAGCATATCATTCACCGCACCGCAATCAGATACGACATATCCTTCAAAGCCCCAATTCCGTCTTAGCAAGTCATTCAATAAAAATGTGTTTGCGTTGCATGGAACATGATTTACTTCATTATATGCACCCATAATCGAATAGGCTTTTCCTTCAACAATCGCCTGTTTAAATGCCGGCAAGTAATATTCAAACATACTGCGCATATCGACATCGGAAGAACCCGTATGGCGGCGTTCTTCTTCGTTATTCGCCATGAAATGTTTGGGAGTAGCGACTGTTTTTAAATAGTACGGATCATTACCCTGCATACCTTTAATAAATGCCACACCCATCCGGGAAAGTAGATACGGATCTTCGCTATACGATTCTTCATTCCGTCCCCAACGTGGGTCTCGTGCGATATTGATAGTCGGACTCCAATATGTTAATCCTTTACCGCCCGTTGCGTTTATGACTCGTGCTTCATCCGATATAGCCGCACCCACTCGATAAATGGCATCAGGATCCCATGTAGAACCCATCGCAATTGACTGTGGAAATGAAGTTGCTCCGCTTGCAAGTATTCCATGTAAAGCTTCACTCCAATAGTTATACTTAGAAATTGCCAACCGAGGAATTGAATCCGTTTCGTTCGTCAATTGCACGGATTTTCTCATCGACTGTCATCAACCCTATAAGATCAGCAAGTCGTTCTTTATAGGTATTTGGCTGAAACACATTTACAATAACGGAACTGCTTGCAGAATCTTTTTCTTTGCTCGAGAGAATGAGTAAATAATAGCCGGGACGCGGGAAAGTAACTTCTGTAGCAGGACTAGAAGCATTTTTAAAAACAACCATAGAATTCTGAGGACACTGCCATTCTACTTTTATTTTGGCAGAAGACACACGGCCATCGAGCTGCGCTGTGTGCGTTTTTTCCCAATTAATAATCTGATTACTTCCGGCATCCATTGTAATAGTTTGAGTGAAAGCTGGAGGAGAGTAAAGTAGGAAAATATTTATGAGCAGAATTATTGATTTGATGGTTCTGTGTTCCATTTAAGCCTCCGCAAAAAGTATTTATGAATTTGCCTGAAAAATATTGCTATTCTTTTACTAATTCGTTCACTGCGTTTGAAAGAAAAATATATTCTGCGCTGCCGCCTATTGTAACTTCATTTTCGCCCCATAAGAAATGGCCAATCATCTTTATTTTCAAGGAAGTCCGGTTTCAGCAACATCACTCCCGGAACAATACCTCCGGCAATAATTGTGAAATCGGCCCTGTTATTTCCATAAGCAACTTTCTTGGAACGGGTTCCTACTGCATTTACAAAAGATATATTAGAATAAGGATGACAGCCAAAAATGTAATTGAGACCTCTTAAAGACGTACTCTTTATTCATTATCTCCGGAAATGCCTTATAAGCATAATAGTTTGTAATAGCAGAATTAACAACACTGCCGCTTCCGCCCCAACCGCCGCCTGATATTGGCAATCCATAAGGATTTTTCTTCTCAGTTTCGTCTATTGATTCTTTGTATTTGATAACATAATCTTTTAGTTTAGCTTTATATGCAGCATCCATATAAGGTATTGCTTTCAATGCAGGATTAAGACTTCTGCTTGCAAAAAACATTTGACCAAAATCGGGCATATCTTTTGGCATACCTTTCGGTTGTTCAAGTAACGTCCATATTTTTTCCAGGAACCTGTCAGCATATTTCTTGTCTTTTGTAGTAATATATAACTGGAGTACGGCATCGATATCAGAACCCCTCATCCACATCCTCATCATTGGATCTCCGGTTATTATCGGGATTCTTAATTGCCTCATCAGCTTCTTCCAATAATCTTTTTGCACTAGTCAAGCTCCTGTCTGCAAGATCATCGTTGAAACCTCTGAGAGCACGACTTGCTGCAGCCAATGATGCGGCTGTTTGATAATCTAAAAATGGCATTCGGGTAGTAAATGCCCAGCGATCATCCAAAGTTCCGCTTGATTTTCCATCGGTTTCGTAAGGTTTGAGATTTGGATTGTATGGAAGATTATCGGTTTCATTAATTGCATCTCCAAGGTGATGGTATTGGTGTAGATTTGGAACAATAATTCCCCTGAACCGGATGACCAATATTTTCACATTGTGCAACCAGATTTAATGTACCATGTTCAATTTGCTGCAAAATATCCGGTTTCCCATCCGGACGATGAATATCGACATAGCGGGTTTTCTGGTCAATATAAGTTTCATCCCTGTCAACTTTGAAGTTTTCCCATACATCCACAAAACTTGAAACTAACCATATTATGAGAACCAGTCTGAATGTCGAAATCACCGGCATCGAACCATCCGCCAACTGCCATATTAGGAATACGTTCCAATGGTTTGTATTTTGTATCAGTAGTTGCACCCATCCTGTATCCATCAAAATGCTGATGATTTAGAGGAGCCTGAAGGCAATCATCAAGATAAGGAGCTCCATGCCATACACGGTAAGCTTCATTTACCTCCATGTGGTCCATTTGTACAGGGAACCAGACATCTAAAGTCGGGTGCCAGATGTTATCATATACATTCGGACCTATTGCGAAAGTATTTGTTTTTTCGTTGCCATACTGGATATAATAAACACCCGGTTCTTTTACTGAACTGAAATCAAATTTAGCGTAATTATAGCGAAGATATTTTCCCCACACTTTTACTTCACCTTTAAATCTTCTCAACAGATTTACCTTCCTGAGTTACCTGGAAAAGTGATGCTGTTTTCAATGGTGTATCATTTTTATCCAATTCGATAACAGCAACTTTTTCCTGATTTGGAATATAACCAACCTGGGAAAATCCAATATTAGGTTTCCTGATCCAGTTTGGAATAGCATTTGGTTCGAGATACCATGTCAACACTTTTCCGGTTTTGTTTGCCGGAAGTAAACTGCGAACAATAAACCATCCGTTTTGTGCAAGATTACGGCCGTCGAAGAGCATCAAATCAGCATCCAAACTTTTAATTTTAACAAAGCGTTCCGGATCTTCCGGTGCCAATACAATTGTCTTACCTGTTGCTAATGGATAAGGAACAATAAATTCACCGCGGCCTCTATCATCAAATGTTGTATGACCTGCAAACTGAGGTATTTTTTTGCTTATTGGTTCAATTTTAGTATTGCCGGAAGGATACCTTGGGAAATTACCTGGTTTCCCATCCATCAAATACGTCTTTTCAAAGTAAGAAGCAGGTAAAAATTCGAGGTTAAATCCTGCATTTCCTTCAAGTTTTTCGGAAGAGGTTTATCAAGATAAACACTGATTTCTACACCATCATCTTTGGCTGATAACATTTATTCTGGAATCAAAATCATAATCTTTATATCGTAACACTATATCAATAGTATTATTTGCCTTATCAACTTTCCGGTCAACTACAGCTGGGTACTAAATCCCATTGTTCAGGTGTATTTTGTAATCTGACTGCGCCGCCTGTGGCAGTTCTTACTCCGTGATGGATAATTTCAATACCGGCAGTTTTTTCGTCAAAAAACATACCGTTATACTGATTGCTGTAAACGAATACATTAACACCGGGAGTTTCAAAATATTCAAGATCGTTCAACTCCAATTTCTGACAATAAGATACATTTTGAGATACAAAAAGACTAACAAGGAAAATTAGACACGTCGATATTTTTTTCATATCCGCTCCAAATTGATATAATTTATTATACTCACTTCAATAAAAAACGTTTATCTATCAGTTTAGTTTCAATAAAAAGATGATTCTTTTTAGTAATAATGGTTTTAGTTTCACTTTTGGAGAAATCAGTGCCTTTTTTGTATACGAAACCCAGCATAAAAGATAACAATTCTCTTAAATAGAATGAGTATTGTATTATATCGTACTTTTTAGGCAAGCAGGAAGAGCAGGAAAGGATATCTAGCTCCTTTAGAATACAGTTAGCTGTCTCTTTATTTTATATGAATTAGTCCGTTTCTTTAATTAATTAATTTAAAATCTCCGTTTCGGTGAAACAATTAAGCAATGAATCTGCTCTCTGTAAATACAATTAAATGCAATACGAAAAATAGTCGCAATTTTACTTCATCAATATCATCATCTTCACATGATTGATAACAGGTATAGTTTATTTGTTAAAGTAAACACCGCTTGCGAAACCGGTTTAGACCACCAACGGGACAGTCAGCTCGTAAATTCATTCTTAATTCCAATTAAGCGAACTGTTCGATTCATCACCAAAGTATTTACCATAATCCTTGTTTAATTATATTATTACTCCTAACCCATATACTGCACGTTAGCCACCAGGTCACCTTCAATTTCAGTGCCCTTTTATAATAGAAAGATTAATTTGAGCATCCACCTTGCTCAATCTAGACCACGAATATCCATAGATTGCGACGAGCGCAAAGCAGCACAGCGGCACCAGGAAACTGACAGACATGTTGTAGACATCTCCAAGATAACCCATAAGCTTTCGGCATGACTGCTCCACCAATGATAGCCATGACGATAAAACCTGATGCCCTCTTTGCCTTTACACCAAGACCGTAAATACCAAGTGCAAAGATCGTCGGGAACATAATCGACATGAAAAAGAAGCTTAAAAACATCGCTGCTACCGAAATCCAGCCGATCTTAAGAACAACAATACCGCAGAGAATTACATTTGCAACCGCATAGGTACCGAGTACCCGATGTGCTTTCAATTTTCTCAGAATAGCTGCTCCTGTGGCGCGACCGAGCAGAAAGAGCGGGAATCCAATTGTACCCAGCAAAAAGGTAGCCCCTTGCTCATTCACATAGTACCCGGCTTCACGCAGTATAGTTCGATCTTTGAAGAACCAACTGTTCGATAATCCCTGCGAAATTGAGGGCATTTCCTCAGTTATGTAGTTAATAAAAAAACTAAAAATACCCGCTTGTGCCGCAACATACAAGAACTGCGCCAGGACTGCACCAACAAAGTGTGGATGTGACCAAATGGAACGCTTGACATTGGTCGATGTCTGATCACTCAAGTGATACTCATCTTCAGTATTAAGGTCAGGAATATCCGCAAAGTAGAAAATTACGGACATCACGAGGACAATTATCGCCACTGCAAGGTACGGAATGTAGAGTTGGCCTTGAGCTACCTCTGAGCCGCCTGCAGAATAGAAGAACACTCCACCGATGATAGGGCCAAAAATCCAGCCGACGCCGTTGAACGATTGGGCAAAATTAATACGTGCTGCTGCAAAGTTCTTAGGACCTAGCACAGTCGTATAGGGATTAGCCACCGTCTCGAGAACTGTTAATCCCATTGCAATTACACATACACCAAGCAAGAATGCCCAGAATGAAGAAATATATGTAGCCGGAATAAACCAGAAACCACCGACTGCTACGAGCAGAAGCCCCGAAATGATACCGCCTTTATATCCGAGTTTTCGCGCCAGCCAGCTCGCCGGCATTGCCATTAATAGATAACCCAAATAGTGCGCGAATTGCACCCATGCCGATTGTGCTTTTGTCAGATGCAGGTGATCCTGAAAGTGTTTATCCATCACATCAATCATTCCATTACAAGTTCCCCACAATAAAAATAACGTGCTGATTAGTACAAACGTGAATACATAGTTCTTACCATCCTCGGTTTTAAACATTTTGGATAAATTCATTATTATTTTCCTTAATCTAATATGTAATGTATTCCAGATATATTTGTTCAATACGTTTTAGTTTGTTCCTAAACTCGATTTCATTTTAATTAGATTGTTTGACTAATCTTGCATTTTTATTTCCTCCACATATCCTTTATCAACTGTGAATTCTTTTTCTTGATCCATCTTGTAAATTCGTTCTACTAATTTCCATTTTTCTTTTGCCGACGACGAGGCCGATGTTTTCTGAAATTTTGAAACAGCAGCTTCCCATTCCGACTGGCGCGGCAATGTTGCAAGTTTTGCCATTGCTTTGTCGTGATCGAAATTTTCTTCGGTGTCCATAATCATAAAAAGCGTTGTTCCATCTAAATAAATTTCCATGTCGATAATACCGACATCTTTCATACCTTGAGTAATTTCCGGCCATGCGTTTCCCATAGCATGCAGCTTTATATATTCGGTAATTAAAGCGGCATCGTTTTTCAATTGAAGAGTTTTGCAGTAACGTTTGAATTTTTTCATTCTCAGAACCTAACTTTGATTTTAATAGTCCTAACGGCTAATGCATTGACGAAGGATCACGATATGTCCGCCAATCCATAGATAGCTTAATCTTTATCCGATACAAATGACTGATACACACTGTAGGTACTTGATGTCAATATTAATCAATTATACACCTTTATTTTTTTCAAACTCAAATAAATATCTTTTATAAAGGAACGGGAGCTTGTGCTAATAACTCAATATTTCTACTTCTTATCTACCGGCTCAACTTTTACATGATCAAATTTTGAAAGGCTCAACATGTTGCTGCTATGCGAGGCAACTTCCATCCCGACTAAGTATGGTTCGACAAATGACCGATTCAGTGTAATATCTCCCAACAAATCCCATTGTTTTCCATTAATTGATTTATAGACGATAAATGTTGAACCGTTTTTAGAAAGCTTTAAATATACCGGTAAAGACTCGGCGCTAAAATCCTTTTTACTGCAAGAACCGCCCGTGGTTTCGCGCCACTGTAAGGATATACCATTTCCAGGTGTAATGCTAAGCATAACAAATGCACTATTTGGAGCTTTACTCTCCCTGAACATCAGCCCTGTTTTTGCCCAGGGGTCTGTATTAGTCTGGGAAATAATGCGCGCTGAGATGTAATTATCTTTTTCGGCTTTTCTATTTACGAAAGCAAACTGATCACTCGAACCCCATATATCTGCGCCCGCGCCTTCAATTGAAAAAACACCATCTTTATAAACAGCAGAAGCTTTATTATCCTTTATGTCATCAAATTCCCACGGAGAAGGAATGCTGGAAGGCAGAATTTGTACATTGCATGATGAGCTTAACTTACCATCGGTTGTCGATGCTTTTATTATGCAATTGCCCTCCTTCAATGCTGTCAGTTTGTAAGTATTCACTCCGGCAATCGATAAAGACAAAATATCATCGTTGGATGAGGTCACGGTCAAAGGTGTAATGGAGGGAATAACTGAGAGCTGAATAAATTGATGATTACCTTTGTTAATTTTGATTGAGGCTTTTTCAAATTTGAGCGCAGAGACAGAACCTTTTTTACCTTTAATTTTTACAACTGCTACTCCATGAGGTTCTACTTTAGTTTTAAATGTATCGGTAATTGTCTCAAGGTCTTTCCTGTCCCATAAATCGCGGACACTACTTGTAACATCTTTTTTGAAACCTATTTCCTCAAGTGTAACATACATATCGGCAGAATAATTTGTCACATTAAGTAAAGCCACAGCAATAGATCCATCTTTAAGAGGTTTCTGCCAAACCTGCAATCCTGAATTATTTCTGATCCGGGTTCCCTGGATACCGAGAGGATCCTGGTCAATTGCAATAATTTCCGGCGCTGTTAGTATCTCTTTTATAGTATCATTCATGGTGCTTATGTTGTTCCCTGCTATAAGAGGGGCTGCCAGCATACACCACATTGCAAAATGTGAACGGCATTCAATAGGAGTTAATGCTTTGTTGCCGACTTCAAGCATATCGGGGTCGTTCCACTGACCCGGACCTGCAAATGGAGCCAGATTTACATTTTTCTCAAGAATTGGTATGTAACCCATACCTCCCCAATTTCTTACACAATCAAAACAATCCTGAATATCATTCGTAGTGCGCCACATGGCACCAATACCTTTGCCCCACTCCCAGGGGCTTGAAACGCCCCATTCACAAAGACTTAACAACATTGGTCTGCCCGTCGCTCTTATTGCGTCACTCATTATTTTATATTGCGTTCGGGTATCTAAACCATCAGTATTACACCAATCTTCTTTTATAAAATCCACACCCCATTCGGCATAAGTTTTTGCATCAATGATTTCGTAACCGAAACTACCAGGCCGCCCTCCGCAAGTTTTTGTGCCGCAGCAAGTATATATTCCGAATTTCAACCCTTTGGAATGGATATAATCAGCCAAGATATTTTATTCCCTCGGGAAAACGGGTTGAGTCTGCAATAATTTTTCCGCTTTTATCACGATCTATCTGCCAGCCATCATCGATTACTATATATTGGTAACCTGCTGCCGCAAGACCTTTACTAACCATTGAATCGGCAACTGCTTTAACAATCTTTGAATTTATATCCAGACCAAAAGCATTCCAGGAATTCCATCCCATCGGAGGAGTGTTGGCTAAATCCGGAGATTGAGCGAATACAGATATTTGAGTTGCCAGTACAAGAATTAGAAATATTTTTTTCATTTTATACCTCAAAGTTTTATAAAAATCACTTTGAAAGAAATCCAATAACTATCTTAAGGACATGAGTTTCAATATTAAACAAACCCAAGGAGTATATGCTCGATAAAAAATACGATAAAGGACAATAACAAACAATGAAAATACCGCAGGTTTCTTTGAATGAATACGTATTGTGCTTGCACAAAAGATGGTTATAAGAGTATTAGAGGCGGCAGTGACGGAATATCACAATATATAGTTGATAAAAATCTATTCCTTAACAAACACTTCCAAAGAATCCCGACAATTTCTAAATGTGTGCCGGAGAAAAATCCTTTGGAAGTGCCGTAAAACTTGCTTATTGAATCATCCTCTTTATTGCCTTTAAATCTTTAGCTTTCAAACATCTCACAAAAACTATCTTCATCTCGGCTTATAACAACGCTTTAAGTAAATAGGCTGCGCTAAAGACAATTCAATATCGGTACAATTGCCCGACCTACTTTGATTCCTTTTTTGACTCTGGCATTCGTTTCAGGATGATTGCCATATCTTCCCCTCCTGGCATTCCCGGGGTTTTCATTGAAATGGAATCACTCATAACTGTGCACTCATGGGTAATCGTCATCTCACCGACATTCACGTCGAAGGAAAATGTTTTACCGTTATTCTTTCCATTACTAATTGGTATTTCACCCATTTGACTTTCAACTGTTCCTGTTAAACTATCACCGCTTACCAAGAAATTAAATGTCAGATCCATCGGACCATTTGGACTTTCCATTTGCCCTTTCCATTTTCCATTAATATTCTGCGCAAAACCGATGCTAATTGCAAAAAAGCTCACTAAACTAAGATAAAATAAACGCGACATGGATGTTCCTTTCATAAAATGTGAATGTATTTTATTTATGCCTGTTGTTTCCGCTGATACTTTTGTTTTTCTACAGATTGAAAAATGATTAAAATGTCCTTTTTATAGTCTTTATTAAAAAAATAGCATCTCAGCTCTTTGTATGTGTTGTACCATTAATTCGATTTCAACTGGTTGCGCTGCTGTATTTTTTTATGAACAACATTGAAAATCGTTTTGTATTAAAATATTATGCATTTAAATATATTACATGAATATACAAATAGCTATTTTTTATTTTGCATGGCATAATTTACTATTTCACAATATTTCCCGACATAAATACTATCGATGTTTCTATATATTCTATTAACTATTTTATTATAAATTTAATTGATTTTAAGTCCTTATTATAGGAGCTGGTTCCATGCCACACTTTATATTCTCCGGCAGAAGAATTCAATTTAACTTTGAATGTATCGAAAAACTCAAGCGCCGTACTAGGCAAGCTTATAGTTACATGACTGGTTTTGCCGGCAGCTATTTCAATCCGATGAAAGTGTATTTGTTAAATAATGTAATCTATTTATTTGCGCCTGCTTTATCTTCTGATACTGTAGTTTTGATTACAAATCCCCCATAAGGATGCATAATAATTTTGACTGGTTTTGAAAAATCAACACTACCTTTTATAAAATCTTTTGTATCAACCGCATCGGTTATGAGAATGCCTTTGGATTTATGAGTGATGAAAGGAGGGTTCAGCGTCAGCGACCGTTCAGAATTTTCTCCATTAATGCCTGCTATATACCATATGTTCCCTTTCTTTCGAGCCAGGACAACAAATTTCCCGGGGAATCCGTCGATAAATTTTACATCATCCCAGGTCTCGGGTAAAGAACTCATATATTCCCTGACAAAATCCTTCTGAGAAGCCATTCCGTTCGGTGTTTCTGCAATATGCTGAATGCCTGAAGTAAAAATAACGGATAAAGCTATTTCAAAACCGCCGGTCGTTCTCCGTGTAATACGGGGTATGCCGGAAAAGTTAACCGGAGTGAAATCCATCGGATCAAAAAGGTTTCTTGTAAACGGGATGACCGTGCAATGAGAAGGTTGATTATCTGCGAAGAACTGTCCAAAAGTAACATATTCTTCTCCTCTTATTGCTTCCATAGTCACTAAATTAGGGAAGGTTCTGTTCCACCCCCTGGGAAAAGTTGCTCCATGAAAATTCACAGCGAGATTATACTTTGCGGCATCTTTTAATATGTCTATATAGTATTTCATCATAGACTGTCCATCGCCGCCAAAAAAATCCACCTTAATACCGCCTATGCCCATATCTTTTAACTTCTGAAACTCGGTAAGTCTCGATTCTTTTGTCAGCAATTTGTTGCGGGGTGTTTGCGGAGTTGTATTCCAATCGCCTGCTGAATTATACCATAATAAAATCTTTACATTTTTTGTTTTAGCATAATCTGCGAGTTGTTTAATCTTTTCATATCCAATTTGAGTATCCCATAAAGCATCAACGAGACAATACCTCCAATTCATGGAAGCTGCAAAATCGATATAACTCTTCTGAGCACTATATACAGTTGAATCATCTTTTAGAATTACCCAGCTCCATGATGCTATACCCGGTTGGAGCCATGATGAAACATCATATTTTGCCGGAATTGCCAAGTCGGTCTCTAAGGTTGATTCAAACAGATCTGCCATGTTATCCGTTAGTGCAATGACACGCCATGGAGTATACCATGGCAACACAGATTCAGGTAATGATGGCTCATTAGACCTGCATTCCTGCGGCTGAGGAAATTGTACTGAATATTCTCCATCAGGTGAAAACTGGCTTAAACGAGATCCGCAATAATTTGTATCAACGGCGGTTTCCGTGATACAAATCCAGTATTTTCCGTAATTGAAAAGCGCCGGCATTACCCAGCCTGCCTGATTTGGTGAACTTGTACCAACGGGAATATTTGTTTTATAATATTCCTCATAAGATGGAGAGGCGTAGCACCAATCCATCCGTGCATCGGCACACGGCTGTAGAAACGCTTTTGTAGAAAGATCAAAGTGATAAGATGTAACTTCTCTGAAAATTTTTACAGATGTATCCGTTTTCTCCGGAAAATAATATCTGAATGCAATACCATCGTTCGAAACCTGGAAAATGATATATATTTTTTTTGAATTTGCATTCTTTAGATAAAATACCCGGCTGTTGCCCTTGTAATTACATTTCAACCGCTTTCCATGCAGAAGTGTATACTTGTCCGTAACAACTCCCACATTAGAAACCGAATCAAGAGTCAAGCTGGTTGAAAAATCATCATCGCTTCTAATAATTCCTAATTTTGACTCCTTCAGAACAATTGAACCCGAATGAGAGACTGAATAAAAAGCTTCTCCCGTCGATGCAAGCCGGAACTTGACCGAGATTTTATCATTTGGACTTTTTAATGTATAGCTCTCCTTACATAGAGCATCATTAAGGAAGGTGATCGTTAATAGGATAAGCAGCATTTTAAATCTTGTAATAATTTTTATTGCCATAAATTTGTCCCTATGTTAAATTTTTGCACGCAACAATAATTCTATTAAGTTTCATTTTTATCCATAAGTGTAATTATTTAAACAACAATGGCGCTAGAACATATAGATCATGTCTCCATACAGGCCATGTATGTCCTCCGGGATAATCATCATATATGTATTTAATCTTCATCTCGTCAAATTTAGAAAGCATAACCTGACAATTATTGTATGCTATATCTTCCTTGCCGCCCATACCAATCCAGAGAAGTTTTAAGTTGCTTTTGATCATATCAATATTTTTTTGCATAAAATCATATTGTGCATCCGCAAGTTTGCTTTGCATCGGCAATATCCATCCGGAACTAAATACTCCCAGATATGAAAACATCTGTGTGTTATTCATTCCCACATACAGAGTCTGGATTCCGCCCATCGATAAACCGGCAAGTGCGCGGTTCTTTGAATCAGTTTCAGCACGATAATTTTTTTCAACAAATGGAATGATAGAAAGTTTCATTTCCGCTTCAAACATTTTTAAAGTCCTATCGCCGAAACCGGCGAAATCAGTATTGGTATTTCCATCCGGCATTACGACAAGCATAGGTTTTGCTTTTTTCTCGGCAATAAGGTTATCAAGAATTAAATCTGTTTTACCCTGGGTTGCCCAGCCCCTTTCATCTTCGCCGCCGCCATGCAATATGTATAACACCGGATATTTTTCGTTTGTATTGGCATCATAACCGGCAGGTGTATAAATATAGAATTGACGCCATCCATTAAAGACAGTTGAGAAATATCTTTTTATTCTTATTTCTCCATGCGGTACATCATTCAGGGCATAGTAGTTGACTCCTTTAATAGGTATCTCAATACCGCTTGCCATTCGTCCCATGCCATAAAAAGTTTCGCTCGCCGGATCGGCAATAGCAACACCATCAATGAGCAAGGAATAGTAATGAAATCCCTCGCTTAATGGATCGGTCGTTATTGCCCAATATCCGCCTGTGTCTTTTACCATATCGTATTTTCTCGCCAAATCGAGTTGAACTTTTTGTGCATCTGGTGCCTTAACTAAAAACAATGCACGATTGTCAGGTAAAATCTGTGGATATTTTGCTCTTCGGACATTTGTGGGTGCCGGTGTGCCAAGAATCGTATACTGGGCAAATTTTGAAACATCAACCGGTTTAAAAATAAGCTGCGAAAACATGTATAATGAATTTTTCCATACCTTAAAGTCGTGTATCCCTGGTTGGATATAATAAATATGCGGAACATCATTGGCTTGCAAATATTCATGCGTGCGCTGGCTGAATGTGATCAAGCCGTCGTCGTCACCGCATGATATCCATAACAACTTCAGCTTCTTCTTTGCCTCTTCCGGATTTGGGACCAATTCTTCCGGCTTCTTTGTATTCGGTGCAGATGAAAAACCGCCTATCCATGCAAATGTATCAAGATTGCCTAACCCAAAATTCAACGACTGTCCGCCGCCCATCGATAAACCTGCAATTGCTCGGTGTTCACGATCTTTGATACACCGGATATGTTTTTTCTATGAACGGAATCAAATCATTAAGCAAATCTTTTTCGAACGTTGTAAATGCCTGCACTTTTGCACTGTCAAATATATTACCTGCTGCACGATCGTCCTTCATTGCGCGGCCGTTGGGCATAACGACAATCATCGGTTCTATTTTCTTTTCTGCATACAAATTATCCAGATATCACTTGCGGCTGGCCGCCGTTCAACCATTCTTTTTCATCGCCGCCTATCCCATGTAACAGGTACAACACAGGATATTTTTTACTCTTTGAATAACCCGGAGGTGTATAGATAAGAGCTTTCCGTTTAGTTCCTACAGTTTTTGATTCATACATGATTGAATCAATTTTTCCGTGTGCGATATTGCTACCTACACTGTCAAAGCCGACCGGGGCATGCTTTTCAACATTTTGTGTGTACGATAAAGTATAAAATACCAACAATGCAAAAACCAAACAAAATAGCCTTTTCATAAGAATCCTCAATTATTATTTTAGGAATAGCTCTTTAAAATAAGTTAATATTATATATACATTTACAGCATAGGAGGGTATTAAAAGAATAATTATTGTTTAATAACACTTTAAAAACTGATTTATATTATTACTTAATGCTCAGTTTATATTTTCAGTATAATAATTAATTACTTCAAAAGTAAAAGCTTCTTCGTTGTACTGTAATCACAGGCCTGGAGTCGATAGAAATATACGCCGCTCGCAAACCGGCTTGCATTCCAAACCGCTTGATAACTCCCTGCTTTTTCAGTTTCATCCGCCAGTGACGCTGCTTCTCTTCCCAGAATATCATACATCACGAGCTTTACCTTCGATTGCTTCGGCAAATCGTACTTGATTGTCGTCGATGGGTTAAATGGATTCGGATAGTTCTGGTACAGCTCAAATTTATTACGAACCGTACTCGCTGTTTGCGCAACTCCGGTGACAGTATTTTGAAAATCTACAAGTACATTGTGTTTCCCCAGATATGCCGTCCCGCTAGAAGTCCAAGTAACAGAAGGTGAGTAATATGTCTGCTCATCGGCCGATTGCCATTTGCCCAGAACACCAGATTAATGGATATATGTACGGTATCATCTACTCCGAGCGTAACTATTGTCCATGATTGCGCGCCGAAAGGTTTAAAGTATGGTGTTGTAAGAAAAGTTATGACAACTCACCATTCGAAAGACATATTTCGGATTCATGTTGTGCATAAATATTTGTTGAGTTTATAAGAAAACAAAGTGCTATTTTTCCTGGTAAATCTCACAATTCAATGCCGTATCCCGAAATCGAAATTCGCTCCGTTTCTGTAAGCTTGAGCTGTTTGCCATTCGACTGCCGGAGAAAACTGTGAGTTAGTGGACCTATATAAAGTTTCCTCTGTTGAATTTGTAATATTATTCAGGTTAACAATAACAGAGACATTGTTAAATAGTTGTTGTTTCAGTGCAATATCCAATCTCGAAAATTTATTCGTTTCTATTTGGTAAAAATACCGGTAAGGATCAACAATCGGATATTCACCCTGATAAAAGTAAGCAATTCTACAAGAGAATCCTTTTATATCATAACCAAGAATGACATTTGCTAAAAATTCAGGCATAGTATTAAGTTTTTGTTTTGTATATGATACTATACTATAATTGCCCGTCCGGGGGACACTAATATTCTCTACATCTAATCTCCATGTTTCCGAACGGAGAAATGTGAGATTGTAATTCAAAATAATATTTTTAAAAGGTTCCGGGAGATATCTGAAATTTGCCTGATGTTCAATTTCAAAACCCCAGATACGAGTTGGTTTTGGTGAATTAAAATACGTGATCACATTATACAATCCAAATTTATCGAACGTATAATGGACGGGATAAGAACTCCGGTAAATTCCTAATAGGTCAAGGGCGTCAGGACCCGATAATTGAATTCCGTTTGTCTCTTGAACCATTCCTTCAATATTTTTATAGAATGCATTGATGCTCAACTGCCCTATACCGTTTCCAGAGAATTGTGTCTGAATTTCATAATTCCAAACATCAGCATTTTTCAGATCTGGATTTCCCATATTCAGGTAATATTTACTATTTCCTTGATTGGAAATACAGAAGAATTTAGGTGTCCTGGCAATGCAATCCGGTCTGATTAAGGTTTTATATGCCGCCAGCCGCAAGGTTAAGAAATCAGTCGGCTCTAAAATCATATGGAAGTTTGGAAGTAGAGATGTTTTATTGTACTGATATGTTTTTGTCGGTAGTGGTATGCTGTCATAGAGAGTTGCTGCATCGGATATATTGTTGGGAAAGTAGTACCCGGCATAATTATTCTTTTCACTTTCTATTCTTAGACCGATAATAAATTTTGCCGACTGTCCGAAATTTAAATGAATGCATGATATATCCTGCAAAAACGCTCCCGGAGAAATTATATGAATTTATATCCTTTCCGTTCTCCATATAATATGGACTGTAATTTAAATCGTGCCATAAACGCAGGGCGCCGTTGTTTATCAGGGTTAATGTATCTTCATTAAACAGAATGCGTTGACCCGGCGGATTATCCTGAAAGTACGAAAGGTAAATCGATTCGTTCCTTTTTGAAAGCAACCCATCAAACCTGGTACCTGAAAAATCTTTTTGTACGAAAGAACCATCTGCTAATCTTCTCAATAGACCATTGTAAGTAGAGGTAGAAATTGTGCTGCCGCTTTCCCCCCGTAAATGCTCCTCAAATACCCTGGAGCCTGTCCTGTACTTCCCGCCGAATTTTAACTCACCTGTCAATTCATTGCTTATGGCGTACTTTTTATCAAGATCAAGAGATAAAGTTTTTTCATTGCAAAAGTTATTCGAAGGACTCTCTACTGTGTGATTTAAGTAGGTTGGCGTTTTCATAGACACTGGGAGAGTTCTTGAACTTCCATAAAATGTCAGTGTATAATAATAGGGATGATTCGATTTAGATTCAGAGTAAGCCGCATTCCAATCAATATCAAAGCCCAGCCAATAATTCCTGCCTCCGAGTGATGAGAGAACTATATGTTGATCTGTTTCCCTCTCGCAAAATATATACTCAGGATTAATCAAATAAATAGAGTTATTATTCATGCTTTCGAAATAAGCTGTATTTGTTTTATAAAAAAGGTTATTAAACTTTATCGAACCGCCATCAGGAGTACTATAATCCAGGATAATATGTGCCCCGTTTCTTTCTCTTACGGCATTGGTATATAAAAGCTTGGAAGAACTTAATAACATAATGTCCATTCTATTATATTCACTACTCATAATCTTTTTTTCCGCAGTAGCGTCAACCTGCACCCCAAGCAGGTTGTCGAAAAATCTTTCGCCGTAACTTCCGTTGAATTGATATTGGTTTGTGGATTTATCCAAGGTGTTATCATTGCCCAATAATTCGGCTTGTATCGTTCTTTCTGAGGGGGCTTTCCCTGTTACCATATGAACTGCGCCTGCTGTTGCATCTCCCTCTTCATCGGATGTAATGGTTTTCCGTATTTCGATATTCTGAAAATCTCTCTCTGAAATACTACTGAGGTCTACGCTTTTATCTTTTGCAGAAGTTGGAGAAATTCTCATTCCGTCAATAGTAATATTGGAATATTTGGAATCCAATCCCCTTATTAAAACCTTTGAACCCGGGTCATTGGCAAATGAAAAATCATCATCGGGAGGTAACGTAGGCGTAAAATTATTTCCGATACGGAAACGCCAATTGACCAAAGAGAGGGGAAAGATGGGCCCATAGATAATTGAAACACCAGGTAGCCGGCTTAATGCCACGGGAATATTTTCATCGGGCATGTCCTGGAATGTTTTTCCTGCACTCACATTTTTTATGGTATTTGAGCTGATCTGCCGGTTCATTTCTTCAGCCTGGCGTCCTGCCTGTTGGGTGAATACGGCTTGATCTTCAACCGTAATTATGGGTAATAATTCAATGGTTAGCTTGAGTGTTTCTTCAGATTTTATATCGACCAAATATTTCTTTCCCCTTGTATCCCAGATAGGAGGCTTGCAGCATATACTCCCCCGCTGGAATTCCGGATATACGAAACTCGCCATCTGTGTTAGAAACACCACTGAATGTGGAGCCTGTGAGAGTGACTTCAGCCCCCTTTAATTGGTCCCGGGTAAGCGAATCTATCACGGAGCCATGAATAATTCCCTGTGCATGCATCAATGATAAATGAAACATGAAACAGAGTAGTGTCGCAGAAAGTGTCTTCATTACTTCCTCCATATTACAAATAGTTGTTATGGGAACATTGATACTATTTCATCAGAATGAGTTTTTTAGTAATCCTGAATTCATTTGAAACGAGCGAATAAACATGTGATTACTGTTTTTCCTGGTAAATCTCACAAGTTTATGCCGATCCCGAAATCGAAATTCGCTCCGTTTCTGTAAGCTTGAGCTGTTTGCCATGCGACCGCCGAAGAATTCAATGTTGCAGAGGTCCTATATAAAGTTTCCTCCTTTCAAAAACGGCTCGCTGCCTACAAAGCAGGCAGCGAGATGGAATAAGTGTTAAGCTCTAAAAGAAACAGAGTGTAACGTTAGCCCTTCGATAAACTCAGGACTAGTCCTGGACACAACGGAAACCGAGATAGTAGTAACGATTGAGCGGGTAGTAGCCGCCGCGGGTGTCCACCCGACAGTTGAAGTCATAATTATCGAACGAACCGCCACGCATCAAACGGTATGATTGCGACGTCGATGGTCCTTTAGAATCTGTTGTGCCACCGGAAGGATATGCTGAGCCGTACCAATCCCAGCACCATTCCCATACGTTTCCGCTCATATCATATATACCAAGCTCATTTGCAGATTTCTGTCCCACGGTATGTGTTGTTGTTCTGGAATTAGAAGTATACCATGCTACATCCCCAACCGTATTGGAGCCGCTGTAGGTATAGCCATGAGTTTGGTTCCCTCCGCGTGCGGCAAATTCCCATTCGCAGTCTGTCGGTAATCTGTACCCATTCGCAGTCCACTTTACTGCATCTACATTTATATTAAGCTCTCCTGTTTTATATATAGTTGTTTGTGCATTATCGGTGTAATACACCGGTGATAGTCCATCTTTTTCCGAACGAGCATTGCACCATTTTACAATGTCATACCAACTTACTTCTGTTACAGGGTTGTTTTCACCAACAGGGCTGTATCCATTACTACCTTTGGGTAAATCTGTATAGCCGTTGTTTAATCCCCAGTTTCTAACCTCTGTCCATAGCTCGTATGTAACTTCGTATTTATCAATATTAAAACTGCTGATCGTGACAGGTGTTGTGCCGGCTGTAAAAGTTCCTCCAGCCACTTGAACCATACCCTGGGGGATAACACCGGAACCTGTTGTGAAGGACCAGACCGGGCCTATGGTTGAGTCATTCTTGCTGTCTTTGGCATTGATCTTCCAGTAGTATGTGGTATTATGGGCAAGGCCGGTGCGTGCTATGGAAAAAGCACTTTGTCCGGCTGCAACTTGTGTGGTGGGCGGATTGCTCGTGCCAATGAATACATCATACGTAATGGCATCACCTTCAGGATCGCTGCAAGTCCAGCTTAAGGTCGGGGATGTCGAGACACTGGTTGCTGCATTCGCAGGTGATGGATTTGATGGAGTTTCTAGAGAATTAGTAGGGCTAACCGAATTGGGCTTGTTGCATGATGTACATAGATTTAGAAACATCACCAACATAATCGAACATAAAATTCTCATTGTTTTCCTCCTGTAAGGTTTTACCACAGAATGATCGCTAACAAGTTCTGTAATAAATTTTCATAGTGACTCCGTTTTTTTTATCAAATCTCATAATTCAACCCTGACACCGAAATCGAAATTCATTCCGTATCTGAAAACTTGAGCCGTTTGCCATGCGACCGCCGGAGAATCCTGTGTGGCAGATGTCCTCCTATATAAAATTTCCTCTGTTGAATTAGTAATATTATTCAGGTTAAGAATGACAGAAACATTTTTAAATAGTTGTTGTTTCAGTGTAATATCCAATCTCGATAATTTATTCCCTTCTGTTTGGATATCATACGAAAATTTATTGGAAATCAGATATCCACCTTGATAGAAGTAAGCAATTCTACAAGAGAATCCTTTTATATCATAACCAAGAATGACATTTGCAAAAAATTCGGGCATAGTATTAAGCTTTTGTTTTGTATATGATACTATACTATAATTGCCCATCGGGGCAGTAATATTCTCCACATCTAATGCCCATGTTTCCGAACGGACGAAAGTGAGATTATAATTCAAAATAATATTTTTAAAGGGTTCCGGGAGATATCTGAAATTTGCCTGATGTTCAATTTCAAAACCCCAGATACGAGTTGGTTTTGGTAAATTAAAATAAGTGATTACGTTATACGAGCCAAATTTATTGAACGTATTCTGAACGGGATAAGAACTCAAGTTAATCCCTAATGGTTCAAGGGGGTCAGCACCCAATAGTTGAATTCCGTTTGTCTCTTGCACCATTCCTTCAATATCTTTATAGAATGCATGAATGCTCAACTGCCCTATACCGTTTCCATAGAATTGTGTCTGAATTTCATAATTCCAAACATCGGCATTTTTCAGATCTGGATTTCCCATATTCAGGATATGATTACCAATATCTTGTGTGCCAACACAAAAGAATTTAGGTATCCTGGCAATGCAATCCGGTCTGATTAAGGTTTTATATACCGCCAGCCGCAAGGTTAAGAAATCAGTCGGCTCTAAAATCATATGGAAGTTTGGAAGTAGAGATGTTTTATTGTACTGATACGTATGTGTCGGCAGTGGTATGCTGTCATAGAGAGGTACTTCATTGGATATAGCGTTGGGAAAGTAATACCCGGCATAATTATTCTTTTCGCTTTCTATTCTTAGACCGATAATAAATTTTGCCGACTGTCCGAAATTTAAAGAATGCATGAGATATCCTGCAAAAACGTTCTCGGATAAATTATATGAATTTATATCCTTTCCGTTCTCTAAATAATATGGACTGTAATTTAAATCGTGCCATAAACGCAGGGCGCCGTTGTTTATCAGTGTTAATGTGTATTCATTGAACAGGCTGCGCTTACCCGGCGGATTATCCTGAAAGTACGAAAGGTAAATCGATCCACCGCTTTTTGAAAGCAACCCATCAAACCTGGTACCTGAAAAATCTTTTTCTACGAAAGAACCATCTGCTAATCTTCTCAATAGACCATTGTAATCAGAGGTAGAATCTGCGCTGCCGTTTTCCCCCCGTAAATGCTCCTCAAATACCCTGGAGGCTATCCTGTACTTCCCGCCAAATTTTAACTCACCTGTCAATTCATTGCTTATGGTGTACTTCTTATCAATATCAAGAGACGCAGTTTTTTCATTGCAAAAGTTATTCGAAGGACTCTCTACAGTGTGATCTAAGTAGGGCGGCGTATTTATAGTCGCTGGAAGAGATCCTGTTATATGATAAAATGCCGTTGTATAATAAAATGGCTGATCATATTTAGATTCGGAGTAAGCCGCATTCCAATCAATATCAAAGCCCAGCAAATAATTCCTACCTCCGAGTGATGAGAGAACTATAGTTTGATCTGTTTCCCTCTCGCTAAATGTATACGTAGGATAAAACATCAAGGTAGAGTCTTCCATGCTTTCGAAATAAGCTGTATTTGTTTTATAAAAAAGGTTATTAAACTTTATTGAACCGCCATCAGGAGTATTATAATCCAAGATAATGTGTGCACCGGTTCTTTCTCTTACGGCATTGGTATATAAAAGCTTGAAATGATCCCACCTAGGTAAATTGCCCTCTTTATGATATTCACTACTCATAATCTTTTTTTCTGTAGTCGCGTCAACCTGCACCCCAAGAAGGTTTTCGAAAAATCTTTCGCCGTAACTTCCGGTGAATTGATATTGGTTTGTGGATTTATCCAAGGTGTTATCATTGCCCAATAATTCGGCTTGTATCGTTCTTTCTGAGGGGGCTTTCCCTGTTACCATATGAACTGCGCCTGCTGTTGCATCTCCCTCTTCATCGGATGTAATGGTTTTCCGTATTTCGATATTCTGAAAATCTCTTTCTGAAATACTACTGAGGTCTACGCTTTTATCTTTTGCAGAAGTTGGAGAAATTCTTATTCCGTCAATAGTAATATTGGAATATTTGGAATCCAATCCCCTTATTAAAACCTTTGAACCCGGGTCATTGGCAAATGAAAAATCATCATCAGCAGATAACCTAGTCGAAAAACGAATTTTGTTATTGTCCAACGTCTGCCAAGTTGAACTAGAGACGGGAAAGATGGGCCCATAGATAATTGAAACACCTGGTAAACGACTTAATGCCATGGGAATATTTTCATCGGGCATGTCCTTAAATTTTTTACCTGCACTAACATTTTTTATAGTATTTGAGCTGCTCTGCCGGTTAATTTCTTCAGCCTGGCGTCCCGCCTGTTGGGTAAATACGGCTTGATCTTCAACTGTAATTATCGGTAATAATTCAATGGTTAGCTTGAGTGTTTCTTCAGATTTTATATCGACCAAATATTTCTTTCCCTTGTATCCTAGATAGGAGGTTTGCAGCATATACTCCCCCGCTGGAATTCCGGATATACGGAACTCACCATCTGTATTAGAAACACCACTGAATGTGGTGCCTGTGAGAGTAACTTCAGCCCCACTTAATTGATCCCGGGTAAGTGAATCTATCACTGAGCCATGAATAATTCCCTGTGCATACATTGATGAAAAATGAAACATGATACAGAGTAGTGTTGCAGTAAGTGTTTTCATGACATCCTCTGTAAGACCAAGATGTGTTATGGAATCGTTTGAACCTATTTCATCAGAATGAGTTTTTTAGTAATTCTGAATTCATTTGAAACGAGCGAATAAAAAAAGACTCCGCTCGGCAATTTCGCAGGTGAAAATTCAACTTGATACGTTCCCGGTGCCATCGTTTTATCGACCAAGTCCTCCACGACTGAGCCGAGTATATTATACACTTTGAGGGAAACCCTGCCCGCAGAAGGAATGCTAAACTTGATTTTTGTCGTAGAGTTGAAAGGGTTAGGATAATTCTGTTCCAGTGCAAATCCGGTTGGGACTCCTTTCGCATCATCTACCGTTGTGCTTATTTCAGGATATCTTAAACGCCAAATACCGCTTTCCGTTCCGGCAAAAATATAAGAATTGTTTAGTGCAAGAGAGTATAGAGCATGACCCGTTAAAGAAGAAGTGACAACATCCCAATGTGTTCCATTGAAATTAGAAAAGAAAATATCTCCAACGGAGTTACCGGCAAAAAGTTTTGCATTATAGCTGGTAAAACAGAGAATAGGACTATTTCGTTGGGGGGCGTCCTGAACCAATACAAAAGGAGGCTTCCCAATTGCTGTATAATAATAAAAAAAACCGGATCCTACACTGGCTATAACAGTGGTATCAATGATGGCAAGTGAATAAACCGTATTCACAACATCAAGATCGGTGTAATTATCCCTATATTTAATACTAATATCTTCCCATGAAAATCCATTGTTTGGTGAATTAAAAACTCCTCCGCCTAACGTTGCTGCGAAAATTTCATAATTACGTGCAAGAAGAGAATGTACCGGCATGGTGGTAACAGATAAATTCGTCTCTGCCCAGTTTTTACCGTTATTGGTAGATTTATAAACCCCGCTCCATGTTCCGGCAAAGATGGTTGAATCACCCGGTGTGGATTTACGTGCTGCAAAAGACCAAACACCTTTATCGGACAGACCGGAATTAATGGTACCCCAGCTTACTCCGTTATTGGTGGAAATAGAAGCACCTGCTTCCGTTCCCGCGAACATAGTTGTTCCGTTGATGAAAATAGTATGGATGAATTTGTTTTGCAGCCCTTCATTCATGCTATTCCAGTGTTCGCCGTTATCGGTCGATTCGAATATTCCCTCGCCATCTGTACCGGCAAAAATAATCGAGTCGCTTATTGCCAGGGTATTCACTTTTACATCCACCGGCATAGTTGTTCTTTGCCATTGGGCAGAACATTGCCCATAGACAACAAACAAGAAAGAAATAATTACCATGAAACGATTCATCGCTCTGCCTCTCATTGTATCTTCTTGTTCTTAGTTACCCCCCATGGCGTTACTAATGACTGTCACAAAGGAGCGTACCGGTAACCAAAAGAATTAACATAGAAACTGTCAACAACCAGGGGTTTAGAAAATTTGTAATATGCTCCGAAGATTCCTTTTCCTCCTTCAATATTGGAGAATTCCGTTTGCCTCAGTTTAATCGTAAAATTTTCCGAGTAGGTATTGTTGGCGGAATAATATTTTGTCAATTCAGGATCCAGGCTGATAACGCTGAATACAACCTTAGTGATTATATAGTTTTCTTTATTAGGATCGTTCCCCGATATATCCTGCATTGTTTTATTAACAGTTTCAAGAGTCGTAAAACAATAGTGGTTGAACGAGAGTTTTACATGAACAGGGGATACATTCCCTTGATTGTCAATAATATAAGAGAAGACCAGCGGTATAAGTATTTTTTTATCAACAAATGTCCCATCTTCATATTTTTTATAATATACTTCTAACTGGGGAAGGCTTAATATGGTTGTAATCTCTTTAGTAGCACCAACCCAGTTCCAGCTGTAATTTGGTTTCGTTTGATACCCCGGCTGATGCTCCGTTTGATCCGGGGTTCATATATTGGGGAAAATTTGGTGAAAAGTTAACATAAGAGATTTGCGGCACCTGGATGGTTGATTTCACTGTGTTCCCATCCGGAACTGTAGCTTCGATCCTGATAACTTTGCCGGGACTCAGTATCAGGTTTTTCACATAATAACAATTGACCTGCGTTATATTTCCTGAATTTGTTATCTCAACAGTTGTGTCCCTCATAACAAACACGGAGTCGTTATTATAAATTTTTATATTTACGCCTTTTATGTTTTGATCAATACTGTTTGGAGCCGGGGTGGTTCCATTTTCCGTAAAATAATTTTTTGAAATGAGGGCATACTGAATGGAATTATCGTTACGTAAAATACAATTTAAAACATAGACATCTTCATAAGGAGCATTTATATTGAAATCGTTCTCTGCATGATGCAAAACACAATGATAGGATGATGAACAATATCCGAAGACCTTTTTTCATAATTCCGCCTTCATATCAATGGAAGGTATGAAAGGAAGCATGTTTACTCTTTCCCCGGTTTTTTCATCGTAGTAGAAGAAATTATTCCTGTCGTATACATTTATAATATTCAGGCCTATGTTCACTTTCATTGACCAAACCTGGATTCTTTTGGATATCCCCATATCCAGCCTGTGGTAATCGGGCAAATGTGCAGCATTCCTGTCAGCCAATATGGGAAAATAGTAATAATTGGTAAGCCACGATGATGGATTTAATATATCCGGTGGATTGAACTTATTATAATAACCTAACATTTGAGTGAACGGCATACCCGAATTATAATTCCAGCTTATACTGGCGCTCCAATTATTTCCGAGGTCGCTGTTCATAATGAATTTTATATTATTCCTGCTGTCGTATCGGGGATGATATTCAATATCTCTTATTTTTTTTGTTGTCCATGAATATGAATAAGAAAGCTGTGCGTTTATCCACCCGGTTTTATAATTCATAGTGAACTCTGCCCCATAAGATTCTCCACTTGCATTAATTAATTGTTTATCGGTAGGATAAATTAATTCATCGTTTAGCACAGCCAAATTATGCATTGCTTTATAATAACCTTCTACACTCATATTAAAGTTTTCAGTCAGGTAATAATCCAATCCGCCTATGTAGTGTATGGCACTTGATACCTTTAAATAGTCCGGAGTAACAATCCAGGGTTCAAACAAAGCATAGAACTTCGTCTTCATCAGAGATGGTCACCAGTTCCTGTTGATAAATCCCCCAGGCTGCTTTTACCTTCAGAATTGGCAAGAGACTGTATACTCCGTTTATCCGGGGTTCAAAAAACATAGAAGAGCCTTCAGCTAATTTCAGAATATTGAGCCTTGAACCAAAATCAGCCTTAAGCTTGTCAAGGTTTAATAATTTATACCCGACATAACAACCGAATGCAGTTCCTTCCGATCCTATATCGTTCAATTGCCCACTCGAATTAGAAAGGAATAGGTTGGTTTTTATGAAATTTATTTTAACACCGCCGTAATATTCGTTTCTATCACTCAGGACATAACTAAAATCCGTCTTGAATGTAATAATCATCGAGCTTATTTTTAATTTGCCGGTTATTACTGGAATTCGGTATTTCACTGCCGGAAAACCTGGAATAGTATAACGTGAGTTCAGCAAATAAAGGACTGTCATGTGTTGCTGTAAACCAGTTGAATCCAATATTTGAATTAGACCAATCAAAATTCGCGTGCAGCATACTTTTATAGTCAATTTTATCCTCGCTCACGAAACCAAAGAAGGTAAATTTTGATATGGGCAGAAATTCCGGATTAGAATAATTGACCTTAAAAGAGGCATCATAAAAATCTATCGGAATACTTTTATCGTTGGTGAATTTCTTTAATATCCCGTTGGAATAACTTTTTCTTCCAGTGAGAATAAACGAACCATCCGGGATCGGGCCTTCCAAAGCTGTTTTGACCGTTAATTCGCTTACCCCAGCTGTTGCCCCGAAGTTATTTCTATTGCCGTCTTTTGTTATAATATCCATGACGGAAGAAAGCCGTCCGTTAAATTTCGCCCCAAATCCACCTTTGTAAAACTCAACGCTATTAATCATATCGGGATCAATGACACTAAAAATTCCAAGAGCATGAAATGGATTGTAAATAGGGGTTTCATTTAAAAGGACTAAATTTTCATTACTGGCCCCTCCTCTGACATAGTACCTGGCTGAAACATCTCCTGCCGATTGGACTCCGGGTTGAAACTGAATTGATCTCATGACATCTGTTTCAACACCATGAGTAAGATTCTCAATATCGTTTATTGAAAATTTTTTAACGGTTAGCTCTTCTTCAGCCAGTCTTTCACCAAACACAATAACATTGTTTAACTCAATAGCAGACTTTGCCAGAGCAATATCGATATGCGTAATTTGATTTTTCTCTATTGATGCCATGATCAATTTAGGCGAGTAGCCTACAAATGTGACAATGACGGTATATTCTTTTTTTGCGGGAAGAGAAGAGACGATAAAATATCCCCGATTATCGGTACCGACCGCCCTATTGATTTCACGGATATAAATATGGGCATACGGTAACACTTCCGAAGTTAAGGAATCACGAACTATCCCCCTGAGTATTCCCACCCCTTGCGGAATATTCTTTTCTTCCGCTCCTTCTTTCTTTTTGATGATTATTATATTATTGATCCTCGTAAATGTGAGTGCGTATCTCTGTGAGAGGATTTCAAGAATTTGCTGCAATGATTTATCCTGTGCATCTAACGTAACCCTTTCGCTTAGAGGCAATTCCTTATTAAGATAGCTGAAGGTAAACTTTGTTTTTAGTTCCAGAATCTGCAGCACTTCACTGAGCGGTATATTGTCCACCTTCAAACTTACTCTCGGCTCCGTAAGATCTTGGCCTTGAACATACACTGCCAGGAGAATACTTGTCATCCATGAGAGGATAACCGTTCGAACTATAGAACCAGATATCACTGTTTTCGATATCTTCAAAATATTTTACCCCGTATTATATTACGCTTATGCAATGATCCATATAAAATTATTGCCGGTTAAAATTCTTCGACACGATACTCATTTTACAAATTACTGGTACGGTGAGAAGTCATTTATTGTTTCTAAAAAAAACGACCTCTTGCATCTTACTATTATCCTTGACAATTTTATAATCCAAGCCTGTTAGATTTTTTATAACACCAACTACTGTTTGTAAGGAATCTTTTTCGAATTTGACAGTCATATTTTGTGTTAAAACCGATTGGTCGGTTATTTTGAATGTTATACCAAATGCTCTTTCAAGCTGGGATAGCACATTACCCAATGGCTCATTTTCAAATTTATATATATTGTCTTTCCAGCCAACTGCTTCCAATGAATCAAACAGACCACATGAGCTGACATCAAGTTCTTTATCATACTGCAGTTGCTCCTGAGGTTGAAGAACAGCGATGTTACCAATTGTTCCCTTTTCATTCCTTGAAACTTTTACCTTTCCTTCCAACAAGGACACGGCAATAGTTTTATTCTCAGGGTATGCAGAAACATTAAATGTAGTGCCTAAAACTGTCGTGGAGAGATTTCCCGTATGAAGAATGAACGGCCGGTTAATAGTACGCTGGACGACAAAATAACCTTCACCTTCCAGGTATACTTCTCTGCTTGCGTCATCAAATCGATCCGGATATTTTAATTTACTATCAGCGTTTAGAGTCACCTGTGAGCCGTCTGAAAGGGTAATTATGGATTTTTCTCCTGCCGGAGTAACTTGTTCATTCCATACGACAGGGCCTGTCTTTTTGGAGAATACGCCTGATACATATAAAATTCCTGAACTCAGAATGAAGAAAAATGCAATTGCAGCGGCTCTTTTAAGCAATGAAGGAGAGAAGAATGTTCTGTTGATATAACGAATTTTCTCTTTATTAATATCCCTCATAATCTGAGAATAAATTTTCTCTTCAATTATTCTTTTATTTCCCATTTCATTTTCGATCCATTCCCCGGGATTCGTTTGAAATGATTCAAGAAAGCTTTCCAGCAATTCTTTTTCCCGAGGTGATAATTCACCCCTTTTATATTTTTCAATTAAATTTGAAAATTCCTCGATATCCATACGCTTCTCTTAGAAAATGGGAGTAATATTTATTTATACTGTTTAAGTAACATGAATGAGAAAAGTACTATTCTCCATAAATTATTCTTGAATTTATTGAAAAATAGCAGAATAGAATTAGAAATAAAGGAATTTGATCCTGGAGGGAGACGGCGGCTTAGAAAAACAACAGGTATAAATTATTTAGAGATTTGCGAATAAATTTCAAAGATTCACTAATTTGATTTTTAACGGTTTGTAATGAAATACTTAATTTTTCAGAAATTTCCTTGTTTGAAAGTCCCTCATACCTGCTCATTTCAAAAATAATCCTGCGCTGCTCAGGTATTTTAGATATCACATCTTTTATTTGAGCTTTCAGTTCTTCCTTTTCATATAATTCATCGATTTTATACTGCGTATTTATCAGATCGAATTTCATCAGTAATTGTTTTTTATATTTACTTCTACGGAAGTGATTGAATATTTGATATTTTACCGATTGGTGCAGATACGAATTAAAATCAGAAATCTGAACATTATGCCTTTTTGTCCAGAGATCAATAAAAACCTCCTGAACAATATCCTCACAAAGTTCTCTCTCCCGCAAAACATTGAAGGCATAAATATACAGTTTTGACCAATATTGCCTATATATCTGCTCGAAGGATTGTATATCATCAAGTTTAATTGAATGAAATATTCCGTCTTCGGTTAAATCCATTTTCCCGCTGCTTCCAATCAATTAATTTTTATAACATTCTTTAGATAAACCTATGTACTTTAACATCTATAATGTGTTACAAGTTAACAATCATATTAGAAAAAACAGTTGACCTCACAATGCAACGCCACTTAATGTATCGCCACCGTCTGCTCCGAAGATGCCTGCCCTGTGCATCCCATATCCATTGTCATTCAATAGACATCCTTAAAATCAAGTTTGACTTATATTACTTCGTGAGTAATAATAAATTATTACATCCCTTTACATTATTTGAAAAGTAAACTTGCAAACTGATTTAAAGATCTTTTCCAGGTCAACCATTCGTGTGATGTCCCCGGAGATTCATAATAAACATGTTTTACGCCGATTTTCTCAAGCTCTTTATGAAAATTGTTAACTGTTTGATACAGTATTTTGATGATTTACGATTTGTTCAATTGCTTCATCATTTAAAAAACAATTGCAAAGTTTCGGTTAGATAGCGCCTGGCATTCATCCATGTATGGCCGCCTGATGTAATCAGGTTTTTTTGTTCAAACTTTTTTTCCTTCAACAAATCGATAAATGTGACAGCCGGTTTGTACAAAAAGTCCTCGTTACCGACGCCCAACCAGAGAAGTTTTAACTTTTTATTTGTGACCTCTGGTTTTGCATAAGTATTGCTAAAATATTTTTCAAATACTTCGGGAGTCAGGTAGGCGCTATACGAACCTATCCAGGCAAATTTATCGATGTTATTAAAACCGGCAAACAAAGATTGTCCGCCGCCTCTCGAGAATCCTGCTATCGCTCGTTTTTCCCTGTCGGGGATGACACGGTAATTGGACTCAACGTAAGGCATTATGCTTTCAACCAGTTCGTCATTGAACACTTTGTACATATCGGCAGCTTTCAGCGACATTGGGTCCGGCGTTCCGGTCATTGTATTTCCATATGGCATTACTATTATCATCGGCAGAGCTTTATTCTGAGCAATAAGATTGTCGAGAATAAAATTGGCCCGCCCGACCTTAAACCAGGTTTCTTCGGTATCGGTAGTTCCGCTAACTAAATAAAACACCGGGTATTTATTATTGTTTTTTTGATATCCCGGAGGAGTATAAATAACTAGCGGGCGGATTGCATTCATTGTTTTTGATTTATAGTAGCAATAACTAACTTCACCGTGCAGGACATCCTGAACTGCATATATTGCCGGTGTTTGACCCGGAATATCAACTAAGCTGCTTTTAAAATGTTCATTGGGAAAAATATTTTCATTATTGGGATCGGCAACCGATACACCGTCAACAATAAAGTTATATGGATAAAGATTCGGTTCAACAGGCCCCAATGTAATGCTCCATACACCGGAGGTATCCGGTTTTAGAGCCTGGGGCTCTTTAATAAATTGAGAGACTACTTCAACTTTCTTTGCACCCGGAGCTTTAAAATTAAATGTAACTGTACGGTCGGAATGCACTACCGGAGATTCAATCGGTTGAATCCATTGCCGCTGTGCGTTTGCATTATCCGCCCATCCAAAACAAATACAGAAGGCTATCGTGCTTAAGATTATTTTCTTTTTCATAAGTCTATGCTTCCTTTCCTTTTTAGTCTAATAAAGAATGGAATTTAAAATGAATACGCAGAAACCCCCGCCAAGAGGGCAGGGAGTCCACGCTTATTTTTTGAAAATTCAAACAAATGCACCTAAAGTCCTGAGAGTTTGTCCCGCATCAATTTTGTTGAGCCGGCGGTATCCTATATGGATCAAGCAGATCTTTGAATTTGATAATCAGTTTTTTCAAAGAATCCATGTTCACATCACCCTGCCTCAGCATCTCAACTTCCCATGTTGGGGGAGTTCTCATTGCCGTTAGCTCTGCTGATTCAAGCAGGTAAGAAGCGGTTTCGGCAATATCCAATCCATTCTTCCAGTTTCTATCTGGATCGTTAAGCCATTTATTACTCTGCTCTATTATCTTTGTAACCCAGCCTTCCTTATCCGGAACAGCGGGAAGTATATCTGCGGTACGTTTGCGGAAAAATCCCATGATTGCAGCAGCAATCGATGGATCACGAACGCTCCCATCCTCATAAAACACACCATGGACGGTACCCCATCCTTTACGGACAATCATCAATTCCCAGATGTACCATCCTACTTTTGCATTCATATGTTCTTGAAGAGTAATATCATATGGATTGGCACGTGCAATACAACCAATTTCACCATTTATTAAAGGTTTGTTTACTTTTGCAGCAAATTCCTTAGCCCGTTTGATATTATTTCTGATCTGTTCGCGAGTCTGCATATAATCATGAAACTGGAGTACATCCACATAATCTGCCAATTCAATCATACCATCGACAAAAGCCATTCCGATTGTTACCGGAGTATTAGGATCGAGCTCATGAAAGGTCCTTGCCATAAATTTAGCATTTTCAAATTTTCTTAAAACCATATCTTTAGGGGACGTAGGCCAATCCGGTTCATTCATAGCATCCCACATAACGATCCCCGGTTCATCCGATATTGCATTGACCAGGAATTGAATCCATTCTCTTCCCTGGGCACGCAGTGTTGTATCTCTCAGCCAAGGTCCGCTTCCTACCACAGGCATAACTCCTATACCGCGTTTGTAGCATTCGCGTATGAAATGCTTTAACTTTACCGGAAGAGCTGCCTTATCTTCTGTATAAACTGCATAAGGAACAAAAACCCGCACCTGATTAAGATTGAGACTTTTGGCCAGGTTAAGATCAAACACGGTTGTTGCAGAGTCATAATGTACCCAGGCATCGATATGATGTCGCGGCGAAGCTGCATTAGCCGGAGTATAGTTGAAACCCCTGATAAGAGAAGGATCCCTAAGTCCGGTAAAATCAAATCTTGAGGCCTTTTTATCCGTGCCGGCGAATCCTGTTTGTATCAGGATATAGAAAAGCAAAAAATTAATGGTAATCTTTTTCATTGTTCAGGTCCTTATTTATAGGATTAGTTTGAATTAAAAAAATTAGCTAAAATGAACTTAGCACACAATGGTAATACTTTAGATTTTGAGTAAAAAAGTGAGGAGAAAAACTGCTAATAGAGTTTTACAACAGAATACTAATTTGGATCCCATACAGCCTCCATTTGGTTGACGCTATTAGTAATCAGTGGCAATTGGACGAACTATCATTGACTAACATAGAATGTATATACTTTTTATTGCAGACCCAAAACAATAAATATACGCATCGATTAAATGACGGTTTCGTTCCGGGAATAGACATGGAATTTAATGCAAGATTGCTTGACAATGCAGGATACTTTTTATAGCATTACAGAGGCTTTTTATTTACATGAATTTATAGGATATAAATATCAATATCTATTAACTAAATAGAGTATTTATTTATGGATCGCCGTGAAATATTAAAAACACTTGCAGCGGGAGTTGTAGGAGTTGGAGTTTTGGGATGCAGGGATAATGCCCCAAAAAGCACAGCTTCTTTTAAACCTGTTTATTCGGGACATGGTAAGATTGCGACATTTGAAAAGGTTCTCAAACCATCAAATGTAAGTCTTATTAAAGGGAATGATGCACGTGATAACACATTCAAGGCATTGAAAAACATTGAAGATGAAATCATGACAACTCTTGAAAAGAGGAAACGTGTCCTGATCAAACCGAATTTTGTGTTTGTAAACAATACTCTTTGCGCTACCAGTGTTGATTCAGTAAGGGGAATACTTGATTTTATTAAGCCCCGGTTCAAAGGCTCTATTGAAATAGGTGAATCAACTGCTGCCTCCCCCATCTGGGGTTTTCTGGGATCCGGTAAAACATATGACGGATTCAAAGAATTACGGATATTTGCCTTTGGAGAAAGAATACGGAGTTAAACTTACCGACCTTAACCTCGAACCTACTATTAATCATTACATTTTTAATTCTGCCGGTAATAAACCGCAACCTATCCGCATTATAGCAAAATATCTCGACAGCGGATCAGTACTTAATTTCTGCGGGCAAAATGAAAACACACAATTGCGTTCTGGTGACCTTATCGCTGAAAAATATATTAATGGGTGCTCCCATAAATGACTATAAATCACAGATGATAAAATGCTGATGCATAGCTTGGGACACTCATAGTTTCAACCGGGCATGAAACTTGCGATGACCAAAGACATGGTTCTTCATTACAATCTTTTCCAGCTTTCGCAAATAGTATATCCCGATCTTGGCGTAGTTGATGCATTCACTTCAATGGAAGGTGACGGTCCTATCGACGGAACTCCGATTGAAACAAAGCTTGCACTTGCCAGTACTGACCCGCTTGCTCTGGATACTCTTGGAACAAAAATAATGGGATTTGATCCGGCTCAGATCCTTTACATGTCATCGATGAATGAAGCAGGATTGGGACAGGGCGATCTTGATAAAATCAACGTCCTTGGTGCAAATCTAAATGATTGCCTGTTTAAATTCAAACCTCATAAAGATCTTGCCGAACCATACGGTCTTCTAAATTAATTATCGGAACCAAGAATTTAAGTTTATAAATTACATTGGAGAGTAATTGAACAAATAAGAGCGCTTCATTATGAAGCGCTCTCGTTTGTATACCAATCAACAAATTGTTTCCGTTCATCAGGGTTTAAATAGCTTTTGGGCAAAATCATGAAGAGATTTTCGCCATACCTGCCATTCATGACCTCCGGGAAACGATGCAAACTCAACCTTCAATCCATTATTTCTAAAAGTCTGAATCAACTTCTTGGTAGGTTCTATTCTAGGATCCTGTTCACCCACGGAAATATAAAACACCTTAAGCTTATTATTAAATGACTCCTGATTTGTCAGTATACCGGGTATTACTGTTTCAGGATCAAATACCGTCGCAGGCTGCCGGCCTATACCGCCGAAAAGACCGCTGCTGAACACTCCCACATTTGCAAACATATCAGTATTGCGGAGACCCGTATAAAACGCCTGTCCGCCACCCATCGATAATCCAGCGATAGCTCTGTTCTCAGCACCAGGTTTTACCCTGTAATTGCTTTCAATAAACGGTATCACACTTCCGAATAAGCTCTTCTTTGAAAGCAGCCATCGCTTCTTCACTATATCCTGCAGCAGTCGATCCGGGTTTTGATACATTCCCATTAGGAATTACTACTAGCATCGGTTCTGCTTTTCCCTCAGCAATAAGGTTATCAAGGATAATATTTGTTTTTCCCTGGACAGCCCACCCGCGTTCATCCTCACCGCCTCCATGCTGGATATAAAGGACCGGATACCGGCTATTCTTATCCTTATCATATCCCGGAGGAATATAGATATTCAGGTTTCTCCATGTTCCTGTGGTCTTTGAGAAATATATGCATGACCGTATATCACCATGGGGCACATTTTTTATTGTATAAAAATCGACTCCCTCTTCGGGGATATCAATGGCGCTCGACATCCTGCCGGTTCCATAAAAAGATTCGCTTGCAGGATCGGAGACTCTGACTCCGTCTATCACAAGCGAGTAATAATGGAATCCGGGCACCTGCGGATCTGTAGTTACAATCCAGATTCCCTTTTCATCCTTCTGCATGTCATACAGCTTCCCTAGATCCACCTGAACTTTGCCGGCATCCGGTGCATTCACCCTGAAAACTACTCTCAAGTCTGAAAGTATGCAAGGACATTCATTTGGACGAATATTTGTAGGAGCCGGTTTTGATCCTTCCGGAAGCTGTCCCTCGGCATTGTAAAAGAAAAACATGCATTGCAGAATGAGCAGAGTAAATAATATTCTATGTTTCATTTTTCAAGTAATTGATTAATTATTTAGTGAATGTTTTTATCTAAACAATAACGGTGCAAACTGATAAAGATCTCTTCTCCATGTTAACCATTCATGTGCTGTGCCGATGGATTCATAATAGACATATTTGACACCTGCTTTATCTAACATAGCACGAAATGCTCCAACTGAACCGGGGAACGGATTGGGTTCTTTTGTACCCAAGCCAAGCCAAAGAAGCTTAATCTGTTTGTTGAGTGCTTTCCATCTTTAAATTTCCCGTTCATAAGCGTTTGCGGATCGAGCTCATCCGTGCTTGGATAGTTCGATGTACCGCTGAAAGCCACCGATATGTGAGAACTTGTCCAGGTTATTCATAGTGATCTGGATAGGTCTGATTGCCACCCATCGAGAGACCAGCCATTGCCCTGTGCTCTCGATCTGCAATAGTCCGATACGCATCGTCAATCATCGGGATGATTTCTTTGATCATGACTTCTTCGAAGGCTGAGATACCGCCGGCTCCTCTGGCAGGAGCCCCTGCGTTCTGTGAGGGCGTCTGGGAAGGTCTTGATGCATAACCATTATCCATGACAATAATCATAGGAACAGCCTTTTTCTCAGCGATCAGGTTGTCAAGAATAAGATTTGCTTTACCCTGAACAGCCCAGCCTGTCTCATCTTCACCCTTCCGTGCTGGAGATACAGTACAGGATAACGTGCAGTAACTATTCTTATCATAATCCGGTGGAGTATATACAAAGCATCGACGCCATGCATTAGTAATCTTAGAGAAATATAGATTCTGACTTATCTTGCCATGGGGAACATCCTTGAGAGCATAAAAATCCTGATCCTTGGCGGGTATTTCAATACCGCTGCCCCAACGGCTGGCACCATAAAAGTACAGGCTTCCTGGATCCGGAACCGAAGCCCCATCGATATTGAGCTGGTAATAATGGAACCCTTCATCCTGAGGACGCGATTCGCCGGTCCAAACTCCATTTTCGTCCTTTGTCATGTCGTACTTTACGCCGCCAATATCGAGCTGGACTTTTTGAGCCTGCGGCGCTGAAATGCTTGCACGTACCCGGCCTTCAGAATTGACCTGAGGATATTGCTTGCCTGGTTGATTGACTGATGATGGCTTGAAATCCTCCACCACCGCGGTCTGGTTTGTTTGAGCAAAACAGATTCCACCTGTGAGTAAGGTCGCTACTATGATATACCAGTATTTCACTTGATAAACTCCTTAAATGGTTGTTTCCATACATCGCTTGTTCAATCCTTAAAGAGAAGCGGTGCAAATTCACGCAGGGCACGGCGCCAGGATAGGAACTCATGCGCTGTTTCCGGAGAAACAAAGAAGACGCTGTTGATACCAGCTTGTTTCAGACTGTCGGCATTAACCTTTGGGTCACCGCCAAAGAAACCTCTGCCGCCACGATTGCCCTCAATTTCGCGGCTGCCAAAGCTGACGAAGGCTAGCTTTACTTTCTCTTTGAAACCTGGCGTTTTGTTGACATCATCCATAGAAAATGTCCCGCCGCTGAAAAGGCCGATGTGCGAAAATTTATCGAGGTTGGCCATAGTGATCGTCTTGGTTTCCATTCCGCCCATGGAGAGACCTGCCATGGCGCGATGGGGTTGATCGGAAAGTGTACGGAAGTTGGCATCGATGTAGGGGATCAACTCGTCGACGAGAACTGTCTGAAATGGTTTGATGTCGAAATTTCTGAGGCCGCCGAACTTGATTTCGTTCGTCATGCCATAGGTCATCACAATAAGGAAGGGTTTGATCTTGCCTTCAGCGATCAGGTTGTCCATAATCAGATTGGCATGTACCCTGGTTACTCCATGCAGTTTCATCCTCGCCCCAGCCGTGCTGCAGGTACAGAACCGGATAACGCTTGGTCTGATCCTTGTCATAATCGGGTGGAGTGTAGACAAACGCCCGGCGAGATGTGCTCGTGCTCTTGGAGGGAAAGAGAATCTGCTGCACTTTACCGTGCGGAACGTCCTTGAGGGCGTAGAAGTCCTGATCTGGAGCAGGAATTTCGATACCGCTTTCCCAACGAGTAGAACCATAGAAGTTTAAAGTACCGGGATCATTGAATATTCCACCGTCAATCGTGAGATGGTAATAGTGAAAACCTTTATCCAGCGGTCCTGTCGTTGTGCCCATCCAGGAGCTATCCGCAGCTCTCGTGAGTGTCAGTGCCTCCGCGTCCGCCCAGTCCCAGGCTCACACTTACGCTTTGAGCTTGGGGCGCCACAATGCGGAATCGTCGCGTAACCTTGCGAGTTGACCTGCGGGTATTGCTGGCCGGGCTGATTCAAGGTCGAGGGTTTGAAGTCTTCCTTAATTGCTGGCTGGTCTGTCTGTGCAAAACACAACGAAACTGAAAAAGTCAAGTAATAAAACTAAACCTAAATAGATGCCGTTTCATAATTTTTCTCCTTTAGTTTTTAAATAGAAGTGATGCGAATTCATGCAAGCTTCGCCGCCAGCTCTGCCACTCATGAGCCGTTTGCGGAGAGACATAGAACTGACTATTGATACCTGCTTCTTTGAGTGCAGCAGAATTTACCTTTGGGTCTCCACCAAAGGGACCGCGTCCGCCGCCGTCTGCGGTTTTCGAGTTCGCGGCTGCCATAACTGACAAACACAAGTTTTACTTTCTCTTTGAAATCCGGATGCTTTGTTGACATCATCCATACTGATGCTGCCACCGCTAAAAATCCCAATATGCGAGAACTTATTTAGATTGGCTAATGTGATCTGGCGGGTTTGCATACCGCCCATAGAAAGACCTGCCATTGCACGATGTGGTTGATCAGTTAGCGTACGATAATTAGCATCGATAAACGGAATCAGTTCATCGATGAGAATCTTTTCGAATTGTGCGGCGAAATTGAAGTTTCCGAATCCACCTCTGCGTGCCTGACTCGTATCAGCCGCGGAAGCACTGTCTGCTGTACCTGGTCGGCGAGGAGTCATACCTGGTCTGGCACCAGCGGGGAAATTGACGCTGCTATTGTCCATGACAATGATAAATGGTTTGGTTTTTCCTTCTGCGATCAAGTTGTCCATGATCAGATCTGCGTGTCCCTGGTTGCCCCAACCGGTTTCGTTTTCACCCATTCCATGTTGAAGATACAGCACAGGATAGCGACTGGTCGTTTTCTTGTCATACCCGGGAGGAGTGTAAACGAAACAACGACGCACGGCATTTGTGCTCTTTGAAAAATAGTGGTTCTCCCGCAACTGTCCGTGTGGGACATTCTTGAGAGCATAGAAATCCTGATCCTTGGCAGGGATTTCAATACCACTGCCCCAACGGCTGGCACCATAGAAGTACAAGCTGCTGGGATCAGGAACTGCAGCCCCGTCAATCCAAAGCTGGTAGTAGTGAAATCCTTCATCCTGAGGAGCACATTCTCCAGTCCATACTCCTTTATCATCCTTTGTCAGGTCATATTTTACAGCACCGATATCGAACTGGACTTTCAGAGCCTGCGGTGCCGAAATGCTCACACGTACACGCCCTTCAGAATTGACCTGAGGATATTGCTTGTCCGGTTGATTAACAGATGATGGTTTGAAATCCTCAACAACCGCTGTCTGGTTCGTTTGAGCGAAACAGATTCCACCTGTTAATAGAGTTGCTAATATTGCATGCCAATATTTCACTTGAATCACTCCTTGTTTGATTTTATAAATATTTTCGTTTGATTAGAAAAAAAACTCATCTGTATCTTTAATCTGCCGAGTCAATCCTTAAACAGAAGCGGAGCGAATTCATGCAGGCTTCGCCGCCAACTCTGCCACTCGTGAGCCGTGAGCGGAGAGACATAAAAATGTGTGTTAATGCCGGCTTCTTTGAGTGAATCGGTAATTCGCCTTGGGGTCGCCGCCAAATGCTCACCAGCTCTACGGTTTTCAAGTTCCCGGCTGCCATAGCTGACGAACACGAGTTTGACTTTTTCTTTGAATCCGGGAGCGTTCTTGACATCTTCCACACTGATACTGCCGCCGCTGAAAATGCCAACATGTGAAAACTTCATCGGGATTAGCCAGAGTAATAACCCGGGTCTGCATGCCGCCCATGGAAAGTCCTGCCATAGCCCGGTGCGGTTGATCGGCCAGAGTACGATAGTTGGCATCGATCATGGGGATAATGTCCTCGAGCAGGGTCTTCTTGAAACCATCGGCCCAGCCTGCCGGAGGCCATGGACCTGCAGGGCGTTCTCCTTGACGCGGCCGGACGAGTATTTTCAGGCATACGCCATGTTCCGTTATCCATCACGATGATAAAGGGTTTGGCCTTACCCTCGGCAATCAGGTTATCCATGATGAGATTGGTCTTTCCCTGATTGGGCCAGCCGGTTTCATCTTCGCCGCCGCCATGTTGTAGGTACAACACAGGATAGCGTTTCGTAATGTCCTTATCATAATCGGGCGGCGTGTAAACGAAACAACGACGCATGTTGTTGTTGGTTTTCGAAAAATACGGAAGCTCACGTATCTGGCCGTGAGGTACGTTCTTGAGAGCATAGAAATCCTGATCCTTGGCAGGGATTTCGATACCGCTGCCCCAACGGCTGGCACCATAGAAGTACAAACTGCTGGGATCCGGAACTGCAGCCCCATCAATCCAAAGCTGGTAGTAGTGGAACCCTTCATCCTGGGGATTCGAGTCACCAGTCCAGACACCACCCGTATCCTTGGTCATGTCGTATTTTACAGCGCTAATATCGAGCTGGACTTTCAGAGCCTGGGGTGCAGAAATTCTGGCACGGACTCGACCTTCAGAATTAACCTGAGGATATTGCTTGTTCGGTTGATTGGTAGATGCGGGTTTGAAGTCTTCCACAGCAGATTTGATTTGTTTGAGCAAAACAAATTCCACATGTTATGAGAATTGCAAAAAATAGAAAAGAATATTTGTATTTCATTTGAGAAGCTCCTTTATTATTTTTGTTAAACTGATCTTTTAATAAAAAGTGATCTTTACCATATATCAATTAGATTAATCCTTAAACAAAAGCTGGTGCAAATTCGCGCAAGCTTCGTCTCCAGGACTGCCATTCATGAGCAGTAAGCGGAGAAACATAGGAGACACCATTGATGCCAGCTTGCTGAAGTGAATCAGCTGCGATTTTTAGACCGTCAGCACCGCGTTCACGACTGCCAAAACTCATAAATACAAGTTTGACCTTCGATTTGTCTTTTATGTCTGTTGGGGAAACGGTACCGCCGCTGAAAATACCGATATAGGAAAACTTATCGAGATTAGCCAGTGCGACCACTCTGGTCACAAATGTACCCATCGACAGACCTGCCATTGCACGGTTATTACCGTCGGTTAAAGTCCTGAAATTACTATCAATAAAAGGAATCATATCGTTGATCATAACCTCTTTGTATGTATCAAATGAAAACATCATACGGGGGCGTGCGCCTGCTGCTGGCTGGGTTCCTGGTCTTGCTCCGGCAGGTCGCGGCTGAGAGGCTGAGGGGGAACTTCACCAGGTTTGTAGGCAGCACTGGTTTCCATCACAACGATAAATGGTTTGACTTTCCCTTCGGCGATCAGGTTGTCCAGTATTACATTGGTTCTTCCCATTTCAATCCACACTCGTTCATCCTCGCCGCCGCCGTGCTGAAGATACAGCACCGGGTAACGGGTTGAAGTGTTTGTCTCGTATCCCGGAGGCGTGTAAACGAAAATGTGACGCCAGGAATTAATCGTCTTAGAAAAATAATTCTTAATAAGCACATTGCCATGCGGTACATCTTTTAGCTCATAAAAACTGCCATCCGGATCGGGTATTTCAAATCCATTGCACATATGGCTATAGCCGATGAATGCATTGGTAGCCGGATCAAGCACAAGAGCGCTATCAACAAGCATCCAGTAATTGTGATATCCTTTATCCTGCGGTTCACTGGTGTATGTCCACACACCATCGTCGCCTTTGACCATATCAAATGCAACGTTGGCAATAGAAACCTGTACTTTTTTTGCATAGGGAGCTTTGAATTGGAATGTTACACGAGAATCAGCTTCAATACGCGGATACTTAGCTCCATAGAGATTGTAAGGTGAAGCATGTGCTGTATCAACATTAAAAACGTTTGAACTCTGACCCGTTTGGGCCAAACAAATTCCACTAACTGATATGATCATAAACAATGCACCAAATAATGTTTGTCTCATTATAAAACCTCCTTTATTAAACATTTTTACATGCAATGGTTTAGATTTTTCATTTCTGAAATAGAAGCGGTGCAAACTCGTACAGGCAACGGCCTCAAGTAAACATTTCGCGATCGAGTCCCTCCCATTCGCAATATACTTATCTTAGCGCACCGGCTTTTGTACAGATTACTACGAAAACCCTTTTCAATAAAACGAACAATATTCTTATTTGTTTCTCTTACTTATCAGTCGGAATCCGAATAATTGTTAACGAATTTCCGGGGAACGATCGTGTTATTGTGCTGCCGGAGATGCTCAAGGTTTCAGTTTTTGGCGAGACCTTCGTTGGTTCCTCTAATGTGTTTTCATCCAGCGGGTTTGCAGAAGTTAGCACGATGGCTTTTCCGTTTCCCGAAAGTCTTTCCTGCTCCCTTTAAGATCTATCTTGATCTTAAGCGCTTCTGCAGACGCATTAACAACCTTCAGAATGATGTCACCCGATTTCTCATCACGGGCTGCACTTGCACAAAGACTTTTTACAGCTCGTACGTGCATCTCCAACTTCCTGGATGAATTTGCCATCAAGATACCCTTTTACTGAGCTGCCTTTAATTTCAATCTTAATATCGTACCAACGACCAATTTCAATATTGCTCGGCATACTTTTCGAAGTAAGGCCCATATCCATCAAATAGACAGAATTCCTATAGCCGCCGATATCCCAACGAATGCGTTGTCCTACGTTCTGGTTGCGAAAATAAATCTGGAAACCATTCTCACCGGAAAGTTTTCGTGGCTTTAAGCGTTATTGTATAATCTGTCCAGTTCGTATCACCAACAAAAGCAGTAACATTAGGTGCAATTGCCGATTGTCTCAGCACACCATCGTGAACAGACCATTCGCCCTGACCAATCTTTTTCCAGTCATCAATATTCTTCGAAAAGTCATGTTTTATATAATATCTTTCCATCGGGTGATACTACTTTAAGATCTTTGAACTCTGCTGAATTGTTCCAGGTACCAAGACCAATACAACCCGATGAATACGGGGCTTTAATTGTTGGAGCGTTCTCAACTTTCACCGGCAGCGTAACTGTTCCCTGGTTATTCAGCAAACATCTCCTGAACGTAATAACTTGGAAGTCCATACCAGCGATAACTATCAAAATTGATTAAATTGACCGGCCATGCTTTATGATTGGAATTGCAAAACAGCGGTGCGTATGATCCCATAACGACGATATCCGAATTTCTCTCCATACCGGTCATCCATGCTGCTTCTCCTATTGCACCGCGCAGATTTCCTTTTCCGGTGCCGCTGGTAACTGCATACTCACCGATAAAAATTTTCGGACCTTTTCTGTCATAACTGTCATACTTGTTCGCATTCCATATGAACCAGTCGGGATTATTATAATAATGTTCATCGATAATTTCCGGCTTTGGATCTTCGGGATGACCGCCTGCCCATTCATTGGCAATGAGTTTTATCTCAGGATATTTTTCATGAATTGCTTTTGCGAAAAGCGCCCATCGTTCTGCATATGGAGCCATTCCATTTTCATTTCCAATTTCAAGATATTTTAGATTGAATGGTTTGGGATGACCATTCTTTGCACGTAAACTGCCCCATACCGAATTCACAGGTCCATTGGCATATTCAATTGCATCCAATGCATCCTGTACCCATTGTCCCATTTGATCCAAAGGCACAACTTCCTTGTGCGATATTCCTGCGTTTATACAAAAGAATGGTTCTGCGCCAAGATCTTCAGCGAGCTGTAAATACTCGTGATAACCCAAGTCCATGAGTTGCATTGTAACCCCAGATATTCCACAATGGTGTACGTGTATCGATGTTGCCGATGGTATTCTTCCAGTGGTTCATGTGTGCAAAATCATCACCTTCTACCCAGCAGCCGCCAGGGAAACGAAAAAATTTTGGATGCAATGCATCCAGCGCTTCGGACAAGTCAATACGCAAACCGTGATTTTTCCATGTTTGTTCTGGTAATAAAGAAACCATATCCAGATACAATTTGCCATTGCCTTCGCCGGAAATTTCCAGGTGTGCTTTTGGATCACTGCCTGATGCAGTCAGGTTCACCGAGTAATATTTCCAATCTGCATCGAAACCTTTTATTTCGCCCGATGCCAGTTCCTTTCCGTCAGAGCTGACAATTCTGACATTCAATGGAGTATTAAGATCCATCCGTCGATCGGACAGCCAGTTTAAACGAATAACTATTCCCTTGAACAATATTCATGCCCCAATAACCATTGTTCTCCAATTTGAACGGACCATTCGCATTTATACAAAGCGATTTACGGTTGAATGGATTAAGCGGCGGTACCGGCGGTCTTGACTGCACATCTGCAGTAATGATTGATGCCGTGCTTTTATTGTCGGCACTTAACAAATTCCAATTTTGCAGTGTGTCGGCATCTTCGAACGAACGGTTGCGAACCAGTTCCGGATAAATACCACCGTCGGCGGAAAGATTAATATCCTCAAAAAATATTCCAAAAAGAGTCGGAGAAATTATATGTCCCGGTTTATTGACCTCTACAGTTATCTTTGCCTCAGTCTCTCCAGGTATTTGTGCCTGGAGAAAACAATTCACAATAAATAGAATGAGAACCGATACCATAAGCATATGAATTTTCTGTTTCATAATTTGACCTTTATTTTTATTTATATTATCTACTAAATTGATTGGTCTCTAAAATTAAATCCCGCTTATAACATTATAAAATATTTTTTACTAAATCCCCAATATTAATATTCTATTGTTCGCCAAATACTTTCCACGTCAGTACTGTGCCATTCCTGCGGTTAGGAAGTGCACCCGGAAAATCGGCAGAGTAAGGATCACCTGTCTCAGGAATCAAACCAACGTATCGATTGGTCTTGAGCGACATAAGCGTGCATTGATTATAAAGCATATCCTGCCATTGAAATAAACTTCCTTCAGATTCTTCTTTCATCAATCGCACATCACCGGCCAAACCAATTCCTACCACAGTTAGAAAACCTGTACCGTTTAAAGCTTCGAGTGCTACCTTGCCCTTTCCTTTATCGTGAACCTTGAAATAACATCCTGGACCGTTAAATTCTTTCGAGCCCTGCCCTGCAGAATGCATCATTCCATGCGGATTGGCCCACACTTGTAAATTATTTGTGATATTAGTTAATGTAACTACCTTACCTAAGGGAATGTTCTTTGATCGTTCAGCCATTGGTTCTTCGACTTTAAAATCATAGAAATCTGCATATCCTCCTTCTTTCCCTTTAATATTATAGGCAAAAAGAGCATAGCGGGTACCCTGAGCAGATCTCAGATTTTTTTTCATAGCGACCGAGTCCATAAAATAAGGAGAACGTGAACCAAAAGCGGCGACGTACCTTACTGGCAAAAACTACGAACCTAATTCCAAAACAATCACTGAATTAGGCGGCATGTTAATTTTTATATTACCTCCCGAAATTGATACATCCTTGAAGGTTTTGGGTATTACATATGAAGGGTCATCGAAAGTATTATGATCTTGAACTTTTGATGAGGTTAAAATCCTGCCTGTTACCTGTTTGGCTTTAAAATCCTTCAAGTCAATTTCCACTTCCTGGTCCTTTATGTTATCAATATTTGTCAGCGAAATGTGAAGTTTCCCCGACTGGTCTTTTGAAGCCGAAGCAGAAACTGCCTGAATTCGATTGTTTCCCCATAACAAAGTCATTCGATATAATTTGTACGGGCACTAAAAGTGCATCCTGATGGACTTTGTACATTTCCATTACGTGATAGGTTGGTGTAAGAATAATTTTTTCTTTATTGGTAAGGATAACCGACTGGAGGACATTAACAATCTGAGCCAGGTTGGCCATTCTAACTCTATCTGCATGATTGTTAAAGATGTTGAGTGTAAGTCCGGCAATCATGGCATCGCGCATGGTATTTTGCTGGTATAGTTGTCCATGACCACTTGTATCTGTTTCGTACCATCCTCCCCATTCATCAACGACGAGTGCAACCCTTTTCTTGGGATCGTATTTATCCATTATGTCACTGTTCGTGCGGACTACATTCTCCATATTCCACGCTTGCTGCATGGTCTTAAAATACTCTTCATCAGTAAATTGTGAAGATGATCCTTTGTTAGCCCAGTTAATAACCGAATAATGATGGATGGATAAACCTTCAAACCGTCTGGAGGGAATATTTTTCATTATCTCCTCAGTCCATGTAGAACCCGGACCTCCCGGACCTACTGCAACTCTAAAAAGTTTTTCAGTATTGCTGTAACTGGTCATTGCAGTAGCATACTGTTTATACAAGTCTATATAATGGTCCACGGCCATATTTCCGCCGCAATCCCAGGATTCGTTGCCAATTCCCCAAAACTTTACATTCCAGGGTTTTTCCCGGCCGCTTTTTTCCCGGATATCGGTCAAGTAGCTTGTTCCATTGGCATGATTTGCATATTGAACCCATTCTACTGCCTCTTGTACAGTGCCGGTATTCATATTGACAGCCAAATAGGGCTCCGCGCCAAGCAGTTCACACATGTTTAAAAACTCATTTGTGCCAAAACTATTGTCTTCACGCACATTTCCCCAAGTCAGGTTCTCAATAGCTCTTTCTTTCATTTTTAGGACCTACGGCATCTTTCCAATGGTACATATCAGCAAAACATCCGCCTGGCCATCGAAGGTTGGGTATTTTTAAATCTTTGAGCGCTTTTATCACATCGTTTCGTACACCTGCCGTGTTAGGAATACTGGTATTGTTTTCACCAACATACATTCCGTCATAAATACATCTTCCCAGATGCTCAGCGAAGTGTCCATAAATGTTTTTGTTTATCCGTGTCTCTGCCAGGTCGGCATTCAATGTAATTTTGTTTTGAGCGGTTAAGACATAGGGCAAAATCACAAAGATCAGTACAAGAATTACTTTTTTCATTTAATTCACTCCTTTATTTAACAGGTTATCATTTCTCACATACTTTTTACAGAAATATGGTTGAATCATACACTCATTTATTTTTTCGAAGCAACCGGATATAATAAACCGCACCTGCCTTGCTTCCCTGCAGCGCTTGAAATTTCAGTCTAATGTGATCTTTACCTTCAACCATCGAGTTTGGAATTTTATATTCTATATTCTGGAACTTCGATTGATACCATCTTCCGCTATTATTCTCCGAGACTAATTTTTCGTTATCTATATAAATATCAAACTTCCTATCGCCCCATTCATATCCCCAGTATCGTACTAACAAAGTTAGATCGGATTCGCTTTTTGTTGCCAGGTTATAGCTAAAATATCCTCCATTATCCGCATCGCGCCAGAATTCATCTAAATTAGTACCGGAATTTGAATTTGAATTCTGCATTGCGTGATCAACTTCCGGCTGTTGTTCGCCAGGCGCTACATAATCTATCGTGCGATTTTCCAATGCAAGTTTCTCTTTTTCATCTGCCGCAATCGAATCAAGATACGAACGGTACTGAGTACTTGTTAAAGCCATCCAATACATCATATATCTTGCATCATGGATTTGATAGAAGGGTTCCAGCAATACTTTAATTGGATTGATCATTTTTAGATCAGGAACTGTAAAAGCAAGCGGCTTGCCTTTTACCGGCACTAATTCATCCGTGATTTTTGAAAGGTCGTCTTCAATTATTATCGGAGCTTTATCAATTGGGAGTTTCTTTCCGCCGGCAATTTGTCCCCACCGGCCGTCATCCGCAACTAATCCTGTCAGGTCCTCTGTGCCTGTTTTAGCGCCAAGCAGAATTGGTCCATGCATAAACGCTACATAAGTCGGCACATTTGGTAAATGTTCAATTGAATTATGCATGGGAAAAATAGTTTGAACGGTATCGCCTTTTGTCCACAACCTCTCAATTGCAATATAACTTGAAGGGTGAACCGTATAAGGTATTGTTTTACCATTAACAATTACTTTTAGTGCACCGTCTTTCACCCACGAGGGATATCTAATCATCAATTTAAAATGAGAAGATCCTTCAGTTATAACTAATTTAGATTGTTCTTCATAAGGAAAACTTGTTTCTTGTTTTATTTTAATTCCCTTTGCTTTCCAATTCAATTCAGAAGCGATGAACAGATTCACAAACAAGGAGTCATTTTGATGAGTATAAATAATCTGGTTATATTTTGAATGATTCTCCATGCCTGTTCCGACACAACACCACATCGCTTCGTTTGGTGCGGAATACACCCGATAATGACGCGGACGGGCCGGAGTAAAATAGACATACCCGCCATGCACCGGATGCTGCGTTGATAAAATATGATTGTATAACGTCCTCTCATAATAATCAATATATGTTGCCAGGGGATTAGCTCTGAATAAATCTTCGGTCAGTTTCAGCATGTTATAGGAATTGCACGATTCAGGGCCTTCGACATCGTTAATAAAATCGCTGCACGCTTTGACGGTCGGGAAATGTTCCTTTCTGCTGTTTCCTCCAAATGCGAGACTGCGATTCTTCGTAACTGTTTCCCAAAAGAAACTAGCTGCCTTTGTATATTTTTCATCATGAGTAAGTTCTGCAATTCTTTGAAATCCTGTTACTTTTGGTATCTGAGTATTCGCATGTTTATTATCAAGATTATCCTGCCCTGCAGCCATTGGCTCGAGCAATGCTCTATGAGAGAATCGTTTTGCGGCAGATTAAATACTTTTCATCTCCGGTCATTTGATACGCATCGGCATAAATTTCATCCATACCGCCGTGCTCTGCATCAAGCATCGTTTGCATTTGATCGTTCGTTAAACCGGAGGTTAAATTTATACCCCAGTCGCAAAATTTTAAAAACATAGTTTTAGCTTCTTCGCTGCCGCCATACAACCATGCATCTCTTAGGCCCGCAAACATTTTATGAAGATTATACCACGGCGCCCAGCTTCTAAAGTATACTGAAAAATCTTCTTGTTTAAGTTTCGACCAGATTGCTTTACTATTCGGCATTCCGCCTGCATATCCCACACCCCAATCCGGATTATTGATTGCATTTGAATCCTGACATATCCGCAGTTCCGATATCATATAGTCCATGCGTTTTTTGCATTCCGGATTTTTAGTTGCGGCATAATTCATTGCCAATGCAGATAAATAATGTCCGCCAACGTGTCCATCCAATCCTTCCCAGTTCGGATAGCATAAAGCTTTAGCATGCAATCCGGCCTCTTTGCGGTAAGGAGCTAATAAACGATCCACATCATATTTTAGAAGGACTTGAATATTAAGGTCACGTGCTTTTTTAAACGGTCCATCCTCTAAAGTAACATCTCCTAAGGGAAAAGTATTCTTATATAGTTTGTCCTGGGCATTCATAACACAGAAGGAATACACAACGCATAGAATAACATTTAATAAAAGTGATTTCATTTCTCATCCTTTCTTATTTCTAATTCTCGACTACTTCTTCTTTCCAACACCTTTGCCAAATCTAAAATCTTTTTCCTCGATCTTTAAAATTGGTCCCCGGGAAAGTAAAAAACTGCCTTAAGAATGGATTGTCCATATTATCGAGTTCATCTTTGTAATAATTACTCACACTGCCTAATGACAATCCCATATTTGACTGCCCGGAACATAACCATACATCGCCAACTACAATATCATTAATTGTAACGGAGTTGCTTGCATTAATTTGCATAGTATACGGTCCGCCGGCTTTCAGTCCTGAAAGCACTATCTCCCATTCGCCATTTTTATTTGCAGTAGTATTGTATGCGGAGTCAATGAATTGGACAGAAATATTTTCGCCATCTGAAGCCCAGCCCCAGATTTTTACTTTTGCATCACGTTGCAGCACCATCCCATCGTTTACAAGTTTTGGTAATTTCACCTGACCTGAGGATGTTGTCACAGCGAGAAGAATGAAGAAAATCGCTGTGCTTAGTTTCATATTTATCGTCATCACAAGACTCTCCTGTTTATCTCCCGGCTGATAACAATATTTTTAACTATAGTCAGCTTAAATTATTCATCATTTTATTTCTTCAAAAATCATCTTATCAAGATTAAAGAGAGAACCGTCAATAGCAAGTTTCAGAACATGCTGACCGGCATCGAGTTTCATTGATGTCTTTACAATCGTCCAGTTCTGAAATCCTGCAGTACTTGGAATCGAAATGACTTCTGTTTTATTGCCATCTTCACATTCAAGATGCAATTTTCCACTTTCATAAGATGACGCTACATAGAACGAAATCTCGTACGTTGCAGATGTATTTACAGTTACCGTATATGTCAGCCATTCACCGGCATTGGTCCAACCCAGATTGTAACCACCCGCAGAACACTTTTCTAATATCAACACCTTCTTTGAGCCGATATTGGCCACCTTCATTAATTTCATCTCTATCATAATACGCATCGCCCGGGCAGCCGGTATCGAAATCTTCGGCTTCAATTGTTCCCGGAATAGTATGCGGCTTGAAAGCTTCCTGCTTCATCTCGCAGACCTCGAGAAGTTTCCAGCCGAAAGAAGAATTATTTTCTGAATTAAGTGATCCGACTTTGCTTCCTTCGGCAAAGGGAGCGTTTACGGATAGAATAATGTTTGAAAATTGTTTGTTTGAAATTTTGAATAATCCGTTAGGTGCATCTTCAATTTTCCAAAATTGATTGTCATTCCCTCCGGACATGCGATATTACCAGTTCATGATTAGATGCACTGCACTCGAGTACCATCTCACCTTGTTCCCGATTCAGAATTTTATAATAACCTTTACCGGCAGATTCCAGCTTCCATTGGTTTGCATTGTTTTTTCTTTTACCGGTCAGTGTCAAATCAGAACCAAGCACAATACCGCCTGTGTTTTCGCCCGGGACGATATAATAATATGGAGTACAGTTTAGGTCAGCATAGTTGTCGAGTGTTGGAATTTTACCGTCGAACTTGAATTTTATAACGTATGCCAGTTCTTCAAAAGAGCGTTCAGGCAAACTAACGATTAATCCTTCAGCGTCTTGTTTGAAAGTTAATGGCAGATATTTTCCAGCTTCGCCATTGATAAGTTCAACTGATTTCAGGTTTTTGAGATCGATTCTGTCAGAAGACAATGAAGTAATCTTTATTTCTTTCTGATCTTTTTCCCAACCGAGCAAAATTGCATAACAGTATCGTGTTATCTTTCGACCTGGTAAAGCGAACATCTTTGGCTGTTCCTGCGGTCGGAGCGCATCATAACTCCATGCGCGGCTCCCATTTTTGTAGGACCTTCTCCATATTTTTCCCAAGCACGTGTTGAATACACCGCTTCACCATATTTTTTGAGCCATGCACCCATGGCAAGTAAAACGTCCTTTTGTTCCTGAGGTATCGTACCATCTGCTTTTGGAGAAATGTTGAGAATCATATTCCCATTTTTGCTTATTCTGTCTAATAAAAGCATGAAGTATCTGTTTTTTTGAATAATATCCGATTCCTTCCGTATAACACCAGCTGGAGGAACTGATTGCATCATCGGTAAGCCAGTAATTGTCGGTAATATCGGGCGGGCCTCCGCGTTCGTAGTCCAGTACAGCACATTTTTTATTCAAACCATCTTTAAATGTAGCCACTACTTCTTTATTCCATTCGGCTGCTTTGTTGTAATAGTAAGACAAAAACTCAAGAAGAACAGATTGTGAAATAATATGTAAATTGAAATCCTGGTAAATGATATCGGGTTTATAGTTATCGATAATTTCCTTATGCTTGGCCAACCAAAATGCTTCGTTCTTTTCTTTGCCCTGCTGCCCGAAAAGCATTTGAAGTTTCGGATCGTTTGTTTTTGGCACAGTGTTCATAATATCCGGTGATATTGTATGCATGATGCATAGAAAGAATTATTCTCATATTTTTTTTGCGGATGGCATCCGTTAACAATCCTACCAGATCAAGTTTCGGTCCCATATCTTTTGCATTCCAGGGATTAACCTTGCTTGCCCACATCGAAAAACCATCGTGGTGTTCAGCTACCGGTCCGGCAAATTTAGCTCCAGCATCGGCAAATAACTGTGCCCATTCTTCAGGATCGAATTTACCGCCTTCCGATTTGAGTTTAGGTGCAAACTGCACAAAATTTCCTTGCTTGTCCTTTGCACCTGTGATGAAGTTGTTGTACGGCCACTGAGACAGATCGCCGTAAATCTCTGTATGGTGTTTATTTTCCGGAGATCCTTTGATATACATAGTGCGGGGATACCATTCGTTTGCAAATGCCGGAACAGAGTAAACTCCCCAGTGGAAATAAATACCAAACTTAGCATCTTTGAACCATTCGGGAACAGGATTCGACTTCTCCAACGATTCAAAGGTGGGCTGAAACTCTTGCTTTGGAGTCTGAGCTGAGATGTTGCCGATTATTCCGGCTATAAATAGAAAAAGAAAAATACATTATTATGTCTCATGCTAATTCCTAACTTGAATTGACGGGTTACATTAATTTTTCATCCATTTCGAATCTTTCATCCATTGGAATAAAGGTTCCATCCAACTCTGACGTCCGAATACAAAACCGTGACCGCCCTTCTGATAAATATGCAACTCGGCTGCAACATTGAAATGCCTTAACTTTTCAAAATAGAAAATGCTGTTATCAACATCGACCAGTTTATCATCACCTGCGTGAGTTAAATAAGCGGGAGGGGTATCCCCATCGATTTGCAGTTCATTCGAGAATTGATCAATTATTTCTTTCGACGGATTTTTCCCTAATAATTTGATTCTTGAATCAAGATGAGTTAAGCTGTCCTGCATGCTTATGACCGGATATACCAGAATTTGGAAATCCGGACGCAGGCTAGTGTTATTGTTGTTTTCAATGAATGATTTTTTAAAATGAGTTGCTCCGGTTGACGCTAAATGGCCACCGGCGGAAAAACCCATTATTCCAACTTTATTTATATCAATTCCCCACTTTGAAGCATTTTCTCTTACAATTTTTATTGCTTGTTGAACATCCTGCAATGGACCTATTTTTTTATCTACCATTGTTGAATCATCGGGAAGTCTGTATTTAAGCACAAAAGCGGCAACACCGTTTTTAGCAAATTCTTTCGCGGTTTTTATTCCTTCTCCTTGATAAACAACCACACTATAACCTCCGCCCGGACAAATGACAACAGCTGCACCGGTCGATTTATCTTTTTCGGGCAAAAATATTTCCAGGGTAGGCTGTGTTACTCCGGAGAACATCCCGGAACGTTCTATTTCCATAATTGCTTTTACACCGGATTCCTTTGAATTTGGAACAACTCCCTGATATAAGTTAATTATTTCCTGTGCGCCTGCCGAAAATACAATGTACCAACTTCAGCACAAAGCAAATTATAATAGTTTTCAATTAGTCTAATCTCCTATGTTATTTAAAAAGTAAAAGATTCTTTGTTGTACTGTAATCGCAAGCATGGAGTCGATGGAAATACATTGCGCTCGCAGGCCGGTTTGCATTCCGGACCGCTTACTAACTTCCTGCTTTATCCGTTTTATCCGCCAGTGTTGCAGGAATACCATTCCTCGAGCTTTACCCTCGACAGCTTCGACAAATCGCACTTAATCGTCGTTAAATGATTAAAAAGAGTTTTTGTTTCCGATATTTTCTATAAAGTGATTATAATTTTCAAAGCTTAAGAATTTGAAAAATATTCTCATATTTTTCCCGAGATTATATACATTTTACCCGGCTTGGTTTCGATATCGTATATGTAGGTATTCTTCAGCTCAACTGTTTTTATCTTAGCCTTCGATGAAACTAAAGGCTTCTTTATTTGGGGCACTTGATAAAATGGATTCCTGTTCTCTCCTTTAGCTTGAACGAGTATAGTATTACCTTCAGCCTTCAACGGTGAGTAAGAACGAATCCGGCATTTCCCTCCTAAACTGGATTTGATAACCAGCTTAGATATTTTTCCGTTTTTCCATTCCATATTTTCAATTTCAAATCCTCCGCGGGCGCGAAGGCCTTTTACACTTCCGTCTTTCCAAGCATCTGGCAAAGCAGGAAGGATGAAGATTGCACCATCATCACTTTGCATCAGCATTTCAGCAATTGCTGCTGTAAAACCAAAATTCCCGTCAATCTGGAATGGGGGATGAGCATCGAACATATTCGGATACGTTCCGCCTTTTTCAAACGCCGGTTTATCAACCAGCCGTATCTGGTCCGTAATTAACTTATACGCATGGTTGCCGTCAAGAAAGCGTGCCCACAAATTGATTTTCCAATTCATCGACCAGCCTGTTGAAGGATCTCCCCTATAGAGAAGCGAGGTGCGGGCAGCATCGAAAAGTTCCGGTGTACGGAATGGCGAAATTTGATTAGAAGGATACACTCCGTATAAATGCGAAACATGCCTGTGATGATCCTGAGGATTATCCAAATCTTCGATCCACTCCTGTAACTGACCATACTGACCGATCTGCATCGGGGGTATTCTTTTAAGCGCATCATTAATTTTACTAATAAATTTCTTGTCAGTATTCAGAATATTTGCCGCTCGTATCGTCTTTGTAAAAAGATCGAACAGCAGTTGATTATCCATTGTTGTCCCGGCAGAAATTGAAGATTCGGGATGACTGGAAGGAGCGTTTTCCGGAGAAACGGACGGACAGACAACGAGCCAATCGTGTCCCGGGTACCGGACGAGGGAGCTAAGATAAAACTCAACCGCACTCTTCATTATCGGATACACAGACTCAAGATATTTCTTATTGCCGTCGTACTCATATTTCTCCCAAAGATGCTGACAAAGCCATGCACCGCCCATCGGCCACATTCCCCAGAACGATCCGTCTATCGGCCCGCTAATGCGCCAGATATCTGTATTATGATGCAACACCCATCCGTTTGCTCCATACATCACTTTTGCCGTCTCTCTCCCCGAGACGGAAAGTTCTTTTATCATCCGGATTAACGGCTCATTCATCTCGGTGAGGTTCGTGACTTCAGACGGCCAGTAATTCATTTCCGTATTAATATTAACCGTGTATTTACTGTCCCAGGGAGGGTAAAGTTGATCGTTCCATAATCCCTGCAGCGTCGCAGGTTGTCCTCCCGGTTGGGAACACGAGATGAGAAGATACCGGCCGAATTGGAAATACAGTGATGCCAGATGGGGATCGTTGCCCTCGGCAAATTCCGCTATACGCACATCGGTAGGTTTTTTTACGGAATCCGTTATACCCAAGTCAAGCCGCACACGATTGAAGTACTTTTGATATGCTGCAACGTTATCGATTAAAGCCTGTTCATAATTCTTCTGCAAAGCATTCTGCAGAAATGCGGCTGCTCTGGCACCGGCATCTTCACTGATATCGAGATAATTCTTAAAGCTGGAGGCAATGGAAATATAGAGAGTTGCCGTATCTGCGTTCGTCACTCGCAGTGCAGTATCGGCAGCACTAACTGAACCGCCCTGAGTAAGGATTTTGATTTGAGCCTGAAATTTCACTTTACCTTTTACGGAATCGCAATCGCCGGTTATTCCCGACATCATTAATACATTGCTGCCTTCAGTTGAAATATGTACCGGGGAAGGGCGGCTCATTGATGCGGTAAAATTAATCTTGCCGGGCTGGCCCGCGGTAATGCGGACGATAATTATCTGGTCGGGGATAGAAGCAAATACTTTGCTCTGATAAACAATCCCATCTACCGTGTACCGGGTTGTTGCCACTGCCTTTTCGATATCGAGTTCCCGATAATAATCAGAATATTTTTCATGCCCGGGATATATCAGATGAAGGTCTCCAACCGTTTGGTAAGGCATCCCGTGCGAAATCTTGCTGATGAATTTTTGATTAACCAGATCTTGAGCTTCTTTATATTTCCCTTCGAATATTAATTTTCTAACCTGAGGCAGCGCCTCTTTGGCATCAGGATTGTCATTTCGATTCGGTTGACCGGCCCAAACTGTATTCTCATTAAGTTGAACTATTTCATTGGACGGATCTCCATATATCATTGCACCTAAGCGCCCATTTCCTACCGGCAGCGCTTCAACCCACCGTCTTGCAGGATGATTGTACCAAAGTTTTAAAAGGTTGTCGTTTTGTGCATTTCCTTCGTTGATTATCCCAAACAGGATTAAAGCGAATAATATTCTTCTCATAATCATTGTATCGGCTCCAAATGGTCAAGCACTTTTTAAAATATTTTTTAGAAACGGACTTTTATTTTAATTGCACCTTGAATCTTTTTTTCAGAAGCGATCATTAAGTAACCCTCCACCGGATCCGGATGTAATCAATCCGGGATAGCTGTTATATTTTTCTGCTTCTTTCTTTACCCATTCCGGCACAGTAGCAGGCAGGATCATCTGCCACATTTCGAACGATTGCTTCATGGCCTTTCCCAATCCTATAACATCTTTATTGAGAATACTTTTCCAGCAAAGATCACCGGATTCGCCTAATTGTTTTATCCAATCCTTACGTCAGATTCTTTTTTATAAGCGGATCATAGCCCAAGTGGTCTTGGCTCTGAGAGGATCAAGATGAAGATTCTCGAAAGCCAATTACAAATAATTCGGATCAGATCGTCGTATCAATTTTCGGAGGCCAATAACTCCCCTCATAAAATAAGCGATTAATACCAGGACAGAGCAATCCAAGATGATCTTGGGAACCAGAAACATGTTTTGTTCCCGGGGGATTTTCAGCACCAAAAAGTAGTTTCGCGTTCTTGAATTTGGATCACCACTCGGAATTCGATTTCCCCAAATTTCAATAGCGACTTTTCTTGAACTGGTCGCCATTCCGGAACGATCATTGAATTCAATTGTCGGCAATAGTTGTGCTACTACTACACTGCCGTGATACATTTCCGATACCCATGGTTGATCCATCCAACCGCCGGCAATACAAATTCTGTAAGGAAATTGCAGTTCCTTTTTTATAGATGAACTTGCACGCGCAGGCAATCCTTTTTCTGGAATTCTTTCCAAAACTTTGTATTCAACTCCAAACTTTCTACACAATGCTTCTTTTTCAGCAGTATGTCCGTCGGAATTAACAATAAAAATATCCGGTTTAATTCTTTCCATGTCTGGTTCAAAATCCAGCATGCCGGATCCGGTGGCAATAAAAGCTTTTTCGACAAAACGAATTGAGTTAACCATGTAAACTCGTTCTTCTTGAGAATAGTACGGCGCTTTTCCTTTCAGCAAAAGTAGATTCGCATCCGCACCGACTGCCACATAAAGTTTTCCATATTGCGCGGCGGTTTTAAAAAATGCTACATGGCCGCCATGCATCAAATCGTAACAGCCGCTAACAAGAACTTTCTTTTCCTTTCATCAGAACAATTCCCGCTCTCTAAAATTCGTTGAAGACAACTTTTTTAGAATCTTTTCCTTTATTCTCGATCATCTGTTCTTTGATCCAATCATACGTTTTCTTCAATCCGTCTTTCAATGGAATGGATGGTTCCCAGCCAAGATATTTCCTGATCAATGTATTATCACTGTTTCTTCCTCGAACACCTTTCGGCGCGGTTGGATCATATTTTCTCTCAAGTTTGCGTTTTGCTATTTCTTCAACATAATCAACAAGTTGGTTGATTGAAACCATTTCTGCACTGCCAAGATTTATCGGTTCTTCGATATTGCTGTACATTATATCGAGTATCCCTTTTATGCAATCGTCAATATACATAAAGCTTCTTGTCTGATGACCGTCTCCCCAAATGACAATATCTTTCTTGCCGTACATCTCTGCTTCAATAAGCTTTCGGCAAATTGCAGCCGGAGCTTTTTCACGTCCGCCGTCGTAAGTTCCGAAGGGTCCGTAGACATTATGAAAGCGTGCAACGCGAGTTGTAAGTCCAAAATCTTCACGGAAGTGACGGCACATTCTTTCGCTGAAAAGTTTTTCCCAGCCGTAACCGTCTTCGGCAAGAGCCGGATATGCATCGGTTTCTTTCAGTCCGGGATTATTTACATCGGTTTGCTTTTCTCCGTTGTAAACACATGCCGATGATGCGTAAAAATATCTTTGTATTCCAAGATCACGCGCAGCCATCAGCAAGTGTGTGTTGATAAGAACGCTAAGCATACAATCCGCTTTGTGTGTTTCGATAAATCCCATACCTCCCATATCTGCCGCAAGATTGAAAACCTCTTCGTAACCGTTAAGCGCCTGATAACAATTTTCCTTTTTCTTTAAATCCAGCACAAAATTTTCTACACCGGGAGTAATTTGATACCATCTTGTGAGAGGTTTTATATCAACCGCACGAACCTGGTGACCCATTGCTTTCAATGCTTTTGTTAAATGTCCGCCGATAAATCCGCCGGCACCGGCTACAACTATTTTTTTCATACTTTTATCCTTATGACAATTTCTTGATAATCGAATTATTTAAAAAATACTTCTCTTATTATTTCCGATTGGAAATAAATTCTACTTCGAAGGATCAAAGAATTGTTTTCTCTTAATACAGTATCCAGTATAATATGATGTAATCCTCCTGAAATTGAACCTGTCATTTCATCAACAAGAACTTCCATTGCTCTTTGACCCAAGACTTCCGGAGAACTATCGATAATTGTAAGTGTCGGAGAGAGTAGTTCAGCAAACTCTCTATGTCCCAGTGCTATCACACCAATATCATCAGGGATCTTCAAGCCGGCTTCTTTGATTGCAATATATGCACCCTGAGCTATTCTATCATTTGAAGCGAAGATAACTTCAGGAAGCCGATCTCGTTCCAACAACTTTCGACATCCATTGTATCCCGAAGTTTTATCAAATCCTCCGCAAATGATCCAATCTTCCTCAATTGGAATGTTGTATTTTTTTAGTGTTTCTAAATACCCTGCATGTCGTTCACGTCCGATATCTATAGTTAGACTGCCTGCCAGGTGTGCAATGTTTTTATAACCACACCTGATAGCATATGTGACAAGTTTAGATGCTGCTGTTCTATCATCTATACCGACACTGCTGAATCCAATTCCCTTAATTGCACGATCGAAGAAGACGAGGGGCACATTCCTTCTTTTCACTCTTTCATAGATAGCTATATCAGTTGTATCTTTAGAGACTGCTATCAATAAACCATCAACCCGGTGCGCAAGCAATGTGATAATATTTTCCTTTTCGATATCGGCACTCTCACGAGAAACTGTGAGCATAACATGATACCCATATTTTGCAGCGGCGTCCATTATCCCGTCAATCGCAAAGGAAAAAAAAGAGTTGGAGACATCAGGAACAACGACACCAATAGTGTTCGTCTTGTTGCGATGTAGATTTCGCGCGGTATAATCAGGAATATATCCCATTTCTTGAGCAATTCGTTTGACATTCTCCCGCATTTCTAAAGAAATATCTGAACTATCACTCAACGCCTTTGAAATGGTAATTCTCGTTACCCCTAATTTATCGGCAATATCTTTTTGAGTTATATGCTGCAATTTTTGTTCTAAGGATTACTTACACGAGTAATATGGTTACTTACTCGTGTAAGTAACCATATTTATCTTTAAATGTCAAGTATAAATTTCTCATAGTTTATTATGAATCATAACAGTATCGCTGATCTGGTTGAAACTGACTTCAGAGACTAAGAAAAGTCCACAAAGAATGCATAATGTTAATTCTGCGAAGCGGAATTACAATAATAACGCGGGTATTATACAGTAGAGTCCGACTCGTAGTCGGACTATTTTATGTAAGCCAATCGATGTATAAGCCTTCGGATCAGGTGTCTCTTTTGTATGATAGATAAAGTTTTGAAACTCCAACACTGCCTTCGAGACCTGCGAAGCAATCTCTTTGACGCTGTTATCGTCTTGCATCTTTGATCGATTAATTCGACCCAGCTCAACTGTAATTTTCTGTATTTCTTTTTCAAGTTCACGTACTCTTGTTGTCACAGTCTCCGCATTAATTCCAGATTCGACAGCTTGAAGCAAATTGTCAATTTTATTTGCAATTCTTTCTGCGTTTTAATTAAAGTAGGTTCATCAATAGCCATTGTGTTCAATTGGTTCTTTCCTTTATTGATGAAATTGGATTGAAACAACGAAACGACATTTCCTTCAATCAATGTGTAAACATGATTCGGCGATTATGCCATTATGTTATAACAGAATATCATATCTATTTTGATACGAAGAAATTTTTCGTTAATTTTAATAATAGGTTTCATTGTTTTATGAGAAAAAAATGACCGACTCTAACGAAAGTCGTGGGTCTGCAAAAATAGCTGTTTGGATTCAAGAATGCCTGGTTTTTACGGCGTGTTTTCTCTACTTCCTTTTCCGAGTTCATCCTAAGCTTATTCTTGAATTACAATCTCCGGCTTTCTTGATGGATATCAATTTCTTCAAAGAGTTCCTTCAAATTCCGGGCGGATTGATCGATTGGCTTTCGGCATTATTCATGCAATTTTGGATATCCGATTTTTTCATAGCCGTTTTCTTAACACTTTGTTGTTGGTGTGTTGCATTCCTCACTAGAAAATGGTCGGAAATTCTGACAGAAAACCGCTTATTCCACACATTCCATCTGATTCCGGCTGTTTTGCTGGCTTTTCTCCACAGCCAATATGATTTTAATTTGAGTATAACATTAGCACTTATCGTCAATCTGTCTTTCTTAAATCTCATCGTTCGTTGGACTCCGAAACAAGCTGTCATACAAATAGCAGTCGGTATAATCGCCTTAGTTCTCTTGTTCTGGATCACTGGCGGTGCTTTCCTGATATATGGTGTACTCTTTGGATTTAATGAACTAATTGTTAAAAAACGATATATAAACGGTTTGTTCATCCTCGTCTTTTCGTCTCTTCTGCCATACGTAGCATCATCGGTTTTTCTTGTCACTTTAAAACAGGCATATCTGCACAATCTCATTTCAGAAAATTCAATCAAATTTTGGTCTATTGGTTATTTCATACCTCTATTTTATATACTGGTGTCTATTATTGCTTCTCTCACGAAGATAGGTGTAATCCAAAAATCAATAAAAAAAATTGCAAAGTTAATTCGATTGGGAGAACTGAACATTCGCTGGCGATGTGCTCTTGGAACACTTCTCATTATCTGCGGGACCATTCTACTAACTGAAAAAACATACGACAAAAATCTACGTCTTGAACTTGAAATCAATCAATTTACGAGAGAGGGTCGTTGGGATGATGTAATTTATACTGCGAGACAATGTGCGGTTGTAAATCCTTTACTCTTCCACCAAATCAATCTCGCTCTATTTCAATCAGGCTTTCTTCTTGATAAACTATTTTCCTTCCCGCAGTTTTTTGGAACTTCTGGTCTTTTGATGGATTTCAATTGGCGCTCATACTCGCCTGTAAAAACGAGTGATTTATATTGGAAACTGGGATTAATCAATGAATCGCTGCACTGGGCCCACGAAGCTCTCGAATTGAAGGGTCCTACTCCTGAGATTCTAAAACGACTCGGCATGGCTTATATGATAAAGGGTGATCATGCGGCGGCCAAACGGTTTTTCCTAAATCTAAAGAACGTACCGTTCTATGAAAAAACCGCTGATGATCTAATCCGGCTTAATGATACGCCTTCGGAACTCGCCCAGGACAATGACGCCAAATACATTCGATCTTATATGCTGACTAAAGACTTATATTCATCTTAACACGGTTTCATCCGTTGAACTGGAATTATTGTTAAAGCGGAATCCTAATAACAAAATGGCGTTTGAATACTTGATTGCCTATTATTTATTGACTGGTAATTTAAACGGAATTGTAAACTATTTTCCGGCATTTGGATTTTTCAAATATTCTCAAATCCCTAGATATGTCCAAGAAGCGCTACTTATTATCGCGTCACTCGATTCAAACTTCGATCAGAACCAATTGAACAGTTTAGTTCAGCCAATCACGCGCCAGCGTTTTTTGAATTATCAACAAATCCTGAATAAATACAAGGGAAATATATCCGGTGCAAAACCGGAATTACAGGTACAATTTGCCGATACATATTGGTATTACCTGATGTATATGATGCCCGAAGCACGGCAATCGGAGAAGCAAAATGAGTATCAATAATCACATACAGATTGCGTGTTACTGGATTATACTCATTTTGATTATACTATTATGCGTTGGTTGTTCAACTCAAAAAAGCGATCAGGATGCAAAACCTGTCGGCCGCCTGCCTGTCATCCAGCCGGACTATTCAGGTATTGTTGTTCCTCCCAATATTGCTCCATTGAATTTCTTCATTCAAGAGACAGGTGAGGAGTACATTGTTCGCATACATTCCAAAAACGGAGATCCAATTCAGATCGAAAACAACTCAGGGCTCATCCAGATTCCAATGAAACAATGGAAGCGCCTTATTTCAGAAAACCTTGGAGAAGAACTCATTGTAGATATCTGCTTGAGAAATCAGACCGGTCAATGGATCAGTTTCAATCCTATTGTAAACAGAATTTCGCAGGAACCCATTGATGGATATTTATCATTCCGAAGATTTAAACCACTTTTTAACTTATGGCAAAAGATGGGCATTTTTCAACGTTGCCTTGAAAATTTCGATGAAAAACCGATTCTTCTCAATCGTTTGACACAGGACAATTGTATGAATTGTCATAATTTCTGGCAGAACGGAACAGATAAATGGCTTCTTCATCTACGCGGTGGACCTGGCACCTCTATGTTATTAGTTACAGATGGTAAAGTTCGAAAAATTAATACAAAGACCAAGTTTAATGGTCATGCAGCTTATCCCGCATGGCATCCATCTGGTGAATCGATTGCATTTTCAGTGAGCAAACTTCTTCTATTCCTTCATGAAACGGGGGAATGCCGTGATGTACTCGATCGGAGCTCAGATATTTTTTTATATGATATATCGTCGAATACTATCACAACCACACCGCAGATTTCCAATCCTCACCGAATGGAAATCTGGCCTGCATGGTCGCCGGACGGTAAGTATCTTTATTTTTGCAGTGCTTCTGAATTGGAAACTTATGCCGATTCTTCGAGATCTGGTGAAGTGGCATTAGATAAAATCAAGTATGATTTAATGCGAATTGCATATGATCCGTTAAAACACAGTTGGGGAAATCTCGAAACAGTGATTTCCTCATCAGAAATAGGATTGAGTATTTCTGAACCGAGAGTTTCACCCGATGGGCGTTTTGTTCTCTTTACTGCAGCCAACAATAGTCAATTTCCAATCTATATTCAAAGTGCTGATCTGTATGTGCTCGATGTGAGAACTAATCGATGGAAAAAGTTAGAATTGAATAGTGATAAAGCAGATTCATTTCATTCTTGGTCAAGCAATGGCCGTTGGATTGTGTTTTCGAGCAAGCGCGAGGATGGCTTGTTTACGAAAGCCGTACTTTAGCCACTTCGATTCATCGGGTAATACAACCAAACCATTTGTTTTGCCGCAGGAAGATCCTTTATTGTATGAGACATCTTTAGATGTATATAATGCACCAGAATTCACAAAAGAACCTGTCCATATAAGTCCGCAGGATTTGGCTACAGCAGCTTTTTCTGAGCAGGATGCTTTGAGTGCAAAATTCGATTCGATTTCAGTCTCAGAGAAAACCACAAATAAGACAAATTCTGCTGAACAAATCCGCGTTCCCTTGAAATAAATCAACAAGGACCACAAATAAATGAAACATATATGATACAGCGTTCGGTTAAGACATATCCCGCTTTTAAGATTTATACTACATTATTATATAACCAGTTATTTATCAGTGCATCGGTAACACAGGATGATCCACATCCAGAACAAACTGCGGCCGAAATATACAACGAGATCGCGAATATCCTATCTGCTTCTTCCAGTCAAATCGTCAGTGAACGGTGTTTTGGTGATATTGAATTTCAACCACAGCTCCTTGAAACACGGCGCTCTGCCTTCCTTAAACATACCATAGAGATAAATACGCCGCTGATGTATATAGAGGGTAAATCTTGTTATGAAAATAAATTTGCCGGACTCCAGATCAGGGCTTTGGAAGCTACTCCGGAGACACGAATACGGACTATCATGGATCAAGGAATACCCAAAGGTCGCATTTGGAATATTGATGATTCTCTTTTTTTTATGCTCCATAATATTGATGGCAAAAAAATAGATGAGAGTTTTCCGGATCGAAGAACCCAGGCTGAGACTATGTTTCAACAATCAAAAAGAATTCTCCAATCCGAAGGTGCTTCGTATCAAGACGTTGTGCGTACATGGATCTACATATCGGAAATTTTAGACTGGTATAACGATTTTAACGCAATAAGAAACAAATTCTTTTTAGAAAATGGATTTCTCCAAAACACAGATTCTAAATTACAAGCTGAGCAGATATACCTTCCGGCGAGCACCGGCATTGAAGGCAAGAATCCTTCAAATAGCGCCGCGGCGATGGATGTTTTCGCCATTCACCGTTCGCCTGGAAGTAATATAAAAATCCGCACCATATCCGGCAGCATGCAGCATTCTCCCTTCCGTTACGGATCCGCTTTCTCACGTGCTATCGTAGTCGAAGGGCCTAAAAGCAAATTGATTCTAATATCCGGCACAGCTTCTATCGATGCACAAGGTAAAAGTATATACATTGGTGATCCGGATGGCCAGATCCGGCATTCACTGAATGTTGTTTCTTCGTTGATCGCTTCAGAAGGGGCAACACTTAAAGATATTAGTGAGACAACACTGTTCTTCAAACAAAAGCAGGATATTGCGCTCTATCAGAAAATAGCTGAACAAATGGAAATTGCGAATATGCCTTCAGTGAAAGTTATAGCAGATGTGTGCAGAGATGAATTGTTGTTTGAACTCGATGCTGCTTTAATTTTGGAAAAAAATAAAACTTAGTGATATTATTATCGCATTTTTATGGCTGATGTTTCTGTACTTCAATTTCTCTAATGCATAATTTATATCAAAATTTTAATATGGTTCTCATACAGGAATATTTAACTATCCTGTCAATCCTTGAAGAAGTTTCAATCTTTTCATATCCAATTTTACTCTCCCATAAAACATCAATGAGACAATACCTCCAATTCATAGATGCTGCAAAATCAATATGCCGGAGGATATTGCGACAGGATTCTCACTGGCGGCGCCGGTTGGTCCTGTCGTGGTCCTTTGCATTCGGCGAACACTTGCGCATGGAAATAAACGCGGACTAATTGTCGGCCTGAGTGCGGCTGCGGCAGATATGATTGACGATATTGTCGCCGCATTTGGTACTTGTTTCGGATTTTATCTATGATCAACAACGATGGATCAGGCTTATAGGCGGTTTCGTTCTGATCATATTGGGATATCACAATTTACGCTCTCACCCTTCGACAGATACAGATTCAAATCGGCCTTCCTGCTTACGTTAACAAACCCGATGTCGTTGTTTGCCTTCGCTGCTGTTTTTGCATCCGTGGGACTCGAGAAGATCACGGGCAATCATATCTTTGCACTATTTCTCGTTACGGGAATTTATCTTGGTTCGATGAGCCGGTTCACACTGCTCACAACACTCGTTCATTTTTTCAAGGAAAGAATTGACGCTATCGGCACATCTCTTGTGAATAAGATTGCCGGATCCTTCCTGATACTATTTGAAACCATTGCATTTTGCGGCGGTTTGTTAGGATTCTGATCCGGCGCACATTTCATTATTTTAACCGCTGGAAACAGACTTAAGCGAATTACAGATTTTCAGCATTTCTAAAATCTTCGACCGTATCCAATTCCATGCATTTCAAATCCCCAACATCAACAGCCGCAATCTTCGTCCCAAGGTTAATAATCCTCTGGAAAGCTTCTTCATACCAAACATTGACTTTTTTCTCGCGCTCTATCATCACCTGCAACTCATCGAATAATCTGATTGAGGAATCCTTCAAAAATAGTTCAATGCCAATGGATTCTCCTGCGGCTTCCGCTGGATTCATGGTTTTATTGATTTCCTTTACATATCCATTCTTATCTATCATCACTTTTATATCTTCCTCCCCAACATGTCCGTTTGTTCTCAATGCCAGGGCAGAGTTATACCTTCCATTCAATAACAGATCAATGATTTCTTTGTCAAAAACAATATCCCCGTCTAACAGAAGAAAATCCTTTGATTTTACTAAATCTTTAGCCAGCCATAGGGAATAGATATTGTTGGTCGAGGCAAACATTTTGTTGGAAATAAATGTTACCCTGACTGCCGGGTAATTTTCTTTTATAAAGTGATGAATCTGATCTTCAAGATACCCCGTTACCAAAACAATATTTTCAATTCCCGATGAATAAAGATTTTCGACCATCATACCAAGTATTTGTTTATCCTTTACTCTGAGCAGGCATTTGGGAGTGGAATCGGTCAACGGCCTTAATCGGGAAGCTATACCGGCAGCAAGAATAACAGCATGCATTATACAGCATCCTTTTCTGATAATTTTGTTTTTGAATCGGTAAGAGTTTGCAGAATAACCATTAGTACAGCATAAATATTGATAAAAATAAGGATCCCATAGAGATATAAATCAATACGATTCAAAACCGACATGATAATAAGCAGAGTGATATGCAGGGAGCTGCCCATAAATGACCAGAGCCGGATAATCAGTTTATTCTTCTTTAAAAAATCGTCAGTATTAAATTTCTTATTTTTTTGCTCTTTTGCGGCTTTGGAAACAAAGAATTGCTGCACGGCCAGGTATTTCAGATACAAAAAATAGACCGATTTTTCTATTTTTTTTCCAGGTGTAATTAATAATTCTTCATATTCCTGCTGGAATTGTTTCAAATCTTCCCCGAAAAGATTTACCTCTCCCACGGCATATTCCAGATAACGGCTCCTGTAAAAATCAAAGAGGATAACCTGAGCCATCAGACAAATCAGGGTTCCAATAACCAGGAGCCAGGTATTGAGTTCGTTTCCCAGTCCGATACCCAATCCGATATAAATAGAGAGATGAGTCACATAATCGGCAATGCCATCAACGATCCTGCCAATCCTGGTGCCGTTTTTTTTCAGCCGTGCAACCTGTCCGTCGCAGAGATCGAACAAATAATAAACTGCATAAAAAACAGCGGCAATTAAAAATGCCTCCTTACTTCCAAAGGCATAGAAGAAAGCGCTAATCACACCCATAACAAGAGCGGCAATGGAAATCTGGTTCGGCGTAATGGGAAACGGCAAAATGATTTTAACAAGTAGAAAAGAAATAATACGGTAAAAATACAGATCGAGAGGTTCTTCCGCTTCAATATGCTTCAGCGATTTTTTATATTCTTCGGCGAATTTCATTGGCGATGATTTATCGTTATTTCCCCGGCCGCGTATTCCTTAATGGCATTCATTAATTGAACGTTTTCCTGATGCGTTCCAAGCGTAATTCGTAATTGAGAATTTAAAATCTTTTCATCCATAAATTTTATAACAAATCCTTTCTTCTTCAGGAATTCATCCATAGCGGCCATTTTATTTTTTTCCATATCGACCAGCATAAAATTTGCATCCGAACGGTAGGGCTTGAATCCGGGAAGTTTGCGGATTTCATTAAATAAAATTTCTTTATCCTCATTCATCCGTGCGGTTATTTGTTCATAGTAAGGCATTGAATCCATCGCGGCAATAGCAATCTGTTCGTTGATCCGGTCATAGCCCAGGTATTTGGAGGTGAATAGTTCAAAATAGTCCAGTTCCCTGCCGATTAATGCAAAACCAATTCTCACGCCTGCTAAGGCGAAATATTTTGAGAATGTCCTGATTACCGCCACTTTAGGAAATTTTTCTGCAATATCCTTAACATAAGATTTATCTGTAGTTTTGAACATGGCATAGGCTTCATCCAGAACAACAATAGTATTTTTCATTTCATCGAGTATTTTATAAAGTTGTTCGGGAGTTAAACTGTTACCCGTAGGATTATTCGGCGAACTGATGAATACAATTTTAGGTTTATATTGACGATATACTTTAAACATTCCATCAATATCATAATGATAACTTTCTTCACCTGCATATAACGGATACTCTGTCGTATTTCCGCCAACTTCTGATGCAATAGATTTATAATACCACCATGAAAAAGCCGGAATCAGGAGTGTTTCGCCTTTTTTAAGATAACAGTGAATTATGGATTTGAGAAGGTCCTCACCGCCGTAGCCCACGACAATTTGTTTTTCCGGAATATTATATTCTTTGGCCAGCCGCAGCGATAATTCTCCCTTTGCATTTTTTTCATGTATTCGTGTATACCAGCTTAACCGTCGAAAATCAATGTTTTTCAGAACCTCATAACACTTAGGGGCCGGGCCATAATTATTTTCGTTACGATCCAGATAAATCATTTCCTTGCCATTTTTGTCTGCCATCTCAATTTCTTTCTCTGATCTTCATTACTTTGAATATTTATGCTGATCGCCGCCGAATTATACTAAATTATCGATTTTCTTTCAACATTAAATTAATATTCAAATTATGCCGTCTCTTAATATAATAATCCTGATCGAAGCAGTCAGATTTAAGGAAACAAATTTATAGATGATGAAATAGACGGATAAACAGCGTGCAAAATCAGTAAAATATTGGCGATTATGTCTATATTATGACAATATAGATTTTAAACTAAAAATCTTTTCAAACCTGGAAAACAAGTTCTCCATCATAATACCGATAGATCTTCGAGAAGTTCGCTGAGTGCACAATATTTCTCACCCGTCTTATTGTTAAGCAATATAGCTTTTGAGAACACGAGCAAGTTGACACCGAAGATGATCTACTAGAAACATTCTTTGCCGCAAGAAAACCTGGTTAATTACAGAATCGAATTTATTTTCATTACACTGAGTTTAATCTGCAATATTTATCTTTTCCATAAACCGTTGTTATACTACACCTATTTTTACATTCCACTGATAAATCTGAACAGCACCATATGCTTCATCTGAATTGTATCTATAGAGGAGAGTCCTATTTGCTTCGCAGTTGCAAGGATCTCTTCGGGTTTAAGCCGGTGTTCTAAGGGCGGGCCGATTTCTTCCTGTTTGTACGGCCATTCGAGGATACATACTCTTTTCCCTGCAACGCGTTTTGATTCAGAAAGCGATTTGACAAGGTCGTCTGATTCGTGGAGGACATGTCCTAAGAAAACAAGGTCGAATGATTTGTTTTCGAATGGAATATCTTCAATAATTCCTTGTTGAAATTCTCCGGCGGAAACAAAATCCTTCGCGGCCTCCAACATTTCCGGATTCGGATCAATGCCGGAAACCTTTATTCCCCTTTTTGAAAATTCCTCTGCAAATATCCCGCTGCCTGTACCTGCATCCAGAACATTCATCGCTTGAATGCCTTCAAGACATAAATCGACAACCCGGCCTACTTCGAGTAATTCAATGCGCTGCGGTGTTCGAAGACGTTCTATTTCTCCATTAAACCTGCGTTCATGCATAGACTTTTCCTTCTTAAATTTATTTGCTATCCCAATATTGTGCAATCAGATTCTCTACATGCCTGATTAACGCTGTGCGGATAAGTGCACTTTGGCATTCCTGATTGAATTTAGTGCAAGCCATTTCTTTTAGTCGTATTGCTTCCTCGCGCGATGATGCTGCTCGAATACGATATTCCATATCGGCACAATGATTTGCTATAAGCCCGGACTGCTGTTTTCCATTTAATTTCAGATATAGCTCGTCTGTCAATAATTCTTCATTAAAATACATCGTTCACCTCTTACTAAGTGATACTTCGTTATGATAACATAGGAAGCGATATGGTGAAAGTTGTTCCTTGAGAGACTTCGCTTTTCACTTGAATACTTCCTTCATGCTGGGATACAATCTGCTGTGTAATCGCCAACCCCATCCCGCTGCCGTTCGTCTTGGTGGTAAAGTATAAATTAAATATTTTCGCGAGTTGTTCTTCGGGAATACCTTTCCCCGTATCCTGAATCTCAATGATAAGCGATCGTTCCTTTCTAAAAACATTCAGAGTAATTGATCCATGCTGCGATGTTGCATCCAAGGCATTCTGCAAAAGATTGAGGACGGCCTGGGTCATTGTATCGGGATCTATCCGTATCATTGCCATCGTATTCACAACGGGATACAAATTGTATTGTTTTTGCCGCTGCTTGTCCTTCAAATAAAGTCGATACATAGTTCACAAATTGTTTAACATATACTTCGGCGTATTTCAATTTCTGCGGACGAGCAAATGTGAGAAACTGCTGAATAATACCATTCACGCGCGCTGATTCTTCTTTGAGCACTTGAGTGAGAGTTCGATATTCCTTCTTGCCGCTGCGTGGAACAAACTCCTTCTCATAACGCTGGGCAATTATCGATATAGCATTGAGCGGATTGCGAATTTCATGCGCAACTCCGGAAGCAAGTTCACCCATAGCCGTCAGTTTTTCCTTGCGTTGAATCTCTTTCTCGAGTTGTCGTGCTTCAGTAAGGTCTTTAACTACCGCTGTGCGGCTTTCTAAGACGCCGTTCGGAGTGCGTGTTGATGAAAGCGATAAAGAGATAATACGTGTTCGTCCTGGAGAACATTCAAGAGTTAATTCTGATCCTGCTGCAGAAAAGACCGCCGAGAGACAATGCCCTGTAATAGAGGAAAGCTCGCTTGGTTTTTTCCCTAAAACTTCATTCGCCTTCGTACCAAATAATTCTTCTGCCTGCCGGTTGAAAAGCGTGATCTTATTCTGCGCATCCATCGTTATGACTGCGTCGCGCATATTCTCTAAAATGTTTCCGGTGAACGATTGAATCTGGCTGTACTTCTGTGAAACAGTTCTATAATGCTGATTAATGCCGATAGCAGTGAAGACCAGCACGCCAACCGCAGCCAGTACAATCGACATAATCAACAGTCTGCGCGTCATTCGCGCTTCCGTTGAACGGAGTTCATCCATCGATAAACCGATGCGTAACAAACCAATTGTAGAACCCTCGATAGAAAGCCGGCGAACCACTTCGAAACTTTCATGGCCATTAAACGGGACTTGACGTGTAATGACAGAATCATGATGAAGTAGCGGTGTTAAGCAAAGTGTCCTCTTCAAAGCTTGACATTTCCTTCACCTGCTTCGTTGCAGCGAGTATTCCTTCACTATCCTGAATAACGACATAATCGATACCGGTATTATCACTGAGATCATTGATAAATTTACCTATTCCAATTCTTTTCCTGAACTCAACCAGTTCCTGTGCATCGACATTCAGGACTATGGCTCCGCCGGCCGGATTTGTCCGCTTGATTGCTACCGCAAACCGCTGGCCTTCTTCAAAACGTGCCTGTTTTAATCCGATGATAAGCCGGTCTGTTTCTCCGCTAAGTATTGGTCGAAGCGTTATCACGCGGATTATTTTTTTCCTTAAGAGATGCATGATCGGCACGCTGTATATGGCTTCCGAGAACACGTGCACCCTGCCGATTGACGATATTAATTCGATAAATGGAATTTGCTGAACACAATTGTTCGAGGAGTGGCTGTGTTAAATGTCCGGAGCTATCCAACTGTGCTATATAAAAAGCATTGTTGAGCAGCCGGTCAGTCATCTGAAGTTCAACTTGTTCGGTGGAAAGCACAACATTGCTGCTGCTGCGTTCGATTGTCTCGGCAAGTGAAAGAGAGTGCTCGCGCAACACATGCAGCAGTTCATTGCGGCTTTGACGCAGTTCTATAAATGCAGAACCAAACATAAGCAGCGCCACTGCTATCGTGATTGCAATGATATATCGCGGCTGAATGTGTGACAGGTATTTCATAGACTTAAGAACTCAGGCATATATATGAGATGCGGGGTATTGGATAAAGATACAATAAAAAAGCCTTCAATACGTGAAGGCTTATAACTCCCATATTATGAAGAGTAAAGTACTATTGCTAAAAACGGTACCGACAACCCAAGGGAAAAAGCGCTATTAGTATAATGATAGAACGAGTCATTCGAATAATTGACGATATAATCGTATGCAGCGTTGAGAGTGAATCCAAGCGACTCAAATTCCTTCGCAAATTGCAGTGACAACGTAGTGCGTGTATCATTTCGCTGACCCGACACAAGATTATTTGACAAATCGTATGCTGAGAGATTGGAATATAGTTTATTCTGCCAGGCTTCCAACTATTCGAATACGTGCATCGGATAAGATAACCTGTGTGAGCATTCCGCTTAACTGTAAACCTTCATATCCATAATGATCGTCAAAAAGAGCATCATCCGAAATATTGCCATATTCGGAAGCGAGATAGCGTGATTCTTTTTGAATGTTCCATTGATATTGCGCGGTCAATGATAATCCGGTGTTCTCAAAGATCGATTGGCCAATCCGTACCATTCCAATAAGCTGAGTAACGGTTGGTGTTGACTGGTTTGAATTCTTACGACCATGCCCCATTCCGCTGCTTGCTGTGGTCGAATCATAATTCGCAGTAGAATAAATTTTCATTCCGATATTAGCACGTGCTATTAATGTAGTTTTCGTGCTTAAATATGCTGCACCTTCCGTGCTTAACACATGCTCGGTGTAATTAAATACCGGCAGCTCGTTGAATCGAACATAATTGAATGTATACGTCCCCTCACCTTTCAACATATCTGTAAAGAAATGCTGCAATTGGAGTTTACCGTTATAAATATGATGATCGTAGATTGTATAGCTGCCGCGGTCTAGGCGCGTAGAAAATCCTGCACTTGCATTCAATGTACTTGCATTTTCTTCGCCAAATTTCCATTCGTAATCAAAATTCAGATGATGTGTGTAAAACGAGCGGTCGATAATTTGTGAATAATAACTCAGGCCTCCTGTATAGTAAAATCCTGTTTCAGTTTGATCAGAACTCCATCCGTATCCGGTTTTGAGCGAACCGGAAGCAATCCGGTCGGCAATTTGTAAATAATTATTATCGATATTATCGTCCAGCATTGTTCCAATATTCGTTTCAACCGTAAATTGTGACATGGCAGGAGCAGCAAAAATTCCAGAAAGAAGTATTAAAATTATGGATCTCATTTTCGGCCTCCATGATACTTGCTTGCCTGATTCTGTTGAAGTTCCGGAAGTCCCGTTCTGATTCTTCCCTTTCATCTTTCCTTCACCATGCTTTCCGCGTCCGAATCCCAATCCTTGTGCACGATGATCACAGATACCATCTCCATCTGCATCAATGAACCGATCCATTTTTTGATTCTTTTGCCGGTTTTGTCTTTGTGCTGTCGTATCTTGTGTTTGTCCTAAAGTTGCCGCTGAAAACAGGACGAAGAGCAATGTAAATATTATTGATTTCATTTTATTACTTTCATAAAAGTAGCTTTCGGAAGGGCCTCGAAAGATCCACGCTTTTCGTGTATCATTCTTATACTCCGGACCCTTCCGAAAGTGTATTGATTATTTATTTGTTCCCGCCGCGGTTGCCTTTGGGGCCTGTGCCGTCGCAGGTTCCGGTTCCTGTGCCAGTTCCCTTACCGGCGCCATATCCGGTTCCATCCTTCGGTCCTACACCTTTGTTGCCTGTTCCATCTCCCGGGCCTTTACCTTTGCCATTTTTGTTTTGCATACCTGACCTGGTTCCAACGTTGTCGCATACACCGTCGCCATCTGCATCGACAAAGTTTGCACCGCGTTGTGCTTTGGCGAAGTTCTGCGTCTGTTCTTTAGCAGCAGTCTTGGCCTGTTCCTTGGCTGCTGTTTGTGCAAATCCGAATGCCGCTACTACGGCAAGTGCGATTGCTGTGTTGATGATCCGTTTCATATTGTTCTCCTTATGTATACTATTTGTTGATTTATTAATTGAACTTTATTTGTTCTGAGTCATATTAGTTCAATTGGCGTGCCAGAACGAACAAGGAAAAATTGAGATGAAAACAGAGAAGAGAGATAAAGGAATTATAGAAGGTCGACAGAGATGCCGAGTGTGTTCGACAGAATTGTCGAATTATTTCACTCCCCACTTTTTCAGCCGGTAGCGGAGATTGCGTTCGGAAATGCCAAGCTGTTTGGCGGCTTTCGATTGGTTGTTGTTATGAACACGCAACGCTTCAAAGATCGAATCTTTTTCTAACTGTTCTACTTGTTCAGTAAGAGAACTATCGGCTTTAGATCGTGGCAATAATGCCTCTTTAATCGGCGAACGAAACAGCTGCGGTAAATCTTCTGTTGTAATGTGTTCGCCGCGGGACATAATCACTGAGCGTTGGACTATGTTTTCCAATTCGCGGACATTCCCCGGATAATCATATCGAAGAAGAGCATCCCATGCCTCTTTTGAGAAAGAAAGTTTCTTCCGCTTATTATCCTTTGAAAAACGCTGGAGGTAATACTCAAGTAATGGAGCAATATCCTCCCGACGTTTACGTAATGGAGGAATTTCCACTGGAACGACATTGAGACGATAGAAGAGATCTTCGCGGAACGTACCTTTGCTTAATCGCTTCTTCAAGGTTCTTGTTGGTTGCAGCAAGAATACGAACATCCACAGATAATGTTTCCGATCCGCCGACGCGCTCAAACTGATGTTCCTGTAAAACACGCAGTAATTTTGCCTGAGTGGCAGGGAGAAATATCGCCGATCTCATCTAAAAAGATGGTACCGCCGTTTGCCATTTCGAACCTGCCGCGGCGCTGCTTATCAGCTCCGGTGAATGCTCCTTTTTCGTGGCCAAAGAGTTCGCTTTCTAAAAGATTATCATTCAATGCCGCACAGTTGACAGCAATGAATGGCCTGTCTTTTCGTTCACTCGCAAAATGAATTGCTTTAGCAATCAATTCTTTGCCTGTACCGCTTTCACCGCGTATCAAAACTGAAGCAGAACTCTGCGCAACGCGTGCCGCTGTACTCAGAACACGTTCCATTGCTTCAGATTGCGAGATGATACCCGCAAAGGAATATTTCTCTGCAAGCTGTTCCCGCAGTATCTGATTCTCCGATTTGAGCTGGTGAAGTTCTTCAATTCGACTAAGCAGCGCGTCAAGTTCATCTAAATTAATCGGCTTTGTAAGATAATCGAATGCACCTTCACGTATTGCAGCAACCGCACCTTCAATGGTACCGAATGCCGTCATCATAATAACAGCAGCCTCAGAATGAATACTTCGTACCGCTTTCAACAGATCCAATCCGGTGCCGTTAGGCATTTGGAAATCCGTGAGAATAACATCGATGGTATGAGTTTTGAATTTCTCTATTGCCTGAGCAACCTGATCGGCTTCGATAATAGAGTGATGTTTCTTTTTCAGATAGCCGGAAAGGACACTTCGCTGAGATGCTTCATCGTCAACAAGGAGAATATTCATAGTTTGAGAGGCCCGTTCCTATTTCCCAAAAATCATTTTCAGTCCAACCAGAACAAGAAATACACCAAATACTTTTTCCAAGGTGGAATTTGGAATTCCTGTTACAAAGCGAGCACCGAGAAACTGCCGACAATAAATCCAGCTGCAATAAAAGCGCGGCTTGTAAATTGACAAAGCCGTGTTTGATAATATGTCCATGCCGCAAGTATTCCGATAGGAGGAACGAGAAGCGCAAGCGTTGTTCCTTGTGCCTGCTGTTGTGAAAATCCGAAAAGAAAGACAAGAGCCGGAACGATCAAGATGCCGCCGCCTATTCCTACAAGTCCGCTAAGAATACCTGCCGCCAAACCTAAGAGTAAATATGCAATAATATTACCCATACAATAATGTCCTTTTTTATTGCCAGTAAATATTCTTCTGTAAATAAACAGGAGAAATGCAATAAAAACAAGTTTTGGTCAATATGTTACAATATCCGAGACTGTCTTTTTGATTTCATCCTGTACAAAAGATGCCGGGCTGAAAGGATAAGAGGACATTGCCTGCCGAAATCCGTAACACCAAGAAAGAGTGCAGCAGCAGAACCTATCAATAAGTAATAAGCTGCCAGGGACTCCTAGAAGAAAGAGTATAATCCCAAGTATCCCGATTCCCTTTAATACATTTCTTATTATGATTCGTTGCTGCATATTGCTCGCCTTTAAGCATCCTTCTTTTTAATAGTCGAGATTTTAAACGGCAGATACAACGGGCAGAACCCGATTGCGCTTGTCAACAAGAAGACGACTGCAAAGATGCCAAGAATGATAGCTGCCGTACCGGTAATTTGACCTGTGAAGTACAGTATGCCAATGACTACAGCGACAAAGACACGAACTATTTTATCGATAGAACCCATATTCTTTTTCATACCTAATACTCCTTTTTATAGGTGAATGATTTATAGATAGGATGCGATGAGGTAAAAAAAGGTTCAGTAACATCGAGAATATTTTATGAGATAATGCTGAACCGTTTTTCCATCTTCAACATCTCATTAATAAAGAATAACAGAAACACACAGGCAATATAAGGAGAATAACAATGTCAGAACATCTCAATAAAGAATCCTTCCGTGATAAGGTCTTTAATTTTGAAAAGAACAAAGAATGGAAATATGAGGGAAATCTTCCTGCACTCGTGGACTTTTGGGCGCCGTGGTGCGGTCCGTGCCGTATGGTGGGTCCGGTCATCGACGAACTTTCCAAAGAATATGAAGGAAAAGTCAATTTCTATAAAGTGAACACAGAAGAAGAGCAAGAGCTCGCGGGTATGTTCGGTATTCAAAGTATTCCATCGCTGCTCTTTATTCCGCTCAATGGTGATCCAAAGATGGCAATGGGTGCCTTGCCGAAAAAGGAACTGAAAAGGATTATTGACAGTGATTTGATACCGTCCATCCGAGAAGCAGCGGTAGCTCAATGAAACCAATCATTCTTCAGTTAAAGAAATACTTAGCAGGCTCGATTTGGCGAAAACGGATACTATTTTCTCTTCTCGGGGCTTCGGGTGGTTATGCGTATTATTACTTTATTGGATGCAGTTCTGGCGCTTGTCCGATCACAAGCAATCCCTGGATAAGCACAGCTTATGGTGCAGGCATGGGGCTTATCTTGACAATTGGAGAACGCAAAAAATCGCCTTCGTGATATTTGTGGCACAAATACATTATGTTGTTTATAATTTTAAAGGAAACATACTATGTCTACAAGTACGATGATCACACTGCTTGGCATTGTTCTTCTTCTAAGCGCTCTGTATGTCTTTGCACAAAATGGAAAAGCTCTAATAAGCTCTTTGGAAGCTTTTAAATTGCTGCAAAGCGATTCTAATATAGTAGTGCTTGATGTCCGCACGCCTGCTGAATTTAATAGTGAGACCGGCCATCTTGCAAATGCACTTCTTATACCGGTGCAAGAATTGGAGCGGCGTGCCGGCGAACTGCAGAAGTACAAATCAAATCTTATTATTGTCTACTGCCGCACCGGACATAGGAGCGCCAATGCTGCAGAAATATTGCAGAAGCATGGATACAATGCCCGGAACATGGAAGGCGGTATAACGCGATGGAGAACTGAACAGCTGCCGGTTGTTAAAGAAAAGCAATAACACATCGCAGATTTATTTCTTATAAAATAAATTTTATAAAGACAGAAATATCCCTTCGGCTGCGAGTATTATAAACACTCTCCCCCCGCTTCTCCGGCTTTCTTTACTATTGAGGTTGTACAGCTTTCATAGGGCAATAATTGGCACATTCCATGCATTCAGCACATTTGGTATCGTCAATAATGGGCAAGCCGTTTCCATCTTGAGATATTGCGCCAAGCGGGCACATCTTTATGATTGGACAGCGATGGTTTTGCGGACATGCAAGAGGATTTATAGAAGGGGCCATAGTATATTTTTCGTATTTGTTACTCGAAATTAGAATTTTAATATCCTGACATTGGATGCTTCATTACATGAAAAGGATTCGCCTCAATGAAAGAAAATATATTTAAGACATAATTCGGAACTGGACAGCGAGAAAGGTGCGGATATTTACTGAAGCGGGATATTAGAAGTATAGCAGTATACTACTTTTTTTTAATCAGCAAGGATAAACCAGCCATAAGTTTTTCATGATCTTCAGCAGTAAGTACCGGTGCGGGGCAATTACGATAGAGAAGCACAGTCTTTTTTAGTGAATTAAGCTGTGTGGAACATTTAGGGCATGTTTGAATATGTTTTTTAATTGCAAGACATTTTCGGGAATTCAGCTGTTCGTCCAGATTCTCGCAGACATATTTTGCCACTTCGTTACAACGTAATTTGTTTATAGATTTTCGTTTTCATGCTTCCATGTACTCCTGTAACTGCTCGCGTAAGAACACGCGTGCCCGGCGGAGTCTGGACTTCACTGCCGGAACAGAAACCTTCAGTATCTTTGCAGCTTCTTCCGATGATCGCCCTTCTACATCACGCAAAACAAAAACAATCCTCTGCTCCATCGGGAGTTTTAAAATAGCTTTATCCAGAATCTCGCGGAGCTCCTTATTCACGACCTCATCCTGCGGCGTCTGTGTCATAGAAACAAGCGCCTGAAGCTGCGGCCCATCGCTTCGATGTTCCGATTCTTCCTGTCCACCATCGCGTGATTCTATCGAAACAGAAGACTTGTCTAACTTGCTCTGCCTTCTTTTCATAAGACAGTTGTTTGTGACGATCTGATAGAGCCACGTACTGAACTTTGCTTTTCCGTTGAACTGGCCGAGTTTCCGATAAACATTTACAAATGTATCTTGAAGAGTCTCTTCTGCTTTTTCTTCATTACGACAAACTTTATAGGCAAAACTGTAAACCGTCGATTCATATTTCTTAACCAGCAATGAAAAAGCGCGCTGATCTCCCTTTTGCGCTTTGTGAACCAGATCCGATTCGTTTTCAATATTATGAATTTGTTCAATTTCCATATACTAAGAAGATACAAAGAGATTGGATGAAGAAACAGGTGTGCGGACGACAAAGAAATAAATGAACCAATTCCTCATTAATTTTTGATGGGTTGGTTCTTGATAAAACAACCTGCTTCTTCGACACTTCAAAAAATGAATAAAAGAGCGATATCCTGCCTAATGCAGTTTTTCAGTATGGTCGATAATTGTGCCGTTGATAACCGCCTGAACGGCCTCATCGATCATTCGAATGTCAGTTACAACGGGTTTAATATTATTTTGAAGCATTCCCTGATATGCGCCGTTTCCCATTCCGCGGGCTAACACAACCTGACAATCCTTGATCGTCTCGGCCATTTGATTATGTTTGTTCACCGAAGCTGGGTCAAAACCATGAGAAGCGCCAGGTTCATGGCTATGATCATGATCGCCGTGTGCAAATGTGTGATGTCCTGCTTTAGGACGCCGTTCCCGTTTTACTATTACCCCATTTTCAACCGAAAGGACTTCATAAAACTGTGCTCTTCCGAAATGTTGACTGATGGCGATACCATCATCAGTGACAGCTGCGATTTTCATTGATGTGCTCATGACTATTACTCCAATATTTATTTTTAATGGTTTAGTGATATTCAATTGAATATTTCCGCTTTTTGCTTTGCCGGGAATAAAATCGATACACTTAATGCCAGCAATGCATGAAAAAATACGAGTGTATATCCAGTCGGTAAATCTAAGTTATAGGAAACAAGTATCGAAACCAAATTTACACCCGTTCCGATAATCCATGCAATGAGGAGCAATTTTCCTTTATTGATTCTTATTGCAGTATATGCCGGTGCGACGAGGAGAGCGAAAACGATGAGCACTCCGGCCAATCTAACGGAACTTGTAACTGTGGCTGCAAACGAAACGAAGAAGAGTGCATCTTTCCAGAACCCTTTCATGCGGGGATACAAGAAAATAAGTACTAGTCCAAGTAGAGCATAAATTATTGCCGTCTGGATAATATCTGACCATGGCGTAAAGAGAATATCGGATGCCATCAGCTTATCGAACATCTCCGTTCCATGCGCAGACTTGGAAAGGATAATAAACACACCTGAAATTCCAAACGCATAAAGAAGTCCGATGAATGCTTCGTGCGACACAGTCCGCTTGGCTGCGATTGCAATGGCAATGCCTGCAAGCAATGCAAACGCAAGTGAAAGCGGATAAACGTAAAGACCGTCGAAGAAAAGGATCGAAAGCGCAGCGCCTAATGCGGACATCTGGCCGATGGCAAGGTCAGTAAAGATGATTCCTCTCTTAATAATCTCAAGGCCAAAAAAGGAATGTATCCCTAGTAAAACGACTGAGAGAAGAAATGCTGAAAGAAGTATGTCGGTCATTGTGCTATTCTCCTTATTATCTCATCAAACACGCTGAACACATTGTCGGCTTCTTTCACTGCTCCGACATCATGCGGCAGAATAATAAGTCTTATATTGAGCCGTTTCGCTAAATACGATGACGCATCCTGGGGATTATATACATCCTGAAATATGAACTTCACATGTTCCCGTTCGATCAATCTCTCGACATCGGAAATATGTTTTGTGGTAGGCGGAATTCCGGGAAGCGGTTCAATTGTACAAACAATTGTAAAACCAAACCGATGCAGAAAATAATCAAAGATTTTGTGATACTCGACGATCTTTTCTCCTTTAAACGGTTTCAATTTCTCTTCCCACGCTTTCATGCGTTGCTGCCAGAGTTCGAACAGCTCTTTATAGTTCGTTCCGTAGAAAGCCTGGTTGCCCGGATCGAGTTCGCTCAACCGATCGGTTATGGCTTTTGCAATTACTGGAATATTGTCAGGATCCATGAAAAAGTGCGGGTTCCCTTCCGGATGCACATCGCCGAGTTCACGGGAAACACTCGTCGGCACATCGATCATATGTACATACTGAGAGAGATCGAGAAATCCTCGTTCTCCTGGCTGCACGGCTGCATTGCTTGCTTGTTTGATTATTTGGGGCAGCCATCCTATTTCCAATTGTCCGCCGTTAATGACGAGAAGGTCGGCTCTTCGTACTTTGGCGATGTACGATGGTTTAGGGATAATGATATGCGGATTATAATCTCCCCGCGCAAGGGCGATTACTTCAACGCGATCCTTGCCGATACGCTCGACGATGTCGCCGATATAACCGTAAGTTGTTACGACCTGCAGCTGGCCTGTGAATGCTGTTTGCATACACAACAGCATCAACACAATAATCTTTGATAATTTCATACGAGCTCCATAAATGAATGAAACATATATTTTCTTTAGAATGCATGAGCGCCATGTGCGCCGATGGTAAAATTCGCTTGTAAAATAATTTGTGTATATGGCTGTTGTGACCAGACTCCATTAGTCTGTACATAGTGGCTCTCATCTCTGTCGAACTGAAGACGCAACCGCGAGAATTCAGTCGGACTATATTCGATCATTGCAGAATAGCGCGGAAGATTCGACGGCATATGTTGATTTACGCCTCCGAGTGTAACATCGTTCTGCATCAGTAGATCATACCTCATGCCGATTCTCCATAACAGATCGATTTTTGCGACAAGTTGTGTATAAAAACCTGAATGATGTTTGTCTAATCTTAACGAGGAAACGGCATTCAATGAATCGCGCGTGTAATCCGTTCCGTTCATTGCACGCGTACATATATTCACTCTGGAAGGAAAGATAACGGATAGCGTCAAGAGAATATTTAACAGTCAAATCACCTCCGATAATATCCGTATTTGCGTTGACGGCTTCTCCCGTGATTTCTGAAGAGGAAAAACCCTGATCGATTCTTGTTGTTCCCATTGCATTGGATATGCCGAATAAAATCGATGCATCTCCAATATCGAATGACGAGCGGATAAATCCTATGTAAAGATTCGGTCCCTGCACGGCATCGATGGAAACGCTGCCTCCAGCATCGCTGATACCCGAAGTGCCGAAACTTTGTTCATTGTCACCGTTCAATAACTTCTGCACCGAACACAAGAAAGAATGGCGTCGGTGCAACCCATGTTGCTTGGGCTCCGATTTCATTCAGTCCTTCATCGCCGAATAATGCTGTTGAAACGAGCGGCCGGTTTGCAAAGTCCCAAAAATGTTCATGCTGCTCATTTACCCTGCCGAAGCTTGCAAGAAATTTTCCCGCCTTCACCTGAAAACCATACGGTAATTTTCGTGTTGTAAAATACGCTTCTTCCAGTCCGGCGCCATCCGGCGAAAGGCCGATGACCGCAAAGAGATCGAAATACGGATCGACGACGGAATACAACGACATCTCACCATAATTGAAATTTATTCCGCGGTGCGCATTCAAGCCGGAAGAACCCATCTCGTTCAGAAATGGATAGCTGAAACCCGGAATAGTAAGCGAGTAATATTTTTCATTCAACATGTCCCGTGCAACACCGGAGACATCTAGAATAAAAGCGATATCAGGAACGAATTTTGATTGATCGAAAGCAGATCCTTCTTTTGATTGTGGCCGAAGCGATATGCCCGGCCATAGAAATAATAAAAGCAATACTGAGATGCTTGTTTTCTTCATTTTCATAATAGCTCCTCAAAATTAATGTATTAACACTATGGGCAATAACAAGAATATGATCGCACATGGTATAATATCAAATAAACCGAATCGTGTCGCTTCTAAAAGCGATGCAGGAAATCAGTATAATTCTTTATTAAGAGATTAACAGAATTGAGGAGGAGCGTGAGAATGAACAAACGATTCTCTGAGACGGGTCAGTCGCTTGCTCATTGAGAATGGGGATAGTTTCTGAAAGCGATTTATGAAGAATAACACCGTGGGTTGTTGGCTCAATCCCGAGAGAAGAAAAGTTTTGCTGTAATCTGCAAGCTGTACAATTATCGGAATCTTCATTACTGTTATGATCGTGAAAAGATACGACAACGATGCTTGAAAGCAACAACACAAGCATGAAAAGCGGTAAGTATGTTGCCACTTTCTGAATAGAAATGTTAACAATGCTTTTCATATCGGCAATAAAATATTATATATTCATGCGATTGTCAAGAAACGCCTAAAATGGTTGGTTAATACTTTGGTTCTCAGGTTATCTATTAACCGCGAATCTTTTCATATTCCGGCGCAGCGTTTGCAATCCTAACGAGGAATCTTGCTTAGTGATCTCACGGTGAAATTACCAAGCAGACATTGTTCTGCATCTCTGCAATCATGAAATTCGCGAAGCTCATTTTCGCATAAGACCAGAAAGCGGCTGCATGTGCGAGATGCAAATTCTACGTCATGAGTAGCTATAACGATTGAGGACGCGACAGAGCGCAGCAAATTAGTCAGCGACAATTTACCCGGCGGATCAAGCGCTGATGACGGCTCATCAAGCAGCATCACCGATGGATTGGTAACCAAAGCACCGGCCAGCGCAATTCGCTGGCGCTGACCATGGGATAGTTGAAACGGTGAAGACTCTGCAATATCCGGATACGCCCAATGCTGCAAGCGCAGACATGGCTTTTTCATGCGCTTCTTTCGATGACGTTCCTTTCCGAATCAAGCCGTACGCAACATCATCAAGCACACGCGGAAACAGAATTTGATCTTCGGGAATATTGAACAGGAATCCTGTCTTGTCACGTGCTTTCTGAAGGTTCTTTTTCTCAACAGGAATCCCATCGATGAAAATAGATCCGGTGAAAGGCACCAACCCGACTGCAGCAAGCAGTAACGTTGTTTTCCCCGATCCGTTAAGACCGAATAGCGCCACTCTTTCGTCGGGATGGACATGAAAGAAACATCACTGATAGTGTTCCTGGAGTTTCCGGAATACCGGATGGTGACGGATTTAAATTCAAGTACGGGATTCATGTAATTATCCTTAAACGCATGAGAACAGACGTCAGCGAGAACAGCAGATGCGCAGATGATCGTCAGCATATCGGCAATTGTTAATTTGACGTTCTCCCCTGCCGTTACGGCCTCGATTCCGTACCCTCGAACCGTCATTGCCGCTGCGGTTCGTTCTGCGCGAAACAGCATTCTCACCATCCACACGATCGGAAAAGAAAACAGCACCCTGATACCTCGCACTCCTGATGCCCCCCGTAATCTAAGTACACCAATAATACGAAACGTTTCTTCCGTCAGCAGCATGGTTTGATTGATAAGCTGAACGATCAGCATAACAAATGTCCGGGGAATCGGAATGCCTGCGAGCCCGCGATGCACGTCCTGAATGGCAAGAGCTGCAATCGTCGATGCGGCAATAAAAAGAACACAGGTGCTGCGAAGCGCAATAGCCCCTGCCTGCGCAAAGCGATCGGCCATTGGTGCCATCGTAGACGAACCGACCGTCATCCAGGGAGCCAATAGAAAAAACGGAAAGAAAAGAATGAGCGATGCAATGGCGCACCGAAGAAGCATTTTTACCGGCATTGCTGCCAGAATGCACCAGCAGATCGCGGTAACGGCCATGAAGACGATACCGGTTATAGATTGCAACGGAATCAGTAAACAACCACTGCCAAGCAGAATTCCTGAAAGAATTCGAATATGTGCATGCAAAGATTTCAGTGGACCTTTTCCACATCCCCAGAATGCAAAAACATCTTTCATGATCAAACCTTCCGAGCGGATACCAGATATCCCGAATCGTCGTCCAGCGTTTCTTCGATGATAAAGCCGGATTGTTCAAGCAACGCTGCGGTTTGAGACGCCGGCGCCAGCATATGATTGCTTATGGCTTCGGACGCTCCTGCGTGAGTCTTGTTTATCGCTTCGCGTGATTTCAGGTGCCAGATATGGAGCTTACCGCCGGGTTTGAGCATACTCTGAATCAATCGTGCCACCATTCCAGAATTCATCAAGTGCGGCCAAACCGAATAACAGATCACTCTGTCAAATACATTTTCGAAAGTAGTCAATGTGTTCGACCGAATCACATATCCACTGAACACGTGAATCCTTTACTTTCGTTTGTGCAATCTCGATCATCCGGTCGGAAATATCGACAGCAGTGATTCTGCCTGCTTGCGATAATTGACGGAGAATTGCGGCGGTCAGATTCCCGTGCCGCAGCCGACATCGAGCACATGCTCATCGGGGCGGAGGCCGAATCGCTTGAGTCCACTATCGAATTGAACTTTAAGAGATTCCAGATCTTCCCATGAATCCCATTTTGAAGCGATAGAATTAAAATATTCAGCAGTTGTTTGTTTACAACAATCTCACATCATTGATACTCCTGTTTGCATATTTGAATGGCCCACCAAACGAGAAATTCGAATAATTGCCGGAATGGCTACAATCATTAAAATGATCCCCGGCCATCCACTGAGAAGTGATGCTCCCGACAACAAACGTCAGCAGGCAATTTCATGAATACCGCCATCAGATAAATCAATCCGATCCCAATGCACCGCCCTAAAAAAAGAACCGGAATGAGAATGATCAGTTCATTAATTTTCGGCAGTGCCATCCGTACCAAAGCGATAATCCCGCACATTGTCGCGAGTTCAATGCTCATAATAAATGCTATCGGAGGGTAAAACGGCGGCATGCCGGTCATCGCGCCGGAAAGCAGCGGCAACAGAAACGCGGTCAGTGTCGCCGGAATCGGACCGACAAAAAATGCGAGTGTCACCAGCGGTAAATACATCGGCATGAACACCGATCCGAGATGAAAAACATGAAAAATCACCGGCAGCAGCATCGCAGCCGCACCGAAGACCGCACAATAAGCAATATCATGCGGTTTAAGCATTGATTTACTTTGCAGAAAAATTAATCCTTTCAATAGTGTCTATTAAATACTCTTTAATTCAATATTATAGCGACACCTGCAAACTACCAGTCAATATAGTCCCGGGCATAGGATATCCAAGCATTGTAAAGTAAGTTTCATCGAGTATATTTTCTACGCCGAGAGATACTGATACTGCCGGCAATACATCAGCGTTTACTTTGATATTAACTAATGTATAATTCGGCATAATATCTTTACTATTATCACTGCCGTATATTATTTCTATATGTTGAGCTGATACAGCCGCATTAAATCTTTTATATGAATATTGGACACTACAAAATATTTTATGTTTAGGAACGGAGCGAGTTTCTTTTCCAGCATCAATAAAGCTGTAATTTCCCTGCATTATTAAATTATGTACAGGAGGCAAATATGTCCCTGCCAATTCGACACCGCGATGAATAAATGCACCTGAATTTGAAAGTTTCATATTAGGATAACGCCCCGATGAGAGAATAATGTTTTGCCCCTCAGACTGGAATAATGTCAATTCGCCATAGAACTTATCGCTGACTTTCTGTATAAAACCGAACTCATAGTCCCATAATCGTTCCGGCTGAAGAGTCAGCGTTGGAGCCGGGAATAAATATAATTCACGAATCGTCGGGCTGCGATAACCTTTCGAAGCAGACACACGAACGGTTGTCTCGTTGCTTATACTATAAGAAATTCCAAACTGAGGTATAATCTCATCGCCGAAGAGTTCATTATAGCTGTATCGAACTCCGCCATTGAGTGTTAACCTGTCGAAGAACCTATGTTGAATATTTGTATAAATCCCATATTCATATAATGAAGGTTCACCATAATCTAAAGTTTTGTTCTTTCCTTTTCCACCAAACTTATTGAAATCAGCGCCTACTGTAATTGCATTATCAGTGGTAAGTTTCAATGTCTGGTAAATCGAAAATACTGCATTAAAATCGTCCGACACCCAATCGCTCCCATCGAATACTTTGTGATGCCCAAAATTATACACGAATCGGGCTGAACCTTTAGATATACCATGATCATTATCAATTGAGACGCCCGCATAACCGCGTTGTATATCTACGTAATTGTCTTTTGTTTTTGGAGCTGTAATAGGGCCCGGGTCATACGAAGTAAATCCGGTCAGGCTACCATCAATCGAAAACATAAATTGATCATTAACAACATTAGCAGCTTTGATGTATCCGCTGTTTGCGTTAAATTCTGACTGTGGACGGTGCCCATCTGTATGTTCATGCGTGAATGATGCGACCGTATTCCATCCATCTATATTATATCCGAAATTACCGTTTATGTGCTTTGAATTAAACGAACCGTATAAAAGGGCCAAATCTCCGGATACACCCGGACGTTGAGAAGAATGTGTTATGATGTTTATCACACCTCCCATCGCGTTCGAACCATACAAAACAGATGCAGGTCCTCTAATAATCTCTACTCGCTCAGCACTTGCAGAGAGATAACTGTCTGCAAGTGGATGACCCATCATACCCATAAATTGCGGCCGTCCATCACCATCGCGTGATTCTATCGAAGCAGAAGACTTATCTAACTTGCAAAGAATTAATCCCTTTTTCATCCTTTTGAACCATTGTCTTCCCTTGTATCTCTCAGTAGTTTGAATCCTGATATATTCGATACAGTTCAGACGGATAGTACTCTATTGAAATCAACATACAATACACCACTCGTCATCGCGTTTGTTGTTGTCGTCCTGCTTTTCCTGCTCTTTGGCGGCGGGGCAATGACCGCAGCAATGATGAATGGCGGAATGAATGGAAGCGGATGGATGGCTGAACGAAGTTGGATGTGAACTCATACCTTCTTTGCACTCGGTCTTGGTATCGCAATAGGCTGGGTCATCATCGAGTCATGAACTTTAGATTGCAGAGATAAACCATAGAAATTGAAAGGCATAACCTATGAGATACTATTTTAGCAAAATAACAGAAAACTCGTTTGAAGAAGTCCGGACAAAGATAACCGATGAATTAAAAAAAGAGGGTTTCGGTATCTTGACGGAAATTGATGTCAAGGAAACTCTTAAGAATAAACTGAATGTCAATTTCCAGAAATACAGAATCCTGGGTGCTTGCAACCCACCATTTGCATTATGAGGCATTACAAGCGGAAAACAAAATCGGCATGTTGTTGCCGTGCAACGTTATTATGCAAGAGTTACCTGATGGAAAAGTAGAAGTCGCGGCTATCGATCCTATGCAATCAATGCAAGTAGTTGAAAATCCGGCGTTAAAAGATATTGCAGAACAAGTCCAAGCCAAACTACGCAACGTGATAAATAATATGTGATACTTGGGAAGCAAGAAACGAGCAAAGACCTGTGTGCTGTGTGGAGATAGAGAACCCTTCAGGTCATCGTATTCTAAAACTATTTGCAGGAAATAAATAAGTGCAAGCCGTCCAGTATTATACAGCGGCAGTCGTTACACAGCAAGGAATACCTCAGAAATACGGCCGCAATCTTGAAAAACAGGCCAGAACGAATTATAGATGCGCTGCGGATATATCAGGTCGGGCATCACTCATTACGCGCAGAAATTCGTGGTACGTTCGTTGCAATGTAGGAGCTCTTGTGAACACGCACTCATTTGCAGATAGATCATCGCCAACTGCCATTTCGTCTACTAACATACTTCCAATACTATGCCTTTGTAGAGTATTTAGCTATTCTTAAAAATATTACTGTAATTGAAAATGGAACTATAAGTTGACATTTTTTCTTTACTTATAGAGAACAAAGGCATACCATGGAAATACAGATTAATCCAAATGATCATAACCTGCTGCCGCCGGCTGATTGGGCGGCAGAAATTGAGAAATTGAACGAAAAACTGAATGCCGAGCGTGACCGGCATCTGCGTACGTTGGCTGATTTTAAGAATTATCGCCGCCGCATTGAACAAGACGGCAATAAGTTCGCCGGAGAAGCCATCCGCAAAATATTACTTTCACTTATAGACATCATCGACGATTTGGAGAAAGCCTTAAAGTGGACAAGCGAGAATGAACGGCCGCTTGCCGGCGGCGTAAAAATGATTTATCAAAAACTTCTTGCATTGCTGGAGAAAGAAGACGTTCGCCCGATCGAAAGTGTAGGCAAGAAGTTCGATCCGGAGATACATGATGCTGTGGCAGTCATAAAACGCAAAGGGGTCGAGCAAGGAACTATCATCGATGACCTGCGCCGCGGATATTTCTGGAAAAAAGAATTACTGCGTCCGGCTCAGGTACGTATTGCCGAATAACTCATTTTGACATTTACGACAAAGAGAGCCTTGCGAACGCTGCAATTATATCAATAAGAAAAATCCAAGATAGGACTGCAAGATAATGACATACAAAGATTACTATAAAGCGTTAGGTGTCGAAAAGACGGCTACTCAAGACGAAATCAAGAAGGCATATCGAAAGCTTGCCAATAAATATCATCCTGACAAGACCAAGGGGGATAAAGCCGCTGAGGAAAAATTTAAGGATGTCAACGAGGCAAATGAAATTTTAAGCGACCCTGTGAAACGGAATAAGTATGATCAGTTTGGAGCAGATTGGAAACGTTATGAAGAATCCGGACAGCAGCCGGGAGGATTCGATTGGTCTAAATATACAAGCGGTCATGGCGGGCAAGAACGCACTATGAGTCAAGAAGAGTTCAATGCAATGTTCGGTGGGGAAGACGCCGGAGACATCTTTGCATCTATTTTTGGACAACATACCGGAACGAGGAGCGGGAAAAGAAACAGGGCGAGAAAAGGAGAAGACTATGAAGCTGAAACAACACTGACGCTCGAAGAAGCATACCATGGATCAGAACGGCTTCTAAAGATCCACGATCAAACAATTAAAATATTGATAAAGCCCGGCATTACGGACGGGCAAGTACTGAGAGTAGCAGGCAAGGGAGGCCGTGGATCGAACGGCGGTACTAATGGTGATCTGTACATCACAATCAGAATTGCTCCTCATGCAGAATTTCAACGGAGGGGAAATGATCTTTACTGTGACAGGCCGGTTGAATTATATACAGCAGTACTCGGCGGCAAAGCTCGGATTAAAACGATGAAGAATACTGTCAATGTGGATATTCCGAAAGAAACACCTAACGGCAAAGTCCTAAGACTTCTGGGTCTCGGAATGCCGGTGTATGGCGCGAAGAATGAGTTTGGAAATATGTACGTCACTGTTGTAATACAATTACCCGATCATCTCAGCAAAGAAGAAACCGACTTATTCAAAAAGTTAGCGGCACTTCAAAAGACGGATCATTCAACAGCACAGACATAAGACGGCTTACGTATATGTTTACAAAAAGCCGCAGCCATTCTTCCTATTAGCCTTCTTTTAATATTAATGCTAATCAATTTCTAAACTATGATGTTAAGTGCTTGATCGAGATCTTCGATCAAATCGTTTACATCTTCAATACCGACGGATAAACGAATAACGCGTTCGTTGATGCCTGCTTTTTCCCTCAAATCCGGATTCATTGAAGCGTGTGTCATGGTTTGCGGATGGCATATAAGCGATTCGATGCCGCCAAGCGACTCTGCGAGGGCAAAGATTTTTGTTGAGCGGATTACTGCATTAGCTTTTTGTAATCCTCCTTGTATTTCAAAAGACACCATACCGCCAAAACCACGCTGCTGGCGCTTTGCTAATTCATGTCCGGGATGCGACGGCAGTCCCGGATAAAAGACTTTCTTCACAAACTTATGCCGGCTTAAAAACTCGGCAATAGAATTTGCATTTTCTTCATGTATTTTCATGCGCGGAATAAGAGTTTTAATACCGCGCAAAACCAGCCAGCAGTCAAACGGCGAAGCACCGAGGCCAAGCGTATTAACAAGATATTGCAAACGATCTGCATGCTCCTGCGTTTTTGCCACAATTGCACCGCCGACTACATCGCTGTGCCCGTTCAAATATTTTGTCGTAGAATGAATGATAATATCGACACCTAGTTCAAACGGCCTTTGATTGTAAGGCGAAAGAAACGTGTTGTCTGCAAAAGCAAGAGCACCGCATTCATGTGCAATGTCCGCTAATGCTTTTATATCGACAATATTAAGAAGCGGATTGCTGGGAGTCTCAATCCATATCCCTTTTGTGTTTGGACGGATTGCGGCGCGGACAGCGTTCAAATCCGACATATTCACATAAGTCAGATCATATTTGAATAATTCGGCGATACGTACGTAAAAGCCTTTCCGTCCCGCCGTAACAATCGTTGGTTACCACTAAATGATCGCCTGCTTTAAGCAAATGAAGCGCGGTCAATGACGCTGCCATTCCTGTTGCAACCGCCTTTGCGCCTGCCCCTCCTTCCAGTGATGCAATGTTTTCTTCAAGCGCTTTGCGTGTCGGATTAGCGGTGCGTGTGTAATCGTAACCTTTTGTCTTTCCGACATCTTCAAAACGAAAGGTCGAAGTCTGATAAATCGGCGTTATAACGCTGTTGTAGGCAGTGTCTTTATCGACACCTGAATGGACTGCAAGAGTTTGAAGACGCATACGATTAATACCCTTTAAGTTATGGTTGTATAAAATAAAAAACCTCGACTGATGAACAGAAGAGGTTACAGGGTCTACGTATCCGTCTTCCACTCATCTTTCTCTGCTGAAGGCAGAGTAGGAATTAGCACCTGACATCCCGTTACATCGGTACCGGTTGCTACGGCGTCACAGGGCCTATTCCCTCAGCCGTTCTTGATAAGAGTTAGAGTATGTTGAAGAACAAAAGTATCTATTAGAAATATATCTTTTTTTAAATAAAAGTCAAACAAACATCGCTCAATTTAAATTTGGATTACTTCAAATTGCACGTTAACCTTTTGAGCTTGTACTAATCCCGGATTATATATTTGAGTTATGACTGAATCCGAAACCGGCGGCTTCTCCAGATAAATTCGCAAACCGGCCCAGTCCAGGACGAGAAATCCGAAGACAATTACAAATGTAAACGCAATCCGAAAACTTTTCATGATTCGCTATCTCATGTCGGTCCAACTAATTTGCCTAATCTTTCCGTTAATTTTAAATTCTCGGTAAAATCTACGGGGCAATCTATAACGGTTAATGTATTTTCATTCAATGCCGCTTTAAGCGTTGGAACGAGGTCAGAAGCCGTTTCGATGCGATACCCTTTAGCGCCAAAACTTTCAGCATAACGAACAAAATCCGGATTCTTGAAATCAACGAAGGCGGAACGGCCAAAATTATCGATTTGTTTCCATTTGATCAGTCCATACGTTTTATCATTCAGAATCAGTACAACGAAAGAAGTACCCACCCGCGCTGCTGTCTCCAGTTCCTGTGAATTCATTAAGAATCCGCCGTCGCCGGTAACGGCGACAATTCGCCGATTGGGATAAATCAACTTCGCAGCCACCGCCCCGGGCACAGCAATACCCATCGAGGAAAATCCATTTGAGATTAAACAGGTATTGGGTTGATAACAGGGATACATGCGGGCCAGCCAAATCTTGTGTGCGCCAACATCAGAAATGACTATATCATCTTCACCGAGAACCGAACGCAAATCGGAAATAATTTTTTGCGGCTTGAGCGGCACCGTCGTGTCGTCCCGGTACTGCTCTATTTCATCTAAGAGCAATTGATGCATCTTGGATGAATGATGCGATTGCCGCGGCGACCCTGTCGCGGCCAAATTGTCCAGCGATGAAGAAATATCACCGACAACTCCAACTGAAACGATATAGAACGCATCGACCTCCGCCGGCGACATATCCATATGAATGATCTTTTTATCACGCAGGGGGTTCCACAAGCGCGGCGAGTATTCAACCAGATCGTACCCAACTGCAATTACCACATCCGCTTGATCAAGTCCAAAGTTCACATAATCATGCGCTTGAAGCCCAATTGCACCGAGCGAAAGCGGATGATTATCCGAAATTAAACCTTTACCCATAAATGTTGTGACTATAGGAATATTCAACTTTTCTGCAAAAGTCTTCAGAGATTCGGATGCCCGCCCGCGGATTGCACCGTTACCTGCAAGAACGACAGGTGAAACGGCCCCCGAGATGACCCGGGCGGCACGTTCAATCTGCTCCGGAGAGGCCTGCCCAGGATGCGGAAACTGTACCAATAAGGGAGCTTCGTTTGCATTAAGCTTTGCGATATCTTCGGGGATTTCAATATGGGTGGCGCCGGTTTTCTCAGTTTGAGCTAGCTTAAACGCCTTACGAATTGTTTCAGGTATCATGTCCGGAATGCGCAGGCTTGTATTCCATTTTGTTATTGTCCGGAACAGAGAAACAATGTCCAGGTACTGGTGCGATTCCTTATGCATGCTATTCAGTCCGACCTGGCCTGTTAACGCAACCAGCGGCGCGCGATCCATATTGGCTTCTGCGATACCCGTAATGAGATTTGTAGCACCCGGGCCGAGTGTAGACAAACACACACCGGCTTTCCCTGTAAGCCGGCCGTAAATATTGGCCATGAACGCGGCACCTTGCTCATGCCGGGTCATCACGAATCGGATGGAGGAGCCAAGAAGCGCATCCAGCACATGCATGTTTTCTTCTCCGGGAAGTCCGAATATGTATTCTACTCCTTCGTTTTCCAGGCTTGCGACGATAAGTTCTGAACCTTTCATATTGCTAATCTCTCTGAAGTAAAATAAATTTTTTATTGCCTTCACGATCCAGTAGAGTATGAAGGAATTTAATTAAGTTTGAAAAATAAAAGAATACGATACGGGTGATTGCGGCCATTATAAAGAGTAACGCGGCATGGCCGAACTTTATCGGAGATACAATATCGTGCTTAATGAGTTTCAAAGTTATCGTAGTCATACCCTGCCCTTTTGAGAGCACGCCGTGTTGCATCAAGAATGAAGAGCTCGGTTTTGTGTGCCAGAACGGGGACATCCGAAGTTTGTTCTAATTTATTCAACACTGTTTCAGGATTTTGAACAAATTCGTCACACAGATCGTAGAGACCTTCCGGCTCCTCCTCCAGCATATTGTGGTTTGAAAGGATGAATCGAAGTGCTTTTAAAATTAAAGAAGACAGCGGCGGCACAAGAAGCGCGGTAAGGGCGCCATGTTCCAAACGCAGTTTTTCGATTCGTTCAGTAAACACGCCGCGTTTGTATTTCTCAAGTGCCGGAAACAGGATTGTCTCCTCCATCTTAATATGTTTCAGCAGCCCCTTGCGAAATCGGCCATATGCATCCATATCGAACTCATTTGCTCGAATATCTGTAATTTTCAAAATACCCTCCAGTCTTCGATGATCTTCTGTAAAGAATTTATGCAATGGCCCGGACATAAACCTCCTATAGTTTTATCGGATAAACAGCATTTTGAAATATTCTTCGAACAGATATCCGGGATTGTATTTTCCCTTTTCGTTATCAAGCAGGGTTTGTGAATTCTGTTTTTCTTATTACTCTTGCCATGGCTGCAATATTATTACCTGCAAGCAATTCTATAATTTCATTTCGTGACTTTTCCCACTGCTCATGTAACGCGCAAGGACTTGTGCTTGAACACTCAGAAAATCCCATAGCACACCGGTGTTTAAATTCTGTGCCATCAATTGCCTCTATGATTTTATAGAGAGTAATTTTTGCCGGCGATGCTGCCAATGCAAATCCGCCATTGCGCCCTTTTTGAGAAATTAGAATTCGTTTTTGCGCCAATTCTTGAAGTATTTTCCCCAGAAAATGATATGGTATTTTCAATCGCTTGGTCAGTTCCCTAATGGATATCAGTTTCCCTTGCGGCTGAAGCGCTAAATAACTCGCTGCCTGTAGTGCATATTCACATTGACGGCTAAATATAAAACTCATAGAATAAATCAGATAATTTAGTCTTATTAAGCACTAAAACTCTAAAATTATTCGAAAAGTTCCACATCAAGAACCTTTGTTAGGAATGAAGAATTAAAAAAAGAGACTGAAAAAAGACTGGTTTTTTGCTATACGAGTGTTATTAGCAGCCGGGATCGTCCTAAATCGTTAATTGATACCCAATATATGCCAGGGTCGATTCTACATCAGACATCCTGGGACCCAGCGAAAATAGTATATGATTATAATTATCAATATTGATAATTCCACCGATGTTAAAACCTCTCTTATTCCCGGCACCGCGACTATCTGCTGTTTGAAAATATACTTCTCCGCCAATCGTAACTGTTTCTGAAATATCATATTGAATTTCCCAACCTGTAAATACCGAATTTTGCTCATCACTGCCGGGATTATACCAGTAACCTCCGCCCCCATATGCAGTGACTTTTCCCCAGCTTTTCTGAAACCATATCGGTAAGAATACCTGAATAGTGCCGTTCCCCAGCGGCCCTTCCTTACCGGTCGGGAGTTCGATCATGGGAAAAACTCCGATTTGCGGGGCGTTCTCCGATTCATTCAGGAACCTGTATTTGATTCCTATCTCGGTATCAGAATAACCATACACACTGCTCTCATTTGTCCTGATAAATCTTAAAGGTGCTACAATATGAAGCTGGACATCGGGAACAACGCCATAATTAACCTCTATGTGCGGTGATGTTGCATCTACCCCGGCCGCTGCATATTCCTGAGCCGACGCTATATAAAACTCCCAATGCAGATAATCTACGGGCTGCGGATCATCCGTTAAAAAAGGCGGACCTGCTATTGTTCTATTAAAAGATAACAGAACTATTACGGCAAGTTTTAAGATTATTATTCTATTCATATCTTCCGCTCAACCCGTTATATAATTAAAGTTTCAAAAAAGATATTTAGAACTTGATCCATTCCTGCAAGGATTAATCATTTTGTTTTAATCTACCACAATAACAAGCAATGTAGTATCGTCATGATCAATATTACTACTATAAAGCGTAAGAGAACTGATGATGCTCTCGCATATATCATTCGCAGTTTCATGAATATGCGGTTTACTTGCATTAATCAAACCTTCCTCGCCAAAGTATTCACCTTGTTGATTTCGCGCCTCAATTATACCGTCCGTATACAACAGAATAACATCTCTCTTTTTTAACTGCAGAGCAGCTTGTTTGCTGGTATAATTGTCAGTAACTCCGAAGAGCATGCCATCGGTAGAAAGTCGACGTATATCGCCATTAGACCGAAGAACAATCGGCGGTGGATGACCTGCGTTCGAATAGTGAATAATTTTATTTTCCGCATCTATAATACCATAAAAAAAACTTATGAAATTTTCTGATAACACATTATTTACAATAAATTTATTCAGTTGACCACAGACTTCATGAGGAGAATGTGTGTTCATCGCCAGAATGCGAAATGCGGCTTGAAGATTTGACATAAGCAAAGCTGCAGGCATCCCATGTCCGGTCACATCACCTACACATAATCCTATAGTATTCTCTGTAAGAGCGATAATATCATAATAATCACCGCCGATATGATTGGCTGGCCGCCATGCTACCGCAATATCGTAACCCGGCAATTTAGGAATATATTTCGGCAGCATAGCCTGCTGGATTTCTATTGCGCGGGCATTTTCTATATCAACGACTCTTTTAAAAGATGAAAGTGCCCATACAATAATATAGAAAGATCCGAACATAACCATAGTGTTCCAAACCGGGATAACAGGATGACTATATAAATGAGAGCTGAGAATATCTGCAAGCAACCAGATTATCGAGCTTATGAAAGCCAACGCAATACCCGCACGCTTATGAACAAACCAGGTACAAAGGGCAATAGGAAGTATGTAAAATATAGATACCGATAATTCCACTCCCGTAATGTAATCTATAAAACCAATAACTAAGACATTAAGGGTGGATAAAATAATTAAATTACGTTTACCAAGTTTTAATGTATGATTAATCAGATTCATTTGTATAATTATTAAAGACAGCTAAAAAAAGTCCATCATCCTCGTGCAAGATAAACGAAGATGATGGATTTCAGATAACTTTATGATATTTATATAATAAATTACACGAACCGCAAGCGCTGTTTATTTCCGTTCTTTATATTTTTGCGGCATCTGAAAGCATCAATCACGCTTCAATATATAACCGTTATATTCGGCATAGTCAGCGAGTTTTCTTTGCAGCTGCTTCCGGCCTCTGTGTAATCGTGAACGCACAGTACCGACCGGACAATTAACGATTTGCGCCACTTCTTCGTAGCTGAAATCTTCGTAATCGCTGAGAAGAACGATCGCCTGATAAATTTTCGGCAGCGACGCGATCGATTGCGATATCTCATCGCCGAATATCTGATCGCCTGATTTTCCATTAAGGTGCGCGTCTATCAATCCGGATTGATTTATTCCTCCATAAAACTGATTTTCATCATATTCAATTTTCCTGGGTTCTCTAAATAATTTCCTGTTTACGTTAATATGTGAGTTCTTCATAATTTGATATAACCATGCTTTGACATTTGTCCCTTTCTCGTAAGTATCCCAAAAACGAAATGCTTTAAGATAGGTTTCCTGCAAAAGGTCCTTTGCATTTTCCTGATTCCTTGTCAGACTCAGCGCATAATTGTAGAGAGTATTCATAAGCGGTAGAGCTGTTTGTTCGAAATCCATATTTTTATTTATTGATTCCATTCTGTTTATCATTATTTATCCTCCTTTAATTATTCATTTTTGCTTGGTATAATTTCAGTCTGTCTCATATTGGATTCTTAATTGGTTATTCCTAATTAACACGTTTATGCATCCTCACTTTTGTTTTTAAAGGACTGTTACCGGTTTCTGTAACAGAGTTCTCGAGCAGCTCTATCATTTCCTTCATATCTTTTGATTTTTCCAAAAAATAATCCACTCCGTCCAGATAAGACAATGCCTTGTATTCGCTCTTTGAACCTATGGTTAGCATAATGATCGCAGGATTCGGTCTCAATGCTTTGATAGTACGCAAAACATCGAATCCACTGCCGCCGATCATATGGAGATCAAGGATGACCATATCGGGCTGTAATCGCTTGATGGCCTTGGCCGTATTGTGTGCATTTCCTGCCATCCCGACAATATTAATGCCCTCGATATTTGAAAGGATTGAAGATAGTCGTGTTCTAAAAGCAACATTGTCATCGGCGATAAATAGGCTCATTTTTGATTTCCTTTGCTGCATTACTTTCTCTGTGTTGAATGTCACTTTGAACATACAATATCTGTTTGTCTTTGTATGTCGTTGCAAATATTTTCTTTGTGTAGTTCTAAATATCTGTATTTGTCATAATTTGAACTACAAAAGAGATTAACATCTGGATAATCAGGAGAAAAAATGAGGTTTGTACCTTAGAAGGGCATTAGAATATAGTTAAAGAAGGATCGGCTAAATGAATTCCGTATCAATATGAAATTGATAGAATGGGAAAATGCCGCAGCAGGATAAACGGTTTTAAGTAAAGAGATGAATGTGATTAGTCTACAAGATTATGCTTAACGGCATAATGTGTAATTTCCGCATTCGTTTTCATGGAAAATTTTTTCAGAATGCGTACACGCAAAGTGCTCACAGAGCTGATGCTAAGTGCAAGCTCCTCTGCGATTTGTTTTACGGTCTTGCCGGAACCGATCATGCACATAACTTGATATTCACGGTCGGAAAGTTTCTGATGCAGCGGCATATCGATATCTTTTGCTAAATCGACTGCCAATTGTTCGGCGACATCAGAGCTTATATATTTTCTTCCGGATGCGATCCTCCTGATGGCTTCAATTAATTCAAACGACGCTTTATTCTTAGTCAGGTAACCGTCCGCTCCGGCCTTAATTGCACGGGACGCATATTGATCTTCAGGATACATACTAAGAATCAGGATCTTAAGATGAGGATCTATTTTCTTGATTTGCTTTAAGACATCGATTCCGCTTCTTCCAGGCATAGAAATATCCAGGACCGCAACATCATATTTTGATTTTTGTACTTTGTCAAGGACCTCCGATGTTGTGCTCGCTTCATCAACAACCGCGAATCCCGGCGCACCGGACAGCACCTGTTTAACACCATCTCGAAACATTATATGATCATCTGCAAGAAATATTCGAATTTTTGAGGATTGTTTCATATTGCCGTCGGAATTTTAACTTTAACTTCAGTTCGTTTATGCGGAACGCCGATAATACTCACATTTCCACCCCATGGGTACACACGCTCACGCATGCCTGTAAGGCCTATGGATTTAAAATCTACAACTTTCAAAGGAGAAATACCGATTCCATTATCCACAATGCTTAACTCAACGGTTTTATCATGCATCGTCAGCTGCACCTGTACTCTGGTTGCTTTGGCATGACGCAGTATATTCGTTAAAGCTTCCTGGAGAATCCGGAATAACGCCGTTGAACGTTCCTGGTCAAGTTTGAGATCGGGAGGATCGATTAAGATTTTACATTTTATATTTGTTCTTTTTTGGAATTCCTTGGCCGCCCATTCAACAGCAGCGCCTAGCCCGAGATCATCCAGCAAAGCCGGCCGGAGATCGGCGGAAATTCTTTGAACCGATTGTATGGAAGAATCGATCACTTTAATCATCGATTTCGTTTTACGCCGCACACTCTTCTCAGCTTTCGGCAATTTGTTCCGGATCAAGATCAATTCCAGCTGCAGAAGCGAAAGCTGCTGTCCTAATTCATCGTGAATCTCCCGGGCAATCCGCCTGCGTTCTTTTTCAATTGCCGATTGTGAATGTTTCGAAAACTCACGCAGCTGCTCGCGTGATAAGCGAAGCTCTTCCTCCGCATGTTTTCGATCGATCAGTACGGCAACATAATTTGCCAGGCTTTCTATCCACTGCGCAGTATGCTTGCTGATGTCAATATCTTCAGTGTGCAAAAGACTCAGGCATCCTACAATCCTGCGGCCTGCTTTCAATGGATAACCGACAAATGTCTGTACTTGATTACGCCGTAATCCTGCCGTCTGGTACTTTGATTTCCCGAGCAAATGTCTCTCAATCAGCGGTTTACCCGTTTGTACGACAACGCCGGCAGGTGTATTATCGACCGGTATCTCTATTACAGGACGATCCGGCTGAGAAAGATTGTTTCTTAGTCCCCTCAAACTTATCACACGGCGTGTTTCATCATAAATACCTATCCCGGCCATCGGAAAATCAGTAGCTGTGCATATTTCATCGACTATTTTATTAAATGACTCATCCAGAGTATTTGTAGAAAGGACTATTTCCGAAAGTTTGAAGAATGTCAGCAATTCCCGGTGACGCTGTTCAAGTGCACCGATCATTTGCCTCCGTTCTGTAATATCGACAGAAAGCACAAATATACCCTCGGGTACAGGCTGGACGCTAAATTCATACCAATTTGTAACGCCGTCGCTGAACGTAAAGTCCAACTCAAAACGCAGTGGAATTCTTTTTTGCATGGAGCGCTGATAATTTGCAAACACGCCGCTTTTTTCTATACCGGGGTACATCTCAAGCATAGTTCGTCCAATAAGATCCTCGCGTTTGAAACGGCCATGCTGGGCGGCAGAATCGTTCACATAGAGATACTTCCATTGATGGTCGATAATCATACAGCCTTCACTCATATTATCCATCGTAAATCGCAGCCGCTCTATTGAATTTGCCAGTTCAGCCGTACGATGAATAACTCTCTGCTCCAATTCGTCATGAGCATCCTGTAATTTTTTTTCCATCAACTTACGCTGGGTGATGTCCGTAAAGAGCACTGCAAATTGCCTGGAAGCGGGACAGAAGGCGAACACGTCATAATGACGATTGAGAGACGGCGCGTAATTATCAAAATGTACGGATTTGCCGGTTAAAGCTACTTCGCCGTAATTTTTAATCCAGCCCAGTCCTTCATCGGGAAGAACTTGAGTCACTAATCTGCCTATAACATCTTCCCTCTTTAAACCGGTCAACTGCTCAAACGATGGATTGACGTCCAGGAAACGATAATCGCGGGGTGTTCCTTTTTCGTCGCAGACGATTTCATGGAGGGCAAATCCCTCCGTCATTTTTTCAAAGAGCGAACGGAAACGCTCTTCGCTTTTTATTAATGCTTCTTCCGCCTTTAAACGCGCTTCACGAATTCTTAATGCGGATATACCGTAAGCAAGATCGTCGGCCAACTTTGTAAGCAGCTGGATCTCATCTTCTGAGAATGAATCGGGTTCCTTTGAATATATATTTACTGCACCAATAGCCTTATTGTCCGCCATTAAAGGAAGGACTATCGAAGATGCGTATCCACGCTTCAATGCTTCCTCACGCCAGAGCCTGAAGTTTGAATCTGTCAGCATATTTCTGCACAAACTTACTTTTCCAAGACGTATGGCCGTGCCTGTAGGACCCTGGCCGCGTTCAGTATCTGACCAGGTTAATTTTAAAGTTTCAAGATATCCCTCTTCAAATCCGGCATATGCTGCAGGACGGATGCTCCTGTCTTTATCATTCTCCGCAAATCCGATCCAAACCATGGCAAAACAGCAATCCTCAACTATTATCCGGCAAATTTCCGCCAGATAAGCGGCTTCATCCCTTGAATGCAGCATCGCCTGACTGCTATTGCTGATTGCTTTGAGCGTCTGGTTTAGTTTTTGAAGTTCCTTTTCCCTTTTCTTACGCTCAATGGCATATCGTACAGAACGGACTATAAATCTGCCATCCATCTCTCCTTTAACGAGATAATCCTGAACACCGATTCGCACCGCATCGAGGCCCGTCTTTTCATCATGTATACCAGTCAATACAACGATTGGAATGTCAGGATAATTGCTCCTGAACTTTTTAACTGTGTCCAATCCTGAACTGTCCGGAAGTGACAAATCCAGCAGTACCACATCGGCCTTAGCATGCTTAAGATGATTCATGGCATGGCCGAGAGATTGGACAAAGCTTGTATTGATTTCCGAATCAGAAGCCGATTTTATGACTTCCTGAAGCAATCTGGAATCAGACTCGCTGTCTTCAACAAGAAGGATTTTTAAAGAATCGTCCGGCACTATTTTTCCTGGGGAAGCGTCACGACAGTAAGCCAGAATTGTTCGATCGACTTTATTACGTCAAGAAAATTTGCAAATTCCACCGGTTTCGTGATGTAACAGTTTGCGTGGAGCTCATACGAGCGCAAAATATCTTTATCGGAACGGGAAGTGGTCAACACAATCACAGGAATGGTTTTTAAAACCGGATCGCTTTTTAGTTCTTCTAAAACCTCACGCCCGTCTTTTCTAGGAAGATTAAGATCTAGCATAATAAGATCGGGCTTTCCAGCGTCTGAATATTTTCCCTCGCGCCTTAAATATGCCAGCGCTTCCACTCCATCTTCAACATGATCGAGTCTATTGACCACTTTACCGCTTTTTAATGCTTCGATAGTTAAAGCAGTATCGCTCGGGCTATCTTCAACTAAAAGAATCTCGATAGGCCTTGTCTCCGAAATATTCATTATTGGCTTTCTCCTCTATTAGGAATAGTAAAATAAAATGTAGTTCCGTTTCCTTGATTTGGTTTCACCCAAATCTTCCCGCCCTGCCGTTCGACAATTTTTTTGCAAATCGCAAGACCTATGCCGGTCCCGGGATACTTTTCCCTCGTATGCAGCCGTTTGAAAATCAGGAATATACGGTCCGAATATTGCGGATCAATTCCGATACCATTATCGGATACTGCAAATTCCCATGCCTCCGGTTTGCGTGTAACGCTGATTCGAATCTCAGGAGCAGGTTCACCGCGGAACTTGATTGCATTACTTATCAGGTTTTGAAACAATTGAATAAGCTGCGTTAAGTCGAAACAAACGGCCGGCAGTGGATCAGAGGTCACTTTTGCATTCGATTCTTTTATGCTTGCATGAAGATCCGCCAGAGCGCGTTTTAATGCGGTATTCGATTCGATCCAGTCAAATGATTTGGTTTGCGCGTCAATACGTGAATAATCCAGTAAACCGTTGATCAATGCCTGCATTCTCTTGACGCCATCCACGATAAAATCCATATACTCAGTTCTTTTCTCGTTGAGTATGTCCTGGAGATCGATCTTCAGCAGGCTCACAAAACCTGAAACTGCACGAAGCGGCTCCTGTAAGTCGTGGCTCGCTACATATGCAAATTGGATCAGGTCTTTATTCGATCTCTCCAATTCCTTTGTAATCTCCTCTCCATGCAATATTTCGGATTGAAGCCGGCGGTTCGTCTTCTCCAATTCTGCTGTCCGCTGATCTACCAGGTCCTGCAGGTGCAATCGGTATTTATTTAATTCCGTCTCTGCGTTGAAACGATATACTGCTTCTCCGATGAGGAATGCAACTGTAGTTTCGAAGAATTTGACTTTCTGCGGTTCGATCTTGTCCTTTTGCATATCTGCAAGATGAACAAGGCCGAGTATTTCGTTTTGGTATTTGATAGGAATAATAGCAACCGATTGATAACCGAAATGGATACAATTTGCACGGTACTGAGATTTATCTTCGTCAGACAGTGTTTTATTAAATTGTTCGCCGTCATTCCAGCGGAATGATCCGCTTCCTGTCAATAACACATCGTCCGATTTCACTGCCTTCCCAAGAGTCGCACGCACGCAAATACAATCCTCACAATCAAGATGAAGATTGTTTTCAGCCGCTATAAAACCCCCGGTGAATCCTATACGACGACTCGTATGGAATATTCCCTTTGCCATCATCGATACGAATACCGACACATTCACAGCCGCTCCACTCATGGATCACTTGAACAACGGCATCGAGGTATTCCTTGCGCGACGTTTTTTTTGCAAACAACTCAAGCAGGCTGTTTGTTACTTTTTGTTTTTCTTCAACGGCTTTGCGTTCCGTAACATCGCGTGCAGCGGCAAAAACACCCACGCTGTTTCCTTCGGCATCCTTGTAAACAGTAGCATTATAAAGCACATCTGTTAAACGGCCATCTCGATGGCGAATTGTCAGCGGGTAGTCGGTTACCAAACTTTTAGCAAAGACTTTTTGGTACCCCATACGAGCTTTGTCCGGCTCTGTGAAATAATTGGAAAAATCCGTACCTATGATTTGTTCTCTCGCCACACCTGTGGCTTTGATGGTCGCCTCATTGACATCTGTAATTTTTCCTTCGGAATTGATTGTAACCAGAGGATCGAGACTGGCTTCAAGAAGACCGCGTGAATACAATGCCGCAGCACGCAATCCCTCACCCATCCTTTTTTCCTCGGTGATATCTATGCCCATCTCCATAATGAGCCGCGATCCGTCCGTATCGACAAAAGGATAGTCAAAGATGCTGTAATTGCGGCCGTCAGGACCCTTCCACTCCCAGTGATGCGGTTTATTTGTCTCAAATACTTTATATGATTCACAAATCTCGCATGGTTCGGTCCGATTAAACAAATATTCATAACAGCGTTTACCATGAGATTCACCAAAACGTTCCCGGAAATAACGGTTGGCAAAAGCGACATGATAATCGGGTGTCAAAAGAATCAAGTATGCCGGCAGCAACTGCAGAACGTCATTGAACCGGCGGCGTTCTGCATTTAAAACTGCCGCTGTTTTTATTCTATCGGCAATTTCCAAGGCTAACTCTTCATTAACTGTTGAGAGTTCTGCGGTACGTTCCTCAACTCGCTTCTCAAGTTCGCTGCGAGACTTGCGAAGTTCCTCATCTGCTTGTTTGTGTTCCGTTATGTCCCTGCCGTATAAATTGGAATAATCTAATTCCGGAAAAGGAACAATAACGCATGAATAAGTTCTTCCTTCGCAATCTATATCTACATTCTTTTGCTGTCCGGTTGAAAAAGCCTCGTCGATGACATTGCGCCAATAATCGGGAATATTTTCACCAAGGTCACAATTCCATGTACGCAGAAACGGCTTGCTCGCTTCATTTGCATACAGAACATTGCCTTCCTTGCTCAATCGGATAATCGGATTGGGATTTTCCGATGGGAATCTTGCCACACTTTCAATTTCTTTTTCCAGCCGAATACGATCGGTCGCATCGCGGAAGAAATCCTGGACAGCTTGAACACCCTGGTAATCTGTCAGAGACGACATAGGTTCTACAATAATTTCCTTGCCGTCCAATCGCGCCAATCTCACTGCATGGAATGGCGCTTTTTTCCCTGCGGTTATTATTTTCACTCTTTCTGAGACTATTTCACGATCGTCTTGATGCACTAAATCCAGTACGGTATGAGATGACAGCTGTTTAAATGTATCGGCACCAAAGAGCTTCAATGCTAAAGAGTTTGCATATAAAAAACGGTTGTTTGAATGGACAATAACAGCAACCGGCGCAGCTTCATACAGCGATTGAATAATCGTCTCTTTATTTTGTGATTCGTCTTTGCTCATCTGAAATTATATTATGATCCACTATTATCTTCTATATTATTAATACAACCAAACTGATCTTTTAATAAATTAACGTATATGAAGTTTAGGGCCAAGATTAAGAATAATATTTCTACTGAAGAAATATATCTCAATGTGAAGAAAGATGCAAAAAGTTAGAAATGTGATCGGATCAAAAAATAGTGAGTTAAATATATTAATTGATATAATGGCTATTGGTTCGATTTATACCCTTCAATTTTATTAAAAATGACGTTATCGAAATTTGAATAGTTTCAGAATTCGTCCAGATAGGTTATAATTGAGTCTTTATTCCGTAGTAAAATGCCAGAGCGAGCCGCGGAGTGTGTCCGCTTCCATAACTTCATCGATCCGCCAAAAATAAGTTGTCTTTGAAACTAATTTACCAGCAGCAAATTTATTTTCTTTCTGATTTCCGACGAATTCCGGCATAACGGTTTTCCCGAAGTAAATATTGTGAGAGACTGCGTTCCGTGCCGGAGTCCATTTTAATTCAACTTTTTCTCTCCGGATATTATACGATCCATCTCTCGGCATGGGCAAAAATACGAACGGCAGAACCGGCGGCATTGTCTCTTCGGGATCCCATATCCCTCTGAATGTCCATTTTGCATTTATTTCATCCGGTTTCGGCTGACCATCGGCCGATTCTAAATTATCCGCAAACCAATTATAGTCGCCGCCTTCACGATGACAATTATAAAAGTAATGACGCTCCCCCCATATCCAGGGAACCGAGTTGGGCGAGATCGGGTGATATATGGGACGGTCGGCCATATTCCGCATAAAGATGCAGTCGATTAAAAAGAATTGAGCGTCCCGATGATGCCGCGCCAGCGGAAATCCCGGAACTCCGTCAAAACTTGAATATCGTATCACGAACTTTTGATCTTTATCGGTACTTCCGTCATGCCATATACTGGCGCTCATATTATGCCCGAAGAATCTGCTGTCGGTAATGTAACACCATCCGCGCGGACAAACAAAATCTACCCATCCTTCAAAATAACAATTAGCATGGTAGTACATCCCATCCATTTTATTCCAGAGGCTTAAAGTGTCTCCCCCGTCGGCCATAATATTACAATTGATGATGATAACACGTGTACCGCCGCCTCGTATGGTAAATTGATGATCGTGTTCCCCATACAAACCGCCGTAATTATTATGCACTGTCATATTCGCCAGCGTGATGTCGGTAACGATCGAATCGATATTAATCACAGCCGATCCCCAATCCGAACCCTGATGATCTTTTACCCAATTCCTCCGCAGCTCAGCATATATAATTCTCGTGCTGTCGCGGTCTTCGCCGACAAGTGTGATGTGGCTTTTAGTAATATATATTTTTTCGTTATATGTCCCTTTACGGATGAGGATAATGACATTTTGTTTATTGTCAACAGGTACAGAATCGATCGCTTCCTGTATGCCGGTGTATTTTTCACTTCCATCTTTTGCGACAATAATATCCGCTTTTTCTTTCGCGAACGTATAGGAATGGACTATAAAAACGAACAGGGGTACGGCAATTAAAGAGAGTATTTTTCTCATATTATTGTATGAGCTTTAATCAGATTATACATGAGATTCCAGCACCTTTTATTCCTGAATTACTGCATCGGTTTTCACATTCTTCTCAAGCTCAATCCCTTTCTTCAAATGCCTGAGATCCACACCGGACAAACGGATATTTTCCGATTTATCACCAAAGACTTTTAGGAACAGATCGGCTGGTGCAGGATAGGTTCCGTTTTTTATAGTAATATTCCGGCTTTGAATAATATTGAATACATTTCCCGATTGCGGAACGATCCTGCAATCATCCAATTGGACTCCATCTGCATCGGCGATGAACACTCCCCGTTTTGATTCAATAGAAACATTATTAAGTATCATATTCTTGATCGACATTTCAGGAAGGCCGTTAATTACGAGGGCACGGTCTGCACCGATGCAAACGATGTTCTTCACATGGAAATCTTTAAATTGCGGCGTCCTGCCCGTTACCGGTTCCGCTTTTCGGATAGTCAGATCTTTCCTCGCTTCAACATCGGGAGAACCGCCGGAATAATACATATCAAAGAGAATAGCGTCGGTCACAATCTCTCTCATTTGTATCCCTTCGATGAAAATCTTTTCGATTACTCCGCCCCTTCCGCGCAGCGATTTAAATCGAAGTCCTACATCTGTGCCGATGAAAACGCAGTTGCGGACCGAGACATTACGTGCACCGCCGTAACTTTCACTCCCGACAACAAAACCACCATGAGCATGATATACTACACAATCTGCAATCACTACATTCTCGCAAGCCGGCCCCGGTTTCTGACTGGCGGCAATTGTCCCGGGTTTCAGACAAATTCCGTCGTCACCGACATCGATCATACAATTATAGATCACTACATTGCGGCACGCTGCCGGATCAATTGCATCTGTATTTTTTCCCCAAACAGGTGAAATTACCTTCACATTGCGTATAATCAGATTTTCACATTGCTGGGGGATGATATGGTACCTCGGGGAATTCTCAAATGTCGGGCCGTCAATCAGTATATTATTACATTGTACAAAATTAACGAGATTCGGCCGGACGTATTCTTTTGTCGACTCGTAATCTTCTTTTGTCAATATCTTCTTTGCATCTGCACTTTCTTTAAAAAACTTCTCAGCTCCCATCGCTTCTTTTGAAGGCCACCACTCTTCACCGTTGGCCGAAACAATGCCGCCCGATGCAGCAAGAACTTTCCACTGATGCTCGGTTAAATCCGATTTTAAAACATAGCGCCACACTTCTCCGGCTCCATCGAAGACACCGTCACCGGTAACCGCAATATTCCTTGCCTGAAAGGCAGAAATAAGCTGAGCTCGTCTGTACCTGTTTTGACTGCTTTCCGGTATTTCAATAAATGGATAGTCATTGATATTCTTGCTGAATTGAACGAGCGCTCCCTTTTCTACATGAAGGTTAATATTGCTTTCAAGCCTGATGGGTCCGGTTATCCAGGTGCCGGCCGGAATAACAACAGTTCCTCCTCCGGATTTTGCACAGATCTGAATGGCAGCATTGATGGATTCTGTATTCATCGTATGCCCATCACCTACCGCGCCATGATCGATGATATTCACGGTCCGATCCGGAAAGACCGGAACTTGAACTTCAGGCATCGAAAAAGGCAATCCGGCCGTATATTTTGCGGGGACAGGTTGAGCAAAAACGGCAAACGCAAATTGAGCTGTAAGGAATATGAATAAGGAAAATGCCCTGGAATATTTGTCAGCGTTTGAGTTAATATACATTTTATATAATTTTTCCTTAGAGGATATTATTTTTTCCCGGAATGAATTATCGGATCAATATGCCGCTTGAAATGTTTTACTATAAATTGATAATGAACGTCTTCATGATCTTTAAGACACTGCAAAATTCTTTCTTTGAATAAGTAATTGCCTGCTGCATCTTTTTTCGACAGAACTGTTCCAAATGTGACATGCAGAATCTGGCGTGCATTATCATCTGAAAGCAGATCGATCAATTCCGCTTTATTATATTCTTTTGCGGATTTTGTCCGGCTTATATCTGCCGTGACATGATACGACTTGCGGTCATTGTTATAATTTTCGCGCGAGCAATCTAAAATTTCGCCAAACAGCACCGGATCCGCTGCCGCGACAGTACGGAGTGCCTCGAGCCAGCTCGTACCGGCTGTCTTTACATGAACTTTCCCGAATCCGATCGAACCGATAACATTATAAATATCGAATTTATCGCTGCCGGAATGAATACTTATTTTGTAGGGGCCTAACTTTTCTGCAATCAGCACATGCTTTATATATTCTTCTCTGAAAACATTTAAATCGCCCTTATATTCTATGCCTTTCTCGAAATCTCCGATAAAACGCGGAGCCAGACTCATTAGTTTTATCCCCAGCCGCTTTAATTCACTCGCCACAATATAATGCTCCAGCGGCGTTGTCGGTGTGTCGGTTTCATCCACCGACAGCTCGATCTCGACCGGCTGGTCGGGCCATTTATTTTTCAAATGATCGGTCAATTTCACAGTCTGCGCAATTCCGGCACCGTACTTTACCATTGCACGAAGTGTCTCTTCTTCAGACGGACGGATTTCGAATCCGTCAGCGATTACATTATTTTTGCCGCTGTAACGTATCAATGCGTTTTCCAATGTGTCCTTCAGAATATTCCAGGGAAGCATCGATGCACGGGAACGAATTTCCGGGATCGGGAGTCGTGAAGCCTCGTTCACAACGTATAAACCTATATCAAGTGTATACATCGTAAAGCCCGCTTTAGCATAACGGTCAATATCTTCAGGTGTTTTTAAATGATCACCATCCGCACCGAAACCGTCTTTGTATCCTTCCTGAAACACAGCCCATATAGCCGCATCCATCACATCTTCTGCCTCGCGTTTTGTACGCTCCAGTTCCCGAACAGACTGCTGTGCAAGCACAGGTATCAGTCCGCTTCCCGCCACAGCCCTGATATGGCCGGGATTCGCATATCCCAGCCGGTCTCCGCACCCAATGGAATTTTGTCTTCCTATAAGCCCGGGCTTTGTAAATGAAAAAAGTTTTTGGATCTCTTTTGCATTGCGATGATTCAACGGACACCGCTTTACGCCATTTTCTGCAGTTCCCTCAAATTGAGATGCATCGTCTCCATCGGTAATCCAAAGCGATTTGCCGGATTTATCTTTTCCTATGAAAAAGTATTTCGCTCCCAATTTTTGAACCGATCGAGGATAAAGATTTATTGTATGTCCAGCCGGCAGCTGTGCGCTGCAAAGTTTATTACCGGAATCAGGACTCTTGCAGCAATGATCAAGTATTTCAGTTAATGTTGAATTCATATTTGCTAATTTCCAATGTTAATACTTTGTGAGTAAAAAGATTTTTATTTTTTTGAATTTGCTGATTGAGTGAGCAGCCATTGGAATAAGTTTTGTGCTGCCTTTGCATTCTCATATTCAGGCGGCAGCCTTCGGGTATCCATATATTCGTTGTAAAACCAGGGATCGCCCACAGCAAACACAAGTCCTTTGCCTGCAGATGCAGCAGCCATAAGAACAAGTCCATTCTCTGTGAGAATCGGCATTGCCGGTTTTTCAATCCGCAATGAACTGATTTCTTTCATGAATATCTGTTTCACATCCCGAAATATAGGATGCGCAGGCAGATTGTCATTCTTGCCCATTTCATATGCCGTTCCGATCACTCTATGGTAACTGTCCTCGTTAAAATGAATACCGAATCGTTCTGCTAATTTATTAAAATGCTCGAACTCGGCATTTCCTTTATCGTTTTCCATCAAGACCAACACACCGCCGTTTTTCACCCAGCGTTCGATGACAGCAATATGTTTTTCGTTCATATAATTCGGATTTTTCGTTTCTTTCGGCGTGTCCGGATCGACAATAATATAAATACTCAAACGCTTTAATGATGAATCCGTTGGAGCCGATTGGAGCGTATCAAGATCTGCACCCAGCATATCTATAATTCTTCCCAGGTCTGAAAATCCGCTATTCGTTGTATCTTCCCAGATATAATGCCAGCGCTCAAGCGAAGAATCTTTTGCCATTCTCCATTCATTATTAAAGAAGTAATCAAGTCCGACAACTTTTCCTTCACCAACTAAATTTTCAGTCCGTGCTGAAACCAATTCACTTTCCAAGGGCAGGTGTAATTCCTTAATACCATCAACCACTAATGAAGCAATTTGAATTGCGCCTTTTCGGGTAAAATGTGTATTATCCCTTTTTTTATTCCATAGACGAAATTCGTTTTGCTTCACGCCGGCAAGATAAAGTTCTTTTGACTTTTCATCTCCCAATTTACTTACCATCTGTTTTGATTTATCAAACATATCGATCAATGGCACTCCCTCTTCCTGTGCCACTTCATTCATTGCATCCGGATATTCGCCATGACTACCGGCAAAGCGTCCATTCTCATCGAAATTTCTCCGCGTAATCGGTGTTAATAGAATCGGAATTGCCGATCTTTTCACGTGTCTCTTGAATAATCCTTTTCAGATTTTCTTTATAATCCGGCCGCGGCGCAGCATAACGCAGTGTATCTTCTTTTTTTGCATCATTATGGCCGAACTGAATAAAAACGTAATCGCCCTGTTGAAGCTGGTCTGTACACTTTCTTCCAGTTTCCCTCCGCAAGAAAACTTTTAGTGCTGCGGCCATTAACTGCATAATTTTTAATGATTACCTTCTGAGAAAAGAACAGCGGGAACATTTGTCCCCAGCCATGTTCCGGATTATCGGCCAACGGCTTATCCGCCATAGTGGAATCCCCGATGAGATAGACTCGTATATATTTATCGGATCCAAATCCTAAAAAAGCACAACAGCAAGCAACGAACAAATATTTTACAAAGTATTTTTTCAACGGGAAAATCTCCATATGAAATTCATTATTTATTGGCATTTCTAAATTTTTCCAACTCAATAGCTGCGAGCAGAAACGGACCATATCCCTTAAAATCATCTGTTCGCTGAGGTTCACCGACATAATATGCAACACTGCCGTCACGATAAGGATTGCCTCCCAGTCCGGAGACGCTGCATACATGATTAAGGTGAACAATACCGGATTTGTCTATGGATACAAATTGTTCGAGTATTCCCTCCCAGGTTTCTTCAGCACGAGTACGGAATTCGGCCGGTAAATATCCGCAATTAGCTCCCTTCGCAAATGTATAAGCCATCATCGTCGACACAGATGCTTCAAGATAGTTGCCTTTAGCGTTCGGCTTATCGACTACCTGATACCAGAGTTTTGTTTTATCATCCCGCTGCTTAAGCATATTGACTGCAAGAGAATTAAGAATTCTTAAAAGTTCGGTTCTTTTAGGATGAGCTTCGGGAATGTATTCCAGGACATCAACAAGCGCCATCGCAAACCAGCCGAGCGAACGTCCCCATAAATTCGGAGAGCAGCCTGTTTGTGGATCGGCCCAGCCCTGCTGTTTGCTCTCATCCCATCCGTGAAAGTATAGGCCCGTATGGCGGTCATAACATTTTTGAGAGATGAGTAAAAATTGATTTACGGCATCATTCAATGCAGCAGTATCCATAAATGAAACGGAATAATATGCATAAAACGGCCCTGCCATGTACAATCCATCCAGCCACATTTGATATGGATAGATGTTCTTATGCCAGAATCCGCCGTTCTTTGTACGAGGCTGATCGGCAAGCTGACGACGAAGTGTATCAGCTGCATATTTATACTTATTGTTCTTTGTCAGTTGAAAAAGCCTGAGAGCTGCTTTTCCCGGAGTGATGTTATCGAGTTGAAATTCCTCGTAATTATAAGTAAGTATTGTACCGTCATCTTTGATATAGTAGTCCAAATTTTTCTCGACGTAATGCAAGATTATACTATCCCCGCTCAACTGCCACATCTGATACAATGCTTCGAGCATCAATCCCTGTTCATAATTCCAACGGCGAGATTTCATTTCGTTAGGATAATTAATAGAATCCGGATGCATAAGTAAAAAACTTTGCGCGATCCTTTCCGGCCATGTTTTTGCTGTTACACTTTTAACGTTTTGAGCATCCGGAGAGCAGCCCGACAAAAAGAATACACTATAATAGTCTATAAAAATACGCTGAAACATTTTATCACCTTCTATTTAACGTAACATTAATGAGACTAAAGTTCTTCACATTTTCAATAACATTTGATTCGGCAACATTGTTGAATTTGCAATTTTGAATAAGAATATCCGTCACCGGCGATCGATCATATGCACGAATCCATATTCCATATTGACTTTTATTGCATTCAATATTTTCGATTTCAATATTTCTGACAATCGGAGTAAATCCGCCTCTATCGCCTTCTTCATAGTAAAAATCAATTTTTACAACCGCTTCTGCAACCTGGCCTACTTTAATATTCCGCACAAATACATTTTCAACAATGCCGCCGCGAGTTGCATTTGTTTTGATTCGAAGGACCCTGTCTAAATTCGGACTGTCCATTTTACAATTCTCGGCGTAGACATTCCTTACTCCGCCCGACATTTCACTTCCAATCACTACTCCGCCATGGCCATTTTTCATGATACAATCTTGAATAACGATATTTTCGCAGGGTGTATTTACGCGTCTGCCATCCGCATTTCTGCCGGATTTTATTGATATACAGTCATCACCGGTGTTAAAGAAACAATTTTTTATCAAAACATCCGAACAGGATTCAGGATCACAACCGTCGTTATTGGGACCAAGTCCTTCGACGGTCACTCCTATAATCGATACATTAGAGCAAAGCACCGGATTAAGAAACCACATGGGAGAATTTTTAAATGTAACGCCTTTAATCAATACATTTTTACATTTATACGGTGCAAAGAAATTCGGACGCAGGTAAGAACCTTCACCGAATACACGTTCAGAAACAGGAATTCCATTCTCTCCCATCTCGAACAGCTTCTTGCGTGCGGACTCCTGATTCGGTTCTCCGGGTTTCCATCCAGCTTCTTTTTTTCCTTTCCAGCTCCACCAGTAATCATGTGATCCCTGTCCGTCCAGAACACCGTCTCCAGTTACAGCAATATTTTCCTCGTCATATGCATAAATTAGCGGAGAATAATTCATGCATTCCACGCCTTCCCACCGTGTGTATACAAGCGGAAGATATTTTACCGGATCGGTATGGAACCGGACAACAGCATCTTTCGAGATGTAAAGATTGACGTTACTTTTTAAATACACGGCTCCGGTTAGAAAGATTCCTTTCGGGACCAAGACCGTTCCGCCTCCCGAAGTATTGCAGCGCTCGACGGCCGTCTTGAATGCCTTGCTGCAGTCTTTTTTACCATTCCCTATTGCTCCGAATTTTGTTATGTCAAAAACTTTTTCTGCAAATACAGGCGGCGTAATTCTTTTTAAGATTGGAGTAACGGTATCCCACTTATGCTGCATACTTGAGTCTTGCCGTGCAAACAGAAGGCTCGATGCAATTACACAGAATAAGAAAGTATAAAATGATTTTCTGGAGGCTGATTTCATCGGCTCTCATTCTCCTGATATGGTTTCTTAGCGAAACCATTTGGGAAGTTATGATTTTAAAACGATACTTCCGATCTTATTTCAAAACTGTCATCTTCTTTGTAATTAATAAACCTGCGCTTCCTTTAAGCTGATAGAAATATACTCCGCTCCCGACTTTTGTTCCGGCTGAATTTTCTCCGTTCCATTGCACGGTGTGTGCGCCAGCTGATTTGATTTCATCTACCAGCGTTATTGTTTCTCTTCCGAGAATATCATATATCCTTAAACTGACGCGGCTCGTTACCGGTAACTGATACCTCATTACCGTCGTTGGGTTAAACGGGTTAGGATAATTTTGGAAAAGTTGAAAATCAGCTATTCTAACTTCATTTTTATTGTCGACGCCAGTTACATAATCGCTTTCAAAACAACCGAGATCTGGTGCAGAACCGTAATATGGAAGTCCCACATCTGTTCCTTTATTAATAAACTGACTTCCTGAAGCAAGATGCATAAATGTAATATCCGGCAAACTACCGTCGGATTTTCTTGGTCCTCTGACTCCTGTTGTATCAATTGTAATAAAATCTGCATTTGCTGCCGAAGTGACGCTCGTAGGATACGTTGAATTATCCGGCCAGCTGTTCGTCGCAACAACTACAGGAGTCGGATTTGGGCATAACTGGACTCCGTTTGCCGAGCCTAACGAGATACAGTTCTTTACAATGAGCAGTTTACCGGCTGACGCTGCCAGGGTTTCAGGAAATGAATAATTATACAAGTCGCCGGAATTCGAAGATCCGTTACCGTTATTGAACGCGGTGCAATTCAGCATCGTCACATTTCCGCGATTATGATTCTGATCAAATCCTTTTGCTTTATTATCAAATGCGATGCAATTTTTAAGAGTCATATTATGTTTAAGAACCCTGAGACCGCTTACGGTATCACACCCGCCGGTTTTAAAGCCATTCCCATTGCCGGTCTGCATCGTGTCGTTTTTTAGATAACCGTTCATAAATGACCAGCAATTTTCAAGCGTGTCTGTTACATCGTCTGAAGGACGCAAATAACCATCCCAGCCATCATCGGAATTCTGCCAGCTGCGGCATCCATAAAAGTAATTCCCGGTTCCCACATCCAGCTTCGGGGCAAAACCGTCGGCATTGCCGTACGATGAGTCAGCATTAAAATACGAATCGCAATTTATGATTCGATTATAAGATGCACTATCTGCCAATTGAACTCCGGTATTTCTATTTTCAAAGGAAGAACAAAACTCAACAATGTTGTAATTTCCATTGCTGATCTTCAATCCGTTATGCGGGGCTCCTTTTAAATCCAATCCCTTGAGGTGCCAATAACTTCCTTTTATTTTTATACCATCAGCAGAAGTTCCCGTCATCGCGGAAAAATCGAGAAGTGCACGCTCTTCCTTGTACGAAATAAGACAACACCGATTCTGTGCGCTTGCTCCCGATATCCGAGGAAGAGTTATCGCAGTAGCTGAACCCGAATATATATATACTCCACCGCGTACAAAAATTGTATCACCAGGCACTGTAACTAATATTGCTTTTGGAATTGTTCGAAAGGGTAAGTCTATTCTATCTTTGGTGCCTGTATTATCATCACCTGATGTGGATACAAAAATTTGACCGGCAAAAGAAACCGCTGTGAATATCCGGATGAGGAAAAAGAATATTATAATTCGCTGCATCGAGATCATAATATTTTAACAGCAGCTTTCAATCCTGTCTACAATTGTAATATTCATCTTTTGATCCTGGCAGATCCGCCGTTCATTACATATTTAATTTCTTCCAAAGTAATCATGCTCGTATCGCCCCGCGTGCTCTGAAGAAGTGCACCGTGGGCAGCACCCATTTCCACACATTCCTGCGGCGTCATACCGTTTGTAAATCCGTATATCAAGCCGCTAAGGAACCCGTCCCCGCCGCCTACACGATCTTCTATTTCAAGATTGTTATATTTTTTCGATTGATAGAAGGCTCCGTCATAATACATAATAGCCGACCAGTTATTTAAAAGTCCGCTTGCCACCTCACGCAATGTCGTGGCCACAATTTTGAAATGCGGGTACTTGGCAACGATGCTTTTTACCATTTCTTTGTATGCTTCTACCGGAAGATTCTTATAATTTTCATCAATTCCGCGTATTTCGCAGCCGAGAGATTTTTGGAAATCTTCTTCATTCCCAATCAAGATATCGATATAAGGGACGAGTATATTAGTCGCTTCGAGAGATTTAGCAGCAGACCAGAGCTTTGTTCTATAATTAAGATCATAACTCACAATCGTACCTGTTTCATGCGCTGCTTTCATCGCTTCTTTTACTACTCCCGCGCAGCCATCGTTCAATGCCGTGAAGATCCCTCCTGTATGGAACCATCTCACTTTTCTATTTGTAAAGATCCGCTTCCAATCGACATCGCCCGGCTTCATATGAGAAACTGCCGTATTGCCGCGGTCATAGATCGTTGTGCTTGCACGGACGCCTATTCCGACTTCAGTAAAGTTGATGCCGATTCTATCCGATCTGCCGACTCCATCATACGGGACCCAGACAACTTCGCTGAGATCCAATCCGCTGACTCTTGCATGATTGCGGATAAAATGACCGATAGGATTATCCACAAGGCGGGAAACCCATCCGGCCCGCAGGCCATATCTTGAAAGTGCATACGCGACATTGTATTCACCGCCTCCGGCATACGCTTCAAACACAGGGGTCAATTCTATCCTCTGATGGCCGGGCGGACTCAATCTGAGCATGCACTCGCCGAGTGTCAGTATATCAAGTTCACATTCAGGTGCGGGTTTGATTTTCAACGACATTGCTATTATTCCTTTTATGCAGCTCCTAGATATTTTCTTTTCCTTAAAAAACTTTCAAATTCATCCGGCAAAATATACCCGGATCATCTTTCTATTTCTGAATTTCAATCTGTTCAAGTTTCGGTGCCAGCTTAATAAAAATGAAGTATGCAATTATATACATCGAGCCGCAGATTATAAAGAGTACGAGATAGCTTGCGGTCAGTTCAAGAATAAAACCTGCCAATGTTGCAATCAACATACCGCCGATGGCTCCTGCCATTCCGCCGAAGCCTACAATAGATCCAATAGCTTTTCGCGGGAACATATCCGACGCAGTTGTAAAAAGATTTGCAGACCATCCTTGATGAGCTGCTGTTGCAAGACTTAGCAGCGCCACAGCAATCCACACATCAGAAGCTTGCGATGCAAAAACGATTGGTATGACGCAAATTGCACAAATAAGCATGGCTGTCTTGCGGCCTTTGTTGACACTCCAGCCTCTTTTGATAAAGAACGACGACAACCAGCCGCCCCCAACACTGCCTACATCTGCCATTAAATAGATTATAATTAGCGGCAATCCAATTTTATCTAATGTCAAACCATAGCTCTTATTGAGATACTTCGGCACCCAATAAAGATAGAACCACCATATAGGATCTGTCATAAATTTTGCGATTGCGAACGCCCAGATCTGCTTATGTTTCATCAATTTTATCCAGGGAATTTTTTCCTGTGTATCCGGAGGATCAATTTGTATATACGCAAGTTCCTCACGTTTAAGCCGCTTGTGCTGTTCAGGTTTTTCATAAAGCAGCGCCCAGAATATTATCCAAATGAATCCGATCGCGCCTGTTGCAATAAATGCCCATTGCCATCCATATGTAAGAGTGATCCAGGGAACGACCAACGGCGCAACTACAGCTCCGACATTTGACCCTGCATTAAATATTCCTGTTGCAAATGCCCGTTCCTTTTTAGGGAACCATTCTGCAACAGTTTTAATTGCAGCGGGGAAATTACCCGATTCTCCTAACCCTAAAGAAAATCGTGCAATAGCAAATCCGATTACTGATGTGGCAAAAGAATGCGCCATAGCCGCCAGGCTCCATAATGCCATTGCGATAGAATATCCGATTTTCGTACCGAGCTTATCCATCATTCTGCCCACAAGCACCATACCGAGGGCATATGCCGCCTGGAAAGCTGTTACGATATATCCGTAGTCAATCTCGTTCCATCCTATTTCCGTTTGAAGAACGGGGGCAAGTATCCCTAAGACCTGTCTATCGATATAATTGATAGTCGTCGCAAAAAACAACAACGCACAGATAGTCCAGCGTTTATTTCCGATTCTTGTTTTTATTTCTGTCATTCTTCGGCTCTTCTTTATTGTTCAACTATTAATTGATCTATACTTTTATTTATTATTTATTTCCAGTGTAACTTTCAGAGGAGATTTTAATCGCATCGCAAATTCTTCCAGATATTGATTCCACTCCCCCGCAGAAATAAAATCGCCGCTGCGTGTCCATGCCGCGCCGGTATAATAAGTTAAAGGGATTCCCATTTTTGCAGTTCCAAGAAGAAGAACATGAACGCTGTCTTCAAGCTTTCCGCTGAAGACCCCGTCTGCTGCAACGATGGCGGTACCAAGCGAACCATTTTCTTCCTTTTCGTTCGTGAGTCCCCAAAGACTGATCCATCGGTTAGTTTTGTCGGAATACATCGTAACGTCTTTACGTTTCACAAGGCCGGCCGCAAATGGTACCGCATTAATCAAAGAGGCGCTCAAATATGTAGCTTCAATTTTATTGAGATTGCTTCCTGCATCGAGTGTAAATCGTTTGATTTCTGAAATATTCGTCCCGTTTAATTTAACAGGTTTATACGTCACCTCAAACATCGCGCGAAGCGGGCCTGTTGCCAGCACTTTATATTTTGTGAATACACCGGGCTGGCAGAGAGAACCATTGCTGTAAAGTGCAGAACCGCCGGCTCCCAGAGTTTTTCCGACATTGAAGAAATCGGCCCCTTCTCCATGATCATCATGATACGAAATCCTCATGCCGTCAGGCGCTTCATCGCCTTTATACCATTTTTCAACTATTGGATAACGCACACGTTTTGACCACACATCGATTCCATTGTCTACATCTTTCGCAAGCGCAGGACCGTATATTCTAAATGCATTCCTGTCATTTTCCCATGCAATATCTTCGCGAGGCGGCATAAACCGTGCGTCGGTTAATGATTGATGTGCTCTCATTCGCTTATTACCGACTTTCACGAGGAACCGCTTCGTCTCATTTGCTTTAAAGTCCGAACAAAATATTAATTCTTCAGGTATGCCGTTCTGATCTTCATCAACAAACTGTGCAACAAGAGTATCTGATGTCTTCGGATCAAATACATAAATATTTTCATCGCCTGGTATTTGAAAATGTTTCTGAAGTTCCTTCCATTTGATTACCACTATTTCATTCTGACGATCGAGATCAAGCTGGTTCGCCGCTTTAATAACCATACTTATCTCTTCAGCCGCGGAACATGTCCCGGAAAAAATCAGCGATGTAAAAAGGAGCATAATCATAAAAACACGGAAGATTCTCATTGTTATTTCCATTCTCGATATGATGCCATTTTATCTAAGTTCATCGACGGTAATTCCATCCATATCGTCGAATTCCTGATTCTCGCCGCCCATCGCCCAAATAAAACTGTAATGGTTTGTGCCGACACCGGAATGAATTGACCAGCTTGGATTCAATACTGCCTGCTCATTATGCATTATGATGTGCCGGGTTTCGCCCGGCTGTCCCATCAGATGTACAACCAGCGATGAAGCGGAAATATTAAAATACATGTACACTTCCGAGCGCCTTTGATGTGTATGCGACGGCATAGTGTTCCACACACTTCCTTCTTCCAATTCCGTCAAACCCATCACAAGCTGACAGCTTTGTACTTTTCCCGGTAAAATGAGTTTGTTTATAGTGCGTTTATTGGCGTCACGCTGGCTTCCGAGCCTGGACTGAACCGCATCGGTAAATCGAACATATGTCGTCGGATATTCTTTATGCGCAGGGTAACTGACAAAATAGAATTTTGCAGGCTGCGAGGCGTTCTTACTTTTAAACTCGATAGTCTTCGATCCCCTGCCGATATACAATGCATCTTTGAATAGAAGAGTATATTCTTTGCCGTCGACTTCGACAATTCCTTCGTTTCCAATGTTTATAACGCCGATTTCCCGTCTTTCCGCAAAATATTCCGCAGCCATTTCTTTCTTTGCAGCAAGAAGCCGCAAAGGTTTTTTAACCGGAACAGCAGAACCTGTAATAGACCGATCAATGTCCGAGTATACCATCGGCACTTCATCGGAGGTAAAAAGTGTATCGATAAAATACGACTTCCTCAGCTCCCCGGTCGTCATAGTTTTAAATCCTTCCGGATCTGTCGAATATCTCACTTCCATAATTTTATGCCTCATTACCAGGACTGCGCATGTCCCGAATTAGTACCATAAAGATATTTTGGCAGTTGTTTCTAATTTCCCAGCGCCTGAACAAGGCGGAAGGTAAAACTGTCTGCTTCTAAATTCAAATCAACGGAAATAAATTTACCGTTTCGAATTTGTTTTGTTTCCGGATTGACAGTAATTCTTTTTTGCTCAAAGAACGCAACAGCCCGTTCTATAAAATTAGTACTTAAAACAATATAATCGCCGGAATAAGACTGCTGTATCTCTTTAGTATTCGTTTTACTAATAAGCGAATCTTCTGTCCCTTGAATAGGAAATTGAATTATCTTTTCCAATTGGCCAATAGCTTTACGTGCATCAGTTAGAAGAGTGAGTATGCAGATCGATATGCCGGAGTTTAAACCCCAAAATAGCTGCAACTGCCTGGCGTGCAATGGAAGCGATCTTCTCAAACTCATCTTTCTTCAACATTTCCGGCTGAACAATCCAGCTGCCTGCGCACGCAAGAGTTTTAGGAAACTGCAGGTAAGATAACATCGAAGATTGATCAATACCGCCGGTCGGAACAAATTTTAAATTTTTAAAAGGGGCCGCAACTGCTTTTAAATATGATAATCCTCCGATGGCTTCTGCGGGGAAAAATTTTACAACCTCAAGGCCGTACTCGACTGCCTGCTGCATTTCCGTAGGTGTTGCAACACCGGGAATAACAGGAACTGAATTATTTAAACAATACTCAACCACTTTCGGACTAAAACCCGGCGATACAATAAAGCACGCTCCAGCATCGATCGCTGTTCGAGCGTCATCAGCAGTAAGTACCGTTCCTGCACCGATTTTTATTTCCGGAAATTTCTTCGCGATTCGTTCCACAATACGTACAGCAGATTCTGTACGAAGTGTTACTTCTATAGCCGATAAACCGCTGTCAATCATTGTTTGTGCAAACGGTTCTGCTTTCGACTCATCTTCAATAGTTGCAATTGGGAGAATTCCCTGTAAGCCTATATATTCCAGTATTCTATCCATAGAATTAGAATGTCAACTATTTGGTTTATCTTGCCATCCATCCGCCGTCAACAACAAGCACATGGCCGTTGACATAATCTGAGGCAGGCGAAGCAAGAAAGACCACAGCACCTTTTACATCATCCGGCGTGCCCCACCGGTTCGCCGGGATACGGTCTAAAATTGATTTTGAACGAGCAGCATCTTGACGAAGCGCTTTCGTATTATTTGTCGCCATATAACCCGGGGCAATAGCATTTACATTAATTCCATGCTGCGCCCACTCATTTGCCAGCGCCTTCGTAACCTGCGCAGCCGCTCCTTTGCTTGCCGAATAGGACGGCACGGTAATTCCGCCCTGAAAAGCAAGAAGCGATGCAATATTGATAATCTTGCCCTGCTTCCGTTTCATCATATCCCGCGCCGCTGCCTGGCAAAAGAAGAATACCGTCTTCGAATTAATGGCCATCACTTCATCCCAATCTTTTTCAGAAAATTCAATGGCAGGTGTACGGCGGATGATACCCGCGTTGTTCACAAGAATATCTATCTTCCCGAACACCCGGATGGTTTCATCGAGAATTGATTGGATAGGCTTGATTGTCATAAGATCGGCAACAATTGAAATTGTTTTCCGTCCAAGAGATTGCACTTCTTGAGCGGTTTCATCGCACGGAACATAATCAACCAAAACAATATCTGCTCCGGCTTCAGCCAATCCAAGCGCCATCCCTTTTCCCAGGCCGGTACTTGCGCCGGTTACAATAGCCGTTTTTCCTGTAAGATCGAACAAGCCCATATCATCGCTTTCTGCTTAATATACGTTTTTTTTATTATTACTAAAGAAGCATCCAGCCCGCACAGTATTTTGACTGGATGCTTCATCTTCTTTCATAGAATATTGTATGAGTGCAATCTTCTATGTATCACTATTTCATCAGAATCATTTTCTTTGTCGATGTAAATGAACCCGACTGCATCTTATAGAAATAGATACCGCTTCCAAAGCTTCCGGCCTTCCATGTAATTTGATATGATCCGGCTTGTTTGAATTCGTTGACCAGCGTTGCAACTTCGCGGCCCAAGAGATCATATACCTTTACAGATGTAAAACCGGATTGAGGCAATTCATATGTAATGCTAGTACCTCGGATTGAAAGGATTCGGATAATTCTGTTTAAGAACAAACTTTGCCGGCAGCAAGTTAGTGTTTTCGACACCAACTAATTGTCCGAGATAATTCCATCGTGGATCACCGACTACATCTGCATCCGAGCTGACAGGCTGTTCACTCGCTCGGAAATCGCAATTAAGCGTATCAAAATAATACTCTGCCTTATGACGATTATAATCAAAAGCCCAATTGCCGCCGGCTATTTTTGTAAAATTGGGATCATTATTGTTTTTCTCTTTACCATCACCGCCCTCGGAGCGCGGCCGATAAATCCATCGGATCATCGTCGTCATTAATTTCGGTGTATTTGTAAGCCGGACATTTATTTTCTTGAACGCAACAGTAGTATCCTTGCCCAATACTGCCAATCTTGCATTTATTCCCCGTGTTAAAGGCGAACCTTCATTCTGATAATATGGTCCGTTTGGAAGCGGCAAATTCAGCATCGCCTGACCGGAGTCTGTGATAGAATAATAATTGTTTGTAATATCCCAGTTGGCAGCCAGATTCTTATTGGCAATAATCCATGTTATTCGCGGCAGATTATTCGTCGGATCCAGTTCACCTGCATCGCCAAATTCTGCTTGGCGGATAAATGACGTATCTGCACCCAGGGCAAATGGATCGATAAACAGGTTGTTTTTAATTTGTAATTGACCGGTTCCGGATGAATCCACTCTGCCCAAAGATAACATACCATGGTAAGAGACACCGTTTACAACGGTATTGTGATTAAAAAACAGGTTGCGAATTGGACCTTTTGTAGATTGATAATGTCTGATGATGCGGTCTTCAAAGTTTACGATTGTGCAATTTTCTATGCGGCATGTATCAACATCCTGGTCTCTCAAGTCAACAAGTTTACCGGCACCAAAATTTGAAGTTCCTTCAAAACCCATATCGGCACAGATAGTATTTGTTACACTGATGGTCTTTGGTTTTCCTTCCGTTCTGATGAGCTGACCGTTAATCGATTTCAAGATACAATTGTCAATATATACGCTTCCTCCACTGCCTGAAGTATTCAGTCTGATCAGTCCTCCTTGAATCCTGTCAAGACATGTATCAATCAATTCATAATATCCGGTGAGAATGACGCCGCTCATACGCAATGTAGCTCCGCCCAAATCCGCGAACCATCCTGGAGGATTGCCTGTACCGGCTGTTGTCGGATAAAGATAAATTGTCGGGGGATAATGCCCGCTGCTATTTTCAGAGCGAATATTCAATTGCTTGCCAGCACCGCTGAGCACTATAATAGCATTATTAAGATAAATCCCATCCCGTTTTAAGACATATACGCGTGTGCCAGCCTTAAATTCTGCACTTGCTGTATCTGCATTAATTTGTGCATTAAGATATTGCCCTGACACCGTGTAAGGTTCGAGAACAAGATCCTGACTAAATGCACAGAGTGGAATGAACAGGATAAACAGCATCCAGAGACTGTACCGTATTTTACTCATAACATCCTCCAAGAAATTATTTATGTGAAAGATTTTATTTAAACAACTACAAAGAAATTCTTACACCGAGATCGGCAGTGGTACCGTATAATTCTTCCGTCCTGATAATATGATACCCCATCGGATTATTGACCTGTGAAGTATTGTCTGATTTATTGGTCAGGTTGTTGATATTTAGGAACAATGATATATTGCTTGTAAGTATTTGTTTGAGAGCAAGATCCCACTTTGTATAACTATCCACTACAACATCTGTCTGCCCGTCTGTCGAATAGGTTCTCGTAAATTCGTCATTATAGAATACTGAAAGCCGCACTGAAAATCCCCAAATATCATAACCGAGGGATGCGTTGCCATAAAACTTAGGCTGTCCTTCAGTTTTTGTCTTTACATTTTCAGCAGCATTGTAGTTGAGAGTCGTCGTGATCCATTGACCTCGGAAGAAAGTGGAATCTACCCGTGTCTTGTTCACACCTCTAATAATATAGGTCTCCGAGCGGGTAAGTGAGAAATTATACGACAGCGAAAAATACTGGAAATATCCGGGGAGAAAGTTGAAATTCATTTGATGTTCAAATTCCAATCCCCACAAATATGACGGACCAGGCGCATTATAACCTACATTCAATGCATGCGTAGACGAAATATTTAACAGGTTTTGAAACCGTGCAACATTTTGCCAGGTTAAACCTATTGCTCTATAAAGAGAATCGAGATTGGAATTTATCGAAACATTCGTCATCTCATGATTAAGGTCCTCGATACGTTTGTAAAACCCGGACAGCGAAATCAATCCGATAATATTATTGTACACCTGCGTATTAATTTCATAATTCCACGCCTTTGCATCCTTCAAACTGAGATTCCCAAAAAAGACAGGGCTATTTGTCCCTGTACCCAATGCAAATTGCGGCAGTCGTAAATTATAATCCGGCCGAGCTAATGCCCTGTACCCGGCCAGCCGGATAGTAAGATATTCTGTTGGTTTAAGCGTCACCTGCAGATTCGGCAGCCAAATTGTTTCTGAATACTGGGTCGTTGTATCCCGAATCGGCTCCGAGGATTGAACTCTGATACCAATATTCGACATTCCTCCGGGAGCAAATTTAGCGGCATAATCATTCACCTCTTTTTCAACTCTTACACCGAGGAGAACTGAAATATTCTGGCCGATATTGAGCTTATTCATAATATAACCCGAAGAGATTCTTTCAGTGACATAATAATCTGTTAATTCCGCCTGATCACTGCTTGTATATTCTCTAATAGCACCGGCGGTTCCATTCTTATTCAATGAGTACCATAATTTTATTGCCTCAGAACTTATCAGCGGGGTCATTCGGTATAATCCCAGAAGATCACGTGACGTAACAGGATAATCGATAAAATCAGATAGAACCGGCCGGCCGGGTGATGACCGATATAAGAAGAAATTTTCAAACCTCGTTCCCATTAAATTTTTTGCCGAACCGTCAATATTATTCGGCATGAAACCGTCAAGCTGAGTGTTATTATCTAATTCCAGGCTATTCATCCAGCGGTCACGTACCTTATATTTTCCGCCGACTTTAATTTCACCGGAAATCATTTCCGAGAGTGTATATTTTTTTATCACATCGAGGAAAGCTGTCTGCTCTTTATCGAAATTTTCCTGCTTAAAATATTGGGCAGTACTGCACGCTGCAACTGAAAAATCATTCGCAGCATACGGAATAATATTAAGTTCCGGATGATTCCGTCCGGATGGAATTGATGAAGCTGCACCGGACGCCTCATTGAATGTCATAAGATAGTCATATGGATTGTTGTTTTTGGATTGGGCGTAGGATAAGCCCCAATCAACATCCATTCCTAAAAGAAAATTGTTTCCCTGCACCGACCCATTCATGGAATTCAGCTCTGTTTCAGTATATCGATAGTTATAATCCCAAGACGGCCCGTTCGGACCGGGATATACCCGGTTGCTGATCATGGTATTTCTTCCCGTGCTCGAATACATACCCGAAATCTTTACCGAACCGCTATCCGGTGTATTTATATCGAGAATGATCTGTCCGCCTTTTCTTGAACGGGTTTCATCTGTAAATGCAGTAGTAAAAGAATTTATCAGATATTCATCGTTTAAATTCGATGTTGGATGAGCTGCCTGATATTCATTTGATTTGAAGGCAAAATAGCCGGTTTGCGTATTTTCTCTGCTTCGAATTTTGTTTTCCGCATTTCCCTGTATTCGGATGCCTATTAGATCATCGAAAAATCGCCCTGCATACATCGCCGAAAAATCATATTGTTTTGTCGATTGCATTAAATGATTATATCCGCCTTTAAGGTCAAGCCGAATTTCTCTTTCCGCCGGTGCTTTGCGTGTCACTAAATTTACAGCGCCGGCAATAGCATCTGCATCCTGATCCGGAGTAAGAGTTTTGTAAAGTTCTATTCCTGCCAGTGCTCCCTGTGAAACCATACTGAGATCGACATCACGCGAATCACGGTCTGTTGGAGGAATTTTGATACCATCAACTGTAATATTGCTGAACTTAGAGCTTAACCCGCGAAGCACTACCTGAGTCGCTTCACCGCCGGTTCTCCTGAGAGAAACGCCTGGTAAACGTCCTATCGCTTCCGCTGCATTTACATCCGGCAATTCTTTAATCTTCTCTTCGGATACTACATTCACAATGGTCTCCGAAGTAATCTGCTGATTGATTGCAGCAAGTTGTCCGCGCATCTGCGCAGTCACAACAACTTCTTTGCCTTCGATGACCGTCGGCTTCATATCCAAATTAAGCGTAATATTGTTTGATTTCGAAAAATCAATTTCGGTCATTTGCGATTCGTACCCTATGTATGATGCCTTTATAATAACCAGTTGTTCTGGTATACCGGTAATCCGAAAGCGGCCTTCGATATCGGTCGCAGCACCTAATGAAGTTCCCTGTATAATGACATTGACGCCAATGAGCGTTTCATTAGTTGCGGCATCCTTTACAGTTCCCTGGATTGATGCTTGCCCGAAGACATGAACGGGAACAAGAAGAGAAAATAAATATATGGCAGCACTAAAATAGAGTAATCGCATAAGTAGACAACTCCTTACTGGATGAGCTTAGATAATATTCTTTATGTTGCAAAGCGTTGGAAAGATGCCTCTTAAAATAACTCTTTCAAAACAAACAGTATTTTGCCCGCAGCAGGATAACTACTTGTTTTAACTCTTCTCTGTTTTTTGTTTTTTTTGCAGCATCTGTTCGGAATGCTGTTCGGCAATTTCAAGATGCCGTATCATAGCCATACGGGCACCTTCCGCGTCCTTGTTTAAAATTGCAGTAAGTATTTTTTCATGCCATTCCACTGCCGATTTCTTAGCATCAACTACGGTAGCATAGACAGAGGATTTTATCTGAGGGATGAGCCGGTGTATAGGTTCGAGGATCAATGGAATCAGCGAATTCTCTGATGCCTTTGCAATGTCTAAATGGAATAACATATCGAGACGCGAAAGTTCCTTATAGTCACCTTCGCTATGTTCTAAATCGTACTGGTCTTTTTTTAGTTTTTCAGCGTCTTCTTGAGTGTGATGAAGAGCTGCGGATGCTGCAATTGGCGGCTCGATTATTTGACGGGCATGGACAACATCAAGTACGTAATCACGCTGAAGCTGCATTTCCAGATATCGCTGAATCGGATCTGTTACTGTTTCGGCTGAAATATTTTGAACAAATATTCCCTTACCCTTGCTAATAGATAGAAGTCCGCGGCCGCTTAATGTTCGAAGCGCTTCACGTATCGCAGTCCTGCTGACACCAAATTGCTGGCAAAGGGCTAGCTCGGATGGAAGCTTTACACCCGGCACAAGAACCTTCGATCTAATGGCTTCTTCAATTTGAGACACCACTATATTGCTTAAAAGACTTCGTTTTCCAACCGATATGAACATTTTCTTAGTTGTCATATGTATGATGTATTACATCATAAATGTATAAGTATTTATTTGTTTTGTCAAGTAAAAACTAAACGAAATTTCAGGAAAAATGATAATAGCAGGATTCAATAAAAATGCCAAAAATTTACCGAAAGAATAAAGTATTTGGTATGTCTAATGGCAATCGAAAAGTTGAATTTTTACTCTTTTTGTAACTGCTAATCTAATTTTATAATCGTTGAACTCCTGACGGAGTTCCGTGTTTCTTTTTTGGTTATAGCTGCAAACATACGTCTCCTACGGAGACATTGCAGATTTAATCTTCGCCATTTCAATCCCGCAGGCCTGCCTGCCGCAGGCAGGGATTGCATGTTTGTAATTCTGAATAATCAAGATTATCTGAACTCCAGATGGGTTCCACTAAAATATATTCACCGAGCAGTTACCTCTTTATTAAGTTTGAGGGGGCATCGTATGTTCAGATAGAATCGGTGTTGAAATCACATTTACATATTATCCTAAATAGTATTATATTTTTTAACGATAGTAGTCATTAATAAATTTCAGAATATTCCAATGAATAATATTTTATTATTTTCCATTTCATGTGCTTTACTTTTTATTTCATGCAATATAGGCGACCTTGAAAAAGCACTTACTATGACGGGGACCGGATTGACAGAACAGGATGCAGCCAGCGGTATTAAAGAAGCTCTTCTTCAAGGAACCTCTCAAGGAGTTCAAATACTTTCGAAAATTGACGGATACTTTGGCAATCCCGAAATAAAAATACCCTTTCCTCCGGAGGCCAGTACAATAGAACGCAGTTTACGGTCGATTGGATTCGATAAGCAGGTAAATCAGGTTGTCTTGAGTTTGAACCGCGCCGCTGAAAATGCTGCACAGGAAGCTAAGCCTATCTTTGTGGCTGCAATTAAAAATATGACCATCGCAGATGCAATCGGCATTGTCAGAGGCAGCAACGATGCTGCTACACTCTATCTTAAGAAAAATACTTCCAGAGAGCTAAGCAATAAATTCCAGCCTGTTATAAAATCTTCGCTTGATAAAGTGAATGCTACAAAATACTGGACAGGTATAATTAAGACATATAATACTATCCCTCTCGTCGAGCCGATCAATCCGAATCTGACCGAATATGTAACAAACAAGGCCCTTGACGGTTTGTTTTCAATGATAGCGAAAGAAGAACTTGCTATTCGGAAAGACCCCGTTGCCCGCACAAGTGAAATATTGAAGAAGGTATTCGGGAGAAACTGATGCTTCTCTATTATATATTATTCTGGTGACGCAGTCTAATAAACTTATTGTCAATGATCGGCTTTAATATTTAAATGCAGCTTTGCACTTAATTTCCTGCTTCCGATTTTCTATCGCGCAAAATGAAGCCTGAATTGCTCCCGGCGGCCTTACAGCTAAACTCTAAAAAACTGTTTCATACGCTATTCATTTAACAACCGGTCTGCTGCCATAATTAAAAGCATAAAATCCGTCTCTCCACCGCCCATGACATATTCTGTCTGCTGCCAGAAATACGGCCATACTTTCAATTCGGGTAAATCCGGACGAATTAATGCCGTACCGCTTGCCACGCCGCCCGGGATGTAAGACCACTCATCTCTATTTACTCCATAAGCCACTGTTAATGAGTTCACACCTACACCTGATGCGAATGACGCGGTGTTTTCACCCGGATGACAGCCAAGAACAAAGTTTATTGCATTGTAAACATATTCGGGTGTAGAAATCTTTCGGAAACCTAAGTGAAGGAAGAGCTGCTTGACTGCCGATGATTGAATAATCCATCCCGCTCCCCAAATGTGCGGCCTGTACGGAACACCGTAGGGATTCAGTTTTTGCCGGCTGACAGTCCTGCTGAATGATTCTTTAACCGCCTTTTCTATACGCCGGGTAAATTCAGGTTTTCCGATTTTTTCCGTAGTTCTGCCGATACTTTCACCGACGAACTCGATATTTACGCACAGCGAATCAATATTATTTTCCAGAACATTTTTATAAACATCCTTTGAGGTCGTTAAGTACAGCTCAGACGCTGCGCCTAACATGCTTATCGTTTTGATCGAGGAATTATTCCTGTAAAGCTGCTTCTGCAATCTTCAAACATTTGTCAGCCAATCCGGGACGATAGCTCTTTAACGATCTACTCGCAGCAGCCAGCACTTGCGCGACATAGAATTCTCTCCGGGGATTTATTTCCGTAAATACTCAGCCGATCATCTTTAGGCAGAGATTTCCCGAGTATGGGATCTTTTTTATTTTCGTTATACACTATATTATCTGTAACAGTTGAAGCATCGCCCAAATGAACATATTGCTCAAGAGTGGCATCTTGAATTCCCCTGTATAACCTTCCCATTGATTCATACGCCCCTGTAATACTTAAAACGCCATGCTCAATTTGCTGCAGTATATCCGGTATCCCATCCGGTTGATGAATACGTGCAATCCTCGTTTTTTGATCGATTGAAGTCTCATCATAATTATCGGGGAAATATTCGTATGCAAGTGCCAGTTTATATACAGTTCCGGCCTGCGACTCCACTCTCAAATCGTAATCGCCGGCATCATGCCACCCGCCGATATTGAGTCCCGGTACATGCTCTCCGGATCGGAATCGAGTATATGTGGATTCGCCCTGGTAATAACCGTCAAAGTGATTACGATTGACCGGAGCCATAACGGCATCATCCATATGACAGAGGCCATGCCATGTTTTGTATCGGTCTTTAATGGCCATATGACACATTTGCACAGGCAGGAAATATTCCAGTGTCGGCTGCCAGACATGTCTGGCGAAAATATCTTTTTTGATCTCAAATTCATTCGATTCGACATCGCCGCATTGTATTTTATATAATCCTTCTTCCATCACATCGCTGAAGTCAAATCGTGCATACTTATAGCGTAGAAATTGTCCCCACAGCTTTGGAGCATTATCCATCATAACGATGGAAATTGAGTATTCGGTAATTTTAAGAAGTTTAATCGGTTCGCAGTTTTCAGCCGATTTATCCAATTCAATGACCGCAAATTTTCCCTGTCTCGGATGATAACCAACTTGAGAAATTTGAATTACCGGTTTGTATTTCCAATCCGGATTGATTCGCGGTGTAATAATCCATTCAATTGCATTTTTTGATACTCCGCCGGAAATCGTAGACCGGACAACAAACCAGCCGTTGTTGTGCAAATCTCTCCCGTCTATCAGTTGAAGGTCGTTAGCCCTGCTCATTATCCTTAACTCTTTTTTCAAATGTCCCGGCGCTATAATTAATTGATTTCCAACAGCTAACGGAATACTTTGAAGTTTACCGTCTTCATTTCTTATTGTCGGGCCGTTTGCCTGCCGCGGAAAGATACCGGTCTTAGCGTTCATAAGATAATGCTCGCCGAAACAATACCCGGGAAATAATTCCAAATTAAATCCGACCTTGTTTTCCCATTTCTTCGGCAGCGGTTTTTCAAGATCAACTATAAGTCTTATACTTTTACCCAGCGATTCAGTACGGATAGTATATTTTAATTTCAAGTCAGGATATTGAATCGGATTAAATCCCTTTTGATTCTTGCTTGAATCCGGGTACCACAGATCGACCGTAATAACTCCTTTCTCCCGGTTGATATTCTTTTCACCCATCTTTGGAACAGGAGCCCATTGTCCGGGCGACGGTTCCAATCGAATATCGCCATTCGCCGCAATTCGTGTACCACATTGAATAATTGTAAGTCCGCCCTGATGGCCTTCGGGATAAAAATCGTCGAACATTGTAAAATTGATCCCAGGAGCTTCGTAATATCCTTCATCATTTATTTGAATAGTGTTTTCAACGTACTTCTTTTGTGCACAAATGGAAGATGAAAGACAAAAAAAGAAAAGAATATACACAGCACACCGGTTAACTTTTATCATAAAATGACTCCAGCAAGCAGCTCTTGAAATTAAATCGTATCGTTACGATACAAATATTAATATTTATTTTTTTATAAACATGCAAAAATAAGCTTCATTCCCCTGTTGTTTCCATCCGGTTTGGACCTTGCATAATAAATATCATTAAGAAATAGCATCGGACTTATTTTTCTTTCATAAAATCTTTATGCGTTAGAACTCTCGGATCATTATAAAGCACTCTTATTTGTTCGGGAGTATTATGCGTATCGACAAAATTGCCCCAGATCATAAACCACGTCCACAGAGGCTGCCGCGCCAGTATCTCGGGAGTCGGCACTTCACCCACCTCTCCCAGGGAAATCACTTTTCCCCTGCCGAGATTCGCAAGTTCGTCATGATGACTCTGCCTGTAATCCCTGTGATATACATCCGCAGCCAGCACATCGACATATTCCAATCCCGGAAAATAATCTTCATAGGCATACGCTTCGTCGTTGATCAGCTGACGGGGTGCATTTGTATTCCAAACCCAGATTAAATTGTCCAATTTATGATAATTGACAAACCGGTCGAACATCATCCTGTACAATTTTGCAGATCCATTTTCTCCCTTCCTGTTGCCCCACCAGAACCATACTCCGTTTAATTCATGAAACGGCCTCCATATAACAGGCACACCAAGGACCTGTAATTTCTTCAGATACATAGCAATTGTATCTATTCTGCTGATCCATCTGGAATTTAGTTTTGTTCCCGGGGTTATTAATTCTTTCCATTCTGCATCGGTCATCTTTGCCTGCACGCTTTCCTTCCATCCGAACGGAGGATCATCCTGCGGTCTGCCTACATGCCACATTAAAGTGATAATATATCCTTCATTATATTTTTTTTGCGCCTCCTGAATCAGTGTATCCATGTACTTATCCCTGAAGTAACCTGCAAAATCGCAGCCCCATATTTGCGGCAGCTTTCCCGTTAGCTCTTTAACACGGCTCGGATATGTATCAATTCTCCCGACATAATTATGATGGCCCGCAATAATATTTTTACCGCTGATGGAATACAAATAATCCAATAACTTCCTTGCTTGAGGCGAGGTATTCTTATTTACCGGATCAAAATGTTTTTGACGCTGCTCGGACATTTGTTTCTTGAGTCTAGTGATGCAGTTTATCAATCCTCTCGATGTATGATAATTGCATTTCCAAATAGACGCTTTAGGAGAATATTTCATTTCCGGAACAATATCCACACCGCCTACATACCAGCCTTTATGCTCCTGATCGATAAGATATTTTTTACAGTAGTTCCACTGTATGCAAAATTTCTCGTAGTATTGCAGAGGATCTTCAGGAAAGAGGTCCGACATCATCAGGAAAGAGTTAAGAGCTTCCACCTGCGTCCACCATTCTTTGGTATTCCGCACAATCTCTGCCTGACTTTTTCCCCGGAAATAATAACCGCCGTCAAAAAAACTTCCCCGTTCTTTATCCCAGCCGTTTTGCAATGCATGATCGACCATTTTCTTTGCGATCTTGAGCGTTAATGTGTCGTTTTTAATTCCCAGCGCTTCCGATGCCTCCAGCATAAGATAGGCAGTCTCAACATCATGGCCGAATGAAACATGATCGAATTCATAATTCATTTTTCTAATTGCATCTGAAGAATCCAGATAGGAAACCGGAGTCCAATCGCGTTTAGAAAATAAAGTCAAATATCCCTTATCGGTTGTAATCACATCCCGAATTAAATGCAGCATCGATGACAATCGTTCCTTAAGTATCGGATCCGGCCAGACTTTATAAAGCTCGGTAAAGCATTCGAGTAAATGGATTGAAGAGTTCTGGTCTTTAGGCGGCACAATTCTGTAACTCCCTCGAGGATTAAAATCATCTTTTGGCTGCCAATATCTGTATTCTTCTTTGAAAGGAACTCCTTCTCTCGTCATAAATTGAAAATAGCCGCCATATTGCGGATCATAGCTGTGCTTCTCAAGCCACCAAAAAGCTTCCTTAGCAAGCTTCAATGCAGCGGAATCACCGGAAGCTCCGAAGTAAGCCGCTAATCCATAAATGGCAAAAGCATTGCCGTAAGCCTTTTTTATTATCGACCCGGCCTCTTCTTTGATCGGTTCGCCCTGCCTTGTAACAAGATCGTAAAATCCGCCGAATTCTTTATCCCACATTACATCTCTGAGAAATAGCACGCCATGTTCTGAAATATTACGAAGTGAATTATCCTTCTGATAAAACATCGCTGCATTCGCTGCCGACCACACATGACGCGCCTGCGTTACAATCATTTTAGTCTGTGTGCCGTACGGCTTCCACTGGTAATCGAAGTCGCTTAAGAATCCGCCGTAAGTCGTATCGATCGAGAGAGGATACCATGCCTTGAATTCATCATCAAGAACCTGCTGCATCTCAATAATGGCGGTATCTCGAAACGTCTTAATTTCATTCGTAAGGATTCCTGCAAAGGTTTTATACGCTGTTAACATATAAAATATGAGAACGAAAAAGATAAATGAATGGAGGGCTAATCGGTTTTTTATATCGCGGGCATTCATCACAACCTCTTAATAATTGCCGGTTCTAAAAGCAATAACTTAATTGTGAAAAAACGATTGGTACAAATAGAGATAAGTTATGTTAGATGTGTAATTGTCCGATCATATGTAAAACGTTTTTCTTCTTTCTATAGGGCGGCAATACTTTTCCTCTATATCATACCTATCAATTATAAAAATATTTTTGTTGAATCTCATGCATTTTATGAATAGTTAATGCGAAAAAATGAATATAATTCTTAGTATCTAAAAAATATAGCGGCAGAATTATTCATCTGCCGGCCACCTTGAATATATACTATTAACTTTAGTGTTTATTTTAATAATAACATCTTTTTTGTATTCGTGAAAGTCCCGATATTTAATCGATAGAAATATACCCCGCTTGTCAAGAGATGTGCGTTAAATACTGTTTCATACGCACCGGCATCTTGTTTTTTATCTACGAGTATAGCGACCTGCCTGCCAAGGACATCATACACAAATAATTTTACATATTCTATGTGCGGCAGTGAATATCTAATTGTCGTTATTGGATTAAATGGATTAGGATAATTCTGCTCAAGCACGAACATAGTCGGACCAACTGCTTGCTCCGCAACAGATGTCAGCACCGCTCTTGGTACAGCGAGGTAATCTACAGACATCCATCCCCAGAACATTTGCATTTGGACACTATTGCTTCCTTGCACCAGAGGAACATTCATAGTTCTTTCGTACCACGTAGCTGTAGATGCTCCAGTAAACTCTAATGTCCCGATACGCACTCCATTGACATTTATATATTGTGTTTTGGGTGAAGCATAGTTCAGTTTATACCCAAATGCAATCTCATATGTGCCGGCAGGCGCTACATTGGTGAAGTTCCACGTAATTTTTGCAATTGAATCATTCGTCGCTACGTCAATGTATGCACTGTTGCTTGCCGAAGGGTCGCTTTTTACTGTCATATTCGAACCTTGTCGCGCGGCAGCTTCCGCTTCAAGTCTTATCATCGGCGGTTTACCGATTGAAAGCAGAACCGTGTTCGATACTTTCTGATGACCGGCGCTGTTCATTGCGACTGCTGTTATACGATAACTTCCCGGCGGAATGGCATTCCATCTCCAATTATAAAACGATGTATCATTCGAAGTAGAATACGGATTCAGAGCTTCACCGATTTTCATTGTATCGGCATAGAATGCAACTGAAGAAATCGGCATTGTATCCGAGACAGTCGCATAAAACGTTAAGCCGGTACTATCGGGATAACTTGCATTTGATGGAGGATTTGTGATAGTAATTGACGGCCAACTGTATGTAATAACATCAACAGCAACATCAGACCGGTGGTTATCCCACATTGACTGCATGCCTGCAAGCATGTGCGCTTGACTGGAGAATTGCGCATCTGTCCATGACCATGCAAGCGCACCTGCATATCCAAGTTGATAGAGCGTATCATATAACGCTGACCGGTCGATGCCAGGTGGATCTCCTTTGCCGCTTTCCATAGCAAATTCGGCTACAACAACGGGTTTACTCAGTCCAAATGAGGTTGGTTTATTATGAAATGGAGAAATCCCGGTTGGATTATCCGGATTTATCGTAGAGTAATAATGGACAGAAAAGAAATCAAGTGTTCCTTTCGAATCACCGCCTGCAGCAATAAGACGAGTCGTCGCGGTAATAATTTTGGGTCGAGTTCCATTTGCAATTTTCTGTAAATCGGAGCACAGTTTCATCGGGAGTTAAAGTCGATCCATATTTATGTTGATAGAAAGCACCAATTTGTTCTTTTTCAGAATCAGTGAGATTAAAGAGTTCTGCACTAGCCTTAGCAAGAGGATTATCTGAAAGAGAATAAAAGCTCCACGCACCGCTTGTCACTAAAGCCGTTGTATCCTCCCGATGAATCGCACCGGTGCATAAATTAATAAATCTTTGAATAACCGACATCGGAACAGGCTGGTTCACCTTATCCGTAAAGGGAAATTCCGAGCTCATTCCTTCCGGCTCATTAAATATTTCCCATGCAATGATTGCAGGATGTCCTTTGAGAGAATCAACCATAGGTATAAGGCAGTTATTGATATACCGCCGTGTGTAATTCGTATCAGTCAGGAGTAATTTATTCCGATTGAGTACTGTTGCGCTATTTGACATATGCAGCATATCGAATGACCAAAGACATAAATTAACGCCGACTCCCCGTTCCCATGCAAGGTCGAGCACCTTTTTTATATCCGCGATACAGACCGCTCCGGGTCCGATCACATATCCTGAGTCGCTGCTGAATTGCGGCGTGTTAACACCGTTGGTGTGCAGCCACCAGCGGACAGCATTTCCGCCGTGGTTGTGAACCTGAAGCAAAATATCTGCAAACTGATCAAAATCTGTGCTGCCGGGCCCCAGATCCGAACCAAAGTTGACCCACGCAAGATTTGCTCCATTTAAAAATAATTGCTGATTGTTGTATGCTATGCGTTTGGGTTGCGCAAAAATAATCTGAGATAATAGAAACAACGCCGCACTTAGAACCAGAAACGTTTGACGATTCATTGCTTTACTCCATGCCTGATAATGAAAGTCAATAGTACAATAATAATAACAAAAGTGGCCGGCAAGATTTTGCAAATACTTGCCGGCCACTCAGAAAAGCGACTACTATATTACAACGTACTGCTTATTTAAGAAGCAGCATCTTCTTCACTGATCTGAAGTCTCCGGCTTCTATGCGGTAGAAATACACGCCTGAAGCCAGTTTGCTTGCATCAAACGTTACAGATTGCTGTCCCGCATTCATACGAGCATCGATTAACGTACGAACTCGTTGACCCAGAATATTATACACGAAAAGCTTCACATTGGAAGTCTTTGCTAATGAGAAGTTGATCGTCGTTGTCGGGTTGAACGGATTCGGATAGTTCTGTTTAAGGCTGTACGCATTCGGAACTGATTCAGTATTACCAACGCCTGTCTGGATGTCTTCCTTAATCAACTGAACTTGATCAATCCATAAAGATTGAGCTGCACCACCACTCAGCTCAATTGTATGAGTACCAGCTGCTAATGAACATAAAGCCGACAAAATATCAAGGCCGGTAGAATCAGTCTTTATGGGTGGTAATAACGGTGATGCAAGGGTTGTGGAACCCTCTTTAATCGTGATCGTTTGTGCAGTAGCATTATGATTCTGGCCAAATATACGGAAACGATAGTTTCCAGCCGTCTCTGCTGTAACATTCATAGTAATCGTTCCGGCAGTACCAAGTTTTACGGATTTAAATAACGATGGAATCCAAGGTGCGCCCTGTCCCATCGGTGTTACTATAGTAGTGACTGCATCCGGTGCGCGCAGGGCGATTACAAGATTCGGATCTCCCGCGGCTAATGTCGTATTTTCCGGTATTGTTACACCATCTTTTATAAGATCAATACCGGCAAACGACTGATAACCCCAGGATGGTGTTATTTTAATTGTATTTACACCAGCAATAAACTGCAATTTTGATTGGTCTGCTGCAATAATTGAATCTTTCGGATAATATGCCCATATCCATGAGTTATCATCCAAATTCCTGCAAGGACCGATTGCATCGGGCATGCTGCTTCGAGGCAAATTCGAGTTCGCCCCATCCATACACATCATGGATTTCGGCGCCATTGATAAAGAAATGCTCACCGCGCATATCATTACCTCTGAGGTGTGTCCAAATATTTAAACCATACTGGCCGGCGGTCGGTAAGTTAAATGTCCATTCAATGGATCCGCCACCGTCCATCTGGAACCAGCAGAATCCTGTAAACTTATCAACTGCTGCAGTTCCACCCACCGTACCATCTTCTGCTTCAACCGTAGTTTTGATACTATCAATAACTACTTGACCGGCTAACGCTTCAATAGCTGCAACATTTTGGTTTATATTAGCCAGGAATGTTGTTTTTTGAGTTGGGAACCAGTTCAGGTCGCCAAGCGGCAGTCCATCGGTACCCGCAGTCATAAGTGCGGCATCGGTGTAAGCGAAGTTTTCTGGTAACGGCCATACTCTATCAGAATTATTGATAGACGGTTTATAGAAGAAAACTGTATAGATCGATCCACCATTGCGAACCTGTGTAATAAATTTGTACATCGAATCAACCATAGTTGCGCCGGTAAGCGTAGGATTCTGAGGTTTCAGCCAATCTGCATCGGCAAGATAATTTGTCATTCCTGCCGGAAGACTTGTTAGCCAAGTTGTGTCGGCAATATACATATGTCCGCCGCCGCTGCCTAATGAAAATGGAATGGCATAATCAAGTTTCGAAACAGGATCTATGAACCACGCGCGTGTAATTGTATCCACACCGCCGGAACCATACTTGGCTTTAATCAATGGGTCAAGATAGGCGCTGTTCTTCGCGATAACAACACGGCGAGCTTGTTGTGTTCCATACGATGCAGGTAATGTATTGATTGTGAATAAACCGCCATGTGTCGATCTTACATCACGGCCGGATTCCATGCATATCATTATATCCCTCACCTTCCCACCATCCATTGATAATGAGATTGTTTGTGAAATATGCATTCTGCCACCAATCGCCGGATCCTGACATAATTCCTCGTCCAACGTTGGCAATAGTGTTATGGTTAAAACGTAAATATTTAGCAGAGCCGCCTTCCATCTGGAAGCATGTAAAGCCGAGATTAAAGAATGTGTTGTTTTCAATCACAACAGATACTTGATCTGCCCAAATTGAAATACCACGGCCTGTCCATTGCTGTGTTGGCGGAGATTCAATCAAGTTTCGGAATTTACAGTTGGTAACCGATACAGTATTGCCTGAACCTGTTATAACAACCAACGCGAAATTGCTTCGTTGAAATACGCAATTATCTACTATTAAGGTTTTTCCGGTTGCAGGAAAAGTAATAGGCTGATAAGCACTTTGCACGCCGTTTCCACTTGTGCAGCCTGTTACGAAAATGTTCTTCAAAGTCAGACTATTGTTAGCAGTAATTAGATGTCCGGCTGCCGACGAACCATCATCTTTCACATCCGTCATTTGAAGTGCGGGCGGACGTGTATTGCCGTTGGGTAGATTTGCATCCGCAAATGATCCACCGACAAGACGTAACGGATAATCTGCATAACTTATGTCTTCAGATTCCCAGTAAAAACCACCATTTTTTAAACCATAAATACGATTCGCGTTTGCACGACCGCCGCCGGCAATCGTATCACCTAGAATTGCATTATAAAGGGCATTTGTCCTTATGGTAGGATATGCACCCGTTTTCTGCCAAGCTACCCACATTGTATCGCCCGATATTACATTTGTCGTATCGGACACCAGTTGTGTTTGTGCTTGAACTAGTTGGCATGGCCAAAGCAATGCCGCCAGAAGAAACACAAAGAATGCAAGGTAAAAATTGTTCTTCATACCTAACTCCTATTTGTTTGTGATGAAATATGATGAATTAAAGTACAACAACTTCAGTATCGCGTTAAAAATTTACTCGTAATCCTAAATCTACAGTTTGTCCGTAATATTGGAGTGATGTCGGATTATTTTCACGATAACCCAAAAGAGACTCATCATGTGTGTTCGTTAAGTTGTTAGCATTGAGAAACAGCTGTACGTTACTCGTAATTTTCTGTTGAATTGCCAGATCCCATCTATTATAACTGCCAGTATAACCATTCACGACCGGTGTTTCACCTAAATTCGAAAATTTATCTGATTGATAGAGATACGAAACGCGAATAGAAAATCCACTATAATCGTATCCTAACGTTGAGTTAAATAGATGAGCGGGCTGACCCGGCATTCGACTTCTTACAGTGGAATGCAAAATTTGATGGGTAATGACCCATCCATCGTTAATAGGATCGTATACTCGGTCTTCTTTAACTTTCCATTGGTGCAAATCGACTTGAGATGAAATGTATGTCCAATTAAGACTGAAAACCAATCCTTTAAATACAGATGGTAGATACCAGAAATTGGTCTGCCAATCAAACTCTATTCCCCGATACTGAGCCGCCCCTGGATTATTGATCCAAGTATCTATCTGTGGAGCGTAACCAGTACCAAACCATGACGCAGGGGCATTAATATTTACGCCAAGTGCACTGTCAACCACTTGAAAAACATCTCCGCTTACATTTTTGATACTTGCATAAAGAATCAAATTATCAATTTTTTTATAGAATCCGGAAATCGTTACAAATCCTAAATAATTCTCGTATACAGACATTGAAATATCAAGATTTCGTGAACGGGAATCTTTCAATGCACCATTTGCCGCTCTAATGTAATTACCATACGCGTTAACATTTGTGATAGGTGCATACATGTTGTAGTCCGGTCGTGTTACTGTCTCAGTTCCAGCAAAGTGCAGCCTTAGCCATTCAAGCGGATGCAGCTTCAAGTGTATTTGCGGCAGCCAGAAAGAGTTACTTCGTTCATTTTCATTTAACTGAAAATCTATCGGAGGGCTTTCTACGTTAGCGCTATTGGCAACTTTAAATGATTGGCCATGGTATTTAGTATAATCGGCATCATACCTCACACCGGGAATAAATGTGATATATGGGCCTATGTTAATTTCGGTCATTATATATGCGGCCTGATATTGCTCTTTTCCGTTGTAATCGCTGCCAAGAGAACCGATAGAGAACCGCGCCCAATTCCTGCTCTGAACAACTTCCGGATAAACATCCATTACCTGCTGCATGAGTGTTATATCAGGAATCTTACCCAATTTAAATCTGCCATCTAAAAAATTTGACGGCGGATTGTAACCGCGGTAAAATCGAAACAGCGGCAGTTTATCATAATCAAAGAATATCAATGAATCCCTGTCAAAATTCCATTCATTCGGATATCGTGCAGACAGGCCGCGGAGTAAATCCGGACCGCCATTACTTGCCCAAAGCCCTCCATAAGCGAGCCCGAATTTTCCCCAATTCTCCTGGTCAAACGATTTTTCAAGCCATCTAAATTTTGCACCTGTTTTAATATAACCACTTATATTATCGCTGATCTTATACGGGACTTGAAAATTGAATTGGATCGTTTTTGTTTTTTCATTTAGTCTTCTGTTAAAAATATTCAATGATTGCAGCACCGTTGTTGTATCACTGGGAGTAATAAGAGCAGCAACTTCATCTAACGTCATTCCGACCGTAGGAGCCGTTCCCGTATATGCAGCAGCCTCCTGGCTGAACTGCCATTGAAGATCATTAGGATCTTCTGAACGTGAACCGGTTGCGGAAACGCCGAGATCATACTTTATCCATTCAAAATCCTGTTCAATACCTAATGCAGCCGTATAAAGGGAAGTTGTGGAAATATTTGTTTCAAGGTTGTAATAATGTTTATTCTCCCTAAAATCTATTTGGTCCTGTCTGTATGTTCCATCAGTTTTAGCTTGATTGTAAAATCCATTGCCAGTCATTTTTCCAGAGGGAATTTTATAATCTATCATTATATTCGCGCCAATTCGATTTTTAAAAGCCTCTTCGCGTCTTGGTGTCAATTGGTTTATTGTTACTTTGTCAATCGTCTCATCACCGCCGGGGAGATATGTAATATTAAGTTTATCTGCTGTTCGATTATTTCGGTCTAAATTTACACCAAGAATAATACCAAGATCGTTATTTAAGAACCGATCACTTACGCTGAGATAGCCATTATAATTTCCCAGGTATTCAGAAAGATTGTTGTATCCACCCTGCAATCCGCCGTTTATTTGAAATTCTTCCGGTGCTTCTTTCAACCGCAGATCAATTGTTCCGCCAAGAGCATCTGCATCCATGTCCGCTGTATTTGCTTTTTTCACTTCAATCCCGTCGATCAAATTGGTCGATATAAGTGAGAGATCGACACTTCTGTCTGAAGAGGACGTACTAGATGCTGCATCGAATGAACTATTTGTCGACGGAAGCACTACACCATTGACTGTAACAGTGTTGTACCTGGGGGCCAATCCACGAATTGCTACGCCTGTTGCTTCGCCATTGTATCTATCAATAGAGATACCGGGTAAGCGTCCTATCGACTCAGCAGCGCTTACATCCGGCAATTCCTTAATACGATCAGCGGCAACTATATTGGATATTGTATTCGACGCTAATTGCTGGTTTATTGCGGCTTGTTGTCCCCTTGCTTGAGCAGTAACTACTACTTCTTCTCCTTCGATAGCTAGGGCCGATAATCGAAATTCCTGCTCAATTGTAGCATTCTCAGTAATTGTCAATGGCACTATAATCGTCTCGTATCCGATGTACGAAATCTTTATAGTTTGTTGACCTACCGGTATACCATAAATATTTGATATTCCATCAGTATTGGAAGAGCTTCCTATACTTGTATTAAGGACTATAATATTCGCTCCAATGAGCGGTTCACCTGTCGTTTTATCTAAAATTTTTGCTTTAATAATACCGCTTCCTGCAGCGAATAACGATTGCGCTGCAATCGATATTATTAATAAAAATGTAAATGTAAGCCTGCTCCGTATTGAAGAATTACGACTGGACATATTTTTCTCCTTTTACGATGATATTTGTTAAGTAGTTTTCGAGGAAAATCTAAAAATATCTTTTTAACCAATCTTTTTTATTGGATTGAAGATACAATGAATATATTGAAGTAATAAACTATTTACACAATTACTAGTTAATATGGCAAGAACTGGAATGCATTGTAACGTCCTAACATATAAAGCTTTTTTCTCGTTGTCAACTGTTTTTTTAAATAAACGACGAAATCTTGAAGTTATCCTGATCATCACTGGCGAAAATTAAAAAAAAATTGAACCGTTTTTACTTAAATTGAACTAATAGTAAAATACAAAATCGCAAACAGGCTGCTTCGAGGATCTGCGATGCAGTCCAAAAATTTTTGTGTTTTTCAGAACAATGGCTGACCAGTACAAATAGAAATGACCTAATTAAAATCAATAATTACTGATAAAAAAATTAAAATCGTGCTGATAAATTAACTTCAGATCAATTTTCAGAACAATTATAAAAATATAAAATATATCTTGGCAATATTAGCAGAAAAACGAACATTTTTCAAGACCGTTGTCACCAAGTCGGTGTCTCAGTTTGATGTGATCAGAACCTGCTTATCCACCGAATGCTTCGGCCCGGCTCGTCTTACGAATCAGGCAGACAGATAAAGTGTAAATCGACATATAATGGAAAAAGAATTCCCTGAATCACTATTAGGATTTGTTGAATTAAGACTCTACCCTTATTTTCTAATTCAAGAAAAAAGAAGATCATACTTCTTCAATAAGAGCCGGCAGTTAACGAAAAAACTCCGATATTATATAAAAGGGCTAATATTTTTGTCAGGATACAATCTTACTCTATTATACATACCCCAAAAACCAGTAATTCAAATATCCTATAACCTATGCAGTTTCTAATCACAAATACTTCATCAATAAAAGTACTTTGATACTATTTCAACAATAAGAGCTTTTTTGTCTGTTGCCCTGATTTCCCATACCGCAATCGACAAAAGTAAGCGCCGCCCGGCAAATCGGATGCATCCCATTGTACCAAATGCGTGCCGGGTAATTTATACTCATTTACGAGCGTTGCGACTTCACGGCCGAGAGTATCATATACCTTCATATTTAAGAATCCGGATTTGCTCGTTTTATATTCAATGGTTGTCGACGGATTGAAAGGATTAGGATAATTATTATTAAGCTCAAATGTTTTTGAAGGCAGAAATCCATGATCTTTTACTTCTGTAGTACCTGCCAACCGGATTCTATAAAGACCAACTTATTAGGATCTTGTGATTGAGAATTACCTGCGGTAATATAAAGTGTCTTTCGATCTGCATCTCCCCATGCACAATTAGAAGGATTGATCGGCATTCCGATCGTATCCAGAAAAGAACCTGACGATGAAATAATCCAGACGCCCTTCGGGCCTGTGCAATATAAATTTCCATCAGGATCGACCTTCATACCATCTGCATATCCACCCAGTGGAATTGTATAAAAATCTTGTCTATTTGATATTATTGAATCATTCACAACATTCCATACATAGATTTTACCTAATGGTGAATCGTTGATATATAATTTGGATTCATCCGGTGAAAAACAAATACCATTAGGTTCATTTGAATTTGATATTATTGAGAAATGTCGTGCTGTCCAATACTTTTATTGTTCCTGTCGGACTTATTCTAAATACACCCTTTAAATCCCATATCTTTTATTTGACCTGTTGGTGTATTAAAATCCGGATCCGTAAAAAATATTGAGCCGTCAGATTTCACAACAAGATCGTTCGGGCTGTTAAATTTTTTACCGTTGTATGTGGACGCAAGAGGGGTAATATTACCGTTCGATTCCTGCCTGGAAACCCGGCGTTTTGCCATTTGCGTCAGTATCAGCCGGCCCTGTAAATCCAGAGTTAATCCGTTTGAACTATCGGACGGCTCCAGATATGGAGTCACCAAACTATCGGTCGGAGACCATCGATAAATCTTATTTGCCCGTATATCGCTGAACAATAATCCCAGGCTGTCAATCCAAACCGGGCCTTCCGGCTGTTTGTATCCGTATGCCAGCTTTTCTAATTTTGCGCCTGCGGGGACAGGCGACTGTGCCAGAAGATCACCGAAAGAAAAGAGAATGAAACAGATAAGAATAAGCTGTACAAATATAATTTTCGAGTTGTTCAATTGATCTCCGGAGAATAATCAGTAATGTGATCTATTTTAAAATAGCATCAATAGTCTTAAGCTCTTGAACAGAAAATTTGCAATTTTTAAAAGTACCTGCGACATCTTCAATTTGGGACACGCGGCTTGCTCCTACAAGTACCGAGGTCATTTCAGGATGCCGCAGTACCCATGCAAGAGCCATTTGTGCCATAGACTGGCTTCGTTTCTGGGCTATGGCATTTAAGCGTTTTACTTGATCTATCTTTTCCGCCGTTACCTCTTCGACTTTAAGAAATCCGTGCGGTTTCGCTGCCCTGGAATCCGACGGAATTCCTTCAAGGTATTTGCCCGTTAACAAGCCCTGCGCCAGCGGCGAAAATGCGATGCATCCGATTCCTTCTCTCTTCAAGACATCCAGTAATCCTTTTTCAACCCAGCGATTATACATACTGTATTTGGGCTGGTGAATAAGGCATGGAGTACCGAGTGATTTCAGCATCCTCGACGCTTTTAAGGTCAGGTCTGCCGAGTAATTAGAAATTCCGACATATAGCGCTTTACCGCTGCGTACAATCTGATCCAGAGCATGCATTGTCTCTTCCAGCGGTGTTTCAGAGTCCGGCCGGTGGTGATAGAAAATATCGACATATTCCAATCCCATTCTTTTTAAACTCTGATCGAGGCTTGAAATTAGATATTTACGCGATCCCCAGTTGCCGTATGGGCCCGGCCACATCGGGTAACCCGCTTTCGATGAAACAATAATTTCATCACGATAAGGGAAAAAATCCTTCTTTAAAATTTTCCCGAAATTTTCCTCCGCAGATCCGGGCGGCGGGCCGTAATTATTTGCCAGGTCAAAATGCGTTATGCCGAGGTCGAATGCGCGCCGCATAATTTTACGGGCATTACGGAAGTCATCAACACCGCCGAAATTGTGCCATAAACCGAGCGAAATAGCAGACAATTTGAGTCCGCTTTGTCCGCATCGATTATATTTCATATCATTGTAACGGTTCAATTTGGGAGCGTATGATTGCATATGCGGCTCTTTAATAATGAATTGTAAAATAAAAATTGATTACCGGATTAAATTCTTCGGTAAACCATGCAGGTACCGGTCTGCAAATAATTATTCCATGGTTTTTCTAAAAGAATAATAGGAATATTCTTTACGTAAAACAACAGATAAAATTGCCGCCATCAGCAGCACAATCTTTGAAACATATTTTTCTCTTTGCTCCTTGCTCAAAAAAAATCTAAATTGTTTTGATTAATATTTTTTAAATCTATATAGTCCTATTAATTTGAGAATTTATGATATGTAAAATACTGTCAGAGCGTCAATTCAAATGTGAACTTTGTTTGATATTATTTATAAGTAATACATGAAAAACAAATCCTTTCAGTTGGAAAGTTTTTAAATATGATGATCAATACAATAGACCTCGCTATTATTATCGGCTATTTTGTCATTGCAATCACTCTCGGCGTTCTTGTTTCAAAGCGGGCAATTAAAAATATGAATTCGTATTTCCTTGGAAGCAATAGTCTTCCATGGTGGATGCTCGGCATATCAGATGCCTCCGGCATGTATGATATTACGGGTACTATGTGGCTCGTCTACGCTCTGTTTGTATATGGATTTAAAAGTATCTTTCTGCCATGGGTTTGGCCGACATTCAATCAAATATTCCTGATGGTGTACCTCTCCATCTGGCTTAGGAAATCTAATGTAATGACAGGTGCACAATGGATTGAAACACGGTTTGGGAAAAGCAGAGGTGCCGTGCTTTCCCATATTAGTGTTGTTGTTTTTGCGTTGGTCAGTGTAATAGGCTTTATTGCGTATGCTTTTAAAGGTATTGGAAAATTTGCTGCAATATTTTTCCCATGGGATATATCACCCGATGTATACGCCATCATCCTTATGTCACTCACCGCTATTTATGCGGTAAAAGGAGGGATGTTCAGTGTTGTTATTACGGAGGTTCTGCAATTTTTTGTTCTTACTATTGCTTCTCTCTCGATTGGAATTTTAGCTATCTATACTATATCGCCTGAACAAATACAGGCATTAATTCCCCAGGGATGGGCTACCCCGTTGTTTGGCTGGCATCTTAACTTAGATTGGAAAGGAATATTGGAATCCGCAAATAAAAAAATAGCAGAGGATGGTTACGGAATCTTCGGTATTTTCTTTATGATGGTTGCTTTTCAGGGTATTCTTAAAAGCATAGCAGGACCGGCACCAAATTACGATATGCAGCGTGTCCTTGCTACACGCTCTCCCAAGGAAGCTGCAAAAATGAATTGGTTTGTAAATGTAGTTTTAATTTTCCCGCGTTATATGTTGATTACCGGAGTTACAGTTTTGGCTCTAGTTAATTTTTTGCCGCAAATACAGGCTATGGGACCAAATGTAGATTTTGAAATGCTGCTCCCGTACGTCATTGAGAACGGACTGCCGGTCGGACTCAAGGGCTTACTTCTTGCCGGATTGTTTGCCGCATTTATGTCAAATTATGCCGCGACTATCAATGCTGCACCGGCGTACGTGGTCAATGATATATATAAACGATTCATCAATCCGCATGCTCAAGATAATGTTTACGTTCGCCTTAGCATATTAACAACTATCGCTTTTGTGCTCGTCGGATTTGCTTTCGGATTTCTTGTTACTTCAATCAACAATATCACGCTGTGGATCGTAAGTGCTTTATGGGGCGGATATACGGCAGCGAACATTTTAAAATGGCACTGGTGGAGATTGAATGGACATGGATATTTCGGGGGAATGATTACAGGAATTGCAGCGTCCCTAATAATGCCAAAAATGTTCCCATCAATTACAGCATTGGAGTCATTTCCTTATATCCTAGTGATTTCCTTTATCGGCTGCGTTATTGGAAGCTTGTTGACGGAACCGGAGCCTGACACAGTATTGATGCGGTTTTATATGCAGGTACGGCCATGGGGATTCTGGAAACCTATCCATGCAAAAACTCTAAAATTTTATCCCGACTTCCAGCAAAACAAAAACTTCAAAATGGACTTCTTTAACGTTGTCGTCGGTATTCTCTGGCAAACTTCTATAGTAGTGCTTCCTATTGCCCTAGTGACACAGCAGCATGATGTTTTTACGATAGCATTATGTATTATGGTAACTATGTCACTAATTTTGAAATTCACATGGTGGAATAAACTAGATGAAGTAAGCAAAGAAACTTTACCTGCAGACTTTGATCAAAGGGTCAAAACTTCATAAAATTAAAAATGATTTTTAAATAATCAATAAAATGACAAGAACAGACTTTGATAAAAAGATACAACAGCTGAAAAAAGACCATGAGGCTTTTCTTTCCATTAAGAATGTAAAGGTTGAAAAATGGAACGGCATTTATCAACGATATGCAAACCCGGTCGTTACTGCCGAGCATACACCTCTCTTCTGGCGATACGACTTGAATTACGATACAAATCCGTATTTGATGGAGCGTATCGGAGTTAATGCTGCGTTTAATTCCGGCGCTATAGAACATAACGGTAAAATCCAATTGATAGTTCGTGTCGAAGGTACAGACCGGAAATCATTTTTTGGTATTGCTGAATCTCCAAACGGCATCGACAATTTCCGTTTCCGGGATTATCCTATACAGCTTGCGGAAACTTCTGATCCGGATATTAACGTTTATGATATGCGCCTGGTGAAGCATGAGGACGGATGGATATACGGTTTGTTCTGCACAGAGCGGAAAGATCCCGATGTGCCGCGAACCGACACCTCTTCTGCGATCGCACAATGCGGACTTGTCAGAACGAAAGATTTATTGAACTGGGACCGCCTGCCGGATTTGGCAACAAAATCTCCGCAGCAACGGAATGTCGTTCTTCATCCGGAATTTATTCAAGGCAAATATGCATTCTATACACGGCCGCAGGACGGATTCATCGAAGCTGGATCGGGCGGCGGTATCGGGTGGGGGTTGTCGGAAAATATCGAACATGCCGTGATTGACAGCGAAACCATCATTGATGACCGCGCGTATCACACTATAAAAGAAGTCAAAAACGGCCTCGGCCCTGCACCTATAAAAACGGATAAGGGCTGGCTGCAGCTTGCACACGGAGTCAGGAATACCGCTGCGGGACTGCGTTATGTATTATATATGTTCCTTACCGACCTGAAAGATCCTGCAAAAGTCATCGCACGTCCGGGCGGATATTTCATTGCTCCGGAAGGAGCTGAACGTATCGGGGATGTTTCAAATGTTGTCTTCAGCAACGGCTGGGTAAAACGTGAAAACGGCGAAGTATTTATTTATTACGGCTCATCGGACACAAGAATGCATGTTGCTGTTTCAACAATCGACCGGCTTCTTGATTATGTACTTCACACACCCGAGGATGGATTACGCTCAGGAGCAAGTGTCCAGCAGAGAATCCAGCTTATAAAAAACAATCTGAAATTGATTGGCCATAATTAACTTTGTCTCTTTAAATTTCAGATCCGGCAGGAAGATAACATTACTCTTGCCGGGTTTTCTTTTTTAAAGCAATTCTGCTGTTTTGCGCCAATGATCGATGAATTTGTTTATCTCTTTATTACGATCACCCTGAAGCATATTGGTACAATTCATAAGAGTCCGGCCTGTATGATATGTACATTTCCACATATGGCTTTTAGGACCTGTCCGGAAATGCGGTTCTTTATCGACACCGCCTTCAAACCAGTCCCCGCCCTGTTCGTCTATGATGTAGGATTGTACATATTCCCATTGGCGGAAGAAATAATCGGAGTACCGGGAATCTTGAGGGAATATATTTGAAAACAACAGCAGCGCATTTAATCCCTCTGCCTGTGCCCACCAATTTTTTGTACCTTTAATAATAGTACAATAGTCTTCCCCCCGAAAATAATACCCCGCATCACAGAAACCTCCGGCCTGATCGTCCCATCCGTACTTTATTGCATGATCCATCATTTTCTTTGCAATAGTCAGCGTGCGAATATCATTCTCAAGTTTCAATGCATAAGAAGCCTCCAGCATTAGAAATGCAGTTTCGTAATCATGGCCGAATGAAACGTGATCCAATCCGTAGTTTGCTTCGCGTTCTTCTTTGGATCTATCACGGAATGAAACAGGCGTCCAATCATTATGGAAAAATAACTGCAGGTATCCCTGCTGTGACACCTGTTTATCCCGGATCAGTTCGAGAAGCCCGTGAAGACGAGTTTGCACCAGAGGATCTTTCCAGATATGATACAATTCCGTAAATGCCTCTAATAAATGAATTGAGGAATTTTGGTCCTTGAATCCAAGCTCGTTGCCGTCGGTAGCTATCGTTTTATACTCAGAAAAGCGATCGAACGGTTTTCCATTGCGCATGATAAATTGAAAGTATCCTTTATTTTTCGGATCGAAAGCATGGTCTTCAATCCAGCGAAATGCCGTCTGGGCAAACTCAAGCACTTCCTTATCCTTAGTCCGTGCATAAAAAGCAGCAAGAGCATACAGTGCGAATGCATTTCCGTAAGCGCGTTTTTCTTCCCGCCATCCGTTTACTTCCGATAATCCGCCGTCGCGGCTTCGAATCTGGAAAAACCCGCCATACTCTTTATCCCACATATAGTTACGCAGAAATGAAAAACCATGGTGAGCCATGTGTTCATACTCCTGCACACCTCCGAAATATTCGCTCGCTTTTGACAATGTCCATATATGGCGCGCTTGCGACACAATCATCTTTTCCTGCTGCTGGGTTAATTTCCAATCAGATGTGACATTGGTAAAATATCCGCCGTTTTTCTTATCGATTACCAGCGGATACCATTTTTTTAGTATGCCATCCATCAACGCTACTTGCATTTCTTTAGATATGATAGCTTTTTTCTGCATAGACATCCTTCTTTTAGAACAAATAATTCCTGCTAATCGTTCGCCATCGGTTAGTTAACCAGCATAAATTATCCGACAGCGGCCGAATTTTCTGCTTGAAGCCGGATAATTTCAAATTCATTTTTTAAATATGCCGAGTTGATCTAATTGCGACGATGATCTGATCGGCAATCTTTTTATGTGACTCCACTGTCGGATGTCCATATGCAACTTTCCCGTCCGGAAAATCATTAAAGCGTGTATAATATATATTTTTATTCCCGCCCTGGTTTTCTTCATCTACAATTTGTTTTACATTTTTCTGAATCCAATCCGGATATGCTGCAACTGCCAAAATTGCTGTGCCTGGATATACGGCACGAAGAGTTGCTATAAAATCATGGTACTTTTTTCTAAACAATACGGATTTTTCTTCCGTTATAGAACCATCTTTTTCTTTAAGGCCTGAATAATCGTTCAAACCCAGACAGATCACTGCAAGATTTGGAATCCATTGTTTGAAATCCCACAGTGGAATCGGCGCTTCCATCAGTGCACGGTCAAATAATGCGGGTATTGCGGCGGCGGTTTTCCCCTGCCAATCACATACCATACCGCTGCCGGAACGGCAAATAGTATGATATTGGGCATGGAAATGGCGTGCAATGATCGGCGCGAATCCTTTATCGATATTTGTGACAGGAAAACGTTCTTCCCATGATAATTCTTGAACTGTTGCTTCATTGCTTTCCGCTGCAGTAAATGAATCCCCGATAAATTCGATTTTCCGCGGCGGTTTTGGCGGAGGAGGGAAAATATCCGCACCTTCATCGATCAATAGTCCCGATACCGAGAACACTGCATCGAACATAATATTTCTTTTGCTGAATAAAAGAGTATGCCGGGTATTTTCCAGGCTGTCGGCAAGCATATAATCTGCTTCACCGGTTTTCGTTCCATGGAGGACTTTAAACAATTTACCATCTATATACACATTGTAATAATTAACACTATCGGTCATGCGGATGCTTATACCCGTTCCGCTGAATTCTGCAAAGAGATATATCCCGGGCCAGGAATGCCTGGGATGAAGTGAATCGGTCATATCCCATCTGCCGTAATATTGAATAAATGGATTGTTTGCAGGGATAAAATGTTTTGAATGCGACATTGCACAGACTCCTAAAACAAGCAGAACAATAAACACAAACCGATGGATAGGATTCATATATCTATATTCTCTTTCCTGTTAGAGAAAGTCCGGATTTACTCTTAATAACTATCAGCCAAACTGAAAATATTAAACGATCGTTCAAATTCATCTTGTTGAACCTGAGTCTTTACAGCCACTGTTTTGGGTATTCCGGGAATCATATCAAAAAAATTATCGCTGAAGAATCCATCCGGATCGCCGCATGTCAGATGGACATTTTTTGCCAGCGTATTTGTCGTCAGCTCTATTTCAAATCCTGAAGCCGTTTTCGTGACGCTTTTTTTAATTTCCGGGTGCTTCAGATCCATATCTTTTGGAGATTTAAAATATGAAATGTTTTCCGCAAGTAATAAATCTCCCTTGCCCAGCCTGCAAAGAATCACGAGCCGGGATTCATCGGCCTCAGCGGTAAGCGACGATATCGATAGGGTTGCGGCAATTTCCGAATGGTTCTGTTTTAAATATACGGATATTAATCGGCGGGATACGGCGTTCCCGTTAAAATCCAGCACGGATACTTCAAGCACTGAATTTATATTTTCTAATTTGTCCGATACAAGGTAAATTTTGACGGAATCCCCGGTAATAACGGGGGAAATGAGAACCGGGGCGAACGAATTTTTTACCGTATAGTGAAGCGCTTTCCATCGTCCGTAATAATCGATACTTGACCATGAAGCAGCCGGCCAGCAGTCATCAATCTGCCAGTACAAACTTCCCATGCAGAACGGCATTGCGCGGCGATGTGCCTCCATCGCCATTTTTACACCTTCCGCCTGCAGCACCTGACTTACATAAATGTACGATTCAAAATCTTTCGGCGTGCGATACCATCGGTCCATATACCATTGAATTAAACGGTTGCCGTACTCTTTATCCCGCCGTTCATCAGCCATACAGCGTTGATGCGAAAGCATGACATCGGAATGCAGTGTTCTGTCTTCAGGCTGTGCAAACCGAGATATCGTTGAGAGTTCCGGATAGGATTGAAATCCGTATTCACTTACAAAGCGTGCCAGGTTGGAAGGATATTGTTCAAACGGCTCTTTTCCGTGCCACACACCCCAATAATGGATGTCGCCTTCACTCCCTGCAATGTTTTTAAATCCTGCAGAAGGGCTGGTAGGATGATAGTACCTTGTCGAATCGGCCTCGTTAAGAGCCGATGGAATTACTTCATAAAATAATTTTTCTGCCGACCGCTCGAACAAGCGCTGCGTTTTTTCATCGTATTTTTCTTTCCATCCCCATTGATTCCACGCAACTTCATTTTCATTGTTACCGCAGTACAACGCCACACAGGCATGATTTCGAATACGAATGACGTTGTCAACAACCTCCTGCCGGACATTTTCAAAAAAATTGTCATCACCCGGATACATAGCACAGGCAAAAATCATTTCCTGCCAGACGAGAATCCCATACCTGTCGCACAATTCGTAGAACCGGTCATCTTCATAGATTCCGCCACCCCAGACACGCAGCATATTCATATTGGCCTCGGCCGCTGAACGGATAATATGTTCGCAACTTTCTTTGGTTACCCTGTTCTGAAAATTATCCTGCGGAATATAATTTGCCCCTTTCATAAACACAGGAACTCCGTTAAGAAGAATAGTCATGCTTCTTCCCTGCGCATCCGCTTCCCGGATGACTTTAACAGATCGGATACCAATATTCGTCGAATAAGTATCCTGATGCCCGGAATCGTCTTTTATAGTCACCTGGTAATCATAAAGCTTTTGTGTGCCTAATCCATTTGTCCACCATAGCTGCGGATTTTCAAGCCGGCCTTTGAACTCTATTCGATTTAATCCCGATTTGAGATGAACTGTTTCAGCCGGCAAAATAATACTATCTAAAGCCACAGAGACAGTAACATTCTGTTCTTTTTGACTAAGAATTTGTATTAAAGAAAGAATATCGACTCCGGCCACAGAAACATTCTTTTGCTGAATATGAACATTCCGGATTTTAAAATCACTCCAAGCTTCTAAATAGACCGGGCGCCAAATACCGCATGTGATCAATCGCGGGCCCCAGTCCCAGCCGTAATGAAACTGCGCTTTTCGGGAATACATTGCAATCTTCACATCTGCTTGATCATTATTGCCAAACGCCTGAAGTTCATAAGGAGCCGCGTTATATTTCGGAATATTTTCATCAAAGACATTCCTGAATCGAACAACAAGACTGTTTTGTTTTTCGCGCAATATTTTTCGGCAATCGACCCGCCATGTCCGGAACATATTATTCGCACTCAGTATGAGCGAATCATTCAGAGTCACTTCGGCATAAGTGTCCAATCCTTCGAACACAAGCTCGACTGTATTATTATTTAAGGTTTCTGCCGGAACATCAAATGCCGTTTCATAAATCCAGTTCTTCTCTCCTATCCATTGCATAGATCGCTCGTTGACGCCGATGAAAGGATCGGGAACAATATTGTTTCTCATCAGGTCGGTATGGACGCAGCCCGGAACTTCAGCCCGATACCACTGTCCGGTGTTTTCCTGTCTGAATTTCCATTGACTTCGAATTTCCAATTTCATAACCCGGTCGCTGCCTTTAGAGTATACGATATGATAAACGAGTATACTTGCCGTATAGTTTAATACAAGCAAGTATTTAATAATTCTATTAATGTTATTCATAAATTTACGGAACAAATATGAATTACACATTTATCCGTATGAAGTATGCCGGAACAGGATCTTTCACCTTAATAAATCGAACACCTGCCGGTAAAAATCTTGATGTTTTCAAATTGCTATTTCATCAAAGCTTCGCAGTATTGCCCGGCGGGAAAATGGGCCAATAATATCCTTATAATTTAAGAATTTGCTTCCACATGAGTGCAGCGGCTCCAAGTATTGCCGCATTCCCCTTCGGCAAACTTGACGGCAGCAGCTTTACTTTGTTCTTAAAGATATTGAGAAGATATTCTTCCATGTATTTTTTTGTCGGAGAAAAAATGAAATCGCCCGCCGCCGCAAGTCCGCCAAAAAGTATAATTGCTTCCGGACTTGTATAAGCAATAGAGTCTGCAAGTTTTAAACCGAGATACCTGCCTGTCAAATCAAATGCTTCTAATGCGAGTTTATCACCGCGTTGAGCTGCTTCGAAAATACGTTTTGATGTAATTTGATCAAAATTAATCTGACGTAGTTCGCTGGGAGGAGCAGGTTTTTTGAGAAGCTCTTCCATTGTTCTTCTTATACCGCTTGCTGAAGCATATGTTTCCAGGCATCCGCGCCGTCCGCAGCCGCATTGACGTCCGTTCGGATCGACAATTGTATGGCCAATCTCGCCTGCAAATCCGTCATGACCGTAAATAAGTTCTCCATTTGCCACAATACCGCTGCCGAGTCCGGTTCCGAGAGTGATCACAATGAAGTCTTTCATTCCCTTTGCAGCGCCAAAGAGCATTTCGCCAAGTGCAGCGGCATTTGCATCATTGGTGAGAGCGATTGGAATAGAGTACCAGCGCCGCAATGTCGCAACAACATCAACATATTTCCAGCTTAAATTCGGCGGCTGTTCGATAGTACCTTTATAATAATTGCCGTTTGGAGCCCCCAATCCGATACCGACAAGTTTTAATTCATTCTTTTTTGAAGCAAAGAGATTTTCTGCCTGTATATGAAGACGATTAAAAAAATCATCTGACGGCCGCTGCGCTTCTGTCAGCATTTCTCCTTCAGCCAGAATATTTCCACTCCTATCGACATAACCATATTTCGTATTGGTACCGCCAATATCGACACCAAGTACCACTTCTAAAGAATTCATACTGCTCCTTTTTTAATTACGTAACTGTGTCCCTTTAACCCGTAGAAAGCCAGGTAGATATAACAAATAATCGGTATGAAAAAAGACGCATGATAACCGCCCATCATGTCTGCAAACCAGCCCTGAACGAGCGGGACAAGTGCGCCGCCGAGGATCATCATGACAAGAAGCGACGAACCCTGGGATGTATGCTGGCCTAGTTCTTTAATAGCGAGTGTAAAAATATTAGACCACATGATAGAGTTGAACAGGCCGACAGCGATCACTGTCCAGAGCGCGACATTTCCTCCTGTAAACATTGTCACAGCAAGCAGGCAGATGATGATGAGTGAAAAAACAAATAGTGTCCTGGCAGCATGAGATTTCCCTATAATGAATCCGCAGAATTGAATTGCCATAAATCCAAGGTACGGCCATGTTGAGACTACGGAGAATTTTTCACCGCTCTGAACACTCTCAAATAGAACGATGCCGGATATGAGGCCATAGATGACAAGTGATGATAATGCCATTTTCAAGTACATTGTTTTCTTACTTTTATTTTCGCCTAATGAAATAGATCCCAGAAACCGCCCAATCATAAGTCCGCCCCAATAATAGGCAAGGAACGATTTGGCGTTGATTTCCGCCAGTCCGGCTACTTCTTTTGCGTAGTTAATAAAAAGACTGCCGATACTCACCTCAGCTCCGACGTAAACGAAAATTGCGAACATACCGAGAACGAGGTGGGAATATTTAAGAGCACCGATTCCTTTTTCGATTTTTTCTGTACTTATGAATTGCGGCAGGCGGGTGAATTTAACGACGACAGCCAGTGAGATAAAAATTGCCGCGAATGCCAGATAAGGTAATTGAACTCCCATTGCAGTCATTGGTAATCCCCGGTCGGTTAAAATCGGCTGACCGGCGGTATCAAGTAATGGAGTACCTATTTTTGCAAAGAAGTGGAATACAAGAAATCCGCCTATGACAGGTGCAATTGTAGTACCCAGAGAGTTCCATGCTTGCGCGAGGTTGAGACGGCTCGATGCAGTTTCCGGTTTGCCGAGAAGAGCTACATATGGGTTAGCCGCTATCTGCAGCAGGGTAAAACCGATTCCGAGGAAAAAGAGCAGTCCGAGAAACAAACCGTATACTTTAATATCCGCCGCAGGATAAAATCCGGCACAAGCAACAGCAGAGATTAGAAGGCCTAGAATAATGCCGTTCTTATATCCCATTTTACTCATGGGATCTCCCCAGAGTACTGAAATAATGAAATAAATTAACGATCCTATAAAATATGCGCCGAAAAAAGTGAACTGTACAAACATCGACTGGTAACGGTTAAGCTCGAACATTTTTTTAAGGAAAGGAATAAGAATGTCGTTGAGCACCGTGATAAATCCCCACATAAAGAAAAGCGATGTAAGAACAACTAATGCTGAAGTATATTTTGAAGATTGTTCGGTCATCGTTCACTCGTCAAAAAAGTTATTGAACATACTCTTGTTCAATTATATTATATTTATTTTGAAGCAATATTAAAACGATAAATGGATTTCCCTACAAAAGCCAGTCCAATTGATAAGAAAACTCTTTATTAAGGTACTATGGAGAAAAATATAAGCATCTTTCTGTACGGGGACACTGAAAGTAGTTTAAAATAAAATCTAATTGCTTACTGTATATTATAGAATATGAAAACTCCCGCCGGGCGGTATTTCGAACCTGCCTTGAATAAAACAAAAGGCGGCCCCGTTTCCGGAACCGCCTTATTCTATTCCTTCACTCAATTACTTATATTATTATCTGCTCACTTACTTCATTAATAACATCTTCCTCACCTGAACAATCGCTGATCCTTCCTGCGGCTGAATGTTCATTCGTAAGAAGTATATTCCACTGGAAAGTTTTGAACCATCAAACGTGACAGAGTAATATCCCGCTTCTTTCAAGCCATCGATAAGACTTGCTACCCTACGGCCTATCATATCATACACATTTAAACTGACATGGCTTAGCACAGGAAATTGGTAGTTGATTACAGTGGACGGATTAAACGGATTTGGATAATTTTCAAGTAGTGCCGCTGTTGATGGTTTTCTTGTTGCTGATGCGCTGTCTTTTTTCGATTCTTCAATCGGTATATTCTCAATCTCTCCAAGTAATAATCCTGTAAGAAGCCCTCTTGGGCAAATCCGGGCGTTGGTCGGTGGTGTCGGTTTCCTTGCAAGTTGCAGTCACCACTTCCAGCCTCGGTTTTTGTTTTTTAATTCACCACCGATTCAAATGATACGCTATATATTCCTTTCGAAGATGCTACAAACAATCTTCTTTCGTCTTCATCTATCGCCATAGATTGCACAACTTGTGGTAACTGAGATAGAACTTTTATTGTCTCTCCTCGATCAATAGAATAATAAACGAAAACATCGCCGGATAAAAACAGAACACCCGGTTTAGAACGGTGCTCAATGATGAAGGCGACGTAATCGTTGTTTGGAATAATTGCCTTTCCCACCACCCAATTGTATCCGCCATCAGTTGACTTCATGAGTCCCATGCTTGTTGCAACATGTATGATATTAGGGTTGCCGCAATCAAATGCCACATCACTCACAATCTGATCCGAAGGGAAACCAAGTTTGATAAAATCAACTCCAACTTTCCCATTGAGATAATAGTCCTTTGCTGCTCCCAAATACGGTTGGAAAACAGAAGATGTTCCCCATCTCCAACATTCACCCGGCTGATAAGGATTCCATCGCATATGATCGTCGCCGCCCATAATTCCTCTCCTTCCAGATATAAGCTCCCAATGGTATCCATTATCCACAGAACGATATGTAGCGATGGCAAATACTGCTATCGCTATGTCTGATCTGTCCGGTGAACGCTCGCAGGCACTAATTACATTTACCTCAATTGTGAAATCGGTGATACTCTCTGGAATACCGCTATCTGATCTGAACCATGCATTACCACCGTTCGTACTTCGCCATAAATACCAACGTGTTCTTATATTAGACGCCAGTTTGAGAGACCATACTGTTGTATGCCACTAGTATGTCTTCTCCCCGTATATCGAGGTCAAGCACGCCAACATTAGAGTAATTACCTAAGCTTGTGTCGGCAAGCCCCAGGTACTCCCAGTCGGTCATTTTATCTAAATCACGACGCCATACACCATTTGAAGCTGCACCTGCGTACAAGTAAGGTTTCTGATAAACAAGTTTTGTTACTAACTTGTCATCCATCCCAATGAATTCAGGCGTTACGGTGGGCAAAACGGGTGTTGTAGCATTTTCACATGCAAATTGTATAACAATAATAAATCCAGCTAAAGCAGTAAATATCTTAGTGATCCATTTCATAGTGCAGTACATTCATTAGTAAAAATATTTTTTAATAAACAGGATGTTGATGCAATGAATCATTTCCGTTTTAAACACCGCACCGATTGCAGGCTGTTTTTGGTTATATTTTATATGTGGAAACAAGAAAATAAACTTCAATTTCTCCGTCTTGTGACCAGCATACAAATCAATAAGTGAATTTATCGCGCCAAATACGAGGTTATGGCTAGAATAATTGTCTATAAATTAATCTTTTAAGAATTCCTAAACGCATCGTTCTTCCGATTTTACCGTTCGCTTAAGATGATCTGGCATGTTCCCTATCTCTTCGATAATACTTTGGCGGAGCACATCAATTGTAATGAATTTACAATTATACCGGACATATTGTCAAGCGGTATTTTACAGATGTTTTACAGACAATATTCCTCAATATCTGAGCGAATTTTCTTACGTATTGGTTAAAAACGAATAGTTGCAGAAATATAAAAGTTTAAATAAAAAAACAGCTCTTATTCACATAGCAATTCTCCAATTTTGTTCGGATATTTGTTGGAAACAAATAGCCGGCTTGTTAAATGTTTTTTGAACAATCGTTTTATATCATATTTTAAATTTTATGATTTACTCTTTATCCGATCTTCTCACACTGCACCAAAGCGATCGAGCATCGCACACTGCAGTAATTGACGGTGACCGCCGTCTCGCATATTCACAATTGATTCATCAAACAAAGCAATATGCGGCATTTTTGCAGGCCCGGGGGGTGCAGCGCGGTGATCATGTTGCCGTTTACCTGCCGCGTTCTATAGAGTCTGTGATTGCACTTTTTGCTGTGTGGTCTCTCGGCGCTGTTGTCGTTATTATCAATGATATGCTGAAGAATCGTCAGGTCAACTACATTATCGATCATTCGGAGACCAAGTTTCTCATTACCGATGATCGTCTTCGTGCTTCGCTGGCTGAAATTCCGCTGAGTGCTGATCATATCATCACGGTTGATACTGAAAAACAGGCCGATCAACAATTTGCGTTTCCCCGGGTTATCGGCGCAGATCTTGCCCTCATCATCTACACATCTGGGTCCACCGGCATGCCCAAGGGAATTATGCTGTCGCACAGTAATCTGATTTCAGGTGCACACATTATATCCGATTATCTTCATCTCACACAGGACGAGATCATCATCAGCCTTCTGCCGTTTAGTTTTGACTACGGACTCAACCAATTATTATCGGCACTTCTAGTCGGCGGAACTTTAGTGATACAGCGCTCTGTACTGCCTGCCGATATCTGTAATACTCTGAAACGAGAGCAGGTCACAGGCATGGGAGCTGTACCGATGCTGTGGCAGCAATTAGCAGGAGCCCGGTCACCATTTATCAAAACGCAATATACACATCTTCGTTATATTACAAATACCGGCGGCCGAATGCCGGAGAGTATTACAAAACTTTTCCGGCAAGTTCATCCGCATATCCAAATCTTCTTGATGTTTGGATTAACTGAAGCATTCCGTTCCACGTATCTTCCGCCGGATCAAGTTGATATTCGTCCTACCTCTATAGGGAAAGCAATTCCTAATGTAGAACTCATGGTATTAGATGCACAGGGTAATTTATGTAAACCGGGCGAAGAAGGAGAACTTGTTCACCGCGGCGCCAATATTGCTATGGGATACTGGCGGGATCCTGAAAATACTTCCAAACGATTCCGCCCTGCTCCGTTTCAACAGGGAAAAGGCGGACAGTTGGAGATTGCAGTATATTCCGGAGATTATGTAAGAACAGACGAAGAGGGATATATATATTTCATTGGCCGAAAAGATCAAATGATCAAGTCACACGGTATGCGTGTGAGTCCGGAAGAAATTGAAGATTGCATATTTGCATCACATATTGTAAAACATGCAGTAGCGTTTGCTGTCCCGTTCGATGATGTGAAGAACAATATCGTCGTTGCTCTTGTACCTTCAGATCAATCGTCGTTTTCAGAGAAAGAATTGCATCTATACTGCAAGAAACAAATGCCGGAGTATATGCGGCCGGATATATTATGGACGCTCGACAGATTCCCTGAGACTTCCTCCGGGAAACCCGATCGCGTACGCCTGCAGGAAATGTTTAAGGAACAAAATAAAAAAACTTGAAAAGTATTTTCAAATCTATATATTCTTTACTTTTCCTGTTTAATAAAAGAAAAAGAAATGAATTCAAACCCGTTGTATAATATGCTCCTAGATCGCCTGACCGCTTCATGGGCAGCACAACCGGACAAGCCGGAAGAAACTCCGGAATCAACCTTAAAAGCGCTCTGTTTTTTTGCCGCAGGTAATCCGGTTTCGGTCCAAAAAGCCTCGCATGAGAATGTCCCGAAGCTGGACGACAAAGCGTGTAAACAGCTCCAGGTTCTTGTCGATAAACGTTTGACCGGTATTCCTCTTGCCTATATAACAGGAAGACAGCAATTTCTAGGAATTGAATTGCTGGCTGGACCTGAAGCCTTGATCCCGAGAATTGAAACTGAGATACTCGGCCGGGCGGCACTGGCGATTGCAAAATCCATTGCGGATGCCCGCGGTATTGTTACTGTTCTGGATGTCTGTACCGGTTCGGGAAATGTTGCGCTGGGAATCGCTTCAAAAGAACCCCGATCGAGAGTATTCGGATCAGATCTTTCCGAGGAAGCGATTTTGCTTGCAAAAAAGAATGCTCAACATCTAAAATTGGAAGAACGGATTGAATTCAGGCAAAGTGACCTATTTGCCGCGTTTGAGTCGGATGAATTTTATAGAAAAATTGATCTCATAACCTGTAATCCCCCATATATCCCATCGGCAAAAGTCAGCAGTATGGCTCCGGAAATTTCCCAGTGTGAACCCCGCCTTGCTTTTGATGGAGGTTCACTCGGGATCGCGATCCTAACAAGATTGATAAGAGAATCTCCAAAATACCTGAAGCAAAATTCCTATCTTTGCTTCGAGATCGGACTGGGACAGGGAAAGGCCATGGAGCAGCGGTTAAGGAAGGAAATGTCTTACTGCGATATTCAATCTTATGTCGATTCCGCAAATCAGGTACGAGCATTATCGGCACAAGTCGCATAGTCCTTTTCATCAATATTCTAAATTCTTAAATCATAAAAGAATTCTATGAAACGAGAATTAAAGGATGAGTTCAAAATCGATGTTTAACTCCTCCTTTAATTGCGGACATCCTTATTGATTAAAGGCAAATGTTTGGTTAATTTCAATAATTACTTATCTCAGAACACTTAATAAAGATTTTTATCGGGGTAATTCATGAATGATCCAAATACCTGGCTGAAACTAGACACAAAACAGGCAATCGAAAAAATAACAAAAACAATTCATCATCAAGTTAGAACAATACTTCGGAAAAGAGGTGCTGTTATTGCAGTTTCCGGCGGTATTGATAGTTCCGTTTGTGCTGCTTTATGTGTAAAGGCATTGGGAAAGGAAAATATACTGGCTCTCTCATTACCCGAACGAGACTCGTCGTCCGATTCGACAAAACTCGGCCGGCTGCTTACAGATGCTCTTGGGATCACATTGCAAACAGTGGATATTGCACCTATTCTCAAAGGGACGCGTTGTTATGAGCTTCAACTCGAAGCAATACGCAAAGTTTTTCCCGAGTACGGGGAGGGCTGGAAACATAAAGTCTCACTTCCTTCTATTCTTGAAAATGACCGCTTGAACCTTTCACTTCTAACTGTTCAAAACCCGGCTGGCGATCTAAAAAAAGTCAGGATGCCCTTAAATGTTTATCTCCAGCTCATTGCCGCTACAAATATGAAACAGAGATCACGGAAAATGACGGAATATTCCTTCGCTGATAAACTGAACTACGCGGTGTGTGGAACACCTAACCGGCTTGAATATGATCAGGGTTTCTTTGTAAAATTGGGCGATGGAAATGCCGATTTCAAGCCAATAGCTCATCTCTATAAAACTCAAGTCTTTCAAATTGCGAGGGCGCTTGATATCCCCGAAGAAATATGCAAACGAACTCCGACTACGGATACATTCTCTCTACCGCAGACTCAGGAAGAATTTTATTTTTCTCTTCCCTACGGCCAAATGGATATTTGCCTTTACGGATTCAACCATAAAATCGCTTCATCTGAAGTAGCTACTGCGGCGAACCTTACCACAGAGCAAGTGGAAAGAGTTTTTAAGGATATAGAAAAAAAGCGCCGCGCGACAATAGCACTTCATCTTCCGCCTCTCCTGATCGAAAACGTTGATGAGATCAACGATTTGATTCAATCCGCAGTCCGTCAGTCAAAGGAAATATAATCTAAATGTGCGGAATAGCAGGAATTGTTAATCTTTCTGACCGTCGTGACCCGCCGACTGTAAAGTTGTTACAATCGATGATCGGTGCCATACGTCATCGGGGACCGGATGAGTACGGATTATTTAGAGATAACCGTTCCGGACTTGTCCATGCACGGCTGTCTATTATCGATCTCCAAACAGGTCAGCAACCCATGTCGAATGAAGATCGTACTCTTTGGATTATATTCAATGGAGAGATTTTCAATTTCGTTGAATTGAGAACAGAGCTCGAGAAATTGGGCCATCACTTTCAGACCAATTCAGATACGGAAGTCATTATCCATGCATTTGAATCGTGGAACACCGATTGCTTTTCCCGGTTTAACGGCCAATGGGCGCTTGCACTATGGAACACTAAAACACGCACGCTGGTTCTTGCCCGAGATCGTATTGGGGTACGGCCTTTATATATTCATGAAAGCAACGGCCGGGTTCTTTTTGGCAGTGAAATGAAAGCGATATTTGCAGATCCTGAAGTTCCACGGGCTATTAATCCGCAGGGATTAGATCAGACATTTACATACTGGGCTTCGATTGCTCCGGTAACGGTGTTTCAAGGAATCGAGGAACTGCCTCCGGCTTCTGTTCGTGTATATGGTCCTAATGGAGATAAAAAGGAAAAAGTTTATTGGAGACCGGCTTACCCTGAGGTACCGGAAAGATGGGAACACAGTTCCGGTTTCCCGACATTTGCCGAGAATACGGAAATTCTGCGCGACAAATTGGAGCAAGCAACAAGATTAAGGATGTTGAGATCAGATGTTCCGGTAGGGAGCTATTTATCCGGCGGATTAGACAGTTCGGTAATTGCCCTGCTGGGCCGGAAAGCAAAAGAAGGGCGATTCGAAACATTCTCAATTCGATTCGCTGATGCTGAATTCGATGAAACTGAATTCCAAAGAATGATGGCTGCCACGTTAGACAGTTCTCACAGGGAAATTGTCGTGACAAGGAAAGATATCGCACAAGTTTTTCCAGATGTCATCCGGCATACCGAAAGACCGATTCTTAGAACAGCTCCTGCCCCTTTATTTCTTTTATCCAAATCCGTGCGTGAAGCGGGAATAAAGGCTGTCTTGACCGGTGAAGGAGCCGATGAAATGCTGGCTGGTTATGATATTTTCAGAGAAGCTATAATTCGTCAATTCTGGTCTCATCAGCCGAATTCGAAAGTCCGGCCATTGTTGTTTGACCGGATCTATCCTTACCTCGCGCGTTCACCTCAGCGTGCAAGAGGAATGGCTTTTGAATTCTGGAAAAAAGGACTCGGACGAGCAGGTTCACCGGGTTTCTCGCACGATCCAAGATGGCAAACCACATCTTCATTAAAAAAATTCCTCTCCAGGGATATTTTGAACAGCCTTGAGAAAAATCCGTCTCCTTCTGCCCTGGATAATTTACCGCCTTCTTTTAACCGATGGGATCCTCTTACACAGGCGCAATATATTGAAATAACAACATTGCTTTCGACGTACCTGATATCATCGCAGGGAGACCGCATGCTGATGGCTCATTCTGTTGAAGGCCGTTTTCCTTTTCTCGATGCAGACGTTATGCAATTCTGCAATGAACTTCCGGCAGAACACAAACTTGCTTTTCTTGAAGAGAAACGCATCCTGAAAAAAGCAGCCGTCGGACTGATTCCGGAAGCAATCATTCATAGAAAGAAACAACCGTATCGTGCACCGGATGCTGCAAGTTTTCTCAGTCAGGATGCGCCTGCTTATGTTCAAGAGTTGTTCTCGGATCGCGCGCTTAAAAACAATGGAATATTTAATCCTGAAGTTGTCCGTGGTTTCTATAATAAATGTATTTCAAAACGTGACAAAGTCCACGAACCCGGTTTGTTCAGCAATACAGACAATATGGCGTTTGTCGGTATTTTATCTACGCAGCTTGTTGTACAACAATTTATCGAGGCAGCCGAACCAGGAATTGAAGCGGAAATTAAATTCAAAACATTTATAGATTATACTCAAAATCCCTGATCATTTCAATAGAGGATAATATAATGATGAACCGGCAGGATATTCAGAAAACAGTAAGAGATTTTATACGGCAGAATTTTATTTTTGACGCGGCGGTCGTACTTGATGACAACCAATCACTGTTAGGTTCGGGAGTCATTGATTCAACAGGCGTACTGGAACTCATAGGATATTTAGAGGAAAAATTCCAGCTTCAGTTCGGAGACGACGAGCTTGTTGCAGAAAATTTCGATAACGTCGAAAAAATAACCGCCTTTTTACAAAAGAAACTCGATAAACAATAAACAATTATGCACTTATCTAAATTAATACTTTCTGACTATAAATAAATTGCAGGCTCAGCTTTATTCTCTTCTGCATAGAACTCATCCTTTTTTTCATTTTGTACATAAAAAAAGCTTCACAAATATCTTGTGAAGCTTTAAGAATTCTCTGCATGAGTTTCCTTCTTAAGAGGAATACTCCGATATTTACCGCTTATGCAGCCACTTCTGCTGCCGCATTGTGAATTCTCTCCTGAACCTTGATATCCTTTAGATTCACCTGGAAGTCTTCACCGTCATTATACTGAGGAACTATTTTATTCAGATACTGGCAGACAAGATCTATCTTGCCGGCCCTCGCAACATTAACAAGCAGATTAATATCACGAATAATTGACGACGATTCTTCACCGATAGTATTATTATTTTTCGGGCCTCTAAAATCCTGAGCTGCCGTGTTGTAATTTTCGCCGTTACTGCAGACAAATATCTTCTCATGGCTCGATCTTGTATGTTTTTCCGTCGTATAGAACAGTTCTTCGTGCATCTTCTCGCCTTTTTGCAGGCCTGTAAATACGATGTCGATATCGGTACCTTCACGTAATCCGCTGAGACGGATAAGATCGCGCGCAAGGTCTACAATTTTTATCGGTTGTCCCATATCAAGGACAAACGTCTCTCCGCATTTCCCAAGTGCTCCGGCTTGCAGTACAAGCTGTACGGCTTCAGGAATTGTCATAAAGAACCTTGTTACTTCGGGATGCGTTATTGTTACCGGGCCGCCGGCACGAATCTGCTTCTCCAGGATAGGTACAATGCTTCCTCTGCTGCCAAGAACGTTTCCAAACCGCACGACAACAAACGCTTTATGGTGATTCACAGCGGCGTTATGAACTATGAATTCTGCAACACGTTTCGTTGCTCCCATAATACTTGTCGGATTGACCGCCTTATCCGATGAAATCATGACCAACTTTTCTACTCCATAACGAGCCGCAAGTTCGACAAGAATCTGAGTACCTAAAACGTTATTAGTCACGGCATCGAGACAATTCTTTTCCATCAATCCTACATGTTTATGGGCGGCTGCGTGAAAAATAATTTGCGGCTGGGATTCTTCCAGAACATGAGTCATTCGATCACGATCTCGAATATCGGCGATTACAGTCTTGAATGTTATTGCCTCGCCCACTACGCCGTATCGGGTTTTGATTTCGTTAGCAATCTGGAAAATTGAATTTTCACCATGACCCAGCATGATGAGTTCTTTCGGATGAAAGTTGATAATCTGCCGGCAAAGTTCGCTCCCGATAGATCCGCCGGCTCCTGTAACCATCACCCGCATTCCTTGAATGAGTTTCCACAAATTCTTCTCATTGATTTCAATAATTCCGCGTCTCAGCAAATCATTGATTTGGACTTCGCGCAGCTGCGCGACCGCGGATCCGGAGATGATTTCAAAAACTCCGGGTATCGTCTTGCTTTTAATCTTCAGGGTCTGGCAAATTTGAACGACTCTATTGATCGCTTTTCCAGAAGCTGTCGGCATAGCAATAATGATTTCATTAATCTTGTTTTCTTTTACTATTTCCGGGATATCTTCAAGCGTTCCCATAACCTTAATGCCGTGTATATTAACATTTCGTTTATGCGGATCATCGTCAACGAAAGCAATAGGTTTCATGCCCAGTTGTGGATTTGTCCTGAGCTCTTTAACGATCATAGATCCGGCGATACCGGCACCGACAATAAGAATATTTTTATTTTTAACTTCTGTGCTAATCCGTTCATTGAAAACATAAACAAGCCTGAACATAACCCGAACGCCGCCAATCATCAATATTGTCAGCATTCCATCAATAAAAGGAACCGATTGCGGAAAGTAAGTTATGAATCCAAACGGTCTTAATATTCCATAGAATACGGCAATACATGTGAACCATGATGTCATGGTTGCAATAAATAATATCGCTACTTCATCTACACTGGCATATACCCAGTAACGGTTATAAAACTTACAAAGTTGAAAAATGCTTAACTTGATAATCAGGGATGCGAAAGTGTAAATCAATAACGGCTTGCCAAATGTATTCACTGCCTGAACCGTCTCCATTCTCAATATTACCGATAACAATGGAATGACGGAAAGTATGATAATATCCAGCACGAAAAGATGCCGATTTTGTGCTTTTAGAATGATAGAAAAGAATCGCTTACTCATTGAATAATTAACCCCTTTAATACATAGTAAGAATTTGTAAGTTTATCAAATATAATCGAATGCTGTGAATTAATTGTTAAAAGTTGCTTTTTTGACTTAAATAAGCATACTAAGTTTAAAAGAAGATAGCTAATTAGAACTTTCTAATATTTATTAGAAATCATTAATAAACAATTTGTTATTGTATAGATTGTTCTTCACGGAAAACCACAATCTATAAACAAGGTTATTCCCTGCCATCCGTTCTTGGTTAAGGTTTGCACACTTCCCGTATGAAAGGGAGTTAATACTTGCTGCTGCAGTATTATTTACCAGGAAACAGTGGGAATGTGTATGGGTAAAATTTTGAGAAATAAATTCAGAAATCTGATCTTCTATCCGATTATCAATGCTTAAAAAAGCACTGTTATTATTAAATATACGGAAATAAATGCTGCTAATAAACGATCTCATCGAGTTTTTTTAAAACAATTTTAGATGGTAAATAATTTTTGGTGCTTAATTAAATTGTAGTAAATAAATAATTAACATACTGTGACCTATGTCATAATGTTAAAAAAACCAATAATACGCGCTGAATAATGAATTTTATTGAATTGCCATTAAAAACGAGATCTATGATAGTTGAGATTATCCATCGTTATTAAAAATAACACAGTTGCTCAAAATATAGTTCCAGGGTTCTTCGTTATTATTTCTCTTCCAGCAGCTTTTCTACGATCTCGACAACACATTGCCAAAAGAAAGAATAATTTATTTAATCAATCATAAAAGCAATTGCCTGTAACGCTTTCTGCATCCAGAGATACAGCGAGAGAGCCGTTTTTTTCAAGCGTTCATCCGGACGCCGATTATCGCTGAGTTCAAATAGACTAGAATATTGTATAAATAAACGGTGCCAGAGCGCTGCCTTTTGTCAGTACAATAAGCAGCCCGAACAACACTAAGATAATAACAAACGGAAGCAGCCACCATTTTTTATTCTCTTTAAGGAAAGAAAAATATTCTTTGAGTATTTTTAGTTTTGCCATATGTCAGCTCATACGTTCATAATTAATTGGTTTTTTATTTTCCCGAACTATCCAGTAAGTCGAATGCCTGCCCTCTTTATACATGAGAAAAAAGCGTTTATTGAATATTTTTGCAGTCCACGCGAGAGGTGTAAGAACAAAATAAAATAGGAAGAAAAGAATAATCCGTGATACAATACTTCCCAGGATAAGAGCGAATCCCATCCAATAGTGATGGATTGCTTTTAAGCTGCGAGGCCGTAGACTTCCCAAAAACACCAACGTTGCTCCGCATATTTGAATAATTAAAATAAGATATAACGGCCACCATTGCTTCCATACTGCGAGTCCGGAAATCAAAAGAATCACACCTCCGACCAAGAGGCCGAACTTTTTCAAATCTTTTTGTGAAGACTGAATCGATGCGATATCCCTTCGTACATCTTCAATCCAGCGCATACACTTTACTCCAATTTCCGTCGTCAACAAACACCGGTTGATCTTGCTTTGCAAGAAGATATTTTCCCATAACAAGAAAATCCATATCAGTACGCATAAAGCACTTATATGCATCCTCCGGCGATTCTACGATTGGTTCTCCCCTGACATTAAAAGAAGTGTTGACAACAACCGGACATCCGGTCTTTTCATAAAAATTTACCAGCAACGATGGAACAGCGGATTTGTTTCCCGGTGGACTGTTTGTATCCGCGCTGAATAATCGATATGAGTAACGGCCGGTATGCTGGACCGTACAATGTTTAATTTGTCAATTCCCCACAATTGCCGTTCACTTTCTGTCATCATTCTTTGTTTATTTTTTACAACATCCGCGACTAACAGCATATACGGACTTTCGCATGTCAAATCGAACCACTCCGAAGCATGTTCGGATAGAACAGCAGGTGCAAATGGACGAAAGCTTTCACGGAACTTAATCTTTAAATTCATTTTTTTCTGCATTTCAGACGATCGGGCATCACCGAGGATCGACCGATTCCCTAAAGCGCGCGGACCGAACTCCATTCTGCCCTGAAACCAGCCGACAATTTTTTCTTGCGTTAAAAGTTCTGCAACTTTTTCACACAATTCCGGCGTATTATTAAAAGGGACATAGGGAATATTTTTGATTTTTAAAAAATGTTCAATCTCCGTGTCTGAATATTGGGTCCCTAGATATGAGCCTCTCTGCCGATCAGTAACCGTAATCGTGCGTTTCTGTCTAAAATAATGATAATAGACTGTAAGCGCAGCCCCCAATGCGCCTCCTGCATCACCGGCCGCCGGCTGAATCCACAATGAGTCAAATATACCACTTCGATAAATTTTACCGTTAGCGACGCAATTCAAAGCCACACCGCCGGCAAGGCAGAGATTTCTTTCTCCGGTTATTTTTTTTGCATGTCGAACGATCCGTATCATAACTTCTTCAGTAACTGCCTGGATCGATGCAGCTAAATCCATCTCTCGTTGAGTCAGCATCGTTTCCGGTTTTCGAGGCGGACCGCCGAACAACGATGACATCCGATTGTTCGTCATCGTTAATCCGACCGCATAATTAAAATATTCCATATTCATTGTAAAGGAACCATCCTCACGTAAATCGATAAGATGGTCATAGATCGCCTGAACATACTTTGGTTCTCCATATGGAGCCAGTCCCATGACTTTATATTCCCCGGAGTTCACCTTGAATCCGGTGAAATATGTGAATGCAGAATATAATAATCCTAACGAATGAGGAAAATGCTGTTCACAAAGAATATTCAATGTATTTCCGCTTCCGGCCGCTATTGAGGATGTTGCATACTCTCCTACACCGTCAATAGTTACGATAGCAGCTCTTTCGTATGGTGACGGGAAGAAAGCCGACGCAGCATGAGATTCATGATGTTCCGTAAAAAGAACTTTTCCGTCATAATGAAGTTCATCGGAAATTATATCGGAAAGCCATAATTTTTCTTTTAACCAGACCGGCATCGCGGCCATAAAAGACCGGAATCCTTTTGGTGCGAATGTGAGGTAAGTCTCGAGTAATCGGTTGAACTTAAGAAAAGGTTTGTCATAGAATGCAACAGCATCAAGATCCGCTACGCTGCATCGTGCTTCTTTAATACAAAATTGAATTGCATGTGAAGGAAAGTTTTGATCATGTTTTTTCCGGGTAAACCGTTCTTCCTGCGCCGCTGCAATGATTTCACCATCCCGAACGATACATGCGGCTGAATCATGGTAATAAGCGGATATACCGAGAATTGTATGCGACATTGAACTATACCTAAAAATTACCGAATCTTGATTGTGCTATCATTGCCATTTCTTACTTACATAATCAGATAAAATGCTACAATACAGCCGCAAACGAAAACAGGCGGCATCCATATCTTATCTCTGATGAATCTCTAATTATTTATCGCTATTTTTGGAGTAATATTAAAAGGAACCGGTTAAAAAACACAAATGTTCACATCTATTGAGAGTTGTGAGTCGAAACAATAACGAAAGGCCAAAAATGTTATTTAAGCAAATTCTTTACTTAGGGAATTGGATTATTAAGCTGGATATGCCGATGTTCATGTCCTTTTTAAACTATGCTAAAAAGAAAAGCGGCCGGACTAAAATCGGACTCTTGTTGGATACTGCGTACTGTGTTCTAAGATACAAAATATCTATACTAGAATATTTCCAATTCAATTTTTTTCTTATACGGAATAAAGAAGAAAGAGAAACATATGTAGGCACTCCATGTCTGGAAGAATATATGGTGAAAATGAATCCGAAGTCTGAGAGTCACGTATTGGACAACAAGCTGGAATTTATAAAGACCTATACTCCGTTCATTAAGCGTAGCTAATGCGACTTTGGCTGATCTGCAGGCCAATAATGATTCTGTCGCTAAAGTATTACAGAACAAATCAGGTAAAATTGTTTTAAAATGGAATTCTGGTGAACGCGGTTTGAGAATTAAAATCCTTTCTGTCAAAGATCTTGATTCACAGGCAATTATTAAATATTTAGCTGCAACTGGAAATGACTTTGTTGAAGAGTATGTTGTCCAGCATAAAGATCTCATGAAACTATCTCCATCAGGAGTCAATACATTGAGAATCGTTACCCAATTAAATAAGAATGATGAAGTTGAAATATTAGCTACAATCCTGCGGATTTCAGTTAATTCTGCAGTTGATAATTGGCATGCAGGCAATATGGCTGCGCCAATCAATCTTTCCACCGGCATCGTTGAAGGTCCTGCATATTACATGGACATTACAAAACCTGAGGAAAATTATCATCCAATTACAGGTGTTAAAATTATTGGTTTTAAAATACCCTATTGGAAAGAATCACTACAAATGGCAAAAGATGCAGCGTTATACAATAAGAAAATCAGGTCTATAGGCTGGGATATAGCAGTTACCGATGACGGGCCCGACCTCATTGAGGGAAACAACGGCTGGTGTAAATTAATGTGGCAGTTACCGGTAAAGAAGGGATTAAAATCACTCATAGCACCGTATCAATAAACACATACGAACGATTAATATTGTATCGCGGAAGCAATGCTGCTTCACAAGCTGTAATGCGTACAATCCCTTATTTCTTTGCATGATCCCGCGCAACTTGGGCCAGTATCCGAACTAGTTCACGTGCAGCAATCCTTCCTCCATAGTCGTTGAGATGACCTTCATCACTTGCGTATTCCTTTACGAGACTATAGTATGTTCCTGATGGCCCTTTCCCGCTTTCACGATTCATATTTGGATGAGTTGATTCTATAGCCGCAAGATCGAAAATGGGATCAGACGCGAAATGCTTCCGGAGTTTCTCATTGTACTTCTCCCGGGCGCTGTTATCAGCGGTGTAATCAACCGTCTCGCCGCGGAGAAAGCGGTATATGCGTCTCGTTATGCCGGCTTCGGTAGTCAATGGTACAGTTATATGAACAAACGTTATTGACGGATGTTTTTGCTTCAAGAGCTCGATGGTAGAGACATATTCATTGAAGATTTGATCTACATTCGCTTGTTGTGTAATATCGACAAAACACAATTTCATTAAGGCGATATTGAGGTTCGCCCTGCTCAGCTTCTCCACAATACGAATATATTCATCATATTTGGATTTCGGATTCCCGTTCTTACCAACAGAACCTTCCACCAAAAAAGTTTGCGAAAGGTTAAGGCTATCCGTCCATTTTAGAAAATTCAATTGCACTTCCGGATTCTCGCTAACAATCTGCCTAAATCCGGCAAGTATATTATTACCCACTGAGTGATGGCCGAAGAATACCCGCTCTTGTCCAAGCGCTTTTAAATCTTCCTTGAGTTCCATATTGTCCTTGACTGTCATTTTATCATCTCTGTGTTCAGAACATCCGAGCAATGCAAATGAAACAAAGATGGTTTGTAAAACAATTTCTTTGGACATAGAAGACTCTCCATGGTGTACCGGTAATTGATGTTACACTTAACAATATCGCTATGATACTTTTCAAATCCGGTGAGATCAACTTAGGAAACATTTAAATAATTATTAACTGCGATTTTCCTTTTACCAGAAGAAAGAAGGGGAATTTCAGATACGTAATCAATTGTAATATTAGCATCCTCTCCCAGAGTTTCCTTAAACTCTTTTATCAACTTTTCTTCCCATATGAAATTACCATCAACATTAAGTCTGACAGTGTATTTTTTAGGACCATCCTGGATAATCTGATATTGAACTATTTCAGAATATTGCCACATATATATATTTAGCCTATAGCCCGACACAAAATTTCCTTTAGTATCGTACAACGCGTCTATCTTCCTTCCCTCCACTTTATCAAGGTACATGTTTCCACCTATTTTTGAATCGGGTGACAATACTCCGATATCGCCGGTGTCATACCTGATAAGAGGCATACCGTAATTGAATAAATCCGTAATGACAATCCTTCCCGTCTCCCCCGGCTCTGCTTGTTCATCAAAACCCATTTTCAGAATCTCGACAACATAACTTGCTGTATTGATCAAATACTTCCCGGAACCTGTAGTCTCCTGCTGTGCAATAATACCGTTCTCAAGATTCGAGTAACGCGATATAACAGGTGCATTAAAATATTTCCGCATCGTTTCTTTTGTGTAGCCGCTCAATGTCTCCGACGTAGCAATTACCGATCCGACATCGGCCTTTACTCTGCCATGATTTGTTTTATCAAGATATTTACATACCGATTCCAGTGCAGAGGCATAACCAAGAATATTGTACGTAGATTTATGATCTTCCATCTGATGGAGAAGGCCTTTGATTTGCATATCATTCAGCCTGCTCACATCTACCGGTATCATATTCTCCATCCAATAACCAAGCGAGGTCTTCTTATTCTGTTCAACCCACACTTTCATGTATATCAGTCTTTCTCCGATATCATACCCCGCCATTTTAATAAAAAAGATCGTATCCGCACTATTCCTTAATCTCTTGTTTTTATCATGGTATACCTTGAAAGGTGTACCGGTCGATCCGCTTGTAACAACAGGTACCAATTCCGACTCTCTGAATTTACCGGAGATAAAGGAATTGAACGATTCCCGGATGACGGATTTATTGACGACTGGAAAATCTTTTAGGGATATACAATCTCCCTTTTCTTTGTAGAATTGAGTTGTTGCGGCAGCATGACGGAGGATTGCTGTAAGTCTTTTATCCTTACGCTCTAATACTTCTTTCGAGGAAGAGCGAGTCAAAACAAACGATATATCGCCATAATGCTTTCGTATCTTCCTTCCCTTTAGAAAGTCCATCAACCAAAATGCATATTTCCGAGACAGCTCCAGTGGCATCATTTGTTATTTCTTTAAATTATCGTCCAAAAAAATTTTAATAATATTCATGCAACTTGTTATCAATAATTCTAAAATCGAATCCAGGTTTTTCGATCGATTTATTAATACTCAAACAACCGATTATTCCTGGCGGTCGGCTGAAACATTAATTATTGTATCGCATTTTGCATATATAATGTCATAATATTTTTTTGTTTGATTGAAATCAAAATGTTTGCCTTCTAACCAGGCAATGATTGCATCCGGATATCGTGCCCCTGACATTTGAGAGAACGGATAGCCGCCCCCAAAACGCGGGTTTAACTCTAATAGGTAATACCGGCCTTTCATCTCAAACACGTCACAATCGAGATTGCCCATATGGCCAAGAGATCCACCGATCTTGAAACCAATCGCCTCTAAATCGGGGTTGTTCCGTAATACAGCTTTGTCGGTCTCACCGGCACGCATAGATAATTTTTCTTTTACAAATACTTGTACCGGTTTACAGTCGAAATTATTAAACACATCCATACCATATTCCGTTCCAGACATTTTTTCCTGAATAAGAATAGCTTGTTCCAGATCGGCCTTGCTTGCCTCAGCAAGGATAGTACGTAAAAGCCGGCTTCTCAACAGGCGATAGGATAGGTCCAGCTCTTCCATATCTTGGGGGAAATCAAGACCAATTGAAGCACTTCCCCAGCGCGGTTTGATAACTAGAGGAAAGTCAAGGTCTTTGTTATGAATTGCCGCTTTTGCCGCCGTCAGCGAAAGATAAGTATTTGGTGTGTTTATATCGTGAGATTTTGCATATTCGTAAGTTTTCCATTTGTCGAAGCAAACATCGATCACTTTTTCGGAGGAAAGAATTAATATAATGCCCGCCTTTTTAAACCGATCCTTGGCGGCTGCCAGCAAGGGCAGTTCCAAATCATTGAGCGAAATAACCGCCTTAATCTTCTCAGCTACACATATGTCAAAAATTGATTCAATATAATTAGGCGCATAAACGGCAGGAACAACATGTGCCCTGTCGGCAGCAACCATTGCAGGAGCTGATAAGGATTTATCTGCAGCAACTATAATGCCCTTATTCCCAAGCGCTGCCCTGAAATAGTCTATCAAGTAATTGCGCCGTCCCGCACAAGTAAATAGTATGTTCATTGGTTCCGTCAAATTAAAGGTAAAAAATTCTACAAGTATTCTAAAAAAGGATCATTTCTTTGTTCAAAGAGAGCGAATCGGTATTTAGAAATCAAGTTTTACGCTTGCTTCATACCACAATGCTTTTTTCCACTCATCCCTTAGTAATCCATATATTCTTCTGTCGCAGTAAACCCCGTTTTTAAATCCATGCTGCCTTAGAATACCCTCCAACTTGAAATTGTAGGTCTCATAGATTCTATTTGCTTTACTATTGTGACTATATGTGTACAGATAGATCTTATTCAAATTGAAGGTTAAGAAGGCGTAGTTCAGCAGCCATCCTGTGACTTTTTTGCCGATCCCTTTTCCGTGGGAGTCCGGATTTACCATCAAATAGAACTCGGCCTGACTGTTCTTAGAATCAATGTGAGTATACCCGCCCATTGCCTGGATATTATTTTGCCGATCAATAAACGTGAAATCAATTCTTGATTGATTATGAAGATTATTTTTATACCAATCTGTTGTTTTTTCAATTGTCGCAGGAATTTCAAAAGGCATTGTACTGTTGATTCTGGGATCATTAATCCAATTTACTCTTGTTTTAATATCGGTCTGTCGAAACTTCTTAGCTTTCAGTTTGACATCCCTGTACGTATTCAGAGCTTCATGCTTCTCTCCAGGAATAACGACTACGTCTTTTCTTGTTAAAACATACTTGATAGTCTTCAGTAATATGCCGATATCGAATGAAAGCGACATCTTTTCGACATACTTTGCATCGAGTTCCAATCTCTCGTCCCAGCCGAGTATATTTCTTCCGCTAACCTGCGCCAACCCTGTGATTCCCGGCCTGACCAGATGTCTTGTTGATTCTCTTTGTGTGTAAAAAGGCAGATATTGAATAAATAAAGGTCTCGGACCGATCAGACTCATATCTCCTTTCAGCACATTAAACAGTTGGGGAAGTTCATCCAATGATGTAGCTCGAATAAAACGGCCGACTTTCGTTAATCTTTCCGAATCCGGCAACAAGCCGCCCCTCGCGTCTTTTTTGTCATTCATAGATTTGAACTTAATAAGTTTGAAGATGCGGTTATTTTTACCCGGACGGGACTGGATGAAAAATGGATTACCACGTATCATAATGGCAATTACTGCGGCCAGAACAACCAGAAAGGGAAACAGTACCGTTAAAGCCAGCAAGCTTAAGGCAAAGTCGATAAGCCGTTTCAATATTTTTCTATACATAAAATAATCCCTCTCGGGCTTAATAATTCGGCAGATATAGATTAATCCTCTTTCAATATCTTCATGATTTCTTCATCTATATTTGAATATCCTCATTTAATAACAGGCGGGCTTTTTGCAGATAATTATTGAATATTATTTTTCTTTTTCCAGAGGATAGGAGCGGTATTTCTGAAACATACTCAACTGTTATAACGGCATCTTCTCCAAGACAAGTCTTAGTTTCCGTAATCAATTTAGCTTCATGAGCGAATGTCCCTTCCGCATTAATCCTTATCGTATATTCCTTTTGACCTTCTTGAATAAGTTGATATTGAATAATATCGGAATATTCTTCAAAATAATACTGGATCGGGAAAGACGAAATTAAATTTCCTTTAGTATCGTACAACGCGTCTATCTTCCTTCCCTCCACTTTATCAAGGTACATGTTTCCACCTATTTTTGAATCGGGTGATAATACTCCGATATCGCCGGTGTCATACCTGATAAGAGGCATACCGTAGTTGAATAAATCCGTAATGACAATCCTTCCCGTCTCCCCCGGCTCTGCTTGTTCATCAAAACCCATTTTCAGAATCTCGACAACATAACTTGCTGTATTGATCAAATACTTCCCGGAACCTGTAGTCTCCTGCTGTGCAATAATACCGTTCTCAAGATTCGAGTAACGCGATATAACAGGTGCATTAAAATATTTCCGCATCGTTTCTTTTGTGTAGCCGCTCAATGTCTCCGACGTAGCAATTACCGATCCGACATCGGCCTTTACTCTGCCATGATTTGTTTTATCAAGATATTTACATACCGATTCCAGTGCAGAGGCATAACCAAGAATATTGTACGTAGATCTATGATCTTCCATCTGATGGAGAAGGCCTTTGATTTGCATATCATTCAGCCTGCTCACATCTACCGGTATCATATTCTCCATCCAATAACCAAGCGAGGTCTTCTTATTCTGTTCAACCCACACTTTCATGTATATCAGTCTTTCTCCGATATCATACCCCGCCATTTGAGTAAAAAAGATCGTATCCGCACTATTCCTTAATCTCTTGTTTTTATCATGGTATACCTTGAAAGGTGTACCGGTCGATCCGCTTGTAACAACAGGTACCAATTCCGACTCTCTGAATTTACCGGAGATAAAGGAATTGAACGATTCCCGGATGACGGATTTATTGACGACTGGAAAATCTTTTAAGGATATACAATCTCTCTTTTCTTTGTAGAATTGAGTTGTTGCGGCAGCATGACGGAGGATTGCTGTAAGTCTTTTATCCTTACGCTCTAATACTTCTTTCGAGGAAGAGCGAGTCAAAACAAACGTTATATCGCAATAATGCTTCCGTATCTTCCTTCCCTTTAGAAAGTCCATCAACCAAAATGCATATTTCCGAGACAGTTCCAGTGGCATCATTTGAAAATAGTTTCATTTAGATATTATTTTTGACCTGTTAAATAGTTTTTTGAAAAGGTTCTCAAACTTATCTACACCGACACTCATCCTAAATTCATCCATATAGAACTTATGTCCATTTAATCCGAGCTGTTCTCTTTGTGAAGGCGTCATGTTATAAAGGACCCTGGCTGCATCTGCAAGGGCTTCGGGATTACCTGGTTCTGCGCAGACTCCCGCGTTTGCATGCTTGATAAGTTCAGAAGCGTCTCCTCTTACAACCATCAATACAGGCTTTCTTACTGCCAGTGATTTTTGAGTCTTCCCTGGAATCGTTATGCTGAAAAGAGGGTCGTCTTTGAGGTGGACGAGGAGTGCATCAGCAAGTTTATGAATAATTCTCATTTGTTCTTTATTACGCCAGGGTAAAAACCTTACATTTGTCAGACGCATTTTTTCCGTTTCGCTCCTCAATCGATTTTCTTCGATACCTGAACCTACGAAGACGAATTGGATTTTAGGGTCAGAATGCATAAGTATCGATGCAGCAGCTAAAACGTTGTCAAGCCCCTGAGCTCTGCCTAAATTGCCGGCAAAAACAATATTGAATCTGTCGGAGAAAACCGATTCAACAAATGGATCGGCCGACTCCGGAGCGTTCCAAAAAAAATCTTCCGTAGTCCAATTGTAAATTACATCAATTTTATCAGAAGGGACGCCTCTTTCAATAAGCTTGGCTTTAAAACCGAGAGATAAAACGACAATGTGCGATGCCTCCTTGTATATAAGATTGCATAACCAATTCACGATCGAAATAATTCTTCCATTCTTGACCATCCCTGTTGCCACAAGCGTATCCGGCCATAGATCCTGAATATCGTACACCATTGGAACTCGATGTATTTTCTTTAACACTATAGCAGCCATACCTGCGGTTGCCGGCGGGTGGTAAACATACATAATATCAGGACGTTTTGGGACAATGGAACCAAGGATCGCAGCAGAAATCAGAAAGGACAGGTAATTGGCAGATCTTCCTATAACTGAAGAGCTATGGCTAGGATAAATAGGGACGCGTATTACATCCACACCATCCATTGTTTCGCGCATCAGCGGAGCAATCTTATATCCCGGATAGATCTTTCCTTTGTTATCATACGGAAAACTCGTGACAACAGTGACAGTATGGCCGCGCTTGACGAGTTCCTTGGCAAATGGAAGTCCCTTGAATGTAGGTTCCGGTTGAAACCATTGTATCAGGATTAGAATTTTCATTTATATAAGAATCAGTTATCGATAGCAGGAAAAATCATTTAAAGATTAATAGCCGTTCTTTTTTGTGTAAAATTTTTTTGATATTTGAATTAGCAGGATTAAAAGATTTTTTTCTGCTGTTGTGATGCTTCTTTCGATCAAAAATTATCTGAATATTTTGAAAATCGTTCGTAGAATAATCGATATATCTCCGATAATTGTTTGGTGGGGAAAATACGCCATTTCCATTTCTATTTTTTTGGGAAGTATCGCACTAAGATAGATATCCATGAAGTTCTCCCCTGTAAGCAACTTTTCTTCATCGCTATATTGAATCGATGCCGGACTTGTCATTCCGGGTTTGAAATCGAGGATCTTTTTCTGTTCATCCGAATAGAGAGCTACATACCGGGGATCTTCAGGTCTCGGGCCAACGAGGTTCATATCTCCGAGTACGACATTTATGAGCTGGGGAAATTCATCAAGTTTATAACGGCGTAAAAATTTCCCTACAGGAGTAATCCGGTTATCGTTCGCCGAAGTAATTCCTGCACCCTTCTGGGAGGCATCAGGTACCATCGTTCTAAACTTATAAATCTTAAACATCCGGTTTCTTTGTCCCATACGTGCCGTTCGATAAAATACCGGTCCTCCATCATGGATTTTAATCTGAAAAGCAATACAGATAAATAACGGAATCAATATTACTAAACCTGTCACGGCACAGAATAAATTAAAAAAACGAAGCACTGGTGCTCTCCAAGTATTTTAATTCTGATGAATAATTTTTCACATAACCTTATCGACCATTCTTTTTAACAATATCGAAAACAGCTTCAATGACATAAGAAACATCCTCATCGCACATTTTAGAATAGATCGGCAGGGATATTTCTCGATAGTATTCCTTAAGCGCAACCGGGTAATCTTCCGGTTTATAACCATACAAATCCCGATAATACGGGTGGATGTGGAGCGGAATAAAATGAACGCTGGCTCCAATATTCCTATCTTTTAATTCCGTGAAAAACTTTGCACGGTCAATACTCAATAGCTCAAGGTTCAATCTAAGCATATACAGATGCCAGGCATGCTGTATCTCCGGACTATCATGCGGAATCTGAAGCTGAGGAATCGAAGAAAAGGCATTATTATACTGCAGGGCGATTTCCTGCCGCCGGGCAAGCATCTTATTGGCTTTTTGCAGTTGGGCGATGCCCATTGCAGCTGCTACATCAGTCATATTATATTTAAAACCCGGTGCGGCGATCTCATAGTACCATGTACCTTGACTTGTATAACGGTTCCAGGCATCCTTGCTGATACCATGTAACGACATAACACGGCAGCGATCGGCAATAGTCTCATCATCCGTGCATATCATTCCTCCTTCGCCTGTTGTAATTGTTTTAGTTGCATAGAAGCTGAAGCATGTCGCAAGGCTGCTAGACCCGATCATTTTTCCCTTATACTGTGCAGGAAATGCATGTGCAGCATCTTCGATGACAGGAATCCCATGTCTTTGAGCAATGATATGAATTGCATCCAGGTCTGCAGGCATACCGGCAATATGTACCGGCAGAATTGCTTTTGTTCGACTGGTAATTGCTTTCTCTATCAATTCCGGATTTATATTCAGGGACAGAGGATCGACATCGATAAGGATCGGTTTTGCGTCAAAGTACCGTATCACCTCGGCTGTCGCTGCAAATGTATACGGTGTAGTTATCACTTCATCGTCGCGGCCGATACCAATTGCTTCCAGTGCAAGATGCATCGCGGCGGTGCAGGAATTCACCGCAATTGCGTACTTTGCATCGACAGATTTTGCAAATTCATTTTCAAATGTTGAAGTTTTCGGACCTGAGGTAAACCACCCGGACTCCAGAGTTTCCTTAACATACTCAAACTCCGCTTGATCAATATCCGGCGTGGCAAACTGTAAAAATTCTGGCCTGGTATTTTTGGCTGTTGTATTTTTAAATTTGTGTATATGATAAGCCGTATCATTCACACATACCTTCCTTACAATATCGATAACACGCTGTAAAGTACTGTCGGTCATTCCCGATCCGCTTGGGAAAATTAGTCCATCTGCGAATAGCTTCTCTGTGAATGCACCGCCGACTTTTCGGCAGGATTGAAATACCGGCTGGAGATGCATTGGTTTCCAAAGCCGGACTGATTCAATATTCTCATTTTCGAGGGCTTTCCGAATATCAATATTCGTGATTTTTGACTCTGAAGGTTCAACAGTGATGCACGTCAGCCAATAATTGGCCGCACCATATGCCGGGATAGGCGCGAACTTAATTCCGGGAATATCCGCAAATGCCTCCCGATAAATACGATTAATTTCTTTTCGTCGTGCGATTTTTTTATCCAGATTTTTCAACTGTCCCCGGCCAACTGCGGCAAGAAGATTACTAAGACGATAATTATAACCGATATGGGAGTGCTGATAATAGGGGGCAGCATCACGCGCCTGTGTTGCTAGAAATCTTGCGCGTTCCGTGTATGCTTTATTTTCAGACACAAGCATACCGCCGCCGCTCGTTGTAATAATTTTATTCCCATTAAATGAAAATATGCCAATCTCGCCAAATGAACCCACTGCTTTTCCCTTATAGGTCGCACCAAGTGCTTCCGCCGCATCTTCAATGACCATTACTCCATGCTCTGAACAAATCTTTATTATTGGATCATAATCTGCCGACCGGCCATACAGATCGACCACTAGCAGTGCTCGGGGCATCTTTCCCCTCTTAGCGCATGCGCGGAGTTCTTCTTCAAGAAGCGATGGATCGAGATTCCATGATTTTTAACCACTAGCAGCGCCCGGGGCATCTTTCCCCTCTTAGCACATGCATGGAGTTCTTCTTCAAGAAGCGATGGATCGAGATTCCATGATTTTTGTTCGCTGTCAATAAAAACCGGAGAAGCTCCACAATAAGCGATTGCAAATGCAGTGGCAGCGAATGTGAATGTTGAGCATAATACTTCATCCCCCGGTTTTACTCCGATAAGTAAAAGAGCAAGGTGCAGTGCCGCAGTACCCGCTAGAGAGTGCTGTAGCATAAGGAATTCCGGTTCTCTCACAAACATCGCGCTCAAAAGCATCAACTTGCGGGCCAAGCGTTGTTATCCAGTTGGAATCGAAAGCATCAAGAAGAAAACGCTTCTCTTCTCCATCCAGATCGGGGGGGGACAAATATACTCTGTTCATTTTTACTATTAATCCTTCCATTCAATAATGTCGATAATTAAACAATAATTAATAATGTTTCCATAGAATCACCTGCTGAATCGTTCTGTGTACTTTCGTGAAGAGGCCAAATATAATACATCTCAGATTGTTTTATAATGCGCACATTATGTTACATTAAAGATTACAATTAAACTCTCGAATTTAATCAATCATAAAGGCATTCTTTTTTGAAATCCCCATTTGAATCAGTTCTTCTTTACGATTAGCCACCAACTCCGGCAGCTGCTGATCTGCTATCGGCAGACGGCCATTCATATAGAACCTCAAGAAACCCTCTGCCTTGGACAGCGTATTATTCTTTGGAAAAAGTTTGCCGGCTGCCTGCAATACTTTATTAGCCGAGGGATGGCCGCACGAGGGACCGCCGGATGAAAGACGACTCTCTGCCGAACCGGACGAGTGGAATACCCCATCGAGAGTTTAAACTTGTCTACACTTGAGGGTGCATCAAGAGAATGTAATCCGTAATGGAGTAATTTTACAGATGGCCTATTAATCAATTCTTGTGTTACCACAAATGATAAAGCATTGTTCACGCGAAACGGAAGATATTCGCGTAAGGATTGCTGAAACAACAGGTTTATACAATCATCCAACTGCACAAAAAAGACTGCGGCTGCGAGTCTTATCATCGACAATGGCTCCCCAAACTTCGAAGCCTTCCAGACCCACGGCAGACAGAACCATATTCTTCCACTTCTCTTTAGCATTGGATGTTTCTCTACCCTGCCTCAATTCCGTATCACGCTGTATATTCCAGCCCTCCTCGGCATACTGCTCGAAAGAAATCGGCTTCACCGTGCAGGATTCGAGGCCTCTCCGGACCTTTGACCTTGATGAGCCGTTATACTCTTTATGCAATAGCCTTTGTTATCGCAAACAGTATGGTAGCTGATGCTTCCTTCTGGCTGGTCAACAGGTGTTGAATATCGTACCCCTATGATGTGGTTATCACACAATAGCTTTCTTAGTTCCTCATCCGATGGATGTATCATCCAATGGTATGGAAAAGCCTGGTATACCCTCGGGCCCTGATTAAACCAATAGCTGCTTTCTGTCCGAATAACGTGATAACCCTGCCGTGCGCAGCCACTCTGCAAATATTTCAGGATTCATTCTTAACCTTGGATATATGGTGCACTGCAATAAAATATACTCATTATATTACCTCATCTCTAATACCATGGTCATATAAAAGAGTTCTTTGCCTGAAAAACCGATAGTTTACTATTTTGATATTATCGTTATTCTCAACCTCGCGCTCGTAGTAGCCGTTTTACGAGATGCCGGAAAAGGATTAAGGCTCTTGAAACGTGTTTTGTACTGATTCTGTTTGCCTGGATGTCTGATAAATATTAATCATTTCTGCTACTCCCTTTGTAAAAGAGAAGTTTTCATAATAATACCGCCGACCGTTCTTCCCCATTGTTTCGCGCTCGGTGACCGGCATTGAAAATAATCGACGGATTGCTGAAGCAATTGCTCCGGAATCCTCCGGTCTGCACGAAATACCTGCATGTGCGGCTTCAATAATTTCTGAAGCTTCACCGTCAACTGCCACAATGATGGGTTTTCCCAAAGCAAGATATGCCTGGGTCTTTTGAGGAATTCCTATGCGGCCCAATACATCACCGCGAAGGTGAATTATCATTACATCAGCAAAAGCAAGGATCTTAGAGATCTCTGATGAAGATTGACGGGGGATAAAGATCACATTCGTCAATCCACGCGATGAGGCCAAGCCGGTAAGCCTTGGAATATCGACGCCTCCGCCGACAAAAACCAGCTGAACATCAGGCATTTCATTCTTTATTATTATCAGCGGCATCGAGCACCGCATCGAGTGCCTGTACCTTTCCCATCGTGCCGGCGAAAACCACATTGAATTTATTGACGAGGCCGAATTTCATGCCGATATTCTGATCTTGCGGGAGATTTTCTATAGAACTCTCATCGCACCAATTATATAGTACCTGTATTTTATTCGGGTCGACTCCGCGTTGTTCCAGCAATGTTTTATATCCAGCCGAAAGAACTATAATTTTATCGCTTACTGCATACGTAAATCTGCACAACTGGTGAAGCATCCATATGCCGCCCGGAATTCTGAACATTCCGGATGATATTACGCTCTCGGGCCAGAGATCCTGAACATCGAGGACAATAGGGACACGGTAGAATAACTTCAACAGAATTGCCGGCATCATAAGTGTTGGGGCACCCTGACACACATGGATTACGTCCGGTCGTCTCACCGAGAATAGCCCGATAGAACTGGCTGTAAGGGCGAAAGTGAAATAATTTATAAACCGTCTGAAACCGGAACGATCATGACTCGGATAGTGGGCAACACGGATGACTTCAATCCCATCCATTATTTCCTTCATTCGCCATTTTAACTTGTAACCTTTGTAGATTTTTCCATCAGGATAATTGGGAAATCCTGTCAATACCTGAATTGAATGTCCCTGGCTGGCTATTTGTCTGGCGTAAGCAAGACCTTTGATATGATTCGGTTCAGGTTGGAAGAGAGAAATAATAAAAAGGATTTTCATGGTTTTCGCCAGACATTCCTATTCACATAATCTGTATAGCTGATAATGATCCGGACAATTTTTTCGGAGACATTCGGAACATTATAATCTGTCTACAATTTCCAATGTTCGATTCTTATCCCGCTTCTGCCGGCTGACGACCGAGATTGCCTGACGAACACGCTCCCAACGAAGTCCGACAAGCATTACCGAAGCCTCCTCCATACCTTCCGGCCGCTCATGTGCTTCACGTATATTTAACGCCGGAAAATTTATAATGGATGACTCTTCCGTGATCGTACCGCTGTCAGAAAGAACAATACGTGAATGTTCCTGTAACTTCACATAATCGGAAAATGCAAAGGGCTTCATTAATTCGATTTGTTTGGGCAATTTTATGCCATGAGATTCAAATCTCTTGCGGGTTCGCGGATGGGTAGAAACGATCACGCGTTCACCGAATTCTCCAGCAAGATTGTTCAGAACTTCGACTAATTGCGCAAAACGGCCCTCGTCGTCGACATTCTCCTCCCTATGTGCGCTGACAATAAAGTAATGCTGCGGTTTCAAATGCAATGTTTTGAGAATTGAGGAACGATCAATCTTCTTCCGATAAGACATAATTACTTCGAACATCGGGCTTCCGGTCTTGATGACCCGATCAGGCAAAAGGCCTTCCCGTAACAAGTATTCGCGTGCAATCGAACTGTACGTCAGATTGATATCCGCGATGTGATCTACAATCTTGCGGTTGATCTCTTCCGGCACGCGTTCATCGAAACAGCGATTGCCTGCTTCCATATGAAAAACGGGGATTTTTTTCCTCTTCGCCGCAATTGCCGCCAAAGCGCTGTTAGTATCACCTAAGATCAACACCGCATCGGGGTGGATTTCCTCAAAGACTGCATCAATTCGTGCAATAATCAATCCGATAGTTTCGGCCGTGGTCGCACCTACAGCCTTTAAATAACGGTCGGGTTTCCGAATCCCGAGATCTTTAAAGAATATTTCATTTAATTCGAAGTCATAATTCTGTCCGGTATGAACAAGTATATGACGAATAGCCGGCTCTGTTTCAAGTCTAGCTATAACTCGCGAGAGTCTGATAATTTCCGGACGGGTACCGACAATGGTCATAACTGTTAGCTGCTTCATTTCAATGTTTCCCTTTTTTATTTCTCGATGACAGGAAGTGCATATGTATCCGGCACATTCGGATTAAACTGTTCGCTGGACCAAAAGAGCACAACCATGTCCCGTGTGCCAACATTTTCTATTGAGTGCGTATATCCGGGCGGAATATCAAGGACTCTAAATTCCTCTCCTTTGACGCTATACGACAGCACTTCGCCGCCTGAAATATGACGAAACCGAATTATTGCCTGGCCTTCCACTACACAAAATTTTTCTACCTTAGTATCATGGTAATGATTTCCACGCGTAATGCCCGGTTTTGTCCGAGATACAAAGATCTGGCCGAAGTGGGAAGACTTCAGAAGTTCTGCAAGTGAACCTCTCTGGTCTTCATGCTTCACAAGCTGATAATCAAATTTATCGACCGGTAAAAACGAAAGATATGTTGCATAAAGCGATCTTCTGAACCGATCGCTCATGTCAGGCAGCAGAAGCTTCGTACGCATATCACGCAGACAATACAATTCGTTTGTGAGTTCTTCAAGTGTGATCTTTGTTATCGGACCTGCCGTAATATATCGAGTGCCTGTTCGAACGGAATCTGTCAATAATTCAACGAACGCTTTTACGACATCATCGATATAGATTAACTCCACAATATTTTTCGGATTTGAAATTGATATATCCATGCCGCGTGCAATATTGTGGCAAAATGTAGCTACAGCAGAATTATAATTCGGTCTGCTCCATTTGCCGAACACGTTAGGCAGCCGGAGAATCACGGCATTTCCATTGGAACTGCCGTACTGTTCGACCGCTTCTTCCGCTTTGAGTTTGCTGCGGCCGTAAGGATTGTCCAATGCTGCCTGGATAGATGAAGACAATACAAGCATCGGTTTCTTTTCGCGTTGAAGGAGCCGTTCAACAATACGCTTTGTTAGATCGGCATTTCCTTTTGTAAATTCTTCTTCACGCTCCGGACGATTGACGCCTGCAAGATGAAAGACAACGTCCGCTCTTTCTAAATAGGAAAAAAGAGATTCCTCTTGTACGGCAAGATCGAACTTCAGTATCGTTATATCCGGTATCCTATTGAGAGCTTCGATCAGGTTCCTTCCCATAAAACCGTCGGAACCTGTGATAAGAATCGTTTTCATTTCACGTTTTTCTATATTCATTAACTCTCCTGGCATGTTCTGTTATCAGTAAGACTCAAGAATTCATTTTAGAGGACTTAAGTTCCGATTGAATATATTCCATCGATAGAAGAAGTTCCGACATTTCATCAACATTCAGTACATGTGCATTGTTTGAATCGAAATCTTCCAGCTTCATTACTTCTGTTCTTCCTTCGGAGAAGAATGCATTGTAGTTTAAGTCGCGATTATCCGCTCTCACACGGAAATAATTGCCGCGATCTTCCGCCATTGCACGCTCTTCGCGTGTCAGGAGTGTTTCGTATTGTTTCTCGCCATGCCGTGTTCCGATAACTTCGATAGGATTCTTTGCACCAAATACCTTCTTTACAGCCAGGGCGAGTGTCTCAATTGTTGCGGCAGGAGCTTTCTGCACAAATATATCGCCTTGATTGCCATGTTCAAATGCATAGAGCACCAAATCAACAGCATCTTCAATCGACATCATAAACCGGGTCATTTTTGGCTCTGTAACCGTCAGCGGCTTCCCGGCTCGTATTTGTTGTATAAACAAAGGAATCACAGATCCGCGCGAGGCCATCACATTACCGTATCGAGTTCCGCAGAGCACTGTACCGGATTTGCTTACCTGCCGCGATTTAGCAACCATGAGTTTTTCCATCATCGCCTTGGAAATACCCATGGCGTTGATCGGATAAACAGCCTTATCGGTACTTAGAACGATAAGGCGCTTCACACCGTTTGCAATTGCGGCATTCATAACATTTTCCGCGCCAAGAGCATTTGTACGAAGAGCTTCCAGAGGATAAAACTCACACGACGGCACCTGCTTAAGTGCTGCCGCATGAAACACATAATCCACGCCGTTCATTGCAGATGCAATCGAATCATATGTGCGGACATCGCCGATATATGATTTGATTTTTGAATTGTTATAGTGCATTCGCACCTCTTCTTGCTTCTTCTCATCGCGGCTGAAAACGCGAATCTCCTTGATTTCGGTATTTAGGAATCTGCGAAGTACGGCATTGCCGAACGTTCCGGTGCCGCCGGTGATTAGAAGAATTTTATTTTCAAACATGTTTTTGTCCCTTTCGAAACGTAAATTTATGAAGTGCTTTTATTTCCAGCATCTTCGAAAATAAGTGTTAAAATCAATCAAACAATCTATTCTTACTGTTGCATAATGACTTTGGAATCGAATATTATTTTAATATGCTTTATTCCTTCAATTCCCACCTGTGTAAGATGTCAGTATTTTTTCTTGCTGCAACAGGCGTGCCAAAAAGATAGCCAGTACGGTTTTCCCCGACCGGCAAAAAAACTCTTCCCATTCCAAATGCCGCCGCTTGCAGTCCGCCTGGCCATGACCAGCGGTCCGCATGCCAACGATGAATAACATGCCATTCTTTATCGTTGCATGTTGCATAAATCGAGATGGAAGGATCGTGGTTCACAGGACTTGGCTCAGCAGCCGTAGCAAAAACAGACCATGCACCAACCTTGCATCCTGCAAGACAACTTCCGACAATCGGGCACCGAATAGAGAGCAAACCTTCAAATGACAAAAACTGTATATAGTTCTGTTCATACGGCGTATCTGTCGGAAAATAGTACCCTCCCTCTGTTGGAAGTATTAGATATGCTCTTGATCGCTGCGTTCCCGATGTCAACACTCGTAATGATTTAAAATGATCATCCGTAAGAAGCACTTTGCATTCATTGTCTATGTCTCCGGTGAGGACTAATAAACTATTCAACCGCTTATCAAAATAGAGCGAGTGAACATGTCTAATTTCACCCGGATTAAATCTATATACGTTTTTCCACGTCGTCCCGGTGTCGTCTGAACGCAGGATCGCAACCGACTCACGCCGCTTGTTGTAAAAATACTCTCCGGCAAATATCGTTCCATCGGGCATAATTTCAATCTTCATTGTCCTGCCGGGACAATCGAGCACCAGGTTGAACCTATCGCTGTTCGGATCGCATCTCACAATTCCACCTCTTATCACTCCGAGAAGACTACCATCCTGCAACGGATATAAATGTATAAAACCCTGCCTCAAAAACCTTGCGGTAAGAGTCCATCTGGTAGCCATCATAGTAAGACATCGCCTGTCAAGACGCGCACGGAATGAAAAACTTGCTCCAAGGTCGTCACTATAATAAACATCATAGCCTCTTGTAACCCACAATCGTCCTGAATCTTCTACAAATTGCGCCCGATATTCTCCTAGTAATTCAAACTGGGCATTCATTTATCCGCCTCTAAAGAAGTTACATAAAATGTGTTTCTTGTCTGTTGTTGAGAAAAGCACACTCATCCGCAATCAATGCCATATAACCAATTTCAATATCACAGAGGAATGAGCTTCTATCCCAAATACCTACAAAACTCCCTAAGTTTATATATTTATTGGGGGACTATAAAAATATTGACGAAACACAATAAACATGGGTCTCGAAATTCACTTATAAATATTAAATCCGAAAAAGTAAAATATTTCTTATCATATTCAGTAATCTTGATAACATATTAATTTTCTTCTTTTTTAGCTTTGAATATACCAAAGATCATTTGCTTTTTCAGACAATATAGCTCTTTCAATCAAACGGGCCTGTACAAATGGATTATATCTACGCTCAATTGTTGCAATGCATTTCGCTTTTAGATCCTTTTTGTTTTGTTTCATTATTATGCATCGTTTAATCGATTCAGCCAGACTCACAAAATTACCAGGTTCAAAATAATCTCCATTAACACCCGGTTGGACAGCTTCCCATTCGGGCATCTGGTTTTCAAAACCATTCGGCACAATGATAGGTGTTCCATATGCTAAAACATGCATAACCGTTAGACCCGCCAAACCTGGCGCAACTGCAATGTCAGAAAGTGATATAAGCTGTGCCATTTCAAGATCATCATAACATTTTCCCTTGAAGCAAGCATTTATCTCTTTTTCGGAAGCTCTCTGCTGCAGAGATTCAGAGAAGGGTCCATCCCCGACAACTATTAGATTTACATTGTAATTACTTTTTTTCAGCAACGCCAATGCATCTATCAACAATTCAACGCCACGTCCTCGGATAAGACGTCCTATTGTTATGACAACAGGGGATCCGTCAGTAGGGAACATTTCTTCTCTTCTTTTCCTTAACTCACTGTCTACCAAACCTTTCCGTATCGCATTTTGTTTTTCATAGTCAAGACTGTTGTAAATGACATATAAATTATCTGGATTAAAACCTTGATTGATTGCTATGTTTTTTGCGTAATGTCCATAAAAGAGCAATCCATCAGCAAGTCTGTAAAAAGATGATCGAATAATTTTCTTTAAGCCTTTGTCTTTATGTGTCCGTCCATGAGTCCAAAATAATACTCGTTTACCCCGCCATCTTGCTAGCGGTGCAACTATCCAATTAGTCAAAAAATCCGCAACTCCTAATAATATTACGACATCATAGTCTGCTTGCATGATAATTTTTATCAGTTTGGGTTGGAGAGCAATGTCCGGTCCGAGATAATAGGAGTGCATAGGAAGAAATTGAAATCCTTTTTCAAAAGTCATTAGTGGGATTTCACTGCCAGGTTCAGATTTGACATCTCCAATAAAAATATAATTGAACGAGCTGTTCTTTGACAACTCCTTAAATACTGCAGCACGATAATGCGGAAAAAAGTGGTATACTATTAAGACTTTTGTCTGTTTGTTCATATCAAAGAAGTCCTAAAAATATGTTTGAATAATACGAGATTGTTTCATTGAGGATAATACCCGTCAATCGCTGAGAGCATATGTTCTGATATCTATTTTTCAGTCGATTACCGCGTAGCAATCGAACATGGAAAGATTATCAATATAATTTTCAGTTCTATTGTTTGTACTGTTAAAATCAATGGTATTCCATTTGAGAAATATCAGATAAAAGCATTCTTATAGTGTAAAATTAAATGATCTTGTATGCTTTAGTTATCAAATGACAAGGCAAGTATTCACTTAATATTACACTTGTACAATTCGATATACTCTGCAAACCGAGCATCTTTGTCAAATCGATCTTGTGCACGTTTTCGGCATTTTGCGGTATAAAAATCCTTTCCATTTTTTCGCACTATCGCAATCGCCGCAATCAGCGCCTGCAAGTTTCCCCGTTCAACCACTATCCCGCATCCATCATCCAGACACTCTGCACTTCCGCCGCTGTTAAAAGTGATGACAGGAGTCCCACAAGCCAGCGCTTCCAGATTAGTCGTGGGGAAATTATCTTCAAGCGTTGGATTGAGAAATACATCAGCAGCACTGTAAATCTCCGCCAGTTCTGTAATGCTGTTGGTTCTTTCAATACCGATAATCCCATTCGGCAAATTCTTGAGTTGCTGCTTGCTAACCCCCACTAACACAATTTTTTCATCCGGTCGCAGCTGTTTGGCAAGATCAATAAAGTACCGATAGCCTTTGCGCTCATCAACACCTAAAGCAACCCCCAAAATAATAAATTGTTCTTCTACCTTGTTGCGTATTCGGAAATCATTGAATGTCGGTTTAAATACTTTTAAATCAATGCCGTTGTTGATATTTACAACCGGATACCCCCTAAGAAACGATTGAACAACTAATTCAGCAAGCCAATTTGACGGGGAGACAATGGTCAGGTTTTGTACACCCGTAAATATTTCCTTTTTCTTCCGGTAATTCCACCGCGAAGAGTCGAGAAAAAGACTTTTTGGATATTCCGCTTTATTAGGGCAATCATGGCACTCACTTTTCCACCGATTGCAATTGACAAAGTCAAAATACACACAATGACCGGTGAATGCCCAGCAGTCGTGAAGTGTCCAGATAATCGGTTTGTTAGCTTGTTTTAAATACTCAAAAAGCAATCCGATGTGCAGGTAATACCCATGCAGGTTGTGTAAATGAATCACATCCGGATTCAACTCTTTTATCTTAGCAATAAATATTTTTGTAGCAATCGCAGATCCAAAACAGTCGGCCGTCAAAAAGTATGGTACAAACAACATGCAAATAATTGTCAATACGATTTCCGATGCTGATAGTCTGTTTACAGTTTATTGCAGCATCTCGCCCGAAAGCCACCGTGCTTTGATGTCCCTGTGAAACCAAAATCGCGTGTAAATCAGTCGCGATTCGCCCTGGGCTATCGATACCGCAGACTGTATTAACTTGTAATATGTTCATTGTAAGATCAATTCTTTGATATCGTTATCTGTTCGTAAACGATTGAAAGGACAGCGTCTTTTACTATAAGCGTTTCAATTGTACTAGCAGCGGAATATAACAACCTTTTCAAAATTTATAAAAACCTTTTTATGACCTCATTTTCCGAGACTTTTAAATCAGCATTCGACATATTCACCATTTGTTGGCGGTTGGCACAACACAAGATCGTGCATTTTCCTATCCTGTTTGATAGTAAATCGATCATGAGTCTTTTGAGCCGGAACACAAACCCAGATTTTGTTGGGCGAAATGTTCTCCGTCTGGCCGAAAAGAACTTTTGATATCGATTCCGTTGTCGATTGTATGCTTTGTAGAATATTCGGCTGGATCGTAAAACTTTTTTAATTTATACTAGAACTGTTACTCCTATAAAATCACAAAGTCGATCGGGTTAAATCGTAATATTTCCAATCCATTCTAAGGGCTATATTAATTGATTTGATCCGCAGATCGTCCCTCGATCGCAGCATTAATGACCTGAACTTGGTACGATGGTGTATATTTATTTATCGAAGCAATGCATTGTGATCGAATATTTTCATCGGGCTGATCGTTTTTTATCCACATTCGTATCGCCCGGGCAAGATCGATCGGATCCCCTTTTCTGAATAATTGTCCATTAATTCCGGGAACAATAGCTTCCCATTCGGGCCCTGTTCATCCGGATCATCGTTGGTTATTACAGGCGTACCATATATAAGACTATGCATAACTGTTAATCCGATCGCACCGGGCACCACCGTAACATTTGCCGACATGATTAACCGGGCGAGTATTTCTTCTTCATAACAAGCACCGTAAAAGATCACAGAGAGGTCTTTTATCTTTGCTGCCGCTTCTAGTTGAGTTCGTTGAGGACCGTCTCCAACAAGCAATACATCAATAAGGCAGCCTTCTTTTTGCAGCATAGAGACAGCATCTACGAGCAAGTCGAGCCGGAGTTTAGCGACTAAGCGGCCAGATACAAATAACGACAGATCTATTCCAATGTCCAAAGAGTTTTTTTCGCAGCTCCCGAATATCTTGAGCCGTAATTCTGGAACGGATTTTATTTTGTTCCAGTGTGTCAAGACTATTATAAACAACATATAAATTATGAGAATCAAATCCTTTTGCCAGTCCGAATTGCTTGGCTCTTTGCCCATATAACAACAGGCCATGTCCAAGGCGATAAAAAGAACATCTTATAAAAGACTTCAAACCGCTTTCATACCTAAGCCAGCCGTGAGTCCAGAATAAGACGCGTTTACCACGAATCCTGGCGAGACTTGCGGATATCCATGTACTCAGGAATTTTGAGTTGCCCAGGTAAATGATAGCATCGAAATCCGAATTTAATGCAAGGCGAATCAATCCGTTCTGGATCAGGAATTTTCGAAAGAGAATAAATGTCCGCGTGTAAATAAACCTTGATGAATTAGAGACATCACAAGCTTTTATTCCGGAGGCAAAAGAATCTTTCTTATCGGCCGCAAAGTAATAATGGTGTGCAGTACTATTCATTAGTTCACGAACTACTGCTTGCCTGTAGTGCGCAAAGAAATAATAAACTATAACAACTCTCATTTTTACTGACTTAAGTTCTTTAATTTGCCTGTTCAGAGAGATACCGCTCTGAAAGATTATACAAAGATATAGATATAATTCCGGTTCCTTTTGCAGCCATAAAGGGTGGAGCCCATTCTCCCTCATGCGGCTTCTCTGCCAGCATTTCATCATGACGTTTTCGATCATTTGAATCTGGAAACCTTTCAAAAACCTTTCTTGCCGGAACTCCCATATAAATTTCATAAGGATCAATTTTCTTTTTTGTAACGATTGATCCGGCTCCTATGATAGCGCCTCTGCCTATTGTAGTCCCCGCCATAATGATTGCCCCATATCCGATCCAAACATCGGCTTCGATAGTAGTTTTATCCACTTTACCGCGTCCGGAGAATATCATTGGAGTGCCCGGAATATCGTATCTATGATCACCACCAAGAATAGCAACCCACGGTCCTATCATAACATAGGCACCTATTTCGACATTTGGACATATGTAGCATCCTGGGCCTATGCCTGAGTGCTCATGGGCAATCAAATCCGGCGATACGCTGCTTTTTCCAATCATGAAAAATGTATTATGCACGTGTTTGAAACCGTATTTCTTTCTCATATACATCCTCTTAAGAGCCCGGTAGTATGTATACAGAAAGCGGATTTTTCTAATCTTGATCGCAACATTGGGTCAATCCTTTGATAGATGTATATAACAAATAAAGCTAAACCTTTCTGCTACGCTGGAACGAAATGTTGTACATATCAAAAATTGTATGTTACGTCTTATCCTGCCTGCGAACAGAATGAGCTACACAGTCAGCTACATTCTTGATATGAAGTCCAAAATACTAACATTACACCTAAGCAGGTATTTCTTCATATGTCAAAAGAGTTTTCCAATTAATCAGATTTTGAGGAAAATAGCATCGTGACGTCACACAATCACCCTGATTAATGAAAATCAATTCCGACTGCCACTGCAACCTGTCAGTGCGTTGAAAAATCTGTCTTGATTCACATCGTTCAAGTGAAACGCCTTTACCGTCTCATCCGCACTGGCGACAACGCGGTCTACTTCGGAAGTGTTTTTCAATAGATCTCGAACAGTTTGTCGCAACAACTCTACATCCCGCCGTGTTATCAGTCGTGCCCAATGATATTTTGCAGCATACTTACTAACCCCGGTGGACGAATGGCAATAAACAATGATCGGCCGGCAACTAAACATAAATAGATGCGATTTAGACGAGATTGACAGCCGAATTGCAACGCACTGCCATCATCAAAACTTCCGCTAAAAGCAACAAATCTGCGCCTTTCAAATAACCGGGTAATAAATCGTTGCCAGGATCATCGAATAAATCAATATACTGAGCCCGTTTGATCTCCTGTACTCCTTTTGGATCAATAGCAACAAAGAACAGCGACTCGCACATTTATTCCTTCTTCACTCAGCAGTCGGCAGCATTCATTAACATCCAGGAGAAAGGCCACCGATATCTATTGAATCCCCCTGCTGCAAGAATAGTAAAAATGCCGGCTGCATGGCAGCGAATAGGAGCTGCATCAGAAAAACGCTTGACACTGTCGGCATGGGACAATGTTATGAATTCTTTTTTATATCTCTTCACATACTCTTCTGCCATAAGCTGCCCAAACGCAAATGGAATATCGACAGCCGACATGAGTTTGGTTGTTGCAGATTTCACTACACGTCTCATTAGAGAGACGAAAATCTTTAATTCACCATGTTGACCGGAATAAAGATAAATTAGCGATCAGTCTGCTGGTAAAGAACGCGAGCTTAATTCCAAAATGCATCTTCAGCATAACCGGCAGCCAAGTAAATGTAAGACAATATCCCTGGGCAAAAATTATATCCCGGATGAAATTCTCAAATCGCCAGCATCGCCTTTGCAAGCCGCGGCCGGAAGATCAATTCGTATAGCCCAGTGTCAACTATCAAACTTTTGATTGTGGATTTGATCGAGGCTTTCTTCTGCCCTGTAATACTTGAAGAGGGTAATACCGAAGTTTTCAACATCAGATTCTCATACGCCGCAGTTTTTACTCCGTAGAATAAACTTCCGAGCCAGCGATCGCGAGGTCCGAGCTTGTAGTACCGGCCAAAGAATCCCTTATCCTCGTTGTTTCCGCTACTATATATCTGAGCGAGATTCTCGCGCGGCAACATTCGAATAAATTCCGCAGCAGAAGACCATTATTAGTCATATCAGCGGCGTTGATTCGTCCTATTGCAACAATGAGAACTCTGGGATATGTCATAATTTTGCACGTTTACATTGTCAGCAATTAACTGCCGGCAAATTTCAAGCCTGATAAAACGATTCTCTGATGATTATTTCGCTTCATTGTGAAGTCTATCGCCTTTAAAGATAAATGTACAACCGGATACTATTCAATAAGTCTCTCTAAGAGTTATTCTCCATTTAAATAGTTGAAGTGAATGGATGCTTCAATTCTCATTCGATATTGATTTTTCGAATAGAATTCTTGAAATATTCATCAAATATAGAGTATTTATTTCCATTGCAATTTTATCTAAGAAGATCATAGACAGACTCTATAACTTCCACATTTGAGTAATCACGATTGTACGCATTCTGCTTCATGATATTTATTTTCTTCTTTCGTCAACCAACATTTTCTAAACTAGTCATAAACTGCATCATCTGTATTTTCGATAATAACACCATCTATACCGTTCTCTATCTGCTCTTTCGCCGAAGCGTAAGTCGTTACCAAAGCAGGAACGCCAAGCATCAGTGCTTCAGTTACAGCCATCGGTTTCCCTTGGTCCCCGTGAAGGCAGGAAAAACATATCCATTAACGCTACATACGGCAATGGATTGTTTCTTGCTCCCAGCACGGTTATGTATTTTCCCAAAAAGTTTTCGGCTATCATATTCCTGAGATTATTAATATCGGATCCATTGCCAATTATGTACCAATGAAAATTTTCTACAAGGTTGTCCCCTTAAGTTTAGCAAAGGCCTTAACACCCCTGTCCAAACCTTTATGATGGAATTCAATTCGGCATGCTAAACAAGATTTATTTTCGCTTCGTCAATCGCCAGATCAGCAGCAAAATTATGCGACATGTTCCGAATTGTTCTTTGCGAAAGAATATTTTCTATATAAACAGTCTTATTTTTAAACTTTGGAAATACGTCATTATAATTATCCAAGCATTTTTGAGACACCAGGACTATAGTATCCAGCTTAGAGTATGCTTTATCCTCGACTATTGGTTTTAAATTAGCGCCCTTCCAATCAACATGCACCCATCCGATTTCCCTTTTGCTTTTGTCTTCAGCGCCACAAAGACATTCGGCCAATTTTCAAGAAAACCTATCGCAGTATCATATTCGACTTTCTAGCTTCCTAGAATTAGTAACACGCCCATAAATCATAGCCTGCGAGTTCAACTTCAATTTTTTGTCAATGACTATGCCATAGTATAACGCTCGCAGAAAATCACCGGCAAAAAAAGATCTTAAGATCTTAATAAACTTACCTTTTGCTGATTGCGGCAACATACTTGCCTGCGGTAAAATATTGACTTGCTTTGGTATTTGATCAAAAAGTGCACCCTTATTATAATACAAATTCAAGTCCACTTCAAATCTGTCGTAATCTATTGAGTTCAATATCGACAACAAACTGGTCGTACTGCCTCCAATTAGCATCTCGTCATATACAAACAATATCTTCTTTTTCACTAAAATATACTTTCCATCCTAAAGAATGTGTTAACAATGTAACGATCCAATAAATGATCACGATTATCAGTCAAGAAAGTTTTGCCTATGCGGCGGGGCAGCAATTGAAGACATAGCTGCATTATCAGCGGTATTGTCATCAGCAGAGAACTCAATCTTTTGAATCCGCTGTCAATACTTTTGATATACCTCCGATCATGCCGGACGGGACTTTGAAACTAAACTATAACTTTCAAAAAGCACTATCAAGTAACCGTATGAATGATACATTAAAGGAACAAGCGTGAAACAAACAATGCTGAAATAAATGATCAAGGACACCAACAGTACATTATGGGAATTCCTTCTTAACCAGGAATAGAATATGTAAAGAGCCAAGGTAATTTCGATCATGCCAATACGCTCTTTGAATAATATCTTTATTAATATATTGCTTAATAACAAAATCATCGCGGAAAATAAAAGCATAGCTAGACAAGCAAAGCGTGATAACCATGAAAGATATTTCAAGTATTCTGAATTTCATAACGTGTTCTTACAAATATAACCAGCATAATGGTAGAGGCCAGTATAAATGCGAAGGAATAATTTGTGTTCAAATTTACTACATTTGACAATATGACAATTAACAGAAGGGCTATTAATCCTTTACTTGATCCTCTAAAAACGAGATTTCCACGACCCAAATAAATCTGAGGAACGATTTCAAAGAAGAGAAGCAATAACGTCAAATAAAAAGAGAATCTTAGATCAGATGGCAAATAACCATAAGGTGATACAGAATATAGCCGGATTGTCATCAATACTGCCAAAACAGCCGGGGCCAAGTGTCGGTATTTAAATAAAGGCAGTGCAAAGAGAGCTGTGAAGAGCATCCTGAACATTGTATTCGGCTCTATCTGAGCCCTCTCAGTCCAAGACATAGCGATGAGCAACAAGACAAGATAATACGTCAAAACAGCCAGCTGCTCTCTTTTGCCGCTTAAAGAATTATTTACAAATTTATTCATTTATTTGATATGTTAAGTGGCAGACTCATGATCGAATAAGATTTGGCGTATCGAATACCATTGCGATTATGATTTATTTTTACCAATAGCAGCCATCTTCAATTTTCCTGTAATCTTTTGGTGTTTCTTCCGGCAACGGATGAATCCCCATGCATCATTAAAATATCTGTGATCAATAGAAGAATTTGGTGCAAGCCATCTTTTACCAAGAATCCCAAACATCAATTGGGTGTTTCCCACCGAGATGAATCCCGATTTTACCCAGGGATTTAGCGAATGTGCAAAGCGGCAATGAGTAAGCGCCTGCTCCAACCAACAACACGTCAAAATTGATCTTTTTGAGTTGTTCCTCTATGGCATAAAGAGCTTCGAACCAATCTTGATAAATGGGAGGCGCAAGATGCGGGTGATTAGGACATTGAATAATTCGTAAATCGAAATCTGGAAGGATTGCAGGGTTTCGTTTCCAAATTTCCAATCGACGCGGGTATTGATGCTGTATTGTTTTTTTAAAAGGACTAATTACAACGACTGTTTTTCCTTTTAAATTGACCGACCATGGATTTTGAAAGATATATGGTTCAAGACCATAGCTATGAAACACTTCAGAATTTTTTGCATACTTTCCTATTAAATAGCTCTCATTATACTGGAACCATGTTCCCAAATGTGTCATCTCCGGCAAAACCGAGGTCAGCCAAAATTTGGGACCACTTCTCAAAAAAGTCATAGTTACCTGGATACACTCCTGCACTTTCCATTAGTAATTTACGGTGATTTGCAGTAAGTTCTCGGCATGTTGATTTTTTTCTTGAACGAAGATAAGCCCGAAGCGCATTCAATTCTACGGCTCCAATTTTTCCGATTGCAGCAGGACATTGAGACTGGATTGCGGAAGCTATTTTATTGTTTCCTACATATGCCCGAAACTTAAATACATCAAATGAGTGATATCTCAATTGCTCAATCAGGCGCTGGAGTTTTCTTGCATGTTCGTATCGCAAGATATATTTTAACATAGATTTCATTAATCACTACCCTAAATTTATAGATTAGTGTTGATTTTGAAAGGCGCTTTTCGAAATGGTATCATGACAATTGCCAGCGCTTCATTTAATTCGTTAAACTTGAAAAGTCTTGAAGCCAAATAATAAGTTCCGGTATAAAATACTGTTCCTACAATCAATTGCAGCCAGTTCGATTCGAATATTTGGATAAGAAGCAGCGTCATTCCGCAGATAGAGATTGCTAATACGAAAAAAATGAAAATATCTTTTATTTGCGGTACTATACCATAGTTGAAATACTTATTTGTGTAGTAGGTATTAAAAAACAGATTCGCAAAAGAAGAGAACGCCTGCCCTATTACCATTATCTTTAAACTAAACGGAATAGTAACAATAATAACAAAAGTAAAAAAGATTTTTTTCAATACTTCAAGCCGAAGAAAAAGGTCTGATCGACCCTTTGCTTCGAGTATATTCAGGTTGATGGTGTGTAGAGGGTACAACATACCGGCAAAACAGAGAATCTGAAAGAGATCCACTGTTGGCAACCACTTTTCTGTAACTAAGATGATTATTAAAGGTCTGGCAACAGCTAACAGCAGAAACATGAGAGGAAATGTGATAAACGACACCATACGGATAAGGTTTTTGTATATAGCTATTAGTCTCTTATCGTCATCTTGGACGGTGCAAAGGATCGGAAAAGTAACCCTTAGGAGCAAGGATGTAATATTTTTTGTGGGAAGAGTCTGTAATTGTTGTGCACGCGTGTAATATCCCAGATCTGAAGCAGAGTATACTTTTCCAATTACCATCGTATAGATGTTGGTGTAGATGTTGTTGAGCAAACCTGTCACCATCAATTTAGAACCAAATCCAAACAAACGATGAAAAGACTCTTTAGAAAAAACAAGCAGTGGCTTCCATCTGTAATAAAACCAGAACATTGCAACATTGCATATTGCTCCAATGATATTCTGAAACACTAAAGCCCAAACACCAAATCCTTTGACAGCTAAAGTGATCCCTATGGTTCCTGAAATAATCATCGTAACAATAGATATTTTTGTTTGAGTTTTGAAGTCAACTTTAATATTCAACTTCGTTCGAGGTACCACAGTAAGTGAATTGATTACAAAAATGAGTGCAAGTGCTTTAGTAATTGATTCGAGTAATGGGACGTTGTAGAAATCTGCTATCCAAGGAGATGCGATGAAAAGCAAGACATAGAAAATAACTCCAATTCCCAAGTTATAGTAGAATACCGTCGAAAAATCAGCCTCTGTCCTGTCTACTTTTTGGATTAAAGCTTGACTGAAACCACTATCGATTAGGGAACTAGCTATTCCCGTAAAGATAGAGAGCATTCCTATTAATCCATAGTCGGAAGGAGCCAGGATCCGAGCAAGTATAATGCCAATAACGAATCCCATGGCTTGTGTTCCGATCTGGTCAACAAAGCTCCAGAGGACTCCATGAGTAGCTTTTTGTTTTAGTGATTGTTCTTCCATATTCTATTGAAGTATTACCGACCCGTTAATGTTTCATGAATTGATCTATCTTGTTTCCTTTGCAGGACTCCTAGTTTAACACATCTTGAAGGTATCATAAGGCTTCGTCCCTTGTCGAAGCTTATCCGGGAGAAGTGTATCTTCATCCAAGTCGAGACAATGCACAAGTCCATTCGTTTTCTTGTATTTCAAACCGCTTTCCGGACAAACTGCAATACCTGTGTTATCGAATGATAATCGATGTCCATGTCTGCTCATCCATCCAACCTGCCGACCGGGAACACCGACGACCAAAGCATAATCAGCTACGTCCTTTGCAACAACAGCTCCCGCTGCTACGAAAGCGTAACAACCGATTGTGATACCGCAGACAATCGTTGCATTGGCACCTATTGTACAACCTCGTTTTAACAATGTTTGCTCATATAGGTTATGCCGGTTCACCTGCGAGCGCGGATTGGTCACATTTGTTAATACACACGACGGCCCTAGAAAAACATCATCTTCGATTATCGTTCCGGTATAGATCGATACATTGTTTTGTACTTTTACATTCGATCCGATAACCACATTATTTGCAACATTGCAGTTTTGGCCGAAGATACAATTAGCGCCAATCACGGCGCCTTTTTGGATATGTGAAAAATGCCATATTTTCGTGCCATCGCCGATTGTGCAAGGTTCATCTATAAATGCTGATTCATGCTTAAAATATGCCATGGCGGTCACTCTGTTTTTTTTACTTATTCCACTGAGAATTTTTTATTTTCCAGAAAGAGATGATGAGCGGTACTATTTCCATCCGATAGAGTAGAAGTTCTGATCTTGTGAACCAGTTCTATTGATGGCCGCGCATCTTCGATTCCAAATCCATCGCCCTTGATAGTCTTTTCATAGACACGCGTGTGTAAATCCGTGAATCCTTCTGTAAATTCCAATTCCTGACCATCCACAGTGATAGATCGGAACGTCGCCTTCTTTCCTGCTTCTGCCGGGAATGGTAAATCTTCAGAATTGGTAGAAAGGAACCATCGTACATTTGCATGCTTTAATTCAATGAATCCTGCCATACGTTTTGGCTGCCTCAAGTGCAGTTCGCTGCGCTGAACTTCTCCAAAAAGCCATATCAGAAGATCAAAAAAATGAATTCCTATGTTTGTAGCCAAGCCGCCCGACCGTTCTTCAGACCCTTTCCAGGACATCAGATACCAGGATCCGCGGCCTGTTATATATGTGACAACGACGTCATGTTTCGAACGAGGCGGCTTTTCATGATCAAACTTGTACTTCAACGCAACGAGCGCGGGATGCACTCGTAACTGAAGCACAGTATTGATTCTTTTCCCGGTTTCATTTTCGAGCAGATGAAGCGCATCAAGATTCCAGGGATTAATGACTAATGGTTTTTCACAGATTACATCTGCTTCCGCCCTCAATGCAAGACGCATATGCGCATCGTGAAGGTAGTTCGGAGAACATATACTTACATAATGTATTTTCTCTTGATCCGAACCTCTCCGGAGTTTGTCAAGATGGCGATCGAATCGTTCGATCTCAGGAAAATATCGAACATCAAATGAATACTGGTCGAGTATCCCTACTGAATCATGCGGGTCCGTTGCGGCAACAAGACGGTTCCCTGTATCACGAATAGCTTTAAGATGCCGCGGTGCAATATAACCGGAGACTCCGGTGATGGCAAAGTTCATAAATTATTTTCTTTTTTTAAATAACTAATTTAAAGACTTCTTATACCTTTCTCTATGCTTTTCAATCATTATTTCAAAATCACTTTATCAATCTGCATCTCAAAATAACCGAGTTTATTCATAAATCATTAAATCAATTCGAGAGAATAATTTATATTTCCCGGCTGTAAAAAAATCAACCTAAACAAAGGCGAGAGAGTCGCTCCATAAAAACAGAAGGCCAAATGGTTTACTGTATGTACATCTCAAGAATTGAAAAACTGGTCAATAATCGAACTCAATAAATATTGCCCGATTTCTCTAAGCTTTATAAAGCAATGGATGTGCTTCTCGAATGGTATTTCTTGTATCTAAAATCGGTACTTGAAGTTTTTGTACATCAAGTGTTTTATATTCATCGTGGGCAGTTACGACAATGATTAAATCATAATTTTGTGATATTGCTTCCGATGTTCGTCCTGCAAATTTTGCGTATTCTCTCGTCATCCTGATAACCGGTATATAAGGGTCGTTGTAATGTACTACTGCGCCAAGGTCTTCCAGTTTTTCCATCAGACTATAAGTTGGAGATTCACGGTCATCGTCGATATTAGATTTATAGGCAAGGCCGAGGAGAAGTATCCGTGATCCTTTTACAGATTTATGACAATCATTCAGAACTTCCATAGCACGATGAATGACAAAATCAGGCATTGATGTATTGATATCTCCGGCAAGTTCAATGAACCGCGTCGACACCCCGTATTCACGGGCTTTCCATGTCAGATAAAACGGATCAACCGGAATACAATGGCCGCCCAATCCGGGACCCGGATAAAACGGCATAAATCCAAAAGGCTTTGTCTTTGCTGCATCGATTATTTCCCAGATGTCAATCCCCATTTTCATAAATGTCATTTTTAGTTCATTTACCAGGGCAATATTGATTGCCCGGAATGTATTTTCCAGAAGTTTTGTCGCCTCTGCCGCTTTCGTTGATGAAACAGGAATTGTCCGGACAATAACCTGCTGATACAGTTTCTCTGCAACTTTCAATCCTTCAGGCGATGTGGCCCCGACAACTTTAGGAATCGTTTCAGTACGGTAATCTTTATTGGCAGGGTCTTCACGCTCCGGAGAAAATGCAGCAAAGAAATCCTTATCCACTTTTAATCCGCTTTTTTCCAATATCGGAATCATCACCTCATCGGTCGTTCCTGGATAAGTTGACGATTCTAGAACGATCAATTGTCCTTTGCGTATATACGGGACTATTGCTTCGCACGACGCAACGATATACTGCACATCCGGTTCACGGTTCTTGTTCAAAGGAGTCGGTACCGCAATGAGAATCGCGTCACATTCAGCAGCGCTTGCAAAACCTGCCGGCGTAGAGAACAAACCGCTATCCATAGCTTTTCGTATGCGTTCTGCCGGGATATGTTTGATATACGATTCTCCGCGCATAAGTAACGCAGTTTTCTTAGTATCAATATCGAATCCGATCGACTTGAACCCTTTCTCTGCAAAACATAGGATCAAAGGAAGGCCCACATAACCCAGGCCGATTACTCCTACAACTGCTTTCTTTTGCTCTATTTTCTGATATAGTTCTTCGTTTAATGTCATAATAGATTTTTTCTTTTCATGTAGGTAATATTTCCAATAGTTCCGCCGGCACCTGAATAGAGATGGATTGTTCTATTGCAGCAATCGATACAATCACATGTGAGATTCCATGTACCCGGTTGACTATTCCCTCAACTCCAACCAAAGGTCCGCCTGTCACTCTGACCCGATTGCCAACTCCAAGATAATGTTCGTAATGCACGTCCAACGATTCTGCCACAATCCGCTTAAGCCAGTCAATTTGCAGCTCGGGAATCCATGACGGTTTATGATTGATTCCGACAAAACGAACAACACCTTCAGTCATTAATATTATTTCTTTATCATGCAGGTCCGTCTTCACGAATACATATCCCCGAAAGAGCGGTTCCATAATTTTCTTCTTGCGGTCGCTCCAGATATGTACCTTTTCGATAAGAGGAAGAAATGCTTCTATTTTCTTTTTTTTTAGATTTTCATATACTTTTTTTTCATATCTGCTGCGTAGATAAAGTGCATACCATTTTGACACCGCAGCCATCCTCTATCTTCTCGTAGCCCAGATAACCTGTGCAATCGCCGATGTTATAACAGCCGCCGAGACAACCACTCCAAAAGCATCCCGGACAGTTGACCATGTAGTGCGTTCTAAAACGACAATATCCCCGGGCTGCATCTGTAAATCTTCCGGCCGCACAGTTGAAAGATTTTCCAGATCAAGCCGAATTTCTTCACGGGTAAGTTTTACTTCTTCTTTGAGAAAAGAGGAAAGAGTCTTCTGATCAGGCTGAACATCCTGGCGTGCTGTTTTTTCTCCATCTTTGACCATACGGATGATTATCACTTTGCTCAAGGAGCCGTCTGTCGTCGGCCCTCCTGCCAGCGCGATCACGTTCATGAGGTCGATTGAACTTCCAATTTCGTACCTGCCGGGCCTTTGAACAAATCCCATCACGTTGACAATGATTGTTATATCATTGGGGCGTGCAAAAAAATAGTTGGTATTCGTTGTTCTATCTGACGTCGCAGAAAGAAGACTGCTTTGATTATCCTGTGCAAGCACGACTGTCAAAGAAGACAATAAAAGTCCGGCAAAGGCAATACTATGTAATAATTTCATACTAACCTTTCCACTTAATTGTGAGATTTAAACCGATCAAAATTCTTTTTAATTATTTTCTTCACATCATTTTTTTGATAATGCCCGGATTCATAACTATAGTACCCATATTGATAACCGGAAGAATACCGGCTGGAGGCATTGTTTATATCAAAATTGTTAAGAACGACGCCGAGGATATTCACGTTTATACTCATGAGAAACTCAGCAACCATTTTAAGATCGGTCGCTTTTGTATTCCCGGCAGAAGCAACAATCATCACGCCGTCCGTTTCTGTTGCAAGCGCAGCAGCGTCTGTAACTGCCAGCAACGGAGGAGTATCAAAGAGAATTATATCATATTTTTCCTTCATGAGCCTGATGAATTCTTTCATTTTTTTCGATCCAAGAATCTCGGATGGATTATGAGGTATTGATCCGGAATTGATGATATCGAGATTCGGCAGAACCTGTCGATGAAGCACTTCTGTTAAACCGACATTGCCGGCAAGGAAATCCGAGAGCCCTTTGTCATTCTTCAACCCAAATAAATGCTGAACCCTTGAACGTCTTAAATCAGCATTTACAAGAAGTACTTTTTTCTCAGCTTGCGCAAGTGACACCGCAAGGTTGCATACTGTCGTTGTTTTGCCTTCCTCCGGATTTGCGCTTGTAACTGCAAAGCATCGTACTTGTGTGTCAGTGTTCAAAAACTGTATATTTGTGCGCAAATGGCGGTATGACTCGGCGATAGGCGCCATTGGCCTGTAGTAAGTAATAAGATGGTGGTCAAATAGACAGGGAACTTTTCGAGTCTTGACATCTTGCTCAATTTTAGTAATTTCTTCATCCATTTTACGGATCGAAGAAAGCGGGAAAAAACCATGACGTTTCAGATCTTCCGGCGTCCTTATACTCGTATCCATAGACGCCCGTACAATAACGATTCCGGCTCCAATTCCTAATCCGAGTAAAAAACCTACTATCAAGTTGAGCGCTACCCGCGGACTTACGGGAGTCATTGGCACAACGGCAGGATCAATGACATCCACGTATCCAAATTGTGATTTTTCCTGAATAGCGGTTTCATTAAATTTCTCTTCTACAAGCAGGTAAAGCTTTTCATTGCTCAAGCGAGACCGCTGCAGTTTTGCAAATTCCATGCTTTTTTTCGGAAGTTGATTGAATTGCTTTTCAGATTCTCGTATGACTCCATCGAGAGCTGTTTTTCGCGCCTGAAGGCCCTGCAGTTCAATCTGTTGTTCAATGATTTTTTGTTTTGCCTCGGCAAGAAAAGAAGCTGTTCCTTCTCCCGTCATTCGTGTTCCCGGCATTATTGAACCTAGAAATTGCTGCGTACGTGCCTGGAGATTTCTTTTCAATACTGCTACTTGTTGATCAATTTCTCTCAATTTGTCGGAGTAGATATCTTGACCGACCAGTTCGGGATTCTGCGCAACGACAATGTCGCGCTGAACTTCGAGCTTGGCAATCTGCTCCTGAAGAAGACGTATATAACTGTCGCTCCCTTCGCCCATCTCTTTTGCCGAACCGGGTTCTAATTTCGCTAATTCTTCCTTGTACGATAGTACAGTTTTCTGTTTTGTGCTTATATCTACTTCAATACCGTCGCGCTGTGCTTCAAGCTGCGACAGCTGCGCTACAACCTTGTTTCCTTCGGCGTCAAGAGAGACAACACCGGAAGAACGCATATAACTTTGCAGTTCCTTTTCAGATGTATCAAGAACATCTTTTTTCGATTGAAGCTGCGACTGTAGAAATTCGCGAACAGCTTTTGAACGAAGTCTGCTCGTATTGAGATTCCTGGTGGTATAAACCTCCGTGTAAGTATTGGCAATTAGGGCCGCTTCCTTAGGATTATTACTTTTTGTTGTAATTTTAATCACGTCTGTCTCGCGAATCGGCATGAATTCAACAGCATTGAATAATCTCTCTCTGACTTCCTCGATAGATGCAATTGTATCTCTCGGCGTATCCTGTTTCTTCGGAGCCAAGATGGGAATAATTTCACCCTTTTTTTCGTCGAGAAACTTTTTGGAACGAAGCACGGCGGCAACATTTTGAGCGGTTGATTGAGATTTTAGAATTTCAAGCTCGTTTGTAATTCTATTTGCAGCTGCTGTGCCCGAGGGATCAAATAAAGGAAGCGAGCCATCCTTCGTTTGCGTGTTTATCATTACAAGAGAACTTGCCTCATAAACAGGAGTTGCCCTAAAAGTATAAATGGCAACAAGACCCGTTACTATCATTGTCGTAGCAAGAATAATCCACTTGCCATGAAGAAGAGTTATTAGATATTCCTGAGGTGACCGAGATGGGACATTGCTCGTTTGTCCCTCTTCCTTGTTTAAATCCGCCGGCTCTTGAGAAGAATTCATATTTTTTCCATTAAAAATTCGTTAAAAAAAGTGAAATTATTAATTATAATCATGTAAAAATACAACGATTATTAAATGAAAATATCTATATTAGACATAGATTAATACAGCTCCGCTTCTTCAGTCACAGTAGTTGCGACATCATTGAAATGAACATGCAGCAGAATCCCCAAAAAAGGTTGTACCTAATACCGGAATCTTCTATAGCATCAGTAATTGGCATTTTCTACTTTATTGAGCGCTAAATTATCCACTTTTTTCCTTAAAATCAATAATTACTCCAACTGTTGGATAATTATAGACGTTTGGAATGCAATTTCTTTAAAAGAAATAACGCAATTTCTCCATTCAATGGGAAAAAACCCTTATTTAACATAATATGTTAAACTTAAAGACATGCATTGAGATGATAGAAATAATTGATTATTTTTTTTAAATGAAGATCCTATTTATCTGTACAGCAAATATTTGCAGAAGTGTCATGGCAGAAGGAATCCTTAAAAAACTGCTCGCGAATTCTCCCGGCTATCATACAGCCTTTGTAGCATCTGCAGGCATTGACGCTCTGGAAAATTTTACACCTGATCAAAACACTATAGAAGTTTGCACGAAACGAAATATTTATATAGGTTCGCACAAAGCGCGTCAATTGACATATTTAATGCTTAAAGAGGTGGATGTTGTCCTTTGTATGGAAAAAACTCATAAGCAAAGAATCCTCAGCGCATTTCCTAAATATATCAAGCATGTTTTTCTTTTAAAAGAATATTTACTAAAGGATACTCTTGATGATGCCGAGATAAAGGATCCTACCGGCAAATCAAAAGAACATTACGTAAAGTGTTTCAAGGAAATAGAAAAAGAAATACGCAGGATTCTGCCCACCATTCTTAGAGTCACATCTTAGAAAATCAATATTTCACAATCAAAATAGTTGCTCGCTTCCCTTATCCTGTATTTTCTCTGCATCTCAACAATTAACAGTTTTATCATTAATTCAAAAAATTGCCTTTTGATTTTATAATGAAAGCCGGAATGCAGCTTTCTTTATTATATTTCATTTAATTGCATTATCATGAGCCTCGTTTAATACACTCATCTCTTCCTGCAGGAATTTTTCCAGATTTTGCGTGTCTTCAGCAACTTCGATCTGTTTACACATTGCCTCAGAAAGATTCAACATCGCACGAACACTGACAGAAATAACATTCATATCCTGGGCAATTTCGTTGAAAGCCTGCATAAATTGCGATTGCGCTTTTTCCTTAACGTTCGGCAGCAACGACTGCATATCATCCTGAATATTTAATACCAATAAAGACAAACTGTTATTTACAATGTAGGAAAGAGATGACAAAGTTGTACGAAACAATTCAGCTGATTTTAAATTCCTTTCGCGTGCCTGTTCATTTAATTGAGCATGCATTTTTTCCTTTTTAAAAAGATAACGCTCGTACGTACTATTGATCGCTATAGGAAGATGGAAGATGTCTATTGTATCTTTCGCAAAGTAATCATACGCTCCAAACTTCATCGCTTCTACTGCTATATTTTCGGATCCTGCCGCAGTAAGCATAATAGCCGGAGTATCCATTTTTTGTTCATTCATCCACTGCAAGACATTCAAGCCGGAAATACCCGGCATTCGATAGTCCAGAATAACAACATCAAAATGAGATGAACGAAGAAGATTTATTGCTGCTTCTCCACAATCGCAAGATTCAACAATATACCCAAAATCAGTCATCGCTGACTCAAGGGCCAGCCTGAATGCGTCTTCATCATCGACAAGTAATAATCTTAAGGGGGTCGACATATTTGTTCTTCTCTAATAGTGGATATTATTATGGCTTTTAAATTGGAATAAGATATCTGGATTATGAAATCAAAACAATTTAGAAATTTCTAACAAAGATTAGAACTTTCTAATCTATTCCAAGGAATGTGGTATTTATTGCAAGTATTTAGGCCTAATTATAGGTTTTTATATATTTGTTTCCGATTACTATTTCAGCAATATCAGCTTCTTTGTAGCCGAAATTCCGGCTATTTCGAGTCTGTAAAAATAGACACCCGACGATAATTCCTGACCATTATTATCTCGTGATATGTTAAACTCCGGTTGATAGTAACCTGCATCTTGTTCTTCGTCGATTAATATTCTGATTCGCTGCCCGAGCATATTGAAGATAGTCAATTTTACCCACGATTTCTTATGAACGGAGTACGGAATTCTCGTAGTTGGATTGAATGGATTGGGAAAATTTTGGCCAAGCAGGACTATTTGATTCGGCGGGAGACAAGCACCGCTCACAGCAACATTGATCGCCGGTATTCCAATTCCTGCATTTGTAATTGTGCCGATATAATTCTCCACAGAGGCTGGATAAAATCGAACATAAATATATCTTGAAGACAAAGAATCGCCGCTATAAGAGATAGATATAGTTGTATCAAATCCGGCACCGCTTGTCTTTGATACCTGAAATCCCTTTGATGAGGTTACTGTAATCGCCCCGTCTGCTGCTAAATTTAAACCAGAGAGAGAGTATAATTTTTCACTCGATATAGAATTTATTATAATGGAACCGAATGATAGTGAATCTGCGTTTACAAACAAGGAAGCGGCATTTACCCCGGTTCCATTTACTCCAACACTCTGGGTTGTTGCTCCGCCCCCATCGTTTGAAATATTACCGGTATAGTTAGACACTGCAGATGGAGAGAACCGTATATAGATTACAGTCGAAGATAAAGTACTGTTTATATAAGGGATATTGACAGAAGAATTGAATCCCGAACCGCTTGTTACCGACACTTCAAAATTATATGGAGCATTCACAATAATATTTCCGCTTGCAGGCGTCAAGTATGAACCATCTATTCTATAGGTCAACTCAGTAGATGTCGTATTTATACGAACGTTTCCAAAATTTACCAAAGGAGGATTTACCGTAAGCATTGGAATAGCACTTTCTCCGCTTACCGGCAAATTCTGTATTACTGCGCCGCCGCAAAAGTGAGTAATATTACCTCTGTAACTCTGCATTGCCGAAGGAGCAAATCGGACATAGATGGGGATTGAAGATAAAGAATTGGCGGTATAAGGAATACTGACGGAAGAATTAAAACCCGAATCGATTCTGGTCGATACAGTAAATCCTATCGGTGCTGTTATTTTCACAGTATCATTTGCAGGCCGCAGGTTCGAACCGGAAAGCGTATATGTTTTTACACTCGATGTATTAATTATTACACTGCCGAACGGCAATGAATCAGAACTAAAGATCAACGAAGGTAATAAGCTGCTGCCGCTTACATAGACACTTTCAGCTGCTGCATTACCGCCTGTATTAGCGATGTTCCCGGCATAATATTGAACGGCTTCCGGATAGAATCTTACATAGATTGATGATGCAGATATTACACCGCCGCTATATGGAATTGTCAGGGATGTGTTAAAACCCGTTCCGATAGCTGCAGATACTTGAAAACCCGACGGGGCCGTCACAGTTACATTTCCGTTCTGCCGGCGATAAGTTTACACCGGAGAGAGTGTATGTCTTTGGTGAAGACGTCATGTTAACCTGGACATTTTCAAACAATAAAGATGTCGGATCTATTGTTATTAACGGAGCCGAAGACGATATTCCTAATCCGTTAACCGATACATCTTGCACAGCTATATTGTCTACTTTGATCGTGATATTTCCGGAATAACTTTGTTCCGCTGTCGGCAGGAATCTGACATAAATAGTTTTGGGTGTTGTAATTGCTCCTCCCGAGTACGGTATTTGAACCGATGAACCGAATCCTGATCCCGATACCGGTGAGACCTGAAATGCAGCTGATGGAACCGTTAATACGATATCTCCGCTTTCAGGTGTAAGGTTTGAAGCAGTAATAGTGAATGTGCGTTCACTTGACGTATCATTGATTACAACGCTGCTAAAAGGTAAAGATGCGGGATTCACCGTAATCATCGATTCCACACCGCTTCCGCTGACAGGCACCGCAATAGTTGCCCCGCCTCCTGTGTTCAATATGTTTCCATTATAAGATCCCAAAAACGTCGGCAGGAATCGTGTATAAATATTAGCAGAAAGTTTCCCGTCTGTATATTCAATTGTATCGCGTGAATTAAAATTCATACCTGATATCGACGATACCTCAAATCCTGCTGTTGCCTCAATTATTATACTTCCGCTTGCCGGAATTAAATTCGATCCCGTTAATGCGTAATACCTTCCGCCTGATACAGTGTTGTTGGTAACATTTCCAAATGATAAAGAAACCGGATCTACCGTTAATGACGGCGGCTGCTGATTAATTCCGTTTCCGCTGACCGAAATAGTCTGCTCCCCTGCTCCGCCTCCTGAACATGTAATGACGCCGTAATAGCTCTGCTCCGCTGTCGGAGAGAACCTTACATAGATTTTTTTCGGTATAGGTTGAAGTTTTCCGTCTGCATATGCGATTCGTTTTATCGAAGCAAATCCTGAACCGTTCGTCGATATCGTAAATCCATCCGAAGCTGTAATGGTAAGTGAATCGCTTGAAGGGGATAAATTTATTGCTGTTAATTCGTAACTCAATTCACTCGAAGTTGTATTTATAACAACATCTCTAAACGATAAAGATGTCGGATTTACCGTAATCGCTGCCGATGTAGATGAGATACCCCTTCCACTTACTTCAACATTTTGTGACGGCGCACCACCTCCCGCATTTGTGATATTGCCGGCATAGGTTTGTTCAGCCGTCGGGGAAAACCTGACATAAACCGTTCTTACAGCTAACGTGCCGCCTGCATATGGAACATCCAGTGATGAATTAAAACCGGCTCCGCTTGTGAGAGACACTTCATATCCTGCCGGAGCAGTTATGGTAATGCTCCCGCTTGCAGGTGTTAAATATGAACCCTGTAATGAATATGTTCTTTCGCTCGAAGGCGTGTTATCAATACGCACTGTGCTAAATGCAAGTGAAACGGGACTGACTGCTATAACCGGTGAATTACTGATAAATCCAGACCCGGTAACTGCAACATTCTTTCGTTGCACCGCCGCCTGTGCTACACGATATTACCGTTATAGCTTTGCGCAATTGTTGGAGAAAACTTTACATAGATTGTTTTTGAAGATAACGTAGCGCCCGAATAGTAGACATTTACTGAAGAGCTAAATCCGGATCCGCTTACAGTAGACACTTGATAGCCGGTGGGTGCAGTAATAGTAATATTTCCGCTCGCGGTGATAAATTTGAACCGGCCAACGTAAATGTCCGTTCACTCGAAGATGTATTGATAATAACATTTCCAAATGGTAAGGACGCCGGGTTTACAGTAAGTGTGGGTGTCGTTGAGGAAACACCCATTCCGGTCACACCGACATTTTTTACTGCTGCGCTGCCTCCTGAATTCGTTATGTATATACCGTAACCCGATACTTCTGTCGGAGTAAACTTAACATAGATTGTTGTCGCTGAAAGCGTTCCATTTGTATATGCTATTCGTTTTGATGAAGAGAAACCTGAACCGCTTGCAGTGGACACAGTAAATCCATCCGGTGCTGCAATAGTAAGCGAATCATCAGCAGGTATAAGGTTTGAGCCGGAAAGAGTGTATGTCTGCTCAACTGAATGTATTCAATGCCACATTGCCAAACGATAATGATGTCGGGCTGACTGTTATTGTCGAGTTCACAGTTACATTATCCCGAATGAGTACTCTTTGACGAGAATGGAGCGAGTGTGAATGATCCTGCGACACTGTTATTGTCAAGGTCGTAGAAGAGAACCGGAGGCAGGTTCACCGTCATGGGATATGCTGTGCTATTGACGAATATTGTATCACTCTGATTTGGATTCGGAATAATATACTTGAGTGACTATCCGCTCCAGTAAATGGTCGTTCCACGCGATCGAACGATGTAATAACTATCCGCCATCTGCCGGAATTATATGAGAGTTCTCAAACGGATTAGGATTGCCATGTGGATTGAAATAATAATTGTTGTCGATATATCCCCGGCGAATTACATACCGAGGAACATCCTGAATCTCTACCATAGTTCTGATTACTGGACGCCGGATAGAATATATTCTGCGTAATATCATGCCCTCCGTCACCCAATGACGTGTATCAATGCCAATGTGAAAAAAAATCCGCCGGCATTCGAAGCACAGTCATAGGCAGTATTGTTCCGCGAATCGTATGGTTGTAAGTATTACAATTCATCATTAAATGCATTAGATTTAGCCCGTATAATTGTATTATCTTTGACAACACCGTTGATCTGCTGCCGCTATCCATGTAAATACCCATTGCACCTGTCCAGCTTTGATAAGTACCGCCCCAAAGATCTGTACCTTCGTTATTTCCGATCACATCCGAGATAAAATTGTTTTGGATTGTTACGTATGAACTGCCGGAACCAGTATAAATTGCGCCGCCATCGGCTAATGTGAGCATTGTGTTCTTTATAACGTTTTGCTGAACAATGTCGTGCGAAGATGCATAAGATACCGTCATATCCTATACCGTCAATGTAATTGTCGCTTATAGTCGCGTAAGTACCTTACGATAATATGCCGTAAGCCGTTGCAACACTTTGATATCCCTTTACCAGTCCTATACTCTTTATCGTGTATTATTCGAAATCATGTTATTAGCTGCCATAATATGATTGAATACCATTACCATTCACATTCTGAACTGATGTTATTGTCAATAGTGCAATTGTTCCGGAAACATAAATTCCATTTGTTAATCCGCCATAAATCGTATTGGAAAAAATGCTAGTGTTTCCTCCTGATCAAAGTTCAATCCTGCTTTGCTTTGATAATGAAACTCCAAATCCCTGACAGTGATATAACTGCTGGAACTGTTGAGTCCATAATCAAGGAGTACTGCCGTAGACAGTCAGGTGTGTTCGGATCAACACCGCCTGGAGCATAGAAATACACTTTATTATTATCGGGATCACAATACCATTCACCGGGAGCATCCAGTGCAGCGAGTTTATTATCTAAATAGAAACCCCAGCCCTGTTGTAAAAGCATCAAAATGAGGTGCAGATGAGAGAACGATTGTTGTTCCGTTTTGCGTGGATACTGTCGGTGATTCAAATGTCCAGCCATTTGTCCTGAGCCTGCAGTTCGCTCCGTTCCAATATCCGCTCGTTTGAGTAACTCCCGAGGCATCAAATATTGTGTTACTTGATTTCGAAGTAATATATATGAAACCGGAATTTGGATACCGGGCGAGTGTCATCTGTACGCCGTTGGCGTATAGATTCTTTACAAACGATGATGCCTGTGCCACATAGATCGAGCCGCTATAAACTGTCCAGCCTGTAAGCTGAACGGCTCCCGTAATTACAGGTTTGTGAGTACCAACATCATAGGCTCCGATAGTGACACCTGCTTGGTTGACATTAATTTGACCGAAGAATGTATCTCCGCCCCGGAAGTAAATTGCATCACCGGATACAAAAGTGAAAGAATTTACTTTGTCAATTGTTTTCCATGGAGTTGACGTCGATGTACCGTTGTTTCCATCACTGCCGCCGAGGATACAAAGTAAGTTGATTGTCCAAACGCACAAGTCGTAAGGATTTGAAAAGACAATAATATCGAGAACTGCCAAGGTTTTGTACCTATCATTCTCATATTAAAGTCTCTCCTGAATCGAATCTCATCGCAATAATACTTTATAACTGTATCTATTAACGATATTTAGATTCGTGATTAATGCAAAATAGAGTATATCTTGTCCAAGTAAGCAAATTATTCGTGAAATGCAACATTCATCATGAAACAGAATCTTTTATCTCAATATACAAGTGATAATCATAATAACTGATATATATAATCGAAGAATTATCGACCAAGATGGTTTTTCGATGTTTTCACATACACATTATCCCGAATGAGTACTTTTGAAGAAAACGGAGCAAGTGTGAAAGATCCTGCGACACTGTTATTGTCAAGGTCGTAGAAAAGAAACGGAGGCAGATTTACCGTCATGGGATTTGCCGTGCTGTTGACAATAATGGTATCGCGCTTATTTGATTCCGGAATAATCAATCGCGAATGACTCTCTGCCCCGTTAGGGCCTTCCACGAGGATAACGAGGTATATTTATCTTCTTTCCACGGCGGCAAATTATAGCAGTCTATTAAATAGGATTGCGCTTGCCATGTGGATTGAAGTAATAATTACTGTCGAGTATTCCCGGCGAATGAAAGACGAGGAGATATCCTGATATCTGTACCATAGGTTCCGCACTGGAAGTGGCACAAAAGGAATTACGAGATAATATGATTTGCGTAAGACCTGACTTGCATTCAATACAAGGCCAACCAAATACCCTCCGGCATTCGAAGCACAGTCATAAGCTATTGTTCGCGAACCGTATGGTTAGAAGTATTGGAATTCACCATTAAAGCCATGATTTAGCCCTTATAATTGTATTGTTCTGACAATAGCGTTGTTACTGCCGCTATCCAAATAGATACCCTCTGCGCGTTGACCATCTCTGATAAGAGCCGCCCCAAAGACGCCGTGGCTTCGTTATTTCCGATACACATCCGAAATAATATTGTTTTGGATTGTTACGTATGAGCTGCCGGAACCAGTGTAAATTGCGCCGCCATCGGCTAATGTGAGCATCGTGTTCTTTATAATGTTCTTCTCAACAAGATCGTGAGAAAACGCATAGATACCGTCATATCCTATGCTGTCAAGGTAATTGCTGCTTATGGTTGCATAAGTACCTTCCGATAAGATGCCGTAAGCCGTCGCACAGCTTTGATACCCCTGTACCAGTCCGATACTCTTTAACGTATTGTTCGTAAATGTTCCGTTTTTTGCAGTATAATATAAATGAACACCGTTAGCATTTACATTTTGAATAATGTTGCCATCGACAGTACAATTTGTTCCTCTTAAATCAATTCCATCTGCTAACCCGCCAAAGACTGTATTGGAAAGAAGGCTGATGTTACTTCCTGAAAAACTCAATCCTGCTTTGCTTTGATAATGAAACTCCAAATCCCTGACAGTGATGTAATTACTGGAACTGTTGACTCCATAATCAAGAGTGCTGCCGGTGACAGTCAGGTTGTTCGGATTAACACCGTTTGGAGCATAGAAATACACTTTATTGCTTGCAGGATCACAATACCATTCACCGGCGACATCCAGTGCGGCGAGTTTATTGTCTAAATAGAAACCCCAGCCCGTAGTAAAAGAATCAAAATAAGGAGCAGCTGCGAGAACTATTGTTGTTCCGCTTTGTGTGGATACCGTCGGCGATTCAAATGACCAGCCGTTTGTCCTGAGCCTGCAGTTCGCTCCGTTCCAATATCCGCTCGATTGAGTAACTCCCGATGCTGAAAATGTCGTGCTGCTTGATTTCGATGTAATATATACGAAACCTGAATTTGGATACCGGGCAAGTGTCATCTGTACACCGTTAGCGAACAGATTCTTTACAAGCGATGATGCCTGTGCCACATAGATCGAACCGCTATAGACTGTCCAGCCTGAAAGCTGAACGGCTCCCGTGATTACAGGTTTATTCCCGGAATCGTAAGAACCGAGTGTGATATTTGATTGATTAATATTTATTTGACCGGAGAATGTATCTCCGCGCCGGAATAAAATTGTATCGCCTGAACGAAAGAAAGTGGAGTTCACTTTTGAAATACTTTTCCATGAGGAAGATTCGGTCCTGCCGCCGTTATTGTCTTTCCCATTCGAAGAGACATAATAAGTCCGTCCTAATAGATAATCAGCCAGGATTTGCTGCGACAGCAGTCCGACCAAAATAATTATTATTGAGAACTGCCTGGAATAAGCGTTTGTCATTCTCGGTACTAAATGTCCATAAAACATGCAACTTGCAAAATAAAATGTAATTATATCAATCTATCGACATTTGTGTTTGTGATTAATTCAAATAATAACTTTCTTCAGCCTGCGTTAACAATATCTGCTTTTCAACAATCCTGTGAGAAGCCGTCGCAGCTATAATTATTTCCCGATTACTTTATCGATCATATTTCGCACGGCATTCACATCTGCCGGTAAAAGAATGGGTGGATTAGCAAAGAGTGAATCGACATCCTGAAGCTTTTTTTCATGGTAATCCACTTTGAACTGTGAAAATTTTAGGGCCATGTGCCGTGGAAATCACGACAACGCGGTCTTTCTTTTTAATGACTTTCTGTTCGATCATTTTCTGAAGAGCTGCCAGTGCAACACCCGTTTGCGGACATGTAAACAATCCTGCTTTATCGGCACGTGCAGAGGCATTTGCAAGTTCATGTTCCGTTGCCTGCTCAACAATACCGTCGAATTCACGCAGCACTTTTACAGCACGCTCATAGCTTACAGGTGCACCAATTTGGATTGCGGATGCAAGCGTTTTCTTAGCCTGCACCGGTTGATATTCCTTATATCCATTTTTGAAACTTAAATACAACGGGTTTGCATGAGCAGCCTGCGCGCAGACAATCCGTGGAAGTTTCTTGATAAGACCAAGATCGCGCATCATCAGCAGACCCTTGCCCAATGCACTGATATTACCGAGATTTCCCGCAGGGATGATCATCCAGTCAGGTACTTCCCAGTCAAATTGTTGTACAATTTCAATACCGACTGTCTTCTGGCCTTCCATTCGCAGCGAGTTCATGGAGTTTGCAAGATAGATCGAATTGTCGGCCGTTATCTCCTGCACGATACGCATACATCCGTCAAAATCAGTATCGAGTGAAAGAACTGTTGCACCGTTGGCTATCGGCTGTACAAGCTGTGCGGTAGAAACTTTTCCTTTCGGCAGGAATACTATTGTAGGAATTCCCGCTGCGGCACCGTACGCGGATAGCGCTGCTGAAGTATCCCCGGTAGAAGCGCATGCCACGGCGCGAATCGGTTTGCCATCCGCCATCATTTGTTTTACGACAGAAACGAGGACTGTCATTCCAAGATCCTTAAATGATCCCGTATGACTATTGCCGCAAAGCTTGACCCATAAATCGGCGACTCCAATATCCTTCCCTAACCGTTCCGCCCAAAAACAGTTTGTATGCCCTTCATACATCGAAACCACGTTTTCGTTGTCGAGTGCCGGACAGACCCATTCCTTTTTTCCCCATACACCGCTTGCATATGGCCATTTGTTGGTTCTTATGCGGTCATCGAATAACTTTTTCCACGAAGCTGCGGTCCGGCGTTTGAGTGTTTTAAGATTATGCTGAACATCCAGCAAACCGCCGCAATTCTCGCAATTGTAGATTACATCATAAATAGAATATCTTTTTCCACAACCTCTAATACATTCCAGCCAGCTTTGCTGCATGACGATAGTCTCCTGTTACTAATTCAAAATATTTATTAATAATCGAATAATTAAATACCAATTAAATGAATATATTTTTTTAATAATCTATCGAGTTTAGTTCGGTTTTCGGGCAGTTATAAGCGACCTGAAACCTATTGTCGGACTAATACGCACTTTTGTAAATCCGGTATCCTGCAATAACTGCCGCATCTCTATGATGGAGTAACATTTACCTCTAGTTAACAGCATAAGTAAAATTGAATATTCCGCTGCTTCGACCGGCCCTGTCTTTTGCCTGTTGATATGAGCATCATGAATTGCAATAAGTCCGCATCCGGCTCAGCGTGTTAAATGATTTCTGTAAAAGAAACCGAACACCGGTGATGTCCCAGTCATGCAGAACGTGAGACAACAAATGTACATCGAATCCTTTCGGCCATTCATCTAAAAACATGTCAGCTGAAATAACTGACATTCTTTTTGAAAGTCCCCGGTTTCTTATTGACTTCTTTGCTATTTTATCGACAGGACTTCTTTCAAGAACAACTGCACGAAGATTTGGGTTCCTGCTTACAAGCGTACTGGAGTATATTCCTGACGATCCTGCAATATCAAGGAGTTTATTATAGTTTGATAAGTTCATCTTGCGGGCCAATACCGGCGCAAAAATCGCACCCCTGCTGTCCATCGCAGCGGTAAAAGAGCCTGCGAAATCTTTTTTCTCCATTGCATTTGCCCATTCTTTTCTTTTAGGCGAATGTGCCCAGTGCAAAGGTGTGTTCGTTTTTAAGACACCCAGTATATCTCTGCAAATAGGCCGTTCCTGCATTGAATTGAAATACCCGCTTAGATCTGTTTTTGAACCTGCAGTTAAGAATTTGCGGCCATATTCACTGATGCGATATTCAGCTCCTTTTTTTCTCACGAGTCCCAGAGATGAAAAAAAGGTAAGCATTACATCTGCCGGTCTTTCTGCCAGTTTTAATCCTATGCAAATTCCATGAAGATCGGATGGTTTTTTCTTAAGCCAGTTGAAAAAATCCAGGTATCCGATGGCCGTAATAAGAAGATCTGAAGAAAAGAGCCCGTCGCGCCTGCGAAGCAATCCATTTAAAAAATGGTTGTTCATTATACCCAGATCGTTACGATACTTACAACCATCAGTAAGAACATTGTATATCCCAGCATTTGACCGGCCTTGTCCGACTTAGCAACCTTGGCAATCATATCGCCCATTTTGAGCCATATAATCATAAATAGGGGAACCCAACTAATCCGAAACTTATCGCATAGACGAAGACATTCAAATGAATGTTATTGGATTGCGGTAAAAAAGCACTTGCTCCGCTGATTGCC
>CAVYRP010000001.1:0-41990 GCA_963770945.1 uncultured Bacteroidota bacterium | reverse complement strand
TCTAAGTATATTCATATTGTTTCAATCATTTTAATGGAGTTCCGTAATAGCATCTTTGCTGCGAATGATACCGAGATATAACGCCATACTAATATAACAGCCGCTATATAAAATAGGACAATGTAGATATTATTGAAGAATAACATTATAACACCAAATGGAATCGATAAAACAAAGGAAATAAAAACGTTTAATATCATGCGCATTATGATATAATTATTAGAATTAATTTTCGGTATACCTGAAGACAATATGTTTCCTATCGATATAAATGGAACAATAATCGTAAGGCAATACGTTATATATATTATAAAGGAATAAACAGGTTGATGAAACATGTAAATCATAGTAGATGATATTAGAATAGTATACACGAATGAGACAAAGATTACGGCAATATTTTTTTGAAGAACTAAAGAATAGTAATTTATAGGGAATAGCATGTACTTATTAAACTCATCGCACGATACGTCGAATAATGTAATAAATAAGTCACCTATGCTGAACAACATCAATAACAAAAATATTATTGCTGTATTAATAGTGAGATCGCGTACTGATAATACACACCTCATCAGAACAATCAGCACAATTATTGGAAGCGGAATAATTAAGACCTGCCGATATCGTAAAAGAATTTTAAAATAGAATAATGGCATTTCTATTAAATCATTAGTTTAGAAATAACATTTCCCGATTAGAACGAAAGAAAATATCTAAGGATCCATATACTTATAAACCACAATTCCTATAATAAATATTAACACTAATAAAGAAAAGTTCGAGACCGTTAATAGATAATTATTTGAAGCAAGACCTAACAGGCAATAGCTAAGAATACCCCGAAATAGGAACAAAATAAAAAAAGTCATATTTCTTTAAAATAGTAGACCTATTAGGGAATAAAAAATAAAATAATAAAAGATAATAATGTTACCCCTCCGATTTCCCAAGATCTTACCTAGGCGAACGATATTAAGATTAATGTCCAAATACAGGTTGTTAGAAGGAACATTACCCATATGAGAATGCTTATAAAAGCTTCAATAAATGTAAATTGATTGACAAAATATATAAACATTAACAGCGACATTGATATATATAAAAGAGATTTTAAATCTGTCAATAATAATAGTAGTTGGTAATATAACTTTTGCTTTTTCACTAATTGGTAGAAGTATCAAATGTTTGGATTCTTATAAATGTTTGACTCTGGAATCGTAATGATGTGATTAGTATATCCATCGTCAATATCAAGAAATGGGACAAGTCCCAAACCTATTTTAACATTACTTTTAAAAGTGAATAATGGAATTCCAAAGCAAATTAAAAAAAATAAAGACAATATTATTATGAATAATAAGTAAAAATATTGCTTCTTCTTAATCCTTCGAAGGAGGAGTGTTATTAACATTATAAAGATTTTTGCACAACTGAATAATTCATTTTTTTTAATGTATTTGTTAAGAAATTGCGTGCAAAAAGAAATTTGCACGCAATTCTATATTATTTGATGAATTTACACATTATTAAAAAACTCTTAACCAATATCTTTTTGATAGACTAATCACGTCACTACCACCAGATAGGGAATTCCTCAATTAACGCGTTGAAATTTATATTGAGTCCTCATATCGCTGCTTTTATCACCTCCACTACCACTGCAAGAAAGACCTATACCAGTACCAGTAATAGCTGGTCCTAATATCGCATTTGCAGCATACATTCCAACTGCTACAGCTCCTACTGGAGTAACGAATAATCCAGCAAGCATAAGCCCTGCTCCAGCAATTGCCACTGCACAACCCCAGTCCCATCCGCCAACTGACACAGATAGCTGGGGGTCACTCATCTTTACAGAGTTATTCTGATATCCTGGCATTGCAGATGCAAATATTGTCAATACTAAAGAAAATATCAGTACCGATGAAATTACCTTTTTCATTTTACAATCCTCCTATTTGTATATTTGGCGCGTTATTTGTTTTGTTTATTAAATTCCCGCTCACTGTGGCCCGTTTATTTAATACGAATTTTTGAATCAACTCTAAGGGGCCAGCCAAGAATTTATTCTTAACTCGCAATAAATAAACCAGTGAGCAAGGAGTTATATGCAAATTCACTATAGATCATTGGCGCGTTAAAAATTATTTCATATAGATAAAATGCATACAACAATCATGTTGACAATACTATTTCGCGATTATCATTCTTTTCTATTTTTAATTGCTTTCATATTTATTTTGTATTATTTATAAACAACAAGGTTTCACCTTGCCAAATACCAATTAGATTATCTTTCGATATACACAGTCTGCCTATAGCAGGGTCAGAGACGTATACATTACCATCAATAGAAACACTATCTGCAACTATGTAATGATCATTATTCACGTAGAGAATTGATGGGAATGAGGAACTCAGGAAGTCTTCCAAAGTTAAGCGCCACCCTTCCGCCTTCAGTCCTTTCATTTCTGCCATTTCCTTAAGTGCAAGCATCGAGGATCCTTTTTTTGAAAGTCCGACACCCTGCTCAATTTCTTCTATTGAAGATTGTATATTATAGCGATCGAATATCATTTTCATTGCACTCGGTCCGCAATTATTGCGTTTTGTTTGTAAAAGAACTCCTTCATTTCCTAAATATTCGGCGTTCATTTTCCAGGCTGCAATCCTTTTACCGGCATTCGGCATTTGTAAAAACAGAATAATTACAACAAATCCCATAACGCAGATAAGAATGCCTGCTATTCCTGAAAAAGCTATAATCTTTCGCCGTCTCATAATTGCTCCAAAGAATCATCAATATAACCGGCATATTTCTTCAACATCGACCATGACTGTTCTCGCTTTCTTTCTCCAGCTTTAAAGTGCATTATGCGTTGGTCTGTATCAATAAAAAACATCGCCGGGATAATACCAACACGAAAACTCCTTTTTGCTTCATCATTATTATCAAGATATACTGAAAACGGAATATTATGAGACACAACAAAATCTTTTGTCTCAAACATCCCGTCCAATGAGATCGCAGCAATATTGAGTGAATCCTTTAATATCTGGTACAACAATCGCAAATCATCCATTTCTTGTTGACAATGTGAACAGCTTGCCGAATAGAATACCAACACACTTTTTCGTACAAGGACAGAAGAGAGAGATACTTCTTTCTTTTCTAATGTCTGAATTTTTACAGCCGGTACCTGTTCCCCTATTTTGAGCGGATGTACAATTAGGTGCTGATCGAGATAGAATAATCCTATTACAGGAATTACTATAAGCATTAAAAGCAATATTAGAGCTGTTTTCTTTCTAATAAATGCCGTACCAGGAGACTTTCTATTCATAAATAAATTCTGGCGTTATGAATGATATACTGTTTGCGAAAAAACATAAATTCGCTCACAGCTTTGAATTTGTTCCAATTCAATTTATTTGTCGATTAAAAGAAATCTTTGGCGAAAGCATTAAATAATGCTAGTGATAACACAACCCGTAAAGTAAATAAAACATAATTATTAAAAAGTCAAGAGCTATTTGAAAATATTTTTAATTTATTTTAATTCTTTATTGATTTTCATACTTGACCAAAATAAACATTTTAAATGACCTACGAAAAATATGGATGTAAAACAAGGTGAACAGCCGGAGGCCTAAAGGTGTCACACGCATTTGCGTGTGTCTGTATTATGTTTCCGACTCCATATTTTTCGTGAGTCTTGACTTTTTCTGCCGCTCTCTATTTTTTTTTATTGTAAACGGCATGGCGCCAAAGGCGCTCATTTCGTCATTTCTTTTGTGTCTCCGAAGGAGTCCTTTGGACAAGACAAAAGAAATGACGCTATGTGCAACATATATATTGGGCAGCATCTTTATATTTAATACTTGATATGGGGGGGCTTACTCCAGCCCAGAGTTAACAACTCGTTAAATTTGACTCATTATCAAGACTTATAAACTATTAATCAATTTATCTTGGACAGTAGTGATTGATTTTCTAAAATTAATATTTATAAATAATAATATTTCTGTAAATATTCACAATACTCATTATTATAAATATAAAATAAGTCATGAAAAGACTAAAACGAATCTGCCCTACCACTCTCCTGTAAACCAGTAAAACTAATTTGTATGCGGCGATTAGTAATTTAAAACCGGCCGGCTAATCCGGTAGCCCTTTGTACTGCTGTTTAAACTCAATAAGTTATACTACGCACAGCAAATTAATTTATAGCCACAACGCCATGCCTGCGCCCGCCTGCCGGCCGGGCAGGTCAGGCAGGTTTACGTCGTGGACATATAAAATGAAGCAGCATGGCTTTAGCCGCATTATGAATCGTTTTGGGCTTGGCAAAAAGCCATCCCTTTGGGCTAAAGCCCGGATTTTTAGAAATTTTAAATCCACGACCTGTCCCGCAAGGGATGGCGTTGCCAAAGGTCGTGGCATTATTTTATTGCATTCTGAGTAATATGAATCAATAATATTTTACAAAATCACTTTTTAAATAAATCGAATTTCCGATTAGAATAGATCAATACAGGCGTATGATTAACCGTATCAACATTTATTTTATTGATTGTATTTACATAAGAACCGGTCAGAGAATATACATTGACAGAATTTAACGCAGTAAGCGTACCGGTAAATTTATTGGCGGAACTTGCATTGAAAGTCCCTTCAAAACTAAATCCTGCCGTGGTGTTTGTTCCCGACCAATACGTACCGACAAGCGGGCCGTCAAAGACCTTATCTGTGCCATACGAGAGTGAACAATCTTTTTGATATAATTTCCTTCCGACGAACGTTACAACCGGCTCGCCTTCATATTCTATATTAAATTCCCATTCACCCTGAACAACTGAAACGCAATTATTTAAATAGCCGCAATTTTTATCCGGGAAATCGCTTGAATTGAACGTGAATGATGTTTCACTTCCCCGGATAACATAATCGGAACCGGACAAAGGCAGGGGGCATTGTTGTAAATAATTTCGCCATTTATCCGGTATTATAATTTCGAACGGTTCGCCGCATACCGTAAAAACGCCGCCAAAAGTGCTCCCTGAATTGAAATCAACTTTATCCTGAGGCCGTACCGTTATATTGAACGAAAATTTTGAGACACCGTTTAAAAGCGAAATACTATATGAACCCCTCGTATAAAAATCGTATTTTCCGATGCCGGTTGTAGAGCTTTCGGAAGACCCGGAATTTTTTCTTCAATATTCCCGCTTAAGCCCATATTTAATAAGCTGCAATCATAGTATTCACTTGCCCTGTTTTTAGCAGTTTCCCGCAATGCATCACTCCGAGGTACCGCGCTTTTTTTATCATCAAATAACGAATTTTGTACAATAACCGGTTCGTTCAATTTTCCAATTCCGTACAGCCAGTCATAAAACAATTTATCATCGTATTTTTTATCCTCAAAATAATATAAGCCCGCCATGCACTCTATATACAACATCCTTATTGCCGAACATTGCGGAATCGAATTACCCGAAACGCTGCTTTTTTGCAGAATTTCTATATCTGATTTCAATTTCTTGAAAGTTATATATTTAATATACCCGGACAAAGAACTGCAATTACAATCATTATTAGAGTAAAAATCCGGTGAATAAGGAACAAATAATTTTGAATAACTATTGATTGTGAATGATATTTGTTTTTGGGATTCATTTATTGTGGTATTTATTCCTGTTTCAACGAATTCTTTGTTTTCATATTTATAAACAGGCGCACTTTTTACAGAGGAAATAGAATCTACCATTGTTTCATAGCTAACCCTATATGATAATTCCCCGGTTAAACCATTCGGCGCGTATATATTAATTAATATCCCTTTTTTAGTATAAACGGATTCAATATGGTAATTATTTATCGCGCTCGTTAAAATATTTTTATCAACAATAAATACGACACTGCTGTCTTCATTGCCTATTAATACTTCTTCTTTACTCTCTTGAACAGGCCCGGTTGTTTCTTCTTTGCATTGGAACTGAAATAAAGAGAATAGTATTATTGATATTACGGCCTTCTTCATAACTTCCCTCCTTTAATTTTATTGTATTTACCCTTTTTTTCAAAACGAATTATAATGGCGCTTTAGTAAATCAGGAAACGGCATCGTTGAGAAAAAACAGTAAGATTTACGCTACCCGAAGATATCGATTTGATAAACTTCGCATAACTTTTCACATCGACTATTAAGATATCGGTGCGTTTATGGCGCTTGGTGCTAAAAATAAACCGGCCGGCTAATCCGGTAACCTTTTGTACTGCAGTTTACAATCAATAAAATCTTACAAAAATATTTTTTAAATGTAAAGACCTAAAAACTGACAACTGATTACTGACAACTGATAACTGACAACTGATTGCTGATAGCTGATTGCTGATAACTATTTTTTCTCCTCTTCCCCTTTCTTTCGTTTAGCCGGAATCATACTTCTCCATGCTACTATTAAAAATGCAAGCCCGCAGATCATCTGCAGATAAAAAAGGTAGCGGGATGCATCGCTCGTCAGGATTATTACAACGAATGAGACAACAAAGCATAACGATGCAAGGGCCATTAAAACGATGCCGAGTATTCTTGATTTCATATGTCTCCTTTTTTATTTATTCCTGTATTATAAAGTTTACAACCGGCAGGTTATTTACATATAACGGCCCTTTGCCGGCGGCAGTTTTGCGTATTCCGGTTCGGATTGAATTATCGTTCTTATCGTACTATTAAGTTCTCTGAGCTTTACAGCTTGAGTGTCCGGATTAATAATTTCATCATTCCAATAAAGTTTTTTATTTGCCGATTTTAAGCTGACGTCATAAATATACGTAATACTAGGTGTAACAATGCCAACAGTGTCACCTGTTTTAACGATAAAAGTGTCCGGGTAGGCAAAAAAACCGATTTCGGTCATCTTCGCCGAGATTTGGTTCAACTCGCTGTCGGACAATGCGAACGGCACGGTCACAGTACCGTCGAGTATCAAATCCTTGGTATAAGTATTCTGAAACGTGTTCAGAATGTTCCGTGCATCGACTCCATAACTGAACTTAAGATTAAAATCTCTTGATGCAGCCGGAGATGTGGAATCGGAGCAGGAAATAAAAGTCAAAGCAAGAATAAGCGGCAGTATTATTAATTTCATTTTTGCCATCCTTTCTTACTCTTTAAGGAACTATCGTAAAATTGATCGATTGAGCGGGACCTGGATCGAAACCGCTTAAAGGCGGATAAAAAGCCTTCGCCTGATATTGACCCGGACTAAGTACTACTTTTGGATTTTGATAAAGCGTGGTCGGTGCCCGCCATTGTCCTTTCAGGCTTTCATTGGGAGCAATATAGCCTTTTGAAGCCATCATTAAAAAAACATACCCATCGGTCGATGAAGCTATTATATTAATATCTTGATCTATACGGAAAATAACCGGCGGCTCCGAGGAACTGAGATAAAAGAACAACGTGTCTCTAGTCGTATTTACCAATTCAAACGATAAAAGGAATTCCTCATTTGCATGGAAGCTTGAAGCAGTCCGGCCGGTTGTATCGGTTAATGTAAAAACCGCATTCAAAACTTCTTCAGAAGGCGAAGTACTTTGATTGCAGGCATTGATAAATAGGAGAGCTAATGCAAAAATTATTATGGTTCTCATTCCAGTCCTTTCCTCCCTCGCAAAATGATGAACGGTTGTTAATCCGTCGTGCAAGATACATTATTATTTCTTTGTGAGTTTTACGCGTGCAAACGGCTGTAACTTTCCATTTTCTTCATTATCCATCATCCATTGCCAGCTATTTGAACTTCTATTATAGACAAAAGTGTTATGAAACAGGCTTCCATCGCTGCTCTTGAACACGAACGGAATCTCATCTTTGTTTCTTTTTGCATGGCCGATCGCCTGCGCAGAAAGTCCGCCGCCTCCTGTTACATCAAGCCAAAGACATGCATATTGATCGCCCGGCTGATCCCAGCCGATATATACGATGGCTTCGTACGCTGCGCCCCCATTTGCATTTTTCTCCTGCGATATTTCATATATCTGCAAATACTGATGGCCCAGCACCCATTTGGCTGAAATAATGTGTGTCGTTTCCATGCCTGCGATGGTGCCTTGAAGAAGCCAGCTCCCGGCCAAAGAATCAAGCAGCTGATCCTGAAAAGTTGTCTGCTGTGCCGCAGCAAAAGAAAAAACCAGAATACCTATTAGAACGATTTGTATTATTGCTCGAACAAATCGCATTTCTGTTTTCACTGTTTATTATCCTCCTCAAATTATCTTCCGGTTTTTCGGCCTGCGCTTACGCAGCTATTAAATCCGGGTATTCAAGCCATTTATCAATTCGATCAGTTTTCAGAAATCTGCTCGATTCATGGAATTAGACTATAGAAAATACCGATAAATACGTGACTACAGATGAAAAACTTTTCTATACTTATCGAGCTGTTCCATTGTCTCATTATAAATATCGATAGAAGCAATAATTGCATTACTTCGGTCGCCGGAATTTTTCAAATCTCCTTTTACCGTATTTGATATTATCGCCGTAGTGAGCGCAAGTGCAATTTCTTCTTTCTTTGAAAGGTTAACCGACATGAGTCACTCCATATGTTTTAATTTTATTGAATCGAGCGCAACAGTAGTAAAATAATTTAATGGATAATAAAAGGCAATAGAGCAGCGGACGATGAGATGATGAGAATTTGAGATATTGAGATGATGAGATTTTAAGCCAATGAGCCGATCCGCCCAATAAGAAATCGACGATTAAAGTCACTTTATCCGGCTACGTCATAGGCGTAAATCTGCAATAACTGACTCCGAGGACTGATAGATCACGCGAGCATGTCAATTTACATTCTTCACTTCCCCGATGATATCCAAATAAGCGCCTCTTCTTCATTTTTAAATATTTGAATTTTTATATGCGAGTTATCAAGAATGGTTTGAAACATTCTGGCGATACCGTACTGAAGCTGGCTGCCTGTTAAAACTGCCACTCTCACTGTATTGGTCAATTCCATTTTTTCCAGATCCTGTGTAAGAGACAGAAGCTCTTTAAATCCGATACTAACATCTTCGAGCTTTCTCATATCTTCAATACGGTTCGTATAATCTAAATCATTTATTCCATTTTTTAAAACTCCCCTGATATCGTTATTTGTCAATGTACCCCAGTAAATAGTTTTTAGAAATTCCGTATTCTTCTCAATCGAATAGGGCATGGAAATACTCCTCCTTTGTCCCCGTGGTTCGAATATCGTTATCTATTTTTTTTCTATCCTTGAAATATTTTATCACTTTATCGCAGGCATCCCATTTTCGTACGGCGTTATGATACACTATCAAGCGATTTTATCTTAAGCTTCTTTATTCATAAAGCATACTCTGAACGGCAAGTTCGGAAAATCCTTAATTCCTGTTTCTTTAAAGCCCTGATCTAAATACCAATTCTTCAACCTTGTATTCGAATCGATCAATGCAATTGAAATCCATTTACCGCCATATTCTTTAATTTTTTCTGCGGCAAAATCCATCATCTTGATTCCATATCCGCGGTGCCTGTACCTCCGGAATTATTGAAACCTTCTCAATGTAAAAAGTGCCTATTTCTTTCGATGACTTTTCAACTGCAATGCATCCGACAACTTTTTCATCCACCGTCAGTTGATACAATTCTATTCCTTTGTCCAACTGAACTTTTAATGTTTGTTCGTCTATGAAAGCGCCGTTAGTCGGATTGTTTTCTTTTGTAAAGCCGAATTCTTTTGCGACCGTGCCGTGAGATTCGTTCAACACTTTTACCGCATTTGATAAATCGTGACTTGAATTAAGGCGAATAAATTCCATTGCCGCTAAACTCCATCCGATAGTAATTGTGAAAAATATACGATTTTTTTGCTTGCGAGACGTTCTGCAAATATGTCCGTTCTTCAACTTAAAATCAAGGGATGATGCTGCTTAGGCTTACAGTTTCTTTATCTGCTTCCTCCTGAGTTCCTTACTTTAGAGTATGCAGTTATTGTCTATATTGTGAAACACATAAGAAATATAATAATTCTAAAACAGAAAGCATGAGTTGTTTCAGCGCCTATTTATTTATTAAATATACATTACAGAAATTCTTTGTATATTTCTGCAGACATCAGCGTAATATAAAAGATATAATATTTTTATGAGGAAAATGTGATGAAATTTAGATTAAAACGGTTATCTGTTTTGTTCTTCCTGGGATTATTATTTTTTTACGGACAACAGGGATTATCTCAGTCATCTTACTCAGTGGCGAATTCTAAAAATAATATTCTAAGCGAATGGGAAAGTCTTCGCTTTGGTGCATTTGTTCATTTCAACGACAATACATTTATAGAAAAAGAGATATCAAAGAATTCAGATCCGAATATTTTTAACCCTGATTCAATAAACTTTGACGGCATGATGGCTGTCTTTCAGGAAGCCGGCATACGATATGCCGTCCTAACAGCCCGCCATACTTCAGGCTTTTGTCTATGGGACAGTAAGTCCACTAAGTTCGATGTCGGCAGCAGTCCATATCGAAATGATGTTGTTAAATTGTTCGTAGAAGCCTGCCGAAAATATAAAATCAAACCATGCATTTATTATTGTTTATGGGGCAGCAAGGATTGGAATCCGTCAGAATGGAATCCTACAATACGCAATGAGTTAAAAAGCACCGCGCCAAGGTCGGTTATATTGGCACAATTGAAAGAATTATCTGAAAATTACGGCGACATTTTCGAATTCTGGCTTGACATGCAATGCTGGGCCGATACATCACTTAAACCGCAGGAAATATATGATTTATTGAAAAGTAAAAATCCGAAAACTATAGTCCACTTTAACCAGCAGGTGCAGGACGGAGCAACAATTAAATATTTTCCAACAGATATTACAAACGGCGAAGAACGGGTGCCGCCTGCAGCCGGACATAAAAGCATGTATACGATATTCGGAACAACATATTATCTTCCCTTCGAATATGAAATAACATCACAGCAGTGCGATCAAAGGTCTCTTGGTAATGGATTAATGAAAGGTTCTGTTTGGTTCACCTATCACGATAGTCATTTTTATCCTGTTGATAGTTTGTACCGCTACATCAATATTAGTTACGAACGCGGCGGAAGCAATGTGCTTCTCTCTACAGCGCCGGATAAGAACGGCGCATACAAAAAGGCCGACGCCGATAGCGTAATTAAACTTGGGAAACTTATATGGGGCAATAGATAATCGTGATTTGCTTTTTAAAAAGTGAAACCTTCGGGAGACTTTAATTCTTCTTTCCGATTACGGGAATCCTGCTCATAAACTCGCACGTATTGTCTATGAATAAAATCTGCATAATTACCGGCGTGAGAGCCAAACCTCGCGGAGCACTAATGCGATTCCTCCGCATATAAACATGCTTATTCCAATAAACATTTGTCCGATCGGAATGATTACAACTGCGCCAATAACACAACTAACGAAAAATATTGGTAAAACTGACAGGATAGAGTCCCTTTTTTTAAAAAAGAGGCGATCGAATATGATGATTCCGTATGAGAAACCGAAGGCTGTTAATGGCGGTGCAATACACCACAGCAGCCAACTAATTGTACCTTGCGGAGGCTTACCGGCAAAAGTCAAGAAAGCAGCAGTCCAGATTAAATTAAGAATCCCAGCACTTAGGAAAGATGTTACGATCCTAAATACGGATATAAAAAGTTTATATAAACGATGATCAGGAGGTGGTAATATCATTTTTATACTCTTGAAAAGATTGAATTAATAGCGCCCTAACGATGGCGGCTCCGCCCAACAAGACGGCAGACAGGTTTATATTCTGATAACCAAATTAATTATTTCCTAACCAATAAGGTAATGAAAAGGCAATAAGAAAGACATAACTCCGCCGCAAGCCGTGCTTAACGTGCCAATCCTGTCCGCAGATTTATCCGCCGATCTGACCGAAAAAATATATGAAAACATAAATGCAATGCAGGCGGAAGTTTGCTTTATTACAATGCTGGGTTCATCCGTTCGGCTTGAACCGCGTGGTTAGGTAGTGTGTTCACGTGCAGAAGGTGTAAGGCAGCCAACAATTGCCGGAGCTTCGTGAATGAGATTGTCATTCTCAAGTGCCGCAACCATGAAGAGCGCAAAATCTACACGGCGTGTGATATTGCTTTCGAGAATCGGATCACCGACGTGTTTGCTCCATACGGGCAATCCCTGGCTCTCACCTTCTTCTAGATCGCTTCCTCTCACGACTGTCCATTTTGTGTCACTCGCGAACACTCGCCGACACGCCTCGATTTGATCGTCAATGTCTATGAGCCGGGTGAGAGAGCCGATCCAACGAGCAGCACGCTCCTGCCACTTGAGGATGTTCGAAAACTTATCGAGTCCATCCCGTGTAATATGCCACCCGCAAGAGAAGATCAAGCGAACACCCGGGCGGGCAAAGTCGAGAACGGCTTGCGCAGTTCCAGATGCGTAGTGCTGCCTTCCCCAGGGAACTAAAACGGTCAGTACGCCGTCGCAATCTGCAACCGCTTTTTTGATAACCTCGCGATTGTTAGTGTCACCCGGGATAATATTTATACGATCCTTGAACGGCTCAAGCTTACCGATGCTTGATTCACGACAGACGCCATTAACCCTGTAACCTCGGCTCAAGCAATGCTGCACCATATATTGCCCTAGTTTGCCTGATGCACCGATAATACAGACAGTCTTCATGTAGAATGCCTTTTCTTCTCTTTCATCTCAAATTCCTAAAAGAACGCCGCCAACGGATGGCAGCTAAATTGTAACATATTTCGAGTGCAGACACCATGAATATAGTCTACGTAATTATTGGTGCACACTTTCGTATGCATCATTCACACGCGGCCTCCGGTTTACCCGCTATCTTTTTTGGCGGGCTGTCAGCTAGATTGTTGAGCGTTTTATGTGCGTTTTCCAGCATCCCGCTTTATTATGCGGGACGGAATCCCGCTGCTTTTGCAGAAGGCATGCCTTTGGCACTATCGCTGAGCGCCTTGTTAGGGCGCATTTGAATTTTTTTTATTTTGATAAGTTCTTAACATATTCAGGAGTCAACGGGTCATCCTTGAAGAACTCTTCCGGTCTGCCTTGAGAAAGTGCCCATCGATCAAGCCAAGATATTCCCATTTTTCCGCATACCGTTATTTCTGAATTGTACGCACCATCCTCGAGCGCTTTATCCATACTAATAAACTCATATCCGTTATTTTGAAACATTACCGCAAGAGAATCCAGATAATCTGAATTAAGCTGGCTTGCATGGATTAGTAATATTTGATTTATGTTTCTGCCAAATAATTTTTGCGATTGAGCCTCATAATATCTCGTTTTCTTCTGCATATAGTCGATATAGTCACGTCCTATCTTGATCATCAACTCTTTATCACCACGTACATCAGCTTTACTATAAGCTACAGCAAACAAATAATCGTCGTTATCAATCGTGACTGGTGCAGTCTTGTATCCATGATTAAATAGAAATGTATTAAGAGAGTCAGCTTTCGCCCTAGTATTGCCGGTGTGAAGAAATGGGTGCCTGAAATATTTTATTGACTGACCTTTGGCACCAAGCAATTCTTTTGTTATTGTTTCTCCTTTAATAATGTCCTTTACGAATTCACTACAAGATAATGCATTATAATCATAATGAGAATATGTGTGATTTCCCAACTCCAAACCGCTATCAATCCATTTTTTAAGCAACTCAACTTGAAAAGGTACAACGCCATGTTTATCGTATATTTTTTTATCGTTAACAAAACCTATTGCTGGTATATTTTTATTTTTCATAGATATAATAAGCTTGCTGATTAAATCTTTATGATAATTTGAATCTGCAATTCCATAGCTAACAACAGGCATATCGTCAACTGAAAAGCATACTCGTTTATTTTGTCCGTAAGACAAGCATGACAACAACACTAAGATTGAACCTAATATATATCTCATACTGTTTTATCTTTCTCTTAAGATGATAACGCGCCCTAGCGGACTGCGGCACTGACCTGCCTGCGTGCCGCAGGCACTTCCACCTTCACTTCGTTTCGGTGGACAAGCCGGCAGGCAGGTAATTTTCAATATACACAAAACAGGCGGAGCCCCATATCTATAACACGCTTAGCGTGTTTCTATTTCTATAGTTCATGCGACAAACCAAATTAATGAATACTAAACCAACGAGGTACTGAAAAGTTAATGATAATAACTTAAACCCACCGAATGCAATGTGCATTTTTTGTTCTGCTTTCCAGAATCCCGCCTACCAGGCGGAATCCCTGTGCAGCGGGACATCCCGCTGTTTTTAGCGGGGATGTGCTGATTAGGCGGCCGACCTCTTTATTGTTACCAATTCATATACAGCCAGTGAGCCTTGCATAGCAGATATCATAAGAATAAGTACCAATAGGATTTCCGACATCGGCAGTGTGAATTCCGTGTAACCTCTTAAAATGAATATTCCGTGTATGGTGAAAGCAAATATTCCGCATAATGCCTGAATTAGAGAAAACCATAACCCGCTTCGCTTCCGCAAAACAACGAATCTTAATCCGATGAGTCCAACCGCTATTAAAATAATGTCCATTGCAAGAAATAGCTGGATGCCTCCGGGAAGGCCAAACAGCATCCATTCTCTCCAGTACGCAGAATCCACTTCATGTGTAAATAATAGTGTCGAATTTAATATGTACAGAATCTCTTGTTTTCCAGTATTCTTCATTCTATTTCCCTTTTGGAATTCAAGTTAAGCCGCATAATCGATTTCTATATTACGAAAAATAATTCGGGATATTCCTTCAACAAGATTAGGAATCCCGTTTTTAATATCGTTATTTCTGAGGAACTTGCCAATATTGCTTTAACTGACTTCGGCTTCCAGCTTGTAACTTTATCTGCTTCCACCTGAGTTTGTTAATTAGGAGGCGGCAATTAATCTTTATCGCAATAAAACAAGTTTCTTCGTCTCATTAAATGATCCCGCCTGCAAACGATAAAAATATACGCCGCTTGGCATATTTACCGCATTCCATGTCCGCGAGTAACTTCCCGCCGACATTTCTTCAGAGATAATAGTCGCTATTTCTCTTCCTAACAGATCGAATATTTTTAATGAAACAAAAGATCGCGCGGCAAGTAAGAAAGAAATCGTTGTCGATGGATTAAACGGATTGGGATAGTTCTGGAAAAGCCTGTAGTCATTTGGAAGTTTATTGAACGAGAGAGATACTGATGTAATTTCCGACAATGACTTACGCAAAACGCCGCTGCCGGAAGTCCCGGCATAAAGATTGGCTTGATCGGCTACCAATGAAAGGATGTCCAAATCGATTGAGGTCGAATCGACTTTCGTCCAGCTTGCACCATTATTGGTGGAAATAAAAAGACCCGCTCTATAAGTCTTGGCATAGAGATTTGTTCCATCCAGTGCCAATGCAATGATTAAGGAATCGGTTAATCCCGTATTGACGCGTGTCCAGTTTGTTCCGAGATTGGTTGATCGAAAGACACCGCCTTCATATGTTCCGGCGAAGAGATTTGAGTCCGAGGCAACAAGAGCGCTAACACTCGTATTCGTTAATCCATTATTGACAGTAGTCCAGTTTGTTCCACCGTCAGTCGAAATATAAATGCCTGGACCAAGGGTTCCGGCAAAGAGATTACTTTTTATTGCAGCCAGCGCAAATGTATTCCATAAACCCGGCACACCAAGACCGATCCGAAACCAATTGTCACCATCATTCGTTGATTTGAAAATTCCTCCTCCCATAGTACCGGCAAAAAGATTTGAACCATCGGCAGCCAATCCTACGATATCTAGGCTGGTTAAACCTGTATTCACATGTGACCAGGTGTTGCCTTTATCACTGGAGCGGTAAATTCCGACTGACGATGCACCTGCAAAAAGATTTGAATCTTTCACTGCCATGGCATTGACTTTTGAATTTTTCAATCCGGTGTTTACAGCAGCCCAACTTGATCCTTTATTCGTTGAAAGAAAAATACCACCACCGAATGTTCCAGTAAAGAGATTCGTATCGGAAACAATGATAGCACGGACGGAAGTGTTCGCCATGAGTGAACTGACCTCGTTCCAGTTTAAGCCGTCGTTGGTAGATCGAAAAACTTTTCCATTGGAAGCACCAGCAAAAATCTCATCGCCCGACACAACTAATGGGCCAATTTCGTTACTTGTCAGACCTGTGTTGGCATGAAACCAGCTTACTCCATTATCTGTAGTCCGAAAAATACCCCAAGAATCCACACCTGCACCGTTACCTGATGCAAATAGACTTGAGTCGTGGATGACAAGTGATTGGGGATTGATATAATGTAATCCTTCTCTGGCTTCTGTCCATGTAAAGTCGTTGACAGTAGAACGATAGACACCGCCCAAATTACCTTCAAAAAGAATTGTATCCTTGACTGCAAATGATATAATGTACATATTCACCAGGCCTATTGTGTCGGGGATCCAGGATAAACCGTTGTCGGCAGAAACATAGATACCTTGACCAAGAGTGCCGGCAAAGAGTTTCGAGTTAAAGACAGCAAGGCATTTAACAGGAATATTCGGCAGACCATTATTAACAGCAATCCAATTTGCGCCATTGTTAGTAGAGAGAAAAACACCTCCTCCGAATGTTAGAGATTGAGTCCCGGCAAATATATTTGTTCCACTAACAACTAATGCATTGATGACCATATTGTTTAAGCCATTGTTGGCACGGGTCCAGCTTGTACCATTATTAGTAGAAAGGTAAATACCATCACCATCGGTTCCTGCAAATATATCTGAACCTTTGATTACAAATGATAATATATAACCTCCCTCAGGCCCATTAGTTTGAACCCATTGGGCAAGTAAAGGGCTCATCGTTGCGAAAAAAGAAAATATCACAAAAAAGAGTCGGAAAATGTTCTTCATATATTTTTCCTTTCGTGAATAAAATGCCAATTGCAGCCTAACGATTTCTATATTACGAAAAATAATTACGGGATATTCCTTCAACAAGACTAGGAATCCCGTTTTATTTATATCATTATTTCTGAGAAACTTGCCGATATTGCCTTAACTGACTTAGTCTTCCAGCTTGTAACTTTATCTGTTTCCTCCTAAGTTCGTTGCTTGGGAGGCGGCAATTAATCTTTATCGCAATAAAACAAGTTTCTTCGTCTCATTAAATGATCCCGCCTGCAAACGATAAAAATATACGCCGCTTGGCATATTTACCGCATTCCATGTCCGCGAATAACTTCCCGCCGACATTTCTTCAGAAACAATTGTTGCCACTTCTCTTCCAAGCAAATCAAATACCTTCAATGAAACCAGTGATCGTTTTGGAATATTAAAAGAAATGTTTGTAGAAGGATTAAATGGATTTGGGTAATTTTGTGATATCCCAAAATTGTCAGGAATTCCCGGCCTGTTTTGAGCGACTTCGGTTAATACTCCGTTCCCATTCAAGAATATCTTCGCTAACGGAATATTGGAGTTATTCACGATATAAAGTGTATCTGAGTACGATTTTAATGTATCGGGAGTAAATGAAATGATTAACTTTAACGACTCGGTTAGTGAAACCGTATCTTTCGGAGAAGTTACAGCAAACCATTTTGTTCTCGTATAAACAGAATCGATTATAAGCGGAGCGACCGAATTATTGGTTACTGTCAAAGTATCGATTTTTATCGATTTAGCAATAACTTTGCCAAAATCGATATCAGCTTTATTAAGTACAATTCGTGGAGTCTTTAAATCTCCGATTGTTGATTTGCCGCTGGTTAGCCGATGCCAGGCCTCCGGCAATGCATCCATATATATTTTTACGTAATCAATAAATCCTGAAGGAACCGTTTCTCCCTTGGCTGTCACAATAATAAATTTAACACTAAAATCCTTTTTGCTTTCTTCATATGAAGGATTCCTTGCACCATTCGTATTTATTATATCTTGAATTGTGATAGTTCTCGTATCAGTAAATTTATGGTCTTCTCCGCAAGCAGGTCCCCACATATTGTAATAGTCGTTTTCAGGCTTAGTCTCAAATACGTGTTCATAAACAGGAGACACCTGATCTGGAGGAAGAAGTCCCATGATATACAATGAGAGATCAGAGAACTTACTGGCAGCACTGCCATCAACACAAGCTTCTTGACCATTCTTAATAACCCAGTGATAGTACGCCATTGGATCAATGAACCTGGTGTCCCCACTGAATAGATCCAGATTGTACCTGCCAATGTCCAATTGCAGCGTGGTTCGGCCATTGAATATCGACAAGCCAATAATGCGCAATTTCATGTATCAAAACTCTATTAAGCCAGATCGAATCAAGTGTCGTAAAGCCCCAAGCCCATATGGAATATAAATCAAATGCAATTAACGCATTTAGGTTTGGTGCATTGGAATACTAACCGTACCCTCCCCCGATTCCTTCAATGTGTCGATTCAATTGTGAACACCAGTTGGATGTCATCGGTTTAGTAGGGCACAGAACAATAAAATCATAATTATGATCTGAATAGGTTTGATAGAATTGGTTTAATACGTTGGGAAATAACACAGTCCACCTTGTATCTGTTCCCGTGTAGGATTGATCGATAACAAGAAAATCTCCGGCATTAGGTTCCTCGAGCACCACAGGTTCCGATGGTGGATTTACAACTGAATCCGAATTTTGAACAACAACTAGATTGCCGAGATTTAATGACGTCCCTCTAGTTGTCTGTGCGGATATTACTTTCGGATACGAAAGCATTATGATAACTAAAAGTACCTTTTTCATTTCCAATCCTTTACTATTTGCACCTAACTATTTCTATATTACGAAAAATAATTGCGGGATATTCCTTCAACAAGATTAGGAATCCCGCTTTTTTAATATCGTTATTTCTGAGAAACTTGCCGATATTGTTTTGGCTGACTTCGGCTTCCAGCTTGTTACTTTATCTGTTTCCTCCTGAGTTCGTTGCTTGGGAGGCGGCAATAAGAGGAACGACACTTCCGCCAACCCGATGTTGGATCTGCTCAGGAGTGGAATCCCTTAGGACTTCACTTTCTTCGATGATTTCGACTTTCCAGAACTGTTCAGGGCGACCGCCTGGCGAACCAGCGTCTTGAAGGCGGACCCGTCAACTTTTTCTCCTTCGTGGATGTCGATTGCGCGGCGTACGTTTCCATCGAGACTAGAGTTGAAGAGACGGGCCGGATCCTTCAGAGAGGCGCCTTTGGCGAATGTAAGCTTCACAACATTCTTGTAGGATTCGCCGGTGCAGATTATGCCGTCGTGCGACCAGATCGGAGTACCCATCCACTTCCACTCCTCGACGACGCCCGGGTCTGCTTGCTTGATGAGTTTACGCATTCTGCTGAGGGTTTCCCCGCGCCAATCCCCGAGATCGGCGATTCTTTTCGAGATGAGCTCCGATGCCGACTGTCCTCGCCTCGCGTCCGCCTTTTTCATCCTGTCTCCTTTTTATAAGATTTCTACTCTTCCGATTATTGCCTAACGGACCGGCTCCCGATAAATCGGGATGCGGCGTGACCAACTTTCAATTTTCTGAAAACGAAACAAGTTCATGATACCAACTTTCAATTAAACACTAAACCTATGCACGCAATGTAAATTGCACCCAGCTGGCAACCGTCAGCTTGTCCCTTCCGAAGGAATGCCTTCGGCAGAAGGGACTCCTTCAGAGAGCGCCTGGTTAGGCGCACTCATATCAGATTATTCTTCTTTATTTTTGTAACCCTTTTATCCATTGGATGCATTCAACTTCATTTACGATTGACCAGGAATGTGGATGTCTTCGCCCGTCACTTCTATATCCTGTTTGAAATGATTGCATGAACTCCGCTTTCTTATTGCCCATAATTAGTAGGCGTTTTATCAATTCAGATGTGATATAATAATTATCATCTCTAACTGACTGAGTGCTGTTAATCAAACGCCAAGCTATATCGACATCATGATATACTCTCACTGGTATATTTTTTAAATACTTTTCATTTTCTCCATATTTCTTATCCATACTGAAAGGAGTTAATTTAGAATACAAAGCAATGTTTTCTCTGGGAACACCATGATCATTTTTAACACAATTCATTACATAGACGGCTTCGTTAAATGCCATTGAAGAATATTTATTATTATAACATTCCTCTAAATTGTCCCATACGGTAAAAATATCTGGTGGTGAATCCACAGTAAAGACTCCCTTCGGCTTAATAGGGAATTTATTGGGGAATTCATTGCATAATTCTACATACCTCAAAGCAATTATTCCTCCTGCTGAATATCCACCTAGAACAAATATTTCTGGACTGACTTTATACTTTCTAATTACATCTTCTAAAACTTTGTTAAGCTTAGATTGCACGATTGAGTCAGCGTAAAGTTTGTTTCCTTCTGCAAAAGTGATCGTCAATATATTGTTAACATAGGCGACATTGTAAAGCTTGGATTCGGGGAAAATGCTTTCCGCATTCATTCCGAATCCCGGAAGTAGAACCAATACTCCAGCAATTGAATTACCTTGAGGCTCAACAGCTAAATAATAACCGCTAAGACTATCTTTTTCATCCAATACAATTTTCTTTACGAATTGACAATACAAAACATTATTGAGCATTAGAACAAAAAATAAAGTTATTATCGTTTGTTTTTTCATGTTGCTCCTTAGATTTTTGAGTGCGCCTAACGGACCGGCACTAACCTGCCTGCCGGTAGGCAGGGCTGCGGCGCAGATAAGTTTACACCACCCACGAAAGTGAGTTCATGCTGAAAAAGAACTTGTTAAGACTAAAACCTATGTTCGCCATGCATTCAACGTACCCAGCCTGCCCGCCGTGCTTCACCTTTTGGCGGGCTGGCAACCGTCAGCTTGTCCCTTCCGAAGGAATGCCTTCGGCAGAAGGGACTCCTTCGGAGATCGCCTGGTTAGGTTGCGTTTTACCGATTTTGTATATTCGCTATATCTTTTTTACTACAATATAATAATTAGATAGCTGATGATAATATTTTTCAGTTTCGACAATGTGAAGATTTCCATTAACAATTAAATCTTCTAATTCAGAAAATTTAAATCTCTTAATAGACATAAATAATCCTGTTTTGATTAGCAATAGAAAGAGAGAGAATTTAAGTTTCATTTCTAACGTCATATCTTCTCCCAAACAAGGTGTTGTCGAAATAAACAAACCACCCGGTTTTAACAATTCAGTTATTCTTTGCATAGCTTGCTGGTTATCTTCTAATAAATGCAGAATATTGAAAGCCAGTATTACATCAAATGATTCCTTTTTATATCTCTCATCAAAAATAGTCGCCTGTGTGAAATCTACATTCTCAATTTTATGTTCAACTGCCTTTCTTTTTGCAGCTTCAATCATTTTAGACGAGATATCAATACTATAAATCTTTTTCACGTTGCCGGCAAGTTCAAGGGCTTTTGTTCCTGTTGCACATCCGTAATCCAAAACAATATCAGTCGCGTGGAGATGTTTTTTAGTGTTCTCAAGAGTTTTGATGGTATACTGTTTAAAACGTATTTCTTCAGTTTTATCATACTTTTTTGATTTCATGTCAAAAATATTTTCTGCTTTAATCATTCTTTGCTTCCATATTTATTTAAAGCCTTTTTAAAACGCAACCTAACGACCAGCTCATAAGTCCCGTGGCGATTTATCGCCACGAGGATCCCTGCCTGCCGCCGTAGGCCGGATCCCGTGACGCGGAATCCTGAGAAGCGGGCACTACGGCAGGCACGTAACTTTCAATATGCACTAAACAGGCGGAGCCCCATAACTGTAACACGCGCAGTGTGTTTCTATTTCTACAGTTCATGCCGATAACCAAATCAATTAATCGCTCAACCAACGAAGTACTGATAAGCTAATAATAAAAACCTAAACCCACCACCCGCCATGTCATAACTTCACAACCGTAAGTAATCCAATTTCTATTTCCGCAGTATCAGCATCTATTCTCTAATACAAAAAGAATGCAATATAGGAGAAAAAGATATTTCACAGCCACCATCTAATTTATCAATAAGTTCTTCTAAGCTTCCTGGATCTTCTTCTGTCAGTCTGTTAACAATAAGTGTATCTTGAAGCAGTGCATTATAAATCTCTTCCCGAGGGAATATTTGATCCAATGATATTTCGCCTCTATTATTTAAGTTTATCGTTTTGTAAATAGAATGTGATATCGGATGCACTCCACCTGAACCATTATAGCCGTAGCTGAACGATAAATAAGGACCCACAAGGGATAAAGGAACATATCTATTATCAAACCATTCATCGGATGTGTCACTCTTTGTATGCTCTTCAATAAATATAGTGTCTATTACATTAGTACCCAAGGTTTTTTGTTATTATACACTCATTCCCGAGTAAAATTAACCATTGTCCAGAAGTATCCGGTAAAGAAATGAGGGTATCAGAATCAGATCTATATACTTTTTGCTCGTAGTATGATCGATTTTGAAATTGATTGTCTTCTTTCATTTGCTCATAAGTAAAGCTAATAATTTTTGAACTTCGATTTCTCATAAGATAATATTCGACAGCAATAGACAATGCACATATTGATGCTAAAAAAATAATATGCCAATATTTTATCTTTATTTTCATTTTGTGCCAGCTAACGGACTGGCGCTAAGCTGCGGCGCTGATAAGTTTCAACATGCACCCAAGGAAGTGAGTTCATGCTGAAAAAGAAATTATTAAGACTAAAACTTATGTGCGCCATGATTAACGTCCCCGGCCTGCCGCCCAGTGCTTCACCTTTTGGCGGGCTGGCAACCGTCAGCTTGTCCCTTCCGAAGGAATGCCTTCGACAGAAGGGACTCCTTCGGAGAGCGCCTTGTTAGGCGCCTGGAATAGCATCATGGCTTTTCCGGCACGTCTGGGCATACATTGTTTGCATGCCGTCACTGTCAGACGCCACTTACCATCTCGCTTCATCCAAATATTTGTATAACGACGTCGAATTGTCTTTCCAGCGTTCGGCGCTCCCTTCGCAGGAACAACAGTCTCATTGCCCATGACCACGACCATGTCTTTGAAGAATAGGAAGGTCTCGGGAAAACGCTCAAAGGATGTGTAGCGAATGACACCTTGTCGGATGAGATCAAGTAGCTCTTTCTTTTCCTTGACAATCCTGTTTGTTGGATGGTTGACTGTAACGTCGTCATCCATAAGGGTGTCTAGTGCTGTTGCGTCTCCCCTAAAAATTGCGTCGGCATGGGCGAGGTCGAGTTTTCTGATCTCCTCACGTAACGTAGAGTTGTCCTTGGCGCTTTGAGCACCTGCACTTGGAACAACAACAAACATCGCAACTGCGAGCAGCACATTTTTAATCATTCGACCTCCTCTAAGCATGACTTACCTGTGGTTGTATTAGTTTAATCCTTAACCTGCGTTGCCAGGCGCCTAACGGATGGCGGTTAAGCTGCCGCACTGATAATTTTCATTATTCACAATACTAGTCAAGTTCACACACTAAACTAAATATATTGCTCTAAACCAACGAGGTACTGAAAAAGCTAGTAATAAAAACCTAAATCCACCATTAGCAACGAATTTACCACCCAAGCTCATTCGGTCAGCTTGAACCGTTGGTTAGAACGCGCATATATAGTCACTTGATTAATATTAATTTCTTGGTAATTGAACCTTGCTCAGTTATGAGTTTATAGAAATAAATACCACTAGAAAAGTGCTTCGCCTGCCAGCTAATTTCATGTGTTCCTCGAGTGAGGAAATCGTTTAATGCAATATCAACTTGACGACCAAGTATATCAAAGATTAATATTTTTGTATGTGATGCAATTTGAAGATGAAAACGAATTGTTGTGTACAGGATTAAATGGATTAGGATAGTTTTGAAATAATGTGCTTGACGAAATGATATTGTCTTTGTTTTGCTGTACAGATGTGACACTACCATTAGAAGTATGTAATATCGCACCTGATTCTCCCACAATCCATCCATTATCTTTTGACGCGAAATGTACTCCATAGAAGGTTAGCGCTGCACCTGTATTTAATCTTTGCCATGTCTCGCCATGATCCGTCGAGCGTATTACTAAGCCAGGATTTCCTGAAAGAACTTCACCTACGGCATATCCAATTCCATCAATAAATTTTATATCGTTTATACCATAGGAACTCTCATATTCTTGAGGTACCCATGTATTGCCGCCGTCGGTCGTATGGACAAGCGCATTGAATTGACCACAAACCCATCCATTTAGACTGTCTAGAAAAAATAGACAACGAAAATTGTAATATGAATCGTGATACTGTTGAATCCAAGTATCTCCGCCATCAGTTGTTTTTGAAATCAATCCACTAAAGCTAGAAACCCAGCCAATATCCTTGCTCGTAAAATATACACTGGATAAAAAATAGCTTACACCGATATTCCTTTCTGTCCAAGTCAAACCTGAATTTGAGGTCTTAAAGATACTACCATACCTGCCAACAACCCAACCCGTTGAGTCATTTACAAAAAACAAGTCATATAAATGCTCATTCGATGTATAATAAGAAGACCAATTCTGTCCACCATCTGTGGTTTTTAAAATATATCCGCCACCTACCATCCAACCCTGAGTTGAATTTGTGAAGAACATCCTATCACCCCTTAAAGGACGGCCAATGTTTGTCCAATCTTTTCCAGAACTTACAGTTTTAAACAAATACCCATCATTATCGAAAGTCCATCCTATGGAATCTCCATAGAAAAAAACGTCTTTTAAATAATCATTACTGATACTCCTCTGCCTATTTAACCATGTATTACCTGCATCAGAACTAAAGTAGATTTGACCATGGGAACCTACAGCAAAAAGATTTGTACTACCAGATCCATGAATCGACAATAGAGAATATGAACTATTACTAGAGATGTTCCAATTCTTTCCACCATTGGTTGTTGCCAAAATATTCGAATATGAAGAACCTACGACCCAACCTGTATCCAAACCGACGAAATATATATCATTGAAAGTTGAACCATATGTGGAATCCTCTTTCTGAATATTCCAGTTCAATCCACCATCTGTCGTATTTAAAATTGTTCCCCAATCTCCAACAACCCATCCATTTTCTCTATCCACAAAACACATGCTTCGGAGCCAAGGTTTACTTGAGATAGGTAATACATGCCAAGTTGTTCCGCCATCAGTAGTTTTTAAAAAAGCCACACCGCTATTGAGAGAACTAACGATATATCCATTAAGGTAATCGAGGAAACATATTTTTTGAATGTTAAGATTTGAACCGGTTATTTGTTCAACCCAGGAATTACCACCATCCGTGGTTTTAAATAATTTGCCATTCATTCCGCCACACCAACCTATTAAAGGCGATACAAATGAGATTGAATATAAGGTAGAATTAGTAGGACTTAACAGTTTAGTCCAATACTTACCGGCATCAATAGTTTCAATGATTTTTCCATTTTCTCCACATGCAAACCCTATCTCTTGATTATAAAAAGATAAGTCATAAAGTATTCCTCCATCGCCCCCCACAGAATTATTAACCTGCCAAGTTACTCCATGGTCTGTAGAGCGAATTATCGTTGAATTTTCGCCTATGGCTATAATAACAGAATCCTTTACGATACATCGATGTAAAGTATTTCCTTGTGGTTGAGGGAAAATCCATTCCCACTTTGTCTGAGCGCCAGTTGAGATGCTTAAAGTGAATAGTAAAATGCAAATAGGTTTCATCTTAGTGTTCAAGAATATGCTTCCTAGTAAGGTTGCATTATTTAGTTACGCGTTCTAACGGACGGGCGCTAAGCTGCGGCGCTGATAATTTTCAAGTATGCTGAAAACGAAACAAGTTCATGCTGATAACCAAATTAATTTACACTCAACCAACGAGGTACTGAAAAGTTAATAATAAAAACCTAAACCCACCATTCGCCATGCTAACGTTCATACGCTCATTCCGTCAGCTTGAGCGCCTGGTTAGGCGGTGTACATCTATTTGATTAATACTAATTTTTTTGTTTGCACAAATGAACCAGCTTCTAATCGATAAAAATAAATACCGCTTGAAAATTCTTTTGCATTCCATTCTCGAGAATAATATCCCGCGTTCATTTCTTCAGAGATCATTGTTGCAACTATTCTGCCTAGAATATCATAAATCTTTAACGATACAAATGAACGTGATGGAACACTAAATGATATATTGGTGGCAGGGTTAAATGGATTAGGATAATTTTGATAAAGAATTGTTTTGTTAGGGATATCTCTGATTTGATTCCTTACTGATAATACTCCGCCATTGATCGTTTTCAATATGGTTCCACCGACGCCTACTGCATATCCATTGGTGTTATCCGCAAACTTTATCATGTAAAGATCTTTTTCAGGCGCTGTCTTTACAGAATCCCAATTATTTCCCCCATCGGAAGTTCGTAGGACAACACCACTATCACCGCACGCCCAACCATGATAAATATCTTCAAAGAAGATTGAAGAAATCTTTGACTCAGATTGCCTATTGTTGTTCCAAGAAAATCCACCATCAGTAGTTTTGGCAATAACCGTTCTTGAATAATTATTACTATTGACATCAATGAGATTCAGGCCCCAACCAAGGGTATCATTTACAAATGTAATTGTAAACATAAATCCATTAAATAGTGGGGACAATTGATTCCATGTAACACCGCCATCGGAAGTAGAAAGAATTAATGCTGTTGAACCCCTCCCTAAACTGGCTACTCCTTTTTCGGCATCCCAGAAGAAAAATGAATTTGGTGTTTGATTATCCCCACCCCTGTACTCATACGTCTCCCATGTCTGTCCTCCGTCAGAGGATCGCTCTAGTAGTGCTGTTTGCCACGAATAACCATGTACTCCATAATATGTTTTAGGTGATCCTGCATAAATGTGTAACTTATCATAAACAAAAAACGTGTTGAATACTTGAGAAGTCAGTTTATTCCAATGTGTCCCACCATCAGTCGTTTTATAAAATCCATCCGAAGTGGATACCCAGCCAATCTGCTCATCTATAAATTTAATTTGATTAATATTGGCCTGGGTTCCTATATTAAGCAATTGCCAATTATCTCCTCCAGATGTGCTTTCCATTATAACACCATTACCCCCGCCAACAATGATATGAGAAGAAGAAAATAATTCTATAGAATTGATATTTTGAGTTACAGGATTTTTTAGGGCCCACGTAGAGCCTCCATTTGGTGTTGCGATAACTGTTCCCGTACTGGTGAGCGCTATTCCTTCCTGCGAATTGATAAATTTTAAATCAATAATATTGTCATTAACTTCAACGAAGGAGGTGTCCCAAGTATTACCGTTATTTGTTGTCTTGAGAATTTCACTAATAGCATAACCAAAGTAATTCGACGAAGCAACGAACCAAGTTGATTCACCTGTAGAGACTACATGGTTAAGATCTCGCAGGGTGCCTCTAGCACCAAGCAATGGATTCCAAGAAATACCACCATCTGACGAGTAGTATATTTGACCAAAGTTAATACACATACAATGCATTGAATCTTCCCAGGCTATGTCCAAAATACTTGAGGTCCAATCATCTACATATTCAAATCCATAATTAATCCAACTATTGCCACCGTCTGTAGTTTTCTGAATGACTCCACCGTAACCATCCCCATAACCAGCTCTGCCAATAAATCCGATTTTAGGATTGATAAATTTTATAACGTGTATTGCTCCATTAATCGTCGATCTATTCCAGTGAATTCCTCCGTCAGTTGTACGGAGAATCACCCCAGTATTACTACCCTCATCAACTGCCCCCACAACCCATCCGATATTGTTATCAATAAAGCACACATCATTGTATGAGTCATACGAAGTATATTGAGTCTTCCATGTAATACCACCATCAGTGGTTGCTAATACGATAGCACTGTCAGTGGTAGACCAAAGAATACGTCCTCCAGAAATCCAACCATGTAGTGAATCAGTAAAAACTATTGAATGAAGATTATTGATTACACCTGTTTGAATATTCTTCCAGGTACCACCACTATCTGTGGACTTCATCGCAATTCCATTATTGCCCACAGCCCAAAGTGTTGTTCCAGAACTTACTTGATATATTTTTACAAATGTTCCTTGAACAAAACCAGAAGGACTTTTATCAATCCATTGCGAATAAGAAATGGAAGTATAGATCAAAAACATTAGAAATAAATTTCTCAAATATGGATTGTTCATAATTGCTCTCATATTATATATTTTGTTATCTTTTATCGGTATTCAGAAGTTTGAGCGTTTTATTACACCGCCTAACGGACCGGCGCTAAGTTGCGGCGCTGATAAATTTCAATATACACAAAACGAAACGAGTTCATGCTGATAACGAAATTAATTAATCCCTAAAAGTTAACGAGGTACTAAAAAGCTGAATAGTAAAAACGAAAACCCACCACAAGCCATGCTAATTCATCCCAAGCTCATCGCGTCAGCTTGATGCGCTGGTTAGGCGGTGGCGCATTAAATAATTAATATGGATAGTGTCCAGCCAAACATGCCAATACAAGCCAGGAATAATAACATAGGTAACAAACGCTTATTAATATTCCAATTGATAATAGAATAATATTATTTCTATTTTTAATTGGATGAACTTTTATTTTTTTAAAAATTAGATATGGTATTAAAGCAATCAAATATGGAATCAAGTATTTAATCATTAGATTAAAGTCACCTGTAGTTAACACTAAGAGGATCGGCAATGAAAATATGATTGCTTCAATAAATAATATCAAAATAATATCTTTAAATACTTCAAATAATACTCTCATTTATTTCCACCGAGTAGTTTTTTTATTTTATCGCCACCGCCTAACGGACGGGCGCTAAGCTGCCGCATGATCAACTTTCAATATGCACCCAGCGAAATGAGTTCATGCTGATAACCAAATTAATCTGCAACCAACCAACGAGGTACTGAATAGTTAATTAAATAAACCATAACCACCACCCGCAATGCGTAACGTACCCACGCTTATTCGGTCAGCTTGAGCGCCGGGTTAGGGCGCATTACCAATAACCGACAATAAAACTAATAAATACACCATGCACAGGATAAAATTCGCTGTAAGTAGCATACACTGTAATAGATACTCCGATATAATATTTAATTCGGGATTCAAAACATAATTCCAGTGGTAAACAGTACTAAAGCGAGAAACATTTTTATATACATCATCGAATTGACCATTACTCGATATATAATGTGGAGTAACTTCTTCTGCTGATCCAACACCGACATACAAACCTAAATGAAGATCAAATATTTTTGGTTCTTCAGTTAAATGAATGGCATAACCAAAGAGAAGTTCACGTGATATTAATTCATGAGCTGGCGAGAAAATAGATAAGTCTGAATTATCAATTAATCTGTAGCGTAAGGTGTATCCCGAATATCTAGCTGTGAAGCCATAACTTCCGGAGATTCCTCCCTTAATCTCATCGAATTGATGATTGACTGAGCCAAATCCAACATTACCCCAAATTGAAAAGGTATCCTGTGAATGAACTGAAGAAGCAACAAAACTAAGAATAATGGTTATCAATAATTTTCGAATCATTGATTTCTCCGTAATGCGCCCTAACGGATGGCGGCTAAGCTGCGGCACTGAATATCTCAAGTTGACGAAACCGAAACAAGTTCATCCATGAAACGTTTATTATTAAACATCTAAACCTCTATCAGCCATGCTCAAGCTCCCACGCTCATTCCGTCAGCTTGAATACTATGACAAAGTCAAGCCGATTTTAAAAATATCGGATTGACGGATTTGTAATTTGGTATGTATTCCATTCTGGTTCTGACAAGCGCACAAACTACTTTTAGCAATTTATTGGAAATATTATTCAGAACCAATCTCTTCGGTTTACCTTCTGCTACCTTACGCAAATAATAACGCCGAAACTCCGGATTATGTGTGGCAACCGACATCGCTGCCAAATACAATAATTTACGCAACCGTGACGGTCCAAAACACCGTGAACGCGGCTTGCGATACACCGACGTTCCGCTCGTATGTTCTATCGGACTGATTCCTGCATACGACGCTATTCGCTTATGATTATCTGTCCGCAAAAATCCGTTTGTCGTCACCGCTAAACTTGTTGCCAGCAACATCCCGATACCTGGTGTACTCGTCAAGGTCTTGATCAACCGATGAAAACTATCGTCTTCTTTCATCAACCGCTTTATCTCTCGTTCTATCTCCTGTATATTCTCTGTTAATTGCTTGATTGCTTGCTCATATGCCTTCATCCCTGTTGCTGTTTTGACTACCTTGCGCTGCATCGTCTTTAAGGCATTAATATTCGCTATCCGCTGGGTGACAAACTGTTCACGCGCACTCAAAAGCATGTGGATTTGTTCCATAACCTCTGACTGTGGATTCCACCACTGTAATTCGTCATAAAACCTATGACCATACTCGGCTATCTGACGTGCATCTACTGTGTCATTCTTGTGTGCGGATTGGGCAAAGGCGCGTTTGACCTTTAATGGCGATTCTACTGCCACTCGATAACCTTTACCAATCAGATAATAACATAATGCTTCCCCATACACCCCCGTTGCCTCTAAACATATCACCGCTTTTTCTTTTGTGATACTCCGTTCCTGCATCCACAATGCCAACTCATCAAATCCTTCCGCTGTGTTGGTTATCGATCCCTTAATATCTCCCGATTCCCCTGCGTTACGCAATGCCGCCGCTGCAAACGTCTCCGCTCCTACATCTATACCTACTACAACTTTTGGATGTTCCATCGTTTCCTCCATCAGTTGTGCAAGAACCCTGACGTGGTCTGAGCTTTCTCCATTGACTCATCTTTTAGACGTCAATACTATTTAGCTTCTGCCACTCGAAGAACTGGGTCTGATTCAAGCTGTAAGCTCTTCTCGCCTTGAGCCGCGTTAGACTTCTTCAGTTCTTCTGGGGTGTTATGCATGTGATATAATCCGTTAATTACATCTATAGTCTAATGGAGTCGCTGGTTAGGCGGCTTACTCCTTTTCCATTTCTAAAAAATACTTTTTAGTGATTCCTTGAATTATTGTAAGGGTATCCCTAACATCAGAAAGAAGTTTGATCGTACCTGTAGCCTGTAATTCTCCATGGACTCCACCTCTAACAGAATATTCACTCGGATATAAATTATCAAAGATTACACAACCAGTAGAATCGGTAATCGCCAACCTAATCGATTTCACTTCTGTACTATCAAGTTTGACAACTTGATCAGGCAAAGGGTAACCATCTTCCGTAAGTAACTTTACGACAAGAACTGATTTCTCTTGACCTTGACAAGTAGCCGAGAGAATCATAATCAGAAATAAACATGTTGAAAGGATTATTTTCATAGATGTAAGCCGCCTAACGGATGGCAACTAACCTGCGGCGCTGATAACTTTCAACATGCACCAAACGAAACAGGTTAACGCACCCAATTAAATTATTTGTACTAAAGTTATGAGGTACAATAAACAAAATTATATTACGATAACCCACCACACGCCATGAATTTCGTACCACGCTCATTCCGTCAGGTTGAGTTGCTGGTTAGGCTGCCCACATAATAAATAATTTTAAGACAACAAATTGCTAACCTTCTTTAGAAAAGAATCACGCAAAGTATTCAACGAATCGTAAGCTACAGATTCAAATCTTTCATCAACATTAGTGCCTGTGATTTCAGCGCCATCGATGTAAATAAATACTTTGAGTCCCCTCACACTTAATTCACCTGTGACAAATCGTTCATTGATTCCTTCAATTTTCCGGTTAAGCAATTTACAGTTAGATCGATGAAGTATATCCAATAACTGTTGCTCGCATTCGATTTGAAAAGAATTTAGTTCGCTCATAAGTATTGTGGGCAGCCTAACATCTGATTAGATAGACATTGTCTATATAACATGCTAAAATGCATGAAATATAGACTTTTAGTTATAAGTTTTGTGCCGAAGGTATGGCTTCGCCATAGCTTTTACCTACGCCAACACAGGATATATCTATGTCACCAAAATAAGTCATTATCTCACGGGATAAAGCGCTTCATCCTATTCCATAATAAACGTCACCCTTTGGAATTAGGAGAAAAAGATGTTCGAGAATTCTTAAACTAACTCGTTCAATGCAAATATGTCAGTTCTTTAATTTATAATCAAGCGATTGTGTAATATCTTGTTGCAGGGACACGGCATGCCGTGCCCCTGCCGGTTATTTAAATCACAACTATCTTAAAAAGGTACTCGGTAGGCGATTTATCGTTCTCAAGATCAGCGCCATTAAGATCGGTAGGCAGGTGTTTGGGTACGTAAATTGTCCGGTCTGGTGACCGGACTCTACACACATCCGCAGCCCCGATAGATCGGGGTAAACCGGAGGCCCATTACAACCACAGGCGAAAGCGTGGATCTTTTTTATTTGCACTGCGCCCCTATCCCGCTAAAAACCAGCGGGACGCTCGCCAGAGAAACCATGTCGGGTAAACAAAAAACGCGCGAAAGCGCGCTTATAGGCTGATAAGGGAATGGTTTATCAAGCCATCTTTTACATAAGCCCGCGAAATCGACAGAAGTGAACTGGGCCCAAAGAGGTCAAATCCAATTTGATACTATTTACACGTTTGAAACGAAAATTCCATCAAACACAAAACTTATTTCAATCTTGTGCCTACACTTTCGATTTCGCTGGCGTTTCTTTCTGTCGCTTTCTTTGCGCATTCAAAGAAAGCGACAATAAGTATACAAAAATATAATACTCGGATCTGGATTCCCTGCCTGCGTGCCGTAGACCTGCCCGACTGCGTCATTCAGGTGGGCACTACGGCAGGCAGGCCGCTAAAATCATGCGGGAATGACAAATTCTTTTATAAAATCTTATCTATCCGGACAGCCCCGATAGATCGGGGTAAACCGGAGGCCGCGTGTGAATAATGCACACGAAAGTGTGCACCAATAATTACGCTGATAATATTCAAGACGCAATCACATGCGAAAGCGTGGATCTTTTTTATTTGCACTGTGCCCCTATCCCGCTAAAAACCAGCGGGACGCCCGCCAAAAACCATGTCCGGGTAAACAAAAAACACGCGAAAAACATCCTCAAAGGGCTGAAATGATCATAGTCATTCTATCCTTTTACACAAGCCCCTCGTCGTAATTTTTTATTTTCTCAAGTATTGCAGGCTCGGCGCCGTTATACATCTCTGCAATAAAATCATCGCTGAAATTGAATGTCCTGTCCGCAAATTGCACTTTATCCAGCCTATCAAACAATAATTGCTTCGCACTAAGAATATCTTTTCCGTAAATATGATACGAATCCGCCTGCCAGTTCATCCTTCCGAGTTCAACTTTCTTCCCTGTTTTTTTCGAGATTCCGGCGGCAATAATATTTTTATTAAATTGAATGAATCCGAACATATTCATGAAACTTGCGCCCCAGGCATCGTTGCTTCTGAATCTGATATTGCAGTTAAGCCACCACACTCCCTCCTCGTCTTCGATAATCCTGTACCAGAGGGACTGTAAACATGGCGGATCAAAACAATCGATATCGAGATTCGGCATCCAGGTAATCATCTGCGCCTGCCGTGTATACGGCTGCTTGCTGAGCTTATCAATTACAGCATCAATCTGGTTAATGGAAAAGAATCCGGCTTTCTTCGATTTACCGTCAACCAGCTCCTGCCACGAACCGTATGCTGCAAGCCGTCCGTGATAGGTATATTCCCATCGCGTGTCAGCCGGATCGTTAATATTTTTCACCCAGTGGTCTTTCAGTCCCGCCAATTCCATCACATATTCTTTTAAATCCTCGATTCCTCCGGGAAAAGCGCGATGGATCATCGGTTCCTTAAAAGGTTCGAGAATAGTTATATTCATTGTGGAATCGATACTGAGAGGATCGCCGGGTTTATCGTATTGTGTTTTAAATGGAATACCGTTCCGGTATAATTCGAGAAGCGCCTTTTCATATGCCTCGGCGAGAGCAGCACCGCTGACAGTCAGTACCGGAATATTTTTTTGCATGCTGTATTTCCTATCCTGATATATTTGTAATTCCTGGAATTCGATTATTACTTTTTTTGAAATTCTATCAATTCAACCGGCGCACCATCATCGATGAACATAGCCACTCTCACTCCTTCGGATGGCGAAGTCACTTCGCCTATTAAGGTCAGACCGACGATCGCTGCATCAAGATCGTCCACTTCAAAAGCGATGTGCGGCACTGTTCTGATGAGTTCAGATATCTGACAGTCAGGATCAAAACGCATCCACTCAATGCCGTATGGACTGCTGTCAAAACCTGAAACATGAAATTTTAAATGCGGTATATAACGTTCATTGGAACGGGGAATCGAAGTAGGAATTCCCAGATGATGATACCGCCAGCCCTGTTTTGCAATTGCAGGCGGCGCTTCATGATCCATACGTTTTTGCTGCATAAGCTTTTCCGATTCTCATGTAAGAGAAGATATATTTTATAAAAGCAGCTCCCAATAGCTGACATCAACCCATTTACCTAATTTAAATCCCACTTCTTCTAAGTGAGCAACTTTCTTAAAACCGAATTTTTCGCACAGTGCGATACTTGCCGGATTAGGCAGTGCAACCCCGCATATCACGCTATGTATCGATTTTTCTTTTAATAGTTTAAGCAACTCACTCTTTAATATCGTGCCTATTCCTTTGCCGATAAATTCTGAATCGATATAAATTCCTGTTTCAACCGAATAACGATATGCAGATCTTTCCTTCCATCTGCTCGCATATGTATAACCGACGACTCTTCCGTTTTCTTCATAAACCAACCAGGGATATGTCTGAGTAATATTCTTTATACGATCTGCCATTTCCTCTGCTTGTAATGGAGTTTCCTCAAAAGTAATTGTTGTGTCCGTTATATACTTATTGTAGATGCGGCATATTGCATCAGCATCGGAGATTTTGACAGGCCTAATCATATTCATTAAATTACGGAGCTTCTATAATTGCAATTTCTTGTGGTTTCAATGTAAGTGAAAAATTTCTCAAAATCGGACCGTCAAAGTGTACAAATGACGTATCTTCTTTTACTGCAATCTTTTTATCATGGATAAGTTCACGCCAGCCGGCAGTTGGAATATTTTGCGTGAACCGCAATGAAACAGGCGCTTCTGTTTTTCCCATATTATACAGAACATACTGCTTTTGTCCGAATAAATAACATGCAACATTCCCCGGACTCTGCAAATTAAATCCTATTTCCTTTTCAAATGCGCGGCGTATCATATCGAGTGTTTCAGCCGGAAGCCGCTGCAAGTCATAACTGTTATCGGGTACATTAAGAACATAGATTGTCCCGTTTAAATACGGCGTTCTTAAAAACACGCCCAGATCATAATCCTCTTCAACAACTGCTACATCCCGCACATACGGCCAGGTCGTAGTTTCAATCCGCGGAAATGTAACCGGTTTATCGGATTTTACAATTTTATCCGTCCACCCTTCACGTATTCGAAACTCCGAAGATGTGATTGATCCCTCTTTGGGATTTAAACTGAACGCTTTATGAAATTCACTGTTCTCTAATTTTTTCCAAAGCGCCCAGGTCATAAATACATCGCGCCCGTCCTTTAAGCGTTTTATCATTCGATCTGCAAGCTGAGTGTCCTGAAGTGAATGCAATGTGAAGATTGCGCTTTGACTCTTCGCAGGAAATTCTGCGACAGGTGTAATCGGAATTCCGATCATTCCTAAATAACCGAAAATATTATACTCGCCGGTGGATCCGTACGGAAGATACATCGGGACTCCGCGTGACGGGCCTTTCAGCATACCGGCGACCTTATCAAACTCCGGCAGCATTTTTATAAAATCAGGATATACATCACTCGATGGATTTGGCGGATAAAGCTGACCCGCGCACCAGAGAATTATTTCGGGCGTTTGTGCCATAACAGCCTGCCAGACCTGAGCATTATAATAATTCGATCCTCCCTTCATCCCGTAATTGTCCAGCCATTAACCGATCCACTTTGAAGCATCTACACTTGCCCACCACTTTTGAAATACATAACCGCTGTAAATCGGTATGTGCTGGTCCTGAATTTCAGAAATACGTGTTTCTATTCCGACTGCCATTTTATCGAAGAGGAGAGTTTCATTGTAGACATCGTAACCGTTTTGCCTATGCCCTTCATACCAGTTGGGATATTTAATAATGATTTTTACCCGCGGATTTACTTTCTTTGCCGGATCGACAATAAATTGCTTTGATTTTTCAAGAATCAATTTTGTCCGGTAATCGGCCCAGCTCATATTTCCGCGGTCAGCAAAGCATTTTTCGCAGGTACAAATCGTGAAGAGCCAGTCATCCAGAATGATTTCGTCGAAAATTGAAGAGAGCGACCGCATTCGTTTTTCCAGCGTTGCCTGGTCTTTCGGATCGTTATAGCACATCGGTCCGGTCTCTGAAACAGGCACCATGGCGCCTGCTGTTTTTATATTCATAGCATGAAACCTATCGGAAATTTTCTTCATGAGCGTAATATCTTCATCTCCGCGGTTAATACCTTCGAGATATGCCCTCTCAATCTTTATCGGGGCAAAATACGACATTGTCTTCTTGAATTTAGCATCGTCCGACAAAAGATTTAACAAATCATCATGAGTAAAAAAGATCGAGTACTTCAGGTGCGCCCATCCTTTATTCGCCTGACAAAAAGCGGAATTGGAGTTCACTAAAAGAATGAACACAAGAACCATAACCCCAAGTTTGAAGAATTTTTGAGATATATTTTTCATTGCAAGTCCTTATATGTATAAATTTGCGTTCATGAAAACTATACTAAAGTGCAATTACCATCGATAATGTCCGATAATTTTAAATTCATGAAGCACGTCTTCCTTTTGAGCACCGGCGCCGATATTATGTATTAAATAATACTGTTTTTCACCTTTGACAATTTCTGCCGAGACAATACCGATGTGAAACAAACCATGCTCAAGCTGCCATGCAACAATATCACCAGGTTTATATTCGGAATCAAGTCTAAGGCCTTTTCCGAGTCTTTGAAAGAATTTCATAAGATTGGGAACACGTCGATGATCGATATTTGGATCCGGCGCTTTCATTTTCCAAAACTTTGGATATTCCTTAAAATGCTTTTTCATATCTTCATACACTTCCCTCTGAAGGTCGATACCGATTTCCCGAAATGCACGGACTACAACATCCGAGCACACTCCTCTTTCGCGCGGAATATCTCCTCCGGGATAACTGAGCCGTATGTACCCGGGAGCATAAATGGTAGTCACACCGACCTGCTCCATAGCCGCTTGAGCTATTTTTAAATGAACTTCTTCAGACTGATAACCGGGCAAAAGAGTAAAAGCAGCGAAGAGAAAAAAAAATAAAAGAATCGTAATTCGCATAACGATATTGTAATTTATTCCACTATTTTTAGGAATTATGGAATTAATGTAAGACTGTTCTTCTGAAGAAGCAAAGACAGCAATAGTCATTCCTTCTCTCCCGCTGCCTATTAAATAGAAGCAGCCGGGAGAAAAGGTAAAAAACCTTGGTATCAAATGATACTATTTCAGTAACACAAGCTTTTTCGTAGCAATAAAATTACCGGCCTGCAATCGATAGAAATATATTCCGCTTGACATATTTGCCGCATTCCATTGGCGTGTATATGTGCCTGCCGGTAACTCTTCTGAGGCAAGAACAGCTACCTCCCTGCCTATCAAATCATATATTTTCAATGTCACAAGCACTTTTGAAGGTAATGCAAATGATATAGTCGTAACCGGATTAAACGGATTCGGATAATTCTGTTTGAGTGAAAACTCCCTCGGAATACCTCCTGCCGCCGCTATTCCGGTCGGCACTAACGAACCTCCGTCGGAAAGAACTGCGTTATTAATGCTTCCCGTAATTATCCCGCCTTCAAGTGCTAAACTGCCGTTGTGTATAATTACTCCCTGAACTTTGCCTGTTGCGTTGACTGCAATATCGGCCGTAAGGAAATAATATACTCCGCCTGTATCTACTACGCTTACAAAATTTTTAAATGTTATGATACTGTCTTTTCCCGGATCGACTGCTATTGTAGAATTCAATTGTATATCATCTCTGAACGTCGTATCCGCGGACGACCATAATTTCAAATTGCTTAACCCGGTACGTGTTCCTGTGAGCTTAATTGAAATACTCGTAAGCGACACACCGCTTTCATCACTCATCAGCCGGAACCGCCCCAGCACCTGACTTGTATCGCCGGGTATGACATGCTGCGTGAATTTGCTCCCGTCTGTGAATGTCACGGTCGAGACACCTATCCCCTGTATGCTGAATTTATACGGCGATCTATCTGCATCGTTGTTGTATATATTTATGACGGCTGCCCTGTTTCCTCTTGACGCAGGATCAAACGAAACAACAAAGGTAGTGCTTCCGCCTGATACAACCGATGCCGACGGATTTGTCGTTATGGCAAAATCATTACTATTAGTTCCATTTATCTTTATACTATCAATTAATAAGCTGGCGAGTAAATTCAAACCATTTTTGATTGTATATGTCCGTGTAGAAGTTTCGCCGTTTACCGCCGTGCTGTTAAACAACGTATGGTCTGCAGCGTCGGGAATCATATCACCGTCTGCAATTAAAGTCGAATTACCTTCAACAGTAATAACAGACAGGACTACATTCTTAGCTTTTGGAGTAGGCACCTCGGCGGCATAAGCCGAAGTGTTTCGATAACCGCCGCTGCCGTTGGGTATCCTCTGTAATGAATGGTTCGCTGAATTTGACCTCGCATTCTCATTCACCTGCGGCTGACTTCCATTGAGCAAAGTCAATAATCCCGAATCATCTGCCTGTCCGGCATCATAGACAATAGCATCTACAAGTCCGATCGTCGAAACCTCCGTACCATTGGGGAAGTTTGCACCATCGGCAACATACAAAGCCACAGCATCTGCTTCGTTCTGCAGGCTGTTGTCGGCAAATGTCACATCTGCACCGGGCATATTGACATTGCCTATAAGAAAATAGCCTTCGGCATTGGTAGTCTCGCCATCAAGGTCAAAACGATTGTAACTCGCATCTGTCGATCCGTCAAAGAGTACAACTGTTAAATAATCAAGAGGAGTATTGCCGGCACCGCCGTCGTATAATTCGATGAACTCCGCTTTATCCGCACCCGGTGTATCACTGTCAATCTCATTGATTACAAGACTGCGTGTTGATCCAATCAGCGGATTATTAATCGATGTCGATTTATTATACCTGGCCGATCCTGAGTTTTCATTGTACTCACATACCATTGCGGTATAAGAAGCACCCGGTATTAACTTTGTAACTGTTACCGTTGTTCCTGTACCGTTATAAACACAGTACCATCCTGTTGCGCCTATCTGGCCGCCTCTTCCATAAGCAGGATCCGCTAAATAAAGAATGTCATCAACAGGTGACGCCGTGCCGCTTGTATCCTGCTTAACGAAAACCGCACAATATTTACCGTCGCCGCGCATCCAGCTTAAACTTATTTTTGCAGCTCCCGGATTTGAAAAAGATATCGAATCGGCTTGAGCCAACGGAACACCAATTTCGAATCCCATTCCCTTTATATCGAAATTATACGGGTTCTCGTTGCTGTCATCATTTGCTATCGAAATAGATGCCGAGCGTGTTCCTGCGGCGGAAGGATCGAATGTGATCCGGAAAGTAGTCGAATCTCCTGCCATAATTGATGCAGCTGGAATAGCTGTAATACTGAAATCGGCAGCATTGGTACCGCCGATAGTTACATAAGGCGATGCACCTGTCAATGATAACGTCGAAGCGCCGGTATTTTGTATTGTAAATGTTCTTACCACTGTTGCCGAAGATATATTGACCGCCCCAAAATCCGTATGATCGGCAGCGGAAGGCGTTGCATCGCCGTCGGCAATAGTTCTACTATTTCCCTGAACATTGATTTCAGGCGCGGTTCCAGTTCCCTGAATACTGAAATTGTACGGATTACGGTTCGGATCATTGCTGCTTATGCTTACTGCGGCTGTTCTTAATCCCGGTGCACCGGGATTAAATATTATGTCAAATGTCCGGCTGCTGCCTGATGCCACCGGAGTTCCCGGTTGAATGGGAATTGTGAAATCCGATGCATCGGCACCTATGATTGTTACAACCGGTGTTCCGGTTAAATTCAATGCCCCGCTGCCCCAGTTAGTTATTTCAAATGTTTTCGTGATTGTTCCGCCGTCAACCGCTGTCCCGCCAAAATCAGTATCGTCTGCTGTGCTTGTTGTAGTGTCTCCATCTTCAATATCTATTAATGGACTTCCACCACGAACGATCATCAGTGATCCGTTGTAACCTGTTCCAGTTATTGAAAAATTATACGGATTTTCCCCGCTGTCGTTATTTATGATACTTACAGTTCCGTTTCGTACCGCTGCAACAGTTGCGGCAAACTTCACCTTAAATTCCGCGGTATCGCCTGCTGCTATACTCGGCGGTGCATCCTGTGTTAGACTGAAATCCGCTCCGGCAACAGTTACCCGCGGTGTTCCTCCGAGATTTAATGCCGCAGACCCGAGGTTTATTATCCGGAATGTATGTTCCGGCGAATATTCCGGTACATTAAAATGATCCTGTCCGAAATCTGTTCCATCTGCCGTTACAGGTGTCGCATCTCCGTCAACAATTTCCACTCCTTGGTATTCAACCGCTATCTCTGCATAACTTCCACCGGTGCCCTGGATACCGAACATGTATGGATTATCATCAATATCATCGCTGCCTATCGATACTTTTGCTTTTCTTATTCCCATAACCGTCGGATCGAATTTTATTCTAAACGTTGTAGTTCCTCCGCCGCTTGCTACCGGAGTAGCAGGTACATTTATTAATGTAAAATCGCTTGTATCCCCTGTCAAAGTTACGAATGGTGTCGAACCTGATAAATTTAACGCCACTAATCCGTTATTGGTAATCGTGAATGTGTGTATTACTTCACCTGTCGCTAAATTTGTCGCGCCGAAATCCGTATCATCCGTCGTTGAAGAGATTGTATCTCTATTGGTAATATTTAATCCGTTGCCCGATATAACCATCTGGGGAATCAATCCATCCCCGGTTATATCAAAATTATACGGAGTTCTATCGGCATCGTTATTATAAATATTTATCGCTGCTGCTCTCGATCCGGCAGCCGAAGGATTGAAAGTAACGGTAAAAGTTGTACTGCCGCTCGCTGCGACCGTCGCTGCCGGCGGCGTTGTTACCGAATAATCATCCTTATGTGTGCCTGAAATTCTGATACTGTCAATATTCAGTGTGAGCAGTCCCGAGTTTCTAATCGTGTAAGTTCTCGTTGTATTCGCGCCGTTAACGGCAATATTAGTAAAGAGTGTATGATCGGCGGCATCCGGGTGTAACATCTCCGTCATTGATTAAAGTTGAATTTCCCTCCACTGTCATTATTGATAGAGTAATATTCTGTGCTTTTGGAGTCGGAGTTTCCGCGATATATGACGATGTATTTCTATATCCGCCGCTGCCGTTTGGAATTCTTTGTAATGAATGGTTCTCTATATCACCTCTGCCGTTCTCATTTAATTGCGGCTCACTGCCGTTCAGTAATACCAGCAATCCGGCATCATCTGCGTCATCCGAATCGTAAACTACAGCATCAACCAGGTCTGTTGTTGTTACTGCAGTGCCGCTCGGGAAATCGGCACCATCGGCTACATACAAAGCTACCGCATCAGCTCCATTTTGAAGTGTGTTATCCGCGAATGTCATATCCACGCCCGGTACGCCGGCATTGCCGATTAAAAAATATCCGTTTGCATCGGTTG